>NZ_JAAZWC010000001.1:0-285757 GCF_013185195.1 Saccharibacillus qingshengii
CCCGCAAATGTCTAGGCTGGAAGTCTACACACGAATCGTTTCAGGACGAAGTGTTGCACTTGGATTGACAATCCGTCTTTTATATAAAAGGAGAAGAGTCTAAAGGGACGCCGGAGCCGTATTGATCTGGAAAGGCACGCCGAACTTGTCCGTCACCTGCCCGTAAGCGGGGCTGAAGAACGTCTCCTGCAGCGGCATGTCGATCGTTCCGCCTTCGGCCAGCGCTTCGTAAATTTCCCGCGCCCGAGCCGCATCGTCGAGACCGATCGAGATCGTGATATGATTGCCGATCCGATACGGCATGCCCGGGAACGTGTCCGATAGCATAAGTTCCTGCGAGCCCGATACGACGCGCACATGGGTGATTCGAGACTTGATCTCTTCCGGAACGGGGCCCTGCGGACCTTCCGGCATATCTCCGAATGTCATCCGGCCGACGACTTCGCCTCCAAGCGCTTTGGCATAAAAGTCTGCCGCTTCTCCCGCATTTCCGTCCATAACCAGATAGGGAACCCAACGTGTACTCATGGCAGTCCAACTCCTTTTTTCAAATGAAAGGATACGTTCCACTTCATAATACAAGGGGAACCTGTGTTTGTGAATTCTTTTTTGTTAACCCATTATCAGAAAATCTGATGATTCTCATAAACCGAATCGAATTGACCCTATTTTGTCCGTATGATAGGGTCAAGAGAGCAAAATAAATTCTGATCGATTAACTGGGAATTAACAAGAAATGACTACCCGACTTGGATTTCGGTTCAAGCGGAAATGATGCCGTGCGAGGTGGACGATTTGGTATTGAATGTAACGAACAGCCCTTTTAATGAACAGCAGACGGAGCTGCTGAACCGTCTGCTTCCTACTTTGAACGGACACCAGCAGATCTGGCTCACCGGATACTTGTCGGCCCAGGCAGCCGCCGGCGTGCAGACGCCGGGCGGCACGGTCGTACCTGCAGTGCCGCAGGCGGAAAGTGCACCGCAGACCCCCGAAGCTCCGGCAGCACCGCGCGAAGTTACGCTGCTGTACGGTTCGCAGACCGGCAACGGCAGCGGCTTGGCCAAGAAGTTGGCAAAGCGCCTCGAAGAACAGCAGGTCAAGACGGAAGTACTGTCGATGGCCGACTTCAAGCCGAACAATCTGAAGAAAATCGCGAACCTGCTGATTATCGTCAGTACGCACGGCGAAGGCGAACCGCCGGATAACGCGATTTCTTTCCACGAATTTCTGTACAGCAAACGCGCGCCGAAACTGGACAGCCTGAATTATTCCGTGCTGGCGCTCGGCGATACCTCCTATGAATTCTTTTGTCAGACCGGCAAAGATTTCGATACGCGCCTGGCGGAACTCGGCGCTTCGCGTCTGGCCGAACGGGCCGACTGCGACGTGGACTTCGACGAGACGGCCGGCGAATGGATGAAAGCGGTGACGGAAGCGCTCAGCGCCACTCCGGCGGCCGCGGCTTCCGCCGCCGATTCGGCGGCTCCGCTCAGCTCCGACTCGGAATCCGAATACTCGCGCAGCCATCCGTTCCAGGCGGAAGTGCTGGAGAACCTGAACCTGAACGGCCGCGGGTCCGCCCGCGAGACGCGCCATCTGGAGCTGTCGCTGGAAGGGTCGGGCCTGACTTACGAACCGGGCGACAGTCTCGGCGTCTACCCGGAGAACCATCCGCGCCTTGTGGACGAGATCATCGCGGAGATGGGCTGGGACCCGCAGGAAAATGTGGCAATCGGCAAGAACGGAGCGGCTGCGCTGCGCGAAGCGCTGCATCGCCATTATGAGATTACCGTGCTGACCAAGCCGCTGCTGGAGCAGGCCGCGAAGCTGACCGGAAGCGATACGCTTGCCCGTCTGACTTCGCCGGAAGCCGCCGACGAGCTGCGTGCGTATCTTGGGAATCACGATCTGCTCGACCTGATTCGCGACTTCAAACTGCACGGCAAATCGGCCGCCGAACTGACCGGAATCCTGCGCAAAATGCCGGCCCGGCTGTACTCGATCGCCAGCAGTCCCCAGGCGACGCCGGACGAGGTGCATTTGACCGTGCGGACCGTACGCTACGCCTGCGGAGGCCGCGACCGCTACGGCGTCTGCTCCGTGCAGATGGCCGAACGCCTCGAGCCGGGTGACCGCCTGCCGGTATTTATCCAGCACAATCCGAACTTCAAGCTGCCGCAGAATCCCGATACGCCGATTATCCTGATCGGACCGGGTACGGGCGTCGCTCCTTTCCGGTCTTTCCTGGCCGAGCGCGAAGAGACCGGTTCACGCGGCAAAAGCTGGCTGTTCTACGGCGACCAGCATTTCTCGACCGACTTCCTGTATCAGGTCGAATGGCAGCGCTGGATCAAAGACGGCATATTGACCCGGATGGATGTGGCTTTTTCCCGCGATACGGATCAGAAGGTCTATGTGCAGCACCGGATGCTCGATAAAAGCAAAGAACTGTATGAATGGATCGACGGCGGCGCGGCAGTCTACGTATGTGGCGACGAGAAGCATATGGCACACGATGTGCATTCGGCACTGGAGACGATTATCGCGCAGGGCGGAGGACTCAGTCCCGAGCAGGCGTCCGAATATCTGCTGCGGATGCAGCAGGAGAAACGCTATCAGCGCGATGTGTATTGATCCGATAAATCGCGATTTCGCGACAGGGAAACGGTCCGTTTGAACGGGGAAGGAGAGGCTTGATCATGACGCAGCAACCAACGCAAGCACCAGAATGGAAAAAGTTCCCGCCGCACGACAGACCGCACAGCGACGTGGAGGATATCAAACGAAACAGCGCTTATCTGCGGGGAAGCCTCGTAGAGACGCTCAAAGACCCGCTGACCGGCTCGATCCCGGAGGACGACAACCGGCTGATGAAGCATCACGGCAGCTATATGCAGGACGACCGCGATCTGCGGGGCGAACGCAGCAAATCGAAGCTTGAGCCGGCTTACCAGTTCATGCTCCGGGTGCGCGCTTCCGGCGGTGTAGTCACGCCCGAACAATGGCTGATGATGGACCGCATCTCGCATAAGTACGGCAACGAAACGATCCGCCTGACGACGCGCCAGTCGTTCCAGCTGCACGGCGTGCTCAAGTGGAATCTCAAGAATACGATCCGCGAAGTCAACGAGGCGCTGCTCAGCACGCTTGCCGCCTGCGGCGACGTCAACCGGAACGTGATGTGCAATCCGAATCCGTACCAGTCCGAGATCCATTCGGAAGTGTACGAGTGGGCCGACAAAGTCAGCCGGCATCTCGATCCGCATACCCGTGCCTATCACGAGATTTGGCTTGACGAAGAGAAGGTCGTGGACAGCCGCGACGCCGAGGTCGAGCAGGAACCGATCTACGGTCCCGTCTATCTCCCGCGCAAATTCAAGATCGGCATTGCGGTGCCTCCATCCAACGATGTCGACGTGTTCTCGCAGGATCTCGGCCTGATCGCCATTATCGAACACGGCAAGCTTGCCGGATTCAACGTGACGGTCGGCGGCGGTATGGGGATGTCACACGGCGACGTGAAGACCTATCCGCAGCTCGGCAAGCTGATCGGCTTTATCACGCCTGAGCAGTCGATCGACCTGGCGGAAAAAGTCGTGACGATTCAGCGCGATTACGGCGACCGTGCGGTGCGCAAGCATGCCCGCTTCAAGTACACGATCGACGATCGCGGGCTGGACTGGTTCGTGAACGAACTGCACAGCCGCCTCGGCTGGGAACTGGAGCCGGCGCGAGAGTTCGGCTTCGACCATAACGGAGACCGTTACGGCTGGATCAAAGGCAGCAACGGCAAATGGCATTTTACATTGTTTGTCCAAAACGGACGGATCGCGGATTTCGAAGGCTATCCGCTGATGACCGGCCTGCGCGAGATCGCCAAAGAACACGACGGCGATTTCCGGTTGACGGCGAATCAGAACCTGATCATCGGCAATGTCAGCCCGCAGAAAAAGCGCAAGATCGATCGCCTGATCGCCCAGTACAATCTGACGGACGGCGCCCATTATTCCGCGCTGCGCCGCAGCTCGATGGCCTGCGTGTCGCTGCCGACCTGCGGACTGGCGATGGCGGAATCGGAACGGTATCTGCCGGGCCTGATCGACAAGCTGGAAGCGATGCTGGAAGAAGAAGGACTGCGCGACAAAGAAATCGTGATCCGGATGACCGGCTGCCCGAACGGCTGCGCCCGCCCGATGCTGGCGGAACTGGCTTTTATCGGCAAGGGACCGGGGAAATACAATATGTATCTCGGCGGTGCGCACGACGGGGCAAGACTCAACAAGATGTACAAGGAAAACATCGGCGAAGAAGAGATTCTCGCTTCACTGAAGCCGATCATCGGACGCTACGCGAAAGAACGGCTGGACGGCGAGCATTTCGGCGACTTCACCGTTCGCGCCGGCTACGTGGAAGCGGTACATGACGGAAGACAGTTTCACGCCCAAAACGCTTAACGGAAAAAGACGAAAAGCAAAGCCTACCGGCTTTCTGCTTTTCGTCAGGTTGTCGAGAAAGTCCTATTCGTTGTAGAAGCTCGTCGGCTGCGGGAGAAATTCGTTCCGGTCGCGTGTTGAAATCGGGGAAAAGGATTGAAATTTAGCGGAATTTCCCCGATTTCAAAGGCGAACACTGGCGCTCCTACACTGAATTTCTCCCTTCGCCTCCTTGCTTCACTTGGATTCAGACTTTCTCGACACGTTGAAGCCGTTTCCCATCGGGGAACGGCTTTTTTGTTTTTTCGGCGGCTGACGTTGACAGTGCGTTAACGCAGAACCCAAAGAGGTTGAATTTGTCAGCATGCAGAAAGGCAGGCGTTCGTAATCGGACTCTTGACCTTATTGGATTACAAGTGTAATATTCCTTTCAAGGATTACGATTGTAGTCGAATATTCGAAAAAGAACGGAGGCGCATGATGGATCGATCGATTCCCCGTATTTCGGATGCGGAGTGGGAAGTGATGAAAGTGCTGTGGGCCGGCTCGCCCCGAACGGCAAACGATATTATTCGGGAGCTGGAAGGAAGCCGGAATTGGAATCCCAAGACGGTCCGTACCTTGATCAAGCGCCTGAACGAGAAAGAAGCCGTCGGATACACGCAGGAAGGGCGTATCTATGCCTACTATCCGAAGGTGCAGGAAGAAGAGTGCGTCCGGTCCGAGACGAGTTCGTTTCTCCAGCGCGTCTACGGAGGAACGATGCGTCCTATGCTGGCGCATTTCCTGCGCGACGAGAAGCTGACGAAGGAAGAGATCGACGAGCTGCGCAAAATACTGGACGAGCGAAAGGACTGAGTTTATGAGCAGTATTTTGCATACCCTGTCCGTTCTGCTCGAGACCTTTTTTCGGCAAATTCTGCTGTTATCGATAATGGGAAGCATCCTGGTACCGATTATCCTGGTGCTGCGGAGAATGCTTCGTACAAGCTTGAGACCGGTATGGATTTACCTGCTCTGGCTGCCGCTGCTCGCAAGATTGCTGATTCCATGGTCCCCGGAGAGCCCGGTGAGTCTGTACGCCTGGATGCCCGAATCATGGAGCAGCCGGAATACGGGAGAACAAGCTTTGCCGTCGCAGCAGATTCCGGAGCGGTCTGCCGGACAAACGGGCGGCGATCTTATCTTACCGAATGGCTTGGGAGAGGGAACTGCCGGGCTCGCCGGACTGCAGACGACAGCCGGCGGCGGTCCGCTAATCCGGGTCGACGAAGGAATGGAGCAAGGCGAATCGGCGGCCGCTTCCTTTGAGTTTAGTTGGCTTGGAGCCGCTTCGCTGCTGTGGATAACGGGTGTGTTCATACTGTTGGGGACAGGTACCGTCTCGGCTGTCCGGTTCGGCCGACGGATTCGGTACGATGCTTCGAATGTCGTGCCGGAACGGGAGCGCATAGAGGCACTGATCGGCAGCTGCGCCTCGGAACTGAAGCTTCGTCGAAGTCCGGACCTGATCGTAACGGCTCGGCTGTCGGTTCCGACCGTATTCGGCGTATGGAAGCCCCGGCTGCTGCTGCCCGCCGAACTTCCTTCCACTCTGGCGGAATCGCGGCTGCGGCATATCGTCATGCATGAGCTGGCGCATATCAAGCGCCTAGATATCGCGGTGAACCTGCTCGCGGCGCTGCTGACGGCTCTGCATTGGTTTAATCCACTGGTTGCGATCGCGGTTCGCAAATTGAGGCAAGACCAGGAAGCGGCCTGCGACGCGAAGGCTCTCGGTCTTCTTCCGGAAGCGGAGCGGCGGGAGTACGGCTTGACCTTGATCGCGTTGTTGGAACGAGGGGCGGCTCCGCTCAGACTGCCGGGCGCTTCGGGGTTATGGAGCGGCAAGAAGGACATCAAGAGGAGAATGGTTATGATCGCAAAGTATCGCAAAAACACATGGAAAAGCATGATTGCAGGTGCTCTTGCCATCCTGCTTCTGGGAGGTTGTGCGCTCGCCGGAACTCCGTCGAAGGTCGCAGGCTCAGATCCGGATGATCTCCAGGCCGCCAATCGGAGCGTGGACGAGACTACCGCGGAAGCTTCAGGCGGAGGATCGGCGGAGTCTCCTTCGAGCAAACGGGTAAACGAAAGGGTTGAAGTACCCGCTGAAGGCGGCGAAGGATATAAATTATCGGCTTATGACGACCTTTCGGTCTATATGTCTGCGCACAATGATCCCGATCATCCGCTGTTGTCGCGATTTACAATCCGCCAAGAAGAAGGCCGGGCGGCAGCCTATCTATGGAATTATGCGTCTAACGGAGGAACCCATTCCGTGCTGATCTCCCGGACGGACATGAACGGGGACAAGAAGGAAGACATTGTTCTGCTTGTGCCGACCGGGAGCGGAACCGAGTTGAGTCTGCAGGAAGCACATGTGCTCGATGGCGAGACGCTGAACGAGATTCCGATCGAAGATCCGGTTGCCTATCTGCAGCAAACGATGAAGTCTTCGATTGTACAGCAGGATGGTGAAGCGATTCTGAATGCGGAATTGAACGGGGCTTATGTCACCAAACGCTATGAAGCTCCAGTTCAAAGCGGCTGGTTATTCGATCAAGTCGGCTTCGGTGCGATCGTCTATTATACCCTGGCTGGAAATACGTTGACGGCCAGGCTCGAAGGGCGGGCGTCGGTGACTGAATTTCCGTTGACGGTCACTGCGACCTATGACCAAGACCTGTCGATTGCCGACACGCAAATGAGTGTGAACGGAGGTCTGGCTTATACGGATAGCGAACTCCCTGCGGCGATCTTGGATCGGATGGGCATCGTAGATCCCAAAGCGAGTGAAGGATGGAGGATCCGCTGGGACAATCACGTATACCGTATCGAGGTTCCCGGCAGCACCGGATCTTCCGGTCAAGGCGCCTCCTACGGAGCCAATACGCGGACCGGTACCGTATTCGACGGCACGTCGGGCGCACCGATTATGACGCTCGCCCGAATATCCGGAGAAGAAAGCAAGATCGATACGGAAGGACTGCTGTCTTCCAACGGTACCGTTTACCTTGCGGCACTGGACAAACGCCTTCGCTTTCTGGCAAAGAATGCGGGGTGGACACCCATCGGGGATGATTGGTTAAATGGATTTGACGGCAACGGGAACGTGCTGTGCCGCGTCGAATGGAAAGGCGATCGGATTCTCGTGAAAGTGGATGTATTTACCGGCCTGTGGTCGGAAACGCAGTAAACGGCTCGAATACGCAGGTACAGTCGAATACGGGGTTCCAGCCTTATGTGGAGCGATGTCTAACCCAAATATCAGAAAAAACCCCCGACCTCCGCAATCAAGCGGAAATCGGGGGTTTTTCAGTACGGTGAAGTCAATCCCGCGGAAGCTGCTCTTTGAGCTTCGGGAATACATCCAGCGCGTTTTGGTAGAATACATGATGCCAATAGTTCTCCGGAATCAGATGCTTCACGAACCGGATATACGAATCGATCGGAATCAGCGGCCAATCCGTACCGAAGACGAGCCGGTCGTACCGCTCCGCGAACACGATCGCCCGTTTGAAATGGTCAACGTAGGTCGGCTCGGTCAGCATGCGGGTGATCTTGTCGTCGTCGCCGACAAACCAGCCGGACAGGTCCGCGTACAGATTCGGGTTTTTCTCCAGCATGGCGGCCGTGTCCATCACCCACGGATCGCCGAGATGGCAGATCATGAAGGTGATGTCCCGGTGCGCAAGCAGCGCTTCTTCCATCGACAGCGGATGCGAATATTTCAGCAGTCCGCGGTCGGAATAGGTAAGGCCGCCATGAATGACGATCGGAAGTTTGTAGCGGGACGCCAGAACGTAGACCGGATCGTAGATCGGGTCGTTGACGGCAAAATGGTAATAGCCCGCGTACAGCTTGATGCCGACTGTCTTCGGATGCTGAAGCGAACGTTCCAGCGCTTCGAGCTGCCCGGGTTCGTGCAGGGTATGCGGATTGATGCCGGCACATTCGAATACGTTCGCCGGCAGCGTATCGAGCGTACCGCCTCCAAGGTCCAATCCCATCGGATTGGCCGACGCATGGTCGGGGAAGCCTCCCGGAGTCGTCTCGGTCACGCCCATGCCGACCGCAGCCACGACGCCGGCCCGGCGGAATTCTTCCGCCAGCCCTTCCGGCGTATAGCTGAGGCGCGAGACTTCGTCCGCTGTCTGGTGGAAACTCTCGATTTCGGAATAATGGATATGGGCATCGATGATTTTCATGATGAAGGTTCCTCCTGTTCAAAAGAAATGCGGCGCAGGGCCAGCAGTTCGTCGTCCTGCGGATCGAGATCGGTCAGTACATAAAAGTAAGAGCCGGCGAAGCTGCGCGCACCGCTGCGTCCGTCGAAACGGTCGTCGTAAGCAATACCGGTCAGTTCGTTCAGCAGCACGGCATATTGGCGCAGAGCACCTTCAAGGCCGGGAACGACGATCAGCCGTTCTTCGCGCTCGGCGGAGAACAGACGCAGTACGCCTTCGAATTCCAGGTCGATATCGTATTTGCCGGTTTTGTATACGATCTGATCTCCGCGGCTATCGCGTACTGCGAACCGCCCGTCTTTTAGATCGGCCGAACTGGAGTAGAACGCGCTTTTGCTCAGAACGGCATTTGCGATCGGCAGACCGGTATGCTGTTCGATGCGGGTCGTATAAGCCATGACCGGCGAACCGGGACGCAGCAGGAAATATTGATGATAAGTCAGACCTTTGAGCAGTTCGTTTTGTTCGATCCGTACCGTAACCCGGATGCCCGACCAGAGATTGCCCAGCGTATCCGTTAGTTCCGCAAAGTCCGCTTCAATCCGCTCTTCCTGCACCGAACGCAGCGTGAGCCCGGACGGCACGGCGCAGATCCCACCGAACCACGGATTCCAGAACGATTTGGGTCCGGCCTGCGGGAATGAAGTGTCCAGCCATTCGCGGCCCTGATACTGAAGAGAATAGAGAGCCGGTCCAAAAGCCGGAGAAACCCGAAGCGTCAAAAGCCCGTTATCGGCTTCGAATGCGTCCAACCCCTGATCCGTCAGTTTCCGTGTACGGATAGGCTGCTCGCCGCCTGCGGCGGCGGGGAATACCAGTTGGCGGCGGCTCAGCGAGAATGCGTCCATATCGAAATCGAATGTCACGATATCGGCTTCCGGCCGCCGGACAAGTTCCATCTTCGCCGAGACTCTGCGCAGTTCGAGCGCAGGATCGGCCTGCAGTTCGTCCGCCGCAATCGATCCGCGTTCGGAAGACAGCCGCAGTGTGCCGTTCAGATTTATGTCTTTGCGTTCAAGCAGTTCGGCTTCGAAAGCGCTAGGCAGAAACGGATTGCCTGCATGCAGTGAAGCTTCGAGATGTTCGTTTTTGTAAGAAGGGCGATGAGTCCGATGATCTTCCATGGAGGGAGGCCAAGCCTGGTGCGGAGACAATCCTCCGCTCTCCAGCGCATGGGCGCGCAGCTCCCGCCAATCGCCGAATGTGCCAATGAACAGACTCAGCGGGGCGGTCGTGAACGAATCGCCCGAATTCAGGGCCCCGAGCGGCTTTTCGAACGCGTAACGCCAACCGCTGCGAACAGGGCGGAGCGGCTTGGGCCAGACGATTCCGCAGGCCGCAGACGGCCAACGGAAAAACATCCAGTTCTCGGTCAGCCGTTCCGGCTTCCAATAATCCCTGTTCATCGAATCCGCTCCGGTTCCCAAATCCAGGAAATGTCCGTCATAAGGCAGAACGGCTTCGCGGAACGAGACCGGAAGCTGGAGTTTGAGTTTCAGGTCTTCGGGAAGAGGCTCGCCGTCCAGGCGGAGAAGCCGGTGCGACAGCTTCAGGAATCCATCGGAAGCGAGTTCCGCTACCAGCGTCATCCGAATGCCGGCAGGTTCTTCCCACTCGTAATCCGCTTCGAGTACGAGGCGTTCGCCATGCGTCTTGAAACGGACATCCGAAGGCTTCTGTTCGATAAAGCGGTCGCTGTACGGAGGACCGAGCTTCGGCAGATCGAACCCAAAAGGCGCTCCCTCCTGCCCGGCGGTTCGCAGACTAAGCTGATTGTTGGATTTTTGCAAACGAACCGTAACCGGACCGTTACCGATGATCCATTCGCGCGGCGTTTCTCCCTGGAAAAATCCGGTTCGGGCAGGGAAGACCGCTTCCAATTCGCTTCGGACCTCGAAGGTCTCGCCGCCCGATGTCACGGCAATCCGTACATCCGAAGCCGCGATGCCGGGCCGGCGCACAAGCGCGGCAAGCGAAGCGGAAGTCCGCCCGCCTGCGGGTAGATGCAGCGCGAGCGTCGAAGGACGAAACGAAACGTCTTCCGATTCCGGCAGCTTCACTTCGATCTCGGCGTCTTCCGCGAAGCGGCTCTCGAATCCGAGCTGGATTTCGCTCTCGCCGCCCGGATAAGCAAGCGCGGAAGCCGTGACCGCCGTCAGCTTGATCGGGAATACCGGCGCGATACCGGTCTTGAATACCGCTTTGCGCCCATTGATGGTCAGTTCCGCTTCCACGCCGGGATGTGTTCGCTGCGGACTCGGCTCTTCCGGCATTTCCTTGAGTTCGAACATGCCTTCGATTTCGCGCACACTGCCCGCTTCCGGCAGAGTCGCCGATGCGTTCAGATCGAACGCTACGCCTTTGCCGTTTCTGCCCGCGATCTTCACTTCCAGCGGCGCGCCGCTTTTGTTGACAATCCGGTACGTGACCGGATATTTGCGTCCGAACGGCAGACGGTGCCGCCCGATAACGGCTTCGACGGCGTAGTCGTCCGTTTCGATTCTGCGCAGCCCGCGCCCCGTACGTTCGAACTGCATAGTCAGATTGCGCCCGTCTTTTTCCCAGGTATAGGTGAAAAAGTCGAACCCGTTCTCGCGTTCGCCGTCGGGATAGACCGACAGATCGCGTCTGCCGTCCGCGTACCAGTCCGCCGTCTCGAAGAACGGCGCGACCGCTTCCGTATTCAGCACGCTAGGGATAAAGTTCATCAAATGCGTGGTATCGTCGCGTTTTTCCCAGAAAAATCCGCATTTTTTGTACGCGGGAACGGCTTTGGTATTGCCGGCCCACGTATAGAGATCAAGCCTCGGCCAGCCCATTTCGATCGTGCGCCGCACGGCATTGAGTACCAGCGCCTTGCCGACTTTTTGTCCGTGGTAATCGGGACGCACATTCAGGAGCGGGATATACAAGGCTCCTTCGTCTTCCTGATAATAGGAAAAGCTGCAGAAGCCGACGACGGTCTCGCCGTCGAGCGCGAGGAAGGTCTGCAGGTCGGTGCTGCGTTCCTGTTTCTCCCGCGTTTCTTCTTCCGTATGTACGTAGCTGTCCCCGCCCCAGCTCTCGCTGCTGCGATTCCACATCTCCGCCAGCGATGCCGCGTGCTTGGGTTCGTATTCGACGATCCGGATCGTTCCTGTTTCCGCAAAGCTCATGTTCGGCCTCCTTGCCTGACTCCGATTGGATTTATTATACCCTGTTAGTATAAGCGGAAACTGGCTGCGATTCCAGAAAAGCCCGGTTTGAGGGCGTTTACGCTTGCGCGTCTCCGGGTATGAGACATTAGGAAAGACTATCCCAGACGTCTAGACCCCAAATCTTATTCGAAAGGACGGAGGCCAATGGAATATCGCAGCAGTGGGCCCGAAGGAAGCCCTCCGCGCCGCTCAAAAGGAAGCCGATGGGGCTATTTCCTGTCCAGCCTGATCGGATTGATTGTCGGAGCGCTGCTCGTGGCGCTGATTCTGCCCCGTACCGGGCTGATGGACAGCGGATCGTCCGCGAACACGGAAGCACAGCCGGCCGCAGAGCAGCAAACGTCGGCGCAGCCGATGTCCAGCCCGGTGGATACGCCGGAAGAGGAGGAAGCGCAGCCCGCTTCTCTGACTCTGGCCGAAGGCACGGATGTGCCGGGCGTCGTGGAGCGTATCGGAGGCGCTATTGTAGGGATCACCAACATCCAGAGCCGCGGCGGCGGTGGCGGGATGTTCGGGATGCAGGAAGACGCAGCCGGGGTACCGGTCGGCACCGGTTCGGGCGTTATTTACAAGAAAGAAGGCGACCTGGCGTATATCGTGACGAACAATCACGTGGTTGCCGGTTCCAACCAGCTTGAAGTCACGCTGGCGGACGGAACGGATGTTGAAGGGACGCTTGTCGGCACCGACGTCTGGACCGATCTGGCCGTCGTGACCATGGATGCTTCGGCGGCGGATACCCTTGTCGAATTCGGGGATTCCTCGGCGCTGAGAGCCGGTCAGCCGGTCATCGCGATCGGCAATCCGCTGGGACTGGAATTTGCCGGTTCGGTGACGACGGGAGTCGTATCCGGGCTTGAGCGCGTAGTGCCTGTCGATGTGAACGAAGACGGACAGCCGGATTTCCAATCCGAAGCGATCCAGACGGATGCCGCGATCAATCCGGGCAACAGCGGGGGCGCACTGCTTGATGCTTCCGGCAAACTGATCGGGATCAACTCGGCCAAGATCAGCGTAGAGACCGTGGAAGGGATTGGCCTGGCCATTCCGATCGATATCGCCGTGCCGATCATCGAGCAGCTCGAAGCAAACGGCGAAGTGCAGCGGCCGACGATGGGCGTGACCACGGTCGATCTGGCTTCGATCCCGTCCGCCTATTATCAATCGGACCTGAACCTGCCGGCGGATGTAACGGCCGGGGCCGTGGTGCAGCGCGTACTGCCCAACTCGGCGGCTTCGCAGGCGGGACTTCGCCAGCTTGACGTGATCACGAAGGTCGACGGGCAGAATATCCGAAGCTCCGGCGATCTCCGGCAGCATCTCTTTACGCAGAAGAAAGTCGGGGACCAGATGGAAGTGACCTTCTACCGCGGAGGACAGCAGCAGCAGGTGACGCTGTCGCTGACGGATAATCTGCAAATCTGACCTTATCCCGGCAGGGTTTGCGCATCATTTAAAATCGTCCGGAAGAAGCCGCGTACCTACGCGGCTTCAAAGTGTCGAGAAAGTTGTATTCCAAACAAAGTGAGGAGGCGGAGGGAGAAGTTCAGTGAAGGAACGATAGTGTTCGCCTTTGTGGTGCAAGTTCATCCAAAATCAGGATATGAACTTGCACCGTTAATCGGGAAAATTCCGCTAAAATCCAATCCTTTTTCCCGATTTCAACACGCGACCTAAAGCCTTTCGGAGAAAGGCACATCGGAAGCATACGCTAACGAATTTCTCCCGCAGCCGACGAGCTTACTAAACGAATAGGACTTTCTCGACAGCCTGAAGCCGCGTACCTACGCGGCTTCTTCTTCTTTTTCACCAAAAGAAAGCGTTTACTATATCCGTGGAGAGGAGTAAAATCAAGGTATACCCCGCCAAGGGCTGTCTGTTCATCCTCATACGGAAAGAGGGAGAATCCAATGAAAGTACGGGATTTTATGATCAAGGATGTGCACACCGTCGATCAGGATTTGCCGGTGTCCGACATTTTGCAGCTGTTCGTCTCGAAACGGATCAATGGAGCTCCGGTTGTCGATGCGGAAGGCCGTTTGACCGGAATGGTCAGCGACGGCGACATTTTGCGCTACATCAACCCGAGCCGGCAGACCGTCTACGATATGTTCAGTTATGTTTTCGTGAATCAGCCGGAAGAGCTGGCCGAAGCGCTGTCCTACAAGGCAGGTACGCCGGCACGCAAAATTATGAAAAAAAACGCGCAGTTCGTTTCGCCGGATCAGGATCTGGAAGAAGCTTTGGGCATTCTCGCCAGACATCATTTCAAGAAGCTTCCTGTCGTCAATGACAAGAAGCAGGTCGTCGGCGTGATCAGCCGCGGCGATCTGCTCAAGCAAATCGCGATTCGCCTGAACGAACTGAATACGAATCCGGTAGGCAGCTGAGCCCCGTCTGTGCGCACTTCGGCTCCATACCGCGCAGTCCGCAGGGCCCGCACGATTCTTCGTTTCGACCGAAGAAATCGTGCGGGTCTTTTGTATGGGCCAAGAGAAGCCCGGTGCGGGCAAATACGCGAAGAAATCCCGGGAATCGATTATGCCTGCAGGGTCGCTGGACCCGGAGAATCGTTTCGTTGACACAGGTTTTACATTCCGTTGACGCTTGCTTGGTATCCGGGTGTTACGATAGACGCATAGAGATGTCCGAAGCCCGTTTTAATCTCGATTCTACGCATATTAAGGTGAGTGAACATGAAATTCCCGCTTTTTGCATCCGGTCCGATCTCGGCCTGGCACGATTTGTTGGACACGGTCCGGTTTTCGGCGCGGATCTACAGTCAATCCAGAGAACTGCACCGGATCGTCCAAGGGCGCAGGCTGTCTACCTTTTTTCAACCGATCCTGAATCTGCAGGATGGCAGCTGTCTCGGCTACGAGGTGCTCAATCGTCCGCCGCTCTCGAAGTCGTTCCCCGACACCTAAACGTTCTATGACTATATCGGCCGAAGCAGCCGCGTGTTCGAATTCGAACGCTACTGCCGGGAAACGTCGCTGGAGCGGTTCGAGGCGGCGCACCAAAGCTTGTCGACACCGGATGAACAGTCGGGAGAAGTCGTATTCATCAATGTGCATCCCCTGATTCTGACGGACGCGGCTTATTGCAGCGGAGAAACGGCCCGTCTGCTCGAACGGCTCGGACTTCCGCCGGAGCGGATCGTGTTCGAACTGACGGAGAAGCAGTCCGTCGGCGACCATGCCGAATTTGAACGGGTACTATCGCATTATCGCTCGCAGGGCTTTCGGATCGCTGTGGACGACGCGGGTTCCGGCTACAGCAGTCTGCAGACGATTGTCAGTTTGAAGCCCGAATTTATCAAACTCGACAAGTCGCTTATCCGCGATCTGCATCGGCACCCGGACCGTCAGCGAATGGTGAAGCTGCTGCAGGAGTTCGCGCAGGGCTCGGGTACTTCGATTATTGCCGAAGGCATTGAGACCTGTGCGGAAGCCGAGTTCCTCAGACAGGAAGGCATTCAATTCGGACAGGGCTATGCGCTCGGACGACCGGATCTCAAGCTCCAACCGGGCCGTTTTCCTGTCGAAGAGACGTTCCTGCCTACACCTGCGGTCAAGAATCCGGTACCGGCCGCCGAGATCAAACCCCCGGGCCGCTTTGCTTGAAGCGGAGGTAGGATCTTGGCATGAGCGAGAAAGGAGACGATGGGGTTGCTTACAAAAATCGGAGAGATCGCGGAAGCGATTCCGGTCGTCGAAGCCCGTACGAAGTGCGAAGCGGTAGACGAACTGTTCAAACGAAATCCCAAGCTTGAAGGACTGGCGATCGCCTGCGAGGACGGCACGAACGCCTTGATGATGCGGGTCCAGTTCTATCAGCAGATCGGCACCCGCTACGGGTACACCCTGTTCATGAACCGTCCGGTCGGGGTACTGTCCAATTCCCGTCCGCTTCTGGTCGATGAGAGCGAATTGATTACGGATGTCAGTATCCGGGCCATGAACCGTCCGGAAGAAGAACTGTACGACCTGGTCCTGGTCAGCGGCGGAGGCAGTCTGCGCGGAGCGGTCAGCGTACGTCTGCTGCTGCTGTCGGTCGCGGATGTGCGCACGCAGATCGCGACCTTCATGAATCCGCTCACGGGACTGCCCGGCAACCGGATTATCGAAGACCGGCTCCAGCAGACGCTGGGACTGGAAACTTTCAGTGTGCTGTATATCGATCTGGATCAATTCAAATCCTACAATGACGGGTACGGCTTCAAGCAGGGCGATCTGCTGCTGCAGGCGACGGCCAATCTGCTCAGCGAAGTCTTCGCGCAGCCGGACAGCTTTTTTGGACATATCGGCGGAGACGACTACATCGCCATCTTGCACCATCACGAGTACGAGGAGACCTGCAGCCGCGCGATCGACGAATTCGAGCTGCTGAAACGGAACTTCTACCGGAGCGAGGATCTGCTGCGCGGATCGGTCACGGGAGAAAACCGCTTCGGCAGCCGGGGATTGATTCCGCTCGTCTCGCTGTCGATTGCCGTAGTGACGAACCGCAGCCGCGCGTACGACAATATCGAAGAGATCGTGGAAGAGTCGGCCCGGATCAAGAAACGCTGCAAATCCGTTCAGGGAAGTATCGTTTTCGCGGACGGACAGACGGCAGCAAGTTCCGGATTCTGAGCGTACGCCGGACCCGCCCGATTCTTGCATGAGCGAACAAGCCGCCTCTTTTGAGGAGTGGCTTTTTTTTGAATTTTCGGCAAAAAGAGACGTTTCTTTCGAATTTCTTTCGTTTTCTCCCGGCAAGTCATAAGGAAACGTTTGGTACGATTGGAGCGTCGATAAGAAAAAGGAACAAAAGAAAGGAGACATCATGGCGTATCGGATACTCGTAGTGGAAGACGACAAAGAAATTCTGGAGGGGGTATCCATTTATTTAAGGAATCAGGGCTATGAAGTTCTGCAGGCCGCCGACGGTCTGGAAGGATTGGCCCGGCTCGAGGACGCGGACGAGGTTCATCTGGCGGTCGTGGACGTCATGATGCCGCGCATGGACGGGATCGCGATGACGATGAAGCTGCGCGAGAAATACGATTTCCCGGTTATTTTTCTCAGTGCCAAATCGGAAGAAATCGACAAAATCGCCGGGCTCCATATCGGAGGAGACGATTACGTCGCCAAGCCTTTCGCTCCGATGGAGCTAATGGCCCGGATCCATTCGCAGCTGCGCCGGTATGCGCGGTATTTGTCCGTGCTGTCGACCGGAGCGGGAAAAAGCACCCGGCACGCGGTGGGAGGACTGGAACTGGACGAAGAAGCGGTGGATGTGTGCGTGGACGGTATTCCCGTTCGTCTGACGCCGCTCGAATTCAAGATTCTGGCGCTGCTGATCCGGCATCCGGGGCGCGTGTTTCCGGCGGACGAAATCTATGAACGGATCTGGAACGACCGCGCCGTCTCCACAGAGACGATTATGGTCCACATCCGCAATATCCGGGAGAAGATCGAGATCAATCCCAAGCATCCGAAGTATCTGAAAGTCGTATGGGGGGTTGGCTATAAAATTGAGAAACAATAAAGAATCCGCTGCAGACAAATTGGAAGAACTGGAAGAGAAGAAGCCGACGTCCTCCAAGACCAAACGCTCGAAGCGCAGGATACCGGGTATCCGGCCCGTGTATATACGCATGGTGCTGCTGGGTCTGATCGCTTGGTTTGTCCTGCTGCAGTATCCAGCTGTAGAGAGCCGGGTAGATCATTGGATTAAACAGGAAACATCCGATATTTCGATGGGAAGCGGCCTGATTCCCAGCCAATGGACAGATTATATGGAAAAAATGAATTATGCTCTGCCGCTTACGCTTGCCCAGCAAAATCTGCCGAAACAGCAAACGAAGCTCGATCCCTCGGACTTGTTCCTGCCGGGAGACTGGAATGCTTATAATTCCCGTACATCTGCTGTGGCTTTTCCGCAGAGCTTCAAGAACCGATTCAACACTCTGATTGAAAGCTGGCAGAGCCAGTTTGCAGAGGGCAACCATGGTTTTCAAATGGATTACGAAGTGATTCATTTGGGGCCGCAGTTGAATTCGACCGGCAGTTCCGAAGCGCTTTATAATTTGGGATTCTCGGACTCTCCGGCCGAGGACTCATCGTTGATGCGGAAATATGCTTTCTATGCGGTCGTGAAGTTTGATGCTGCAGGCACGATGTCGATTCCGGTTTGGTACGGCATGGGGACCGAGTGGCGGGACCGGCTGTTGTTTAATCAACTTCATCATCGTATTGTCATTTCGGAGATCGAGAACATGCCGCCTCCACTGCCGGATATTTCCGAGTTGAATCCTTCTTTGGAGCGAATCCAGCAGCCTTCGGCGTTTACAATCGTCTATGCTTTGCCCCGGAATGAGTACGGCAACCTGCCGAGAATCGAGCCTTTTTATTTCGGGGGTATCCAGGAATCTGGGCTTTGGCAGATGGCGCTGCTGGCAGTGGGCGCGGCTTTACTGACAGGTATGCTGCCTTTGGAATCTGTACGCCGGACACGGCATGCCCAGAGCGTAGACCGGGAAAAAGTACGGCGGTTCGAAAGCGTTCGCGTACCGAGGCTGCCGCTAGAATTTTGGCTGATAGGTGCGGCGGTACCCTTGATTATGCACCGGGAATTTTCAATCGGGTCGTATACCCTTTGGCAGAATGAAAATCGACTGCCGGAATGGATGGCGCAGGCTTTGATCTATGGAAGCTGGCTCCTAATCTTGACCTTTTGGTGCGGATTGGGTTGGTTTCTGATGACGGCTGTAAGGGATGGGGTCGGACGAACTTTTACCCAAGGCAGTCTGATTGTCCGCCTGTGCGTCTGGCTGCATACATTTGATCCTGCGGACCGGAGTGATCGTTCGCTGATCCAAGTCCTGCTGATGCACGCTTTTGTCGTGATCGCCACCGCGATATTGGCCATATACATCGACTATTATGCGCTGATTCTGCTGGTTCTGTATCTGCTTGCCTTTTCTTACCGAATAAAGGCGGACAAAGACCGGATCCTTCGCGATTACGACCAACTCTATGCTTCCGTCCAGGGCATGGCGCGCGGCGATCTTGATCTGCGGATCGATGGGAATCTGGGCGTATTCGACCCTATGAAAATCGAACTGCAGCGTATCCGCGAAGGATTCAAGCATGCCGTCGAGGAAGAAACCAAGAGTCAAAAGATGAAAAGCGAGCTGGTGACGAACGTCTCGCACGATCTCAAAACGCCGCTGACCGCGATCGTGACGTATATCAATCTGCTTCAGCAGGCGAATCTGACGGAGGAGGAACACCGGTCTTATATCGAGGTGCTGAGCGGCAAGTCGCAGCGCCTGAACCGGCTGATCGAAGATCTGTTCGAGTACACGCGGGCTTCGAGCGGGAATACCGAGATGACACCGGTCGATGTGGATCTGGTGGAAATGCTCAAGCAGGCACAAATCGAGTTAAGTGAGCGTCTGGCCGAATCCGGGGTGCAGCTGCGCTTCAATCTGCCGGAACGCAAAGCCGTGCTTCCGCTCGACAGCGAGAAGACGTTCCGTATTTTCGAGAACCTTTATCTGAATATCGCCAAATATGCGATGCCCGGTTCCCGCGCCTACGTTGAGCTGATAGAGAATGCAGAAATAGTGAGCATCCACTTCAAAAATGTATCGGCCGCCGAACTGGATTTCAAGCCCGACGAGATCATGGAACGGTTCGTGCGGGGAGACCGTGCGCGCAGCGCGGAGGGGTCGGGCCTGGGACTTGCCATTGTAAAAAGCCTGGTCGAACTGCAGGGCGGCACATTCGATATCGAGCTGGACGGCGATTTGTTCAAAGCGATGATCGTATGGCCCAAAACCGGCTCGAAAGAGAATACGGGGACGGTCGGCTAAGTTGAAGGAGAGGTGGCGGGTCAGGGGAGAAGCAGGGGGAAGTAGAAGTAGAAGTAGAAGTAGAAGTAGAAGTAGAAGTAGAAGTAGAAGTAGAAGTAGAAGTAGAAGTATGGGATACCTGCGGATCATCTTCGCGTATCCAAGCGAACCTATGTCGCTTAAACACGCTAACGAATCCTGATCACGCTATTTGCTCGCCAGCGCAATTTTTCGCATTCTAACGAATCCTCATCACGCTATTTGCTCCAAAGTCGCTTAAAACCGGCATAATCGCAACAATAAGAATATGACGATTCGTTAGATATTACAAAAAGCTGAATATCGGCAAATAGCGATACGAGGATTCGTTACAGATAGAATATGGCGCGTAAAAGAGGGAATGAAAAGAAGCCCAACGTTCCTCTTGGGAAGTTGGGCTTCCTGCTGGTGTTGGGGTTCTCGATAAGCTAAAGGCGGCCTTTGGGCCGTCAGGCTGTCGAGAAAGTCCTATTCGTTTAGTAAGCTCGTCGGCTGCGGGAGAAATTCGTTCCGGTCGCGTGTTGAAATCGGGAAAAAGGATTGGATTTTAGCGGAATTTTCCCGATTTCAAAGGCGAACACTATCGTTCCTTCACTGAATTTATCCCTCCGCCTCCTCGCTTCACTTGGATTCAGACTTTCTCGACACGTTGGCGGCCTTTGGGCCGCCTTTTTGCATCTTCTTCCGCCAAAAGCTCGCCGACCTCCGGCCGCTCCAGATCCGCCGGTCTGCCAACAGGCTGCCGCTCACTTCACCGCTACGCTCGCCCTGTACAGCCGTTCGTTTACCCGCTCACTTCACCGCTACGCCCGCCCTGTACAGCCGTTCGTTTACCCGCTCACTTCACCGATACGTCCGCCCCGTTCAGCCGTTCGTTTACCCGGTCCGCGTCTTCGCCGGTCATCAGCCCGATCAGGGTCAGGAGCATCTGGGACATCCACTTTTTGGGATGCAGCAGGATTTGCAGGTGGAAGCGCAGGTCGGGATGCACGAACGGGATGCTGGCGAGCGTGCCGCGGCGCAGTTCTTCTTCGACGGCGATCTGCGGAAGCAGCGCGATGCCGAGACCGTTCATGACGCAGTGTTTGATCGCTTCGAGGCTGCCGAGTTCGAAGCCGATCCGGTAGGCGACACCGTGTTCGCGCAGCACTTTCTCGAATGTGCTGCGGTACAGGCAGCTGCCTTCGGAGACGATCAGCTCGCATCCGCCCAGATCGTTCAAGCGAATGCTCTCCGCACTTCCGGTCGCGGTCAGCGGATGCCCGGGCGGCGCGACGAGCACAAGCGGTTCTTCGCGCACGGTGAGGCAGCGCAGCGAAGGATCGGCGGGTTTGCGATCGAGCAGCAGAACCAGATCGTATTCGCCTTCTTTCAGCTTGTTGATCAGATTGCTCTCGCTGTCGGGCAGCATCTGAATGGCGATCCCGGGATGCTTGAGCCGAAGCTGCTGCAGATGCGGCGGCAGATAATAGGCGGCCAGCGAATCGATGGTGCCGATGGTGACCGCGCCGTCCAGCTGATTGCCGATCGCTTCCTTGGATTCGTCGTACAATTCCAGCATTTGCACGGCCAGCTTGAGCAGCGCTTCGCCCGGCTGCGTCAGCCGGAGTTGGCGTCCGTAGCGTTCGAACAGCGTCACGCCGTACTCGCGTTCCAGTTTTTGCATCTGCATGGTGACGCTGGATTGGGCATAACCGAGTTCTTCGGCCGCGCGGGTAAAGCTCTGGCGCCGAGCCACTTCCCGAAAAGTCCGGAGATAGGTCAATTCCATGGGTTTCGCTCCTTTTTATCGTACCTCTGTGTGAGTTATGGTTATTCATCAAAATAATTGATACTTCCCATCACTTATTATAGCTAACGTCGATGAATCTTTCCATGCTACAGTAGAATTAACAAAAGCCTGCTGGGAGGAAATACAATGTTAACCGAACAACAGCTGCACGGCATCTATATGCCGATCATCACGCCTTTCTTGCCAAATGGGGAACTCGATCTCGAATCGTTCCACAAATTGTCTTCGTCTCTCGTCGCGCAGGGCATGCACGGTCTGGTCGTGAACGGCACGACCGGCGAATCGCCGACCGTAAGCCCGGAAGAACTGAGCCTGCTGTCCGCTGCCGCCAAGTCCGCGATTGGCGCGGCGAAAATTCCGCTCGTACTCGGGACGGGAACGAACGATACGCGTGCTTCGGTCAAGAAGACCGAACTCGCCGGCAAATTGGGCGCCGATGCCGTGCTGGCCGTCGTTCCTTACTATAACAAGCCTTCGCAGCGCGGCATCATCGAGCATTTCCGCAAGATCGCGGAAGTCGGGCTGCCGGTCATCGTCTACGAAATTCCGGCTCGCACCGGCGTGCGGATGGAGACCGATACGGTACGCACGATTCTGGACATGGACAACGTCGCGGCATTGAAAGACTGCTCCGGCAGCACGGACCTGCTGCGAACGCTGCGGGCTTCCGGTCCCGTCAAGCCGTTCCTGTGCGGCGACGACGCCCGGCTGCTGGAGTTCCTCGAAGCCGGAGCGGCGGGCGGGATGTCCGCTTCGGCGCATGTTCGCCCGGAAGCGTTCCTGAACCTGTACCAGAACTTCCGGTCGGGCCGGCTGGACGAAGCGCGCGTAGGATTCGAACAACTGCTGCCGCTGATCGGTCTGCTGTTCGAAGAGCCGAACCCGGCGCCGATCAAATGGATGCTGGCCGAGCTCGGACAGATCGCACACGGCACGCTGCGGCTGCCGATGGTCCCAATCGGCGAAGAGCTGCAGCGCAAGCTGCTGCACGCAGGCGTCCTTCCGGGCGATGCGCTCGCGATGTAAGATAAGATTTTTGGATCACAGGCATTGCCTTTTGGAATAGACAGTCCGGTGCATATCGATATGTACCGGGCTGTCTTTTTGCATTGACAAAACCGCCGAATCGTCTTTATTCTTTGAAAGCGGAAACCATGAACTCCAAATGAGAACGCTTACCCGGCGGGTTCCGTATCCAACCAATCCAATATAGACGGGAATGAACTCGACATGACGCAAAAGCAGGGATTCAATCCGTATCTGCCTTCCTGGGAATATGTGCCGGACGGAGAACCTTACGTTTTCGAAGGAAGAGTGTATGTCTACGGTTCGCACGACCGGTTCAACGGACATGCTTTTTGCCTGAACGATTACGTCTGCTGGTCGGCACCGGAACAAGATCTGACCGATTGGCGCTGCGAAGGAACGATCTACCGAAGCACGGACGATCCGCTCGACCCCGAAGGCCGGATGTGTCTGTACGCGCCGGACGTGACCCGCGGCATCGACGGACGGTATTATCTGTATTACGTGCTCGATAAAGTTCCTGTCGTATCGGTTGCCGTATGCGATACGCCCGCAGGCCGCTACCGCTTCTACGGGTACGTGAGCTACCCGGACGGTACGCGGCTCGGGGAACGGGAAGGAGACGAACCGCAGTTCGACCCCGCCGTACTGACCGAAGGCGACCGCGTCTATTTGTATACCGGATTTTGCGCGCCGGGCGATGCTTCGAGGCACGGCGCCATGGCGACGGGGCTTGCACCGGATATGCTGACCGTCGTGCGGGAGCCGTCTTTCGTGATTCCCAGCCAGCCGTACGGCGAAGGAAGCGGCTTTGAGCGGTACGAATTTTTTGAAGCGCCTTCGATCCGAAAAAAAGGCGATACGTATTATCTGATCTATTCGTCGGTCTCGATGCACGAACTGTGCTATGCGACCAGCCGAAGTCCCCTCGAAGGATTCGAGTACGGCGGGGTTGTGGTCAGCAACTGCGATCTGCATATCGATACGTACAAGCCGGCCGGCAAGCCGATGTATTACGGAGGCAACAACCACGGCAGCATGATCGAGATTATCGGCCGCTGGTACGTCTTTTACCATCGGCATACGAACGGAACGGCTTTTTCCCGTCAGGGCTGTATCGAACCTCTGGAATTCGGGCCGGATGGACAAATCGTGCAGGCGGAGATCACGTCCTGCGGAGCGAACGGCGGACCGCTCGAAGGCCGCGGCGAATATCCGGCCTACCTGGCCTGCCATTTGTTTACCGGGGAAGACGAAAGGTACAGCGGAGGGTTCGGCCGCCACGGCGCCTGGATGGACAGCCGCTTTCCGAAGATTACGCAGGACGGCAGAGACGGTGACGAAGAAGTCGGGTACATCGCGAATATGACGGAATCAGCTTCCGCCGGGTTCAAGTATTTCGACTGCGCAGGCATCGGCAAAGTCAAAATCAGAGTCAGAGGCTACTGCCAGGGACTTTTTGAGATTCGGACATCGTGGGACGGTCCCGTTCTCGGTCAAATCCCGGTAGGCTTTACGAATGTCTGGACGGAGTATGAAACGGAAGTGGCTGTTCCCGACGGCGTGCAGGCTTTGTATCTGACTTACCGGGGCAGCGGCAGTGCGGCTCTCGCTTCGTTCACGTTGGAATAGGTACGAATTCCGGCTCCTTTCCGTTCGCGGGAAGGAGCTTTTTGCTGAGAAAGAGGCCGGATATGCAAAAATGATAACGCTTTCTTGAATATGTCGGCTTACGTCGTCTTCCTACGCGGGAGTAAGCTGAATACAAGAAAGGGGGCACGCGGATTTGAACACGCATGCGGAACGTCAGCACTCGATCGACAAACCGAAAACGAAGTACTGGAAGCTATTTAAAAAGCAGGGAACCCTGCACCTGTTCGTCGGACTCGGCCTTTTCTTTTTATTGATTTTCGCTTATACGCCCATGTTCGGCATTCTGATGGCGTTCAAAGATTATTCGATCTCGGACGGCATCGGAGGCATTTTTACAAGCGAGTGGGTGGGATTTCGCCATTTCGACGAATTCGTGCACGATTACCAATTCGTGACCATCGTCCGCAACACGCTGATTCTGAGCCTGCTCAAAGTGCTGTTCACTTTCCCGGCTCCGATCCTGCTGGCGATCCTGCTGAACGAAGCGAAAAATAACGGCTTCAAACGGATCGTCCAGACGGTCAGCTATCTCCCGCATTTTATTTCGTGGGTCGTCGTGGTCGGGCTCGCCTTCTCGCTGCTGTCCACCGATATCGGCATGGTCAACAA
Organism: Saccharibacillus qingshengii; assembly: GCF_013185195.1. GTDB lineage: Bacteria > Bacillota > Bacilli > Paenibacillales > Paenibacillaceae > Saccharibacillus > Saccharibacillus qingshengii. Next base: position 24,888 of record NZ_JAAZWC010000001.1, read on the forward strand.
GCTGCTGATGGGCCTGGGCTGGATCGACAAGCCGCTGGACATACTGACCAACCCGAATTATTTCTGGGGATTGGCGGTCGGCAGCGCGGTGTGGAAAGAAGTCGGATGGTGGACGATCATCTTCCTGGCTTCGATCGCGGGCATCAATCCTTCGCTGTACGAGGCGGCGCAGATCGACGGGGCGGGACGATTGTCCCGCATCCGGCACATTACGCTGCCCGGCATGAAAGGAACGATCGTCGTCGTGCTGATCCTGACGATCGGCAGCATTCTCGGAGGCGGCATGGTCGGTTCGAATTTCGAGCAGGCTTTCCTTTTCGGCAACAGCATCAACAATCCGACTTCCGAGATCGTGCAGACCTACGCGTTCAAAGTCGGTCTCAAAGACGGCAGATTCTCCTACGCGGCCGCGATCGACCTGATCCAGTCCGTCATTTCGGTCGTGCTGATCTTCTCCAGCAATTACATCGCCAAGCGGGCTTCCGGCTCGAGCCTATTCTAGAAAGGAGGGAGGACCATGAATCTCGAGCAGCGGCAAAAAGACCGGATCATGGACACGCTCGTCAACGTCGCTTTGTTTCTGATCCTGGTGTCCATGCTGTATCCGTTTTATTACATTCTGATTCTGTCGTTCAATAAAGGGACCGATTCGCTGCTGGGCAGCATGTACTTCTGGCCCCGAAGCTTTACGTTTGAGAATTACTCCCAGTTTCTAAGCGATCCCGCCTGGTACAAAGCGTTCCTGGTTACGGTGGCCAGAACGGTCAGCGGCACGGTACTCGGCGTTCTGTTCACGTGCCTCGTCGCTTACGGACTATCGCACCGCGATCTGCTGTTTCACAAAACATATTTTACGATCATCATTTTCGCCATGTATTTCTCGGGCGGCCTTATTCCCTACTACGTGGTGCTGCGTTCGATCGGTCTGCTGAACACCTTCGGCGTATACATTATTCCTTCGATGCTTAATACGTTTTTTCTGCTGATCGCCATTTCGTTTTTCCGGGACATCCCCGTTGAACTCAAAGAATCCGCCCATATGGACGGAGCGCGCGAACTGGTCGTGTTTTATCGCATTATCCTGCCGGTTTCGATGCCGCTGATTGCGACGATGGGGCTGTTCGTCGGCGTCGGTCAATGGAATTCCTGGCTCGACTCCGCCTACTTTGTCCAATCGGAAGAATTGAGAACGCTTGCTTTTCGTATGATGGAAGTCATTAATAGAAGCAATGCGCCGATGGACGCGGTCGCGGCCGCCAACAGCGCTTCGGCAGGCGTGACCAGCTATTCGCTGCAGGTTGCGGCCATGGTGATCTCCGTTGCTCCGATCGTCTGCGTCTATCCTTTTCTGCAAAAGTATTTCATTCAGGGTATCATGCTCGGCTCGGTCAAAGGCTGATCGGGCACACGGCGCCTGCGGTATCAAAGGCGAGAGTCATTTCTATACAATGGAGGGGTTAAGAAAATGGACATGAAACGCTGCAAAAAATCGCTGTTGTTATCGCTGTCGGGTCTGCTGCTGCTTGCTCCGTTATCGGCCTGCGGCGGAGGGGGTACGCAGAAGAACGAAGCGGCTCCCCAAGCGCAGGCCGATGCGGACGGAGTCAAAGAACTGACGCTGTTTATCGATGCGCCTTGGTATCCGGTCAAAGAATGGAAAGGCCCCGTTGCCGACAAGATTACGGAAAAAACAGGCGTCAAGCTGAAAGTCACCGTCGCCACGGACGATAAGCAGCTTCCGCTGATGATCTCCTCGGGGGATCTTCCGGACCTCGTGTTTACCAACTCGAATATCGACCGGATGTCGGATTCCAAGCTGTCCTATCCCTGGAACGAACTGATCGGCCAGTACGCGCCCGATTTCAAGATCGATCCGACCCGGATCGCGATCCATACGATGGACGACGGGAACTTCTACACGGTGCGCAATTCGTTTGCGACGCAGGAAGAGATGGCCGCCAACAAATACGCGATCGGCAGCGACGGCAATCCCGGTATCGCCGTTCGGGAAGACATCATGCAAGAACTCGGCAATCCTCCGATCAAATCGACCGACGATTTTATGAAGGTGTTGGGCATGGTGAAGTCGAAGTACCCGGATATGGTTCCGCTGATTATGGACAAAGATTGGCTGGAACAGTATTTTTTGCAGCAGTTCGGCGTGGAAGCGCTGCTTGACGGTTGGTACGAACAGGGCGGCCAAGTCGATTACGCGATCCGGCAGCCGGAGATGCTCGAGTTCTTCAAATTCATGAATGAGCTGTATCGAAACGGATACGTGCTGGGAGAGAACTTCGCCTACACCAACGATCAGATCGACGACCAATATGCAACAAGCGGCAAAGCGTTCGCGCACAGCCATACCGTCAGTACGGCCGATACGGACAATATCAAGCTTGAAAAAGCCGGCCAGTCCTACCGTTTCACCATGCTGCCGAGCGCACTTTCCGAAAAGACGAAGATCGTCAGCACAGGACTTGGATTTGCCGGAACGTTTATTACGAAGAAAAACGCGGATCCCGAAGCTTCGATCAAGTTCCTGCAGTATCTGGCGAGTGACGAAGGCAAAAAGCTGACGATGTTCGGCGTGGAAGGCGAGCACTGGACCTGGAATGAAAAAGGATACCCCGATTTGAAATACGATCCGTCCGACTCCGATTTCATCAACAAAAACGGAATCAAGTGGTGGTACCTGTACAACGACGGCGTGATGGAAGGGCTGCAGGGTTACGTGGAAGGCACGCAGAAGACCCAAGCGCTGATGCAAAGAAAAGAGATTACGGAGTACAAGCCGGAACTCGGTCTGATCCAGACGCAGCCCGATTCGGGAGAGAAGACGACCAAGACCAAAATCGACGAAATGATCAAAAACGAAAAAGTGAAAATCTATCTGGCCGCTTCCGAAGAAGAGGCGGTTGCCAATTACGAGAAAATGATCGAAACCGCCGAATCGATCGGATTGAATAAGCTGGTCGATTGGGCGAACCGGATTTATCAGGATAAAAAAACACTGTTCGAATAGGGTAGGGCCGGCAGGGAGAACTCCCTGCCGGACTTTGCGGTTGAAGAAGCCCGGCGAGCGAGAGGAGAGCGGCCCATGAGTATCATGCGCAAGATGATTCTTGGGTACATGCTCCTTATTTTTATTCCGGTCATCGGATTCGGGTATCTGTACTATGCGCAGACGTATCGGAATTTGACCGGGCAATTCGTGGAAAGCCGCCAGAAAGTGCTGGAGCAGGCGTATTCCAACCTGAAAACGGACTTTGCCCGGATTCAATCGGTGCATCGCATGATGCAGTACAACCCGTACCTGACCGATTATCTGGACGGAGCCTACCCGGTAGAAGGGGAAAGCATCTATTCGTTTATCCGGTACATACGTCCCGTCTATGCCCAGTCGTATTTTGCCGATCCGGCGATCCAGTCGCTTGCCGTCTACAAAATGAAGCAGGGCGTGTTCACCATAAGCGATTATTTTCTGGACATCGCCGAGCTGAATCCCGGCATTGCGGCGCAGGTGCAGGCGCTCAAGCCGGGCACGGGGATCTGGATCCGGCGCGAATCTGAACCCGAAGTTCCGGTGTGGAACTATTATCAATACCTGTACAATGCCCAATATACGGAACGGATCGGTCTGCTGGAACTTCGGACAAACGGGACCTTGTTTAAACGATTTCAGGAAGCGGCGGGGATCGACGGGGATTGGAAAGCGGTTTTGCTGTCCGGGGACGGTGAGTTCGCAAGCGAAGCGGAGAACCTTGATCCGAAGATCGCGCAGCGGCTGGCCGGCGAAGGGAACGCTTTTTTTATAGACGGAAAAACGATTGTGAATCAGGTGAAGCTTGAAGAATGGGGAGTCCGGTTGGTCGTGACCGGGCAGGTCGATCAAGTGTTCCGTTCGGTCAAAAGGCAGGAATTCGTGCTTCTGTCGCTGATCGGGTTCCTGCTTGCCGGATTATCCGCGATCTATTACATGCTGGCCTCCACTCTCACCAAAAGGATTCTCGCTTTGGCCAGCCATATGCGCACGCTGAGCGACGACAACCTGAAGCAGTACGTCATCGCAGCCGATGCCCCGCATGCCCAGGACGAAATCGGATTTTTGACCGTAACCTACAACTCCATGATCGAACGGATGGACGAGCTGATCAACAACGTGCATCGCGCCGAGCTGAGAAATAAAGAAGCCGCTTACAAAGTGCTCCAAGCCCAGATCAAACCGCACTTTTTGTACAACACGCTCGAAACGATCCGGATGCTCGCCGAGTCGAACAACGATCGGGAAGTGGCGGATATCTCCTATTGGTTCGGCAAATTGATGCGGTACAGTCTGTCTCCCCAAGACGATCAAACCGTACTCGCCCAAGAGATCGAGACGGTCGTTTTTTACCTGAATATTCATAAAATGCGGCTGCAGAACCGGCTTACGTACGAAATGGACATCAACGTGGATACGAAACGGATCGCTTGTCCCCGCTTCATCCTTCAGCCGCTCGTCGAAAACAGCATCGTTCACGGGGCGGCGTCCACGCTCAAGCCTGTTCATATCCAGCTGAGTGTCCGGGAGGTCGAAGACGAGATCCATATCCGGATCGCGGACAGCGGAAGCGGGATCGAAGCCGGGCGGCTGATTCGGCTGCAGACCGCGCTGGAACAGGCAGGCCTGTCCGATCCGCCTGGGCAAAGCGAGCAAAGTGTCGGCCTGATCAATGTCAGCGAGCGGGTCAAGTCGTTTTTTGGCGGCCGTTCGAAGCTTGTGATCGACAGCCGCCAGGGAGAAGGAACGGTCTTGACTCTCCGAATCGAGAAAGGAGCGGAATACCCATGAAACTGTTGATCGTCGACGACGAACCGATCATTCTGCGGGGCCTGGTCAAAGTCGTTCAGGACGCGGCTTCGATCGGAAGCGAAGTGCGTTCGGCCGGCAATGCCTATGAAGCGATCGAAGTGATGAAAGCGTATATGCCCGATGTCACGGTGACCGATCTACATATGCCCGAACGCAGCGGATTCGATCTGATGCGGGAAGCCAAAGAGGTGGGACTGTGCGAGCGGTTCATCGTGCTGACCGGACACGACGATTTCGAGTACGTACGCAGGGCGCTCCGCTGCGGGGTAGTCGACTATTTGCTGAAGCCGCTCGATAAGGACGAGATTTCGGGCATCCTGAAAAATATCGAGAGCCTCCTGCCCACCGATCCGGATACGGAAGGAACCCGCCATACGAAACGTATTCTGGCGTATATCCGGGAACATTACATGAACGATCTGTCGCTCGATCATCTGGCCGATCTGATGGACCTGCATCCCGGATATATCAGCAGTTTGTTCAAAAAAGAAATCGGCGACACCTTCGTCAACTATCTCAACGCCTATCGGATCAAAGAAGCGCAGAAGCTGCTGAAGACGCACCGGCATCTGTCGACCCAGGAAATCGGCTGCCGCGTCGGCATCGAGAGCAAACATTATTTCAATAAAGTATTCAAAAAGTACGCGGGTGTCACGCCGGGATCTTACCGGGAAGAACAAGGCAGCGGCACCGCCGCCGACGGGCCTTAAGCGATTCGCCGGCTGCCAACGTGTCCCTTCTTCGCGGCATCGGTACGTTCATAACGAGACGAGAGGATTGTGATCGCTTTGAAACTTTTGACTTATGCAAGAGATCCGGAAGGCCTGTTCGTGGAAACTTCGGCCGGAAAGCTGCATATCGAATTTCGCACGCCGTCCTCCGTCCGAATTCGGTATACGAAGGAAGCTGCTTTCCATAACCGGCCCAGTCTGATGGTTGTCGAGCGTCCCAAGCAGCATGTACCCTGGACGCTGTCCGAGCAGGATTCGCATGTGGTGGTCGCGGCCGGCAAGTTCAGCATCCGCATCGATAAGGCCACCTGCGCTTTTACCTATCGGGCGGCCGACGGAACGCTGCTCGCGCAGGAACCGCCGCGCGGCGGCAAAACGCTGGAAGAGACCGACGTGTACCGGACGGTGTTTGACGGTGATCCGGCCCAAACGCAAACCCGGTACGGAGCGGACGGCTTAAGGGCCGAGGCTCAGCAAACGGGGCAGGTATTCGACCGCAAAGCGTACCGCACGAAGCTGGAATTTGTATGGCAGGAAGGCGAAGCGCTGTACGGCCTTGGCTCACATGAAGAAGGCATGATGAATTTGCGGGGCAAGCACCAGTATCTGTACCAACAAAACCTCAAAGCGGTCGTTCCGGTGCTGCTGTCTTCCCACGGATACGGGATTCTGGTCGATTCCTATTCGTATCTGAACTTTCGCGACGATGCGTTCGGTTCATACCTATGGACCGATACGGACGACGAAATGGAGTTTTATTGGATCTATGGACCGGAGTTCGATCAGATCGTAGGCGAAATTCGCGGGTTGACGGGAGATGCGCCGATGCTGCCCAAGTGGACGTACGGTTATATCCAGTCGAAAGAACGCTACGTGTCGGCCGAGGAGCTGCTGGCTGTCGCGGGGGAATATCGCAGCCGGAAGCTGCCTCTGGACGGGATCGTGCTGGATTGGCAGTCGTGGACAGGTTCGTTATGGGGCCAAAAATCGCTGGATCCGGAACGTTTCCCGGACCCGGCCGGATTGGCGGAGGCGCTGCATGCGATGAACGTCAAATGGATGGTCTCGATCTGGCCGAATATGAGCGTGGGCGGGGACAATCACCGGGAAATGGACGAAAACGGATTTTTGCTCGGGAACGGATCGACCTACGACGCTTTTGACGAAGAAGCCCGCAGACTGTACTGGAAGCAGAGCCGGGAAGGACTGTTCGCCCAAGGGGTCGATGCCTGGTGGTGCGACTGCACGGAGCCGTTCGAAGCGGACTGGAAAGGGGCGGTGAAGCCGGAACCCGAGGAGCGCATGCGGCTCAATACCGCGGAGAGCAAGCGGTATCTCGATCCCGAGTTCATCAATGCTTATTCGCTTCTGCATGCCAAAGGCATCTATGAAGGGCAGCGAGGCGAGAGCGAAGACAAGCGGGTCGTGAACCTGACCCGCTCCGCTTACGGCGGCCAGCATCGTTACGCCACGATCACGTGGTCCGGAGACACGTCCGCCAACTGGGAGACGCTGCGCAGCCAGATCGCGGACGGACTCAATTTCTGCTTGACCGGCTCGCCTTATTGGACGCTGGATATCGGTGCTTTTTTTGTCCGCAATGATCCTTCGCTCTGGTTCTGGAACGGCGATTACGCTCAGGGCAGCAAGGACTTGGGGTATCGCGAGCTGTATGTGCGCTGGTTCCAGCTTGGCGCGTTCCTGCCGATGTTCCGTGCGCACGGAACCGACACGCCGAGAGAAATCTGGCAGTTCGGAAGCTCCGGTGAACCGGTATACGATATTTTGGCGAAATACTTGAAACTTCGTTATACGCTTATGCCGTACCTGTATTCGCATGCCGGACAGATCGCCCGCCGCCGGTATACGCTGCTGCGCGCGCTGGTGTTCGATTACCGCAGCGATCCGCTTGTACACAACATTGGCGACCAGTTCATGTTCGGATCCGCTTTTCTTGTCGCGCCCGTCACGATGCCTATGTATTATGGGCCAGATTCGATGGAACTCCGGGGCATAAGGAAATCGCGCAGCGTCTATCTGCCCCGCGGCGAATGGTATGACTACTGGAATGAAGAACGGATCGAAGGAGGACGAACCCTCGAAGCAGCCGCGGATCTGGCCACGCTTCCGCTGTTCGTGCGCGCGGGTTCTATCGTACCGACCGGAAGCAATCAGCAGTATGCGGACGACCGGACCGATTCGCTTGTGACCCTGAACGTCTATCCCGGAACGGACGCTTCCTTTATCTTGTACGAAGACGCGGGCGACGGGTATGCGTACGAGCGCGGCGAATTTGCCGAGATCGAACTCAAATGGTCCGAATCCGAGCGCCAACTGACGATCGGAGCGCGGGTAGGACGTTATGAAGGGGTGAACGATTCCCGTTCGTTCCTCGTACGGATCGTAGGCCGGAGCGGTTCCCGAACCGTCGATTACACCGGTGATGCTGTCGTGATTGCCGATCAAGACAGACTGCTCGGCACCGCCGGGGAGGAGCGCCGATGACGAATGCAGCGGGCAGGCGCCTATGGTACGCACAGCCGGCGCAGGAATGGAACGAAGCGCTGCCGATCGGCTGCGGCAGGCTCGGCGCCATGATTTTTGGACGCCCCGCGGAAGAGCGGCTCCAGCTGAACGAAGACTCCGTCTGGTACGGAGGTCCGCGCGACCGCAACAACCCGGATGCTTTGGCTTATCTGCCCGCCGTTCGGCAGTTGATCGGGGAAGGACGTCTGCGGGAAGCGGAAGAGCTGGCCTCGATGTCGATGGCCGGCATGCCCGAAGCCCAGCGGCATTATCTGCCGCTTGGCGATCTGCGGCTGTCGTTCGGCGGCCATGACGAACCGGTCGAAGCGTATCTGCGCGAACTGGATCTGGAAAACGGGGTATGCCGGGTCCGCTACCGGATCGGCGAGGTGGAGTACACGCGGGAGCACTTCGCAAGCTATCCCGGTCAGGCGATCGTGATCCGGCTGTCGGCAAGCCGGCGAGGCGCGCTGTCTTTCAAAGCGCGGTTCGACCGCGGGTCCTGGAGAGCGATGGAGCGGACGGACCCTTGGCGGAGCTGCGGACTTGCCATGCGCGGGCACTGCGGCGGGGAGGGAGGCCGTTCGTTTGCCGCCGTGCTCCGGGCGAACGTCGAAGACGGCGAATGCCGCACGATCGGCGAGCATATGGTGGTGGAGGGCGCAAGCTCCGTCACGCTGCTGCTTGCCGCCGGAACGACTTTCCGCCATCTTGATCCGGAACAAGAAGCCAAAGACCGGTTGGACGAACTCTGGCAGATTCCCTACGCACGGCTGCTTGCCCGTCATACGGCCGATTACCGCAGCTTGTACGCGCGTACGGAACTGCGGCTGCCGGAAGATTCCTCTTGGGATCACCTGCCGACCGACGAAAGGCTGAAGCGGTTCGGCGCAGGGCAGGACGATCACGGACTGCTCGCGGATTATTTCCAGTACGGACGGTATCTGCTGATCGCTTCCAGCCGGCCGGGTTCGCTGCCGGCGAACCTGCAGGGGATCTGGAACGACAGTTTCAGTCCGGCCTGGGACAGCAAGTTTACGATCAACATCAATACGCAGATGAATTATTGGCATGCCGAAACCTGCAATCTGGCGGAATGCCACGAGCCGCTGTTCGATCTCATCGAACGGATGCGCGAACCCGGACGGGTTACGGCCCAATCCATGTACGGCTGCCGGGGGTTTACCGCCCACCACAATACGGATATCTGGGCGGACACCGCTCCCCAGGATACGTACGTGCCGGCTTCGTTCTGGCCGCTTGGCGCAGCCTGGTTGTGTCTGCATCTGTGGGAACATTATCGCTTCGGCCAGGACGCGCATTTTCTGGCGGAGCGGTACGAAACGTTGAAGGAAGCCGCGGTCTTCCTGCTGGATTATCTGACGGAAGACGAGAGCGGCCGACTTGTCACGTGTCCTTCGGTATCGCCCGAAAATACGTACCTGCTCCCCGGCGGCGAATCCGGCGTGCTGTGCACGGGCGCCAGCATGGACAGTCAAATCATCGGGTCGCTGTTCGAAGCCTGTCTCGCAGCCGGAGAAACGCTGGAGATCGACGCCTCTTTCCGGGCCGAATTATCCGCGGCACTTGCGCGGCTGCCCAAGCCGCAGATCGGCCGATACGGGCAGATTCAGGAATGGCTGGAAGACTACGAAGAAGCGGAGCCGGGCCACCGCCATATTTCCCATTTGTTCGCCCTGTATCCGGGAGACGCGATCGACGCGCAGCGCACGCCGGAACTTGCCGCGGCGGCCCGAACGACACTCGAACGCAGACTCGCCGGCGGAGGCGGACATACCGGTTGGAGCCGGGCCTGGATCGTCAATTTCTGGGCCCGGCTGCGTGACGGCGAACAGGCTTACGCCAACGTCCGGGCTCTGCTTGCCAAGTCCACGCTGCCCAATCTGTTCGACAATCATCCTCCGTTTCAGATCGACGGGAATTTCGGAGGCGCGACCGGAATTGCCGAGATGCTGCTGCAGAGCCGCATCGGCGAAATCGCGCTGCTCCCCGCGCTGCCTTCGGCTTGGCACGAAGGAAGCGTACGGGGACTGAGGGCGAGAGGCGGATATACCCTCGATTTCGTCTGGGCGGCGCGCCAAATTACGACAGTCACCGTCACCTGCTCCTCGGGCGGCTTCTGCCGCCTGGAAGGCCCGGGGCTTGCCGCAGTGACGTTTGAAGGGGAAGCCGGGCGCACGTACAGGTTCGGCCGGGAATCCTGAAGCCGAAAAAGGAGAGTCGCGCGGGATCAGCGGCTCTCCTTTTTGCTGCCGGCACTGCCGGTCAACCAGCGCCCGCCCGGCAGGCGCGACAGTCCCGCGCACAGCAGCAGCGAAGCGGCGGCAACGACCAGCGCGGTGACCACGGCGGCGATCGGATGATAGCCGGTCAGCGTAAGGTCCCGGGTACGATTGGCGATCAGCATCAGCAGCATCGCATGGGCCAGATACGCGCCAAACAAATATTTCCCGCACAGCAGCAGTATCTTTTTCCACCAACCGCCGTTTTTGTCCAGCAGCAGCGCCCAGCCGTAGATCGTCAGAATCTGCACCGTTACGGCGATAAAGCTGGTCGGCTTCAGATAGGTGGACACGTTGAGGTTGATCTGTTCACCCGAGAAGCGCAGCAGATCGGCATTCATCCATACGTACATCGCGATAAAAGCCAGCGTGCTCCAAGGCAGAAGATTGAGCGTCAGCGCACGAAACCGTTCGATATGGGCTCCGCAGATCCCGCCAAGTACGAAATAGAACAGATAATACGGGAATTCGTAAGTGCGGTACTGAAGCAGCGTGTGCCATAGTCCGTCCGTCTGCCAGAGCGGCATCCGGTAATAGGACAAGTACATGAGCCAGCCGTAGGCCAGCGCCAGAAGAAGCATCAGCAGCAGTATCCGGCGTGTGCGGGAAGTTTCGGTCATACCGGCTCCCGTCCAGCGGCCCAGCCTCTGCGCCGCGGTGCGAAACAGCGGGAAGACCAGATAGAATTGGAAGATCATCACGACAAACCACAGATGATAGCCGTAAGTAGGCGCGATAAACTGCTGGAGCAGCTTGGGCAGATCGCCCGTTTGAAACCAAACTTCGCCCGACAGGGATTTCACGACAATCCAATACAGCAGCGTCCAGCAGGCGAACGGAATATAAATATCGCCGATTCTTTTGAGCAAAACCGGACCATATCGTCTGTTCGAACGTCCATATTGGTAGAAAAGGATGGCGCCGGCGAGAAAAACGAAGGTGAGCGTGCCATAGCGGATAAAATGGTACAGCAGACCCAGCGTTACGGCATCCGGGTACCGAATATCGCTGCGGTAAATGTATTCGCCGAGGCTGTGCTGCAAAGCGATCGCGAGAAAAGACAGCCCGCGCAGCAGTCCCCATTCCCCTACACGTTCGCGCGACACGCGCGGTTCGGCCGGAGGCAGCGGCGCAGAGATAGCGGACATTGGAAAGTCACTCCTTTTTCTGAAATGGGTTGGCAATCAAGCGGCCTTATTATTATACTCACTCTATATGCGGGGAGAAACAAACCGAGGAGGTACAAGATGAAAAACAGGGATTTTACACGAAAGCCGGTGCTGAACGGTGTCAAAACGATTCTGCGTCCTTTTGAAGAAGGAGACGGAGAACAAATGGTGCCGATTCTGGAAGAACTTGAAGTCCGGCGTCTAACGGGTTCGGCCTCAAACGACGACGAAGCGCGCAAATCTTCGACCCTGGAAGAAGCGGAGCATATCCGGGTATGGTATGCCACGCGCAACGCGTCGAACGACCGGCTGGACCTGGCGATCACGGACCGTGAAACGGGAGCTTTGATCGGCGAAGCGGTATTCAACGAATATGATGAAAATACGGGCAATGTAAACTTCCGAATTCTGATCGGCGCGGCGGGTCAGGGGCGGGGCATCGGCTCGGAAGCGATCGCTTTGTTCGTACGGTACGGTTTCGAGGAATTGGATCTTCACCGGATCGGGCTGGAGGTCTACAGCTTCAACCCGAGAGCCGAGCGAACCTATGTCAAGAACGGCTTCGTGCTTGAAGGTATCAAGCGCGAAGAATTTGCCTACAACGGCGAGTATATCGATTCCAAGGTGTACGGCATGCTGCGCAGCGATTACGACAGCCGGACGCTGCACCCGTGAGCGAACCGTCCAAAGTGTACAATACGGCCGTTGAAGCGACACTCGAAGTGATCGGCGGCAAATGGAAACCCGTGATTCTGTTTCTGCTGACAAAGCGACTTTCGGTTCGGCGGGCAGGGTCGATTCGTCCGGTTCGATCTGCAGGGTTGGATACATTCATGGATATTCGCTCCTTTTTGGGTGACGGCTCTGTTTGCTTTCCGCTTCAGTGTGCGGCCGGAAGGACGGCGTGAACAGTACGCACTTTGAAGTTCTATAGGCACTTCAAAGTCAGGTATGCGGCGCATAAGGCGGAATGGACAGGCGCGGCGCGAAGGAAAGATTCCCAGAAGCCGCGAAAATGAAGTCGTCCGTACGAAAAAGCCCGTTCCGGCAAACTGCCGGAACGGGCTTTCATGCTTCTATGCAAGAGATCGGAAAAGAGCGAGCAGGGGGAAGTCCCAACGGCCGGGATTACGCGCCGGCTTCCGTCCGAAGACTGCGGTCTTTGGCGCGGGATCTTGAACGGATTCCCGGAATACGCGGCGGGCGGGGCAGCGAACGGGCCGGAGCGGATCTGAGTCCCGACACCATGACGCCTCCGAGAATGAGCAGGGCACCCAGATACCCCTGCGTGCCGAGCATCTCGCCCAGGAACACGAAGCCGAACAAAGCGGCGAAGACCGGTTCCAGCGAGAACAGCACGCCGATTCGTTCGGGCGTCGTATGTTTCTGCGCGACGGTCTGCATCACGAATCCGAACGCGCTGCAGATCACCGCAAGACCGATGACGGCGGTCCACTGCGAAGCGCCCTGAGGGATCGAAGGCGTCTCGAACCCCAGTCCCAACATCAATCCGAACAATCCGGTGAATCCGAGCTGAAGCACGCCCAGCGTCAGGCCGTCGGCGCGTTTGGCGAACCGGTTCGTCAGAATGATATGCACGGCGTAGACGAAGGCCCCGAGCAGGCAGAGCAGCGATCCGCTCTCGAACGTCAGCGAATGCTGCAGGGTGAGCAGCGCGATACCGCCCATCGTCAGCACGATGCCTGCGGTCATGGCAAGACTCGGCCGCCGGCGGGTGATCGCGAGCTGGATCATCGGGACAAAGACGACCATGGCGCTGGTCAGGAAACCGGCCGATGACGCGGTCGTCGTCTCAAGTCCCGTAATGAGCAGCGCCAGCATGACGAACAGTACGAAGCCCAGCACCGCGGCATAGCCGACCGTCTTCAGGTCGGCCAGCCGTATTCGGCGCCCGAACAGCGGCGCCGTCAGCGCGAAGGCCAATAGGAACCGCCAGGCGATCAGCATGAACGGTTCCATCCCGTCGAGGCCCAATTTCATCAGCAAATAAGACGAGCCCCAGGCCGCCGAGACCAGGGCGATCGACAGATCGGCCGTTTTTTTCGTCATGTGCATCTTCATTCTTTTCGTCATCCTTTTCCGGTCGTATAGAGTTTAGGGAACCTGCATAAAAATCCGTTGATTTTTTGCCTTTCTCAGTATAAGTTGAAGAAAAGCATGAGCAAAGCGAATGTTTTTCATGGTTAACATGAACAATTTTAATGATGGAAAGAGGGCCAGGATGTCCACGCACAAATACGAAGCTTTTCTCAAAACGCTCGAGACCGGAAGCCTGACCAAAGCCGCGGCCTCGCTCGGTTATACGCAGTCCAGTATCAGCCATATGCTGAACGCGCTCGAAAAAGAATGGCGGCTGACCCTGCTGATCCGGGACCGCTCCGGCATCCGCTTGACATCGGACGGACAGCGTCTGCTGCCGTATATCCGTCAGGTGGTCCAGGCGCATCGGGAACTGATCGACGAGACGGCGAATCTGCGCGGGCTCCGTTCGGGATTGATCCGCCTCGCCACGTTTACCAGTGCCGCCGTCAACTGGCTGCCGGGACTGATCCAGACGTTCCAGCAGCAGTATCCGGGGGTGGACTTCGAACTGCTGCACGGTCATTACAGCGATATCGAGAATTGGCTCGACACCGGGCAGGCCGACTGCGGTTTCCAGCGCCTGCCCGTGCGGCCGGACTTTGAGAGCCGGTTTCTGATGCAGGATCGCTTGGTTGTGATTCTGCCCGAGAATCATCCGCTGGCGGACCTGGAACGCTTCCCGGTCGAGATGCTTGGCGAAGAGCCTTTTCTGCTGCTGGAAGAAGGCACCGTCAACGAGATTCGGGATATCTTCGAGCTGCACGGTATCCATCCCAAAGTGCGTTTTACCGCCCGGGACGATTATGCGATCATCTCCATGGTCGAGAGCGGCCTGGGTATCAGTATTCTCCCGGAACTTGTGCTGAACCGGACCCCGTACCGCGTGGTGCAAAAAGAACTTAGCGTTCCCGCCTATCGCCGGCTCGGAATCTGCCTCAAAAGCGGTGAACACGCTTCGCCCGCCCTGCGCAGGTTTCTGGAACATGTCGAGGCTTACCCGGCTTTTTGCGACGGGAGGCAGGAAGGGGGAGGCTTGGGCGCGAAGTTCTCTCTATAGAGATCCAGAGGGCGCTGCCTGCACCGGTGGTATGCGGCCGCTTGGTTGTGGAGAACTGCAGTCCGTATATAAGGGAGGGCGCTTATGCCGACGTTCGAGACCAGAGGAAACCACTTTTATTACGAAAATGAACCGATTCAGCTGCGTTCGGGAGCGATTCATTATTTCCGCGTCGTGCCGGAATATTGGGAGGACCGTCTCCGCAGGTTGATCGCCTGCGGCTTCAATACGGTCGAGACGTATGTGCCGTGGAATCTGCATGAACCGCGGGAAGGACATTTCGTCTTCGACGGCATCGCCGATCTCGAAGCCTTCGTGCGCTTGGCCGGCTCTCTGGGTCTGCATGTCATCGTCCGTCCGAGCCCGTATATCTGCGCGGAATGGGAATTCGGAGGGCTGCCGGCTTGGCTGCTCGAAGACGGGGATCTGCGTCTGCGCTGCTCGGATGCGGCTTATCTGTCCAAAGTGGATGCTTACTTCGACGAGCTGCTGCCGCGTCTTCACCCGCTGCTGTGCAGCGCAGGCGGACCGATTATCGCTCTGCAAATCGAGAACGAATACGGCAGCTACGGGTCGGATACGGAATATCTGGAATATTTGCGAGACGGGATGATCCGCCGCGGCATGGACGTGCTGCTGTTCACGTCCGACGGCCCAGAAGTGTCCATGCTGCGCGCCGGCTCGCTCGCCGGAACGCTGGCGACGGTCAATTTCGGTTCGGGGACGGCCGGGGCGTTCGAAGAACTGCGCCGGCATCAGCCGGAAGGCCCGCTCATGGTCATGGAATTCTGGGACGGCTGGTTCGATCGCTGGTTGGGGCCTCACCATACACGCTCCGCAGCCGAGATCGTAACGGAGGTCGGGCAGATGCTGGATCTTGAAGCTTCGTTCAACTTCTATATGTTCCACGGCGGAACCAACTTCGGTTTCATGAACGGCGCGAACCATGTCAACCATTACGAGCCGACCGTTACCAGCTACGATTACAGCGCGCTGCTGAGCGAAAGCGGAGATCCGTCGGAAGCATACTTCGCGGTGCGCGAACTGCTGTCGAAGCGTCTGGGACTGACGCCGCCGGAGCCGCCGGCCCCTCTGTCCAAGCAGGCCTACGGGCGCGTCGAACTGCGGGAGTCGGCCGGGTTGTTCGAGCAGGCGGTCCGTTTGCCCGGCGATCCGATCCGCAGTGCCGTTCCGGAACCGATGGAAAAAGTCGGCCAGGCCTACGGCTTCATTCTGTATACGACCATGATCGGCAGTGAACATAACGGAGGGAAGCTCTTCCTGCAGGAGGTGCGCGACCGGGCGATCGTTTTCGCGGACGGCAAGCAGATCGCGCTTGTCAACCGCTGGGAACCGCAGGAAGGTACCGTGCTTCGCGTACCGGAAGGCGGGCTGCGCCTCGACATTCTGGTCGAGAATATGGGCCGGATCAATTACGGGCCGCTGATGCGCGATCGCAAAGGCATTACCGAAGGCGTGCGCGTCGGCAATCAATTCCTGCACGGGTGGGAGATTACGCCGCTGCCGCTGGACGATTTGTCGGCTCTCGAATTCGCTTCGTTGAGCAGCGCGAAGAACGAAGCGGCGTTCTCGGGCGAAGAATCGGCCGGAGCGCGTCCCGCGTTCTACCGCGGCACTTTTGCGGTCGAAGAACCGGCCGATACGTTCGTTCGCACGGACGGCTGGGGCAAAGGAAACGTCTGGGTGAACGGGTTCCTGCTGGGCCGCTACTGGCAGGCCGGCCCGACCCGGACGCTCTACGTGCCGGCTCCCCTGCTGCGCAGCGGCAGCAATGAGATCGTGGTGTTCGAGCTGCACGGCTTCGTCGGGAACAACGAGTCTGCGGAGGAGGCTTCACCCCCGTTTGTCGAATTAACGGACCGGGCGGACCTGGGCTGAGGTCGGAATTTGAAGCCCGAAGCGGAAACGAGCCTGCCTTTCGTCCGAAAGGTAGGCTCGTTTTTTTCATCAATAAGCGTATCTTCAAAAAAGGAGGAAACAAGATGTCCTGGACTTCCGAAGCGGGAGGAGGAAGAGAATTCAATCTCGGGCAGTATGCGCTGCCGGATCTGCGTTTTTCTTTTCAAATGTGCGGCGCGCATTGGCGCAAAGTGGCGTCGGGATGGTCGTATCCGCCGCATGATCATGCGCTGTTCGAGCTGAATTATGTAATAGAAGGGCAGCAGATCACGCGGATCGGCGGAGAGCCCCATATCCAGCATCCGGGGGAGCTGCTGCTGCTCGCGCCCGGATGCAGACACGAGAGCCGGATCGGGAAATCGAATACCATGACCTATTTTTGTATCCATTTTGATATCGACGATGCGGTCATGTACGGCCGGATTGCGTCGCTGGGCAGCAGTCTGTTTGCCGCCGATTCGGAACTGACAACGAGGCTTCAGCCCGATTTGGAACGCTTGTCGCGTCTGTCCGGCGGGGAAGAGGAAGAGCCTTCTTCGGAGTCTTTTGCAATCCGCGCTTCGATTCTCCGGATTCTGCTCGAACTGTGCCAATATGCGTTTGCCCTGCCGGAAGCGGACACGGATTTCTCCTCGCCGGGCGGCGCACAGCCGGAAGCGGCGCGGCTGCTGCGGGAACGTTATGCCTTGGAGAAAAAAATGCAGGATTTCCTCGGCGATCCTTATGTCGGGGATCTGCTCAGCGACCGCTCGCTGTTCCCTCCGTTCAACTGGGTCGGGTTGTTTACCGTGATGGTGCCGGACCGGGCGTTTTGGACCAAGCCCGACCGCTTTCTGGCCAAGACGCTGCTCGAAGATGCGCTGTCCGGATTCGGGACTTCCGTAGTGGCTGCCGGCGAACAGCTGCTGACAGCGGTGCTGTTTGCGGACGGATACAGCGTACCTCCACTTGAAGAATATGCGGCGGACTGCAGAAGACTGCTGGAGCGGCGGCTGAACGAAACGGTTCGGCTGGGAATCGGCGGAGTGGCCGCTTCGCCGGGCGAATTGAAAAGTCTGTATCATCAAAGTCTGGGCCGCCTGGGCTTAAACGAACCTTTCGATCCGCTGCCGAACTTTGACTTTATGAACCGGGCTGTCCGGTTGGCTCTGCTGGCGATCGAGTCGGACTATGCGGATCCCGAGCTTACGCTGCACAGGCTGGCGCTGCGGCTCAAGCTGACACCCAATTATCTGAGTGCGCTGTTTACGGCGGAGACGGGCCGTTCGTTCACCTGGCATTTGACCCGGATCCGGATCAACCGGGCCTGCCTGCTGCTCCAGCAGACCTCGCTGAAAGTGCATCAGGTTGCCCGCCAGACGGGATACGCGGACCCGGCCTATTTCAGCCGCAGCTTCAAGTCGGCTGTCGGCTGCAGCCCAGCCTCTTATCGGTCGAAAGCGTCCGAAGACTAAAGAATACGCTTACAAATGGGTGTAGAATTATCCAACAAAACGTAGATGTGTACATTGCCTGCCCTGTCTGCTGATGACATACTGGAACCAAATCGAAGCACAGGGGGAGAAGCGCATGTACAAAGTCATCGTGGCGGACGATGAGCCGCTGATGCTCGAAGGCTGGAAGACCATGATCGATTGGGAAGGGCACGGTTACGAATTATGCGGTACTGCATCCGACGGAGAAGAAGCGCTGGAACTGTTTGGCGTCCACCATCCGGATCTGGTTGTCACGGATATCCGGATGCCGGTATTGAACGGGCTGGAGCTGATCCAAACGCTCAAAAGCCGCCCCGATTCTTATGTGCGGAGTGTGATTGTCAGCGGGTATACCGAGTTCGGTTATGCCCAGCAGGCGCTGCGGAGCGGAGCGGACCGCTATGTGCTGAAACCGATCGTAACGGAAGAAATTCATGCGATGCTGGGAGAACTGCTCATGCTGCTGGATCAAGGCCGCACCCAACGCAAAGCGGCCGCCGCGCTGCGCGACGCTTCCGAAGAAGCGCTCCTCGTTCGGCTGCTCCGCGGCGAAAGCCCGGCAGAAGGCGCTTCCCTGCCGGGAGCGGCGGCAAATACGCCGTTTTGCGTGCTGCTGGGCGAAGCTGCGGAGAATCCGGCGTTCTCCGGCAGAGTCTCCGCGAGGGATTCCCTTAGGCAGTTGGCGGACGACCTGCGTGCAGCGGGGACCGAGGCCTGGACGTTCGACGACGGACCCGGCAGGGCCGGGCTGCTCGCGGCCTGTATGCCCGAAGGAATAGACTGCCGCCTGACCCGGCTTCGCTCGGCGGCTTCCGGTCTGTCCGTATATGTCAGCGGAGGAGGCAGAGGCTGCGAATCGCTTCCGCTGCTCTACGGTCAGGCGATAAATCTGCGGGAACGCGCCGCTCCTCTTCGCGAAGCGGCCGTATACCGGTATGCGGATACGCAAACGGCCGGGAACGTAGGTTTTGCGGCATGTATGGCTTCGGCCGAAGCCATATTGAAGCGGGTCGAAGACGGAGAGCCCGAAGCGGCTGCCCGGGAGGTAACGGAATTGTTCCGTCTGTTCGGACGTCTGCTTGCCCCGGTCGGCTGGACGGAAGGCGTAGTCCGCTATTTGTACGGAGAGCTGCTGCACCGGGAGCAGAAGAAATCGCCGCCCGATCTGCCCTGTTCGGACCTGCGTGCCGACCGTATCGACCGCTTCGCGGAAGCGAAGCTGCAGCGCCGCTGCGTCGAAGCCGCCGAGGCTGTACGGAGCAAGCATCCTGCCGGTTATACGCCGGCGGCCCCGATTGCCGAAGCGGTCGAGTATGTCCGGACCCATTATCGGGACAAACTTCAGCTGCGCGATCTGGCCGACAAAGCCGGTCTGAGTCCGATTTATTTCGGTCAGCAGTTCAAGCGCGAGACCGGATACGGATTTAACGAATATATGCACCGCCTGCGCGCGGAAGAAGCCCAGAGGCTGCTGCGTCGCACGGACCGGAAGATCTCCGAGATCGCCGGCGAACTGGGTTATCACGATACGGAATACTTCGCCGCCAAGTTCAGAGCCGTTACCGGCGAACTGCCTTCGCTTTACCGGTCGCGAGAACGGGGGAGAAAGCGATGAGACGCCGAAGTTTTTCTTTGCCCAAACTCAACGATATTCCGCTTAAACGGAAGTTTTTGCTGATCTATCTGCTGTGCGTGCTGCTGCCGATCATGTCGATCAACCTGTTCTTCTATGCGCGGACGTCGGCGGATATCGAAATACGCGAGCGCGAAAATCTTCGCCGATCCGTCGAACGGGCCGGCGGCGAGCTGCTTGGCATGATTGACGAGAGCGTGGCGCTGAGCCGATCGATCGCGGCCGACGATTCGCTGTACGAAGCCCTCGACCGCACCTACGATTCTCCGTCGGACTATTATACGATGTACGACGGTTTTCTGAGGGATAAGCTTACCCGGTATATGTCCGCGAATATTCTGGATGTGCGCGTCTACACGACAAACCGGACCATTCAGGAAGGTTCGAATTACCGGGTTATCCGGCAGGAAAAAGGCAGACCCGTATGGATGGAGCCTCTGGGCGCTTCGGCGTCGGCTGTGGCGGTATCCGCCTACCGGGACGAAGAAGCGTACAAACCCGGACGCCGGATCAGTATCGTAGGCCGGATGGATGTGTACCCTTCCTATGCGAGATATGCCAAATATTCGCGTGTCGATCTGGATCTCGGACGGGTATCGGACATTTTGAACCGGGAACACGGGAGCGTCCAGTTCAAGTTGGTAGACGGACGCAACCGGGTTGTAGCTGACGGACAGGGCGGGAGGGACGGCGAAGGCGAATTTTATGCCAATGCCAAATTGACCTCCCAAGAAGCGGAATCGGGCTTTGCGCTGGAGAGGCCGCTTGGAAGCTTGAGTTACGTCAAAGGCTGGAAGCTTGTCGGAATCTCGGATACCCGCTATATCAACGGGCTGAGACACGAATCGCTGCGCTCCATTCTGGTTCTGGGCATTTTCAGTACGATTGTGCCTTCGCTGCTGATCTTTTTTATATTCCGTTCTTATCATTCCCGTATCAAACGGTTATCCCGCCATATGGAAAAGGTACGCAGCGAAAAGTTCGACCTGATCGATATTCCGGAAGGACGGGATGAGATCGGCGGGCTGATTCATGCCTTCAATCTGATGACCGGACGGATCCGCTCGTTGATCAACGATGTCTACAAACTGGAAATTCGTCAAAAGAATCTGGAGCTGGACCGTGTGAGAACCGAATTGGCCATGCTGCAGAGTCAGGTGAATCCCCATTTCCTGTTCAATACGCTGAACGCCGTGCTGGTCGTCTGCACCCGAAACGGCTATCGCGAAGTGACGACCATCGTCAAAAACCTGTCGCTGTTGATGCGGCAGCTGCTCAGTCGCCCGGATGATCGGGTGCCGCTGGAAGAAGAACTTCAATTTACCCGCATGTATCTCGAAATCGAGAAATTCCGCTTCGGCGACCGGTTCGATTATGAGTTCGAGGTAGAGCCGGAGGCCGCGAAACTTCGGATTCCGCGGATGAGCATCCAGCCCCTTGTCGAAAATGCCTGCAAACACGGGCTTCAAGGTCGGAAGTCGGGGCGTATGATCCGTATTTCGGTTCGTTTGAGTGCCGACGGACTTGCGCTTTTCGTCCGGGACAACGGTATCGGCATGAATGAAGAGAAGCTCCGTCAGGTAGAAGATCGGATGCACCTGGAATGCCCGTCGGGCGGTGGGAACAATGTCGGACTTCGCAATGTGCACAGGCGCCTGGAGCTGTTTTACCAACGAGATGTCAGACTTCTTATTCGCAGCCGGGCCGGGCAGGGGACCGAAGCGGGATTTGTTATTCCGCCCTGCTGGTTGAACCAGGAGGAAGAAGAGGCCGCTTATCCGTGGGACAAGGAGGCGTAACGATGGAGATGGAGAAGAGCTACAAAGTGCTGCTTGTCGATGACGAGCCTCTGGCAATCGAAGGACTGAGATGGATGATCGATTGGGAAAAATACGGTTTTCGCGTCGATGGGATCTGCGAAAACGGGGAGGAAGCTCTCCAACATATCCGCAGCGCCGCACCCGATCTGGTCGTCACCGATATCCGCATGCCGGTGATGGACGGGCTGCAGCTGATCGAAGAAACGCGCAAAGCGGGCGACTTTTCTACTTTGTTTGTGATTACGAGCGGTTACGACGACTTCGATTATGCCCGCCGCGCTATGCGCCTGGGTGTATCCAATTACCTCACCAAGCCGCTGATGGACGAAGAAACCGAGGAGATGCTGAGGCGTCTGAGCGGGCAGCTCGGGGAACAAGGAGCGCTGCTTACGCAGACGCGTCATGCCGAAGCGCTGACAGAGCGCAGGGCACTCTCGTCGATCCTGTTCGGCGAACGCCGGGATGATTCCGGGCCGGTCGAACCGGCGCTTGAGCGGATGTCCGATACGGCCGCAAGCTGGGTGTATATGCGGCTGACGGCCAACGCCGAGTGGATGCAGGCGGCGCGCGAGATTGTCCGTTCGGCCGAAGAGAGCAGGCGCTGCTGCCGGTGGGTCGAGTCCGGACGCGGCTTGTCGGGGATCGTGGTCGGTATTCCGGCGGATCGGGACCCTACCGAGGAAGCGCGCCTTTTTGCTGGCGAACTGCTCCGTTCGCTTCCCGGTGAAGCACGGGGACGGGTACGCCTGGCTGCCGGACGAAGCGTGGACCGACTGGAAGAACTGCGTACGTCGCTCGACAGCGCCGAGGAAGCCGCGCAGCTGTTGTTTTTCGGCGGATCGGATTTTGCCGTTCATGCGGACACCGCCTCCAACGTGCTGTCTTTTGATGCGGCGGAGCTTGGAGAAGCGGACCGGATCGCGGCATTGACCGAGAGCGGGAGCAAGGAAGAGATTCGGCTTGCTCTGCGGGAAACGTTCCTGCAATTTGAACGCAGAAGGACTTCTCCCGATCTGGTCGAGATGTTCGCGGCGCGAATTGTCCTGCGCTGCGCTTCGGTCTGTCAGGAGCTCGGAGGCGACTTCGAAGAAACGATACGCCGATCGCCTTTTTGCGGCGGGGTGACCCTGCTGCCGAACCTTGCGGAGACGCAGCGGCGGTTGGAAGACTTTTGTCTGGACTGCCATACGGAAGCGTCGCTGCTGGCCGAGCGGAGCGGGGGCGGGGTGCAGGCGCAGGTGGCGGATTTTCTGCGCAGCCGCTACACCGAGAGTTTTACGATCCGGGAACTGGCGGAACGATTCTATGTGCATCCCGTTTACCTGGGACAGTCTTTTGCCCGCCGCTACGGGATGGGGATCGCGCAGTTCGTACACGATCTGCGGATCGGGGAAGCCTGCAGGCTGCTGCTGGAGAGCGATCTGCCTTCCTGCGCGATTGCCGAGCGGGTCGGATACAAAGGCTATCCGCATTTTCTTAAACAATTCGAGAAGAAGACCGGCCTCAAGCCGGCGGAGTACAGGGCGCAGGCTTTATGCTGAGCGTCCTTTTTTTGTAAGGAACGGAAATAGCCTTAAATTTAGGGGGGAAGAAGCTTAAGTCTGCCTATTATGAAAGCGTATACATTAGATCATAATAAAAGAGTACAAACGATCCAATCTCGAAAGAGGACAACATATGAGGGGGTTGAACATGAAAAAACTGTGGGGAGCGACGTCCTTGATTCTTGCGGCTGCATTGACGCTCAGCGCGTGCGGAGGCGAAGAAGCGGAAAATGCGAAGGACGGTTCGAAAGTCGTAACCATCTCGGCTTTTATCAGTACACCGAATCAGGCACCGACCGCCGATAACCGGATTTACAAAAAGATTCAGGACGACCTTGGGGTCAAACTGAACATGGAATTCCTGGTCGGGGATCTGCAGCAGAAACTCGGAGTCATGATCGCCGGCGGCGATTATCCGGACCTGATTACCGCCGATACCAAGCTGGTCGCGGCCGGAGCCGTCATTCCGCTGGAAGATCTGATCGAAGAGCATGCGCCCAATCTGAAAAAGCACTACGAGAAACATTGGAACCGGATGAAAGACTCCAGTGACGGCCATATCTACTGGCTGCCGAACTATGGCGCTTATTCCGGGGAGTTCAACAGCAGCTCCTACTCGGGTCCGGCTTTTTGGATTCAGAAAGCCATCTTGAAAGACGCCGGTTATCCGACGCCCAAGACGCTCGACGAATACATGAAGTTGATTCGCGACTACGAAGCCAAGAACCCGACGATCGACGGCCAGCCGACCATCGGTTTTACGACACTCGCTTCGGATTGGCGAACGTTCCCGCTGCTGAATCCGCCGGAGCATCTCACCGGGCACCCCAACGACGGAGGCGTCGTCGTCGACAACGACGTCGCGACGGTCTTTGCGGACAAGGATATGTCCAAACAGTACTATCAAGCGCTGAACGGTCTGTATAACGAAGGGCTGTTCGACAAAGAAGCGTTCGTCCAGAACTACGACCAATATCTGGCCAAAGTATCGTCGGGACGCGTACTCGGCATGTTCGACCAGCACTGGAACTTCCAGCCGGCCGAAGATACGCTGGTCTCGCAGAACAAAATCGATCAGACCTATGTCGGATTCCCGCTTGTCTACGATACGAGTATCAAGGACCATTATCTCGACCGTCCGGTCATTAACTTGAACAACGGCTTCGGGATCAGCAAGAACGCCGAAGATCCGGTACGCATCATCAAGTTCCTAGATGCCCTGATGGGCGAGGACTACCAGAAGATGCTGAGCTGGGGCGAAGAAGGCGTCGATTACATGGTCGACGACAAAGGTCGGTTCTACCGTACGCCGGAACAGCGCAAGCAGCAGGAAGATCCGGCCTGGAAACTTGCCAACCGCGCGGACGGATTCTATGGAGCCGTACCGAAGACGCAGGGTACGTTCAGCGACGGCAATGCGACGGGCCCCGGCGACCAACCGGAAGAATTCTACGCCAGTCTGCGCGACGAAGACAAGAAACTGCTTGATACTTACGGATTCAAGACCTGGAGCGATTTCTTCTCGCCGGCTCCCGAGAATCCCGTCTATTACCCGGCTTGGCAGATCGATCTGATCGAAGGTTCCGACGCTTCCGTCGCGAACAAACAGATGACCGACACTTCGCTTAAGTATCTGCCGCAGGCGGTCATGGCCGACAGCGCAAACTTCGAGGCGGCCTGGAGCAAATATGTCGAAGCTTTTGGCAAGATCAATGTCAAAGCTTATGAAGAACGCGTTAACGAACAAATCCAATGGCGCATCAAAAACTGGGCCACGGACAAGTAACCCAAGGAGGCAGGATCGGGAGGAGCGGCAGCCGCTTCTTCCGTCCTTTGCCGCCAATCGAGTCCGAATAGCCGGTTAGGGGGAAAGTATTATGGCCAAAGCCGTTCCGAGCAGTTCCGCATCCGCGGGTTTGCCCAAAACATCGCTATTGAAGCGTCTGCGCAGTCAAAAGCAGCTCATGTTCATGTCGCTGCCAATCGTTGTCTATATCCTTATCTTCTCGTATTACCCGATCTGGGGTTGGGTTATGGCTTTTCAGGATTACAGTCCCGCCAAAGTGTTCTCGGAACAAAAATGGGTCGGATTCAAACACTTTGCGTTCCTGTTTACGGACGACGCTTTCCTGCGCGTGCTTCGCAACACGGTCGCGATGAGTCTGATCAATATGATCCTGGGCTTTGTCACCGCAATTGTGTTCGCGCTGCTGCTGAACGAAATCAAAGGACGCTTTTTCAAAAGAACCATTCAAACCGTCTCGTATCTGCCGCACTTTCTGTCCTGGATCATCGTAACGGGCATCGTGGCAAGCTCTCTGTCGGTCGACGGCGGGATCGTGAACGTGGTGCTGATGAACCTGGGGCTGATCAACGAACCGATTATGTGGCTCAGCGTACCGGAGTATTTCTGGGGCATCGTCGGCGGTTCCCATGTATGGAAAGAACTTGGCTGGAACGCCATTATCTATCTTGCGGCCATCACCTCGATCGATCCTTCGCAGTATGAAGCCGCGGAGATCGACGGAGCGAACCGATATCACAAAATGCTGTATATCACGCTGCCGGGCATCAAGTCGATCGTCGTGATCCTGCTGATCATGAATATGGGCTGGATGCTTGAAGCGGGCTTTGAAGTACAGTACCTGCTCGGCAACGGCGTCGTTGTGGACTGGTCGCAGACCATCGATATTTTCGTATTGAAATACGGCCTGCAGATCGGCAACTACTCGCTTGCGACCGCGGCCGGCATATTCAAGACGGTCGTCAGCATCACGCTGATCTTTGCCGCCAATACAATCGCGAAGCGGCTCGGCGAAGACCGGCTGATCTAGGGGAGGACGAAAGCGATGAACGCCAAAAAAACGCAGATCGAACCGTTTATTTTCCACACGCTGAACGGCCTGTTGATGATCGCCGTGGCCGTGGTTACGCTGTACCCGTTTCTCAATACGTTCGCGGTGTCCCTGAATGCGGGCAACGATACGATCCGCGGAGGCATCTATCTGTGGCCGAGAATCTGGACCGATCAGAATTACCGCGCCGTGTTCGCGAACGGCAACATTCTGAACGCGTTCTGGGTCTCGGTGGCCCGAACCGTGCTGGCTACGGTGCTCAGTCTGTTCCTGACTTCGATGCTCGCGTATACGCTCAGCCGCAAAGATTATATCCTGCGCAAGCCGATCACGATTCTGGTCGTGCTGACGATGTACTTCAGCGCGGGTCTGATTCCGACTTATTTTCTGATGAAAGACCTGCATCTGCTGAACAACTTCCTGGTCTATATCGTGCCCGGACTGGTCAGTGCTTTTAACATGATCGTAATCCGGACGTACATCCAGACGCTCCCGGAAGGGTTGATCGAATCGGCCAAGATCGACGGCGCAGGCGATTTCCGGACCTTCATCTCGATCATCCTGCCGCTCTGCCAGCCTGTACTCGCCACCGTGGCGCTGTTCGTGGCGGTCGGGCAGTGGAACTCCTGGTTCGATACTTTCCTGTACGCTTCGTCGAAGCAGGAACTCAGTACCCTTCAGTTCGAGCTGATGAAGCTGCTGTCTTCTTCGATGAACCTGAACAGCAGCGCCGCCGTGTCCAGTGGAGCGGATCCGAACGCCGCCGCGCAAAATATGGTGACGCCGGTATCGATCCGCGCCGCGATCACGATCGTAGCGTCGCTGCCGATCCTCGTTGTCTATCCGTTTTTGCAAAAGTATTTCGTACACGGTCTGCAGTTGGGCAGCGTCAAGGAATAAAGCGGCGAACAAGCCGGCAAACGCACATGAAAAGGAGAGAGTCCGATGGAGAGAGAAACGCCGTCCCTGCAGAAGGCGTATACCGACCTGTTTCGAATAGGCGCCGCCGTAAGTACGGAAACGCTTCGGCGCGAGCAGGAATTTGTAGCCCGTCACTATAACAGCCTGACTGCCGAGAATCAGATGAAGTTCGAGGAGATCCATCCGGAAGAAGACCGGTATACGTTTGAAGCGGCCGACGAGATCGTCGACTTCGCCGTTCGGCACAAGATGGCCGTTCGGGGTCACACGCTGGTCTGGCACAATCAGACGCCGGCCTGGGTATTCCAAGAAGACGGGGGCCAAGCTTCTCGGACCCAGGTACTGAAACGTTTGGAAGAGCATACGTACACCGTTATGCGGCGCTACGCGGGCAGGATCGGGGCCTGGGACGTCGTCAATGAAGCCGTCGAAGACGGAGCGGCCGGCTATCTACGTCAAACGCCTTGGCTGGACTGCGTCGGCGAAGACTATCTGGAGCAGGCGTTCCATATCGCGCATCGCGCCGATCCCGATGCCCTGCTGTTTTACAACGATTACAACGAGACAGATCCGCTCAAGCGGGAGAAGATCCATCGCCTTGTCGGTTCGCTCAAGGCGGCCGGAGCTCCGGTGCATGGCATCGGGATGCAGGGACACTGGAACCTGTACGGTCCTCCGATCGACGAGATTAAGGAAGCGATCGAGCTTTACATTTCGCTTGGCGTCAGGCTGCATATCACGGAGCTGGATCTGTCCGCGTTCCGGTTCGAAGATCGGAGAACGGACCTTGCCGCGCCGACGCCGGAGATGGAGCAGCTGCTGACGGTCCGCTACGAAGAGATCTTCCGTCTGTTCCGCGAGTACCGCTCGGCGATCGATTCGGTTACGTTTTGGGGAGCGGCCGATACGCGAACCTGGTTGGACGGTTTCCCGGTGCGGGGCCGCCTCAACTGGCCGCTGCCTTTTGACCGCAAGCTTCAAGCGAAGCCGGCGTTCTGGCGCATCGTGGAAGCGGCGCGCTGAGAGATGCTGAGCGATGTAGAAGAGAAGAAGCCATTTTAATAGGAGTCCGAATAGAAATGGAATACGATGTCCGCGATCGCTGCGGGCATCTTTTTTATTTCTGAAGCCAAAACGAAATATTTTACACTGTTTTTACAAAACAATGGTTTTGCGTTAATTTTCGCTCTCTACAATAGGAACTGTTAAGCGGCACGGACAACTCGGATAGAGAGCAGACGGCCGCAATCGTATGAACACCACTAGGAGGGTCAAACCAGACATGAAATCGAAAAAAACATTATTCGGCACTTTAACACTTTCCGCTATGCTCGCACTTACCGCTTGCGGTAACGGCAGCACAACGGCGACTACGGAAACATCGGCAGCAGGTTCGGGTACAACTCCGGCAGCTACAGAAACACCGGCGGCAGAGTCCGTATCGGGATCCATCCTGGCAGTCGGATCGACGGCTCTGCAGCCGCTGGTCGATCAAGTGGGTCAGAAATACATGACCGAGAATGCTGAAGTTACGGTTCAAGTACAGGGCGGAGGCAGCGGCACGGGCCTGACTCAGGTATCCGAAGGCGCAGCCGACATCGGCAACTCCGACGTATTCGCGGAAGAAAAACTGGATGCCGACAAGGCAGCCGAACTGGTTGACCATCAAGTCGCGGTTGTCGCTATGGCAACTGTCGTGAACAAAGATACGGGCGTAACCGATCTGAGCAAACAGCAGCTGTTGGACGTATTCAGCGGCAAAGTGAAAAACTGGAAAGACGTTGGCGGTTCCGATCAAGCGATCGTCATCGTTAACCGCCCGAGCAGCTCGGGTACGCGTGCCACATTCGAGAAGTACGCACTGGGTGAAAAAGTCGAAAACGTACCGGGCGCTATCGAACAGGATTCCTCGGGTACCGTTAAGCAAATCGTTGCCGATACCAAAGGCGCTGTAGGTTACCTGGCGTTCTCGTACCTCGACGACACCGTTACGGCTCTGAGCTACGAAGGCGTAGAACCAAAAGAAGAAAACGTACAAAGTGGCAAATACCCAATCTGGGCTTACGAGCACATGTACACGAAAGGCGAGCCGGAAGGCGCAGCCAAGGCTTTCCTGGATTACATGATGACTGAAGAAGTACAAAACGCGGACGTTGTGGAACTGGGTTACATCCCGGTATCCAGCATGGAAACCAAGCGTGACGCAGAAGGCAAAACGATTCAGTAATCTTTCGGCAGCACCGGCAAAAAAGAGGCGGTTTCTCCGCCTCTATTTGCGCGTTTAACAACGAATGGAGAGGGTAACCACTTATGGAAAATACTAAACCCGCTTCGCGCGGATTCGCCAGACATCGCCGCGAAGACCTGATCGGTAAGACTTATACGTACCTCTGCGTGCTCATGCTGATCGTCGTGATCGTGTCGATCGTGTACTTCGTCGCTTCCAAAGGACTGGCCACCTTTACGAAAGACGGTGTGAGCCTGGCCGAGTTCCTGTTCGGCCGTAATTGGAATCCGACCGGGGATACGCCGTCGTTCGGCGCACTTCCGTTCATAGCGGGTTCGTTCGTCGTCTCGATGCTGGCTGCCCTGATCGCGGGCCCGCTCAGCATCTGCGCGGCCTTGTTCATGACCGAAATTGTACCGGGCAAAGGCAAAAGAATCCTGCAGCCGGCTATCGAACTTCTTTCGGGTATTCCGTCGGTCGTTTACGGCTTTATCGGTCTGACCGTCCTTATTCCGTTCATCAGTTCGCTGACAGGCGGGACTTCGGTAGGCTACGGCGTGGGTGCGGGTGCTCTTGTCCTGTCGATCATGATCCTGCCGACGATTACAAGTATCGCTGCGGACGCGCTGACTTCGCTGCCGCGCGGCATGCGTGAAGCGTCGTATGCGCTTGGCGCAACGCGCTGGCAGACGATCTACCGCGTCGTGCTGCCGACTTTGGCTCCTTCGCTCTGGACGGGTATTATCCTCGGCATCGCGCGCGCTTTCGGCGAAGCACTTGCCGTACAGATGGTTATCGGCAATGCTCCGTTCCTGCCGACTTCCCTGGTTCAATCGGCTTCGACCCTGACCAGCGTGATCACCTTGAACATGAGCAACACGGTAACCGGAACGGTACAGAACAACGTCCTCTGGAGTATGGCGCTGATGCTGCTCTTTATGACCTTTGTGTTCATCATTGCGGTACGGCTGCTCCAAAGGAGGAATAAACTGTGAACGCAAAAACCGCAGACAAACTTGCGACCGGCATTATCGTCTTTTTCGCGGTTCTCATCGTCGCGATTCTGGCCGGGCTGCTCGGCATTATCCTCTTCCGGGGGATCGCCCAAATCGACTGGCACTTCCTGACCTCGCCTTCGCAGAACATGAAGGCGGGCGGCGGTATCGGGCCGCAGCTGTTCAACTCGCTGTTCCTGCTCGTCCTGACGATGATCATCACCATCCCGATCGGTCTGGGCGGCGGCATTTACATGGCGGAATATGCGCGCGAAGGCAAAATCACCGCCTTCATTCGCCTGGTCGTCGAAGTTCTGTCGTCTTTCCCGTCGATCGTTGTCGGCTTGTTCGGTCTCCTGCTGTTTGTTAACACTTTCGATCTCGGCTATTCGCTGCTGTCCGGCGCGATCGCGCTGGCGATCTTCAATCTGCCGCTGATGGTTCGGATTACGGAACAATCGTTCCGCGCCGTACCTAGAGAGCAGAAGGAAGCCGGGCTTGCACTCGGTTTGTCCAAATGGAAGATCATCACCTCGATCCTGCTGCCTGTCGCGCTGCCGAGTTTGATTACCGGTACTATTCTCGCGGCCGGCCGCGTATTCGGCGAAGCCGCCGCGCTGCTGTTCACCTCGGGTATGACGACGCCGCCGCTTGATTTCACCGACTGGAATCCGCTGCATCCGCGTTCCCCGATCAACCCGCTGCGTCCGGCGGAAACGCTGGCCGTACACATCTGGAAGTTGAACAGCGAAGGCGTGGTACCGGATGCGAAGCAGGTTGCCGCAGGCGCTTCCGCCGTGCTCGTGATCATGGTTCTGCTGTTCAATCTGGTCGCACGCTGGTTCGGACGTTTCGTGTACCGCAAGATTACCGCTTCCAAGCGGATGGAATAGGAGGGCTTCCGTTATGCAGACCAGTACGCAGCCGCGCTTTGGCACGGAAGAACTGAGTGTATTTTACGGCACGAACGAGGCCGTCAAGAAGATCAATATGGAATTCCCCGAGAAAAGCGTAACCGCGCTGATCGGACCGTCGGGCTGCGGGAAGTCGACCTTCCTGCGCTCCCTGAACCGGATGAACGACGAGATTGCGTCCGCGCGCGTTGCCGGACGGATCTGGATGGACGGGCAGGATCTGAACGACAAGAACACCGATGCGGTCACGCTGCGCCAGAAGATCGGCATGGTCTGGCAGCGTCCGAATCCGTTCTACAAGTCGATTTACGAAAATATCGCATTTGGTCCGAGATACCACGGGACACGCGGCAAGAAGCAGCTGGACGAGATTGTCGAGCAGAGTCTGCGCCGCGCCGCTTTGTGGGACGAAGTCAAAGACCGTTTGAAAGAATCGGCACTGTCGCTGTCCGGCGGTCAGCAGCAGCGTCTGTGCATCGCGCGCGCCCTGTCCGTCAGTCCGCAGATTCTGCTGCTCGACGAACCGGCTTCCGCACTTGACCCGGTATCCACCGGCAAAGTCGAAGAGCTGATCATCGAACTCAAAAAAGATCTTCGCATCGTGATCGTGACGCACAACATGCAGCAGGCTGCACGCGTATCCGATTCGACCGCCTATTTCTATCTGGGCAATCTGATCGAGCACGATGATACGACCAAGCTGTTCTCGAACCCTTCGAACCAAATGACCCAGGAATATATCATGGGCCGGTTTGGCTGAAGAAGCGATCCGGACAAGCCCCGCAGATGCGGGAAGTCTGATCCGGCCGCCATTTTTGCAAGCTCTCATACGATACGTATCGGACCGTCTCCTTCTTGCGAAGGAAACGGTCTTTTTTTTAACTCATTAACGATTCGTGTTGTACCCCTGCACGGAATCAAGTACGATAAACAAATGAGAAACATTCCCGATTCGGAAAGGATGATCTTTTGATGACCGAACCGTCCATGATCGAATTCGACAAGAATTTGCTGCTGCCGCAGTTTTATATGAGCGCAGAACCGCTTGAAGGGGCCGAGATGTCGGCTTCGCTGGCCGAGCTGTCCACACCGGAAGGCGCGGAGTCTTTTCTGCGTGTATTCGCCGATGTTCTGCAGGCTCCGGATCTTCAGGCGGCCGTCACTTACTTTTGCAGTTGGTACAGCGGGGTCGTCATCGCTTCGATGTACTTCCCGGCAGCCGCCGGACTGCGTCCGGAATTTTCGGCAGCCAATCTGAGTGTCCAGCTGTTTCGCCTGGAGAACGGGCACAGCCTGAACTTTGTGATCGGCAGCCGCCTTGCGCAGACGGCACCGCCGGACGAAGCCGAGCGCGACGAGTGGATGCGCGAAGGTCTGGCTAAGTTTTACGGGCAGACCTGCCGTCCGCTGTTCGAGAACTTTGCTGCAAGGTCAGGCCTTGCTATCGGCATGATCTGGGCGCAGCTGCCGGGCCGCGCGGATTATTTTGCGCAAATGTGGCGGAGCCATCCGCAGTTCGGTCCGATGCTGGCGCCCCACCGCGACCGGCTGGAGAAGATTTACGAACAGATGAAGACGCTGGAGCCCGATCTTTTTGGCCGCAAAAAAAATCCGTTCGATCTGCGTTTCCGGTATACGCCCCATCTGACCCATCCCACGGAGCAGATCCAACTGCGTCCAAGCTGCTGCCTGTACCATATGCTTCCGGGAGCCGAATACTGTTACAACTGTCCGAAGATCAGCGAGCAGGATCGGGCCGAACGCCGCGAACGGGTTCGAGCGCAATGAACGAAGAAGCGCTGCTGTCGACCGGCAGGATCAGAATCGTCGTGGTCTCCGATACGCATATGCCCCGCATGGCGAAAGCTCTTCCGCCGCGGCTGGTCGAAGAACTGGCGGAGGCCGATCTGATTCTTCATGCGGGCGACTGGACGTCTCCGGAGGTGTACGACCTGCTGGCCGTATACGCTCCCGTTCACGGCGTAGCGGGCAACAACGACGGACCGGCTATCGTCGAACGCTGGGGCTACCGCCGGATCGTCGAAATCGGAGGATGGCGAATCGGACTGACGCACGGACATTTGGGCCGGGGGAGTACGGAAGCGAATGCGCTTGCCGCGTTCGAAGACGAAGAAGTCGATATCGTGGTATTTGGACATTCGCATATTCCGTTATCCAGAACGGTCCCGAATCCCAAGCGGGAAGGGAGCCTTACCTTGTTCAATCCGGGTTCGCCTACGGACAAACGCCGGTTGAAGCAGTATTCGTACGGTCTGATTACGTTGGACGGGTTGATGTCCGTGTTCGAACATCGCCATTACGATTCGAAGATTTAGATCCGTTGCGAACAGGAACGATCACAGACGGCATACACAGACAGACCCCGGGAATTTCGATACCGGGGTCTTTTTTTGTTGGATTTTTCCGAAAAAAAGGCTTTGTGTTAACGCAATGTTTTGACGGTGTAAAGATAGTGTTTTATAATGAGTTGTTGAATCCATATCCTGTAAACAAAGAAGGTGTCCAATAATGAAATTAATCCCGACTCCGCTTCAGACGAGCCGAGGACCCGATAAAGCATTTTTGATCACTTCCGGTATCCTGTTTGCCAAGCTGCTGCTGCTGCGCTGGTTTTTCTTCTCCGAATTCGAACTGAGCGGCGTTTTTATCGATCTGTCCACGGCGCTCGGATTGACCTGCCTGCTGGAGCTGCTCATTCCAAGACGCTGGAAAAAGGGAACAGCCTGGGCCGCCGATGTCCTGCTGTCGCTGCTCTTTTTCTCGGCTGCCGTGTATCATTCCTATTTCGGATCCGTTCCGACTTACACGGTGCTGGGGTCGCTCGGCCAGGTGCCCGAAGTGAGCAACATGGTAGGCGGATTGATCAAACCCGCGTTTTTCATCTTTTTTGCGGACTTTGCGTTCATACTGGTCCGCTTTGGCGTACGTGCGATTCGGCGCCGCGGGTCGCGCGGGCAGCTCTCGTTCGCTTCCGCTGGGAAATCTTCCTGGAGCGGCACGGCTACACGTATGAGCCGTATCGCGGTATCGTTGGTGTTGGTTGTCTGCCTGCTGCTGTCCGGCGTAAGGATCAGCCGGGGCTCCGCAATCAGCAATGAGATCGTACGCGCCGAAAATATCGGTTTTCTGAATTACCAGGTCAGTACCGCCATCGAGAAAAAGAAAGAACGCGAGTTCCTGGCCAGCACTTCGCCCGAAGAAGTCGCGGCTCAGGTGGAAGCTCTTCAGCAGTCTTTTCCGTATGTGAACAAGAACGCTGGAGCAGCATCGGGCAGCAAAACGTCCAAACCGGCTTATTTCGGAGCGGCGAAGGACATGAACGTGATCGTCGTCCAGATGGAATCGTTCCAGAACTTCCCGATCGGCTACAAGCTCGATAACAAGGAAGTGACGCCGAATCTGAATGAATTGATTGGACAAAGTTTTTATTTCCCGAACATTTTCCAGCAAATCGGCCCGGGCAACACTTCGGATGCGGAGTTTATCTCGAACACCTCCATTTATCCGACGGCGGCGATTGCGATGTCGACCGGTTACGGAGACCGGGAGATTCCGAGTTCGCCGCGTCTCTTGGAAGAGAAAGGCTACAAGACCGCTACATTCCAGATCAACAACGCCACGTTCTGGGACCGGAATCAGCTGTACCCAGCGCTCGGATTCCAGAATTTTTACGATAAGCCGAGCTACGTCAACGATCATTTCAATAATTTTGGAGCTTCCGACGAAGAGATGTACCGGGTGGGACTCGAGAAGATCGACGAAATGCGTGCGGACGGTTCGCCGTTTTATGCCCAATTCGTGACCACATCCAGCCATGCTCCGTTTGATGTGCCCAAAGAGTTCCCGCAGCTTGAGATTCCGGAACGCCTTCAGGGAACGCAGCTCGGAAGCTACCTGAACGCCCAGCATTATACGGACTATGCACTCGGGAAATTGATCGAGAACCTCAAAGCCAAAGACTTGTGGGACAATACGCTGCTGCTCGTGTACGGCGATCACGGCGGACTGGCTACGGCCGAGAACGATCCCGCCTGGGTATCGTCGATGCTCGGCATCTCTTATGAGGCCAATGCCAGCCGGTTCAATATTCCGCTGATTGTGCATGTGCCGGGTCTGGAAAAAGGCGAGCGGATCGAATTGGCAGGCGGGCAGATGGACTTTGTGCCGACACTGATGAACCTGCTTGGCGTTTCGTTGTCCAAAGAAAACCATACCGTATTCGGCCGCGATCTGCTGAACACCGATCGCAACGTCGTCGGAATCCGGTATTATCTGCCTACCGGGTCTTTTGTCGGGGACGGCATTCTGTATATTCCGGGAGAAGGATTCGAAGACGGGACAGCGGTGTCGCTGGACACGCACGAACCGATCACCGATCTGGAGCCGTACCGCGAAGATTACGAGTATATTTTGCAGCTGATGAAATTGTCCGACGATTATGTAAAGGTACTGCCCAAACGGGGCTTGGGTGCGAAATAAAATTAAACAAGTGAGCAGGGGAGCGATTCGAAATGCCGGAGAATCCGGTCCGATGCAGTTGGGTTAACGATGATCCGCTG
This sequence comes from Saccharibacillus qingshengii, assembly GCF_013185195.1. Lineage (GTDB taxonomy): Bacteria > Bacillota > Bacilli > Paenibacillales > Paenibacillaceae > Saccharibacillus > Saccharibacillus qingshengii. The sequence continues at coordinate 60,513 of NZ_JAAZWC010000001.1, forward strand.
TATATCCGTTATCACGACGAAGAATGGGGCGTTCCCGTGCATGACGATCGAACCTGGTTCGAGCTGCTGACTCTGGAAGGCGCACAGGCGGGACTAAGCTGGTACACCGTTCTGAAAAAGCGCGAGCGCTATCGGGAAGTGATGGACGGCTTCGATCCCGAAGTCATCGCTGCGTACGATACGGCCAAAATCGGCGAACTGATGGGCGATGCCGGGATTATCCGCAACCGCCTCAAGCTCGAATCGACTGTTCACAACGCGAAAGCTTTTCTGCGTGTGCAGGCCGAATTCGGAAGTTTCGATACGTATATCTGGTCTTTCGTGGAGGGCCGTACGATTGAAGGAAACCGCCATTTACCCGAAGAAGTACCAGTCCGAACGGAAGTGTCGGATCGCTTGAGCAAAGACCTTAAGAAACGCGGGTTCAAATTTGTCGGCAGCACCATCTGTTATGCGCTGATGCAGGCTTCCGGGATGGTCGACGACCATCTGGTAGGATGCCAACGAAATTGCGGCGGCACACCGGTATAGGCTTCGGCGAAGCGGGTAAAGATAAAAGAGAAAGCAAAAACCGGCCATAAGCGAAAGGGGACAACCGCAATGAAGGTCATGATTACGCAGCAGGAAGCGATGCAGCGGAAGATCTGGAGCAAGATTATCGATATGTTCGGCCTGGATCCCGACAAAGATTATTGGGAGACCGAACAATTTATCCTGACGGAAGAACAGGCACGGCAGGTCGGGTTGATCCAGTAATCCATAATCGCCGGCAGCAGAAGAAGCCACAACAAAAAGCTGTTTCGACCCGCTTGCTGCGGCAGTCGAAACAGCTTTTTGTATATGTGTATGTCCGTACGGTCAAACCAGGGAAGACTGGATATCGGGGTACCAAATACGGGGCAGATCATCGACGCTCATCGGACGGCAGATCAGGTAACCCTGAATACCCGGACAGCCCATATTCATCAGCTGAATCAGCTGCTCGCCGTCTTCGACCCCTTCGGCCACCACGTCCAGGTTCATGGCGCGTGCCATGGCCAGCAGAGCGGAGATCACGGCCGGATTCATTTGAACGATAAAAGAGCGATCCAGTTTGAATTTGTCGATCGGAATTTGAGCCAGGATTCCCAGAGAGGAATAGCCGGTGCCGAAATCGTCGAGCGAGATCATAAAGCCCTGTCCGCGAAGCTGTTCGAGCAGGATGCAGATCTCTTCCAGGTTGCGCATCACGAGGGTCTCGGTCACTTCCAGATCAAACCGGTTCGGCGACATGCCTTCTTCGGCGATAATGGCATTCAGCCGTTCGACAAAATGATCCGCTTCGAACTGGGCACGCGAAATATTGATGGCTACCCGGACATCGGGTCCGAATTTCTGGCTGATCTTGGGCAGGTCTTTGCAGGCTTGGCGAATGACCCATTCGCCGATCGGGACAATCAGGCCGGTTTCTTCGGCGACGGGAATGAAATCGGAAGGAGGGACCAGGCCGGCATGACCCAGATTCCACCGCAGCAGCGCTTCGACCTCCACGACTTTGTTGTGGGAAGCATCGAAGATCGGCTGGTAATGCAGCAGCAGTTCTTCGCGTTCGATACATTGATTGAGCGCGATCTCATAGTCGAACTTGATGACCTGATCGTAGCGCAGCGACTCGTTGTATTCGTGATAACGGCTGCGCCCTTTGCTCTTGGCATAATACAGCGCGATATCGGCCTGACGAAGCAGGGTCGAGAGATCCTTGCGCTCGGAAGAAGAAGAAATGCCGACGCTCGCACTGACCCGGATCATCCGATCCCCGAGCAGAAACGGATTGTCGAGGATTTCCAGAATCCGCTTTGCCTGTTCTTCCGGGCGCAGGATCGGTTTCTCGCATACAATAATGAATTCGTCGGCGCCTTGACGCGCGATCACATAAGGCGAGCCGAACGATTGTCTGAAACGTTGGGCGACTTCGATCAACAGCGTATCGCCGGTCTCATGCCCGAGGGCATCGTTGATATTTTTGAAATTATCGAGGTCGATCAGAAAAAGTCCGAACGGCTCATGGATAAATTCATACAAAAAACGCCGGTTGAACAGCTGGGTCAGTTCGTCGTGATACGCATAATGATGCAGTTGGTTTCCCCGTTGGGACACGGGGATCATATCCCGCGTTACGCAAACCACGGACTGGACTTCGCCCCGGTCGCCGAAGATCGGGGATAAGATACTCTCGCCGCTGAGCGCGCCGCTCGGAAGAAGCGTTCCGTCTTCAAAACGGATACTTTGGCGTTCATTGACGACTTTTATATATTTATGGTGCAGATATCTGCCCATTTCGGGTTCGTGGCCGTATACCTCGGAGAACGTCTGTCCCATATGTTCCGGACCGAGATGGCTGAGCAGCGCTGCTGCCCGATTGACGTACCGATATCGGAAATGTTCTCCGTCCCAGTCCATAACGTAAATACAATCTTCAAGCGCATGAAGAAACTGGGCGACAATCTGATCTGGATGTTCCGATTCTTTCATTTTGTAAATGCCCTCCTTAAATCCGCGCTTATCCGACCTGTCGATGCGTATAGTCCTATCATACTATGCGTAGGCCAAACCGCCAAGGGAAGAAAGGGGGATAGGTTTTCCGTAGGAGACTAAGAGGCTTCCCATTTTGGAGAACGTTTGACGGGAAAATGGAACGGGTAAAAAGGGGCATATCGATAAAACGGGGAGGAATGGGCATGAACAAGAAAATTTCGGCTACATTCGAGCATGAAGAAGAAGCGGTTCGGGCTATCCATGAACTGACGGAAGCCGGATTCGACCGGGAAAATATTTCGGTGGTAGCCAAACATACCAGAGAATCGGAAGAAATCCGGCAAGAAACCGGGACCAAAGCACCGGAAGGGATGACCACTGGCGTCTTGGCAGGAGGAGCGCTTGGCGGAGCGGCCGGAATCCTTGCAAGTTTGGGGGCGCTGGCGATTCCGGGAATCGGGCCGCTGCTTGCAGCCGGGCCGATCGCCGCGGCACTGGCGGGAGCCACGCTTGGAGCGGGAGTCGGCGGATTGGCAGGCGGATTTATCGGTCTGGGCATTCCCGAGAAAGAAGCCGAATATTACGACGAGCGTGTTCAGGCAGGCGAAGTACTGGTTATGATCGATGAAGACGAAGCGATGCGAAGCCGGATTTACGAAGTGTTCCGGCGCAGCGGAGCGACCAATACGTCTTATTTCGACGAAGACGGCACCTCGACTACTTCCGGCATGATGCCGGTAGACGAACGGGTACCGCCTGCCGGAGTTCAAGATGCGCAGCGAATCGCCTCGGCGAAGGAACCATCGGCGCATACCGTGTACGACCGCGAAGACGATATCGATCTGTGCGATACGACCGACCCGACAAGGCAGGCTTCCAACCTGATTATCGGCCGCAGCGATCGTCCCTATACGGAAGACAAATAAGTCTTCCGCCGCTGCAAATCCGCATATCGGACATACCAAAAGACCGGAAGATCGCTCTTCCGGTCTTTGCTGTGCGGAACGGCCGTTTTCCCCAGAGGAACAGGTCCGTTACAAGGAAGCTTTATAGGCTGTGCCAGCCGGACTCTGCCGATGTTTGCGCCGCAGCGGCCGATGGTACAGCAGGTAGTAGGGCAGCAGGGCAGCCAGAGCCGCAGCGCTTCCAATCAGGTACATCACGCGGTAACCGGCCGAAGACGCGGCCAGTCCCAGCAGATAAGAGCCCAAGCCGTATCCCAGATCGAACAGGACAAAGTAGGTGCCGGTCGCCAGTCCGCTCCGATGAGCCGGGGCGGATTGTACGGCAAGCGTTTGGAAGCTTGGAATGATTGCCCCGTAACCGAGGCCGATCACAGCGGCCGTCACCAGAAAGAATAAGGCGGAATGGGCTTGACTGAGTGCGAGCAGACCTATTGCAAACAAAGCAATTCCGGGATACACGAGCATATGGGCGCCGCGCCGGTCGAACAGCCGGCCGGTAAAAGGACGGGACAGCAGCACGGCCGCGGCGAAGACGACAAAGAAATAGCTCGCAGCGCTCTTGAGGCCCAAAGAACTTGCATAAACGGAAATAAAGGTCGAAATCGCCCCATAAGCGAATGCGATCAGAAATCCGGCCGCTGCAATCGGAACGGCGCGGGGTTCAATGAAGCGTTTGAAATGCCAGGCGCCCAGATCGCTCGGTTGAATGTCGCGTTTGGGAATCGGAGTGATGACACCAAACAAACAGGCGAGCATCCCGAAGATCACAATCAAGAGGAACAGGACCGGATAACCCGCGCCGGAGGAGACCGATAGGCCGATGAAAGGTCCGAATACCATCGCAAGGCTCATGAAAAGAGTAAAGTAGCCGATTCCTTCGCCTTTGCGTTCTTTCGGGATGACATCCAACACAACGGTGGAAGTGGTCGTAGCCGCAATACCAAAAGAGATCCCGTGCACGAACCGCAGAACCAGCAGCAGGGCATAATTATCGATCCATACATAGAACAAACTGCATGTCGCAAACATAATCACCGAGCCTACCAGCAGCTTTTTGCGATTGATCTCGTCCAACCATTTTCCGGTCAGCGGCCGGAACAAAACGGCGGCAATAACAAAGATCGTCGTTACCAGACCGATGCTGTTCGGACTTCCTCCAAGGTGTGCCAAAGCGTACTCCGGCAGAGTCACGGCCAAAATATAAAAATTGATAAAAATAAAAAAACTGCTAAAACTGATCGTCAAAAAAGGACGACTCCATAATGATTGTGGGTTCATATCGACTCCGTTCTTCCTATTCTTCCAAAAGAAAAGGAAACTTTTTAATAATTGTCTAAACAACTATATCGAAAAATCGAACGGTTTGTCAATGGATGAAGCCGTTTTGGGCCGATTATGATATGCTTGAATTATCCGGTTCGCGAGGACCGATGCGGGAACGGAGGAGAGACCTATGTCGGATGAAGTCAGCCGGGAACACCGGATTCCATTCAGTCGGATCTGCGGCATTTTGGGAATCAGGCAGAAAATAATCAATGTATATCCGGATCATGTCAATAAGTGTGTCGTTGTGGAGACGGACAAAACGCTGCGCGCGCCAAGCACCATCATCGAAGTGAAAAACACCTACCTGGATGTGCGAACGATCAGTGCCGAAGAGTATAACCGCATGCCGTATACGCCAAATATTACGGATAAGCTCAAAGGGCTGTTGAACGATGCGGAACGCAGCGCCCTCAAGGAGAGTCTGCATCTGGCGATCGGCGAAGCCGAACATCGCCTTCAAGGCGATCTGTCCGCGCAAGAGCGGCAGCAGCGGGAATTTTTCTTGCAGAATGCCCGGCGGGCTTTTAACAAATTGAGCGGGGACGCTTGAGTCATAGACTCCGGGCTTCCGCCCGGCAGGGTGTACGTGCAGGCGGCACTTGTTACGGCGTCTTTTTCAGGCTACAATATATGGGTGTGAATTCAAGAACGTAACCTATTTATGGAAAGCGAGCGGGATAGATATGGGTCGTAAATGGAATAATATCAAGGAAAAGAAGGCTTCCAAAGATGCCAACACCAGCCGGGTCTATGCCAAATTCGGCGTTGAAATTTATGTGGCGGCCAAAAAAGGCGAGCCGGATCCGGAATCGAACCGGGCTCTGAAAGTCGTACTCGAACGCGCCAAGACTTATAACGTTCCCAAAGCGATCATCGACCGTGCTATGGACAAAGCCAAAGGCAGCGGCGACGAGACCTACACGGAACTGCGGTATGAAGGCTTTGGTCCAAACGGAGCGATGGTGATCGTGGATACGCTGACGAACAACGTCAACCGGACTGCTTCCGACGTACGTTCCGCTTTCAGTAAAAATGGCGGAAACCTCGGCGTCAGCGGATCGGTCGCTTACATGTTCGACGAGACGGCCGTAATCGGGATTGAAGGCAAAGACGAAGAAGAGGTGCTCGAGCTGCTGATGGAAGCGGACGTGGATGCGCGCGATATCGTGACCGAAGACGAGTCCGTTATTATCTACGCGGCTCCGGATCAATTCCATGCGGTACAAGAAGCGCTGCGCGGTGCGGGAATCGAAGAATTCACGGCAGCCGAAATCACGATGCTGCCGCAGACTTTCGTATCGCTAGACGGCGATTCCGAGAAGCTGTTCGACAAGATGATCGATGCGCTCGAAGACCTTGAAGATGTACAGCAGGTCTACCACAATGTCGATTCGGAAGAAGAATAATCGATTGAACCTCGTCTTCGGACGACAAATGAAAGCGGGACGGCTTAAGCCGTCTCGCTTTTTTTTGCGTATTTATGTCTATTTCGCAGATTAAAACCAATAAAAACCACATTAAATGTGGTTTTTATGTTGACTGAAAAGAAATGCACAGGTACGATGAGGAAGAAAACCAGTATGCTTCTGCGGAGGTAGAAACATGACATACGCGATTGCCGTCGATATCGGCGCTTCCAGCGGCCGCCTTGCCGCCGCTTCGTTCGACGGCGGCAAGTTGAAGCTGCGTGAGCTGCATCGTTTTGATAACGCTTTTACGCATAGAAACGGACATGATTGTTGGAACATCGACGAGCTGTATGAAGAAATATTGATCGGGCTCCGGCGGGCACGGGAAAACGGCATCGAATCTTGTACGGTAGGTATCGATACCTGGGGAGTCGATTATGTACTGCTCGATGAATTCGGCGATCGGCTGCAGGAGGTCTACGCTTATCGGGATGCCCGGACGAACGGAGTACCGGAACGCCTGCACAGAGAAACGTTCGGCCGGGAAGAGATTTACGCCAAGACCGGCATTCAGGAACTGAGCTTCAATACTTTGTATCAGCTGTATGTCCACGATCCAACCGAATTGGCACGCGCCGCCCGGATTCTGCTGGTTCCGGATTATCTCTATTATCGGCTGACCGGCAGGATGATCAACGAAGCCACCAACGCTTCGACCACCCAGCTGCTTAATCTGGAGACCCGCGAATTCGACCTCGATCTGCTTCGGCTGCTCGGTTTGGAACGCGGCCAGTTCGCCGAATTGACGTCGCCCGGCACGGATGTGGGTGCCTTGAAGCCGGAACTTGCGGAATCCGGTCTGTATCCACGATGCACCTTCATTGCTGCGCCGACTCATGATACCGCTTCCGCGGTGGCCGGTGTACCTGCCTCCGAGGAGAGCCGCTGGGCTTATATCAGCAGCGGGACATGGTCCCTGCTCGGAACCGAGCTTAAGGCCCCGCTGAACGGACCGGAGCAGCGGGCCGCCAATTATACGAACGAATGGGGCGTATTCGAAACCTTCCGTTTTCTCAAGAACATTATGGGGTTGTGGATGCTTCAGGAAGTCCGCCGCGAAGAGGGCCGACGTCACAGCTTCGCCGAACTTGTTGAACGGGCCGGGCGCGAAGAAGGGTTTCGCAGCCTTGTCCCCTGCAGCAGCGTACGTTTTTTGAATCCCGCCGGCATGACGCAGGAGATTCAAGCGTTCTGCCGGGAAACCGGCCAACCCGTTCCCGATACGCCGGGAAGGCTGGCCAGATGTATTTTTGACAGTCTGGCACTCAGCTATCTCGACGCCATGCAGGAGCTGGAACGGCTGACGGATGTCCGGTATGAAGTGCTGCATATTGTAGGCGGCGGAGCCCATAACAGTCTGCTGTCGCAGCTGACGGCGGATCTGCTGGGCATCGAAGTCCGCACGGGACCAACCGAGGCGACGGCTGTCGGCAATATTGCGGTCCAGTTGATCGCAAGCGGCAAACTGGATGATTTGAATGAAGCGAGGCGCATGATTGCCGCTTCGTTCCCGCCGCAGACGTACCGTTCGAGACCGATTCCCGATCGAGACGAGCTGCTGGAACGCTGGCAGTCCGCAACCCAATTGACTGTGAAGGAGAACTGACCATGAGCGAAACGGTGAAACAGGCTTATCAGGAAGCCAAGCGGTTATACGCCAAACACGGTGTCGATACGGATGAGGTTCTAATCAAGCTTGCCGCGATCAAAATATCGCTGCACTGCTGGCAGGGCGACGATGTCAAAGGGTTTTTGTTCCGGGACAAGAAGCTTGAAGGAGGGATCGCGGTTACCGGCAGCTATCCGGGCCGCGCTTCGACACCGGAAGAGCTGAGAGCCGACCTGGATGAGGCGCTGTCCATGATCCCGGGCAAGCACAAAGTCAATTTGCACGCCATTTACGCCGATACCGACGAAGAAGTGGATCTGGATCGGCTGGAACCCCGTCATTTCCAGGGCTGGATCGATTGGGCCAAGCCAAAAGGATTGGGTCTCGATTTCAATCCTACGCTGTTCTCCCATCCCAAAGCGGAAGATGGTTTTACGCTCAGTCATCCCGATCCGGAGATTCGCAGCTTCTGGATCGAACACTGCCGGGCATCCCGGCGTATTGCCGAGACATTCGGCCGCGAACTGGGCCAGACTTGTGTAACCAATCACTGGATGCCGGACGGGTACAAAGACACGCCTGTCGACCGCTGGTCGCCGCGTGCCCGCCTGCGCGATTCCCTGGACGAGATTTTTGCCGACGAGATCGATGAGACGTATGCGATCGATGCCGTCGAAAGCAAACTTTTCGGTCTGGGTTCCGAAAGTTATGTCGTCGGCTCGCACGAATTCTATATGGGCTACGCGATGAGCCGGGGCAAAGCGATCTGTCTGGATGCGGGACATTTTCATCCGACGGAAGTCATCTCCAACAAGCTGTCCTCCATTCTGATGTTTACGGACCGTCTGCTGCTGCATGTGAGCCGTCCGGTACGCTGGGACAGCGACCATGTGGTCACTTTGGACGATGAACTGCTCGAAATTGCCCGTGAACTCGTAAGGGGAGACCTGCTTCCGCGCACCCATATCGGTCTGGACTTTTTTGATGGAAGTATCAATCATATCGCCGCCTGGGTGATTGGAGTCCGCAGTACCCAGAAAGCGCTGCTGCGCGCTCTGCTTGAACCGATCGAAGAACTGAAGCGGATCGAGGTGGAGCGTGATTACACGTCTCGCTTGGCTCTGGTCGAAGAATTCAAGTCTTATCCGTTCGGAGCGGTCTGGGATTATTTCTGCGAACAAGCGGGTGTTCCGGTTCGCGAAGAATGGCTGGCCCAGGTTAAGAACCATGAGCAAGAAGTTCTTCAAAAACGCGGCGGCGCCTCTGCGCAAAGGAGAGTCCATTCATGAGCACAATCGAAAAAGCGGCAAAAGCCCTGGAAATACCGTTCATCCGTGAAATGTCCGAAATTACCCAGCATATGTGGCGAAACGGATGGGACGAGCGCAACGGCGGGAATGTCAGCTATTTGTTGGATGAGCAAGAAGTGGCCCAATATTTCGATCTGAACGCCGTACTTCGTTGGATAGAACCGGCTTTTCCTGTCAGCGAATTGGCAGGACGTTACTTTATCGTGACCGGTTCGGGCAAGTATTTCAAAAACGTATTGGACGACCCTGCCGGCAACTTGGGGTTGGTTCGCATTTCCCAAGACGGAACCCGGATCGAACTGCTCTGGGGATTGGAGAACGAGGCCAAACCGACAAGTGAATTGGCTTCGCATTTTATGAGCCATATCGAGCGGTTGAAAGTCGACCCGAATCATCGCGTTGTGATTCATAATCATGCGACGCATGTGCTTGCGATGACCTTTATCCATGATCTGGATGAAGCGAAGTTTACCCGAACCCTGTGGGAGATGTGTACCGAGTGCATTGTCGTTTTTCCGGACGGGATCGGGATTATTCCCTGGATGGTGCCTGGTTCCAGCGAGATCGGCCGGGCTACCGCAGAGAAGATGAGAGAATATCACGCCGTGATCTGGCCCCAGCATGGGATCTTCGGTACGGGTACGTCCATGGATGAAGCATTCGGTTTGATCGAGACTATCGAGAAAGCGGCCCAGATTTATATGCTCGTGGCTCATCATGAGATCAAGCAGCGGATTACGGAGCAGCAGCTAATCGATCTGGCCGCGGCTTTTGGCGTGACACCCCGTCCGGGAATTTTGAGTCGATAAAAAGAAGAGGACTGGAAATACGGAATTCCTATCCGATTTGATCTTTTATTCGTCCGGTTCCTATAGGCGGGGCCGGGCGAATAAGGTAAGATAAAGACAAACACGCGAAGGAAGGGGCTGCGCCGGATGTTCCAGGATAACGCCGAGCAGTATGTGGTTTTCAAAGTCGAGGGAGAAGAGTACGGGCTGCCGATCGAATATGTGAGACAAATCGTGACGGTGCCGGAAAATGTCCCGGTATCGGACTATTATTCGGCCGTACGCGGAATGATGAAGATCCGGGGAACGATCATGCCCATATTTGATGTCCGGGTCGCTTTCGGTTTCGACGAGTCGTTCTCCGATCCTAAGCAGCGTATCCTTGTGGTGGAATTGGGACGCTTGACGGTAGGCCTTATTGTTGAAGAAGTAACCGAAGTGCTAACCGTTGGTGCGGAAGCCCCGCAGATCGGCGATGGACGCAGCCGGGGGAAGAGAAAAGGAAGTTTCTTCAATGGCATGTACAAAACGAATGACCGGATTGTCATGCTGTTCGATCTTCAGGAAATGTTGGAAGAAGAAGGACTTTACGCGGAATAGAAGAGGCATCATCGAAAAAGCTCCGCATACAAATACCCCCGCATCCTTGAATTAACAAGACTGCGGGGGGTTATTCGTTAAGATCCGTATTCAATTTTATTCGTTCCTCCTGATGATCCAATCCACATGCTTGACATGGCGAACATATTGCGTGTGTTCCTGTCTTGCCGATTGGCGTATGCTTCACAGCTTTCGTCAACCGTTTAGCGGTTTGATTCTTAAATTTTGTTTTGCCCGGGTCTTGCATCCGTACTCCGTGATATCGGAGCTTGCCGCATCTTCGCGGCTGTGCCATGTCTTCTTGCATCTGGCGGGTGAGTTCCCACATACATCGATTCCACGAAAAACGTTTTCACGTACGCTTTTCCTCGGTGTGAATCGTGCTAGTATGCTTCGCTTGCGCTATTGCATCGGAATCCTGCTCCTCTCCACGCGAGGCCTAATCCTGCTCGAAACGGCTTCTTCCGCTGAACAATAGTTTCCCTTTGGTTTGACATCCTGAATGCTCGCATGAGGCGTCTTCTGGACTTACGTGTCCAGTATGCGACGGCAACGGACTGCCTGCCTAACCTATTGCATTGGAATCATGCTCCTTTGTTGCAAGGCTTCTGTGCCTGCTCGAAATCGCTGCTTCCTTCTACAAAAATATAGGGTTTATTCAAGTTTTCACCTTAACCTTGTTCGTTTTTATCAATCGGAAGTGCCTGAAAAGCTTAACTTACATATTGCTTATTGTCGCTGTGATACGTTTGAAAGTTGACGACGGTTGGCTCTGAGTTTCCCACATACCTGATCTTACAGGAAGGTGCTGTCACGTACGCCTCCTTTGCGTAAAACCACTCAGTATGCTTCGCTGACCTGTTTCATCGGAATCTTCTCCCTTCGCAGATAAGAACGCTGCTGTGGCCTTTTCCGGGTATCAAGTTCAAGCTTCTGAGTTCCCGCGTATCCTCGATCTCACGAAAAACGTTTTCACGTACGTTTTTCATGCGTGAAAATCGGTCATCGATACGCTTCGCTAACCTGCGTCATCGGAATCCTGCTCCCTTCGAACAAGAATGGAAATCTCGCTTCGAATCGGTCTTCATTCTTCCGTCTTCTACAATAAAGCTTCGTTCTTCATTCGTACTTGAGTCCTGCTTCAAACTTCGTGCTTGGGTAAAGCGGTTGTCCTCTTCAATGGTCTGCGGTCAGTGTCTGAGTTCCCGCATATTCGCTTCTCCCGAAAGACGTTTTCACGGGCGTCTTTCTTCATGTGCAGGAGGTTTGAAATATGCTTCGCTTACCTAGCCCATTGGACTTGTCCCTCCTTATTATGGATGATGGAAAAGTCTTGAGTGGCACCGGCGGATGCTTCGTTTCGGTGAGGCTTTGAAGTATCGCTGGTGTTGGTTCTATATTAACCCCGGTGCCAGAAAAGTAAAACGTCTGTAAAAACATCGAGATGTTTGTAAAAGTTCATCTGGTTCACTCAGCTCATTCGGACTGCAAAGCTCGCAAGATAACGCTTTATTTTTAGGTTTTACGCCTTTTCGGGAGTGAGCAAGCTCAATGAAGAGCGAAAGTGGGTAATAAGCGACAAAGGAGGCGTTGGAGATGGCCATGCTCAAAACGATTAAAACAAGTATGAACGATACCAAGCAGGCGCTGGACGGGATCAAGGCATCCATGGACAGCCTCAAAACGGAAGTAGACACGCTCAAAGGAAATATGGAACAGGTGCAGACGCAGATGAAAGACAAACCCGCAAAGTTCAAATCTTCCCTTTCTTATTTGAAACTGGGAATCGGCGACTTGAAAGCGGAAGCCGCGGCGATCAAGCAGGGAGTCACGACGGTGAAAGATGCGGGCAAAGATCACGAGCCGGCCGGTTCGCTGCTTGCCGGTACGGAGTTTGTACGCGAAGCCGACGGCTTCAAGCTGAAAAAAGGCGGTCAGGTTATCGGTGAAATCACGTATGCGGAAGGCCCCGAACCCGATACGTGGATGGCCAATCATACGTACGTGGATCCCGAGTATCGCGGAGGCAGTATCGCCAAGACGCTGCTGGAACGATTGGTGGAAGAAGCGCGGCTGGAAGACAAACGGATCTTCCCGGTTTGTTCGTATGTGCGCGCCCAGTTCAAACGCAACCCGGAATATCGCGACGTCTGGCACGAATATTAAGCCGGATTTCCGATGCGCAAGATCCTCTGGAGAAAGAGCGGACCGATCCGGCAAAATGCCGATTCGTTCGCTCTTTTTTTTGACCGCATAATCAGGTATTGTTATACATAAGAAGCGTTTTAAAGAAAGAACGTTTCGAAAGGAAAGCGAACCGGTACCGACATTACACAAGAGTTCGTGCAGATCGCGGCGGCTGGAAGGCTGACGCGTCATTTTTCAGCGCGGCTGCAAGGAGAGATGAACTCAATGACCACTACGATTTTGGAACGCCTGAAAAATGAAAGCGCGCCTTATCACGATCGTGTAGAGGCTAACCCTTACGCTTCGGCCATTATGAACGGTACGATCGGTTTGGAAGAGTATAGAAGATATCTGGAATTGTTCTACGGCTTTATCGCTCCGCTGGAAAGCCGGGCCGAGGCTTCGCAGGCGCTACGCGAATCCGGCTACAACCTACAGGACCGGCGCAAGACGCCGATGCTGGAGCGCGATTTGATACGATTGGGGCTGTCGCCTGCCCAGATCGCCGCTCTGCCGCTCTGCAGCGAGCTTCCCGACTTGTCAACAAGAAGCAAACTGCTGGGCTGCTTTTATGTGATCGAAGGATCGACCATGGGCGGACAGATGATTACGAAGAAACTCTCGAAGACGCTTGCGATTACGCCTGAAGCGGGATTGTCTTATTTTGACGCTTACGGAGCGGATACCCGTATTCGCTGGAGCGAATTCCGAGAGCTTCTGCTTCAGGCCGGAGACCGCGAAGAGAGCTGCGGCGAAATTACGGAGACGGCTGTCGAAACCTTCCGTCTGCTGGAGCGTTGGCTCGCCGAGTAAACCTACCTGTCATACGCATCTTAGAAGACCCAACCCTAAACTCAGCAGGAGGTTATTCCTTTAATGGCCAATATCAACCCTAATCCCGACAGTGAGCCGCTTAACCGTTCGCTGCTGACCGGCGGCGGATACGTCACCGACGAGCTGATCGACCTGACCAACTGCGACAAGGAACCGATTCATATCCCGGGCATGATCCAGCCGAACGGCGTGCTGCTTGCCGCCCGGCGGACCTCTTCGGGCAAGATTGTCCAATGCAGCCGCAATTCGGCCCAACTGCTCGGGCGTTCGCCCGAAGAGCTGCTGGGCATGACGCTGGCCGACTTGCTCGGCCAGGATGTAATGACGGATCTGGTCAACCGCGATTTGAATGCCGAAGCTTCATCCGATCTTCAATATCTCAAAGTGCTGATCGAAGTCAGTGGACTGCCGGTGCGCTTTACGGCTGTCGCTCACGAAAGCGAAGGCCTGCTGATCTTGGAACTTGAACTTGAAGACGAGCAGGAAGAAGACGGTATCGAAGATTTCCGCTGGATCCGCACGTTTTTTGTGAAGCTCAAACAAAGTGCGGACCGTTACACGGCGAGTCAGGTAGCAGCGGAACAGGTTAAGGAAATCCTCGGCTACGACCGGGTTATGGTGTACGAATTCGACAAGGAATGGAATGGAAAGGTCGTCGCGGAAGCCAGAGAATCCCATTTGGAACCTTTCCTGGGCCATCATTATCCGGCATCGGATATTCCGAAGCAGGCCCGGGCTTTGTATCTGCGCAATTGGCTGCGCACGATTGTGGACGTCAGCTATACGCCGGTCGAAATTGTGCCGACCGTACAGCCGCTGACCGGCAAACCGCTCAATTTGAGTTTGTCCGTTCTGCGCAGCGTTTCTCCGCTTCATATCGAATATTTGAAAAATATGGGCGTCGGAGCGACCGTGACCATTTCGCTGATCCACGACGGGGAACTCTGGGGCATGATTACGTGCCATCATTATTCGCCGAAGTATGTTTCGCACCGCATCCGGAATCTGTGCAATTTCCTGGGCGCTTTTTTCTCCAACGAATTGTACCAGCGCCAGCAGTTGGATCAATATCAGGCGGAGCTGCGTCTGCGGACGGAAGCTTCGCGGATCGCGAAGATCTTTATCGGCACCGCAAGTCCGTTCCGGGTGGTTGAAGATCTGTACGCCTCCGAGCGGAAACTGCTCGATTTGATGGGTGCCTCCGGTGCGGCGGTCAGCTATAACGACAAACTGATGACGTTCGGAGATACGCCCGCGCCGGGCGAAATCCGGGAATTGGCCGGCTGGATGGGCGGCAAATCGCAGAATTATACGTATCACACGTCCAGATTGAGTCAGGAGTTTGCTAGGGCCGCTTCCTACAAAGAAAAAGCTTCCGGGGCCCTCTATGTCGCATTGTCTCCGGGTCAACAAAATTACATCATCTGGTTCCGGCCGGAACTGCTGCAGATCGTCGATTGGGCGGGCGATCCGGCCAAAGCGGTTATCCAGGAAAATGACGGATTCCGTTTGTCGCCGCGCAAATCGTTCGAGAAATGGCGGGAAGTGGTCCAATCGACGGCTCTGCATTGGAAGACCGAGGAGCTGAACGCTTTGTTCGAACTGCGTGCGGTTGTCGACAATCAGACGAAAAGCGATCTTCAGCAGGCGGAAGAACAGGCGCTGCAGAATGCCCGGATCCTGCGGCAGAACGAACAGCGTTATTTGCAGCTGATGGAATTCTCGCCGGTAGCGTTCTTTACCCTGACGGACCGGCATATCGTCTACTGCAACGAACAGGCGACCACGCTGCTTGGCGAAACCGACAAGGAAGCGTTGATCGGCCAGGATTTTCTGCCTTTCGTATTGGAAGAATCCCGTGAACCGATGAGAGCTCTGCTCAAGCAGTTGGAACAGGACGCCTCTTCGCTGGTATCGGGCAGTCAAGCATTCGTGAACCTCAAATGCGAAACGCTGCTGCTCGATATCACGCTGGCGGCCGTTTCGCACAGCGGAAGACCTTCGGTTATGCTGATTGCCCGCAAAATCGCCGAAACGCCCGAACAGCAGACGGAATATACCAGCATCACCGATCAGTTGAACAGCTATATGACGACGGATCCGCTGACGGATCTTCCAAACCGGCGGACGTTCGAACAGCTGCTCGAGAAAGATTGGATTGAAGCTTCCGGAAGCGATAGCCATCCGATTGCGCTGCTGGAGATCGATATCGACGATTTCCGCAGCTACAATGCCGTCCACGGCCTTCAGGGCGGAGACCTGTGTATCCAGAATGTCGCGCAGGTGCTCGATCTGTTCGGCCGCCAGTGCGAAGCCCGCGTATCCCGTACGGGCGGAGGCACGTTTATGATGCGTCTGGATGGCCGTTATGTAGGACAGGCGGAAGAACTGGCGGAACAGCTGCGCCAGGGAGTCATTGATCTGCAGATTCGCCGGAATGAAGAGAGTACCTGGGATTATGTAACGGTCAGCATCGGCGGCGCTTTGATGCGTCCCACTTCCGATCACCGGTTTACCCATTTTATTCTTCAGGCGGACCGGGCCTTGATGCAGGCCAAACGCGAAGGCAAGAATCGCGTCGTCTTCATGGAATAGCCCTAAGCAAAAAGCCTTTTCCCTCGATAGGGAAAAGGCTTTTTGCCGTTGGGGACTTTCGGTTGAGGCCTGTTTTCGGTTGAAGCGTGTTACAGAGACAGCGGGATGGCTTTGACGCCGCGTACAATCATGCCCGGACGCCATTCGAGTTCGCCCGCATCCTGCCGCAGACGAAGGTTCGGGAAGCGCCGGATCAGCGTGTTTACGGCAATCTCGCCTTCGAGTCGGGCCAGCGGTGCGCCCAGGCACATATGAATGCCGTGTCCGAACGCCAGATGCCGGCTCCGCTCCCGGGTAATATCGAACAGATCCGGATCGGCGAACTGCGAGCCGTCCCGGTCTGCGGAATCGAGCGCCACGACGATCAGATCGCCTTTTTGCATCGCATGTCCGCGGAAATCCAGATCTTCACCGGCCCAGCGCGACGTGCTGAACTCGACGGGACCGTTGTAGCGCAGCATTTCTTCGATAGCGCCTTTGATCAATTCCGGATTCTCCTGCAGTTTGCGCAGCTGCTCGGGATGCTGCAGCAGCGAAAGGATACCGTTGCCGATCAGATTGACGGTCGTCTCGTGGCCGGCGATGATCAGCAGGGATACCACGCCGTAGATTTCCTGTTCCGACAGGCGCTCGCCGGCTTCTTCCGCCACGATCAGCTGGCTGATGAGATCGTCGCCCGGCTCGCGCCGGACTTTCTCGAACCATCTGCCCAGATACTCGGTAAATTCCTGCATATGCTGATAAACGGTCGGACCTTCTTCCGCGTTCGAAGCGCCGATAATCGAATTCGACCAGGTCCGGAATTTGTCCTGATCTTCGATCGGAACCCCGAGAATTTCGCTGATGACGATAATCGGCAGCGGGAAAGCGTAATCGTCGATCAATTCGATCGTATCCCGTCCTTCGACGGCATCCAGCAGTTGATCCGCGATCTGTTGGATATGCCCGCGCATGCCTTCGATCAATTTGGGCGTAAATGCCTGCTGGACAAGCCCGCGCAGTCTGCGATGATCCGGCGGATCGGCGAAAAGCATATTGTTCGTGAAAATACTTTGACTGCCGCTGCCGTAAATTTTGGTCATATCCTTGATAAAACGGTTGTCTTTGAGAATCTCGACGGCATCTTCGTAACGGGTAATCATCCATCCGAATTGGCCGTCGGGAAACATCAGCTTTGCGATCGGTTCTTCTTCTCTCATTCGGGTATAGACCGGATAAGGATCCTGGGTGAACTCCGGGGTGAACAGCACATCTTTGGGCGAGTGGTTGGAATTCAAATCAAAAACTCCTCTCAAAGTCGGATAAAAACAAGATAACGTTTACTTATTACCCACTATGCCGTTATCCGATAAGCCGCCCCTCGTTGCCTGCCCGAAAGGCGTCATTGTATACTGGGGAAGTGAAGGATTTCAAAAATCGCCGCACCGCGCAAGCTTGCCAAAGAGCTTCGCCAGACGGCATGGAGGTACAGCAATGACCGACGATTTTGTATTCAAACTGATGGACCGGGCTCAGACAGGCATTTTGAAGTATGCGGAGAGTGTATCCAAGGAAGCCCGAACAGTGATCCCGCAAGGGTTCAATAATCATCTGTATTGGAATCTGGGCCATATCCTCGCCGTCAGCGACCGCGTCGTCTACGGACTCTCCGGACGCGAGCCGGTTCTTCCTTCCGCTTACGCGACCTTTTTTGCGCCGGGTACCCGCCCTTCGGACTGGCAGGGCGAACCGCCGGCCTGGGACGAACTGATCGAAGAAATGCGCAGACTTCCGCAGCGTTTCCGGGAGTCTTTTGCCGGCAAGCAAGGCGAGGCGCTTGCCAGCTTGGACAATTTTGCCAAAGCGGAAACGCTCGGGGATCTGCTGATGCTGAACGTCACGCATATGAATCAACATATGGGCGTCATGAACGCATTGGCTCGCATCAGCCGGTCCTGACCGGGATTCGTTCCGCCGGACTCGAATACGCCGCAGTTCCACAGACAAAGGAGAGATTATCGTGAAAACATCCAAAGCTTTGTTGACCGCTCTGGGAATTGCCGCAGTTCCGGCTGCAGCCGTTGTGGCGGGCAGCTTCTATTTCTACCGTATGGCCGTGGCCCGCGCACCCAAATCGTTTCTCGACGCCGATCCCGGCCTGCAGCCCAATCCGGATGTGCAGACCGAGACGGAGTCCAGCCGCACCTGGTGGACGGAGCAGCCGTTCGAGCATCGGACGCTTTTGTCCGGCGACAATCTGAAGCTGCACGGGTATTATCTGTCCGCCAAGCAGCCGACCAAGCGAACCGCCATTCTGGCGCACGGTTATTCCGGCGACGCTTCGATCATGAGCGGAGTGGCCAAGTTCTACCACGAAGATCTCGGCATGAATATTCTGGTACCGGATGCACGCGGCCACGGCCGCAGCGAAGGGACTTATATCGGCTACGGCTGGCATGAACGGGTCGATTATCTCGGCTGGATCCGCCAGATCATTGCGCAGGACGGCCCGCAGGCGCAGATTGTGCTGCACGGGATTTCCATGGGCGGTGCGACCGTCATGATGACAAGCGGAGAAGATCTGCCTCCCCATGTCAAAGCGATTGTCGAAGACTGCGGTTATACGTCCGTTCGCGATGAACTGGCCCATCAGATGAAGCGCATGTACAAGCTGCCGGCTTTCCCGATGCTGCCGGCAACCGAAGCGCTCACCCGGATCAAAGCCGGTTATTCGTTCACCGAAGCCTCCGCGCTGAATCAGGTCCGGCGCAGCCGGACACCGATGCTGTTTATCCACGGCTCCGACGATGTGTTTGTTCCGACGTCGATGGTGCACGAACTGTACGCAGCGTGCCCGGCCGAGAAAGACCTGCTGATCGTCGAAGGCGCCGGACACGGCGATTCGTTCCTGATCGACAAAGCGTCCTATACACGCAAAGTAACCGAATTTCTGCAGGGACGCCTGAGCGAACCCGCCGCGGCAGACTGAGCGCGGACAGTTTCGGGCAAGTTTCCGGCAGGAACAGCTTTTCTCCGATTTCAGGCGGAGAAAAGCTTTTTTTGTCCCGATTTCAAGATTTGGGACATATGTCCTTCCTTCGATAGGGTGCCCTGTCCGTATAATGGGGAAGGAAATCGGCGCGCTCGCCTTTTTGGGAGAAGACGCGCCCCAAGGAAACGGAGGACAATACGTTGATAAGAGGCATCCTATTCGCTTTTCTGGGCGGAGCCTGCATTACGCTGCAGGGAGTCGCCAATGCCCGAATCAGCGAAGATATCGGGACGTGGCAGGCGGCCACGGTGACCCAACTGACGGGATTTGTCATGGCGCTGCTTATTTATTTCTTTGTGAAGGACGGCGATCTCGGCGGGTTCCGCAAAGTAAAACCTTTGTATCTGGCAGGCGGCGCGTTTGGCGCGGTTATCATTTACAGCGAGGTCACCGCTATTCAGACGATCGGCGTCACCTTTACCATCTCGGCGCTGCTGATTGCCCAGCTGTGCGTGACGTTCCTGATCGATACCTTCGGCTGGTTCGGAAGACCGAAAAGTAAGATGGGCGCTCCGCAGTTTATCGGTCTCGCACTGATGATCGGCGGGGTGCTGGTCATGAAGCTGTAGGGCGGGGAAGCCCTGTTTGATTCGAAGCGAAGGAGTTCTTGTCCATGAAAGAAATCAAAGACGCGGGTCTGCTTGAAGCGTATCTGGCGCAGCATGGGATCGAAAAGGTGTTCCACGAACCGCTGCGGCCGTATTTGAGCTTGTATGCATTCGAGCCGGGAGAGCAGCTGTGCGGCCAGGGCGAACGTGCGGATCTGCTCTACGTGCTGGTCAAAGGCAAGATCAAGATTTACACGACGTCGCCGGAAGGCAAAACTTTGGTCATTTCGTTCAAAAATCCGCCGGAAGTTATCGGAGATATCGAATATTTGCGCGATTTGGACATTATCAATACGGTCGAAGCCGTTTCTCCGGCGGTGGTGATCGGCATATCCGGGAAAATGCTCAAACGGTATGGAGAAGATCATGCGCCGCTGCTGCGTTTTATGCTGGACATCATTACGAAAAAGTTCTATATCAAGTCGGACTTTCTCAGTTTCAATCTGATGTACCCGGTGGAAGTGCGGCTGGCGAGCTATCTGCTGTCCGTTTGTTACGACGAGAGCGATGCCGGCTTCCAGGGACGGCTGGCCACTTCGGAGCTGACCGATACGGCCAACCTGATCGGAACCAGCTATCGGCATCTCAACCGGGTGATCCGCAAGCTGTCGGAAGACGGATTGGTGGAGCGCAGCGGAGGCTTTTTGCATGTACGGGATCGTCTGGGACTGGAAGCGCTGGCGGGGCGGAATCTGTACGAGCATTAAGCCAACCAAGAAAGCGGAGGCCGGGAAACGGCAGAAACGGGGAGGGACTCGAATGGGATTCGGATTGGTGCTTGCGGCGTTCGCGGGAGCGATGGTCGCGCTGCAAACGATATTCAACAACCGCACGGATGTACATATGGGTTCGTGGGCAACCACGACCTGGGTACTCGGTATGGGCTTTATCGCCTCGCTGGCGTGCAGTCTGATCTTCGAAGGCGGAAGAACGTTCGATCTGCACAATATGAAACTTTGGTACGCATTCAGCGGCCTGATCGGCGTGGGCGTCGTGATCTGTCTGGTATTGGGTGTCAAAATACTGGGGCCGACGTTCTCGGTTTCGGTGACGTTGACTTCGCAGCTGGGTTTTGCACTGCTGTTTGACTCGATGGGCTGGCTGGGGCTTGAGAAGGTGTCTTTTGACTGGAAACAGCTGGCGGGTGTCGTTATTATTGTAGCGGGGATCTATGTATTCAAGTTTGGCGGGAAAAAGAAAACGGAGCCGCCGGAGCTTCAGGCTTCGGCATTCAAGGCACTCTAGGAGGAACCCTGATGGACAACCCTACGGATAAACAGCCGCTCGTGATCGATAAGGTCGCCTAGATTCTGTTCCAAGACGGCAAAGTACTGAGCGCACGTTCCAAAGGCAAAGAAATCTATTACTTCCCGGGCGGGAAGCGCGAGAGCGGCGAGAGCGACGTCGAGACGCTGGTACGGGAAATCGAAGAAGAACTTACGGTGCGGATCCGACCGGAAACCGCCAAACGGTTCGGCGTGTTCGAAGCGCCGGCAGACGGTAAAGGCGGAGAGGTGCGGGTGCGAATGATCGGCTATACGGCCGACTACGACGGGGAACTTGCCCCGGCTGCGGAAATCGAAGAATTGGCTTGGCTGGACAACAGCGACCGCGGCCGGGTTTCGGCGGCAAGCCTGCTGGTTTTTGACAAGCTGTACGGAACAAATACTGCGGAAGAATCACGGGAGTAACCTAAAAATAAAGCCGGAGAAGCCGAAAGGGGCCAGCACGTGGAGATTAGACAGATACGCAGAGAAGACAACGCAGCGATCGAAACGGTGATCCGGGAGTCTCTCATCGAGTTTGGCGGCAATCGCGAAGGACTCGCCTGGGCGGACCCCGGCCTGAGCGATTTGTATCGGGAGTACAACGCGGGCGGTACCCAGGAGTCGTCTGCGAACCGGGCATACTGGGTAGTCCTGAGCGAAGGAAGAGTCATCGGCGGCTGCGGTATTGCGCCTTATGCCGGATCGGGCGAAGTGTGCGAGCTCCAGAAAATGTATCTGTACCCCGAAGCTCGGGGAACGGGCATCGCGCGGCAGCTGCTGCGCACGGCGCTGGATTTCGCAAGCCGGCATTACGGACAATGTTACCTGGAGACGCTGAGCAATATGGAAGCGGCGAACCGCTTTTATCGCAAGCACGGGTTCCGCAGCTTGGCTGCTCCTCTGGAAGGTTCGGAACATTTCGCGTGCGATGCCTGGTATACCCTGGATCTGGTTCGTCCGGACCCGGATACGAATCCGGCTTCGCCCGTGCGCCGCTCGTGGAGAGCCCAGAAGCTCGATGCCATGGGTTCGTCCGTATTTTCGGAGGCGGCACGGTGGAGAGAACAAGCCGAACAGGCGGGGCAAACCGTGATCAATCTCGGGATCGGGGCACCGGACGAAGCGCCTTCGTCGGAAATTCGGCAGACGCTTAGTCTGGCCGTACTGCGCGAGAGCGCTTATACCTATCCGGGAACGAGAGGGACGTCCGATTTTCGGCGGCAGTGCGCAGCATGGATGAAGCACCGCTTCGGCGCCGAGCTGGATCCGGATACGGAAATTCTGCCGCTGCTCGGCTCGCAGGACGGGCTGGCGCATCTCGCGCAGGCGATCTGCAACCCAGGGGACCTGGCGATTCTGCCGGATCCCGGTTATCCGATCTATGCCGGTTCCCTGGCGGTTGCCGGCGTGGAGCCCTGGCTGATGCCGCTGCGCGAAGAGAACGGTTTTATTCCCGACCTGGACGCGATACCCGATAGAATCTGGGAGCAAGCAGTATTTATTCTGCTGAATTTTCCGGGTAATCCGGTGGCGGCTTTGGCGGATTTCGCCTTTTTTGAACGGCTGACGGAAAAAGCGAAACGGTGGAATGTGCTGATCGTTCATGATTTGGCTTACTCCGAAATGGGCTTTGACGGTTATCGGCCGCTCAGTATTTTCGAAGTGCCCGGTGCCAAAGAGACCGCTGTGGAACTGCATTCGTTTTCCAAAAGCTTCAATATGGCAGGCTGCCGGGTCGGTTACATGGCGGGCAATGCCGAAGTGGTCGAAGCGTTGGGCGAACTGAAAGGGCATATCGATTTTGGCGTATTCGAGCCGATTCAGGAAGCGGCCGTCTTCGCTCTGGAACAAGCCATGAAGGCGCCGCCCGGCGACCGGGGCGTTGCGCCTCTCTACGAGCGAAGACGCGATGTCTTCGTCGAAGCACTGGCCGCGGAAGGCTGGCAGGTGCGTTCTCCGGGCGCCACGATGTTTCTGTGGGCGCGGCTGCCCGAGCGGATGCGTTGCGCAGACTCTGTCTGGACGTCCCAAGAGTTCTCGCGGCAGCTGATGCTGCGCGAAGGCATCGGCTCTATTCCGGGTTCCGCATTCGGCGCAGAAGGCGAAGGCTACATACGCTTCTCGCTTGTTCAAGGTGAAGACGCGCTGCGCGAAGCGGCGCGGCGGATCGGACGATTTCTTCGCAGCCTGTGCTGAGCGAGGCCCGAACCCGGAAGACCGTACCGGATTCGTTTAACGTTCCGAGCTGGCGGGCGAATTGCTGTAAGCTCTTATCCGTACTTTGCAGCAGTTTACAGTCCATCCGGTTTGATTCGACCAAGCGCGAGACCCGCTGCAAAACCGGTTTCGCGTTTTTTGCTTTTGACCTATTTTTGCGCAGGCCGTTGACAAAAAGAACTCTCGCAGGCAATATAAACGCAGAGACTTAATAAACCATATTTATAAAGTGGATGGAGGTTGACATGAAACGGGCCGATACGACTTTGATGAAAGAAATCAATTTGAATACGGTGCGGCGAACATTGAAACGAATCGGAACGGTCAGCAAGCCCCAACTGTCCAAAGAAACAGGCTTGAGCGTGGTGACCGTTGCCGCCCTGGTACGCGAACTTGCGGAACGCGGAGAACTGACGGAAGAAGAAGCGGGACCGTCTACCGGCGGAAGACCGGCGACCCTGTACCGCTTCAATTACCGGCACAGCCTGGCGCTGGTCATGCATCTGTACGAACGCGAAAGCCTGGATACGGTGTTCGCTTCGGTCGTCGATCTGCGTGGGGAAGAGGTCGCGCGCGAAGACCTGCCTTTTGACGAGCTGGATTGTCCATCGTGGCTCGATTGGATCGGGCGGCTGCTGACGGTTTATCCGAACATCGGAATCGTGGGATTGGGGATTCCCGGGCAGGCGGTCGACGGGGAAATCGAAGTCAGCAGCCATAAGCGGCTGATCGGTCTCAATCCCGCGGCGCTGATCGGAGAGCGCTTCGGCCTGCCCGTGCTTCTGGAGAACGACGTCAACGCGGCGCTGCAGGGGTATCTGGCCGATGAGACGCCGCCAAGACACAGCGAGGAACGTATCGTGCTCGGACTCTACTTTCCCGACAAGTATCCGCCGGGGCTGGCGATCTCGATAGGCGGCAGGACGATCCCGGGAAGAAAAGGCATGGCGGGCGAAGTCAAATATCTTCCGCTCGGTATCGATTGGAACAGTCCGCTTGAAGGTGACGTATTCGAAGAAACCGTCTGCCGCCTGGCGCATACCGTATGTGCGGTGCTGGCTCCGGACCGGATCGTGCTGTACGGAGAGCGCTTGAACTCTTCGCCTTGGAGAGACGCGTGGCAGGACTTTATCCGGCATTATCCACTGCCCGCCGAGCCTGAAGTCGAAGCCTCCGGGCAGTTCGCGGAGCATTTTGCCCTAGGACTGCGCAAGCTTGCCCTGCAAGCGCTGGAACCGAAGCTTTCCTACAGCCAAACGTCCGGCGAACCGATCTGACCGGCCGGTTTCCCGGATGGCAGGAATCTGCGTTATCATTTACGCGCAAAGCGCGAAAGGAAGGTTTGCATGGCAACTTTGTTTCTGATCGTGATTTACCTGGCTTTTATCAGTTTGGGACTGCCGGATGCGCTGCTGGGATCGGCTTGGCCGGTGATGCGGCCGGATCTTGGGGCGCCGCTTGAAGCGGCGGGTCTGCTGGCCATGATCGTCGCGGCCGGCACGATCGTGTCGAGCCTGCTCAGCGGTAGGCTGATTGCCAAGCTTGGCACGGGGCCGCTGACCCTGCTCAGCTGTCTCATGACCGCTACCGCGCTGCTGGGCTTCTCGTTTGCCCCGTCGCTGTTCTGGTTGGCCTTGCTGGCGATTCCGCTCGGGCTTGGTGCGGGAGCGGTCGATGCGGCGTTGAATCATTATGTGGCGACGCATTATGAAGCGCATCATATGAGCTGGCTGCACTGTTTCTGGGGAGTCGGAGCGACGGCAAGTCCGCTGCTGATGTCCTACTTCATCAAGGAACACGATTCGTGGCGGGCCGGTTACACGGCCGTTGCCGTGATCCAGTTCGGACTCGTGATCGTTCTCTTGGTCACGCTGCCGCTCTGGAAAAAGGTCTCGGCGCAGCGGCTTACGCTCGCGGACGAGAAGGAAGCCGCGCAGGCGGCAGCCACAGGCGCGGATCGGTCCAAGAAAACCGAAGCGCTGCCGGCCGAACGTCCGCTGCGTCTTCCCGGCGTGAAAATGACGCTGCTCGCTTTCTTGTTCTACTGCGGCGTCGAGACGATGGTCGGCCTGTGGGGGGCGAGCTTCCTCGTCGGTTCGCGGGGGATCTCGCCCGTAACGGCAGCCGGCTGGATCTCGCTGTATTACGGGGGAATTACCGTCGGCCGCCTGATTAGCGGATTTATTACTTTGAAAGTCGGCAACCGGACGCTGATCCTCGTCGGCCAGCTCATTTCGGTGCTTGGAGCCGTCATGCTGCTGCTTCCGCTGCCCGATTTCGTCATGCTGACCGGATTCGTATTGATCGGACTGGGTTTCGCGCCGGTCTACCCGGGCTTTATCCATGAGACGCCCGCGCGGTTCGGGCGGGCCAATTCGGCCAAGTTGATCGGCTACCAAATGGCTGTAGCCTACACCGGCACGACCTTCCTGCCGCCGCTGTTCGGCGTACTGGCTTCGCAGGCGGGGATCGGTCTGTTCCCGATCGTAACGCTGGTCTTCGTGCTGATGATGCTGCTGTGTTCGGAGCAGGTGATCCGTTCTTTGAGAAAAGCGCTCTAAAGACCGATTCGCAGCGGTCGGCAGCCTGAAGACGCCCAAGGGCGTCTTCAGGCTGTCGAGAAAGTCCTATTCGTTGTAGAAGCTCGTCGGCTGCGGGAGAAATTCGTTAGCAGATGCTTACGATGTGCCTTTCTTCGAAGGGCTTTAGGTCACGTGTTGAAATCGGGGAAAAGGATTGAAATTTAGTAGAATTTCCCCGATTTCAAAGGCGAACACTATCGTTCCTCCACTGAATTTCTCCCTCCGCCTCCTCGCTTCACTCGGAAGCAGACCTTTCTCGACACGTTGAAGACGCCCAAGGGCGTCTTTTTTGCTTTTGTTCGTCGGTTCGGCCGTCCGGAGAAGGGAGAACTTGCTTCGCCGCATCCAAGCGTCTAAGATATAAACGGTTATATGATTGATTTGTGGGGATTCCGAGGGATCTCACACTATTGGAGGATGACGTGTGTACGCTGCGCTATGGCCGACTTTGATTTTTGTTTTGACTCTGTTCCTGGTGATCCGGCGTCCGCGGGGGCTGCCGATCGGCTGGTCCGCCTGCGGAGGTGCGGCGCTCGCGCTGCTGACCGGCGTGGTGGATCTTCAGGACGTGCGCGACGTAACGGACGTAGTGTGGAATGCGACACTCGCTTTTGTAGCGATCATCTTGATCTCGTTGGTTCTGGACCGCGTCGGACTGTTCGAATGGGCGGCGCTGCATGTCGCCCGAGCTTCGCGCGGCAGCGGAACGCGCATGTTCGTGTATCTGGTTCTGCTCGGGGCGGTCGTCGCGGCGCTGTTTGCCAATGACGGAGCCGCGCTCATTCTGACGCCGATCGTGCTCGCCATGGTGCGGGCGCTGAATCTGAACGAGAAACAGGTGTTTCCGTTTATTATCGCGGGAGGTTTTATCGCCGATACGACCTCTCTGCCGCTGCTGATCAGCAATCTGGTCAATATCGTATCGGCGGATTATTTCGGCATCGGCTTTATGCGCTACGCGCAGGTGATGCTGGTGCCGAATCTGTTCGCTTTGGGGGCGAGCCTCGGCGTACTGTACTTCTTTTTCCGCAAAAGTATTCCCCGGCGCTTCGACGATAACCAGCTTAAAGCGCCGGCGACGGCGATCCGCGACCTCAAGCTGTTTCGTATTTCTTGGGCGGTGATCGTTCTGCTGCTGGGCGGATATTTCGCGGGCGAACTGGTCGGTATTCCGCTGTCGCTGACTGCCGGAGTGATCGCGATCTTGTTCCTGGTTCTGGCCCGGCGCAGTCCGGCGATTTCCGTGGCGGCCGTGGTCAAGGAATCGCCGTGGTCGATCGTCTTTTTCTCCGTCGGGATGTATGTGGTCGTGTACGGTCTGCGCAACGCGGGACTGACCGATCTGCTGGCGGAAGGCATTCGGGCGTTCTCCAGCCTGGGATTGTTTGCGGCCACGATGGGCATGGGCTTCCTGAGCGCCGTTCTCTCGTCGGTCATGAACAATCTGCCGACGTTGCTGATCGGAGCGCTTGCGATCGACTCGGCGGATATGGGCGGCCGTATCCACGAAGCGCTGGTATACGCGAACGTGATCGGAGCCGATCTTGGACCGAAACTGACGCCGATCGGCTCGCTGGCGACGCTGCTGTGGCTGCATGTCCTGAATAACAAAGGCATCCGGATTACCTGGGGACAATATTTCCGGATCGGGGTTATCCTCACGATTCCAACGCTGTTCATTACGCTGCTGGGCTTGTATCTGTGGCTGCCTTGGTTATAAAAAGAAAAGCCGCTTCCGCGGCGGCGCAAGCTCCGAATCCTGGCGATTCGGAGCTTTTTGTCGCAGGATGAACCCGTTCGAACCGGACTCCGGCACCCGCGGCGCTTCGAATCGATCCGGCGTATAGGTAAACCGAAAACGATTCACAAAGCAATTGCCGAACTTTTACGAAAACGTTATAGTAAAACGGGGAGACCGGAACGGGGCGCTTCTGCCCGGGCTCAAGCAGAGGTCCGGATCTTAACGAAACCGTATACATCTATAGGAGTGATGAACCATGTTGAATAGAATCGACTTGTCCGGCTCGTGGAAGCTGGCTTTGGACGCTGAGAAACGGGGCCTGCCGCAAACGCAGACGTTCGACGACACCATCGAGCTGCCCGGCACGACTTCGCATGCCCGCAAAGGCCCGCGCAACGAAGAGAAATTGACCGGCTCGCTCACGGATGCCTATAAGTTCGAAGGGTATGCCTGGTTCCAAAAAGAAATCGAAATTCCGGAGGAATGGGCGCCGCAGACTGCTTGGCTTCACCTGGAACGTACGCGCGTTACAACGGTGTGGCTGAACGGAGAAGAATTGGGAAGCCAAGGCAGCCTCAACGCGCCGCATATGTACGACTTGACAGGCAAACTGCGCGCCGGCAAAGCGACGCTGACGATCCGCGTGGACAATACGGATTATCCGACCAAGGGCGGCCATATGACGTCTCCGGATACGCAGACGAACTGGAACGGGATCACGGGCGCGATCGAGCTTCAGTTCTACGGACCGGCCTATCTGAAGCAGCTGCGTACTTACCCGAATGTCGACGATCGCAGCGTGCGCATCACGGCGCAGATCGAAGGCGCGGAAGCGTCAAGGCTGCGGTTGTCCGCGGTCAGCTTCAACGGCGAGACGGTACATACGCCGCAGACGCTGGACGTGAAAACGGATGGCCGTACACTCGACGTGGAGTATCCGCTGGGTGCGGACGCCCGGTTGTGGAGCGAATGGACGCCGGAGCTGTACCGGCTCAAGCTGGAACTGCTCGGCGAAGACGGCAGCGTGATCGACGTGACGCAGAGCGTCTTCGGCCTGCGCGAGTTCCGCCCGGCCGGCGACAAGTTCGAGATCAACGGACACCGCACGTTCCTGCGCGGCAAGCATGACGGCCTGATTTTCCCGCTGACCGGCTATGCGCCGACCGACGTGGACGAGTGGGTACGGATCTTGAACATTTCCAAATCGTACGGCATGAACCATTATCGCTTCCACACGGCCTGCCCGCCGGAAGCGGCGTTCGTCGCGGCGGACCTGCTGGGCATCTACATGGAGCCGGAACTGCCGTTTTGGGGCACGGTGACGGAGCCGGGCGACGAGAACCATAACCAGGCGGAGCAGGATTACCTGATCGAAGAAGGGTATGCCATTCTCCAAGCGTTCGGCAACCATCCGTCGTTCGTCATGTTCTCGCTCGGCAACGAGCTGTGGGGCAGCCGCCCGAAGATCGATTCGATCCTCAAAGGCTACAAAGAATTCGACAGCCGTCCGCTGTATACGCAGGGATCGAACAATCACCAGTGGGTGCCGGAACTGCTCGAACATGACGATTTCTTCTGCGGCGTGCGGTTCTCGCGCGAACGCAGATTCCGGGGTTCGTACGCGATGTGCGACGCGCCGCAGGGCCATGTGCAGCTCGCGCCTCCGGGCACGATGACGGATTACGACGAGCCGATCTCGCCTTCGCGCCTGCAGAGTGCAGACGGGGAAGACGGCGGCGCGAAAACGATCCAGATCCAATACGGCATGGAGATGAAAACGGTCGAAGCCGAAGGCGACGGCGGAGACTGGATCTCGCCGATTCCGGTCGTCTCGCACGAGATCGGGCAGTACGGCACGTTCCCGAACTTCGACGAAATCGACAAATACACGGGACCGCTGCAGGCGGAGAACTTCAAGATCTTCCGCGAGCGGCTGGAGGAAAAAGGTCTCGGCCATCTGGCCCGCGCCTATTTCGAAAATTCCGGCAAGCTGGCGATGGACTGCTACAAGGAAGAACTGGAAGCGGCGCTGCGTTCGCGCAAACTGGCCGGCTTCCAACTGCTTGACCTGCAGGATTTCAGCGGGCAGGGTACGGCTCTCGTCGGCGCTCTGGACGCCTTTATGGATTCGAAAGGGCTGATTACGCCGGAAGACTGGCGTTCGTTCTGCGACGACGCGGTGCTGCTGGCGCGCTTCCCGTCGTACAACCTGGTCGGCGGCGAAGAATTCCGCGCGGCCGTCGAGCTGAGCTGGTACCGCGAAGCGGCACCGGGCCTCATCCACGTGGATTGGGAGCTGGCTGCAGGCGGAGAGACGCTGGGCGAAGGGACGCTGTCGGCGGAATTGACCCAAAGCGGCGACGTGTTTGAAGTTGGAAACGTAGAGCTTGCGCTTGCATCGGTGCAGACGATGCAGAGAGCCGAGCTGTCGCTGCACATCAAAGGCACAAGCGTGTACAAACAGTATGAACTGTGGATTTATCCGCCTGGCATTCAGGCGGACTTCGGCGGGGGGCATGTCTTCGAGACGCTGACGGACGAAGCCGAAGCGGTGCTTGCGGCCGGCGGCAAAGTGCTGCTGATGCCGAATCCGGCTGCGCTGGAGAACGCGATCGAAGGCACGTATGCGTCGGACTTCTGGTGCTATCCGATGTTCCGCTCGATCTCGGAAAGCATGGAGCGCAAAGTGCCGGTCGGCACGCACGGTCTGCTGATCCGCAGCGAACATCCGGCTCTGCGCGACTTCCCGTCGGCGACCCATTCGACGTATGCGTGGTGGAACGTCGTCATGAATTCGCGTTCGGTCATTCTCGACGGCACTTCGTCCGAATGGGAACCGATCGTGCAGACGATCGACAACTTCGAGCGCAACCACAAGCTTGGCCTGCTGTTCGAATGCAAGACCGGCGGCGGCAGCCTGATCGTCTGCGCCGTCGACGCGGCCGCGGCCGGGCAGTCGCCGGACGGTCGTCAGTTCCTGCACAGCCTGGCGAACTACGTGCGTTCGGACGCGTTCGCTCCGACGTTCGAGCTCGGCCTTGACGAGCTGGCGGCGATGATTCGCTAGATCGGCGCAATACGCCGGTCCGGATTTGCGGCCGAGCCGCTGCCGCGGCGGAAGTCGCACAGCGGCAGTCACGGAAATGACGGCTTCGAGAATAGCTGCGCTACGACAGCTATTTTCGCCCGAATCGGAGCTGTGGTACGAATAACTGCGCTGCGGCAGTTATTTCGAGCCTTAGTGCTCTGTGAGCCGTCAAAAGCGCCAATTAAATGTTGAAGCGCACTTATTTGATGGAAAAAGAGTACTCTTCGGCGCAATAAGTGTCGACCTGCACTTAATTCCGGCGCAAAACGGCGTTTCATCATCAAAAAGGAGCATCTGCCCAATCGGCAGACGCTCCTTTTTGGTATACCCACTATGGCGGGCCTATTGTGCCCATCCTACCGTGTTCGGCTTCCGCGGGCAAATTCGTCTTTCATCCGCCTTTACACGAAAAATGAGAATCCAACAATTCCCGGATGCCTTTATGCCTTGTTTGCTGTTTGTGCCCGCGTTTGCTGCATGTGCCTGCGTAGGCTGCACTTGTCTGCACATCCTGCGGCTCAGCCCGTGTCCCCGCGCCTGGGCCTCAATCGCTGCCCTTTTCCTCCAGCTCCGTCCGCTTAAAATCCGTCCGCTGCGGAGAGTAAGGCTGGATCGGTACGTTCATGACCGAGATCGGCACTTCGAGATGCTGGCCGGTCTGGATGCCGTAAGGCGTATCCATGCGATTGACTCTCAGCAGGTCGTCGACGCTCAGGTTGTACTGCTCGGCGATGTAGCCGAGCGTCTCGCCGCTTGCGACGAGATGCGGCCTGCGCAGCTTCTCGATCCGGCAGGCGGACTGCTTGAACGTCGGCTGCTTGGACAGCGGATCGACGAAGTCCGCCGTCAGATCGTTCGCAGCCTGATTGCTTTCCCAGCTGCCGAAATGGAACGGTACGAACAGCAGACCGCGCTGCACGGCGTCGCCGATCTTTGCCGGCACTTCGATCCAGCCGCGCGGCGAGACGACGCGCACGACCTCGCCTTCGATGATGTTCAGCTCGCGGGCATCGTCGGTATGGATCTCCACGTAGCCGTGCGGAGCGGCGGCCTGCAGATAGGGCGAACGCCCTGTCTTGGTGCGCGTATGCCAATGCCAGACGAGGCGGCCCGTCGTCAGCCACATCGGGAAATCACCGCCGGGCTGTTCGGACGGCGGGTCGTAGCGGGTCGCATGCAGAATCGCGCGCCCGTTCGGCTGCTTCGCTTCGTATTCGACCCGGGTCAACGCGCGCCCGGTGAACTGATCTTTCGTATAGCTCTGCGCGTATTCCGGCCGCGTCGGAAACTTCAAGTCTTCGTACAGCCGCGCCGTGCCTTCCGGCTTCTGCTCCGTCGTCGGCCAGCGCAGCCCGTTATGCCGCTCCAGCTTGTCGTACGTCATGCCCGTCATGTCGCACGGGCGTCCCGCGGAGACGGTCTTCCATTCTTCGAACGCTTCTTCGGGCGTCGAATAGCCGATCAGCGGCTGTCCGTCTTGGTCGCGGAAGTCCATGCGCCACGCAAAATCGATCAGGATATCGAGGTCGGTCCGTACGCCTTCGGGCGGATCGACCGCTTTGCGCAGCAGATTGATGCGCCGGTCGGCATTTTCCATCGTACCTTCTTTTTCGCCCCACATGGCGGCCGGCAGCACGACGTCCGCGACTTTGGACGTCTCGGTCAGGAAGTGATCCTGCATGATGACGAACACTTTTTCCAGAGCCTTCCTGGCGCGTTTGCGGTTGGGCAGGGAGACGAGCGGATTGGTGCCGATATTCCAGAACACGTCGATCTGATCCTGTTCGATCATCTCCAGCTGTTCTTCGATCCCTTTCTCGGGACCGGCGGGCAGATTCATGGGATCGACGTTCCACAGCCGGCCCATCTCGCCCAGATGCTGCGGGTTCATCGGATTGCGGTTGGCCGGATACGTGCCGACGCCGCCCGCCGTACGGTTCGCCGACGAACTTGGCTGGCCGGCCATATGCAGCGGCCCGCAGCCGGGGCGTCCGATCAAGCCGCGTACCAGATGCAGATTGTTGATCGCCACGCAGGCGGTCGTCGCGTCCGCGCTCTGGAAAGCGCCCTGCAGCGTTGTCGTGACAAGCGAAGGCGTCTCGGACAGGATACGTCCCGCTTCGAGCAGCGTATCGATCGGAATGCCCGTCACTTCGGACGTTCGCTCCGGCGTCCATTCGCTAAGCGCGCCGGCCATCTCCTCGAAGCCGATCGTATGCGCGGCGATAAATTCTTCGTCGGCTGCGCCGTTATCGAGCATGATCCGCAGCAGCCCGTTCAGCAGCGGTACGTTGGTGCCCGGACGAAGCTGCAGATGCAGGTCCGCGCCGCGCACGGTCAGGGTGCGGCGGGGGTCGACGGCGATGATGAACGGCTTGCCGGTACGCGCTTTGCGGTCCATGATCCGCTCATGCAGCACGGTCCCGGTCTCGGCGACGTTGTGTCCGAACAGCATCAGCGTATCGGTCTCGTCCACGTCGTCGTAGGAAGCGGGCGTGCCGTCCGCGCCGAACGACTGCAGCAGGCAGAATTCCGTCGTGGCCGTGCACAGCCGCGTATTGGCGTCGAGCAGATGCGTGCCGATGCCGGCCCGGCCGATCTTCGCAATCGTATAATAGTCTTCCAGAAACGCCTGTCCCGTGGAATAGATCGCGACGCTGTTCGGTCCTTTTTCCGAGATGGCGCTTTTCATTTTGTCGACGATCAGATTCATGGCTTCGTCCCACGAGGCCGGCACCAGTTCCCCGAGTTCGTTGCGAATCAGCGGGGAGAGCAGGCGGTCCGGACTTGCATTGGCCTGCCATTGGTGCTCGCCTTTGGGACCGAGGCGCCCGCGGTTGATCGAATGCTTGCCGTTGCCGCGGATCCCGACGATCTGCTCGTCTTTGACCGCGATCTCGCAGCCGCAGCCGACCGAGCAGAGATTGCACGTGCTGTACACCCAACGATCCACTTCACCCTGACTGTAGACGTTCATGTCGATCCGTTCTTTTTGCCAGCTCATCGAAGACCTCCCGTCTGCGGCTGATAGAGAGCGGGGATAACGAACTTGATCTTCTCGGCTCCGTAGATCCGCTCCATTTCCGCCGCCGCTTCTTTTAAAGTGCTTTTCATGCCGGGAAAACGGTTCTCAAGCTTCGCCGCTTCCTCGGAATCGTCGTGATCCATCCAATCCACCGCGCGACGCCAGGCCCGGAACGTCGATTCGACGATCTCGTCGTTCAGATAGACGACCGAACAATCTGTTTTGAAATCTTCGAGTCTGTCGCCGCGTTCCAGCTTCGGAAGAAGATTCTCGAGCGCTTGGCGCTCTTCTTCAAGGGAAGTACGGAACAAGGCGACGAGCGGATGGGACCTGTCTGCCGTTTCGTCCAGCACCGATCTCACTTCCTCATAGACCTGCGCGAAAAGCGGATACAGCCTATTCATAACATTCCTCCTTTTGGGATTTGCCTGTTCGAATCTGCGACTATGCTCAAGATTACATACCCGCAGACCGCTTTGCGTTAACAAGCGCGGCCAGTCGGCGGGTTCGGACCGATTACACATTAAGCGTTGCTTTCGGCATACGTATGCGATATATTGCATGTAACGAATTTGTTTAGCGGTGAAAAAAAGGAGGTAAGCCGTTGCCGATTCCCAAAGACTTTGCGGCTCCCGCAAGAATTTCGGCGAAAGGAAGAGCATTCGATCAAATTCAACGCTGGATTATCGACGGCACGATCCGGCCCGGCGAGAAACTGCTTGAAGCCGAACTCAGCGAATCGCTGGGCGTCAGCCGGACCCCGATTCGCGAAGCTTTTCAGTTATTGGAGATGAGAGGGCTGGTCGCCGCTTACCCCGGACGGGAGACGCGAGTGACGCTGATCGAGAAAGAAGACATTTTCAAGCTGTATTCGACCCTGGCGGCTCTGCATGCGCTGGCCGCGGAAGTCGCGGCTCCACTCGTTCGCCCGGAAGAGATTGAACGTTTGAGCGCGCTGAACGCCGAATTCGAACAAGCGGTCGTCCGCGGCCAGCCTTATGGGGCGATGGAGGCGGACGAGCAGTTTCACAACCTGATCGTCGAATTATCCGATAATCCGTATACCGCAAGTTTCAACGATTCGCTTCAAGTGCATATCCGGCGTTTCAAATACGTTTTTTTGAAGCAGCCGATCGACTCGACGCAGGCTTCTGTCGACGAACATTTCCGGATTATCGAGGCTTTCCGGAGCGGGAACGCCGAACAGGCGCGCGAAGCGATGAGAAGCAATTTGATTCGCCCGATGCGCGAATTGCAGCGGCTGCTTTGATACTTCATTCAGATAGGAGCGAATAATAATGGATCAAACTACAGGAAATTCGAAAGATTTGAGAATTCGCAGCAAAGCGATCAGCGAGGGAGCCAACCGCATGCCGAACCGGGCGATGCTGCGCGCGGTAGGTTTTACGGACGAGGATTTCAAAAAGCCGATGATCGGCGTGGCCAGCACGTGGAGCGAAGTGACGCCGTGCAACATGCATATCAACGACCTGGCTTTCCGCGCCAAAAAAGGCGTGAAAGACAGCGGCGGCGCGCCGCTCGTCTTCAATACGATCACCGTGTCGGACGGCATCTCCATGGGACACGAAGGTATGCTGTTCTCGCTGCCTAGCCGCGAAGCAATCGCCGATTCGATCGAGATTGTCGCCGGAGCGGAGCGTTTCGACGCCTTGGTCGCCGTCGGCGGCTGCGACAAGAATACGCCGGCCTGCCTGATGGCGATGGGACGCTTGAATGTGCCGTCCGTGTACGTCTACGGCGGTACGATTCAACCGGGAATTTTGGACGGCAAAAAAATCGATATCGTCTCCGCGTTTGAAGCGGTCGGCCAGTATCAGGACGGACGCCTGAGCGACGAAGAACTGCATAAAGTCGAGTGCAGCGCTTGTCCGGGACCCGGCGCGTGCGGAGGCATGTACACGGCCAACACGATGGCTGCTTCCGCGGAAGCGATGGGGATGAGCCTGCCGGGTTCGTCGTCGACGCCCGCGATTTCGCCGGGCAAAGCGGAAGAATGCGAGAAAGCCGGAGCCGCAGTCATCAACTTGCTGGAGAAAGGCATTTATCCGCGCGACATCATGACCAAAGAAGCGTTCGAGAACGCGATTACGGTCGTGATGGCGCTCGGCGGATCAACGAACGCGTTCCTGCATCTGCTGGCGATGGCCCACTCGGTCGAAGTCGATCTGACGCTGGACGATTTCGAACGCATTCGTCTGCAGGTGCCGCATCTGGCCGATTTGAAGCCGAGCGGCGCCCATGTCATGCAGGATCTGAACGATATCGGCGGCGTGCCGGGCGTCATGAAGATGCTGCTGGAACAAGGGCTGCTGCACGGGGACTGCATCACTGTGACCGGACGGACCCTGGCGGAGAATCTGGCCGACATGCCTTCCCTGCAGGAAGGCCAGGACGTTATCCGTCCGTTCGACCGTCCGCTGAAACCTAACGGTCCTCTGGTCGTACTCAAAGGCAATCTGGCGCCGGACGGCGCGGTAGCCAAAATGTCGGGCATGAAAAAAACGCGCTTCACGGGTCCGGCCAAAGTCTACGACAGCGAGGACGAAGCCACGGCAGCCATCGAAAGAGACGAGATTCAAAAAGGCGACGTATTGGTCATCCGCTACTGCGGGCCGAAAGGCGGACCGGGCATGCCGGAAATGCTGTCCGTAACCGCGATGATCGTCGGCCGGGGACTTGGCGGCGAAGTGGCACTGATGACAGACGGCCGTTTCTCGGGCGGTTCGCACGGTTTCGTCGTCGGCCACGTTTCGCCGGAAGCGCAGGTGGGCGGACCGATCGCGCTGCTGCAAACAGGCGACCTGGTGACGTTCGACAGCGAAAGCCGGGAAGTCACGATGGAAGTGGGCGAAGAGGAACTGGCCGCCCGCGCGAAAGCCTGGGTGCAGCCTCCTTACAAAGTATCTTCGGGCGTGCTCGCCAAATACGCGAGACTGGTATCTTCGGCGTCCAAGGGCGCGGTCACCGATTTGTTCGAAGACTGAGGGGGTTAACGAATGAGCCGGCATCCGGACATGACCGAAAAAGAAAAAGCGGCCGCGGGGCTGCTCTACGACAACAACAACGATCCGCAGCTCGTCCGCGAGCGCATTTACTGCAAATCGCTCTGCTTCGAGCACAATCAACTCAATCCGCTGAAGCTCGACGAGCGTGAAGCGATGATCCGCAAGATCGTAGCCCGGGCGGGAAGTTCATTTGTGATCGAACAGCCTTTTTACTGCGATCTGGGCTATCTTATCGAGTTCGGACAGAACTTTTATGCCAACCACAATCTGATTATTCTCGATGCGGCCAAAGTCACGTTCGGAGACAATGTCTTTATCGCGCCTAACTGCGGTTTTTATACGGCGGGGCATCCGCTCGATATCGGGCAGCGCAATCAGGGACTGGAATACGCGTATCCGATTACGGTGGAAGACAATGTCTGGATCGGCGGGAATGTCGTGGTGCTGCCCGGCGTGACGATCGGGGCCGGCAGCGTGATCGGAGCGGGCAGCGTGGTCAATCGGAATATTCCGCCGGGCGTGGTCGCCGCGGGCAATCCGTGCCGGGTGATCCGCGAGATTACCGAGGAAGACCGCAGCAAGTACAACCGGGTCTGACCGCAAGCCAATCGGACAATCGCCGAAATCATCTTTTTCCAAACCGTTCAAAAGGTTCCTCCGCGGGTTATCTTATAGGGAGAAGACGATTACCCCTACGGAAAAGGAGGAACCGCCATGAAAAAAATGCTGAATATGCTGCTCGCGGTTGGAGTGCTGTCGGTTGTGATGGGCTGCGGAGCGGACAACGGAGACGACGGCGATATGGACAACGATACGGAAAACCAAGAGATGAACGATACGAACGACGATAACGACGGTGACGATTGACGGAGGAAGGCAATGAACAAGCAGGAACTGATTGAGCGCTGTCTGGCGTTTCCCGGCGCTTATGAAGATTATCCGTTTGACGAGACTTGGACAGTGATGCGGCACGGGGGTAACAAGAAATCCTTCGCGTTTATTTACGAGCGGGAAGGCCATGCCTGCGCCAATCTCAAGTGCGAGCCGATGCGGGCCGCCATGCTGCGGGATCTGCACGAAGAGATCCGGCCCGGCTATCATATGAACAAAGAACACTGGAATACGGTGATTCTCGACGGCGCGCTGGGCGAAGAAGATATCCTGGACCTGGTGCGCCGCAGTTTCGAACTGACCCGGCCCAAGATTTCGAAAAAACGGCAGTCGGCGGATTTTTGAGCTAGGTCGCTGGCGTTAGTGATAGGGGCATAGCAGCCAAGAATAGACGCAAGGACGTTTCTGCTTCGGCAGGAGCGTCTTTTTTATGAGAAGAACATAAAATAAAAATTAATCACATGAAAAATTCATAATAGAAAACCAAAAATCAAAATCAACCTTGGAAAAAAGCGACCCGACCGCTAAGCGGAACGCTTTTCCCCAAAGTCTGTCCCTATGAAAAAGAATCAAACTGGCTCTTCAACCCTACGATATTTATTTATATACTCTTTACCGAAAAGGAGGTTGAACATGGAAATTTCACCTGTGGGTTGGACGGGGCAGCATGTCAGAATTCAGCCTTTGGAAGAGCATCATGCAGAGGAATTGTTCGAGGCGGGCAAAGATCCGGCTGTTTGGACTTATATGCCTGTTCAGATCCGGTCGATGGAAGAGATGAAGCAGCTTGTACATAAAGCGCTGCAGGCCAAAATAAACGGCAGCGAATTTCCGTTTGTCATCTTCGATCACCGTTCGGGCAGGATAGTAGGCAGTACGCGTTTTCTGAATATCTCGCTGCCCGACCGGCATTTGGAGATCGGATGGACCTGGTTGTCTGCATCGGTCTGGCGCACCGCGGTCAATACGGAATGCAAATATCTTCTGCTGCGATACAGTTTCGAGACGCTCGGAGCGGTTCGGGTACAGATCAAGACGGACAGCCGCAATCTGCGCTCCCAGCGGGCTATCGAACGTTTGGGCGCAGTGAAAGAAGGCGTGCTTCGGAATCATAAGATTCTGGCGGACGGATATGTGAGAGATACCGTTTTCTACAGTATCGTTGATCGGGAATGGGGGACGGTAAAAAAAGAATTGGAGCGTAAGCTGAGGTAAAGTCCAAAAAAGAGCAGCCGATTTATACGGCTGCTCAACGTGTCGAGAAAGCTTTGATTCTAAGCAAAGCGAAAAGGAGGAGGGAGAAATTCAGTGTAGGAACGATAGTGTTCGCCTTTGTGGTGCAAGTTCATCCAAAATCAGGATATGAACTTGCACCGTTAATCGGGAAAATTCCGCTAACATCTAATCCTTTTTCCCGATTTCAACACGCGACCGGAACGAATTTCTCCCGCAGCCGACAAGCTTCTCCTACGAATAGGACTTTCTCGACAATCTGAGCAGCCGATTTATACGGCTGCTCTTTTTTTGCCTCGCTGTAGGAGGGGGAAAGTCCAAAACGGAAGCAGGCGGCGGGTTATCGCCGGGAAATTCCTTTTAACTTAAATCTTAAACCTCGGCCGTTCTGCCTTTATCCGCATGCACCACCACGGTCTCGTCCGAACCGCGCTTCACATTCTTGATAAAGAACGACAGCAGCAGACCTACCGCGCCGATGCCGACGATCACCACATACGCGTCGTTGATTCCGGAGATCTGCGCCTGCGTAGCGATCTGCGCAGGATCGACTCCGCTCTGCATCATGTCGGCCGCATGGCTCTTCGCGCGATCGGACATGACGGTGACAAGCAGCGAGGTACCGATCGCGCCGGCTACCTGCCGGGTCGTGTTGCTGATTGCTGTACCGTGGGCGTTCAGGCGGGGAGGCAGCTGATTGAGGCCGGCCGTCTGGAGCGGCATCATCATGAAGGCCATCCCGATCCGGCGGGCGGTAGACATAAGCACCAGATACGTATAGCTGGTCGTATCGGTCAGATTGATAAACCCAAGCGTCGTGGCAATCACGATCGCCATCCCGATAATCGTCAGCCATTTGGCGCCGAACCGGTCGAACAGGCGTCCGGTGATCGGCATCAGCAGGCCCATGAGCAGCGCGCCCGGCAGCAGCAGCAGGCCGGACTCGATCGCCGTATAGCCGCGTGCGCTTTGCAGGTACAGCGGCAGCAGCATCATATCCGCATACATAATCATCGTTACGGCGATGCTGATAACGATCGTCAGCGAGAACATGTTGAACTTGAATGCGCGCAGGTCGAGCAGCGGGGTCTTCATCTTGAGCTGTCTCCACGAGAAAGCGACAAGTCCGACCACGCCGATTGCGATCATGATCAAGACTTCGGCGCTGGACCAACCGAGGCTGCCCGCACGGCTGAAGCCGTACAACAGAGCGCCGAAACCGATCGTGGACAAGATGACGCTGAGAGCGTCGAACTTGACGTTTACGCGTTCGCCGACATTACGCAGATAGATGAAGCCGAGCACGATGACAATGACGGCCAGCGGGATCATGGCGTAGAACATCGTTTCCCAGGAATAATGTTCCAGGGTATAGCCGGCAAGCGTCGGTCCGATCGCCGGAGCGACGATAATGGCCAGACCCACAAGGCCCATGGCCGATCCGCGTTTCTCCGGCGGGAACAGAGCCAAGATCACATTCATCAGCAGCGGCATGATGATGCCGGCGCCGGCAGCCTGGATCAATCGTCCGGTCAGCAGCATCGGGAAGTCGCCGGCGAGCGCCGAGACGACCGTGCCGACGAGGAAGATCATCATCGAAGCCTGGAACAGCTGGCGCGTCGAGAACTTCTGCATCAGATAAGCGGTGATCGGGATCAGCACGCCGTTGACCAGCAGGTAGCCGGTGGTCAGCCACTGCGCCGTCGCAGCGGTAATATCGAAATCTTTCATCAGCTCCGGCGTGGCGACACTCATCAGCGTCTGGTTGAGGGTTGCCAGGAAGGCGCCCAGAATCATGATGAACATGATCGGTCCTTTTCGGGCCGATCCGGTGTCGATGGTAGGGGTACTGCTCAATTTCTCTCCGTCCTCTCATTTTGGGCTAGACTTTTTTTACAACGTGTCGGATAATCGACATTGCATAAACCAGATTATAATCATGGGAAGACCTTCCTTACAAGCGACACTTTTCACGAAAACGTAAATTAGTTTGCACAAAAGGGACAGAGTGTTGTTTAAAATTTGAATAATATACACAACAAACGAATGTGTAAATAAAAACATATGAAAAGGAAGCGCAATCATGAGCGAACCGAAAGAAAAAAGAACCGACCCCAGAGTGCTGCGCACCCGCCAACTGCTCAAAGACGCCTTGATTGAACTCATGCAGGAGATGGATGTGGACAAGATTACCGTCAACCGGATCGCGGAGCGGGCGACGATCAACCGGGTGACTTTTTATCTGCATTACAAAGATATCCACGATATGCTGGAGACGATGGCGGACGAGATGGCGCAGGACGTGGAGCGCGTGATGACGCGCACGATCGAACAGCATCGAAACGGCACAAACGAGACGATGCTGCTGGGTCTGCTCGAACATATTGCGGCCAATGCGGATTTCTACAAAGTCGTCTTGGGAGCCGGGAAAACGCCGGTTTTTCATGAGCGTCTCTTAAACGTATTTGTCAGCAAGATCCGAACAGGTATCCAGGAAATGCCGGTCAAGAACAGTCAGGTTCAGCCCGATGTCGCGATCTGGTTCGGTTCCGCCGCCCTGATCGGCACCATCGCAGGCTGGCTGCGCAGCGATATGCCGTATACGCCGTCCTTCATGGCCAAGCAGTTCGCCCTGTTATTCCGCGTCAGCCCCTAACGAAGAGGAGAAATCGAAATGGACTTGAACAAAATCAACTCGTTGACCAAATACCCGAGTATTCTGACCTATCATCAATTGGGTGAGAGAGGGCGGTTGAACGAGGCACTGACC
Source organism: Saccharibacillus qingshengii (assembly GCF_013185195.1). Classification (GTDB taxonomy): domain Bacteria; phylum Bacillota; class Bacilli; order Paenibacillales; family Paenibacillaceae; genus Saccharibacillus; species Saccharibacillus qingshengii. Next base: position 102,190 of record NZ_JAAZWC010000001.1, read on the forward strand.
GAACCTGCCGAATTCGGCGCCGCAGAGAAGCTGTACGTCTATGAGAAAGTCGACGGAGAAAACTCGAGAATCATCCTGCTGACCCACCCGTCGGGAGAGATCGATTACCTGATCGGCTCAAGGGAAGAGTTGTTGTATGCAAAAGGAGACCGAATCGGCAATCCCTATGGCAATATCGCTGAATTCCTGCGTCCTGTCGCCGAACGCATCATCGCCGAGCTGTCGCAAACCGATCATCCTGACTGGGCATTGACTGTTTTTTATCAGGAATCGTACGGCGGCAAGACCAAAGCTTCCAAAAATTATTCCGACAACAAAACGCAAAACTACCGGGTCTTCGATGTTTTTTCGCTGAATCGGGAAGAACTGGACGCTCTGCTTGCACAGCCCCAGGAGAAAATAGCACAGTGGCGCGACCACGGGAACCAGCCTTTTTACGATGAGCAGGCCAAGGCAGGAATTGTCGACTCCCTGAATCTGCAGGCGGCTCCGCTGCTGGATACGGTCGACCGCGGCGAATTCCCGGTTTCTTTTGCCGACACGTTTGCTTATTTGAAAGGATTCGAACAGACACAGGTAGGGATGGAAGTCGCCGGGAGAGCGGAAGGCCTCATCGTTCGGAGCGTCGGCCGCACCTGGATCCGCAAGATCCGTTTTGAAGATTACGAGCGAACGTTCAGAAAATAAGTCTTGTGAAAAAAAGTGCTTGGAATCACAAGGTCCTCTGCTCCGCCCGCCTATACTGAAGAAGAAAACGACGACAGACACTTTATTCATCTTCATATACGGGAGGCACAAATCATGACCACCATGAATCAAACATTTAACGAAGAAACCTGGGTATCGGACATTGTCAGCCAACAGCCGCGTACGGGCGACCTGTTCCGCGAGCTGCGGATCGACTTCTGCTGCGGCGGCAAAATGCCGATCAAGCAGGCGGCCGAAGAACGGGGACTCGACACCGCGGAAGTTCTGCGCCGGATCGAAGAGATCGGTCAGCAGGTGACCCAACATCAGGAAATGAAGCCGAATTCGCTGGAACCGCAGGAATTGATCGCACATATCCAGCGCAAGTATCATGAGACGCTGCGTCAGGAACTTCCGGCGCTTACGCCTTATGTGACGAAGCTTGCCCGCGTACACGGCGGTCATCGCCCTTATCTGCTGCGGGTGCAGGAGATCTTCTCCCTTCTCAAAAAAGAACTGCTGGAACATACGCAGGACGAAGACCAGCATGTATTCCCGCTGCTGGCCGCTTATTTCCAGAATCCTTCCGCGGAAACGGCGGAGGCGCTTGCGCCTCACCTCAGCGAGCTGGAAAGCGAGCATGAACAAGCAGGCGAACTGCTCAAGGAACTGCGCGAGATCACCGGCGATTTCGTGCCGCCGATGGATGCCTGCGGTACCCATCGCCTGGTACTCAGCCGCCTCGAAGCGCTGGAAAAAGACACGTTCGAGCATATCCATATGGAGAACAACATCCTCTTCGACCAGGCGCGCAAAGCGATTTAAGCCAAGCGAAAGCGCACGGCAGCTGCCGCAAACCGGAAAAAGGCTCCGCGAGTACAAACTCGCGGGGCCTTTTTGTCTTACCGGGGATTGGGCAGGAGCCGCATCAGTCGCTGCGTTTACTTGCCGGCGGCAGCTTTCAGGTCGATCTTGAGCGCAAGTTTTTCCAAATATATTTTCTCCGCGCCGCTGTCGGTTCCTTCTGCCCGGATATAAGGCTTCACGACGATAAACTTCGCCCGGCTCAGATCGGCGCCGTAATTGGACGTATAAGTCATCGCGCCGTCTTCAAGCGAGCCTTCTCCGCCTACGACGTCAAGGACTTGGCCTTGGTCGTCGACGATATCGTACGCGCTGCCAAGCAGCCATTTCTCCTGTTCGGCGATCGAAGCAGCCGGGTCCCTAAGCGAGAGCGACGTGCCGAGCTGCACCGTCGAAGCCGTCACATCCAGCGTATCGATGATGAGCGCATAGCGCTCATCGCTTGCGGACGGTCCGGGACTCAGATGCAGTTCGCGGCCCGCGTCGATTCGCTCGAACGGAACCGTTACACTCAGCGGCTGCGGCTGACCGACCAGAGAGATCGAGACTTTGCCTTCGAAACGGTCGCCCAGCTGCCGGATCTGATCGGCGTTCAGCGGCAGATTCATCAGTACGCCGTACGTATCGCCGCCTTTGTCTTCCGGCGTATTGTAGAACACACCGTCCAGATCGCCGATTCCGTCGAGGTTTACGTTCACGCTCTGCATGTATTCTTCCAGTTTGCCGGCATTCGGAATGCCCGGTACCGTCAGATCGACGGCAAAAGCGAGCCGCGTCCCGTCAAAGATCGTCTCGCGTACGTTCATGCGCACGCCGTCTGAGGCGGCCGCAGATGCCTCGACAAGCATACCCTGGCTGCGTTCGCCGGCTGTGCGCAGGCCCGCATCGCCTTCCATTTTGCTGAAGAGACTGCCAATCACGGGAATATCGCGGATCGTATCGGCCATGGCCGGCGAGACGAAACCGGAAGCGAACAGCCCGGCGGAGAGAACGAAGGCGGAGGCGGCCACAGCGGCCGTGCGGCGCAGCCCGGTGCCCAGGCGGCGTCGGGTATGCGCAGCTTCGATTCGTCCGCTTGAGGCGGAACGCCCGGTCATCGTCGCGGCGGCCGCGGAAGTTTCTTTTGCCGCCGCCGAATCCGGGAGGGACGCGTAAGTCTCATCCAACCGGGTACGGACAAGCGGGGAAATCGGGGTACGGTTCCGGCCGGTGCGGTTCAATTCGGCCTCCAGCTGCTGCTCGGTGTTAGATGGATTCATAATGTATACTCCCTTTCGGATTCGATTTGATTTTTTGCATCAAAGCGGCACGTGCCCGCATCAGCCTCGTCTTGACTGCGCTCTCTGTCAGTTCCAGCGTCTGCGCCGTCTGCGCCACGCTCAGGTCTTCGAAATAATGCAGAATCACGACCGTTCGCTGCTTCTCGTCCAATCGGTCGACCGCGTCGCGCAGATCCACCCGGTCATAATCGTTGGCGGGGGAGGCGGCGATCGGGAAGTCGGAGACGGCAACCGTACGTTTTCTTCCTCTCAGCAGGGTATTGCATTCGTTGATCAGGATGCGGAACATCCACGTCCTGAAATAATTCGGCTCCCTCAAAGAGGAGATCGACCGGTACGCTTTCAAGACCGTTTCCTGCATGGCGTCCGCCACGTCTTCGTTTTTTCTCAGCATGGACCAGGCCATATGATGCAGCGCGTCTTCATTTTGCCGCATCAAGGTGACAAAAGCGTCCCGGTCCCCGTCTCTCGCTCGCCGAATCAACTCTTCGTTTTCCAAACGGCATCGTTCCTTTCTGTGCTTTTCTTGTTCTTTTTGGTTGTGAAGATAGACATTAGATGGACGAGCCGGCCATTCGGTTACATCGGATAGCAAATAGACGCGGCAGAAAAGGAGCGTCCCGGCAAATCAAGCGGAAGATAAGCGGAAAAGGCAAAAGAAGAGTACAAAAAAACGCGGTTCCTTCGCTGCTTGGCGAAGAACCGCGTTTCGTGAAAGAGGAATAGAGCGGGGATAAAAAAGAAGCGGGGATTACACGCTGCGCACGAGCATCGATTTGTGGTGCGAGAACGTCTCGAAGCTCTGGCGGCCGTGATACGAACCCATGCCGCTTGCGCCGACGCCGCCGAAAGGCAGCTCATGCGAACTCATATGCAGCAGCGTCTCGTTCACGCAGCCGCCGCCGAAGGAGACCGTATTCAGCACGAGATCCTGTACTTCTTGATCCCGGGTGAACAGGTACAGCGCGAGCGGTTTCGGACGGTCGACGATCTCCTCCAGCACGGGAGCAAGGTCGGTATAGGTCATCACCGGCAGGATCGGACCGAAGATTTCTTCCTGCATCACCGGGGAGTTCCAGTCGATCCCGTGCAGCAGCGTAGGTTCGATCAGGCGCTGCTCGCGCACGGTGCGTCCACCGATCAGCGCTTCGCCATCACTGAGGAAGCGGCTCAGCCGGTCGAAATTGCGTTCATTGACGATATGCGGGAAGTCCGGATTCTGCGTCACGTCTTCGCCGTATTTGTCCGCGATCTCAAGCTTGATTTCGCGCAGCAGTTCTTCCCGGACGTCTTCGTGTACCAGCAGATAATCCGGTGCAACGCATGTCTGGCCCGCGTTCAGGAACTTGCCGCGAACGAGGCTTTGGGCCGCGCGCTGCAAATTGGCGTCTTTGTGCACGATCGCCGGACTTTTGCCGCCCAGTTCGAGCGTGGTCGGCGTCAGATGTTCGGCGGCGGCGCGCATAACGACTTTGCCGACCGGCGTACTGCCGGTGAAGAAGATATAGTCGAACGGCTCGCGCAGCAGCTCCGTGCTTGTCTGTACTTCGCCTTCCATTGCGGCAACGTACTCGACCGGGAAGCAGTCGCGAATCAGCTCGGCGCTCACTTTCGAGACGGACGGCGTCAGCTCGGACGGCTTGAGCACCGCACAGTTGCCCGCGGAGATTGCTCCGACAAGCGGGGAGAAAGCGAGCTGGAACGGATAGTTCCATGGGGCAATCACAAGGGTGACGCCGTAAGGTTCGGGATGGATCGTGCTGGTGCCGCCAACGATTTGTTCCGAAGTCGGAACGACGCGCGGAGCGGCCCACTCTTCCAGATTGGCAAGCGTATAATCCAGTTCGCCGAGGACCAGACGGATCTCCGAGCTGAAGCCTTCGGCTTCCGATTTGTTCAGATCGGCACGCAGCGCGGCCAGAATGCGGGGTTGATACTCCTCGATACCCTGACGCAGGCGCTTGAGCGCCTCGATACGGTAAGCGAGGTTTTTCGTTTGACCCGTGCGGAAAAAGCGGCGCTGCCGCGATACGAGATCCTGGGCGGAAATCGAAGTGTTTGCGGAAGCGGAATTCGATGGAGTAGTCATGAACGTTCAATCTCCTGTCTGTGTGCCTATATTTTTGGTTTCTATAAATTAAATTGTATTCAATGTATAAACAGTATAGAACGATTTGAACTGTGCTACAATGGTCACATTATGCACTACAGCGGCTTATGCCTCATTCTTGATTAAAATGCGGCTTAAATAGATCAATTATGATTATTCAAATTTATTCAAATTGGAAAAGGAGTGTGCAAAATGCCGGATTCTTCTCAAGAAACGCCCAAACGTCCCGATCCGCGGGTTACAAGGACGCGGGAGCTGCTGCAAAACGCTTTTTTGAAACTGCTGGAAGAAAAGCCGTACGAACGGATCACGATCGCGGATATCACCGGTGCGGCGACGGTCAACCGCAAAACGTTCTATCTCCACTACGAGACGAAGGATCATCTGCTGCGCAGCGTAACCGATCATATTCTGGACGATTTGTTCGGCGAGGCGAGAGAGTCGCAGCCGAATGATCTGTCGATCGACGAACAGCAGGCTTATATTGCCGGCCGCATATTCGCGTACGTGAAAAAGCACCGGGCCTTCTTCGAAGTCATGTTCGAACGCAAAGCAATGACGGACTTCGTGCAGTACATGAAGCGGTACTTCGCGCGGTTTTACGAGGATAAGTTTGCGAATCTTGACGAAAGCCGCCTGCCGGTACAAAAAGACGTCATCGCCAGCTATATCGGCTCGGCTTACGTCGGAGTGATCCACGGCTGGCTGAACGACGGCATGCGCCAGACGCCGGAAGAAATGACTCGGCAGATGATCCTGCTTAATCTTCAAGGCCCGATTCAAACGGTGAAAAATTCACAATAGAAAGTAAAAGGATGAAAATCAGAATAATGAATTCGAGCAGATAAAAAACCTTCAAATGGAATTAAATAGTTGAATTTGTGGGATGTTTATTCAATAATTACAGGATACAGCGGCTTGGTCTACCAAGTCACTGAACATACCGTTCTTTTTTCGGAAACAAGCTTCCCACTCGCCGATCCAAGGAGGTTCTTATGCAGCTAAAAGAACTGAAGGACACGATGCTGATCCCCGACCGCGAAGTCCTGCTCAACCGTCTGGTCAAGATCAACCATACCGATGTCCTGCTGATTTCGATCACTTCGCAGAACCAGAAGCATAGACTATGGACGCTTCGGAGATTGCCCGAACAATTGTTTGAAGAAAAAACAGTTCACAAGGCTGAAGAGTCCCTTACAATCCGTGACCGTTTTCAAGAGAAGGTATTTTTTAACGGTCAAGAAGATTCGATCTCGAAGATCCTTATCCAAGGACAGCTGATGACTTTCAATTCTTCGGAATCGACTGTCTGCACGGAACAGGATCACGGAACGTATATGAAGCTGCAGCATTTTATCGAAAAAGGACTGGAACTGGGAAGTTTTGCGGACGTTGAATTAAACCGTTTGTTTCTAACTTTTTATGAACAGGACCCTTCCGAGGCTTGTCCGAACTTGGATCTGGACAAAGAGCTGGATATCACGCTGAAATTCAATAGCACGTTTTGCAGCGTTCCTCTACACGCCGAGCCAATCGTGCTGGAATTCGGAGATTCGCAAAAAGAAACCAAGCATTTCTTTTATGATCCTCTCAACAAGAAAAACCGTTTCTTTTATATTCATGCATTGACACGGGATGATATTTGGAAGCAAGTCGAAGAAAACTTCGCAAAGCCTAAACCTGAGAGCTCTACGGAAGAAGAATGGCAGAAGTTCAAAGAACAATATCTTGAAGGCCTTGAATCGGCTTGTTCCAAAGGAGAAGATCTGGCTGTTATCGAATACGAAGCGGAAGACAATATGCAGCTGCATTTTTTGGCGAAAGATTATTTGGATGCACAACCTCGGGCTTGGACCGGCGGCTTAGGATTTTCCGTTTTTTATGAAACCGAACGGGGGTTGGGACACAACGGATTAAAACGCCGAGCAGCCACCATTGGTTGGGTAGACAAAACATTTAGCGGGAATTTTATTGTCGAATTGCTATCTTATTCACTGGAACTGCCGGAATTAACCATCAAGCTTTAAGCTGAAAACGTAGAAAACAAGCCGCGTCTCTGGTATCGCAGCAGCCTTGTTGAGGAAGCAGCGAAGGAGGGGCGGCGTCATGTTTGTTTATCCAAGGAGGCCCTTATGCGATTAAAAGAACTAAAAGACACGATGCTGATCCCCGACCGTGAAGTCCTGCTCAACCGTCTGGTCAAGATCAACAATAACGATGTCCTGCTGATTTCGCTCACTTCGGAGCAGCAGACCCATAAACTGTGGACGCTCCGCAAACTGCCGGAACGTTCGCCGGATCCGGACGAAGAAGAAAGCATTTACGAATCCGAAGAAACCTTTTCTAATCGTGAAATCATGCAGCGACATCTGAGAGAAGATACGGTTCTTAACAATCAACAAGAATTTACCTCCCGGATGATTATCCAAGGCCAATCAATGACTTTCCATTCGTCGGAGTCGATTTACGGGATGGAACAGAACCCTACCTTCTATATGCGGCTGCAGCATTTCATCGAAAACGGAATGGAACTCGCCGGCTTTGATGAAGTGGAGTTGGAGCGTTTATGTTTGACTTGTTATGAGCAGGAAAGTTCTGAACCGTTTCCGGATCTCGATTTGGATCGAGAATTGGATATTGCCTTAAAGTTTGATCGTACATTTTGCGCGATTCCTGTACATACCGATCCGATCGTGCTGGAATTCGGAGATTCGCAAAACGAAACCAAGTATTCGTTTTACGATCCTTTTCATCAAAAAAACCGTTTCTTTTATGTTCAGGCCTGGACACGCTACGATATATGGGAAGAAACCCAAAAGACATTCGACAATCCGGCCTCGGAAGGCTTTACGGAAGAAGAATGGCAGCAGCTCAAGGAGCAGCGTATGGAAAGTAATGAGTCGGTTTGTTCGAGAGATCAGGTTCTGGCACTTGTCGAATACGAATCGGAAGACAATCTTCAATTGAATTTTTATGCCCAAGATTACTTGGATGCTGAGCCTTTACTATCGTCGGGCACAAGCAGAACTTATTTGTTATTTTCGTCGGATCATGAATTGGGGCCTCATGGATTGAAAAGTCGAGTAGATTCGATCGGTCCGGTAGATCAAACGTTTGAAGGAACTATTGTTGTAGAACTGATGTCTTACTACGTGGAGCTGCCGGAAAAAACCGTCAAAATATAAATAAGCCCTATACATAAAGGCTGGGAACACCATGTCGAATGGTGTTTTCTTTTTTTATATAAGCGGATGTCTCATAAAAGGATGGTCTCTATTTTCTTTACCAATAGCCGGGGAGAACTCCTCTTGTGATAAGCTGTCTACATTAATCGGTCCAAACCATTGAACGAAGGAGACTATCATGGAACAGGATGTCAACCGTTGGATCATGCAGGAGTTTAAACGGAATCAGGATCTGCTCGTGGCGCTGGGCGATGAAACGCGGCAGCGAATTCTGATGGGATTAGCACAGCAGCCGCAGGATGCGCTTGGCATGCGGGTAGGCGAAATCGGTCAGTACACGCATTTGTCCCGTCCCGCCATATCGCATCATCTCAAAGTGCTGAAAGAGGCCGGAATCGTCAATATGCATCGGGAAGGGACCAAAAACTATTATCGCCTGGATGCCAAAAGCAAGATACAAGGCTTGCAAAGCTTAATGAGCGAATTCTTGTCATTATGCGAATAAGAGCGAACATGAGGTTGTCTGCAAGCCGGAACGAGTGACAAGGGGGATTATGATGAGTCTGTCGGTCAGAGCCGCGAACGGAGTGGAAATTCCGCAGCTGGGATTTGGTGTTTACAAAATCAAAGGGAAAAACGGGCTTTTTGAACAGACGATCCGCGAAGCCATTCAAGCGGGGTATCGTCATTTTGATACGGCGCGTATTTATGGCAATGAAGCGGAACTGGGCAGGGTAATCGCCAACAGCGGCATTCCGCGGGAAGAATTTTTTCTGACCTCCAAAGTATGGACGACGGATTTGGGAGAGGAGCGGACACGGCGGGCGTTTGAACAAAGCTGCAAGAAATTGAAGACCACGTACCTGGACATGTATCTTATTCATTTTGCCGGTCCCGGTTATGTCGAAGCTTGGAGAGCTTTGGAGCGGTTGTATGAGGAGGGGCGAGTAAAAGTGATCGGCGCAGCCAATTTTGAGATTGAACACCTCGAACAACTGCGGAAGCACGCGAAGATCCCGCCTATGATCAATCAAGTGGAGACGCATCCGTTATTTCAACAGCAGCCGCTGCGCGAGTATATGTCGCATCATCGGATTTTGCATGAAGCGTGGGGACCTTTAGGACAAGGAAATGTTTCGCTGCTTGATCATGAAGAGCTGAGATCTATTGCAGATCGGCACCACAAGACTGTGGGACAGGTGATTCTGCGGTGGCATTTGAATCGCAATTCCATCGTTATTCCCAAATCTTCGAATCCGAAGCGGATCAAGGAAAACCGGCAGGTCTTCGATTTCGAGTTGAGCGGAGAAGAGATAGACCGAATCGCCCAAATGGATACGGGCAGACGGTCTTCCGTCAATCCCAATGGAATTCAGGTAAATCCGCTTTATGTGAAGCTGACTCGACTTTTTTTGAATGTGCAAAATCTTCAGTAAGGAAAATAAGCGAATACAAACCTGACGGAGGTAAAAACATGAACCAAATAGGTATCCTGGGCGTGGTCCATAACGAAGAACTGCGTATTCAGCATGGCCTCACGCTTGAAACGATCAAAGCTCTCATCCTCGAATTCGATCCGGACGTAATCTGCGGGGAAGTGCTGCCGGCGAGTTGGGACAAATACAGGCAGAATTCGCTCGATCGGGGATATTGGGGAGAACCGGCAAGCGAGTATTATGAATCGATCTTCCCGCTGTGCGAAGAAAAGGGATATGCCTTCGAACCGATCGACTGGGTGGAACTCGATGTATGGAACGACTTCGATCCGATGCGGCATTACTCGGAGGAAGCCCGTATCAAGCTTGAAGCGAAGTCGGGCGAGTGGTGGGAGAAACAGCTTGCGGCAGCAGGCAAAGGGACCGTTGCGTTTAACTGCGAAGCTTTTGACGAAACGACGCGGCTTAAATATCAATGGTTGGAGCGGCTGGATGCCGAAGCGCATGCGTTTCGCTGGACGGGAAGGCATATCATCATGATGCAGCGGATCAAGAATGCGATCAAGCGGCATCCGGGCAAGAAAATGCTGTGCATCGTCGGAGCCGATCATAATCACGTGTTGAACGAAGAGCTGAGGAAGATGGAACAGCTGGAAGTCTGGTATCCTTTAAAATAAATATTTAAGATAATGAAAAATTCATAACAATAAAACCAAATTCAAAACCGGAAAAAATAAAAAGAAAAACAGCCAACCCTCAAACTCTAATCCAACCCAATCTAAACCTTTTTTTATCGCATAAAAAAGCAAAAAAGCGCTGATCGTTTAAAACCGATCATGCGCTTTTTGACTTGATATCTTTGCAGCATTCCTTCATCTTCATCGTGCGATTTCGAATCTGCCTCTTAACCGTTAAGCTTCCAGAAACATCTTCATATCGTCTTCGACATTCGTGATTCCGCCGATCCCGAAGTTATCGACCAGCACCTGAACGACATTCGGAGAGAGGAAAGCCGGAAGGGTCGGGCCGAGATGAATATTTTTGACGCCCAGATGCAGCAGAGCCAGCAGAACGATAACGGCTTTTTGCTCGTACCAGGCGATGTTGTAAGAGATCGGCAGATCGTTGATATCATCCAAGCCGAAGGCTTCCTGCAGCTTCATCGCAATCACGACGAGCGAATAGGAATCGTTGCACTGTCCGGCATCAAGTACACGCGGAAGGCCGGCAATCTCGCCGAGGTCGAGCTTGTTGTATTTGTACTTGGCGCAGCCGGCCGTCATGATGACGGTATCCTGCGGCAGTTCACGGGCGAAGTCCGTATAGTAGTTGCGCGATTTCATCCGTCCGTCGCAGCCGGCCATTACGAAGAAATGGCGAATGGCGCCGGTCTTGACGGCATCGACAACCTGATCGGCGACCCCGAGTACCGTATGATGCGCGAAACCTCCCGTAATCTCGCCGGTCTCGATCTCCGTCGGCGGCGGGCAGGCCAGGGCCTGTTCGATCAGCGCGGAATAGTCTTTGGCTGCGCCGTCCACGCCGTCCGGAATATGGGCAACTCCCGGATAACCCGTATTGCCGGTCGTATACAAACGTCCGATGTAGCTGTCTTTGGGCGGTACGATGCAGTTGGTCGTCATCAGAATCGGGCCGTTGAACGATTCGAATTCTTTGTTTTGCTTCCACCAGGCATTGCCGTAATTCCCGTAGAAGTGCTCGTATTTCTTGAACGCCGGGTAATAGTGCGCCGGAAGCATTTCGCTGTGGGTATAGATGTCGATGCCTTTGCCTTCGCTCTGCTGCAGCAGTTCTTCCAGGTCTTTGAGATCGTGGCCGCTGATCAGGATGCCAGGCCGGCTGCCGGTTCCAATATTGACTTTCGTAATCTCCGGGTGTCCGTACGCTCCTGTATTGGCTTTGTCGAGCATCGCCATCGCGTCGACGCCGTATTTGCCGGCTTCCAGATTGAGCGCAACCAGATCGGCGGCTTCCAGCGTATCGTCGAGGGTAGCGGCCAACGCGCGCCGGACGAACGCTTCGAGTGCCGGATCGATTTCATTCAGCTGGCCGGCATGATAACTGTAGGCCGCCATGCCTTTGAGTCCGTAGGTGAGAAGTTCGCGCAGCGAGCGGATGTCTTCATTCTCCGTACGCAGAACGCCGACTGTCCAGGCTTTGCCGTCGTAGTCGTTCTCATCGGCTTCCCATACGGCAGCATCGGGCAGATTGCCGGACGCATCGGGGAACTGCGAATCGCGCAGTGCCCGGACTTCGGAGCGCAGCTCCAGGGCTTCCCGGTTCTTCGCAATGAAATAGTCCCGGTCGAAGTTCGCGTTCGTAATGGTTGCAAACAGCGAGTCCATAATGAACAGCGATATGCGGCGTTCAAGCTCTGTCGTCAGATCAAGATCCAGACTGAGAAAAGAAATGCCTTTGAGCGTGTAGATGAGCAGGTCCATCAGATTGGCAACGTCGTGCGGTTTGCCGCATACGCCTACGATAGTGCAGCCCGTTCCTTTCGATGCTTCCTGGCATTGAAAGCAGAACATGGACGGTTGGGAATTGTCTCTGGAATTAAGAGTCATGGATGGTTCTCCTCCGGTTTGGAATGAAGTGGGATTTCGGTCGATTTACTTGGATACGAGCCTATGGTTTTATTGTAAATGGTTAAAATTGCAGGCTTGTGATTCCGCGCACAATAAACCGGACGACTTTGCGAACGCGAATTCCGTAACAAAGACGGCAGACGGAACGTTTAGGTTCACATAGGAACAAATCGATCAATATTCGAAGAAATAGGCGGTGGAGTATGGGCGGCAGATATGAAGCGGTACAAGAACTGGAACCGGTGATCCGGCATATCATCGAAATCCTCGAACCGGAAGAAGGACCGAACGAACGAGAGCGCAGAAATGATGCGGCAGATCGGCTTGCTTCGTTGGATCGCCGGGCCCTATGGGTGATCGAGACGGTTCGGGAAATCGGATTCAGCGGACGCGGATGCCGGATTGTCCACACCGACGAGCCGGGAGGGTTTACGTTGGAATCTTTTCCTATGCCGATCAAAGAGAGCGTCGACGAGCTGCTGGACCGATATGCTAAACTACTCGAATATCAAACGAAAAACCAATTTATCGTCCGTTTGACCCGCTATCGTGGAGTGGTAACCGAGCTGACCGAGGGACTTAGGCTGCTTGAAGAGCTGCGTCAAGATGAGGAAATCTCCGGGACATGGCCGGAACCGGCATCGTTGGACCCGGACCCCACGATGCCGACGGAGATTGTTTTATTGGGGATCTTCGATGATTTTCCTTCGGCGTACGCGCTTCGTCAGGATCTGGCACGGCAGCTTCCAGAATTACAGTTGGAGTTTGGCCGATGGTTGGGAGAGTTGGATCACGTCAGCCCGCTGCACCAGCTGTACGAAGAGTATTCGGAAGAAGGCGAATTGATGGACCGCGCTTACCGCGCGCAGTACGGTGATTCCGATTTCGTCAATTGGCTGAATGCGCGGTACGGACAATATGTAGCATGGGAAGTGCCGGCTCCGGAAAATAAAGAAGGACTCACCGTATTGAATTTTTGATCACGAATTGCGAAGAAAGAACGGCGTTGATTCTGATTCATGCCTGCGGACAAATTGGAGATACCGGCATGGGAAAAAGGTTCGACAGCGAAGTGACGGGCCACTACGATTCTCTTCCGTACCCGCTTCCCCTATACGAATCGGCGGAACGTCTGCTTGAACGCTACGCTAGTTTCTCCACTTTTTGGCCCCGGGATAAGCTCTCCGGATACCTGTGCCGCTATACATCGTCGAAGAGTGTGCTCGAAGTCGGTATCCAGATTCTGCAAAAAGCGCACAAGGAGAACCCTCTCTCTTCCGACCGGTTGTTCGATAGGGAACCCGACCCGGTACGTCAGGCGCTGGACGCCGAGGAACCTCCCGAATTCGCAAATGTGTCTACGCTTATCGTAAGTATGGACAACAGCGACTCCATTTATACCTATTACGAATTCAGGGAAGACGCGGCCTTGTGCATCGAATGGCTGCAAACCCGCTTTTACGACTGGATGTATGGGCAAAAAGGAATCCATCCGTTTCGCTGGCATATGGAACACTTCCATAACGGCAGACGAACATTCGAGGGATGGGGGTATGTGCACGGTCCCGACGATTTTGTCGATTGGATCAACACCTTCGTATACGGGGAACTTGTAGGTCGGGCGCTGCTGTTCTGTCCGCTGGCCCCGCCACTCACCAAACTCTCTTTCTGATCCTTCCTCTTTATCGACTTCCAAGCCTCGTGCGTACAATCACAAACCCCTGCCGGAAATCCTCCTATACTGAAAAAGAATTCAGACAAGGAGGAGACGCAAGTGGCTCATCATTATACGAAAGTAGACAAAGAAACGTGTATCGCCTGCGGGGCCTGCGGAGCGACGGCACCGGATATTTTCGATTACGACGATGAAGGACTGGCCGAGAATATCATGGCCGGCGACGGCAACCGGGGCATCGTCGCGGTGCCCGAAGAATGGGCGGGCGACTTGGAAGATGCGGTGGACGGCTGCCCGACGGATTCCATTCTGACTTCGGAGGTTCCGTTCGGAGACGAAGATGAGTGAACCTGCCAGCTTAACGGGAATTGGGATCAAGCGGGTGTATGATCCTCCTGGGGAAGAAGACGGTATTCGTGTGCTCGTGGACCGTCTTTGGCCAAGAGGGTTGTCCCGGGAACGGGCGCAGTTGGACGACTGGATGCGCGAATTGTCGCCAACTCCTTCGCTGCGACGCTGGTTCAGTCATGCTCCGGATCGGTTCGATTATTTCCGCGAGCGGTATCTGGCCCAGTTGGAAGATGGCGATGGAAACAAGGAACGCGCCGAATCTCTGCTGCGCCGAGCGGAACAATCCAGGGTAACGCTGCTGTATGCAGCCAAGGACACGGTGCATAATCATGCGGCCGTGCTGGAAGAATGGCTGCGAAAACAAGCGGGAGAAACGGGATCTCCCCCAAGAGACTTCCGCGGCAAACTTTGATCGCACAGCAAAAAAGCCAAAGTCTCCATGATGGAGACTTTGGCTTTTTGTCGTTCAAGCAAATCGGGCAAAAGGTCTAACTCGCAAATGGCTTCAGCTTATCGCCAAACGCGAATGACGACGGTACCACAACGCACACAAGATGGCGACGACTGCGGCAACCGACAATCCCCAATAGATATTGGCATAAGCGGTTCCGAGCGGCAGCGTATGCTGCCATTCCAGCGCGGTTGTAGCCATCGCGACGCTGAACGCTCCGCTGAAGAACTGCAGCAGTTGGAACAGGCCCATCCCGGAGCCGATAAACGATTCCGGCAGTACGCGCGACAGTTCGTTCGACAGACTGCTGGACAGTGCGGCGAACGACAGGCTCAAGATCATATAGGTCAGCATGGCGGCAACCCAGGAGTGGCCGATAAACAGCGCGAACAGCAGGGTCGAGAGCAGCAGCATGACCGGACCGAGGCGCAGAATGCCGTGGTTGCCGTGACGGTCGATCACCCGGCCGATCTTGCGGGACGCGATGATCGCCAGCAGCGAACCCGGGAAGATGACCAATCCGGCATAACCGGCTGAGAACTCGAAGTTCTTGGTCAGAATCTGCGGAAGCAGGAACAGCGTTGCGAAGTTGCAGATATAAGCGGTCATGCCGGCCAGAACCAGCAGCATATAGCGGCGGTTCGCAAACAGCGACGGCAGTACGAACGGATCCGGTGTCTTGCGGATCCGCAGGACGAACAGCACCAGGGAGATCAGTCCGATCGTCAATACGATCCAGGCGCGGCTGGTCAGGAACAGAAGCAGGCAGGTGATTCCGACAGCCAGCAGAACGCCGCCAAGCGCATCGAACGATCCGCGCTGAGGCAGTTCTTTGGGCAGCAGCCAGGCGAAGAACGGAACCAACAGCAGTACGGCGGCCGTAATCGCGAACAGCCAATGCCAGCTGAGGTTCTCGACGATCAGTCCGCCGACCACAGGGCCAAGTCCGAGTCCGAGCGAGACGGCCGACATGATGGTAGCCATTGCGCCGCCCCGGCGCTTAAGCGGAATGTATCGGGTGAAAAGCACCATGGACAGCGAGACGGCTCCGCCCGCTCCTGCGGCCTGAACGATCCGGCACAGCAGCAGCACGATGAAGCTCTGGCTGAAGAATCCGACGACGCCGGCAAGACCCAAGGCGATCAATCCGGTAATCAGCAGTCTCCGCAGCGGCACAAAGTCCGACAAGCGGCTGAACGTAATCGACGAGATCGCGAACATAATCGAGTAGCCGGTTACGATCCAGGAAGCCGATGTGCCGGAAATGGCGAAGTCCGCCGTAACATCGGGCAGTGCCATATTGAACATGGCCGTATTCATAATAACCAGAATAATGGCGATACTGAACACCAGAATGGTTAGGCCTTCACGGGCCAGAACGGGATGATTCGAATCCTGCGATAGATCGTCGGCAGGAGGATTTGCGGGTGGGTTCATGGTGATTGCTCCTTTTTCTATAGTTCGGTCATAAACGAACAATTGAAGTATAGCAGGCGATCCTGTAAAATACAATTGAAACTTCATTCGTCAATTGAACGCCTGTAAGGAGGAATAGGCATGAAACTTCTTCATCATCCGGATCGCAAAGACATCCGCCTTCCATCCGTACTCTATGCACTGAGCGACCCCGTTCGGCTGCATATGGTTGCGCAAATCTATAACAGCGGCGAAGAACAGGCCTGCAAATGCTTTGATGTGCCGATTGCCAAATCGACCTTGTCCCAGCATGCCAGGGCCCTGCGGGAAGCCGGCATTACCCATACCCGTGCACAGGGAACGCAGCGTCTTCTTTCTCTGCGGACCGAGGACTTGAACGCCCGATTCCCGGGACTTCTTGATACGGTCATGAACGCGTATCGCAAAGATCAACAGGAAGCAAACCTCCGCAACGATCACCCGCTCGAAGAAACGCAGCAGGGATAGGATAGACAAACGTAAGCGTTATCATATTCCAAGTGACCCATAGACGATCCTTGACCGATCAAGTGGACCCCCATAGCGCGACATCAAAAAACCGAAACTGCCCAATAGAGGCGGTTTCGGTTTTTTTGACAAGCGGCGATCATTAACTTCTTTTTGGGAGGCGTGTATCTTTTATCCGCTTGAGCGACGCTACGATCAAGAAGCTGACAATAACCAGCAGCAGCCAGGAACTGACCTTGGAATCCGATCAGCACAAAAGACAAAGAGATCGGCATCCGGTAGCCAGAAATGATGCGTAAAAAAGTTCAGATAAATCGCCGCTGCCAACGGAACCACCCAAGCTGCCTGCGGCCAGTCGATCAACCGAACATCCAGCCTGCGCCAGGCCTGGCAGAGATAGCTGGCCACGCTGGCATACATAAATCCGCTGTACAGCGGCACGCCGAAGACTTTTGAATAAGCTTCCTCCGGATACGACCACGAACCCATATGGACTTTGAACAGTTCCAGAACAAGGCCGATCAGATGGTATCGTTTTACTCCAAAATAAGAACGAAGAACGAAAGAATGAGTCAACCCTAATCCTCTCGGTTAAGGCGTTTACACACACTGAAAAAGAATCGAACGCAGATTCCGCAGCATAGAGATCAAGAGAGAGAGGGCGAGAATATGGCAGTCAAACTCACAATCTGGGGCGATAAAGTTCCCTACAACACCGGAGGCAGCAAATTCGACGAATTGGAGCTGAAGAACCGCCATCCGTCCCTTCTGCTGTCCGGCCTCAAAGCGCTTGCCGTATTGAAAAAAAGCGAGTACAGCAGTAAACGCCGACATTGGATCCACGAAGCCACGTATGCGGCCGAGATTCGGCATGGAGAAGGATCCGAGACGTATGATGATCAGCCCTATCTGGTTCCTTATCTGAAACCGGGAAGCGATCGCGCCATCATCGTCGTGCCCGGCGGCGGTTATATGGCCAAAGCGTCCAAACACGAAGGGGAAGGGATTGCCCGGTCGCTTAATGAAGCCGGTATTTCCGCTTTTGTGCTGGAATACCGGATTAACCCTTACAAAGCTCCTGTGCCTTTTCTGGATCTGCAGCGCGCGGTTCGTTTCGTCCGGTATCATGCTCCGCAGTACGGAATCGATCCCGGGAAGATTGGAGCGATCGGCTTTTCGGCGGGCGGGCATATGGTAGGCGCGCTCGTCACCCTGCTGCGCGGAGCTTCCATGGTCTGCGAAGATTACCGCGAAGATCCGATCGATCGGATCGACGATAGTCTGGCTCTGGCCGGGCTGATCTATCCGCTGATTGCCTGCACGGATCTCCCGTCGATTGCCGTCTCTCTGCTTCACCGGGAAGAAGCGGAAGATCCGGAAGAACGGGCAAGCCTGCTCAACTATTATTCGCTGACCCAGCATGTACGGGAAGGCGATCCTCCCCAGTTTCTCTGCTACGGCGACAAAGACCATCTGCTCGGTACCCGGGGAGTACAAAACTATACACAGGCGCTGGAGCAACGGGGGATTGACCACAAAGTCGTGGTACTCGAAGGCGCGGATCACGGATTCGGAGACTGCGAGCAGACCACGCTGATCGACAAAGTGGTAAGTCCCAAGAAATACGCTTATTGGAAAAAAGAATTCACGGATTGGGCAAACGGGATTTTCGACCGTTCCCGCTCTTACCCGTCCAAGTGAGCCTAAGCGCGATCAGCAGCAGAATAAATCCCAGCCAGCCGAGACCTTCATGCGTAAAGGTACCGCCCATGAGGACAGCAAGCAGCAGCGAAGACAGAATCGTCCCCAGATACCGGGACGTGTTAAACAGCCCGGAAGCCACGCCCACGATCTCTACCGGCGAATGTTCAAACAGCGCGGCCTGCATGGCAACCCCGTTCAAACCGTTGGCGAGACCGAAAGCGGCCAGAATCGGGATAAAACCAAGCAAAGAAGAGTGGGGCCCGATCCCAAGAAGGCCCAAAGAAGCGAGCGCCATCAGGAGAGCGGAAGCGCGAATAACCGGTCGCGAACCGAAACGGTCTACCCAGCGCCCGGCAAAAGGAGCGGCGAGCAGCGAACACAGACCCAGACTGAGCATCAGCCATCCCGTATAGAGTTCGTTCACTCCCCGGACCTGCTGCAAATAGGAAGGCAGCCCGAAGAAGATCGAATAAAACAAAATATTGACGCCCAAAAATTCAAGGTTCACACGAATAAGTGCCGGATACCGGACAAAAACCCGAACGGGAATAAAAGGGGACGTGTGCCGCCATTCGTGCCGAACCAGAAAAACCAACAGTCCGATACCCGCCAGACCCAAACCGGCAGAGCCCACGGATATTCGTCCGGAAGACGCAGACGTCAGCAGTCCCAGCATCAGCATCGTCAAGCCGGACAGAAACAGCAGGATCCCGATCGGATCGATCCGTTTCAACCAAGCCCATCGCAGTGGATATGCATCCGGTTTCGCCTGCGGCGCATCTTGGGGCAGCACCCGCCAGGCGAGCAGAAGAGCGGCCCCGGCGACAGGAACGTTTACCATAAACACCGCCCGCCAATCCCAGGCGTGGATCAACAACCCTCCGGCAAAAGGTCCGATCGCGGCGGCTCCCGACAAGAAGACCGACAAAACGGCCAAAGCCGAGCCTTGTTTCTCCGTAATATGAACGCGGACGATCGCCATCCCGACCGCGATCATCATACTGGTTCCAATCGACTGCAGGATACGCAGGCCGATCAGCCAAGCGAAGTCCGGCGATAGGGCAGCCGCAAACGAAGCGATAATCGATACGGCCAATCCGATCAAAAAAATCCGGCGCCGCCCTATCCCATCGCTGATTTTGCCCATGATGGGCTGCGCGGCCGCACTGGACAAGTAAAAAGCGAAAATAATCCACGAGACCGTGGTGAAATCAAGACCGAACGTCTGCTGAATCGACGGCATGGCTACCGATACCATCGAAGAATTCAGCGGATTCAGCATCACGCCAAGTCCTACGGCAATCAGCAGCATCCAACTGCGTGTACCCATATTCATCTCTCCCTTTCCGATCAAGCCGGTTTCCCAACTGATCTGATTAGAGCGTACCTCGAATCGTTCATGGCTTCCAACGCCTTTTATGCTATGATTTCATGGACAGGGAGGAATGAATAATGGAACTGCTGCAGCTGCAGTATCTGATGACCGTAGCCCGCTTGGAGCATATGACCGAAGCGGCGCATGCCCTGCATGTTACCCAGTCTTCGCTCAGCAAAACGATCCGGCGCCTGGAAGAAGATCTCGGCGTGCCGCTGTTCGACCGTACCGGCCGCCGTCTTCGTCTGAACGAATCCGGAAAAGTATTCGTGCGACGAGCGGAAAAAGCGTTGTTCGAACTGGAGCAGGGTCGGCGGGAAGTTCAAGATTTGTCCGATCCGGCGGAAGAGACGGTGAAGCTTGCCGTCACGGCCGGCAGCCGCCTGCCGGCTATTCTAAGCGAATTCCGCAAGCGCAGACCGGGCGCGAAGTTTCATGTGCAGATGCAGACAACACGGGAAATGCAGGAGTCGCTGCAGCGAAACGAAGTCGATTTTGCGCTGTCTTCGCCTCCCGTGCAGGGAGCGGGGATCGGCTGCCGCATTGTGCATCGGGATCCGTTGATCCTGGCCGTGCCCGAAGGCCATCATCTGGCCGGCCGCCCAAGTATCGAACTTGTTCAGCTGAAGGGCGAATCTTTGGTTGGCGTCAAAAAAGGCTACGGAACGCGCGATCTGGTGGATCAAGTCTGTCGTTCCAAAGGAATATCGCTCGATTATGTCTATGAAGGAGACGAACCGACCCGGCTGCTCGCGTTGGTCGAAGCGGGAATCGGTCTGGCGATCCTTCCCGAAACGGCACGCGGCAGGCACGAATCGGTCTGTTATCTCCGTCTGGAAGAAGCGGACTTATCTCGGGAAATTGCGCTGCTGTGGACAGAAGGACGCTACCATTCCCAAGCCGCGGAGCAGTTTCGTACGGTTGTGCTGGAGCATTTCAAGAAGATGACGGAGGAACGTTGAGCGGTGCCCGGTCAGAAGAACGCCGCAGGCCGTCTGCCAGACTCTGCAAACAGGCCCGATACCGCTTCAAGCGGTATCGGGCCTGTTTGATCGTTCATCTTTTTTCATTCTATTGGGCACACGGCACTTCGCGGAGCGGACCGTCAGATCTCTTTGGCGTAATCTTCGCTTGGCGTCTGAATCAAAACGACAGACAAGCTTGAACGAACATCGGCGCTGCGATAAGCGAATTGTTCGTGTCCCGCTACCTGAACCAGATCGCCTGCCGTCACTGGCACTTCGATCTCGTCCGTGATCATAACGCCGCTGCCTTCCAGTACGGTCAGATAGACGGTTGCGCCGGGATGTTTGTGGGCAGGAAGCTGCTGTCCGGGTCCGAAGTTCAAGACAAACACCACATGGTCTTGTTCTTTGAACACGATTTTCTTCGTAAACCGGTCTTCGCGATATTCCTGAAAGGCGCCAAGCGCTTGTTTTTGCATGATTGTTCACTCCTCGGATTGGGGTAAAAGTCTCTTCTTTTTCATTATAGAAGAATCGGCGCAGAGACTCGTGATTTCAATCACAAAGTTCGAACAACCCTCCGAATAGCTATGAACGCTGCGAGGCCGGCTTTTTTACGATATTTCCGCAACCGACTGCGGCGTACGGTTTTCTGTCGTCACCCAATCAATGACCTTGGTGGCGGCCACCAGCATGATGATCGTGAACAGCAGCTTCTCCGCGCCGATAATGAAGACGGAAGAAGCGGCCACGACCGCATCGCACAGCAGCAGAGCGTAACTGATCTTCCAGCCCCAGAATTTGTGCATCAATTTTGCGAGGATGACGGTTCCGGCCGTCGTTCCGTCCGCCCGGATAATCAGGCCGATTCCCAGTCCGATCAAGGCTCCGCCGAACAGCGCGTTGATCATCAGATCTTCCGCCACCGACGGCCACCCTTCGGTCAGATGCAAAAACAACGAGTGAAAAGCGACGGCAGCCAGCGTATAACCCACGGTCTTGCGCGGCAGCAGCCGGTACCCGATCGCAAGAAGCGCCATATTGAGGATCAGACTTGTCCAACCCGGCGGCCACTGGAGCAGATAATACAAAATGATCGTAACGCCGACCACGCCGCCTTCCCCCAATCCTTGAGGAATAATGAAAAGGTTGATCCCCAGAGCAAAAGCGAAAGCCCCCAGCGCGATCACCGATAAATCCCATCCTACTTTTCTCAACCCGAACCCCTTCTTTCCCGTATTCCTGTGCAGCTCTCTGCGATTCCCCCATTTAAACACGGGATTTCCGCTCGGCTCAAGAACTTGGACTACCAAGATAATGGGCTGCCATGTTAGCAAGCTAAAGGAAGGAATACGCCAACCTGCAAAAGAACGGTTAAAAGCGGCGGCAGACGGGTAAAGGGAACTACTTGACAGACATGTGTTACAATTAATAAAGGAACAGACAAAAGGAGAGATTTTATTATGGAAATGGTCGGTCAAGAGGTCGAACATGCGCTTTACGGACAGGGACGAATCGTACAGAACGAAGACAACCGGATCGAGGTTAATTTCCCCGGTACGGACGAGAGCAAAAAGTTTATGTATCCCGAAGCCTTCGAGAAATTCCTGAGCATGTCGAATCCCGAGAGCCAGAAGCGGGTACTCAAAGACGTCGAAGCCATGCAGCAGGAGCGTCTTGCGAAAAAGGAACGGGTAGAGCTCGAAGAGCAGCAGCGCCAGGAAGAACGGGCGGCCGCCAAAACGAAAAAACCCGCTGCCCGCAAACCGGCCGCCAAGAAGGCTTCGGCGAAAAGCAAAAAAGCCGAGTCCGAGACTCCGGCAACCTAAAACGCAAAAGTTTCAGACTTTACATGTATACTTGACCGTCTGGTCAATTACTGGTAGAGTGTCGATATGAGCAGACCAAGACAATTTGATGCCGATGCGGCGCTTCACCAGTGTATGGAGGTTTTCTGGGAAAAAGGATACCATGGAACGTCTTACGACGATCTGACACGCACGACCCAGGTGAAGAAGCAGAGCTTGTATGGCGTATTCAAAAGCAAGAAGGAATTGTTTCTTCAATCCCTGAAGCTGTACCGGGAACAAACCCTGGAACTTCTGGAAGAACGGATTGCCGCCGAGGCTTCGCCTCTGCGGCAGTTGGAAGCGATCTGCGATGCGGCTTTGTTCCCGGATGCGGAATCGGCGAGTAGAGGATGCCTCATTATCAACTCGGCACTCGAATTCGGAGGCGAAGACGAAGACGTCAACCGGGAGATCGAGTGGATGTCCAGCCGGATGCAGCAGCTGATCGAACAGACGATCCGAAGCGGCCAGGAGCAGGGAATCTTTACCGCTCGTCTGGGCAGCCTGGAATTGGCCGTCCACCTCAACAACGCGATCAGCGGAGCGAAGGTGATGGAGAAGTCCGGCAGTTCCCGGGAAGAGATTGGCGGCGTCCTGCGCACGGCAGTCGCGTTAATGCAGATATGACGTTTAAAAAATCGGTTTCTTTGCAATGGCATGTATACAAACGTATCGACTTTTTCGACTAAGCGAGTTTCTTCGACGCACAGATCCTGTTTTGGGCTCTACATGCAGCGGTCTGGCGTCGAAGATGAAGTCGATTTGTGATTTGTGTATATGTCGTAGAAGCGGCCGTTTTTTTTGAATAATTATTGACTATGCAGTCAAGAAGTATGGCTTAACCCACACCCCACTTTTCAGGAGGCGATTGTTATGACCCACCCGCAATCCGCAAGATCTGTCCAGGCTTTGTTCCAACCGTTTGACGCCGGAAGTTTATCGTTGTCCAACCGGGTCGTTATGGCTCCGATGACGCGCCAATTCTCGCCGGAAGGCGTACCCGGTTCGAACGTAGCTGCGTATTATCGCCATAGAGCGGAGAACAGCGTCGGTCTTATCGTCACGGAAGGAACGATTATCGATCATCCGGACGCTTCCAATCAGCAGAACGTTCCGCATCTGTACGGCGAAGCGGCATTGGCCGGATGGAAACACGTCGTTGACGAAGTCCATGCAGCGGGCGGCAAAATCATTCCGCAAATCTGGCATATGGGCGCCCGCGGCCAAGTGAACGAGTATACGGAGCAGGAAGTAGCGGAGCTGGTTCGACAGTTCGCCGCTTCGGCTGCAGCCGCCAAGCAAGCCGAATTTGACGGGATTGAACTGCACGGTGCGCACGAATACCTGATCGACCAATTTTTCTGGGCCCAAACGAATACCCGTACCGACCGTTACGGCGGCGATTTGGTGAAACGGACCCGCTTTGCGGTTGAAGTGATCGAAGCGTGCCGGGAAGCGGTTGGCAGCGACTTCCCGATTTTTTTCCGCTTCTCGCAGTGGAAAGGCAGCGATTATAAAGCGAAGCTTGCCCAGACGCCGGAAGAGCTGGAACGTTTCCTGAAACCGCTGAGCGAAGCGGGCGTCGATATCTTCCACTGCTCCACGCGCCGCTTCTGGGAACCGGAATTCGAAGGCTCCGATCTGAATTTGGCCGGATGGACCAAAAAGCTGAGCGGCAAACCGACGATTACGGTCGGTTCCGTCGGATTGGACGGCGAATTCACGAGCTTGTTCTCCGAAGGCAAAGGCGCCGGCGTAAGCGGCATCGACGATCTGCTCGAACGGCTGGATCGCGGCGAATTCGATCTGGTTGCGATCGGCCGCGCTCTGCTGGCGGATCCGGCTTGGGCGAGCAAAGTCGAAGAAGGACGTTTGGACGAACTGGTCGCATTCTCGCCTGAGGCTGTGCGGACACTGAACTGATTGTTCCCCGCTCCCGCTTTATTGAATGGATCACCGCTCCATGATACGATCAAACCACATCGGGCGTGGCGGGGGAGAAGTGTCTGTGTCCCCATACTCGAGTCACGGAGGAGGGGCGGATATTGAATACGGCAAAAGAGAGATTGAACCGGATGCGAGAGAACGGCGCTTCCCAGGAAGAGGCTTTTGCGCTGTTTGACACCTTGGAACCGATAGATTCTGAAGACATGTGGGATTTGTGGAAAGGTTCGGAGATTGTTTCCGGACATCCGCTCGAAGGCCTGCTGAGCGTATCGGGCTGGTACGGCAAACAGTTCGAGAACGCCGAGCATGTCCATCCGTTGGTTTTTCAAAAAAAGAACGGCGAACTGTATGCGGTCAACCCGCGGTGGATTCCCATGAATCTGCCGTTCGACAAAATCTCCCGCAGTCCGATCCGCCCGGCGATGACGCTTGCGCGTCCGCTGCTTCGCACGCGCAGGAGTGCGGCGCGGCTGCGTCAGATCGAACATCGCGGCAAAGTCAGTGCGGCCATGGTCTACGACCACAAAGACATTATCGATGTATTCCGAAAAGTGGATCCCGATACGCTGTTTGCGG
Organism: Saccharibacillus qingshengii; assembly: GCF_013185195.1. Lineage (GTDB taxonomy): Bacteria > Bacillota > Bacilli > Paenibacillales > Paenibacillaceae > Saccharibacillus > Saccharibacillus qingshengii. The sequence continues at coordinate 127,178 of NZ_JAAZWC010000001.1, forward strand.
TCATGGACATCAAGAAGATAGACAGCGGCAGAAGCTATTTCTTCGTGCTGGAACGCATGAAAGGGAAGAGGTTCAGCCCGTAATCCGGCAGTACCCAAAGAAGCCGACGACGTCCGCGTTTGGCTTCTTTTTATAATTAAATAAAAAAACCCCGGATAAGGATTGCGTTTAAGCAAAGGATAGGTTATAGTAAGGGTATAGCAAATGACAACGCAATCGGAACTCACCTATTTCAGAGGGTTATGATTCGCTAGAGTAATAACCTTGTGAAATATGTGATTTTTAATTTTATCGGATTATTTCTGAATAAACTAAGTCATGTAAAATTTAATTTTTGGAGGTACCTCACATGCAAACAGGTACAGTTAAATGGTTCAACGCGGATAAAGGATTTGGCTTCATCGAAATCGAAGGCGGCAACGACGTGTTCGTTCACTTCTCCGCTATTCAAGACGAAGGTTTCAAAACATTGGACGAAGGACAACGCGTAGAATTCAACGTTGTTCAAGGCAGCCGTGGACCACAAGCGGAAAACGTTGTAAAACTGTAATTCCGTTTTTAAAAACATCTTTAGCCTAGGCTAAAGATGTTTTTTTCATTTCATCGTTCAGTTAAAAGCCGGATCAACGCAGCATATCTGCGTCGATCCGGCTTTTTTATTTTCCCGCACCCAATGGGTTCCCTTCCATCGATCCAAGATAAGCCTGGCGCATTCGCCGAATATCCGCACGCGGCGATACACCGAACAGCCGTGAATATTCCCGGCTGAACTGCGACTGGCTCTCGTAACCGACACGAAACGCAATCTCCGCTACATCTTCCGATTCACCAAGCAGCAGACGCCTGGCTTCCTGCAGCCGAAGCTGCTTTTGAAACTGGATCGGACTCATAGTCGTCACTTCTTTGAAATGACGGTGCAGCGAAGAAACGCTCATATGGGCCAACTCCGCCAAATCGCCAATCCGAAACGGATCGGTATAGCGTGCGAGAATGTGTTCGATCACCTGGCGGATCCGAATCGCACTGCTGCCTTCCAAGGCCATCTGCCGCAGCACTTCACCGTGGGGACCCTGCAGAACCCAATAGAGTACTTCTTTTTTGTATAAAGGTGCGAGAAACGAAGAATGCGGGGGCATATCCAGCAGGGAAGCCAACCGGAACATTGCGTCCAGCAGCTGCGGCTCGGCTTCGCTGATAAACAGGGCCTGTTTGGCATTTTTCCGCCGGGGCGGCCGAAGTTCTTCTTCGGAAAGCAGCTCCAGAATCTCGACCGGCGAGAATTCGAACTTGATCGCCAAATAAGGCGAATCGACCGAAGCTTCGATGACTTGTCCGGTGATCGGCAGTTCGACCGAGGTAACGATATAATGGCCGGCGCCGTACCGATAGCGTTCTTCGCCCAGCAGCACTTCTTTTTCTCCCTGCACAATCAGACAAAACGAACTTTCGCTAACCCGGGCGATCGGCTCCGTCATGATCGATTCCCGGATCAGGAACAAAGACGCAATAGGGGTGGCATGCACACCGTCTCCGGCGGTATGACGTTCGATCAGTTGGCTCCAGTCGTACGCTGTACGGGTTTTTGGGGTGAACGTTTGGGTCATTGTCCGTCCTCCTTTCGGTGTTTCTTTGTCTTTTGCCGTATTCCTTCACTGTACCGGATATCTGTCGGTTGAGAAAGGGCAGCGAGAGGATTAGGCAAAAACTCGCGCCGAATAACCTTGGGAATCGGGTGCGCGATAGCGCATAATCGAAATAGAAGTATCCACAAATAAAAGTATCCGATCGAAAAGATCCGACAGATCGTCAAAGGAGGCAGCTGCCATGGAATACGTAAAACTCGGAAAAACCGGTTTGGAGGTCTCAAGATTCAGTTTGGGCTGTATGGGCTTTGGAGATTCCACGAAATGGGTTCACCCCTGGGTCCTGGACGAGGAGAACAGCCGTCCGGTGATCCGCAGAGCGCTGGAGCTTGGCATTAACTTTTTTGATACGGCCAATGTGTATTCGATGGGGGCGAGCGAAGAAATTCTCGGCCGGGCGATCCGCGATTATGCCAACCGCGACGAAGTGGTCCTCGCCACCAAACTGCACGGACGTATGCACGAAGGTCCGAACGGCGCCGGGTTGTCCCGCAAAGCGATTCTGAGCGAGATCGACAAAAGTCTTGCCCGGCTGGGGACGGATTACGTCGACTTGTATATCATTCACCGCTGGGATCCCCATACGCCGATCGAAGAAACGATGGAGGCGCTGCACGATGTCGTCAAATCCGGCAAAGCCCGCTATATCGGGGCTTCCGCCATGTACGCGTGGCAGTTCCAGAAAGCGCTGCATACGGCAGGCAAGCATGGCTGGACCAAGTTCGTCTCGATGCAGAACCATCTGAATCTGATCTACCGCGAGGAAGAACGGGAAATGCTGCCGCTGTGCCGGGAAGAAGGAATCGGCGTTACGCCGTACAGTCCGCTCGCTTCCGGACGATTGACGCGCAGCCCGGACGAGAAGACGCACCGGTCGGAGACCGATCGGGTGCAGAAGTCCAAATACGACGCGACGGCCGATGCCGACAGCGTGATCGTCGAACGCGTGGCGGAGCTGGCGTCCAGGCACGGCGTCCCGCGCAGTCATATCGCCTTATCCTGGCTGCTGCACCAACAGCCGGTTGCGTCTCCGATCATTGGAGCAACGAAAATCGCCCACCTGGAAGATGCGATTGGCGCGCTTAATGTAAAGCTTACGGACGAAGAACGCTTATACCTCGAAGAGCCTTATGTCCCGCACAAGATTGTCGGGCACAGCTGACTGTAGACCGCGTATAGCCCTCCAAGACCTGTTTTAACGCTCCGAGCGTTGAGACAGGTTTTTTGCGTCGGGAACAGCATCATCCACCCCCAATTCAAGCAGCGAATCCACAAAGTTGATCTATCTGTATAAATGATATACAATACTATCAAATGATAGATTTAATATTCAGATAAAGGAGAGTGTGAAGATGGCTTGGTTTCTTCTTGTTGCAGGCGGTATTTTGGAAATTGGATGGGCACTGGGATTGGCGCTTTCCGACGGATTCTCCAAAGTGGAGATCGTAATTCCTACCCTATTTTTGATGGCAGGCAGCTTTTATTTGTTTGCCAAATCGCTCAAAGTTCTTCCGGTCTCTACGGCTTATGCCGTATTCACGGGATTGGGATCGTTCGGCACGGCGGTTCTCGGGATGCTCTTTTTGGGAGATGCGGTCAGTCTGCCCAAAATCATTTTGGTATTCACCTTGATTTTTTGCATCATCGGTTTGAAAGTCGTGTCGACTCCATCCAAGGAAGCGGGGCATAAAATATGAGTTGGATTTTTTTGATCTTGGCCGGTTGTTTTGAAGTCGGAGGCGTGATCTTTTTGAAGCTTTCCGAAGGATTTACGAAGTTGAAGTATACGTTGGCCGTCGTTTTGTTCATGGGTCTGAGTTTTATTCTTCTTTCTTTTTCGCTCAAAGAGATTCCGATCAGTATCGGATACGGCATCTGGACAGGTATAGGCGCTTCGGGAAGCGTGCTGCTGGGCATGTATCTGTTCAAAGAACCCAAGAATATGAAAAAGTTGGCGTTCGTGGCGGGAATCGTGCTGAGCATTGTAGGACTGAAGTTGGCCGCTTGATTGGGCTGATATGCTATACTATCAAGTGAGTCATTTTCAATTAAATATGCGGCTCACGAAGAGGTGTAACATGACAAAGAAAGAACTAACTTCAATTAAGCAGATGCGTTTAAATACAATTCTGGACGAAGCGACGACCTGTCTGATCGAAAATCCGGGAGCCTCCATGAACGAGATCGCGGAAGCCGCGGGGATCGGAATCGCAACCCTGCATCGTTACGTGGAGAGTCGGGAGCAGCTGATGGTCCATTTGAGCTTTCGGGCGATCGAAGTGGTGGCCGAGACGATTGAACCGATCAAGCTGGATGAAACGAATTACGAATCCTATATTCCCAAACTGATTGAAGCGTTGATTCCGTTAGGGGACAAAATCTATTTCCTGGACCACGAAGTCAGCGTCAACCGAAGCAAAGAAGTCGAAGAGAAAGATCAAGTGCTGAGAGAACCTCTGCTTCATGCGATCGGATTCCTGCAGCAAAAAGGGTATTTTCGCCAAGACGCAAACAAAAATTGGATCGTCGACGTTCTGTACTCGTTGTTGTTCTTGACCTGGCAGCAGGTGGCCGACGGGAATATTGCGCGAAATTCCGCTGCCGAGCTGCTATTAAGCACGTTCTATCACGGTTTTAAACAGAACTGACCAAGAATACCGTCAAATCGGGCTCGAATTCAAAACGTAAACGGACCTGTCCGATTACGACCTGCCAGCTCTTCTTGTTGTCGCCATGAACGATTCAAGTACAGGCTCCCCGGCGCTATACTTGGAGTCGTAACGAACAAGAGTCTTTCAGGTTGAATCGGGAGGGTATAGGGATGAACAGGAAATCGGAAGGAACCTCAACGTATGCGAGAGGCAATCATGCCGTCACCTATGCCGAACTTCCGCTGCTCCATCCGGGGAGAGAGTGGCGGGAAGGCATGGTCAGCGGCAATGGTGAGAACGGTTACATTACAGCCGGATCGCCGTATGCGGACACGTTTATTTTTCAACACATGGCTTTTAATTATCCGTCGGCGGACCCTCGGGAGATCCCGCCGGAGCTGCAGAGTCAGCTGGAGGAAGCCAGGGAGCATGTATTCCGGCAGGACGATCGGTGGACGATCAAATTCCCGGATGGAAGCAAGCGCCGTCGGACTTTTCTGTACAGTTACCATCCGGGACACCAGCTTCGGCTGCATACCGTTCGTAGGCAGAAGATGTCGGCTTATGAGAGATGGACCAATCACGAAACGGCCGAGACGGGCGTGCGTTACGTCGATGAAGACGGCGAATGGATCCGGACCTCGTTCACGTCGCGGGTCGATAATGTCTCAATCACCCGGATTCAATCTTCGTCGCGCGAGGCCAGGATCAACCTGATCCTGTCGATTGACGACATCTCGCAGATGTGCAAAGCCCAAGACCGCGAATCCGAAGTCACGGCCCTGCGCTACAAGAAGCAGGTAGGAGCAAACGCCGATTATATTGCCCAGGTTGTGCATTATCCGGCGTACGCAGGCAGCGAACTGATCGAAGGCGGTTATGCCGGTCTTACCCGGGTGATTGCGGTGGGCGGAAACAAAGAGTCTATTCGGCTGACCGATACGAATGAAGCGATGAACGTGGGAGAGGTGCGCAATTCCGCAATCCGGGTAACCGATGCGGAAGCCGTCTATCTGATTACGCAGTGCGACCGGACTTTTGAACTGGGTCCAATCGAAGTCTTTGCCGATGCGTCTGTTTACGGGATCGTGGAGAGCCTGGCCGAACGTACGCAGGCGGTCGCCGACCGATACGGGAGCGCAGCGGCAGGTTTCGATTACGATCGGGCGCTTGCCGAACATGCCAAGCTCCATGCGGCAGCGTTTAACGCGGTTCGTTTCGATCTGCACGGAGACGAAATGCCGGGAAATGCGGACAATGCGGCGTTGATCGCTGCGCAGCGGAACTCGCCGACGAAGATGGTTCCCGCATTCATTCGCCGGATGTACGATCAGGGGCGGTATGCGCTGATCTGCTGCGGAGGAATGAGCGCGCCGCGGCTGTGCGGGATGTGGACCGGCGAATGGAATCCCGGCTGGCGGGGCATCTATACGCTGGACGCCAACGTCAATTTGCAGGTATCACCGATGAATACCGGACATTCGATTCCTATGCCGCTCGGGTATATCGCATTTTTCTTGAGGAATGCCCCCGATTTCGCGGATAATGCACGAATGGCTTATGGGATGCACGGGGCTCTGCAGGTATCGGTCAACTCGGACGGGGACCGTGCCATGCATGTGGAATACGACAACGATTATCCGTTCCAATACTGGAATGCCGGGGCGAGTTGGTGTTTGCTGCCGATCTATGAATATTGGCAGTGTTTCGGTAACCGCCGGATTCCGATCCAAGAGTCGATGAATATCCACGCGCTGCGCTTGATTCTGAGCGTAAGCGGCATGGAGCGCAGCGAAGAAGCGTGGAATTTGCTGATTCAAGGCGGAGAGTTGGACTTGGAAACGGATATCCTGCTTCCGCTGCTCACCCGCCAGAGCCATTTCTGGGAGCAGCTGTGCACGCCGGCCTATTTTATGGATGCGTCGGGCCGATCGCGGCACGAACCGGGGAAAACGGCTCTGGCGTCCGGCGAAAAATATATGCTTATCCCTACCTATTCTCCCGAAAATGCACCGATCGGCTATACGAGTACACTGACGGCCAATGCGACGATGGATATTTCGGCGGCCCGTGACGGGCTGCATATGACGATTGCCGTTGAAAAAGCGGTCAAACGCGAAGGGTACGAAGAAGCCGTCCGGCGCTGGGAGTCGCTGCTTCAGCAGCTGCCGGATTACAGGCTCGAGCCGTCCGGCGCGCTGCGCGAATGGGCGATAGACGCGTATACGGAAAACAACGACCATCGGCATCTCAGTCATCTGTATCCCGCCTGGCCGGCATACGAGACGCAGAGCGACCCGCAGTTGGCCGAAGCCTGCCGCCGTGCGATCTTGAACCGGGACCGGTTCAATACGGGAGACAATACGGCCGGACACAGCTGGATGCACAAAGCCCTCGTCTACGCCCGACTCAAAAACGGCGAAGGCGCTGCTGCCGATGATTGCGGGAGAAGGCTGTTACACGTCCCTGATGACGGATCACGATACGAACCGCCGATGCGACACGTACTGCACCGATACGCTGTTTGGCACGGTGAACGTGGTCAACGAAGCCCTGCTGTTCTCGAATACCGGCGAGATCGAGATCCTGCCGGCGCTGCCGCCGGGCTGGGACGAAGGCCGCGTAGAAGGCCTGATGGCCAGAACCCGGATCGAGGTCAACGTGTTGTCGTGGAATCTGGCAGACCGCCGGGCAAGCGTGACCCTGACCTCGCTCGTCGACGACAATCGAATTCGGTTGAAATCGGGGAAAGCCTGGACCGCGGCGTTGGTGGACGGCCGACCGGTCGACGCAGCCCCGGCAGAAGCGGCTTTCAGTGTGCCGTTGCTGCTGCAGGCCGGCGCGGAGGTTAACGTCGAATTCGTGTTGACCTGACTGGACCGGATGCGGTCTAGGCACGTTTGGGCCTACCGGGAGCGGAGGACTTGATCCGGCGCCGGCAGAACCGCTCGGTCTGCCGGCTCTCGCCGGGAGCGGAATTCGCCTGCCGATAACCCGGTCGCTTTTTTGAAAAAGGTACAAAAGCTTTCCAGTGTCGAGAACCCCACACGCCCGGCGATTTGACCGATCGGAAGCGTCGTGGTCACCAGCAGACTGCAGGCCGTACTCAGGCGCGCCTGCTGTTTTTTTTGCGTAAAAGACAAGCCGTAATGCTGTTTGAGCGTCCGCTCCGTCTGCCGGATCCCGAGGCCAAGCGTTTGAGCCAGCTGCGTCAGCGTAAGGGTATCGGAAGCGGACAGGAAGCTGCTCTCGATCAATACCAATCTTTTGTCATCCAGCGTTTTCTGCGGAACCTTGTGATCGGACATTCGATTGTGGGTATAATTGCGAATCAGGGCGATCACGATCTGCTCGACGAGATTGCGGATCGACAGATAATAGCCGATTGATTGGACAGTCACTTCCCGCGCCAGCTGCTCGAATAAAACCATCAGCTGCTGGGTATCCGCCCCGTGCCAGAAAACCGTCTGCAGAAACAGCTCGGAGAGCGCCGCCGAATCGGGATCGGGATGTTCGCTGACAGTCAGCACTTCGAAACAGATGCAGTATTCGTACATGGGGTCCGCCGGATCGGGGATCTGTTCGTGCACGATATCGGGACCGGTCATATACAGGGTGCGTGGCGCAAGAGGATACCGGACTCCGTCTGCGATTACCCAGCCGCATCCGGCCGGTATGTAATGCAGCTCGTAACTTTTGCCGCTGTGCGTATGGGCAGGCATCGATTGAAAAAAAGTGCCCGAGCGAATATACAGCACATTCAACCGCAGTCCGCCAAGCGAGAGCTTCATCTGCATATTTTCCACCTGAATTCCGGGCAGTGTCATCGCTTCAGCTCCTTAAGGTGTGTTTGCTTCGATTATACGACAAGCTGTTTGATTCCGACATATGGGGAGGGGATCGAGATGCAAGAAGAAGTGTTGAGTGGAGGAAACTCCAATACGGTAAGCCGGATCGGAAACGAGGTGCATCGCCGGACGGGCGCGTGGACGCCTGCCGTTCACCGTCTGTTGGGCCTGCTGCGCGCTTTGGGGATCGAAGAGGTGCCGGAGCCGATCGGGTTCGACGAACAAGGAAGAGAGGTGCTGTCTTTTCTCCCCGGGGAGGTCGGGAACTATCCGCTGCCGGGTTGGCTCTGGTCGCCGGAGATTCTAAGCGGTGCGGGCAGACTGCTGCGGCGGATTCACGATGCCAGCGAGCCGCTTGTCCACGAGGCGCTGATCTGGGGGATGCCCACCCATCAGCCGGCCGAAGTGATCTGCCACAATGACGCGGCTCCTTATAATATGACGTTTGTCGACGGCAAAGTAAGCGGTTTGTTCGACTTCGATACGGCTTCGCCGGGTCCCCGGATCTGGGATCTGGCTTATCTGGCGTACCGCCTTATTCCCTTTGCCGGAGATACGGAAGACTGCGGATTCACCGCCGACGAACGTCTGCGGCGTCTGGACCGGCTGATTGAAGCTTACGGCAAACCGTTTGGGCGCAGCGAACTGTTCTCGGCCTTGACTGTCCGGTTGGAAGAAATCGCGCGCTATACGGATAGCAAGGCGAAGGAGACGGGGAACGATGAATTTCTGCGGCACGCGGAGATGTATAGGAGCGACCGAAGCCGTATCTTGGTGCTGGCTTCCGCTGCAAATGCCTAGTCGATAGGGAGGAACCCGGATAGACGATCACGGTTAGATACCGAGTCTGAAGACGCAGTTCGCTGCGGACTTTAGGCTCTTTTTTGGTTTATTTGGATATTCGTTTCCATTTTCGCGAACCAAGGCCGATATAGATCCTGTACGCACGCATCCGGCACAGTCCACAAAGGAGGATCCTCTATTGAATCGATACAAAAGTATGAAGGTGAACATGAAGTTCATTCTGCTCGCTGCGCTGATTATGATCGCCGCGTTTACGATCCTGATCGCTTGGAATCTGCACAGTTTGAAAAAGGAAAGCGAAATGGCGGGTATTATGCAGGCCCAACAGGCGGGGAATGTGTATGTCACCGAAAATGCGGAGATTCTGCAAAATGTAGTGACTTCGTTCAAGAACCTGGCTTTGGATCTGCCGGACGATCTCGCGATGAAAGATCCCAACCGGGCACGTCTGCAGCGGTCACTTGCAAATATTCTGATGAACAATCCTTCGATGTCCGCCGCTTTTACGGCTTGGGAACCCAATGCCTATGAGCAGGATGCGGCTTACGTATCGGATCCGATTTACGGAGCGAACGGCGGCCGGCTTGCGGCGCTCAACGTCAAAGACGAGCAGGGGAATCCGCTGGCTATTCCGTTTATCGACTTCGAGAAAGACGCCGCTTACCTGAAAGCCAAGGAGACGCTGAAGCCGGTCGTTCTGGATCCGTATAATGTCTCCGCCGATTCCGAGAAACCGTCGCTGGTCTCGACGATCGCGATTCCGATTCTCGACGAACAAGGCAAGTTCCTCGGAGTGATCGGCGCCGCCTTCCTGCTGGAAGAACTGCAAAAAGAAGCGGCCGACCACCATCCGCTGGGCGGGTATGTCACCCTGCTGAGCGAAAGCGGGACCTATATTGCCAATTCGAAACAACCGGAACAGGTCGGTCAGCCGGCCGCGTTCGCGAATGAACATCCGCAAATCTTCGCCGGACTGCAGGAAGACCGGCTTGTCCAAGAAGAAAACGGGGAAGTCCACGTCTTCGTACCGCTGCCGATTACGGAAGACAGCTCCTGGTATGTGCAGACGGTCGTTCCGAAATCGGCTATCATGCAAAGTTATATCGAAAGCCGGAATATGTCGCTGCTCGTGAGTGCGGTTTCCCTGATTCTGTTGGGAGCCGCGATCTGGTTCCTGACCCATCTGATTATTACCCGCCCGGTCAATCGGATGGTTGCGGCGATCAAAGCGCTGGCGAACGGCGACTTTACCCAGACGATTCCGATCTTGTCCAAAGACGAATTCGGTCTGATGGCCGCCGATCTGAACGAGGCTTCGGTTACGCTTCGGGGCATGCTGCAGCAGACGGCGGAAATCGGACAGACCGTCAAGCTGACTTCGGAAGATCTCAAAGAAAATGCCGAGCAGACCTCGCTTGCCTCCGAGCTGATCTCGGAATCGATCGAAAGCGTGGCGAGCAGCATGAACGGACAAAGCGCCGAAGCGGTCAAAGCCTCAGGCATGATGCAGGAAATGACGACAAGCGTAAGCCGGATCGCCTCTTCTTCGAATGCCATGTCGCAGTCGGCGGAGAACGTGATCCGGCAAACCGAGCAGGGCGATCAATTGGTCCAAAGCGCCGCGGGCCAAATGAATGCCGTCTATGGATCGATGCAGCAGTCGGGGGATGCCATGAAACGCCTGAGCGACCGATCCGACGAGATCGAAGGATTTGTCGGGTTGATCGCCAGCATTTCGGGTCAGACGAATATCCTGGCGCTGAATGCTTCGATCGAGGCCGCGCGTGCCGGTGAACAAGGCAAAGGCTTTGCCGTAGTGGCGACGGAAATTCGCAATTTGGCCGAACAGACTCGCAAAGCGACCGAACAAGTTCAGGCGGGGATCGAAGAAATCGCTTCGGAAACGCGTCAGGCGGTACGCATGATGAATACGACAGCGGAAGAAGTGGAAAAAGGGGTGGGCAGCGTCGCCCAGAGCGGCGCTCTGTTCGAAACGATCATGCAGGAAATGCGGGAGGTTGGCATCCAGGCGCATGAGGTCTCGACGGCCGTGGAACAGCTGGCCGCAGGAGCTGTGCAGGTATCGGATACCGTGGCACTCGTCGCCGATATTGCCCGCAAATCGACCGAAGACACCGGGCACGTCGCTGCGGCCTCCGAACAGCAGCAGGCGACCATGCAGGAAATCTCGGCTTCGGCCACCCACTTGAGCGGACAGATCCAGGATCTGATGGATCGTATGGTTCGGTTCAAACTGTAAATGCAGCACGGTAAGCACACAGCCACCAAGGGCGGAACGATACGCCCTTGGTGGCTGTTTCTTTTTAGTCCAGATACATCTAAAGCTTGAGTTCAGAGACTAACTTGTATGAGAAAAGGCGGTTCTTTTTTTGTTTGGATCAGGATCTTTTTCTCTTTTTGGTCATTCACTTCCAGTCGGAAAGAGAGTACTATTTGGGGTAGCGTCAGGAAAATGCGGATTTACAACGCTAAGATCACTCCCAAGATTAATAACCCGATTTTAACAACGATACGTGGAGGATTGGTATTTATTTTATCTGACATTGGATGAACTTGTTCCACGTTGATAGGGCTTGCTTTTCACCTCGTTATTCACAATTGACTGGATTTCATTCTATAACTAAGGATTCAATAAATATCTCGATTGCTTTTGTATAAAATTCAACTCTTGGAGTTATAAGTGAAAAATTTCGTGAGATTGGAAACCCATTTATATCAAGTAACTTCACTTTACCAAGTTCTAGTTCGTTTTTTATTGACGCGTGTGAGAGTATAGAAATTCCTAGACCAGCTTCAATAGATTCCTTAATAACTTGCGTACTCCCAAATGTCATATACTTCTTCGGAGAAAACCCCAATTGTTTAAATCCCTTTTCTTGCATTTCTCTCGTTCCAGAACCTTCTTCACGAACTAACCAAGTCTCTAGGTTTAATAACAAGGGGTCTATTTCCTTTTGTTCTGCTAAATGGTGATTTGAAGGGACTGTAATTGATAACTCGTCAAGAGAAAATGGTATAACCTTTATATTTTCATTATTAGCCTCTCCTTCGATTATCCCAACATCTACCTCGTGTTTCTTTATTAAATCTATAATTTCATTAGAATTTTTTATAGTAATGATTGGATTTAATAATGGATAGGATTTAAGCAAACTGGCAATTTTATGAGGAAGAATGTATTCTCCGAAAGTATAACTTGCACCAATAGAAAGAGGACCACTTGCAGTATGTTTTAAATCATCAATGAGTCTTTCCATTCGAGTATAGAGACCTAAGATGTCCTTGGCGTGATGAAATACTATTTCTCCAGCCTTGCTAAGTCGAACATATTTGTTTGTCCTCTCTAACAATTTTATCCCCATGTTTTTTTCTAACGTTTGTATATAATTGCTGACTGCTGGTTGTGTCATATGGAGAAGTTCAGCTGCTCGAGTAAAGTTCTTTTGTTCTGCAACTGTAGTAAATACAAGTAAAGATTGATCCATTATGAGTCTTCCTCCTTAGAATAAAATGGGGTCTAAGAAACTTCAATGATAAGTAATTTTATATTACAGCTATAATTATAATCTATTTTACTTATTATCAAAACAAATATACTCTTAATACAAGGAAGCAAATATAGGAGTTGTTAAAATGAATACATCATTAGCAAAACATAAAAAATCATCCTCGAGAGGACTTTGGTTCGGTGGTGTTGGATTTACCTTTATTATTGCATTAGTTGGTTTTGGATTATCACAAATACCCGGGTTAGATCATGTTGGTCAGCTCGCCTGTGCAATCATCATTGCAGTAGTTTATCGACAAATTTGGGGATATCCTGAGAAATTCCGTACTGGAATCCAATTCTCTGCCAAAAGGTTGTTAAGGCTTGCTATTATCCTTTTTGGGTTAAAACTAAACATTGATGTTGTTTTTCATCAAGGGTTAGGTTTGCTTGCAAGAGATGTTGGAACCATCGTTTTTTCAATCCCTCTTACAATGTTGCTTGCAAAACTATTCAAAGCGAATTCTTCCTTATCCTTGTTATTAGGAATTGGAACAGGGGTGTGTGGCGCTGCTGCAATTGCAGCCGTTTCACCCATTTTGAAAGCAAAGGATGAAGATACTGCTATTGGGGCAGGTATAATTGCTTTAGTTGGTACCATTTTCGCCATAACATACACTATCTTACGTCCGTTTCTCCCTTTGACAGACCTTCAATACGGTGTTTGGTCAGGTGTAGGTCTACACGAAATTGCTCATGTTGCCTTAGCAGGAGCGCCTGCTGGTCCAGATGCACTTGCTATTGCTTTGTTAGCGAAACTAGGTCGTGTTTTCTTACTCGTTCCACTTAGTTTTATTCTTATGTACTGGATGAAACGAAAAAATAAAGTTGAATCAGATTCTGATGCTAAAATTGAATTTCCATGGTTTCTCATAGGTTTTATTATCATGAGCTTATTTGGAAGTTATGTCCTTGGTCATTTGATTACCGTCCCAACTAGTGTCATGAATAGCATCTCTTTCTTCACTTCCTTTATCCTAACTATGGCTATGATTGGATTAGGTTTAAATGTTAGTCTAAAAGACCTTAGAACGAAAGCGTTAAGACCACTTCTAGCAATGGCTATTACATCTGTTTTGTTATCTGTTATCACATACTTCACAATGTAATTAATTGTAAATCAGGAGGTTTCTTAAATGAATAAAATATTATTTCCTACTGATGGTTCGGCTTATTCTGAACATGCCGCAAGAATGACAGGGGAGTTCTTGGAAGCTTGGCCAAATGCAACAGGTGTTGTGCTTTACGTCACGGTTAAAGAAAATTACGCCTATGATTTTGCAACTGAAGCAGTGGATCGATACGAAAAAGAACTTAGTAAACATATTGAAAAGAAAATTATGGAAGGAGTCCTTCAACCTTGGAAGGATCGTCTTGAATATAATCATCAAATAAGTCACCAAAGTCAAACCATTTGTCATGTTGCCCAAACAGAGGAAGTAGATCTTATTATATTGGGTAGTCATGGAAGAGGTGTTTTTGATCGAGTATTGGTGGGCAGTGTTGCTCAAGGGGTGTTACACCGGTCCGAAATTCCTGTCTTGATTGTTAAGAAGTAATTCTTCAAATTAAGGGCTTACCATAAGGTAAAGCCCTTAATACTCCTATTAGGGTTTGCCGTTCAATTAGCTGTTCTTCGGTATCCCGGTTGGCCATACACTCATATCAAAAGCATCCCAGATTCGGTCATACAATATATATCGAAACAGATTGGTGCTAGTCCATCCTCGCTTGGTCATTATCCTCAAAGGGAAAATACACTTTGGGATCATTTGAAAGAAATTCGAAGTGAATACGACTTTGTAACTTTTACCCTGAGTGAATATCGAATGACATTTAAGTACCTTCATCAATTAGCTTTGGAAAATGGTGATCCCATTCATCTACTGCATGAATGCATAGATTTTCTAAGAAAAAACAAAATTATACTGCCTGCTATCACTACACTTGAAAGAATGGTGTGGGAAGCAAGGGCGATGGCTGAAAAGAAGCTATTTAATACAGTTAGTAAATCTCTTACAAATGAGCAAAAAGAAAAGCTTGAAGAGATTATTACTTCGCAGCATCCATCTGAATCTAATAAAACGATATTGGGTTGGTTAAAGGAACCACCGGGTCATCCTTCACCCGAAACATTTCTAAAAGTAATAGAACGACTCGAATATATACGAGGAATGGAATTGGAAACGGTACAAATTAGTCATTTGCACCGCAACCGCCTGTTGCAGCTGTCTCGCTTAGGTTCAAGATACGAGCCGTATGCATTCCGTGACTTTCAAGAAAATAAACGTTATTCGATATTAACCGTCTATTTATTACAACTTACTCAGGAGCTAACGGATAAAGCGTTTGAAATTCATGATAGGCAAATACTTAGTTTGTTATCAAAAGGTCGTAAGGCTCAAGAGGAAATCCAGAAACAAAATGGTAAAAAGCTAAATGAGAAAGTTATACACTTTACGAACATCGGACAAGCATTAATTAAAGCAAAAGAGGAAAAATTAGATGTTTTTAAGGTTTTAGAATCGGTTATTGAATGGAATACCTTTGTCTCTTCAGTAGAAGAGGCTCAGGAGCTTGCACGTCCTGCCGACTATGATTATTTGGACTTACTGCAAAAACGGTTTTATTC
Source organism: Saccharibacillus qingshengii (assembly GCF_013185195.1). GTDB lineage: Bacteria > Bacillota > Bacilli > Paenibacillales > Paenibacillaceae > Saccharibacillus > Saccharibacillus qingshengii. The sequence continues at coordinate 142,324 of NZ_JAAZWC010000001.1, forward strand.
ACTAAGAAAATATACGCCAACGCTATTAAGAGTATTGGAATTTCATTCTACAAAAGCAAATGAGCCACTTTTACAGGCTGTTGAGATTATCCGAGGAATGAACGAATCCGGAAAGCGAAAAGTGCCTGACGACTCACCTGTGGATTTTATTTCAAAACGATGGAAAAAGCATTTATACGAGGATGATGGTACAACAATTAATCGTCATTACTATGAAATGGCTGTTTTAACAGAACTTCGGGAGCATGTTCGGGCAGGAGATGTTTCCATTGTGGGCAGCAGACAATATAGGGATTTTGAGGAATATTTGTTTTCGGAAGATACATGGAATCAATCGAAGGGGAATACGAGATTATCAGTTAGTTTATCATTTGAAGATTATATAACAGAGAGAACTAGAAGCCTTAATGAAAGGTTAAAGTGGTTAGCTGCCAATTTCAACAAGCTAGATGGAGTTTCTCTTGAAAAAGGAAAACTGTCACTTGCACGCTTAGAAAAAGATGTTCCAGAAGAAGCAAAAAAATTTAGCGCAAGCCTCTATCAGATACTACCAAGAATAAAGTTAACTGATTTACTCATGGATGTGGCTCATATAACAGGATTTCATGAGCAATTCACTCATGCTTCCAATAATCGAAAACCAGATAAGGAAGAAACAATCATTATCATGGCTGCCCTTTTAGGAATGGGTATGAATATTGGCTTGAGCAAGATGGCCGAGGCCACACCCGGACTTACATATAAGCAACTAGCCAATGTATCTCAATGGCGTATGTATGAAGATGCAATGAATAAAGCCCAAGCCATATTAGTAAATTTCCATCATAAATTACAGTTGTCCTCCAATTGGGGCGACGGTACAACATCCTCATCAGATGGTATGAGAATGCAGCTAGGTGTTTCATCACTTCATGCAGATGCAAACCCACATTACGGGACTGGAAAAGGAGCCACCATCTACCGTTTTACTAGTGATCAATTCTCTTCTTACTACACAAAGATTATTCATACAAATTCAAGGGATGCGATTCATGTTTTGGATGGATTGTTGCACCATGAGACGGATCTAAATATAGAAGAGCATTATACAGACACGGCCGGTTACACAGACCAAATATTCGGACTGACTCATTTATTAGGATTTAAATTTGCTCCTAGAATAAGAGATTTATCAGACTCAAAATTATTTACAATAGATAAAGCAAGTGAATATCCAAAATTAGAAGCCATTTTACGTGGACAAATAAATACAAAGGTCATTAAAGAAAATTATGAGGATGTTTTGCGATTAGCTCATTCTATAAGAGAGGGAACAGTTTCAGCATCCCTTATTATGGGGAAACTAGGTTCCTATTCAAGACAAAACAGCTTGGCTTCGGCCTTACGTGAGATGGGCCGAATAGAAAAAACGATCTTTATTTTGAATTATATATCGGATGAATCATTAAGAAGAAAAATACAAAGAGGATTGAATAAAGGAGAAGCCATGAATGGATTAGCAAGAGCTATTTTCTTCGGAAAACAAGGTGAGCTTAGGGAACGGACTATACAACATCAATTGCAAAGGGCCAGTGCCTTAAACATAATCATTAATGCCATCAGTATATGGAATACCTTACACCTAACAAAAGCAGTTGAATATCAAAAACAGGCTAGTAGTTTTAATGAAGAATTATTGCACCATATGTCGCCTCTAGGTTGGGAACATATTAATTTGCTAGGAGAATACCATTTTAATTCCGAGAAAATGGTCTCGTTAGATTCTTTAAGACCATTGAAATTTTCTTAACGTTGTTAAAAATGGGGGAATCGTCTCGAAAATGTGCTTAGCGTTGTAAATCCGCATTTTCCTGACGCTACCCCTATTTAGAGAGCATCTGGTCTTCTTGAACCAAAGGAGGAAATATTATGGGTTCCAGCAGTTATCGAAGTTCGTATCAATCCTACTTAACCCGTCAGGGCGTCGAAGCCGACAAGATGAACGTCATCTTGATCGTCAACGCTGCCGAGGGCTTGCAAAAATACATGAAGCGCAGCAATATGCAGACCGTCTTCAACAAACTGTCTCCGCTGACGTTCGCCGGACCGGTCAAGGTTGTGGCACAGTCGGACGGTTTCTTTTACCGGCTGCCGCCGTTTACGCATGAGAATACGCATACTTACCTCAAAGACGAGATCTATGGCAAAGATCCGCTTCGCGGCGAGCGGATCGACCTGTTTTCCAAACTGTTTACGACGAGCGAACTGACGCATATTATCTGGTTCACGGACGAGGAAGTGACGCCTTACCTGAATCCGATCGCCTCGATGAATGCCCCGCATCTGTTCTGGAACTTCATCTCGATCAAAGGCTATCCGCTGCGCTGCACGCAGAAGACGCCGAAGAACATCACGCTGACGCATGCCCCGAAGATTTCGAGCTTGGCGACGTCGGTCCTCTACCGCAAGATTTTCAACAAGTTTACCCAGTACATCAACAAAACGGACCTGCCGATGAGCGGGCGGGTGCGCGTGATTCGGACCGAAGACCGCTCGGACTCCCAAAGCGTCGTCAAAGGCTCCAAAACGCCGGTTGGGCACAGCAACCTGAAGGTGGGCATCGGCTGGAAAACGTCGGAAGGCGAATGTTTGACGGCAGGGATGCTGCTGGCCAACAATCGCCTTCCGGATGCGGAGAGCATCGCCTTTTTCGGGAACAAGTCGACGGTCGGGGTGACCCATGTGGACGGACGCGAGCTGCCGACGGAAGACATGGAAGTGTATACGGTCAATCTGGCGGCGCTCGGACAGGCGGGACTCGACAAAATCCTGTTCACACTCGTGATGCCAAATGGCGCTCCGGAAGAGCTGTATATTCGCGTTATGACGTACGACAACCGGGAAATGCTGCGCTACGATATCGAGATGGAGAACGGTTCGGTCAATACGGCTCTGGAACTGGGGGCACTCTATGCCTACAAAGAGGAATGGCGCTTCAACGCGATCGGCGACGGCTATGAGGCGGGCATGCAGCAGGTGGCGCAGAGCTACGGCATCCCTGATCTGACGACGACGTACTCCTTTACCCCGGAAGTCCTGGAAGAGATCGCGCTCGACGGGCGTACGTTCGAATACCATATGCAGGATCTGTTTACCAAACTCGGCTATGAAGTCGAAGTGCCGACGAGCGATCCGTATGCGCCGGACTACGGAGTGGATCTCATTCTGGTCAAAGGCGGAACCCGGACAGCCGTACAGCTCAAATGTTTCAGCAATGTTGTGCCGGTGAGGGCGATCCAGGAAGTGTACGCGGGCGCGAATATGTACGACTGTCAGAGCTACATGGTCGTGGCGACAAGCTATTTCAGCCGTGCGGCGCTGCAGATGGCGGAGCAGCTCGGCGTGGAAGTATGGGACAAGACGCAGCTGGACAAGACGGAAGAGCGGTTGCGTTCACGTATTGGCGTCTCGCCCGAGAAAGTGCTTACGCTCAAGCTGTCCAAGCTTAATTCGGAAGACGAAGTGGACATCGACCTGTCGGCCTTCCTCGTGAACGAGCATGATGTATGTGCGGGCGAAGACGATTTTATTTTCTATAATCAGGCGGAGCATCCGAGCGGCTGCGTACGGCTGATCAACGATAATCTGTGGGAAAAGCTGCTGCTGCTCGACCTGGCCAAGCTGCCGGCGCACTGTACGCGGATCGTGATCGTCGGCTCGCTGGATACGTACAAGCGCAAAGTGGAACTGACGATCGACAACGAACTGGATCTGTATCATACGTTCGAGTATATGCCGAGCGCGGTATGCGACACCTTGGTCCTGGGCCAGTTCCGGAAGATCGACGGGGAATGGGCGTTCACGACGTCGGAGACGTTTTTCGCGGGCGGGTTGGAAGAAGCCTGCCGGGCTTACGGGTTGGAAGTGGGTTGACGTTCTGTTGTTTATTTCACTTGCAGATTCCGTTCCAGCAGAGAGCCGACCCGTTGAGCCATAATGGCAGGGGGGAGAGGCTTTCCTTGTTCAAACCACCATTCGACGATGCCTACAATCGCAGCTCCCAAAAACTGAATATCGACCTCATCCGGATCAGCCGTCTTCGGATGGGGTTTTCCCGGATTCTGCACATCGGTATTTTTTAATTCCTGCAGAAAAAAATCAAGCAGTCGACTTCGGAAAAAAGAGCTCCCTTTATTCGTGAGCATAGCGGAGAAAAACAGGGCACGATTTTCAAAATACTGAAACCACGCTAATCCCATCTCCTGGTAGTCGGCGTCTTTTTCGGACGAATCGCAGAGCTGACGCATCTCCTGCATCTGTTCGTCGATAAGCTGATCCAAAAGGTCGAACTTATCCATGTAGTGGAGATAGAACGTTCTTCGACCTACGTCCGCTTTATCGGAAATGTCCTGTATCGTAATTTGATCGAATTTTTTGACCGTGATTAGTTCAACGAGTGCTTTTTTGATCGCTTCCTGCGATTTGCGCCTTCTTCGATCGGTGTTCATCCTGGTGTTCATCCTATAGAAACCTCCCGTTTTGTTCGAAAATCATGCACAATGACAGTCGATGTGTGAATGAATGCACGAAAGCGGTTCTTTTGATCATTGCCGATTTTCCGCGTTTCCCTACAATTATACCTAACGGCTTCTTATTGCACGATTGTGCATTTGAGCACGATAGGTGTAGAGATCCGAACCGGGCCAAAAAGGAGCGGTTATCGAAAGGGGAATAGTCGATGAAAATCGCGGTAATCGGAGCAACGGGGGAAACCGGGCGCAAAGTAGTCGAGCGGCTGCTTGAACTGAACTATGAAGTTGTGGCGGTAGCCCGGCGGCCGGCGAACATACCCGCCAAGCAAGGGCTCCGGATTCGGCAGGCGGATGTGTATGATAAGGCCAGCTTGGCGGAAGCGGTTGCGGGTACCGATACGGTGATCAGCTGCATCGGACCAAGCGGTCGTTCAGCAGGCGCCGGCCGTTCCAAAGGAGTGCTGGACATAATGGCGGCAAACTTCTCACCGGGTACGGTGATGTCGGAAGGGATACCTAATCTTCTTGAGGCCTGCCGGCTTGCCGGCGTCCATCGCCTTGTGATGCAGAGCGGAATCGGTCTGAGCGATGGCAAAGAGCTCGCTGCTCTGGATCGGTGCATGATCGGTCTGAATCGGCGCGTCTTCTCCAAAGCGATTAAGGATAAAGCGGCTGCCGAATATGCGGTGCAGGGAAGCGGCCTGGAATGGGTGATCGTACGACCGGCCGGGCTGAGTAAATCCCCAGCCACGCGAGATTACACGGCAGGCCCGTTGGCGCGTATCGCTCCGTTTCGTCCCTTGTCGTTCGCAGACTGTGCCGACTGCCTGGTGCGGGCTGCAGGGAGTGAACCGACCTGGATTGGAAAGGTTGTGAACGTGGGACAGTGATTTTTCGGGATCCGAATAGTTCCAATCAAAAGAGTTTGGAAGGCTCAATCGGCTGACTAGACTCTTTTTTTGTTTTTCACATTTATCCATGCTTATTGGAGATTTTACCGAAGGCTATAAATCAATTAAGTCATAATTATTTATGTATAGAGTAATGAATTTTGGAGATAAATGATGGCAATAGAAGAAGAATGAGTGGTGAAAAGCTCTGTTTATACATATGTACAAAATACTGATTTTGTGAAGAACTATATAAAGAAATAAGCAGCTCCATGATCCGGCTGCTTAGATTTCGTAAAAGTAATTTCTGTCCAATAAAAACAACTTGAACGGCTTTGAGTCGATTCGTACCGCCCAAGTTATTTCAATCTGATCTTAGGATCGATTTCGTCATTCAATCTTCCGGATTATTCAACCTGCGACCAAATGACTTGTACATTTCCTGTACCCAGAGCGTCTGCCAGATCCGAAGGATTTTCTACACGACCAAGCGGTACGTAACCTCCATACGAATTAGAAAATGTTTGGTAAAACAGCACCAGCGTGTTTCTCGACCAGCCCATGATATCACCTGTACGAATTGTTGCCGGACTCTCGGTTGCTTGGGCCGGAAGATCATGGGCCAGATCGTAATACTTTTCGGTTCCGTGATGCTCCTTCATCCGGATCGTCAGAGGAAACTGGGCAATCAAGGCTTGAGACGCTTCATTATTGTACAATGCGGCGGTAAAAGTACGTCCGCCTGCTTCAATCTGAACGGGAATCATCTCGCTCTCCTCCATTTCCTGATCGGTTGCAGTTCGGTCTGTAACCGGGACAACCGTACGGACGCTTGACCCGGTCGCCGGTTCCGTATTGGTGGGCTCTTCCCAATCTACTGAGCTGCAGGCAGCTAATGAAAGGGCGAGAACAAGCACTCCCAACAAGTTCAGTATTTTAAACATGTGGTTCTCCCCCAATCAGATAAAGTCCGTGAAGCCAATCGACTGCGGACCTGTTGACTCTCTGTTGTACGATATTGATCGTTTAGACGACATATGTATAATAATAGATGCAGCCGACCCATATACAATCGTTAAAATCCTTTCTTTTGTCGATTAGTTGACGGATAGGGCTGAAATGACGATTAACGAAGGAAGTTTGGTGACTCTAACCATGGCCAAAATAGACAGACGCATCTTGAAATCCCAAGCCGCAATCAAACAAGCGGTTATCGAATTGATGTCCGAGAAGAATTTCGATGCCATTACGATCCAGGATATTTCCGATCGGGCCAATGTCCACCGGGCTACCATCTATCTGCATTACACGGACAAGTTCGATCTGTTGGACAAACTTATCGAAGAACATATCCAGAACATGAAAGAAATCAACCAATACGCCTGCGATCTCGAATGGGACGAAGCCAATCAGGTTTATTTCGAATATTTTGAGCGCCATTATCTTTTCTTTTCGACGATGCTCGCAAGCAAAGGGGCTCCCGCATTCCGTGCCCGTTTTCTTGAATTTCTCGTTGAAGAATACCAGAGCGAATTAAACATGGACGACTCAAGAAACCGGGAATTGGACAAAACCGTTATGAGTTCTTTTATGGGGAGCGCCTTCGTAGGTATTGTGGAATGGTGGATTCTGAACGAAATGCCGCACCCTCCTTCCGTCATGGCGAAGCAGGTCGGAGTGCTGCTTGAAAGAATCGCGTAACGTATATATCTGCGCAAAAAACCGGCCTACGCGCGTTTTGTATCCTGCGCGCCGAAGCCGGTTTGTCGGGTCCAAGTTACAGATCCGTTTCTTTGGTTTTTGCCATTTCATTTTGTTTGGCTCTAAGCTTCTCCGGAGTGACATCGTCGCCCAGCGGATCGACGATCGTCGCGTTCAGCAGCAGCTCGTCGACCGAACCGCGGAAGGTGCGCAGATATTCTTTCCGAAGCAGGGTCTGCTCTTCTTTTTCCGCTTCCGTTAATCCTTCTTCTTTGGCTTTCTTGGACAATTGATTGATACGTTCCAGACTTGGGATCATCATGTTGGTGCCTCCTTTGTATGCCGTTACCTATTGGCTTTCAGCCGTTCCACGTTCGTATTCAATCGACCCAATACCTTTCTCAATACCGCGAGTTCCGCATCGTCGATATCGGTCAACAATTCTTTGGCGAAATGTTCTTTTTCCGTTTGGGAGTTCTCGATCAAGGCTCGGCCGCGGTCCGTTAACCGAATCCAGGTGATCCGGTTGTTGCCGTCTTTCTTGCGGCGTGCGACGATGGCGTTTTCTTCCAGCTGCTTGAGGTGCCGGGCAACAGCCGCTTTGTCGAGCGTTACTTTGCGCTGCAGGTCGCTCTGGCTGATTTCGGTCTCTTGAGAGATCAATGCGAGTATTTCGAAGCGGGATTGGCTGATGCTGATGTACGCGTCGAACGTAGTGTTGATGGCGTTGTTTACCCGGTAGATCTCGTATAACAACGTGGACTCCTGCGACCAATCTTTGCTCAAAACCATCACATCTTTCTTTCTGTTATTGGACGGCCGGGATTTCCCGGCACACCGGACCCTATCTATTGTACACTCTTTTTTTCACGCGAGTCCATCTTCCGTATGCAAAAAGTCCTCTCTCCGGCGGAGAAAGGACTTTCGAAAACAAGGACTGGGCGAAGCGGCGATTTCGGCTCGGACGGGTCAGTAGACCGCGAGCGTACCGTCGTCGTTGATCACCTGTCCATGATGCTTCTCCCCGTCGAGCAGGAAACCAACGATAAACCGCGCCGCTTGAGCCGGTGTCTTGACGAAATCGCCGGTCATGCGTCCGTTCAGATCGGTCGATACCGCACCCGGCATCACGGCGAAGATCTCCACCGGCACGTTTTCTTTGGCAAAGCCCATCGCCCAGGACTTCGTCATCACGTTGAGCGGAGCTTTGGACGTCGTATAGGCAAAAGCATTGAAATAAGGCAGCGGTTCGATCGGAATCGTAACGTTCTGAATCGTGCCGGAGTTTGCGATCAGCAGCGGAAGCAGCGCTTTGGACAGGGCGAACGGTCCGACGAAGTTCACCTGATGCGTGGCCGCCAGCTCCTCCACTTCGAACTCCCATCCGGCTTTGTGCATATCGCCCGGGATGCCCGCATTGTTGATCAGCAGCGCCAAGTCGGCATATTGTTCCTTGATGACGGCTGCCGCGCGCTCGATACTCGCAAGATCCGCCACGTCGAGCGAGATCCAATACGCGTCTCCGAATTCGCGCAGGGCCTGCACAGCCGTTTCTCCCCGTTCTTGATCCCGCGCTCCAACCAGCACGCGGAAGCCGGCTTCCAGCAGCCGCTTGGCGATCTCGTAACCAATCCCTTTGTTTGCGCCTGTAACCAATGCCGTTTTTTTCATGAAAGTAGGCTCCTTTTATTATGTTGATATATCAACTGTTGATTCATCAACATCATATACCGGATCGGGCGGGTCTGCAAGCTTTTTTTATATTCATCAAAAAGAAGCCTGGCATTTGTCAGGCTTCTTGCGGATTTCGTCCGGGTTAACAGAGCGGATCGCTCCGTCAAAGTTCCTTACTGCACCTCGTAGTCCCGCTCAAGCGGATTATGGATTCGGTAATCCGTCACTTGTCCGCTTTGCCATGTCATGTCCAGCGAGAAGCCGCCGCGAAGACGCAGGCCGGTCACCTGCCCGCTGCGCATACTTTTGGGAATGGCCGGCAGCAGGCGAATCTCATACCCGCAGATGACCGAGTGCCCGTCGGTCCGCGGACTGGCCTGCGCGATCGCTTCGAGCATGAGCGCCGGTACGCCGCCGCTGATGTCCGCATTGAACAGCGTCGGACCGTAATCGTGGGAAGACGCGAACGTGACGTAATAATTATTGAGCGCCATCGACTGGAGCATGGCTTCCACCATCTCGGCGTCGCGCAGGTGAGCCGCCGCCATGCCGGTCTGGACGAGACCGAACGACATGGTGCCCTGCTCGTTCTTTTTAAGTTCCCGCTTCAATCGGTATGCCTGCTCGCAGGCCGCGTACAAGATTGGATCACGCCGGATCTCTTCCGGAATATCGGCATACAGCATATACAAATGCGAAGCGTGACGGTGGTCGTACCGATCTTCATACAGAGGCGAAGCCCATTCCGTCAGCGCGCCGTCGGCGTTGATTCGGTAATCCGGCATTTTCGCGAGCATCTGGGTCCACTTGGAGAGTGAGTCGTCTTCGATTTCAAGCGTCCGGCAGTCGGTAATCAGATGGTGCAGCAGCTCTTTGGCGGCCGCGATATCCATCGTGGCGTTGAGCGCCGTCGAATTACTCCTGCCGAGCGGCGTATTTTCCGGCGAATACGAAGGACTGAACAGCCAGCGTCCGTCTACGTCCTCGATCAGGAAATCTTCGTAGAAAAGCGCGGCTTCCCGCATAAAAGGCAGAGCCCGATCGCGGAAAAAAGCGTCGTCTCCCGTATACAGCCAATAGTCGTAGTAGAAATGGGAGGCCCACGCCGCGCCGGCTGTCCAGAATGTCATCGGATATTCCGGGCTGAAATGGATATCGTAGCCGGTGCTGCTCGATCGGGTCGGAATATGAATGCCCCGGCAGCCGTACAGCGCCCGGCTGTTCTCGCGGTAATGGTCCAGCATGCTCTCCTGATAATCGAAATACGAGAGCAGGCTCTCGAAATCCCCGCTTGGCAGCAGTCCAGAAATCACGGTCGGCAGATTGCCGTCCTGCGTATAATCGCTGCACCACGGCACGTTATGACTGCCCGCCCAGACGCCCTGCAGATTCGGCGGCCATTCGCCGCAGCTCGACAGGGTCTCGTAACGTCCCGCATGGAACATTTTCTCCAGAAAAGCAGGCGGCGCTTCGGCCGAAGCGCGGGCTTCGCTCCACAGCGACTCGTCGCTTCCGCCCATATCGCTCCGGCTGGCGCCGATCCCCCTGCTTGCAGTTCCGGTCTCTGCCTCTTCCGGCGTCCGCAAATCGTGCGAATCGCTATCCAGGCGAAGATCGATCCGGGTGTACCGTTCTTTGTGGACTGATTCGTGCCGCAGCAGCAGTTCGTTGTACTCAGCAGGCAGCGCACGCAGCCTGGCGATTTCTTCCTGCGCGGAGAACGAGTGTATCTCTTCGACCGGGATCAGGGACAGCAGCACCCTGACCGGACCTGTCGAGTGGATCGACAGGGTTCCGTCTCCGGCCACTGCCTTGCCGTCGCCGGAAGTGATCGTGGCGAATTCGGCGTAACCGCTGCCGGTGCCGCCGAATTCGCAGATGCAAACCGCTGCATCCGCGTAAGCCTGCGGATGGGTAATGAACACGGGTTCCATGCCGAAACACTCCGTATAAAAGTCCCGCCCTTCCTGCGTAATCTGCGGCAGCCCAAGCGACAGCTCATAGTCGGCCGGCGTGTTTTCTGTATTCAGCCGAACCACGCATACGCTGTCTGGCCTCGATATGAAGACGCGGCGCTCGCAGCTCCGTCCTTCCAAGCGGAAACCGACGACCGCTTCGCCGTTTGCGTAATCCAGCGAACGCGCGTAGTCGTCCACGCCGCCGGATGCGGCAATATCCGGCATCCGGGTGCGGATCGTCAATTCGACCGCCGGGAAAAAAGGATCGGTCCACAGCAGGTCGTAAGCGCCGCCGTGCGACTGGCGGAACAGCTCGACGGGCAGGTCGGCCGCTTCGTCTTCCTGTCCTTCGGCAATCAGGCGCCGGATATCCGGCAGCCGGCCGCCCATTTCGATAGGCCGTTCATGCCGGTTCATCGGGACGAACAGCTGCTCATGGGACAAGATCAGCCGCTCGCGTTCCGGCTCGCCCATGACGATGACGCCAACCGTGCCGTTGCCGCACAGCATCCCGTCTTCCCAGCGCGAAGCCGGACGATGCAGGGTGTAACCGTTTCGATTCATGCGATTTCCCCCTCCTCTACCTCGTGTTCCTCTTTCAGCCGCCAACTTCAATCATCGCCTTGATGACTTTGGATGCCGGCTGCAGCCAATACTCGAACTGCCCCGCCGCTTCTTCCAGAGACGCCCGGTGCGTAATATATCGATCCGTGTCGATCATACCCGCGGCCATGGCGCCCAGTACGAAATCAAAGTCTTCCCGCGTAGCGTTGCGGCTGGCCGACAACGTGATCTCGCGGCTGTGGAAATGCGGATCATCGAAAGCGATCTCGCCTTTGACCAAACCTACGTATACAAGCGAGCCGCCGTGCGAAACAAAGCGGAATGCCTGCTTCATCGATTCCGCACTGCCTGTCGCGTCGATCACGATCGGAGCGAGTTCGCCGTTCGTCCATTCTTCCAGCCGGGCGAGCGAATCGTCCGACGCCGTCAGCGTCTTTTCCACGCCCGCCCAGGAGCGGCAGAAATCGAGCCTTTCTTCGTTGATATCCATTGCGATCACATTTGCTCCGGCATGCCGGGCCAAGATCATGACCCCGAGACCGATCGGCCCTGCACCGATCACAAGCACTGTATCGCCCGCCTTCACGCCGGCGCGCCGAATCCCGTGCGCGCCGATTGCAAGCGGCTCCAGTATCGCGGACTGGTCCAGCGTCAAGCCTTCCGTGCGGATCAGATGGCTCACCGGAATCGAGACAAGTTCCCGCATCCCACCGTCCAGATGGACGCCGAATACCTGCATCTGACGGCAGCAGTTGGTCTTTCCGCTGCGGCAGGCCCCGCATTGTCCGCAGTGCAGATACGGAATCAGACTTACCTGATCGCCGGCGCGCAGATCCGTTCCGTTCTCGCCGATCTTTTCGATCACTCCCGAAAGTTCATGTCCCAGAATACGCGGATACTCGAAAAAGGGCTGTCTTCCTCGGTACGCATGCAGATCCGTGCCGCAGATGCCGATCCGGCGAATACGGACGATCGCATGACCCGGCGCAAGGTCCGGTTCCGGCAGATCTTCGCGCCAGACCAAACTTCCGATCTTTTCGCAGACGATGCCCCGGATCATCGGCGGCCTTCTTCGTTTGCCGACGTTCCGGCAGCACCGTTGTATTCCGGGCGTCCGCTGGTCCAGGATTTATTGTGCACCGGCTTCAGAATATCCAGCACTTCAAGCAGCAGCTCTTCGTCCAGCGGTTCGTCGACCCAGGCCGCATTCTTGACGATATTGGCCGGTGTCGCCGTGCTGACTAGCGTAGTGGGAATCTCCGCATTGCGCGTCGAATACTGGATCGCCAGCTTGGCGATATCGCCGCCTCTTGCTGCGCAGTGCTCCGCCGCTCTGCGGCAGGCGGCTCTTAAGTCTTCGCCCGCCGGATGCCAATCGGCGATAGCCCGGGTACCGAGTAGTCCCATCGACAGCGGCGACGCATTGACGACCCCGACGCCCCGGTCTTCAAGCAGCGGCAGCAGCCCCAGCAGCGAATCGTCATTCAGCGAATAATGGCAGTATGACAAGATCGCGTCGACTTCAATCTGCGGAAGCATCTGCTCGAACAGCGCAAGCGGAAGCCCGCTGATGCCGGAGAAGCGGATCTTGCCCTGCTTTTTCAGCATATTCATGGCCGGTACCGCTTCTTCGACGATCACGTCCGCCGGAACGAATTCGATATCGTGCAGGAACAGGATATCCAAATAGTCCGTATGCAGCCGCTTCAGGCTTTCTTCGACGCTGCGCATGATCCGCTCCGCCGTAAAATCGAATTCCGACTCGCCGTAGCGCCCGGCTTTGGAAGAGAGCAGGAACTTGCCCCGCGGCAGTTCGCGGATCGCCTGTCCGAGCACCGTCTCGGCTTTGGTCAGGCCGTAGTAAGGCGACACGTCGATGTAATTGATCCCCGCGTCGATCGCGCTGTGCACGGTGCGGATACTTTCTTGGTCGTCCGTCTCGCGGAATACCGATCCGAGCGAAGACGCGCCGAAGCTTAACGCCGAGACTTCGAGTCCGGTCGAACCGAGTTTGCGTGTTTTCATAAGAAGGGTCCTCCCTGTTGTCGGATACCAGATAAACGGCCTTATTTCAGCTTATAAAAAGTTTTGGCGTTCCCGCCAAACAGCAGCGCCTTCTCCCGCTCACCCCATTCTTCCGGAAGAGCGCGAAGCAGAATGTCTGCGACCTGTCCATACGAGGCCGCCAGCAGGCAGACCGGCCAATCGCTGCCGAACAAGACGCGCTCCGGGCCGAAGACCCGCAGCGCATGGCGGATATAGGGAACGAAGTCGTCCATCTGCCCATGTTCGCGATCTCCTTCGGTGACGAGCCCCGATATTTTGGCGTACAGATTCGGAAACTGCGCCAGATCGCTCAACCGGCTTGCCCACGGTTCGAATGCCTGCCGACGGATATCGGGTTTGGCCAGATGGTCGATCACGCCGCGCAGATGCGGAACCTGCCGCAGCAGCTCCAGCACGGTCTTCATCTGATTCGCCGTCAGCAGCAGATCGACCGGCACCTCTTCGTCGGCGTAACTTCGCAGGGCTTCGACAAACGCCGGTTCCAGAATGCGGGAGACATCCGGCATGTCCTGGATCATCAGGCGGAATCCGGCGAATTTGGCGTGCCTGCTCAGTTCGTCGTAATGGGTACGGTGCTCGGGGTCCAGCAGATCCAGCCAGCCGACGACGCCAAGCGCGGACGGATCCTGATCCGCAAGTTCAAGCAGATAGCGCGATTCGTCGATCGTCGGCGCCGCCTGCACCAGAATGCTGCCGTCCAATCGTTCTTCCCGCAGCAGCGGTTCCAGATCGCCGGGCAGAAAGTCGCGGTACAGAATCGGCAGCTCCGGCGTAATCCATCCGTAGTCGCCGCGCGTTATTTTCCAATAATGCTGATGGGCGTCAATACGCATCAAGGCTCCCCCTTTCTAATGAAAGCGTTCTATAAACAGTGTATAGTAAGAAAATGAGCTAGAAAATATCCAATTCCTGCATCTTTATAACTTTTTTTGATTTTGTTGCCGAGGAGAACTGCCGATGCCGCCTATTCGCAAGCCTTTTGAAGGCGAACCGTTATTTCCTTTCGAATTGATCCATCTCACCACCAAAAAGCAAAACGACGAACTGCCCGATCATCTGCACGACCGCTACGAGTTGGTCTATATCCACCGGGGTCAGGGCGTGTTTTTTATCGATCAGGATTGGTATGAGAAAAAGCGCGGGGACTTGTTCCTCATTCCCGGCAATACGATTCACCGGTCCCTGCCCCGCGACGAAGATCCGATCGTATCGTCGGCGCTGTTTTTCGCTCCGTCGCTGCTTGCGGCACCTTCGCTTGGAGACGGGTACGATCCGCTGCTGGCATTCGAGTTTGCGCGGCAGCGCAGAACGTACCGGATCGAGCTGACCGAGCCGTTGATTTCTGTTGTCGAATCGGCACTGGAGCAGATCGGGAACGAACTGCGGGAGCGGCAGCCCGGTTTTCGGGAAGCGGTCAGAGGGATCACTTCCCGGCTGCTGCTTGCGATCAATCGTTTGATTTGGGCGGAAAAAGACTTCGATCTCGCCGCCGAAGCTTCCGTCGGCCCCGTCTGGATGAACGATGTGCTGCGCAGAATTGACGAATCTCCCGAAGCGCAGAACGGTCTGGCCGCGCTGGCGCAGCAGGCCAACGTATCGGCTCCGCATTTCTCTCGCGTATTCAAACGACTGACGACCATGAATCTGACCCAATACGTTAATGCCAAACGGATGATTCGCGCCAAAGAACTGCTGCGGGCCACGGAACTGACGGTCGAAGAAGTATCCCGAAGCTGCGGGTACGAGACCCCGGCGCATTTCTACCGGGTGTTCAAGACGCTGACGGGACTGACGCCAAAAAGCTACCGCAGACGCCGTTAAACGACAGAAACCGGCGGAGGATCAAAGTCTGCCCAGGCCTGTCCCAGCCCAATAATACCCTGCTCGATCTTTGCTTCGGTAAGCCCCGCAAAACCAAGCAGAATGCGTACCGGAGCCTGTTCCGCGGAAACGCGCTGAAACGCCGAGCCTCCGTACACGATCACGCCCCGGTGTTTGGCGGCGTCGATCGCGTTCTTTTCCGAGAGTCCGGCCAAGGCGCCGCCAAGCTCCAGCACCACATGCAGCCCCGCCGCCGAACCGACCACGCGTATCGAATCTCCCCATTCCCGGCCGATCGCTTCGCGCAGCGCCGTATATCTTTTTTTGTACAGCTGGCGCATTCGATTGAGGTGACGTTCCCATTCCCCGCCTGCCATGAACAAACCTAGCGTATGCTGTTCGAGCCTGGGCACAGTCTGTTTGAACTGTTCTTCGCGCTCCCGGTACGCACATAGCAGCTTCTCCGGCAGCACGATATATCCGATCCGCGCAGAAGGCATTAACGACTTCGAAAAAGTGCCCATATAAACGGTATTTCCATACGGATCCAGACTGTGCAGCGACGGAATCGGCCGGCCTTCATACCGGAATTCGCTGTCGTAGTCATCCTCGAGAATCGTGCCTCCGCGCTCGCGTGCCCATTGAACCAGATCGAGCCGCCGCGCCGCCGGCATAATCATGCCCAGCGGAAACTGGTGCGAAGGCGTGACATAGACGACGTTCGCGTCCGCCGCAGCCAGCCGGTCTACCCGGATGCCGTGCTCGTCGAGCGGAATCGAAGCGACAGCGCGGCCGTCCTCTTCCAGCACATGGCGCGCCCGCAGATAACCGGGGTCTTCCATCGCATACCGTCCGCCGCCTCCGATCAGTTTTCGCAGCAGATCCAGCAGAAAAGGCGTACCCGCTCCGATCACGATCTGCTCCGGCCGGCAGGAAACGCCTCTTGCTTGGTAGACATATTTGGCGATCTGTAGACGCAGATCCTTTTCGCCCTGAACTTCCCCATACAGCAGAAGGTGGGCATGGTCCGCAGACAGACTGCGCGCCGCCAAGGTTTTCCATGTTTTGAACGGGAAATGCTCGGTGTCGATGTCTCCATAACGAAAATCGCAGATCGGTTCTGTCGACAGGGCTTGCACCGGATGCGTATCGACGGGTGGAATGCTTCCTGGAGCAGAATCTTTGAGCTGGGGTGGGGCTCCGCGAAGCGGCAGGTCGTCCGGAAGTTCGGCGATAAACAAGCCTTTTCTCTCTTCGCTGTGTACATAGCCTTCCGCCAGCAGCTGCTGGTAAGCGGCATCGACCGTATTGCGGCTGACTCCCAAATGCCGGGCCAGGTTTCGTTGGGAAGGCAGTCGTCCACCCGGCACAAGGCGATGCCCCCGAATCTCTTCACGCACATAGGTATACAGCTGCGCATACATCGGCTCTTCCCGGTCGGGATTCAGCAGCGGCGTTAATTCGATCATCGTGTTCTGGCCCCTTTCTTTTCGATGAATCTGGCTCTGTTGGTCAGACCAGTTTGTTCTTTATAATAAACGGCATCTTTTCTCAAAAGTAAAGGAGCGTGCCTACATGTTTACCGGATTATCCGCTTTTCCCCTGACGCCGCTGATTCGCGATACGATAGACGAGAAAGCTTTGGCCGCCCTGATCGACCGCCTCGCGGCGGCCCGGGTGGACTTGATCGGCGTGCTCGGCTCGACCGGCAGCTATATGTATCTGGACCGGGAAGAACGCCGCCGCACCGTCGAACTTGCGGTACGCCAGGCCCAGGGAGTTCCCGTGATGGCCGGGATCGGCGCTCTGCGCACACGGGATGTGCTGCGGTTGGCCGAAGATGCCCAATATGCCGGCGTATCCGCCGTGCTGCTGGCGCCGGTGTCGTACCAGCCGCTGACGGACGAGGAAGTGTACGCGCTGTACAAACAGGTGTCGCGTACGCTGTCCGTCCCGCTCTGCGTGTATGACAATCCGCGGACAACGCGCTTTGTATTCGGCGATGAGCTGCACAGCCGGATCGCGGCGCTGCCGCAGGTCGCTTCGATCAAGATTCCCGGCGTTCCGGACGAAGCGGAGCAGGCCCGGCTTCGGGTGGAATCGCTGCGCACGATTCTGCCAGGCGGCATGACGATCGGCGTCAGCGGCGATCGGATGGGCGCAGCCGGTCTGCTCGCGGGCTGCGACGTCTGGTATTCCGTCTTGGGCGGTTTGTTTCCGAACACTTGTCTGGATATCGTACGCAGCGCTCAGGCAGGCGATGCCGAAGAAGCGCAGCGATTAAGCGCAGAATTGGAGCCGATCTGGTCGCTGTTTGACCGCCACGGCAGCGTGCGCGCAGCTGCGGCGATCGCGATCCGGCAGGGCTGGATGGATGCTTCGGGGCTGCCTCTGCCGCTCAAGCCGGCCGCGCTGCCTGAGATCCGCCACATTGCGCCGCTGCTGGATCGACTGGGTTAGATGACGAATATACAGGGAATGAAGGAATCCACGGGCGCTGAAGCGAAAAGATGAAATAAAGCCTTCCTCGCAAGAGAACGGTAATTTCCGGATTTCTCCCGACACAAGGGTGGAATCCGCAGGGAGGTTAGAGTCAACGTGTGGTTTCTGTATGCGCTCGGAGCGGCGGCCTGCTTCGGCGTAAGAGGGATTTTGTATCAATGGACGTCGCAGCGGCCGGCGGACCGGAATTTGCTGTTCGTCGGCGTATACGTATCCGGGGCACTGATCTCGCTGCTGCTGAATCTGCAGGCGCAGCAGCCGTGGAACGGCGGTGTGCAGTTCGGCGTGCTGATGGGTCTGTTCTCGTTTGCCGCCAATGCGTCGCTGTATCGGGGATATGAAGTGGGACGGGCGTCCGTAGTCGCGTTTTTCTCCGCGCTGACGCCCGTGATCGTGGTGTTGGCCGCGTATCTGCTGTGGGGAGAATCCCTTGGCTTCATGCAGGCTGTCGGATTCGGCATCGTCGTACTGGCGTTGGTCGTTGTCCGCTATGGACAGGATCTGCGCGGCGGCCAGCTGCGCGGTTGGCAGTGGGGCACGCTTGCCATGCTGCTGTACAGTTTCACGGATCTCAGTTCCAAACAGTCGGTTCTGTCCGGCGCTTCCATGCTTCCGGTGCTGACCGCCATGTTCGGGTCGGGCACGCTGCTGTTTCTGGGCATGTATGCGCTGGACCGTACGCGAACCCGCCAGAGAGCCTTGTCTGCGAAGCCCACCGATCCGGCACGCCTCGAGACTTCGGCAGCGCCGGAGCATGGGCCCGGACCGAACGGCTCCGCCGCCCCTTCTCCTGTCTGGAGTGCGCCGCGTACGCTGCTCTGGGGGATGACGGTCGGGTTGACGAACATCGCCGGGATGGTGCTGATGCTGAACGCGCTGCAGGTTGGCATTACGGGGATCGTATCCGCGATCATCGCTCTTAACATCGTGATCGTACTGCTGTATGCGCGCTTCTACCTCCAGGAAAAGATGAGCCGCCGCGAAGCGTTCGGGATTCTGCTGGCTTTGGCGGGTATTCTGGTGCTGCGTCTGGCTTCCTGATGGTTTGGATTCCAATCGGCTCTCAAGCGGGCTCATTGCGGTAAATAAGGGGAAGGGGCTTCGTTAGATTGCGGAAAAGGCTGAATATCCGCCAATAGCGATAAGAGGGTTCATTAAAAAGCGTCATGTAAGAAGCGTATAAGAAGCGTAAAGTATACAGCAGTGAAAACATGAAGAACCCCGATGCTCGACTTCGAGCATCGGGGTTCTTCGTTTGTATTTGGGCTCTTCTCTTCGTCTAGGCAGCCGGTTTGAACGCCAGCCGGCCTGGAACAGAAATATCCATCGATAGTGGGCATACGGCTGAGACCTGCTGGAAGAGACCGGTCTGCCGCTTGTTCGTGTGCGGATGCGGATGAGGTCAGCTCCCGAACAATACGTCGATCGCCAAGATCAGTGCCGCCGCCAGTACGGCTGCGGCGGCTGCGGCAGCATCTTCGCCGCCGGGCGCAAGCGGCCGATAGACGGTTCGGCCGCGGCCGTCTCCATAAGCGCGTGCGTCGATCGCCATCGTCAGGTTGTCCGCGCGCCGCACGGTCGTGACCAGCAGCGGAACAAGGACGGGGACGAACGCGAACAGGCGGCGAATCGGATTCATGGCAGTGGGGTCGAAACCTCTGGCCCGCCTGGCGAGCTGAATCCGCTCGACTTCTTCCAGTACGGTCGGAATAAAGCGAATCGCAATCACGATCATGAGCGAGAACTGCTCGACCGGTACGCGAAGTTTGGACAGCGGCTTGAGCAGCCGCTCCAATCCTTGCGCCAGAATCAGCGGCCGGGTTGTTCCGGTCAACACGGAAGCGAGCAGAATCAGCAGCAGGATCCGCACGAAGATCCGCAGCCCTTCCTGGATGCCTTCCCGGGTAATCCGGATCACGCCGTACGAGGCGAGCACGTCGTCTCCGCGTCCTAACAGAACATGATACAGCAGCGTGACCAGCAGCACGGGCAGAATCGGCAGCAGACCGCGCAGATACCGGCTAAGCGGTACAAGAGAGAGCAGCATGACGCTCAGCACGAGCAGAGCGGCTGCTCCGTAACTGCCCCAACTGCGGATATTCAGCAGTACGATCATCATGATCAGCATGCCCAGCAGTTTGGTACGGGGATCGAGCCGATGCAGCATCGAATCGGCTTCGACAAATTGACCGATCAGCAGCCTATTTGCCACAGCTTCTTCCCCCTTTTCGTTCCTGCCAGGCTTCCTGTACAACCCGCATGATCTCGTCTTCGCGGCAGCTCGCCGGCTGAAGGTCGACATCGGACAGCTCGCGGATCAGCTGCAGCAGTTGGACGGATTCCGGCAGGGCAAGGCCCGCCTGTTCCAGCAGTTCGCTCCGACGGAGAAACAGTTCGTTCGTTTCCAGATCGCCGAGCAGCCGGCCTTCGCGAAGCAGCAGTACCCGGTCCGAATACTCCGCCACGTCTTCCATCCGGTGCGAAATGAACAGGACGCTTCGCTGCTCGCTCCGCTGCCAAGCGTGCAGCAGATCCAGCAGCTCGCGGCGGCTCAGCGGATCAAGCGCGGCCGTCGGCTCGTCGAGAATGAGCAGCTTCGGCTCGGCGATCAGCACGGAAGCGATCGCGATCCGCCGCTTCTGTCCGCCGCTGAGCAGAAGCGGCGACTGCGCAAGCAGTTCTTCGCCGAGGCCAAGCCGCGGCAGGATCCGCGAGATCGCGGCTTGGATCTCGCGGGGCGAATCGCCCCGCATACGCAGCGCAAAGCCCAATTCGCGCTCCACCGTCGTCTCGAAGATCTGATGTTCCGGATATTGAAAAACGAATCCGATATCCGGCTGCACCCGCGCCCGGCCTTTGCGGTCTTTGGCGGCGAGTACGCCGTCGATCCGGTATTCGCCGGCGTACTCGGGGATCAGCCCTTTGCAGATCCGGGCGAGCGTCGATTTCCCTGCGCCGGTCGGACCGATCAGCGAGGTCCACTTTCCCTGCTGCAAGGTGCAGTGGACCTCCCGCAGGATCGATTGGCCGCCCAGCGTCACTTCAATGCCCTGCAGTTCGTAAAAGGACGGACTGCCGCTGCCGGCTGCGGATTTGCTTTTTTCTGGCTGCGAATGTCCCGTTGTATTCAATTCTTCCATTGGGCCGCTGCACGCTCCTTCCAATCGTCCGACAGCGAACCGGTCAGGCCAAGCGCTTCGTGAACGCGCACGGCGAACGGTTTTTCCAGCGCATAAGATTCCAGGTCGGTCGAAGCGAAGAAATCGCCCGGCGTACCGTCGAATGCGACCGCTCCCTGGTCCAGCAGCAGCACCCGGCCCGAGGCCGGGACTTCGTCCATATGATGCGTGATCTGCACGACCGCGAGGCCCTGCCGATGAAGTTCCTGCATCAGCCGGCGCACATCGGCTCTGCCGTGCGGATCGAGCATCGACGTCGCTTCGTCGAACAGAATCAACCGGGGGCGCATCGCCAGTACCGTGGCGATCGCCGCGCGCTGTTTCTGACCGCCCGATAGTTCGTGCGGCGCCGAATCGGCGTAACGCTCCATTCGTACCGCCCGAAGCGCCTGGGTTATCCGATCCGTGATCTCTGCGGCGGGAACGCGAATATTTTCCAGTCCGAACACGATCTCGTCACGGACGCCGGTCGTAATAAACTGGTCGTCGGGATTCTGGAAGATCAAGCCGACCGCCTGGCGTACCGATTGAAGACGATGCGGATCGGAAGTCGGTTCGCCGTCGATCCGGACCGCTCCTGCGCGGGGGAGCAGCAGACCGTTCATGAGTTTGGCCAGCGTCGATTTGCCGCTTCCGTTCCCTCCGACGATCGAGACGAATTCGCCTGCTTGGATCGAGAAGTTTACGCCGCGCAGAACCTCCTGTCCTTTTCGATAATGAAAATAAACCTGTTCGAATTCCAGCATCTCAGGCGCCGTGCACTTTCTCTTCGATCGGGCTGACCGCACGGGCCTGAACGGCAACGATAGCGGCCAAGACCGCTTTGATCAGATCGCCCGGCAGGAACACGGCGGAAGCGGCAAGTGCCGGCCAGATCGGGGTATGCGTAATCAGAGCCATGACCGGCGCGCCGATCAGATTGATCAGGATCACGCCGAATACGACGTTGATCGCAATCAGTTTCCAGGTTTTCAGGCGGGGCCATACCTTCTCCGATGCCCATCCGATAAAGAAAGCCGCGATCGGCCAACTGAAGATATAACCGGCCGTCGGTCCGACAAGCGGAGCCACTCCGCCGGAGCCTCCGGCAAGAATCGGCAGCCCGATCGCGACCAGCACGATAAACAAGATAAGACTGAGCGCGCCCGTCTTTTTGCCCAAAAAACCGCCTGCCAGCATCACGCCAAGCGTCTGCAGGGTGATCGGGACCGGGATGAATCCGAGCGGAATCGCCGGGATCATGCCCAGCACCGCGATCAGTGCGGCGAACAGAGCCGCGTATACCATTTCTTTTGTTTTCAATACCATCGACCTCCAACCTATAGACTGCGGAGTCCGGCAACAGCAGCTGCTTCCGGCCCTTTAGCAGTATAACTTGCCGAAATTTTATTGTAAACCATTAATATAATTAAGGGTTAACAATAGATTCGCGGCAGGTTAACGCCTATCCCAAAAAGCGTCCCTTCCTCTGCCGGGTATCCGCTCGAAGCGGACAATTGGCAGGCGAAGGGACGCCCGGTTTCACTGCTGTCTGCTTAAATGTTCCGCTGTGGCGCCGTGCCCGGCTGCAATCAGATCCGCCGGCGTGCCGCTGAACCCCACTTGCCCGCCGTTCACGCCGCCTTCCGGACCCAGATCGACGATCCAGTCCGCGGCCGCCACCATCTGCATATTGTGCTCGACGACCACGACGGTACTGCCGGTATCCACCATTCGGTTCAGCAGTGCGAGGAAATGGTCCACGTCCGCCGAATGCAGCCCCGTTGTCGGTTCATCCATCAGATACAAGATGCGTTTGGCTTTTGAACCAAGCAGCTCGGCAGCAAGTTTCAACCGCTGCGCTTCGCCGCCGGAGAGCGTCGTCAGCGTCTGTCCCAATTCCAGATAACCCAGGCCCACATCGTTCAGCAGATTCAGAATACGGCTGAGTTTCGGAAGGTCGGAGAAATCGCTCGCCGCTTCTTCGATCGACAGCCGGAGCGTTTCGTGAATCGAACGGCCCCGGTAGGTTACGGCCAGTACTTCGTCGCTGAACTGCCTGCCTCCGCAGACCGGACAGATTTCTTCGATATTTTCAAAAAAGAGCATGCTGCTGGTTATCGTCCCAAGCCCTTCGCAGTTTTCGCAGCGGCCGCCCGGGGTGTTGAACGAGAAGCTTTTGGCCGAAAGACCGCGGGAGGCGGCTGCGCCCAGACCGCCGTACAGCTTGCGGATCTCCCCATAGGCTTCGGAGTAGGTGGCTACGTTGGAACGCTTCATTCTGGCAATCGCCGACTGCTTGATGGTAACGACACGTTCGAAAGCTTCCAGACCCGTTACCTGTCCGAAGCGCCGATCGGAACGGTTCTCGGGATCGGCCGCCGCAGCCAGCACGCCGAAGATCAGCGAAGACTTGCCCGATCCGGATACCCCGGTGACCGCGATCAAGCAGCCGGTCGGAAAGCTTGCGCTGACGTTCTGCAGGTTGTGCAGCGAAGCATGCTCGATCCCGATCGATAACCCGTCTCCCGGACGGGGGATACGCGGAGGTTGTTTGTCTCGCCCCAGATAGCGGCCCGTCACGGACGACTCGCTGTGCATCAACTCTTCAAGCGTACCTTGTCCGACGACCTCGCCGCCGTGCCTGCCGGAACCCGGGCCCATATCGATCACATGATCGGCCGCCTGCATGACATCGGTATCGTGCTCGATGACGAGCACGCTGTTGCCCAGATCCCGAAGCCGCTGCAATACCGCGATCACGCCCTGTGTGTCGCGCGGATGCAGCCCGATCGTGGGTTCGTCGAGCAGATACATCATTCCGGTCAGATCGGAATCGAGCGCCGCCGCAAGCTTGATCCGCTGGCTTTCTCCGCCGGATAACGTAATCATCTGCCGGTCGATCGACAGATAGCCGAGTCCGATCCGCTCCAATCTTCGGATCTTTGTCTCCAGATCTTCGAGATAGATCCCGACCGAATCTCCTCCGGCCGCTTCCGCCGTCTCGGGCTTCCGGGCTTGCGTGCCGAAAGCGCTCAACCACTGCCCCAGCTCTTCCAGCGACAAGGCACTGAGTTCGGGCAGTCTGCGGTTTTCGACCGTGACGCTGCGGCTGATCGGATTCAGCCGTTCTCCGGCGCATGCAGGGCAGCTGACCGAATCGAAATAACGGTTCAACGCTTTGGCATCGCCTTCTTTCTCCGACATCCGTCTCCACAGCGTCGTCAGCACGCCTTCGAAGCGTCCGGCGGACACCGTTTTCGGAAGCGGAATCTGCGGGAAAAGACGTTTGACTTCTTCCGACTCGGCGCCATGGTACAGCAGGGCTTTCTGCGCTTCGGTATAGCGGCCAACCGGCGTGTCCCCGGAAACCGGAACGCCGTAATGCTTCATGGCTTTGCGGAGCAGATCGACTTGGTAGTCTTTGTATGCCGAGTTCCAATAATCGACGGCACCTTCTTCCAGGGACAGCGACTCGTCAACGCAGCGCTCCGGCACCAGACTAAGCAGGCTGCCGAGTCCCTGACAGTCCGGGCAGGCGCCTTCTCTCGTATTGGTCGAGAAATGGCTTCGGGTCAGCTTGTCCATCCTTTTGCCGCAGCGACTGCAGTCCATATAGACCCTGAACTCTCCGTCTGTCTTGACTGTCGTTTCTTTGCAGTCTGCGGCCGAGATCCGTTCACCGCAGTGCGGACAATCCCGCTCGCCGAGCTTTTCGTAGACCATGCGCAGATCCGTATAGATATGGGTCTTCGTCCCGACCGTCGATCGGGGATTGCGGTTCGATTCGCTCTGGGTGATTTGAATAGCGGACGAGAGGTAACGGATGCTATCGACTTTGGGTTTGCGAATCCCTTGATACCCGACCGCTTCCAGATACTGCCGCTGACTTTCCTGGAAGATCGTTTCGACCAGCGTCGATTTGCCCGAGCCCGACAAACCCGTGAAGACGACCAGCTTTTCCCGCGGAATATCCAGATCAACCGATTTCAGATAGGCTTCCCGGGCTCCCCGGACTTGAATGGTACCGTTGTTGCGGCCTGTGTTCATAGGCGTGCCCCTCTCCTGTTCTTCTCGAACGTTGCTGATTCGATCATATAACATTCATGCAATCTTTCGGCTGAATCCAGCAAAACCCTTGTCTAGCGGCGTCTTTTCCGGTTAAATGTTGTCGTAGCACTTGAAGGTTCAAGTTGAAGGTTATCGGCTGCCGATACCGTGACAGGAGGCGAAATCATGCAGGACGGGAATCTTCCCCAGACAGACTGGACACCCAAACAAGCCGCCGGATCGTTGGGCGTAAGCACGACGACGCTGCGCAGTTACGAACGTCAAGGTTTGATCCCCGATGTGCCGAGAGTCGGTGCGGGGCGCCTACTCTATACGTCGACGCATATGCAGGCTTTTCGTTCGCTTCGCCGTCTGCTTGAGGCCTATCCGATTCCGACCGCTTACTCCGTCATGAAACAGATCCGCGACCATCGAATCGAAGAAGCACTGTGGACACTCAATGCCGAGCAGGCCCGGATTCATACGGAGAAAAGCCGGATTACGGAGATCATGCGGCTGATCGAACAAACGGATTTCTCGAAATATAACGGACGGAAAATCACGGATTCGATGAACGTCGGAGAAGTGTCCCGGATCGCGGGCGTCAATCCGTCCGCGGTACGCCACTGGGAAAAAGAAGGGCTGATCCGCCCGCGGCGCAATCCGCACAACGGATACCGCGAGTTTACCCCGCGTGAGCTGCGGCGGATTATCGTCATCAGCAGCCTGCGTCAGACCGTCTATTTTATCGAGACGATCCGGCAGCTGCTCGACGATCTGGACACCCGGAATCTGCCCGCCGTAGAAAAATCGTTCCGGATCGCGCTGGATAAGCTGAATGTCCGGCTTGAACGGCAGTATGCGGCTATCGCCGAACTGATGCGCTATATCGGGATGCTGGGCGAATCTCCCGGAACAAGCTGAAGAGCCTTCATTTTCATGAAGGCTCTTCACACATTTTTGCGAGATCCCCTGCTATCCCTTGACGCCGAACTCCTTACCGGAGTACGGTCGTTTGCAGGAAGTTCTGCGTCTCCGGTGCCTGCGGATTCGTGAAAAACTGTTCCGCGGGCGCTTTTTCGATAATGCTGCCGCCGTGCAGAAACACGATCGTGTCGGCGACTTCGCGGGCGAAATTCATCTCGTGCGTGACGACGACCATCGTCATGCCTTCTTCCGCCAATTCCCGCATCGTTCGCAGCACTTCTTCGACCAGCTCGGGATCGAGCGCGGAAGTCGCTTCGTCGAACAGCATAATATCGGGCTTCATCGCCAGCGCCCGTGCGATCGCGACACGCTGTTTCTGTCCCCCGGACAGTTTGCCGGGATAGACGTCGGCTTTTTCCGCCAACCCCACCTTATCCAGCAGCGCTTTCGCTTCGCGAACCGCCTGCTCTTTGGGCACTTTTTTGACCCGGACCGGCGCTTCGATTACATTCTCCAATACCGTCATATGCGGAAACAGATTGAAATGCTGGAACACCATGCCCACTTTCTCGCGGATCTTGTTGAGGTCGTCGGTTTTGGGATCGATCTGCCGTCCTTCGATATGGATCTTCCCGCCGCTGCTTTCTTCCAGAAAATTCAGGCAGCGCAGCAGCGTACTTTTGCCCGAGCCGCTTGCGCCGATCAGACAGACGACTTCGCTCTCCTCTACGGTCAGGTCGATGCCTCTGAGCACCTGCAGCTCGCCGAACGATTTGACCAGGCCTTCCAGGCGAATCATTTCTTTCATCGTGGTCTCCCTCCCTTTTTTGCGTTTGAACAGGCTATCCGGCCGGGGTCAGCGTTCACTGACGGCCATCCGGCGTTCGACCGCCCGAACGAGCAGCGTTAGTACACCCACCAGAATGAGGTAGTAGACGGCGACGATCAGCAGATAGGTCATTTCGTCAAAGTTGTTCGAACCAAGCGTCGTCGCGACGTTAAACAGTTCGTTCATCGAAATGAAAGCCGCGAGCGACGAATCTTTGAGCCCGATAATGAACTGGTTGCCGAGCGGTGGCAGAGCCCGGCGGAACGCTTGGGGCAAAATGATGCGGCGCATGGCGAGCGACCGATTCATGCCGAGCGACGTGGCGCCTTCCATCTGGCCTTTGTCGATCGACTGGATCGAACCGCGGAAGATTTCCGCGATATAGGCTCCGTTATGCAGCGCAAGCGCAAGCGAAGCGGCCCAGAAGTCCGGGATAAGGAACAGGCCGCTCAGTCCAAAGTACAAGATAAAGATCTGCACGATCAGCGGCGTTCCGCGAACGAGATAAATGTACACGTCGGAGATCCAGGCCACGCTTTTCCAGCCCGATAATTTGAGCAGCGCAAAAAGCAGACCTACCACGATCCCGAGTAAAATCGAGACGACGGCGAGCTCCAGCGTCAGCAGCATTGCGCGCGTCAGCATGCCGCCGCTGTCGGCAAACGTTTCGAAAAAGTGAGCAATTCCGGTCATTCGGACACATCCTTTCTTTTCCTTCCGCAGGTTATTCCGGCTTGGTTGTAATATCCTCGCCGAAGTATTTCTCGCTGATTCTCTTCATCGTACCGTCCTGCCGCAGCTTGTCCAGCGCTTCGTTGATCCGCTTGAGCAGCACCGGATTGTCCGTCGGAACGACAATCGCCTGCTCGCTTCGCTCGATCAGCTGGCGTTCTTCCACATCGATCCCTTCCTGAATCGACGTTCGGCCGGTTACGAAATCCGTAATGACGGCATCGTGCCGCCCGTCGGCCAGCGCCTGCAGAGCGGTAATGTCGCTGTCGTACGTCTTGACGTTGCCCGTATACCGTTTGGCAATGTCCAGGTAGCTTGTTCCTTTGGCGACCGCGATTTCCTTGCCCTGCAGATCGTCCGTTGTCTGGATCGGGCTGTCGGGACGGGTGAAGATCTGAGGTCCCGAATAATAATACGGCGTAGAAAACAGGACATGCTTAGCGCGCAGCTCATTGATCGTCAAACTGGCGACCGCGGCGTCCGCCCGTCCGTTTTTGACCCCTTCGACAAGCCCCACCATCTTCATCCGCTTGGCTACCGGCTTGACGCCAAGTTCCTGAGCGATCGCATTGCCCACTTCGATATCGAAGCCGGACATGGTCAGATCGTCGTTCAGGTAGCTAAACGGACGAAACTCGCCGGAGGCCGTAAATACGAATTCATCGTCGTGAAGCAGGCCTGTGCCTCCTTCGGCTCGCTCGCTCTGTGCGCATCCCGTCATCGTGCAGGCGATAAGCGCCGCCGAGATCCAGAGGCCGCCCATTTTTTTAATCCGCTTGAGCATAGCCTTCTCTCCTTCCTGCATTTGATCAAAATGTACTTACCCAACTTTCTCTCAACCTTCACAGGAACTGTAAGTCTTTCTGCGGTATGCAGCAGGTTCAAGTTTTGAGCGGATCGGGTAATTAAGGGAGAGAACAAGAAGTCCACAAGGAGGCATTCGATATGGCTAACGAGGGCAGACCGGAAGATACCGAAGTGATGACAAGAGAAGAACGGGAAGCGGCCGGGCGACGTGCCAATGCGGGATTCGCCCGGGTTGAGCGCACCGAAACCGAAGACGGCGGCACCGGAGAGATTCCGACCGGACCGGTGATCAAGAAGCTGTCCGAAGCCGAAATCCGCCGCAGAGTCGGAGACGGCAATTTCGATTCGGCCAAAGACGACGGGCAAACGCCTTCGATCAACAGCTGACCCGGACAGGCTGACGCCGCCCAGTCGCCGAACTTTTCAGCAGACATCCCAAAATACCAAACAGCCCCTTTCCCGAGGATACGGAAAAGGGGCTGTTTGATTGGAAAGCGGGCGTCTGCGGCCGGATTTGATTGAACGGATAGCCGGATGCCGGAAACGCTCGATCAGCCGCCGATATAGGACATGTTGATTTTTTTGCGATTCTTGGCCGTCTGCTCTGTGCGTTCATCGGAATAGCGGTCGGAACGGCTCTCCCATACGCCGATAATCTGCTCCAACAGCTCTTCGTCGCTTGCTCCGCCGCGAAGGGGCGCGCGCAGATCGAAGCCGTTTGACGCGAACAGACAGGTATAGAAGATTCCGTTGGAAGACAGGCGGGCTCTCGTGCAGGACGAGCAGAACGATTCGGACACGGATGTGATGAAGCCTACTTCGGCATTTGTGCCTGCGTACCGGTAGCGCGAAGCGACTTCCCCGAAATAATCCGGTTCTACCGGCTCCAGCTCATGAACGGCGCTCAAGCGCTCGAAGATTTCTTTTTTGGTCACGACGCGCTTGAAGCTCCAGCCGTTGTCATTGCCGACATCCATAAACTCGATAAAACGCAGCGTGATGCCCCGTTCTTTGAAGTAAGCGGCCATAGGCAGGATTTCGGCATCGTTGACGTCTTTTTGCACGACCATATTGACTTTCACTTCGAATCCCACCTGCCGGGCCTGTTCGATCTGACGCAGAATCTGGGCCGAATCGATACCGCGTCCGTTCAGTCGGCCGAACAGCTCGGGGTCGAGCGCGTCCAGGCTGACATTGAGCCGTCGCAGTCCCGCGTCATGCAGCGGCTGCGCATGGGCGCCGAGCAGCAGGCCGTTGGTGGTCAAGCCGACGTCTTCCACGCCTTCTACCTTCAGGATACGAGAGACCAGGTCGGGCATCCCCCGCCGCAGCAGCGGTTCTCCTCCCGTCAGGCGGATCTTCTTGACTCCGATCGAAGCGAACAGCCGGGTCAGGCGTTCGATTTCTTCGAAGGTTAACAGCTCGTTTTTGGGCATAAAAGCGAAATCGTCGCCGAAAATTTCTTTGGGCATACAGTAGGTGCACCGGAAATTGCAGCGGTCGGTGACCGAAATGCGCAGATCGCGGATCGGCCGGCGAAGCCGGTCCGTTGGCGTATACAGGTTCATGGCTTCTCCTCTCTCCTCTCCTCCGTCGGCGCTTCGGGTTAACCCGCGTCCGGCGGAACGTTAAAGTTGTGAAAAATCGTCGGATCGGCATGAATAAGCGCCGCGTCTATCCAGAGCGTATCGAGTTCCGCCAGCAGCTTCATGACGCCAAGGCGTCCGCTTAGGACACGCTTTTCCAGGAGGCCGGCCAGTCCGCCGCGCCAGACGCTCAGCAGCGGAAGGTCTCCCGCCTCGGGGCTGCGGAGCGCCGCGATATCGGCCGCCGGTCCGTCTTCGGCGGCAGCTCGCAGCCGCCGGATTTCCTGCGGACCGATTCGGGGCATATCGCACGGAAGCACGATATAACGCTCTGCCGGATACCGCTGCATGACCGAGGCCAGGCCGGCCAACGGGCCGAGCCCCGCAAGCTGCGGCAGATCGGCGCAGACTTCGTAAGCGGCCGCGAAGTCCGGAGCCAACGCTTCGCTGGCGGAGACGATTACCAGGTCGCAGGCGCCCGAGAGCGCTTCGTGCCCGCGCTCATGGAATGAACGGCCTTCGTATTCGGCGAAAGCCTTCGCCGAACCGTAGCGGCGCGACAGTCCGCCCGCAAGCAGAATGCCGACCGTGCGGCCCGGAATCGGGTTCGCGGACGGCTGCGTCATCCGCCGCTAACCGGCGGAATCAGTGCGGCGGTGTCTCCGCTGCGCAGCCGATCGTCCGGCAGCGCATATTCTTCATTAACCGCAACGCGCACCGCATCGAGCGAGAGATGCGGATATTTGTGTCTTACCCAGTCCAGCAGTTCGTCGACCGTACGGCCTTCCAGTTCGGCTTGTTCCTGGGCAGTGCCCGTCGCTTCGCGCAGGCCGGCGAAGTAATACAGCGTAATCATGGCAGTTCTCTCCTCGTCTTAGGGGGGATGGGTGCCGGATCGGCTTGTCCGGAATCCGTTTCCGGCTTGCCGCGCTGGTCGCCGATCCATTCCGTCCCGTTTTCCCAAATTTCTTTTTTCCAGATCGGAACGAGTTCTTTGATCCGTTCGATCGCATATTCGTTTGCCTCGTAAGCGTCTTTGCGATGCGCCGAAGAGACGGCGATCACGACCGCGATCTCTCCGATTTTCAATTCGCCGATCCGGTGGGCGATCGCCGTGCGCGTGCCGGGCCACTGCTGCTCGATTTCCGCGCCGATCTTCGCCAGCATTTTCTCTGCCATCGGAACGTAAGCTTCATATGCCAGATACAGCGTTCGTATCCCTCTTGTCCATTCCCGCACATGACCGGTAAACAGGGTGACCGCACCCGCCTCCGGGCGCAGCACATAATCGGCGTAACGCTGCGGATCGATCGGTTCGGTTACGATCTCATAAGGTTTCATCGGCTGCTTGTTCTCCTTTCATCCAGTGGGTAAACCAGGCGGCAATCTCTTCGGACCGTGCGCGGGGCAGTACGCGCGGATTCGAACCGCCGGCCGGTATCGCTTCTATCGATAACGAAGGATGCCGGGCAAGGTCCTCGTCTACGGTCAGGATCAGTACGATATTCGTCAGCCGCTTCAGCTCCGTCCAATCTTCGAGGGAACGAAGCAGCACGATCTTGGGGTACGGCTCCGCCTTGAACCCTTCGATCAAGATCAGATCGGGGTGCGCGTAAGCCTCGGTTAGTTGGATCAACGAGGTCAATTCGCCGGCTTCGCCTGCTGGCCGTCGTCCCTGCAGCACAATCTGTCCGCCTCCGGCGACGATCGAACTTGCGGCTCCCGCCTGGAACAGACGCGAAGCGTCGGTATCGCCGGGCGGCGCTTCCGGCACCCCGCCGTGTCCGTGATGCTTGATCGCCGAAGCGCCCAGTCCGTGCCCGATCGCAACACGCAGCAGCGTCTCGGTCAGCGTCGTTTTGCCGCTGTTCTTGAAACCGACGACCTGGAGCCGCTTCGCTCGGCCGTTACACGGATACGCTTCTTGCGGATCTATTTGTCCGCGGTTTTCTTGGCTTTGGCCGCCGGTTACAGCGTCCATAGGCCCGAGCCTTCTTCCATACCCGGCAGCAGCACGTCCACCGGGTCTCCGGCTTTGAATCCGCGCGTTCCGCCCGGCAGGACAAGCAGCGCATTGCCGCGTCCGATCGACGAGACGGCGTTCGACTTGTTGAATCCGGCGGGATACACGGTTTGTCCGTCGTAGACGGCACGAACGAAGCGCATAAACGGATTCGGCTTGGCAAAATCTTCGCCGAGCACCGCCCGGGTGTGCAGCGGATAGATCCGCTGAGCCCCCATCATGCGCAGCAGAGCGGGCCGGGCGAACAGCTCGAAACCGGTATAGCAGGCCGACGGATTGCCCGACAGGCCGAACAAAAACTGCTTCCCGGCGGCGGCCACCGTCGTGACGCTGCCCGGACGCATGGCGACTTTGTTGAACAGCACTTTCGCGCCAAGCGACTCATACACGGCAGGCAGCAGGTCGAAATCGCCGACCGATACGCCGCCTGTCGTAATCAGGCAGTCGCATTCGCCGAGCGCTCTGCGCACCGTCTCGAGCAGATCTTCGAGGCGGTCGGCGGACGCGGCATACATCCGGCAGGGAACGCCCATCCGTTTGAGCTGGGCGGCAATCATGGGACCGTTGCTGTTGCGGATCCTGCCCGGTTCGAGCGGGGCGCCGGCTTCCAGCAGCTCCGTGCCGGTTGCAAGCACGCCGACAATCGGCAGTCTTGCGACTTCGACCGGTTCATAACCGAAAGTCGCCAGCAGAGCGACGGTGCCGGGATGGATCAGGCTGCCTGCAGGCAGGATCTCTTCGCCAAGGCGCATGTCTTCGCCGCGAAACGAAATATTCTCGCCGGATTGGAACGGCTTGCGAAGCGTGAAGGAAGTTCCGCTCTCCTGCGTCTGTTCCAGCATAACGACGGCATCGGCGCCTTCGGGCAGCTGTGCGCCGGTCATGATGCGTACCGCCTCGTTCGCTCCGATCCGGGCCGAAGATACCGCCCCGGCTCCGATCTGGTCGACGACTTCAAAAGCGATCCGGTTCGTGCCCGACGCTTCGGCCGAATCTTGGGACCGGATCGCAAAGCCGTCATAAGGCGAGCGATCAAAAGACGGCACATCATGCAGAGCCGTCAGCGGCTGCGCCAGAATACGGCCGTATGCGTCTTCAAGCGCTATCCGCTCGCTTCCGAGCGGACGAACTTCCGCCGCTATGCGGGCGATCGCTTCGCTTACGGAAATCGGATTTCTGAGTTCGACCATGCTGGACCGCTCCTTTTCTCGTGCTATACTGGGTTCATCTTCAAAGGATGAAAGGATGGATGATTTTGTCCGAATTCACTCACTTTAACGAACAGGGACGTGCGCGTATGGTCGACGTCTCGGAGAAGAACGAAACGGTGCGCACCGCCCGCGCGGCGACATCGGTGCGCGTCAACGAAATCATCTACCGCCAGATTCAAAGCGGAGGCAGCAAAAAAGGCGATGTGCTCGCCGTAGCCCAGGTCGCGGGAATCATGGCCGCCAAAAATACGGCGCAGATTATTCCGATGTGCCATCCGCTTATGCTCAGCGGCATCGACATCGAATTCGAGTGGAAAGTCGATGAAGCGGCGGCTTCCTACGAAGTGTTCCTCTACGCGACCGTTCGGACCAAAGGGCCTACCGGCGTTGAGATGGAGGCGCTGACCGCGGCGAGCGCGGCGGCGCTCACGATCTACGATATGTGCAAAGCCGCAGGCAAAGACATGGTGATCGGCCCGACGATGCTGCTGGAGAAAACCGGAGGGAAATCCGGCGATTACTCCAGGTCGGAATAGCTATCCGTTTCGGCAGACGGCCGGGTGCGTGAAGAGAACGTCTTCTTCCCGCTCCCGGCTTTTTTTGCGTGCGGCAGCGCCTTGAGCTTCGATTCGCACAAAACGCCCTGAAGCCGCTGCGAAGATCGCTGGGCATCGGTTCGAATCCTTCTTACCGATGTTTCGTCAATTCGTGCAGGATATGCCGGATCTCGGGCAGAATGATCCGGTTCATGCCCAAGGTGACGGCACCGGTCGATCCGGGCAGAACGAAGATCGCTTTCTCGCCCGACGTACCGGCCGCTGCCCGGCTGAGCACCGCCTTGGTTCCGATATCTTCGGCAAAGCTCAAATAACGGAACAGTTCGCCGAAGCCGTCGATCTCTTTTTCGAATAAAGGGCGGACGGCTTCGAGCGTTACGTCCCGGCGTGCAATTCCCGTGCCTCCGGTCGTGAGGATGGCATCGATCCCCGGCTTGAGCAGCCAGCCCGCGACAATCGAATGAATCGCTTCCGCATCGTCGGTGCACAGCGTATACTCGGCAATCCCGAGCCCCGCTCCGGCAGCCAATTCCAGAATGCGCTGTCCGCTTTTGTCCGTCTCTTTCGTTCGCGTGTCGCTGACGGTGAGCACCGCCAAGCGAATGGCCGGTCCGAATCCTTCGTGCAAGACCCTTTCCCCTTTCTCTTTCCAAGCGATTTCTTCTTCTCTTATTCGCACTGCCTCAACCGAATACCTTCCGGTGCAGTCTGCGTCCTTCGTCCACGCTGCCCGTACCATGAATCAGCAGCCGGCCGCTGCCGAACAGAATAAACCGGGCACCCATCGCGTGAAACTGCACGAAATGCGGGGTGCGCCGAAGATCGCTGCCGAAGCGAAGCGCGACCCGCTCGGCATCGTCCAGTGTCAGCGGCCTGGCCGGATCCGGAAGCACCTGCACGGTGTCGCGTCCGCAGAGCGCCGCGTAAGCGGGTCTGGCCGCGGAATAGGACAGTGCGGGAAAGCTGGGATCCGGCCCGCAGGACGGACAATCCGCGCGGCGGATCCGGGAAATCCCCGTATCCATCTGCGTGCCTGTCCAGAGATCGAAATGATGCACTTTGACCCGCAGCGAGTCCCGGCTGCCGCTGAGCCATTTGAGAGCTTCCGCGCACTGCACGGCGGCGGTCATCTGGACAGCCGGCGCAATAATGCCTGCCGTATCGCACGTATCGTTGGCCGCGGGAAGTACCGGGATCAGGCAGCGGAAGCATGCGGAGCGTCCGGGTACAAACGGAAAGACCGTACCCGAGCTGCCTACGCAGGCTCCGTAAATCCAGGGAATGCCTGCTTCAAGCGCCGCATCGCCGATCAGCAGACGGGTCTCGAAGTTGTCGGTCGCGTCCATGATCAGCGAACATTTCGAAGCCAGTTCGCGGATCAGTGGGATATCGAGATCGTCGAAATGCGTATAAAGCGCAAGATCGGAGCGGATCGCCAGCAGTCTTGTCCGAGCGGCTTCCACTTTGGGGACCATCTGCTCGGCATCGCTTTCCGTAAAAAGCTGCTGGCGCTGCAGGTTGGACCATTCCACATAGTCCCGGTCGACCAGATGCAGCTCGCCTACACCCGCGCGGGTCAGCTGTTCGGCGATAGCCGATCCGAGCGCTCCGCAGCCGATCACGGCCACGGAGGCATCCGCCAGACGCTGCTGTCCGGTTGTGCCGATCGGAGCAAACCGAATCTGGCGCGAATAGCGTTCTTCGTGTGTATGACTCATTTGACATGCCTCCTGCATACGAAGCCGCCCGGGATTCCCGGACGGCCTATAGTGGCTTGGCCGGAACGTTCCCCGCCTTTTATTTGCGCATGGCTTTGGACTGCGCTTGTGTGGCTGTTCTTCCGCCTACCGCATCCAGGTTTCTCTTATCCTGGAAGTACAGCCAGAAGACCAGAACCATACTGACCATCGCGAACTGGGACAGCAGCATGAAACCGATCGAATACTGACCGGTCAGGCCGTGAATGACGGCCAGCATAATCGGCGGGAAGAAACCGCCCAGACCGCCCATCATCGATACGATGCCGTTGGCAATCCCCGCCTGTTTCTGGAAGTAGAACGGAACCAGCTTGAAGATGATCCCGTTGCCGAGTCCCGCGCAGAAAGCGATCGCCAGGCAGCCGACCGTATAGGGACCGAGCGACGGCGAGAACGCCAGCAGAATCGCGGCAATCGTGTAGATGGCGAACGTGCCGCCGAGCAGCAGCAGCGGCTTGAAGCGGTCCGCGAGCCAGCCGCCGATCGGACGGAAGAAGGTCGCGATCGCAATAAATCCTGCGGTTCTCATACCGGCATCGACTTTGTCCAATCCGAAATTCGACACGAGGAAATTCGGGAGATAGACGGTGAAGGCTACGAACGAACCGAAAGTAATGAAGTAGAACAGCGAGATCAACCAGAGCTTTTCATTTTTGTAGATGCCTTTGATCTGCTCGACGATCGGCGTTTTGACTTTCACTTCTTTGCGGTCGCCCAGCAGGAAGTTCAAGACGATGAACAGCAGCAGCAGGGCCAGATACCATTTGATAGCGGCCTGCCAGCCGATCTGCGTCGCAAGTACCGGAGCCGCGAACGTGCTGATGGCCGTGCCGATATTGCCCATACCGTACATCCCGTTGACGAAGCCGTGTTTGGCCGTAGGATAATACTTGGGCAGCGAGGTGACGCCTACCGAGAATACGGCTCCGCCGACCCCGAGGAACAGACCGCCGATAATCAGCGCGGTCATCGATTGGGCTACGCTGATATAATACACGGGAAACAGCAGAAGCACAAAACTGAACAGGAATACGAGACGCGCACCGATGATGTTGGCGTAGTACCCGAGCGGGATGCGCAGAATCGAACCCAGCACGACCGGAATCGCCGTTACGATCGCCAGACGGTCTGCCGGAATCGCGATATCTTCCTTGATGAACGGCATCAGCGAAGAGATAATCACCCAGACCATGAACCCGACCGTCAAATTCAGCGTTTGGAGCGGGAGCTGCATTTTTTTGATCATTACACTCACCTTTTCGACAGTTATTCGCCCGGTTCGAGAAGCGGGAGTAGCGAAGACGCGTTTCTCCGAACCGGTTCACTGTCCCCATTGTATCGACCGCTCTGCCGACGGCATATAGGGGGAACCCCTTTCCCCGAGAGGGTAAACCCTAAAAAAGAACCCTCCCGCAAAACGCCCTACCGCAAAACCTTCACAAATGCAAAAACGACCCCGGATCCCGCTGGCGGCGGGACTTGGAAGTCGTTTTTTTGTCATATTCCGATACTTAGACGATCATCGTATTCATTCTTTCGTACAAACCCAGCATTTGCTTGGGCAGGATCCGGGCTTCCGCTATCGGAAACAGGACCGATTCTTCTTTGACGCGGTTCACGGTGAGTACTTCGAACGCTTCACCCGCATCGCGCGCCGCGGCTCGGATCTCGTCCAGCAAGAGCAGATCGGGATTCCCCTCCGTCCGGTGCATGAAATGATCGAGATAAGCTTCGATTTCCCGGTGTTCTTCCTGAATGCCGACCAGCGGTCCCTGCTCAAAACCTATGTATCCGCCGAGTACGGGGAAAAAGTGTTCTTCTTCTTTGTCGGTATGCTTTTTGAGAGGAATCCGGAAGCGTTCGAGCCGTTCGCGCAGCGTGCCGAGCAGGACGCGGGCGGTATGGAGGTCTTCTTCTTCCTCCAGACGAAGCACGATCGGATGCCATTCCTCCGCCAGATAAGCCAGGTAACGGTGCTCGTTCTCCAGCAGACGTATCGCCGGTTTTTCGAATGTCAGTTCCATCGCGAAGTTCCTTTCCGTCAGAACTCCAGCAGCTTTTTGCGCATGGCATATTCGACCAGTTCCGGCCGGTTTTTGAGCTGGAGTTTTTCCATGATTTTGGCTTTGTGGGCTTCGACCGTTTTGACCGAAATGAACAGCTTCTCCGCCACTTCCTTGTTGCCGTAGCCTTTGGCGATCAGCGGCAGAATCTCCAGTTCCCGCTTGGACAGCAGTTCGAACGGATCTTCGGAACTGCCGGACTTGTCGTTCTTGATAAATTCCCGAACGAGCGAAGTGGCCATTTTGGGATGGATATAGGTGCCTCCCGCATAAACGGTCCGGATCGCCAGCAGCAGCTCTTCGTCGGGAGCGTTTTTGAGCACGTAGCCCGAAGCGCCGCTTTTTAAAATATGGAACAAATACTCCTCGTCGTCGTGCATGGTCAATATAAGGATTTTGGTGTCCGGATAGTCTTCCTTAATCTTGCCGGTCGCGATCAATCCGCTTTCTCCCGGCGGCATGCTGAGATCCATAACGAGGATATCCGGCCGGTTCTTGGCGACTGCGGCGTACGCTTCGATGCCGTCCGCCGCCGTTCCGATCACTTCCATATCCGGCTGAAAATTAAGGATCATCGAGAAGCCGCTGCGCACGATGGCGTGATCGTCCGCAATTACGATTTTCATCCGCGATTACTCCTTTACAAGAAATTCCGCGATCGGAATCTGCAGGAGTACCCGCGTTCCGATTCCCGGTTCCGACAGCACGCTCAGCGTCCCCCCGGCAAGCTCCGCCCGTTCGCGCATCCCGTACAGGCCAAGCCCCGTCCCGACCGGATCGGAACCGGCCTCGAAGCCCGCTCCCTGATCTTCGATTTCGAGCCGGAGCATCCCGTCCCTCTCGAACAGATGCACGCTGACGGTATCAACCTGTGCGTACTTGAGCGCATTCAGCACCGCTTCCTGACAGATGCGGTAAGCGACCGTCTCGACATTGCTCGGGTAGCGTTTGCGCGCCAATCCGGATACGAACTCGACAACGAGGCCGTAGCTCTGCTCCACCCGTTTGAAATGCGAGCGGAAAGCCGCTTCCAGACCGAAATCGTCGAGGGCGGCCGGCCGCAGATCGACGGACATGTTCCGGATCTCGTCCAGCAGGCGCGTCATCGAAGCTTCGGTCTGCTTGACCTTTTTGAGCACGGTTTCGTCGTTCGTCATATATTTGAGTACCCGCAGATCGACGACCGCGCTCATCAGCTCCTGGGCTACGCTGTCGTGCAGCTCCCGCGAGAGCCGTTTGCGCTCGTTCTCCTGGGCCTCGAGCACATGCCGCGTCATGGTGTTCTGGTACAGGCGTTCCTGAATCCGCAGCTGCGGCGTCAGGTCCCGAAGCATGAAGACGCGGGTCCCCTGCTCGGAATCGACCGTATGGAAAGAACCCGCATAAGGCACAACGCCTTTGCCTTTCGTTTCCAGATAAACCTGGAACGACGTGTGTTCTTCCGCTTCGGGCATCTTCATGTAACAGTCCAGGCAAGTCTGCTGCTCCGTGTCGCTCGTATAACCGCGGCAGGTACCGCACAGCGCATTCTCGCTGCCTTCGTACAAGTTGATCAGCACATCTGCGGAGAGAATCTCCTCGGCCGCCGGATTCATGGCCAGTGCACGTCCCGTCTTGTCAAAAAAGAAAATCGCTTCCTTGCTGTTCTCGAACAGCTTCATCATCAGCGGGCTCATGGTGCCGATCTCGGGAGGAGGCGTCATTGGGAAGCCA
The DNA here is from genome assembly GCF_013185195.1 of Saccharibacillus qingshengii. Lineage (GTDB taxonomy): Bacteria > Bacillota > Bacilli > Paenibacillales > Paenibacillaceae > Saccharibacillus > Saccharibacillus qingshengii. Next base: position 181,425 of record NZ_JAAZWC010000001.1, read on the forward strand.
CCTCCCTGCCGTCCAATTCGCCGATCCCCGATTGGGCCGTCTGCTTCAAAGCCTGCATCAGCTCGGGAGTCATGGCGTGTTCCTGACGGAAACCGCCCAGCAGAACGCCGGCAACGCGGGCATCGTTCCACAAAGGAACCGCGCCCAGGCTCTCCAACTGTTCGGATTGGATAATCGGATAATTGAACAAACTGCTCGCTCTCACATAGTCGCGAACCGAAGGGATAAAGACCGGTTTGCCGGTTCGGAATACGATTCCCGCAATGCCTTTTCCGGATTTGAGCACGATACGGCGAAAACGTTCGTTGCGGTTCCCGGCCGCATATTTCCAGCGGATGACATACTGCTGTTCGGCCGGTTCGACAAGAGCCAGCGCAAGAAAATCGTAGCCGAACGTCTGGCGGATCGCGTCGAGTTCCCGTTGGTAATCTGCGTAAAGTTCCATCATCATGCATCTCCCAGCGAAAGCGGATAGGGGGCTGTGCCCGCCTGTCCGCGTTTCTTGGCCGCGCTGCGCATCCCGGATTCGAGCGTTCAAGCGAACCGGACAAGAAACTAATTGGATTTGTGTCTTCTGTAAAGGATATAACTTCTTCCGACATAATTCAACGGAACGCTCCATACGTGGACGAGGCGGCTGAACGGCCAAAAGGCGAAGATGGCAAAGCCCGTAAGGGCATGGATCTTGAACGACATCGGGACATTATGCATGAGGGAAGCATCCGGGCGCAGCGTAAACAATCCGCGGAACCAGACCGAAATGGACTCGCGGTAATCGAATTCGGGCTGTACCGCGTTGGTAAACAGCGTGGCATACATGCCCATGAATACGATAAACAGCAGCAGCACGTTGACGATCAGATCGGATGCGGAGCTGAGGCGCCGGACGTTCCGGATCGTAAAGCGGCGGGAAGTCAGCAGCAGCATGCCGATCAGCGTCATCGCACCGAAGATGCCTCCGATATAGACTGCTCCGATATGGTAGATGTGTTCGCTGACTCCCATCGCGGCCATCCACGATTTCGGGATAAGCAGGCCCGACAGATGACCGAAAATAACCGGAATAATGCCGAGGTGGAACAGCAGACTGCCGAACATCAGCTGCTTTTTCTCGATAAATTCGCTCGATTTGGCCGTCCAGTTAAACTGGTCATGCCGATAGCGGAAAATGTGGCCGACCACAAAGATCATCAGGCAGGCGTATGGGAAGATCACCCACAGAAATTGATCGAACATATTCATGGATTCACGGTCTCCTGTTCTAGGCAGGCTTTCAAAGTCCGGCGGAGCCCCTGCACCAGATGGCGGTAAGGGCTGTCCAGCTTCTCAAGCGCGGCAAGCAAATGATACGTCCCGTCTTCGAGCACTCCGAAGATCAGCCGGAAGTTTTCGGGCGCTTTGCGCTCTTTCATCCATTCCGCGGCATACAGAAATTCGCAGATGAGCGGCAGATAATCCGGCAGTTCGCCTTCAGGCATCTCCAGACCGAACATTTCGTACAGGATTTTGAGCCGCAGCAGCATTTGTCCGCGTTCTTTGGCATCTTCGAACTTGAAATAGGTCATATACAGGGCGCAGTCTTTTTGAAAATCGAACGTTTCCGTATACTGCTCCTGAATCTCGTCCAGACTCAGCTCCTGCATACGATTCCAGTAAGCATGCGCATCCGCGTAAGCCGGGTGCGCAGCTTCGAACGACTCTTCCAGAAAAGCCGGATGGAAATCCAGCTTTTGCGGATACATGAGCTGACTGGCAAAAAATCCGAAAGAAGTCTTGTAATCGTACAGCTTCGTTACGTCAATCACGCCAGATCCCCCCGTAGAAGTTTTCTTCGTACATTTCCTTGCCTGTTTTGGACGAGGCTTCCGAGTTCGGATCGATCGTAGATGCGGTCGGCCCGCAGCCGTCGCAGCCGGTATTGGCCCCCATGGCTCCCATCATATCTCCGAAGCCCGCGGCTCCTTGCGCCCGGTACGGATTGACGTAACCTTCGCGGTGCGAAGTCGGTACAACGAAGCGGTCTTCGTATTTGGCGATCGCCAGCAGCCGGTACATCTCTTCCGTTTGGCGCGCGGTCAGACCGACACGTTCAAGGCGGCTGTTGTCGAATTCTTTCTTGGTGGTCTTGGCGCGCATATAGGAACGCATCATGGCCATGCGCTGGAGAGATTCCTTCACCGTTACCGTATCGCCGGCGGTCAGCATATTCGCCAGATACTGGATCGGGGTGCGCATCTCTTCGATCGCCGGGAAGATCATGTCCGGATTCTCGATCGAGTCCCGTCCTTCGAAGTAATTCATGATCGGACTCAGCGGCGGCACGTACCAGACCATCGGCAGCGTCCGGTATTCCGGATGCAGCGGGAACGCCAGTTTATGCTCGATCGCGAGCTTGTAGACCGGCGAATTCTGCGCGCCTTCGATCCAGTCTTCGGAAATGCCATCTCGGCGCGCCTGCTTGATGATCTCCGGATCGTGCGGGTTCAGGAACAGGTCGCACTGCGCTTTGTACAGATCCTGCTCGTTTGGCGTCGAGGCCGCTTCATGGACGCGGTCCGCGTCGTACAGCAGCACGCCGAGGTAGCGGATACGGCCCGTACAGGTCTCGGAACATACGGTAGGCAGGCCCGCTTCGATCCGCGGGAAGCAGAATGTGCACTTCTCCGCTTTGTTCGTCTGCCAGTTGAAATAGACTTTCTTGTACGGGCAGCCGGTCATGCAGTAGCGCCAGCCGCGGCAGGCTTCCTGGTCGACCAGCACGATGCCGTCTTCTTCGCGCTTGTACATCGCACCCGACGGGCACGACGCGACGCAGCTCGGATTCAGGCAGTGTTCGCACAGACGGGGCAGATAGACCATGAACGATTTTTCGAAGTTGAACTTGATCTCTTCTTCGATCTTCTGGATATTCGGGTCGAGCGGGCCGGTAATATGCGCGCCGGCCAGATCATCTTCCCAGTTCGGGCCCCAGTTCAGATCCATTTTCTCGCCCGTAATGACGGAATGGGCCCGCGCGACCGGCGAATGCTCCTGGTCTTTGGCATTGGTGAGATTTTCGTAGTTGTACGTCCACGGTTCGTAATAATCTTTCATTTCCGGCATGTCCGGATTGTAGAAGATTTTGCCGAGCGCGATCTTGGACAGTTTGTTGCCGGATTTCAGTTCCAGTTTGCCTTTGCGAAGCTGCCAGCCGCCTTTGTACAGTTCCTGGTCTTCCCAGCGCTTCGGATACCCGATGCCCGGCTTCGTCTCGACGTTGTTGAACCACATGTACTCCGCGCCTTTGCGGTTGGTCCAGGTCGTCTTGCAGGTCACGCTGCACGTATGGCAGCCGATACATTTGTCGAGGTTCATGACCATTGCGATTTGCGCTTTAATTTTCAAGCCAGTTGACCTCCTTCATTTTGCGAACGGCTACGTAGACGTCGCGCTGGTTGCCGATCGGCCCGTAATAATTGAAGCCGTAACTGAGCTGCGCATAGCCGCCGACCATCTGCGTCGGCTTCAGATGGATCCGCGTCGGCGCGTTGTGGCTCCCGCCCCGGGTATCGGTAATCTCGGAGCCCGGTACTTGAATATGCTTGTCCTGGGCGTGATACATGAACATCGTGCCCCGCGGCATCCGGTGGCTGACGACGGCGCGTGCCGTGACGACGCCGTTGCGATTGTAGACTTCGAGCCAGTCGTTGTCGTTGATATCGTGCGCCAGCGCGTCTTCGTTGTTGATCCATACCGTAGGACCGCCGCGGAACAGCGTCAGCATATGCTGGTTATCCTGGTAGGTGGAGTGAATATTCCACTTGCCGTGCGGCGTCAGATAGCGCAGCACCAGCGTATCCAATCCGCCTTTCACTTCGCGGTCGCGCGGCCCGAACACCATCGGCGGAAGCGTCGGTTTGTAGACCGGCAGCGCTTCGCCGTATTGGAGGAAGATTTCGTGATCGAGATAAAAATGCTGGCGTCCGGTCAGTGTCCGGAACGGGACCAGGCGCTCGATGTTCGTCGTAAACGGCGAATAGCGGCGGCCTTTCTTGTTCGAACCGCTGAAGACCGGCGTCGGAATGACTTCGCGCGGCTGCGACGTGATGCTCTGGAACGTGATGCGTTCCGCGGCGCGGTCGGCGGAAATGTCTTTGAGTTCGACCCCATGGTCGTGTTCGGCCGATTCGTAGGCTTTCTGCGAGACGCGGCCGTTCGTCGCCGACGACAGATGCAAGATGGCGTCCGCGGCCTGCCTTGCCGTCTGCAGCTTGGGCAGCCCGTCCTTGATCGATTCGTCGTAGTAGACGCCGTTGAGCTGCTTGAGTTCTTCGTATTCTTCGGCCACGGAGAAACTGACTCCGTGCGCCCCCGTCTTGCCGACCGCAAGGTTCGGACCAAGCGACGTGTATTTATCGTGAATCTTCGTGTAATCGCGTTCCACGATGCTGAAGTTCGGCATCGTCTTGCCCGGGATCGCTTCGATCTCGCCTTTGGACCAGTCTTTGACGAGGCCCATCGGCTGCGAAATTTCTCCGATCGAGTCGTGGCCGAGCGGTGCGGTCACGAGGTCTTTGTAGACGCCCGGCAGATGGGTCTTGGCCATGTCCGAGAACACTTCCGACAGCCGGCGGTAAATATCCCAGTCCGAGCGGGATTCCCATAAAGGATTGACCGCCGGATTGAACGGATGGACGAATGGGTGCATGTCCGTCGAGGACAAGTCCGTCTTCTCGTACCAGGTTGCCGCCGGCAGCACGATATCCGCGTACAGCGGCGTGGTCGTCATGCGGAAATCCAGCGCGACCATGAGGTCGAGCTTGCCTTCCACATCTTCGCGCCACACGATTTCTTCCGGCTTGTGTTCTTCGTTCGGCGTAGCCAGCAGCGCATCGGACGCGCCGAGCAGATGCTTCATGAAATATTCCTGGCCTTTGGCGGAGCTTGAGATCAGATTCGAACGCCAGATGAACAGCGAACGCGGGAAGTTCTCCGGAGCGCCCGGATCTTCGACCGCAAAGCGCGTTTGTCCGCTGCGCACTTCTTCCGCAGCGCGCTTGACGATCTCTTCGTTGCTCTTCTGCCCGTCTTGGGCCGCTTCTTCGGCGAACATGAGGCTGTTCTTGTTGAACTGCGGATACGAAGGCAGCCAGCCGAGCCGCGCGGCCAAGACGTTGTAATCGGCCGGGTGACGGTAGGTGACGTCTCCGCCGGTCGGCGATTTCAGCGAATCGGTGCCGCTTTCTTCATAGCGCCATTGATCGGTCGCGAAGTAGAAGAACGAAGTTGCGTTCTGCAGCCGCGCCGGTCCCTGCCAGTCTTTGGCGAAAGCAAGCGTCGACCAGCCTTCGATCGGACGGCATTTCTCCTGGCCGACGTAATGGGCCCATCCGCCGCCGTTGACGCCCTGCGACGCGGTCAGCACGACCAGGTTCAGGATCGAGCGGTAAATCGTGTCGCTGTTGAACCAGTGGTTGATGCCGGCGCCCATGATAATCATGGATCGGCCGCCAGTATCGAGCGAATTCTGCGCGAACTCGCGGGCGATCTGCGTCACGACGGAGGCTTTGACGCTGGTCACTTTTTCCTGCCAGGCCGGCGTGTAGAACGATTCCGCATCGTCGTAGCCGGAAGCGTTGTACGGACTGTCGGTCCGCGCCACGCCGTATTGGCTCATCATCAGATCGTAGACGGTTGCCGCATAGCGGACCGTACCGTCGGCAAGCGTTACGGTTTTCGCCGGGATAACCCGCTTGAATGTACCGTTGCCGCCGTTGTCGAAGAATGGAAAAGCGATCTCGATCCATTGGCCGCCGTGAGGTTCGACCGACAGCGCAGGTTCCACTTTCGTGCCGTCTTCGCGTTCGAGGATCAGATTCCACTTCTTGCCCTGCTCCCAGCGCTGGCCCATCGTGCCGTTCGGTACAAGCATCTCGCCGGATGCCTCGTCGTAAATGACCGGTTTCCAGTCGGCATGGGGTTCGTCCACCCCGAGATCGCTCGAACGCAGGAAACGGCCGCCTTTCCAGACGTCTTCGTGGGGATCAAGCAGAATCAGGAACGGCATATCCGTGTACTGCTTCGCATAATTCAGGAACATCGGTTCTTGGCGCTGCTGATAGAACTCGTCCAGAATCACGTGCGTCATGGCCTGCGCAAGTGCGGCGTCCGTGCCCGGATGGGGAGCAAGCCAGTTGTCGGCGAATTTGACGTTCTCCGCCAAATCGGGCGCGACGGAGACGACTTTGGTGCCTTTATAGCGGACTTCCGTCATAAAGTGGGCATCCGGCGTCCGCGTGAGCGGCACATTCGATCCCCACATCATCAGGTAGCCGGCGTTGTACCAGTCCGACGACTCCGGCACGTCCGTCTGCTCGCCCCAGATTTGCGGCGAAGCCGGCGGAAGATCCGCGTACCAGTCGTAGAAACTGAGCATCTGCCCGCCGAGCAGCGAGATGAAGCGCGCGCCGGACGCGTAGCTGACCATCGACATGGCCGGAATCGGCGTGAAGCCGGCGATCCGGTCGGGTCCGTATTTGCGGATCGTGTAGATGAGCTGGGCCGAGATCAGGTGCAGTACATCGTCCCAATTCACACGGATATGACCGCCTTTGCCGCGGGCCTTCTTGTATTCCGAAGCTTTGGCCGGATTCTCGACAATACTGGCCCACGCTTCGATCGGGTCGGCATGTTCCTGCAGCGCCGCCTGCCACAATCTCAGCAGCTTGCCGCGCATATACGGGTATTTCACGCGCAGAGGACTGTATTCGTACCAGGAGAACGTCGCTCCCCGCGGACAGCCTCGCGGTTCGAATTCCGGCATATCCGCTCCGCAGGACGGATAATCGATCTGCTGATTTTCCCAGGTAATGATGCCGTTCTTAACGAACACTTTCCAACTGCACGATCCGGTACAGTTGACGCCGTGTGTCGTGCGAACGACTTTGTCGTGGGACCAGCGCTGCCGGTAGACATTTTCCCACTCTCTATTTTTTTCTTCGAGGATCGACCAATTGCCGGAATAGCTCTCGACCGGTTTAAAAAAGTTGAGGCTGAATTTCTTTTTCATCGGATTCTTCATCGGATGATCCACACTCCTTTTCGGTTACTTTTCATTATGAAAGACCGGAAGCGGGGTTCCCATTAGGGAATGTCCTATAGCGCGCGGGGAAAACCCTAAAAGGAAAAAGCCCTTCTCGGATAGAGAAGGGCTTTGATCTGTATAAAACTCGTATCGCGCACCTTATACGGGGGCGGCTAGTTTGCCAATCCCCTGCTTGCTCCTACGCACTTGGTGGGCCTGTGTCTTCCGCGTTCTCCTTTCCTGCTCGTTCCAATCGCTCCAAATCCCTGAAAAATCCAATCTTATAATCGATCTTTTCCAGCGAATCCTGCAGTTCTTTCATCTGTTCGACGACTTTTTCGCGGTAATTCTCCATGAATTCACGCCGCGCCGCTGCGCTCGAGGCGCTTCCGTCTTTGGGAATGTTGAACGTCTTGATATCGTTGACCGATAGCCCGAGGCGGCGAAAATACGTAATGACCTGAAACCAGGCGATATCCGAAGTCGAATAGACGCGGTAGCCGTTCTCGTCTCGCAGGATTCCGTCGATCAGCCCTTCTTTTTCGTAATAACGCAGCGCATGGACGCTCAGTCCCGTGACTTCCGACGCCTGCTTGCTCGAATAGGTATTGTCCATAGCCGAATCATAGCATGAAAAATCAAGCCTTGCTATAGAGTTCACTCTAGGGTTTACGCTATCGGTGCAGAACAAGATTCAGCCCAAACATTCATAAACGGAGGCGGAAAAAATGAAAGTATTCGTTACGGGAGCGACAGGATTTATCGGCATGGCGGTTGTACGGGAGCTGTTGGATGCGGGGCACGGCGTAATCGGGCTTTCGCGCTCGGAAAAAGGAGACGCGGCCTTGAAGCAGGCCGGCGCGGAACCTCTGCGCGGCGAACTTGGCGATTTGGACAGCCTGCGCCGTGGAGCCGAAGCGGCGGACGGCGTGATCCATCTGGCGTATCTCCACGACTTTTCGGATCTTGCGGCATCCGTCGAAGCGGATCGTCTGGCGACGGACGCGATCGGGGCGGTACTCGAAGAGTCGGGCAGCCCGTTCGTGCTGACGTCGGGCATGCTCTTGATGACACAAGGTCATCCGGCTGAGGAAGCGGACGCTCCGGCTTCGCTTGGCAGATATGCCGAACAAGCCGTATCGGAACTCAGCGAACGCGGCATCCGCTCGTCGGTCGTTCGGCTCTCGCCGACCGTGCACGGCGCAGACGATTACGGATTCATCCGCGTCCTGGTCCAAACGGCTCGCGATAAAGGCGTCTCCGCTTACGTAGGCGACGGCTCCAACCGCTGGCCGGCCGTGCATCGCCTGGATGCGGCCCGCTTGTTCCGTCTGGCGCTGGAATCGGCGCCGGCCGGAACGCGGCTGCACGGCGTCGGCGAATCCGCGATTGCTTTTCGCGAGATCGCCGAAGCGATCGGACGCGGCCTGAACCTGCCGACCGTCTCGATTCCGGCCGAGGAAGCGGCTGCCCATTTCGGCTGGATCGCTTTCGCCGCGACGACGGCGGATAATCCTGCTTCGAGTACGTGGACGCAGCAGGAGCTGAACTGGCACCCGGAGCAGCCGGGGCTCATAGCGGATCTTGAAGCCGGTTATTATTTCAAGGACTGATCCGCCCGATTACTTCGCGTCAAAAAGGCCGTTTACAGCGGAACGCTCCGCTGTAAACGGCCTTTCTTAGGTCGGATTCGCGGAACCTTCCCTGTTCATGAATCGCTCAGGGCTTGTCCGGCCGACGTCCCGTCAGCAGGAGCAGAACGAACGAGATGGCCACGATTGCAACCGTCCAGGCCCAAGCCGACGACAGATGCCCGGCGTCCACGGCCACGTAGATCGCCGTCGGGACCGTCTGCGTCCGTCCCGGAATATTCCCCGCGATCATCAGCGTCGCGCCGAATTCGCCGAGACTGCGGGCGAAGCCCAGCACGTAAGCGGTCTTGAGCGACGGCAGGATCAGCGGCAGCGTAATATGCCGGAATACCTGGCGCTCGTTCGCGCCGATCGAACGGCCCGCATCTTCGAGGTCGCGGTCCACCGCTTCGAAGCCTACGACCGTCGTCCGGTAGACGAGCGGGAACGCCACCACGACGGCCGCAATCACCGCCGCCCACCAGGAGAAGATGATCGGCGAATGAAAGATTCGTTCAATCAGGGCACCAAGCCCGCTGCGTCGGCCGAGCAGCATCAGCAGCAGAAAGCCGACTACAGTCGGCGGCAGCACAAGCGGGAGCATAAACAGCGTCTCCAACACCGTTTTGCCGCGGAACCGTTCGCGCCTCGACATGCACCAGGCAGCGGCCGTGCCCAACACGATCACGATGACGCTGGACAGCAGCGCCACTTGAAGCGACAGGCGGACCGGCGGCCAATAATCGCTTCGTCCGAACTCCGCCAGCAGGGTCATTGCGCCGCGGAGAAGCCGAAGCCGCTCAGAACCTGCAGCGCTTCCGGCGTTTGCAGGTAGTCGTAGAATGCCAGAGCCGCTTCTTCGTGCCGGGTCGCTTGGACGATGCCGATCGGATACAGGATCGGCGAGTAGCTGTCCGGATCGACATCGAACGCGATTTTGACTTGTTCGGAAGTGAGGGCGTCCGTCTTGTACACAAAGCCCACGTCGGCGTTGCCGGTTTCCGTATACTGCAGCACCTGGCGGACGTCTTTGCCCTGAACGAGCCTGCCCTGCAGCGAGTCCCACAGTCCGGCGTTCGTCAGCGCTTCCTGCGCGTATTTGCCGGCCGGCACGCTGTCCGGAATTCCGATCGCGATATGCTTGATTTCGCTGCTTTTCAGATCTTCGATCTTCGAGAGAGGCGAGTCATTCGGGGCAACCGCGACCAACGTATTGGTCAGCCAGTCCGTTTCCTGCTTGGCGTCAATCAGGCCCCCGTCCAGCAGCGCCTGCATATTCCGGGAAGAAGCGGACAAGAACAGATCGGCCGGAGCCCCCTGCTCGATCTGCTGCTGAAGCGCGCCGGAAGCGCCGAAGTTGAAATCCAGTTCGACGTACGGATGCGACGCTTCATACGTGCGCTCAATCTCTCCCAGCGCGTCGGTCAAGCTGGCGGCGGCCGAAATGGTCAGCGTGACGGGTTCGGCATCCGCTCGGTCTGCGGCTGCGGAGCTGACGGACCCGGATACCTGCCCGGCAGTTTCCGGATCGGAAGCCGCGCGTTCGACCGGCTTCGCGCCGCAGGCCGACAGGATCAGCAGCAGGGCAAGCAGCGGCAGCCATCGCACGGCTGCCTGGCCCGACGTCCGCCGGATGCCAAGGAACCGAAGAAAGGTTCGATTGTTCATGCAAGTCCTCTCCTTTTTGCCGCGGTATCCGAAGACGTTCTCGAACGACCGGGCTGTTCACCTCATTACGTTACGATACACAATCTTTTTCGATCAGTCCAGTCGCTTGACTCTATCCAATCAGAGGTTTACGTTCGCCTGAAATAACAATTCCGTCGGAGACTTCGTACACGCTTCAGGTACGAAATCTCAAGGGGCGCAACCTTACTTTTATCGGGGTCAAAGGACTAGTGCCTTCGAACACTCAACGGGGAGAACGGTTAGGAGGAAGCGGGCAGAACCGCGTCTTGTTCGTTGGCGGCCCGATCGATACCGGTGTTCGCGGCTCCAAGGCCCGGAAGCCGACGCAGCAGGATGCGTGCGGCTTCCCTTCCTCCGGCGATGCAGTCGGGAATGCCGACGCCGCCGTATCCGGCTCCGCACAGAAGAACGCCCGGCCGCTTATCTTCCAGTTCTTCGGTAATGCGCCGCATGCTGTCCACATGACCCACCGGATACTGCGGCATCGCCGACAAGCAGCGGTTGACCTGCGACCACCGGGGATCGGCATCGAGTCCCGTCAGTTCGCGCAGGTCGCGCCGGGCCTCTTCGATCAGTTCGGCATCGCTCATGGATGTCCATTCCTGCGCACCCGAGCGGCCGATATAAGTCCGCAGCAGCGTCTGCCCTTCGGGGGCGACATGGGTCCACTTGGTCGACGACCAGGTGCAGGCCGTGATCCGTTTGCCTTCTTTGCGCGGAACGAGAAATCCGGAACGTTCGAACGAGATATTCAGGTCGGCTGTACGGTAAGCCAGCGCAATATTGGCGACCGACACATAATCGATTCTTCGCAGCCGCGAAGAGGCTTCGATCTGTTCACCCAGCAGCCGCGCCGCTTCATAAGCGGGCACCGCGCAGATCACGCCGTCCGCATTCAGCGTTTCCCCGCTTTGCAGCCCAATGTCATAACTTCCATTAGGCAGCCGCGTCAGCGAAGCGGCGCCGCTGCCTTGAACAAACCGCGCGCCTTGATCCAGCAGTTTTTCTTCGAGGCGTGCGATCAATTCCGACAGGCCTCCCCGGTACGACAAAAACATGCTTTTGCCGACAGCCGCCCCTGCACCTCCCGATTTTCTGGCGCTCCGCACCGCTGAGCTTCCATCGTTGGGGCTTACGCCGCTCGTTTTTTTGGCCGTCTGCGGTTTGGGACGTCCGCCTCCGCGCGCCATGCCTTTGATCAGGCTCCCGCTGTTTGCTTCCATCGCTTTGAATTGGGGAAAAGTCGCCATGACGCTGAGCGAACGCGTATCTCCCGCATAAATGCCGGCCAGCAGCGGTTCGGTGATCTGTTCCAGCACTTCCCTACCCAGCCGCCGTTCGATAAAATCGCCCAGCGCTTCGTCTTCGCCGATCCGGCGCGCCGGTTTGAAGAAATCCAAAGCCGCACGCAGTTTGCCAAGCGGCGAGATCAATCCCGTGCGGATAAAAGGACTTAATTTCGTCGGAATGCCCAGAATAAATCCCATCGGCATCGGATGCATCCGGCCTTTGTGGAGGATGTAGCTGGTCTTGGCATCGGGGTTGGTCGGCATCAGGCGTTCGGTCAGGCCAAGTTCGTCCGTCAATTCCATAATGGCGGGCTTGCGCGCAAGAAACGCATCGGGCCCTTTTTCGATCAGGAATCCGTCTTTTCGCTGCGTCTGCAGCCGTCCGCCGAGGCGATTATCCGCTTCGACTACCGTAATCTCAAGGGAAATCCCTTGCTGCACCGCTTCTTTTTGCAGATAATACGCCGCACTTAGACCGCTGATGCCTCCGCCGAGTATCACGACTTTCCGGTCGGATCCGACTGCTTTTCCGGGCGACGGCAGGGTTTGCTTGTTCATGTTTCCTGTTCTCCTCTCCAAACTTGCGGAATATAAGCGCAAACGGGATCGCTTGCCAGATAATCGCCGGTGACCGCGTAAGCACGGGCTCTCGATCCTCCGCAGAGCCGCTTGTACTCGCAGACTCCGCATTTGCCTTTGAGCTGTGACTTGTCGCGCAAATTCCGCATGATATCGGATTCCCGATAGATGTCTTCCAGCGCTTGTTCGCGTACATTGCCGCATCGAAGAGGCAGGAATCCGCTCGGATACACATCCCCTACATGGCTGATAAAAAGAAATCCGTCGCCGTCGTTCACGCCTTTGGGGGCGCGTCCGAGAACGTCGGTACGTTTGAATCCCGGCGGTGCCGTTTTCGGGAGATCGGAAAGCTTCTGCGAAGCGGTGTGCGTCTTCTCCTGCGCCATCTGCGTCGCCACTCTGCGGTAATGCGGCGCCTCCGTCGCTTTTACACCGTACGGCATGCGCTGCCCCGTTTCATAAAGCCATCTCAAGACGGCTTCGTGCTCGTCGGCGTCAATCATATCTTTTTGTGCGGCCCGGCCGGTCGGAACAAGAAAAAAGAGACTCCACAGCACGGCTCCCATTTGTTTGACGCGCTCCGCAATCGCCTGCAGATCCTGCAAATTGTAACGGGAGACGGTTGTATTGATCTGAATCGGAATGCCGAGCTCCTGCAGATAGCCGATTCCGCGCAGCGTCGTGTCGAACGATCCCGGCGTTCCCCGGAAATGATCGTGAATTTCGGCACAAGAACCGTCAAGACTGAACGCCCAGCGCGACAAACCGACTTCTTTCGCTTTTTCGACAGCGGAATGGGTCACCCGGGGCGTAGCGCTTGGCGTCATGGATACCGACAGCCCTTTCTCTTCGATCGCATACCGCGCCAATTCGAACAGATCGGGTCGCATAAGCGGGTCGCCTCCCGTAAAAACCAGCAGCGGAGGGTTCATCAGCGCGATCCGGTCGATCAGCGCTTTGCCTTCTTCCGGCGACAGCTGATTCGGATCGGCCCGGTACTGCGCTTCGGCCCGGCAGTGCAGACATTTGAGTGCGCAGGCCCGGGTCACTTCCCAGATCACGATAAACGGATTGACCGAGTAATCTTGCGGGGGAACAGCCGGTCTATTCATCGGGCAGGACTCCTTTTTCGCTTTTTTTGACACTCTCAATCATAGGTATACAAGCAGCACGGACAGATACAGCAGGACTGCGAATCCGATCTCGGCTGTTCCCGTCTGCTTGATCTTCAGCCCTTTTTTCGGCAGGAAGACCGCACGCAGCAGCAGAATCGCAAACACAAGAGCGAGCGGCAGACTGAGCCAGGCGGCGAACGGAATCAGCAGGGCGTGATAGCCGACCGAGATCCGGTAGTAACGCGGATTCTTCTTCTCGCGGATCACGGTCTTGACGTACAGAGCGGTCCCGACGAAGTACAAGCCGAGCAGCAGGAACAGCAGCGTGGTCCTCGTCCAATCGGCTTCGATGCCTGCGCTGACGTAGACGACCGGATAAATAAACGAGCAGAACAGCAAAATGGCGACGATGTCGTTGAGCAGGGCGCGTTCGTTTTTGTTTTTGGCAAAATAAGCGGGAATCGCAAACGCAGCCAGCAGCAGAATGCCGTAGCCGATCAGCTTGGGCTGAGCCCCTACCACGATCCCCACCAGCGGAATCAAAATGACCCCGTAGACAACCGCAGGCTTGAGGTAGCGTTCTGTCCGCCTGGTCTTGATCCATTGAAGCACGGGGAAACTAAACAAATACATGAACAGCCAGCATAAAAACAGCGGAATATGTACCGTACGGGCTCCGGCAACCGACAATCCGAGCAGAAACGGCAGCAGCAGCATTGCCCAGGCGCCGTGCTGATTGGGAATATAACGATTCATGGTCGTTCCTCCTTCCTTACGGGTTTCATTCTATAGAACCGGATAGGCGCCAACCAATCAGGGACTTCCCTGTTTCGATCCGGGAAATGCCTAACCATCCTTTTTTGAACCTTTGCGCATGCTATACTGAACCCGGAAAAGCGATCCAATCAGCTAAAAAAACCGTTCAATAACAGCCGATCTATACGAAAAAAGGAGGAATCGATATGGGAGGACCATCCCTGCGCCAACTGCATGCCCATCATGCGATTCATGAAGGCGGCCTAAGCGGCGCAATCGATAAAACGGAAGAAGTGGAACAGCTGCTTCAGGCGGGAGAGTTCGAGGTAGCCCGTCAAGCGGCGGATCATCTGGTCGATTATTGGGTGACGCGTATTCTCAGCCATGCGGACGCCGAGGAAGAAGGTTTCTACGAGGAGATGGCCGGCGATGATCCGCAGCGGCGTCTGTCCGTGGTCAAACTGACGCGGGATCACGATATTTTGCGACTGATTATCGCGGATATCCGGCAGGAGCTGGCCGAGGAAGGAATGACGCCGGAAGTCATGCGGCAGTTCCAGGCCCTGATCGTCGTTAATGCCATTCACAGCCGCGAAGAAGAACGTCTGCTGCTGGAGGAGCCGCGCGGATGAATGCTGCGCCGCTCTCTTCCTCCCCGTCCGGTTCGCGCCGCAATGAGCCCTGCGCCTGCGGAAGCGGTTTGAAATACAAGAAATGCTGTGCGGGTCGGGACGACGAACGCCGGCGCGACGATGGGAAGCGCCAAATACTGGAATCGGTGCTGCGCCGGTTTTTCGAGAACCACCCCCGCCCCGCCGAGCAGAAAAGTCTTTCCGCCTGGAAGCGGGAGATGGAACCCGGACTGAAGGTTTCGTACGGCGCCGAAAAAACGGACTCGATCATCGGCGATACTTTTTTCTTCGGGCAGTCGGTCGGAATCTGGAACGAATTTGTCGGATCCGAAGCACGAAATGACCGAAATGCAGCGGCCGCCGAAGCCTTATCCCGCTGGGTTGATCCGCGATTCGCCGTCCTGCACATTGTTCCCGCAGGCAGCGCCGCACGTCCGGAAGCGGCGGAATCCGCCGGTTTCGCCGCTGCGTCGGAGCTGCTCACCGGAGAAACGCTGCGCCTGCGTACGGATGATACGTTCCGCCCCCAACCGGGAACCCTTGTGATCGGTTTCTGGATTCCGGGTTTGGATCCGGCCGAACCGCTCGCGCCGCTGAACAGCCTGGTCTCGATTGAAGATCCCGAAGAGGCTCCGCTGCTGCAGTTGGAAGAACGGTTCCGGACATCGGGCCAGCCGGACACGGCTGATTTCTATAGGTCGAACTTCGCGGCCGTTTACGAAATGTTCGGCGATGCGCAAAGTTCGGCCGGTTCCCCGGACGGGACTCTGCCTCCATCCATAACCGCGGCGATCGAAAGACTTGAAGGTTTCCTGATTGAGCGCGATCTCAAGAACGACCGGCTGATGGATGTCTTTTTCCGCTTTCTCAAACGCCGAATCAAACGGGAGACGCCGGATGCGGGAACCGCTGCGGCCGCCGCTGTTCGTTTCGGCGGACTTCGCGGTTGGCTGCCGCAGGGCGAAGATTTTGCGAGCCTTGTCCACCTATTCGGTGCCAACCCGGCGCAGGCCGAACGTCTGGCCGAAGACATGTTGGCTTTTGAACGGAAAACGTCGGCTTACCGGGAGGAAGAAGAACAGATCGGCTTCCGCGTCGGTACCGATCCGGAAGCCGAAGAATACCGTCAATGGCAGCTGTATATGCATATCAAGGATCTGGATATTCAAGGCGAAGCCGCGCTGCGGCGCCAGATGGATTATTTCTCCCGAATCCCTTACCTGCCGGCTTCACGCGAAGAAGAAGCCCAGCTCCGTATGTATGAAGCCTACTTGGCGCGGGAAGAAGATTTCCGCCGGGAAAAGCTTGAACAAGCTGTCCGCCTCGATCCCGACAGCGCCGATGTCCGGCTGATGCAAGCAGAAACCGAGGCGGAAGCGGACATCCGGGAGAAGCTGCTGGAACAAGCCGAGCAGGCGGCTCTTCGAAGCTACGAACCCGATATCCAGCCGGTTTGGCTGCATCTGCCGAATCGTCCGTATATGCGCATTCTGCTGCGCCGAGCCGTGTACGAACTGGAGTCCGGGCGATACGAGGCCGCATTCCGGCGGCTGTATCGGCTGCTGCAGGATAATCCGGCCGATCATCAGGGTGCGCGTTATCCGGCCCTGTCCGCGCTGATTGCCAAAGGCGACCTTGATGCGGCTTCGGGACTGCTCGGCCATTACGGCGAAGGTTCCGGCGACAATGCCTTTTACCGCTGGTTCGATTGGGCGATCGCCTACCGGCGCGATCCTCTCGGATCCGACGCGCAGAGGTCGTACGAAGCGGCCGTCGAAGCGAATCCGTATGCCGAAAAATATGTCTGGAACCGGCCGGCGGCGGATCCTTATCCGCGGGCGTCCGTAGTGACTCCGCGTTCCCCCGAGGAAGCGCGCTTGATCTGGACCCTGCTTCGTCCCGCCCTTCAGCGGCAGGAATCCTCTCCTTCCTGATTGTCAGCCATCGTTCAGCGATCCAGAGTCCGAAAACGGCAGCGCCGTTTTCGGGCTTTTTTGTGCAGCCGCCAGGCCGGCGCGGCGCGATCCGCTGCACAAGCTTCGCAATCTGCAAAACCGGTATTGTATTCCAGGGAAAAATGCTGGTATACTCTTTAATGATATTGATTATCATTATCTACAAAGTTTTGCATACATAGAGGAGGCCCATTTACATGGAAAATATCGAAGTCTGGGACGTTACGATTATCGGCGGAGGACCTGCGGGATTATTCTCTGCTTTCTATAGCGGACTGCGCGAAATGAAGACGAAGATCATTGAGTATCAACCGTTTCTCGGCGGCAAAGTCCACGTCTACCCGGAGAAAATGATCTGGGACGTGGGCGGCCTGACGCCGATGCCCGGCGCGAAGCTGATCGAACAGACGGTCGAGCAGGGTCTCACGTTCAAGCCTGATGTCGTGCTGAACGAGAAAGTGACCTCGATCAGCCGGACGGAAGAAGACGGACATTTCGTGCTCCATACCCTCTCGGGCGAGCTGCATCGATCCAAATCGATCATTCTCGCCGTAGGCGGCGGCATTCTGAATCCGACCCGTCTGGATATCGAAGGAGCGGAACGCTTCGAAGTGACAAATCTGCATTATACCGTGAAGTCGATCTCCCGCTTCAAGGACAAGACGGTTCTGATCTCGGGAGGCGGTCATTCGGCCGTAGACTGGGCCAACGAACTCGCTCCTTTTGCCAAAAAAGTGTACCTGACCTACCGCAAAGAAGAAATCAAAGGACACGAAGCCGACATTACGAAGATGAAAGCAAACGGCGTCGAACTGCTGCTCAGCGCTTCGATCAAGCGGTTGACCGCGAGCGAGGACCATTCGGAGATCGAAAAGGTTCTGCTCGAAAAAAATGAAGACCGCGAGGAATTCGAACTGGCTGTGGACGATGTCATTATCAGCCACGGTTACCAGCGCGATACGGAACTCCTGAAAAAAAGCGAAATCAAGATCGAGATGAACGAGTATCAGATTCTCGGTTCCTCGTCGAGCGAGACGTCCGTGCCGGGCATTTTCGCGGCCGGCGACATTCTGCATCATGACGGCAAACTTCACCTGATCGCCGGAGCGTTCCAGGACGCGGCGAACGCAGTGAACAAAGCCAAGCAGTTCATCAAGCCGGATGCGGTCGGTTACGGGATGGTCTCTTCCCATAATGAATTGTTCAAAGAAAAAAACCGCGAAATCATGAATGAACTGTATAACAAATAGATCAGCGAGCGGATCGAATCGACGATCCCCGTTCCCGTAAGCCAAAAAGACCCTTGATCCGCATTCGATGCGGGTCAAGGGTCTTTTTTAATCCGATTTGCCCGGCTCAAAGAGCCGTCTCTGCCGATTCCCGCCGGACTTGGAGCGCTTAGAGCACAGTCCGGATCGTCCCGTCTTCATGGTAATGAAGTTCGGCAAACTTGATACAGCGCTTGTGGTTGACGCCTTCGGAAAGCGAGCTGTCGTGATAGAACAAATACCATTTGTTTTCGAATTCCACAATGGAATGATGGGTCGTCCAGCCGATGACGGGATTCAGAATTACCCCGCGGTAAGTGAACGGCCCTTCCGGATGTTCGGACGTCGCATAAACCAGCTTATGCGTCGTTCCGGTCGAATAAGACAAATAATACAGTCCCCGGTATTTGTGCATCCACGGACCTTCGAAATAACGGCGTTCTTCGTCGTCTGCCGTAATGGGCGCTCCGCCCTCGTCCACGATAGAAATCTCCCGAGGCGCACTTTCGAAATTCAGCAGATCTTCGCTCAGGCGGGCTGCACGCGGTCCCAGAGCCGGTTGGCCGGCTGCCGGCCCGTCCACCCGGTCGGGTTCGAAAGTTCCGGACTGCCATTTTTCGAGCTGACCTCCCCATAATCCGCCAAAGTACAGATACGCCCGGTTATCATCGTCGATAAATACGGCCGGATCGATACTGAAGCTGCCCGGAATGTAATGCGCTTCCGCTCGGAACGGCCCTGCCGGCGAATCCGAAGTCGCAGCGCCGATCCGGAAAACGCCTTCATGATCCCGTGCGGGGAAAAAGAGATAATAACGGCCGTTTCGGTAAGCCGCGTCGGGCGCCCACATCTGCCGGGAAGCCCAAGGCACATCGCGCACATGCAGCACTTCTCCATGGTCTACAACCGGCGAAACCGTATTCGACATCGAGAACACGTGGTAGTCTTCCATCTTGTATTGATCTCCGTTGTCGTTGCTGGGTTCGTCGTGATCCAGATCGTGCGAAGGATAGATATAGATGCGGCCTTCAAAAACGTGAGCGGACGGATCGGCGGTATACAGATGCGTGACAAGCGGCTGGTGAAAGGTCGGTTTCATGGGAAGCTCCTTTGGCTGCAAAATTGGACGATGCCTTGAATGCTTCAATCTTCGCTTTCCTTATTTCGAGTTCCTGCTTTACCACACAAAATCTATGATTTTCGCAGAAATCCTCTTCCTTGCCGCTTCGAATTAACCAATGTTAGATTTCCTTTCCCCGCGCGATCTTGTACAATGGAAAGCATAGCTTTTATCTTACTCAAGCAAGTGACGAAACGGAGGACTATCATGTCGGATTTTCAAACGAACCTTAACAAATACGCCGAACTCGCAGTCAAAGTCGGTGTGAATGTACAGCCCGGGCAGATTCTGATGATCGACGCCAGCGCGGATTCGCTCGAATACGTACGCCTTGTCGTGAAACACGCTTACGCGGCAGGTGCCAAATTGGTCAAAGTCAATCTGGCCGACGAAGCCATTACGCGGATGCGCTACGATCTCGCTCCCGACGACTCGTTCGAAATAGCGCCGAAATGGATGGCGGCGGAACGCGAAGAACTCGCGGAGAACGGCGGCGCCATGCTCGCGGTGGTCTCGAATAACCCCGACCTGCTGAGCGGCGTAGATCCTTCCCGAATCTCGACCTTGCAAAAAGTATCCGGCGAAGCGCTGAGCAAATACCGCCAATACGTGCAGTCCGACAAGCTCGCCTGGTCGATCGTGGCTGTTCCTTCGGCTGCCTGGGCCGCCAAAGTGTTCCCTCACCTGCCGAAAGAAGAACAGATCCCGGCGATGTGGGACGCGATCTTCAAAGCGGTTCGCATCGATCAGCCGGATCCGGTCGCGGCTTGGCAGCAGCATATCGAGACGCTGACCGCCAAAGCGACGTATCTCAACGACAAGAAATACAAAGCTCTGCATTACACCGCACCGGGTACCGATCTGACGATCGAACTGCCGTCCACGCATCTGTGGGTCGCAGCCGACAGCGAAAGCGAACGCGGATCTGCCTTTGTGGCCAATATGCCAACCGAAGAAGTGTTCACGGCCGCGCTCAAGACGGGCGTGAGCGGCACCGTGTCCAGCACGAAGCCGCTCAGCTACGGCGGCAATATCATCGACAACTTCACGCTGACGTTCGAGAACGGACGCATCGTCGACGTAAAAGCCGAGCAGGGTCTGGAGACGCTCAAACGTCTCGTCGAAATGGACGAAGGTTCGCATTATATCGGCGAAGTGGCACTCGTGCCGCATAAATCTCCGATTTCCGATTCGGGCATTCTCTACTATAATACGCTGTTCGACGAGAATGCTTCGAACCACCTCGCGATCGGCAGCGCCTACGCGTTCAATATCGAAGGCGGCAAAACGATGTCCCGCGAAGAACTGGCCGAAGCCGGCATCAACCAGAGCATCACGCACGTCGACTTCATGATCGGATCCGCCGAAATGAACATCGACGGTATCACACAGGATGGCAGCGCCGAACCGGTCTTCCGCGGCGGCAGCTGGGCGTTCTAAATCATCAAACCTCCTGCCCGCATCCCGCGGGCACGCCAAAAGCCCTTCGGCTTCCCTTGCGGGAAGCCGAAGGGCTTTTCGGTATGCTTATCCGAAAAACGGGCGAATGGCTGACTCAAGTCTAAGCCCGCTCCCCTTCACGATTCATTGGAGCTTTTACGGTTTCAAGATGACTTTGATGCAGTCTTCTTTTTTGCTGTCGAAAATATCGTAGGCATGCTCGGCTTCATCCAACGGAAGTGTATGCGTAATGATGTCCGTCGGGTCGAGCTGACCGGTCTTGATCTGGTTGAACAGCTCCGGCATATAGTGAATGACCGGTGCCTGGCCTGTCTTGATTGTCACGTTGCGCTCGAAAATATGGCCGAACGGGAAGTTGTTGTAGCGCAGTCCGTACACGCCGGTGACTTGGATCGTACCGAATTTACGCACGACGTTCGAAGCCATATGGAACGCGCCCAATCCCCCGCCCTGCAGTTTGAGCTTGGTTTCGACTTTCTCCATAAACGTCTTCTCGGAATCGAGACCGACACAGTCGATCACGACGTCCGCGCCGCCGCTTGTAATCTCCAGCAGATACTTGTCGAGATCGTCGTTCTCCATGAAATTGAACGTCTCTACCTTGTTTGTGCGGCGGGCGTGCTCCAGGCGGTACTCGACGTGATCGACCGCGATGACGCGGGAAGCACCTTTTTGCCACGCGAATTTCTGCACCATCAGGCCGATCGGTCCGCAGCCGAGCACAATGACCGTATCTCCTTTTTTGACGCCGGCGTTATCCACACTCCAATAAGCGGTCGGAATAACGTCCGACAAGAACAGGACCTGCTCGTCCGTCACTTCGGCGTCGCTGGGGATGACCAGAGGTCCGAAGTTGCCGTACGGCACCCGCAGCAGCTCCGCCTGTCCGCCGGCAAAGCCCCCGTACGTATGGGAATAGCCGAGCATCGCGCCCGTATCTTTGGCCGGATTGTCGTTGGCGTTGTCGCATTGGCTTTCCATCTGGTTTTGACAGAAGAAACACTGCCCACAGGAGACGTTGAACGGAATGATGACACGGTCGCCTTTCTTGACGTGCGTGACTTCCGGACCGATTTCTTCGACGATGCCCATCGGTTCGTGTCCGATAATGTAATCTTCGTTCATGCCCGGTATTTCTCCGTTGAACAGATGCAGGTCGGACCCGCATATGGAAGTCGACGTCACGCGAATGATAATGTCGTCTTTTTTCTCCAATTTCGGCGTGGCCACTTCTTTGACTTTGACTTTACGCTTGCCCTGATAAGTGAGTGCTTTCATAATCGCTGATCGCTCCTTCTGGATGGGATTGGATTTTGAAAATGCGCTAGGGGCTTTCTTTTTCTCATTTAACCCGATTGGAGCGGCAGCTAACACTCAAGTGTTTTTAGGTTGAATTACGATTAAGACTCTCCTCTCCTGTATCCGGCTGCAAGATTGGTTTGTCTATGGTACGGGTATAGAAAGGAAAGAAGCACCCGGGAATCCAAGCCCGTTCAAGCGTGCCAACCCGAATGGAGGAAGAAATCATGAAACATTTAAACGACTCGCAAATAGATCAACTGAAGCAGCTGCTGTTGGAACGCAAAAGCGAACTGGAACAGCATTTCGACAACTCCGAGAACACGACGGAAGGCTTCGAGACCTCGATCCGCGTATCGACCGGCGAACTTACGGCTGTCGACAACCACCCGGGCGACCTCGGTACCGAGGAATTCGAACGGGGACGGGATATGGCGATCGACTCCGATCTGTCCGACCGGCTCGATGAAGTCAATGACGCGCTCAAACGGATGGAAGACGGCACATACGGCATCGACGCCACGACCGGCAAGGAAATTCCGTTCGAACGTCTAGAAGCGGTTCCTTATACGGCTTATAACGTGGAGACCACGCCGGAAAATGCTCCGATTACCGATTACCGCCCTGTGGAAGAAGACGTGATGACTTCTCCCCCATCGGGCGCGGGCGAGAACCGTCAGCAGCACGCCGGCAAATTCGACGACGCCAATGCCTGGCAGGCGGTCGAAAGCTACGGCAACGCCGACTCCCCGGCAATGTCGACCAAGCGTGATGTGGAAAGCTACAAGGAAATGTCCAGCGAGAACAATGTAGGTGAAGGTACCGTGGAACCTTATGAGAACTTCACCGGCAACGATATGGCCGAAGGCAACCGCAGTGTCGAGATGACACCGGCAGAGCGCCGTTATGTAGAAGCCGGTGAAGGTGAAGGCATTGCAGAGATCGATGTCTCGGCCGAAGACGAAGAATCGCTGATCCGTGCCGCGGAGCAGCAGGGCACGCAGACCGGCAAGCGCAGCAGCGACGAATAGACGATCCTGTACGCGCAATCCGATTGAAACAGACGAACTACGACCCAAAGACCCGGCAGCAGAAACTGCCGGGTCTTTTGCTGTGTTTCTTTTTGGTGGCGGAACCTTCGGAAAACAAACGGACAACCGCAAGCGATGTAATAAAAAAAGCCCACCTTCTTCCTTATTTCGTGTAGAATATGGAGAATGATGAACTATTTTCTTCCGCTGTGGAAGATAAACCGGTAAGGAATAGTCCGCTTCGAATGGACATTACAGGAACCGAGGAAGGAGTACATATGGCTCAACATCTTCAGATGCTTCTTACCCATGGCTTCGATGAACTGGACGAAGGCATGCAGGAGCTGATCTATAACGAATATTACGATCTGGCATACGGAGCGATCTTCTATATTGTAAGAGATCATGCGGCCGCCGAAGATGTGATCCAGGAAGCTTTCCTGAAACTGATCGGAAGCCGGCCGGAATTCGATAACGAATCCAAGTTTTTTGCCTGGTTGAAGGTGGTCACGCGCAACAGCGCAATCAATGACTTGAGAAAAAATAAAAGACACCGTAACCATGTAGACGCGGACAGCGTTCTTAATCATATAGAGGCCAGACAGGATTTCGGCACTTCGCCCGAGAAGGCGGTCGAAGTACGAATGATGGAAGAAGCGATCCTGCGGCATCTTCAAGGGATGAAGCCGGAATACCGTGCCATTATCCTCTATCGCTGGAAGTACGGAATGTCCTACAAGGAAATCGCCGATTCGCTGGGCACAAGCGAAGACATCATTCGACAGAGATTGTTCAGGGCGAGGGAAAATATGCGCAAAGTGCTGCGCAAAGAATGGGAGGGCAGCGATGAACAACGAAAAATTTGACGAACTTTTCGACGAGGCATTCGACCGGGCTGTGAATTCGGCCTCCCCGGTCGACCCGGAATCCCGCCGGGCCGCCTGGCAGCGCGTGCAAAAACATCGTCAACAAACACAGGCAAGAAGGCGCCGTAAACGGACTGTCCGTCTGACCGGTGCAGCGGCGGGGCTGATCCTGTTCGGATCGGTCGCTTTCTCCGAGCCGGTCCGGACCGGCGCATTGACACCGCTCTATCAGAAGCTCTATACGTGGGGCGGCGGCGGAGAGACGGTACTGGTTACCGGCGAGAACAAGAAGCTCGATACCGAAGGAGCGCTTACTCCTCCTCCTCCCGATGGCGTCGAACAGCCGACTTCTTCCCGCGCGGAGCTTCCCGGAGAAGTCGAAGAGACCGTTGTCCGCTACGAGAATCAGGAGACAAGTCTGCAGGAAGCCCGGCAGCGTCTGGCTTTCTCCATGCCGCAGTTCCCGGAAATCCCTTCCGATCTGACTTTAAAAAAAGTAACGCTTGGCGTTCCGGACGACGGGTCGCCCCCCAATGTGTTTACGCTCTACTACGAATCGGGCAGCGAGCGCAATGCAACGATTCATGTCAGCCGGCTGAACGGACCAAACGGCACGTACAGCTTCGGTACGGACAAGGTGAAGCAGGTCGACCTGAATAATGGGCTTACCGCGCAGTATGCCGACCAGGAAGGCGAAGATACGGTCCACCTGATTCGCGGAGAACTCGATATTTTCATTTACGGGATGCTGAGCGAAGAAGAACTGGTCGGAATCGCCGCCCATATGATAGACGGACCTTCATGATCCGGGAACCGCTTGTCTTCTTAGACAGGCGGTTTTGTCCTGCCTCAAGCTCATGCTTAGGCGGCTCTGCCGGTTCTATTCGCTGACCAGCAGCGTATTGCTGAAGACCGTACTGGATTCGCGCATACCGCCGCCGGAAGCCCAATGTTCCGATTTGATTCGGTAGTAATAGCCTTTGATCAGATTCTTGTTGAAACTCAGGGTGCTGGAGCCGGACAGCGAGCTGCTCGACATCGGACCGCCTTCTTCAACCCAGCTGCTTCCGGTCCAGCGCTGAAGCGAAGCGGTCACGCCGGATTGGGAAGCGGCAGCCGAAGTGATGGTCATGGCCGCTATATAAGCTTCCGTCCCTCCTTCAACCTGAAGGCTGCTCATTCCGTTCTTCAAATACTTGTTATGGATAAGATCCTGTCTGGAATCAGCCGAAGGATACAGCGGAGGCGGCGGCAGCGTCAAAGCACCGGACGCCTGAGGCCGCCCAAACGAACTGAACGTCTGCTGCTCCAAAGCGGCAGGCTGCGGAGTTTCCGGCACTTCCTCGGCTTGTCCGATGCCCGGAACGAGCAGGGAAACCAGCAGGAATGCCGAAGCGGGAACAGCCAGAAATTTGGAAAGCGAACTTGGGTTATCCGGGTTCATCTTCATTCCCCTTTCCTATGTAAAGGCATAGTATGTCTATATAACGAAACAGGAACCCAAAAGGTTCCTGTTTTCTCCATTTTTGATAAAGTTATTTTAATGGGTTATATCCAACATCATGATTTACGTTCCCGGCTGTACCAAGCGTAGATCCGCTCCACATCGGATTTCTTCAGCCGAGGGACACTGAGCGCGGATCCACCGGCGCCGCCGAGCAGATGCGCTTTGAGGTTGAGCATCTGCCCTTTTCTCTGCCAGCGGCTGCCGCTGATCCGCAGCGCCACGACATGGCGCCTCAAGGTACAATGCGTCTGCTTGGAGATTCCGCGGTTTACGATTGTAAGCCGCTGACCGTCAAGCGCCGCGCCGCTGGTCCGGAAGCTCCAATAATCCAGAGCGAAGACGAGCGGGATCAGAGCCAGTGCCCATCTTCCCATATGCGGGAAGAAATAAATCAGTACCGCGGCCAAAATGACGGTGACGATCAGTCCGGTCCGTACATATCCGAGCAGCGCCCGGCCCGGAGGACGGAACTCGGCTGCCGCAAACGAAAACTGCGGAATCGTCCGCTCCAACAGCTGCGGAATGGCCGCTCGCGGGATAAACGGATGCAGCGCCGGCGTCTCCTTCTCCGAAGACGAGGAGACCACATTGACTTCGACGTGCGCATAGCCCAACAGCTGCCGCAGCCAACCTTCGCGTACGGTTACGGCCTGAACGCGCGCCGGATCGAACAGAAACTGTTTGCGTTCCAGCAGTCCGTAGCGGATCGACAGCCTCTCTCCTTCCCGGTACAGCGAGAAGCCGGCAAACTTGACGATGAACAGCACAAGCGACAGCAGCCAGGCGAACAGCAGCGCTGCCGCCGCGATGATCAGAATGGCCCGTATGCCGGTCAGGTAAGCCTGGGCATTGGAGACCAGCCGGTTGAGCCACACATCCGGCAGCAGATCGTCCGCGAAGGAAGCAATCCCGGCTACGAAAGCAACGGCCAGACCGAGATTCAATTCGGTCAGCGCCGCCTGGAATAGGCGGCCGGGTCCGAGCCGGTACAGCAGCACCGGCTCGCTTGCCCGCGGCCGCCCGGCAGCGGCGGCCGCTTGGGCTTGCGGCGCAGGCCCGCCTTCGGCGGGGCGGTCCTGCGCCGCAAGCGATACGGGCGCGGCGGAAAGCTTCTCCGCGCCCGTATCGCCCGGTCCGCCGGCATCGCGGCGGACCCAAGGCTGCAGCCCGCCGGCCGGAGCCTCGAAGGCGGCCTGCTGCGCAGGGCCGCCTTCGGCCGTTTCCGCCGCGGGTTCGGCGGCGGAAACGGCTACCGCGCGCTCATTCAGCGCGCGCTGCAGCCGCTCCGCTTCGCGGCGCGGCAGAACCGGCAGCACGGCATCTCCTTCGCTGCCGCCCGGCGTCTCGATCTTCAACTGCACGACGCCGAGCAGCCGCTGGATCAAAGGCTGCTCCTGGCTGACGGAATGAATACGCGAGTAGTAGATGATTTTTTCGCTGCGCTGAATCAATCCTTTGCGGATCGTGATCCGGTCGCTTTCTTCTTCGTAAGTAAACCTTTTCCATCCGATACTTTCCAGGATGCCGGCCAATACGAGCAGCACCAGGGCGGCGCCTCCGGTCCAGTATACGACCGAAGTAATCTTCCCTCCGGCCAGAAATTGAACACCGAAGATGACGATCAGGGGAACCAGTCCGCGCAGCATTTTTAGCAGGGCGAAGACGACATACAGCGGCGACATCCGTTTGGGGCCGCTCATTCTTCGGTCCTCCGTGCCAGTTCTCCGATCATTCGCTTGAATTTCTCGGCTTCTTCGGACTTCAATCCGGCAATCGAATGCGTCGTCGCTGCCGTGACGATCTTCAATTCGGCCAAGCCGTATTTGCGCAGAATCGGTCCGTGCTCCAACTCTACATGCTGCACTTTGGTCATCGGAATCAGCGTTTCGCTGATCAGGAACAGACCTTTGCGGATTTCGATTTCTTCTTCGAAAATGGCAAAACCAAAACGGTTATACAGCATGACTGGTACACGGAATACGGCAAATACGAACAAAAGCGCAAATCCCAGCGTAATCAGCGAACCGATCCACAGCGGCAGCCAGTCCCAATCGAATACGGAGCCGAGTATTGTCAGCACCGCCGCAATCAACAAGGGAATCGCGTAGAAATAAGCGCTGCCCAAACGGGAAGCCGCAATCCAGTCCGGATGCAGGCGCCTGAACCGATCTTCGTTCCTTTTGACTTCTTCTTGATTCGATTCCATGATTTACCCCTCCATACGTTAAAGCGTAGCGGTATTTTCTATTGAAGTCAATGAATCCCGCAGCTGCCCGAGGTCTTCCGAGTTTATGTTCTTCGATACGTGCGCGTAGAGAAAATGTTTCTTATCAGGCAGAAAGGAAACGCAAAAAAACCAGCCGGAACAAAAGCCAGCTGGCTTGAATAAGAAACTTTGAATGGAATAAGTAGACAGGAGCGCTTTAAGCGCCGGCCTCGGCACGTTTGGCGGCCAGCATGTCATAATCTTCCGGTTGTTCTTCTTCTACGAATGCCTCTTCGGTATAAGCTTCGCGTTCCGGCATCCGGTCTTCTTCCGGAAGAGGCTTCAAAATGCGAACGCGGGAGATACGTTTTTGTTCCGTTTCATCGACGATAAAGGTGCAGCCTTCGTGATCGACCGACTGGCCTTTTTGCGGCGGAAGCGCATCGATTCGCGCATACAACCAGCCGCCGATCGTATCGTAGTCGCCGAAGTCCAGCTCAAAGCCGAATTGGCTGTTTACGTCTTCGATCAGCATCATGCCGTCGATCGAATAACTGAATTCGCCGGCCTGCTCGGTTTCCGGACGTTCTTCTTCGTCGAACTCATCCTGAATTTCGCCCACGATTTCTTCCATGATATCTTCGAGCGTAACCAGTCCGGCCGTTCCGCCGTACTCGTCGACAAGCATTGCAATCTGTGTCCGGCTGCGCTGCATCAGCTTCATCAATTCGCTGATCCGGATCGACTCCGGTACCGCGATAATCGGACGGATCAAGCTGTCGTAGTCGGCTTCCGGCGAACGCATCAGGTCTTTGATATGGATAAAGCCAATAATATGGTCTTTGTCCTGCTCACAGACCGGGTAGCGGGTACGCATGCCGTCATAAGCCGTTTCCAGATTCTCTTCGCGCGACAGATTGGTGTACAGACAGATCATTTCCGTTCGGGGAATCATCACTTCGCGTGCCGTCGTATCGGCAAATTCGAAAATATTGTCGACAAGCGCCATTTCGGTATTATCAATCAGCCCGTTCTTGTTACTTTCCTTCACCAGTATCCGGATTTCTTCTTCGGTATGCGCCGCATCAAGTTCGGACGCCGGTTCAATCTTCAGCACACGGAGCAGAGCATTCGCCATTCCGTTCAATGCCCAGATAAACGGGTACATGATTTTGTAGAAAAAGACCATCGGAGCCGCCGCAACCATGACTACCGATTCCGGTTTGCGAATCGCCATCGATTTGGGAGCAAGTTCCCCGATAACAATATGCAGAACGGTAATCAGGACAAAAGCGATCGCCACGGCCGTACCGTGGATCGCGACCTCATTGGTCCAACCCAGACCGTGGAATAGAGGCCGCAGGAACGAAGCGACGGCCGGTTCCCCGATCCAGCCCAGTCCCAGCGAAGCCAGCGTGATTCCGAGCTGACAAGCGGACAGATAGGCGTCGAGGTTATTCACCATACTTCTGGCAAATCCGGCACGCCGGCTGCCCGAATCCGCCAGCGCGGCAATCCGGCTCTCCCGGATCCGGACCATCGCAAATTCAGCCGCTACAAAAAAACCGTTTAAACCGACAAGCAGCACCACCGTTAAAATACTTAACCAACCTGGCAAGGGGTCACTATTCAATATACATCCCGTTTTCCGCGCCGCGCACATTCGCGTTGTTTATCGGAAACCGGGTCCACCTCCTTCGTTTTCCTATATCATATGAAGCTTTAGTCTTTGACGACAGTTTACCCTGCGGTCTTCCGACCCAAACTAGCAACTCCCCAATTTCGTTCACTCCGTTTCTATTTTAGCTTTAACTTTAATTATAATTCCAACGCTTCGGAAGCAAAATAGGAAAGAGAGGTCAAAAAAGGCAATAAACCGCCTTGTGGGCGGTTTAAAGTCGATCTGTTCGATTCTTTGCGACTGCTCGCGTTCCGCACGCCTTCCTGCACGTTTTTACGGCTGATCTTCCGATTATTTATGTGCAATTAAGGTGAATGTTTTGGGAATCCCTTTATCGAAGCTATCTCCGGACAGATTAGGCTCTTCATTTAGACTGGAAACGATAAGCCCGCTTTGCGCCGCAGCCGTCACGATTTCGCCGAGATTCCATTTGCGCAGCCGGACTTTGGCCGTTTCTCCTTCGGCATACTTGGCAAAGGAAGCTTCCTGTTCTTCCAGTCCGGTGTCGAAATAGTCTCCGTCGACTTTGTGTTTGCGGATCTTCGCTGTCGTCCCCCGCGACGAGATCAGCTTGGTCGAAACCGGATGGAAATCGCGCAGCACGAATCGGCCTCCCTGCACCAACAGAATCCGGACCTTATCCATAAACGGAGCCAGGTCCGTAAAATAATGCAGAATGCCCATTTCGGCAAATACAATATCGAATTGTCCGCCCAACTGCTGCGTATCGAGTTTCAGCACGTCGGAGACGATGTAATCGAGCGGCACTCCGGCAGCCTGCGCCAGTTCGAGCGCATAACGGCGGTTGCCCGGAGAGAAATCGGCTACGGTAACCTTCGCGCCCAGCAGGGCCAAAGCGATCGCTTTGCTGCCGTTGGAACCCATCAGGTTCATGATCCGCTTGCCTTCGGGAGAACCGATACTCTCGCCAAGTACGGACAGCGACTTCAACGGTTCTCTGGCAATCCGTGCGGCGGCCTCTTCGGGCGTACCGAATCGGCTTACCCAGGCTTCATAGGTTTCCCGGTTCCAGGCTTCTTCATTCTGAGGATTCAGAACACCCGGTATCGGCTCTTCGTTTGGTTTCGGGGATTCGCGTCCTTCTGTTTCTTTGTTCATCCTGCACCTATCCTTTCCTGTTGCTTCGGTTCACGCGGCGGCGCCTCAATCCTGGATCAGAATGATCCCGCGTTCGTGCGCGGGGGCCGGGTCCGCTTTTAGCAGCCCGATCCCCTGCAGGACCCGCAGATTGGGCAGATGGCACAGATCTTCGAGCGAATACACGTCGAAATAGCCTTCTTCCCCGCTGTGGAACGGAATAATCTGGTACTGCACCTGCTGGCCGCTCCCTACAACCAGTTTGGTGACATGCGCGAGGTCTTCTTCGGTTAGTACCAGTCTCTCGAAATATTCCCGTATTTCGGGAATCGGCCGATCGCCTTCTTCGGCGATCGATATTTCCCGCAGCGCATATTCCTGTACGAACACCCCGATATCGAAGCGGGGCTGCAGCACATGCTGTTTGTACATCAATTCTTCGATAACCGCCAGCTTGAAGTTGAAATCCCGGAAGCTTACGCCGCCTTCGCCGCTTGGCATCGTATACGCGGCAATCTGCTCAATGATTCCGTTCGCTTCCCTCAGCGTATCGGCGGCTTTGCGCGTGCGCTCCGTCTGCCGGTTCTGTTTGGCGACCAGATCCAGAATCAGACGACGGTCGGGGGAACGGGCAATCTGAAGCAGCGGCTGCCTCAGCAGCGGATAATAGACGAAAGTATCGATAAATTCGTCGAACTGCCGGTCTGTCCATTCTCTCATCCGCAGTTCGAGCGTATCGAGCACGGAGCCGATTCCTCTTTCGAGGATCGGAGCCCCTTCGCCGATAAAAGAAGTAGCCAAGCTGAAATAGGCTTTGCCTTTCTCCTCTTTGGTCCGGTTCAGCTTGAGATAGAAATCGATCAAGCCTACAAACTCGGCAGCATAATCGTGATGATACCCGAGCATGTAGACATGGGTCGCCTTGCAGGCCGGATAGAACGTCCGAACCAGCCGAGGCAGCAGCTCTGCAGCCTCGGCCCGCAGATCGTCATCGTCCATGTAATGCGGATGATTAAAGTAAATTTCCGACAGCGCTGCTGCGGCGCGCGAAAGTCCCTGGAACGTCGGATCAAGCAGATCGGCGGCCGTCCCTTTTTCAACCCATCTACCAAGCAAAAGCAGCACTCGTCCGTGATTAAGCCTCAGCTCGCCCCGCAGTGCGTACGAGCTTTCCAGAGAAGCTTTGCGAAGGGCGAACAGCTCGGTCAACTTGGCTGTTTTTCTCGCCGTGTTCGCCTCGATAAACGGTTCTTTTTCCAAGATGTCCAGCACCGTATCGTAAAACCAGGTTCGTCCCTCGGCGGTCAGAAGGACAAAAGCCGACCAGGCTTCGTTAATCCGTTCGTCCACGCGGATCTGGGCCTCTTCCTCCAGCCCGAAATCGTCTACCCAATCCAGAGAAGCCTGGATCAGGGCACGGCCTTCCGGTTCGAACGTAAAGCCCTGCAGACGATTCAGCATGAGCTGAGAGAGTTCAAGAGGACCCTCGTCGGGGGTAGCCCGAAGGAGGGTCTGGAGCGTGGTCATCGTATTTCCTCCCCGTACATATGTCCATTGCCTAACAAATTCCGTTCCACTATCTTATCATTTTGTTCCCTCCTTGTACCAGTCCGGCTTTTTGGAATCTGCTTGAATTTCGCTTAAATCGGCCGATTGGTCGGAAAAAGAATACACCCGGACCTCATCCAGGGTAGGAAATTCCCGGTATCGGGTAAAAACGATTCGAATTCTGGATGTCCGAACCGGAGCAAACTGGCGGATATTCCGATATCCTACAATCCGGCCTTGGGATATTGGCTGCCAAGACTTCGAATCCGTCGCCGCTTCATCCGCCGGAATCCGGACTTCGAACGCTTCGATTCGCTGGCCGGCCGGCAGGTGTTCCCCGAGAGAGACGGTGTCCAACCGGACCGGCGCTGCAAACGAAAGTTCGATCCACGGTTCCTGGTCGTCTGCTTCCGGCTGCCAGCCGTTTCCGGGAAATTCCGCAGTGGCTGCCTCCAGCCCGTCTTCCGCACCGATTCCTCTGCCGGCCCGCGCACTCGAAACTCTCATCGATGCTTTACGCGTCAGCGTCATGTCGGCCAGACGCTCAAGGTGTCTGCCCAAGCCTTGCAGCGCTTCGCGGTCCGGCTTCGCAATGTGCCCCCGTGCATCCGGCGGCACATTGAGCAGAAAGGTCGCATTGCCGCCTACGGCATTCATATACAGGCGAAACAGTTCATCGGCATCCCGCACCCGGTCGTCTTCTTCGGGATGATAGAACCAGCCCGGACGAATCGAAGTGTTGACTTCAGCCGGATACCACACCCATTCTCCATCGTACTTCTCGATCGCTTTTCGGCATCGCGCAGCGGTGCGGGAACGACGCTCCATTCTTCTGCGCGGGTCTCCCCCGCTTCATTGCCGACCCACCGAATATCCGGTCCGCAGACGCTGATCACGCAGCCAGGCTGCAGGCGGCGCACGACCTCGTAATATCGAGGCCAGTCATAGAACTGCTTTTTCCCATTGGGACCTTCCCCGTTCGCTCCGTCAAGCCAGACGCAGGAAATCTCGCCGTACTGCGTCAGCAGCTCGGTCAGCTGATTGATGTAGAAATCGTCATACGCTTGTCCGGAGCCGTAACTTGATTCCGTTCGGTCCCAGGGGGACAGGTAAATGCCGAATTTCAGACCGTGTTTTCTGCAGGCCTCCGCCGTTTCCCGCACTAGATCTCCCTTCCCTTCCCGCCAGGGACTCCGGGCCACCGTATGCGACGAGAAGCGGCTCGGCCACAAGCAGAATCCGTCGTGATGTTTGCAGGTCAGGATCAGGGCGCGCATACCGGCTTCTTTGAATAGAAGGACCCATTCCTCGGCATCCAATCGCTCCGGGTTGAACCACGCAGGATCTTCATGTCCTTCTCCCCATTCGCGGCCGGTCATCGTGTTCATGCCGAAGTGGATAAATCCGTAGAACTCGAGCCTCTGCCAAGCCAGCTGTCTGGAGGAAGGGGCAACTGCGGCGATTTCGTGCAGGTTCATAATGCGCTTCATCCTTTCCTTTTCCGCCTGTGTTCAAGCCTGTCATGTCCTAAAACCGATTCGAGAACGTTTGAAGATATTCCTGCCTGAAGACGCCGCCTATATTTTGTATACGCTTACTTAGGATTGACGCTATACTATAGACGCAAGCGAAAAAGACCTTATAAGGAGGGAACAGGATGGACAACGAGCAGGAGGTCACACCTCCCCATTCTTCCGATCCGGCAGCTGTATCCGTGATCGGGATCGATCTGACGGCAAGGTTTCAAACGTTCGAAGGTTGGGGAACCTCGCTGGCCTGGTGGGCCAATGTGATCGGCGGATGGAGCGAAGAACGGCGGGCGGAGATCGTCGAGAAACTCTACTCTGCCGAAAAGGGATTGGGCTTCAATATCGCCAGATACAATATCGGAGGCACCAAAGACGCACATGATCCTTACCTTCATTATGGCAAAGCCATCCTGTCCTATCAAAATGAAGACGGCACCTGGAACTGGTCGCGCGACGCCGGGCAGCGAGCCGTGACGCAGCACATTCGCAAGATGGCGGAGACGCCGATTTTTGAAGCGTTCTCCAACAGTCCGCCCTGGTGGATGACCTGCAGCTACGATGCCGAGCGTGAAGACGGGGCAGACGGCTGCACCACCGGCGGCTTCGACGGAAGCGGCAATCTGCGCCCCGGCCGGGAACGCGAGTTTGCGGAGTATCTGACCGAGACGGTCAAACACTTCCGCGATGAATGGGACATCGTGTTCCGTACGTTGGCTCCGTTCAATGAGCCGGCAGCCGACTGGTGGAAGTACCGGATCGCCAAGCAGGAAGGTGCCCATATCGGACCTGCGCAGCAGCAGACCGTTATTCGCGAAGTTTATGAAGCCTTGAGAGCCAAAGGATTAAACGATACCGCGATCAGCGCATCCGACGAATCACTGGTGCAGATGGCGTTCGAGACCTGGCAGGCGTTCGAACCGGAGACCAAGGCTAGGATTGAACAGGTAAACACCCACACGTACAATACTCCCGATTACGATCCGCGGCCTTTCTTCGAAGCGGTGTCGGCCGACGGCAAGAAGCTCTGGATGTCGGAATTCGGTTTCGAGAACGGCGAACATCCGACTGTCGATCCCCATAGCATGACCGGTGCGCAGCGTCTGGTGCAGGGCATTACCCGGGATCTGAAAATCATGCAGGCCGAAGCCTGGGTCTACTGGCAGGCCGTCGAGAGCGATTCCAGCACATGGGGACTGATCTTTGCCCCGTTCGAGAATAATGAATCCGAATCGTATACGATGTACAAGCAGTATTATGCGATGGCCCACTACAGCCGCTTTATCCGTCCGGGCAGCGTCATCATAGCCAACGACGGAGACAAATCGCTGGCTGCGATCGATCCCTCGTCGCGGCGCCTGGTGATCGTCACGTACAATGACAGCGAGACGGAGGCCGCCATTTATCGGTATCAATTGAGAGGCTGGAACTCCGGGCATCCGGATTCCGATTCGCAGGTTCGGGTCTATCGGACAACGGCGGAAGAAAATTTGGCCGAGCTTGAACCGATTCCGCTGGAACATACCGAGTTTACCGCCGAGACGCCTCCCTGCTCGATCACGACTTACGTGATGGATCTGCCCGACAGGAAGGCAGAGCTTTCTTAAAAAACCAAAAAGACCTCTTCTGTCCGCCAAAGCGTCAGAAAAGGTCTTTTACCTATTGCCGTCCATAGCGTTTAAACCTCGATTCTTTCGTTTCTAGGATTTGTCCGCCTGCAAAAAGGGGTTATTGTCCGGCAAAAAAGGCTTCGTTGCCCGAATAGAAATAGCCGGTTGTATCGTTGAATACGACGTAATCGATACTGCTCAGCGTAACGACCATGCGCTGTCCAAACTCCGCGCTCAGTACGATATGATCGCTTCCTGCCGCTTCGAGACGTCCTTCAATCGAAACGCAGCCCGCTGCTTGTCCAGTATTCATTCCCGGGATCATGTAGAAAACTCCCGTACGACCCAGGTTGTTCTGCAGGGTGGACATGACGTTCGGCTGATCGTAGTTGGTCTGGGGAATAGATGAATCGATCATCGGTGCTCCCGATCTGGCGACCGGATTCCGGAAACCGTTTCTGCCTGTAAGTCCGTTCAAACCGCTGCTAATCCGGTACGTAACCGGCGAATAAGAATATTCCATATAAATCCCTCCTCGTAATTTGCGCGGATGTCCGCAATGAATAAAGCCGCGTTCACGCCCGACCTTCCATACACGCTACTTTGGAGAAAATAGAGTTGCGATTTTTTGGAGGACAAATGCTTCGTATTCTTCTTATTACCCTTCGTCTCAAGCTCTAAACCATTTTTTTACATCGAGTATGACAAAAAAATGAACAAAATGCTCGGTATGTCAAAAAAGCGGACAGCACATGAAGCACTGTCCGCTCTAAAATGGGGGAAGAAGGCCTTGACGGAAGGTCCTCTCCCATAAGAAACCTATTCTCCTTGCACGGGCTATTCTTCGTAAATCATTTTGCGCGTCATCCCGCCGTCGAGTACAAGCTCGGTTCCGGTAAGGAACGTATTGTCCGGGTGGGTAAGATACAGACAGGCGCGCGCCACGTCTTCCGGTGTTCCGACCTTCCTTGCCGGGTGCTGCTGGTGGTCGATTTCGCGGAGCTGGTCGTAATCTTTGGTTTCGATCCAGCCCGGACTGATGCAGTTGACCCGGATTCCGTCCGCCCCAAGCGAAATGGCAAGCGAATGGGTCAGAGCCAGGATTGCGCCTTTGGAAGCGGCATAAGCATCAAAGTTCGGCTCCGACATATGGGAACGCGTCGAACAAAGATTGACGACGGATCCTTTTCCGTGCTTGCGCATATGCAGTGCCGCTTCGCGGGTCGCCAAGAAAGTGCCTCGTACATTGGTATTCAGCACATCGTCCCATTCTTTGACGGTCAATTCATATGGAGATTTCCAAATGCCAAAACCGGCATTGTTAATCAGAATATCGATCTGGCCGAATGCTGCGATCGTTTCGCGCATCAAATGCGTAATATCGGCTTCTTGCGACACATCGCAGGGGACGAAGATGGCCTCTCCTCCATTGTTCCGGATTTCGGCTGCCGCTGCCGCTCCTTCGGGCTCCTGCGTATCGGCAAGCACGACCCGTGCTCCCTTTTTCGCATATTCGGCTGCTACCGTACGTCCGATTCCTTGTGCGGCTCCGGTAACGATTACGGTCATCGATTCGAAACTCATGTTCTTTTCAGCTCCCTTCGCTTCTCCACTTATTATTAACCCGGGGGATTGCAGACGGAAACGCGGTATTCATCAGAGCTTCAATCCCGACATCACAAAAAGTCCTTCGCGGGGTAGGGGCGAAAGACTCGAATGATATTGTGATTATATTCACTTGATTGGGTGAAGTTCGTGCCAATCCCTGTGTTTGAACGGAAAGTTACGCGTAGTACATATTCAGCAGTTTGCCCGTTTCGGCTGTTTCTTGTTCTTCTTCGTTCAGCATGCCTTGTTCGGCCCAGCATGCCAGACATTGTTCTTCGGTTTCGCAAAGGTGAGCGTCCTGGCAGTTATAACAGAGAGTCAGATAGTTGCGAGTCATTTGGGCAGTTGCGGTGGTCATGTAGATCACTCCTCAATTGGGTTTGGGTGAAGGTTTGTCCGTCGTTTTGTTTGGTTACATTCTTTATATTTAAAAAATAACAGATTTTTTGAAGTATGTATGTGATTTATTTCACACTCGGAAATAAAAAACACGCCCTCTTTCGAGAGCGTAGAGAAAACCCTGCGGCGCATGGATCAAAGGACGTGCCAAGTGACGCCGCCGTCCAACGTTTGAAGCAGTAGAGAACGTCGGATTTCCGTTTTGCCGATCAGAATCCAGCCCACCTTCTCCGAAACAAACTCCACTTGGAAAATCTCGGGATACTTCTCCATGTTTTCTTGGAGTTTTTGGCTGCGGGGGAGTTTTGTCCAGCTTCGTCCTCCGTTCACCGTCCGGTAAAGCAGCGATCCGCGTGCCATCCATCCGTTCATGCGGTCAAGAAATACCGGTGCGATCTGAAGATTGAGCGCTTCCTGGGAGGGAAGCTTGAACGGAACGTGCTTCCATACCGCCCCCCCGTTCTGCGCGAAATATCCGCTGTACTGCACTTCGTCGCGCTGCTTGCAGCCGACCGGCACCCAGGAACCCGATCCGTCGCGGTAAGACTGGGGCTTGCCGCTTATCATCACGTCGCAGGTTCCGATCGGATCTTCGCCTGCGAAAAACGAAGTGGACTTGTTCCAGTTTCGGCCTCCGTCGATCGTGCGGTAGAGCGCGGGCCGTCCAAGATCGAGCATCGTGACATAACCGCTGCCGTCCGACTCGAAATGCATCCCCGTCAAGTACCCGATATCGGGCAGCGGCTGCGAAGATCCGGTCGGCTGGGAACCGTTGTCCGAACGCATCACGGCGGTCCAACTCTCTCCGCCGTCGTGCGTTCGGTAGAGCGTCTTCTCTTCCCTTCCCGCCGTATCCGAGGCTTTCGTGGTCATGAGCCAGCCTTTTTTGTGATCCGTAAAATACAGCGAAACTGGCATTTCGTCCGTTCTCCCGAGTGTCGCAAGCGCCCAATTGGCGCCTCCGTCATTCGTCCGCAGCACAAGCGATTCTTCCGAGAGTCCCGCACTGCGTACGATCCATCCGTGCATCGTATCCGTGAAGAAGACATCTCTGCCGTATTCCGGTACGTCCGAAAACGCGACTTGTTCCGATGGAGACAGCGGTACCCAGCTCTTGCCGTTGTTGTCGGTCAGATACATGCGGAGTGCGCTTCGGGTCAGTCCCCACGCCATCCCTGTCGAACCGTCGAACAAATGCATTTCCGTCAGCCGGGTCTGTACGACGTACTCTTCGTGTTCGTTTGCGGTTCCGCCTTGTTCGGGCTCGACCAGTGTGATTTCCTGACCTCCGACATCGTCGGCCGTGTCCGTGTGTACGACAGGCGGTGATATCGGTTCTTTCTCGGCAGGTTCGCCGTTGCATCCGGCCAGCACGATCAGTGCGGCAAGCAGGGGCAGCAGCACCCTTCTTCCGATCCGCATTGCAGCCGCCCCCTTTGATTCCGAATATTGTCTCATTAAAGCGCCCAAGCGCTCAATTCCTCCGTCATTATAGCATAAAAGATCCGGAGCGTTTTCCGGACGCTGTCCTTCTATCGCCGCCAACTATCCCAGCCAAAAATAAAGCGGAATAAACAGCAGCGAAGTTGTAATGCCCGAGAGTCCCATGGCCAGGGCGCTGAAACTGCCGGCCGTTTCGGATTCCTGAAGGCTTCGTGCCGTGCCGAAGCCGTGAGCCGCACTCCCCATCGCAAGTCCGAACGATACAGGGTCCCGCAGGCCGGATCGATACAAGAACGCGGGGCCGAGCACACCGCCGAGTACCCCCGTCACCACGCTGAACATGACGGACAGTTCAGGCGTACCGCCAAGCGAGCGGGAAATTTCGATTCCGATCGGCGAACTGACCGATTTCGGCAGAATGCTGAGCAGCACTTCGTGGGAACCTCTTGTCAGAAGGACAAGCGCCCCCGCGCTGCATATGCCGGTAACCGATCCCGCCACTACGGAGATCAGAACGGAAGCGAAACGCTCGCGGATCAAACGGCGGTGCTTATAAATCGGCACGCCAAGAGCCACCGTGGCCGGCCCGAGCAGGGTCGTCAGCAGTCCGACTTCCCTCTGGAACTCGGCAATCGGAAAACGCAGCAGGGCAAGTACGATCAGAATGATCGCACTGCTGCTCAGAATCGGATGCAGCCAGCGTACGCGTGTATGAATGCCCCGGGCGACTGCGTAAGCGCCAACTGTTAATGATAATCCGAACAAGGGGTCATGCAGAAAGACGATCATCTTGCTCCTCCTTTTTGTTTTTCGGGGCCGTTTTCTTGGCGACCGTTCCCGTCACCCACAAAACGGCAAACGTACTGCCGACAACGCCGACAACAATCGATGCGGCATTGCCGCCCAGCAGCGGAATCAGAGCCGCCGCCCCGATCACATAGGGAATAAAGAACAGCAGAAGATGCCCGGTCAGCAGGTTGGCCGATTCTTCGACCCATTCCAGCTTGACGAGCTTCCCGAACAGCGCAGCCAAAAACAGCAGCAGACCCAAGACATTGCCCGGCAGCGGAACATGCAGCATGTCATGCAGCAGAACGCCGGCCAAACTGAACCCGAGCAGGATCGCAAATCCGCGCATAATCATTCAACTCTTTTCTATCGGGTGTTCCCGAGTACTTGTCCAAACATTTTTTTATTATACCAAAAGGGGGGAAGGGTCATGCAAAGACTTTTGACACAATTTCGTGACAAGTGGCTTTTTACCGTGTAAACTGGTTAAAAGTTAAGAGGATCTTTTCTTCCTCTATCTTACAAGTTTAAGAAACGGAGTGAATTGAATATGACCAACTCATCCACGCGTTCCCGCCGTGTCGTCGTAATCGGCACGGGCGACGTAGGAGCCACAACGGCCTACACTTTACTGCTCAGG
Organism: Saccharibacillus qingshengii; assembly: GCF_013185195.1. Classification (GTDB taxonomy): domain Bacteria; phylum Bacillota; class Bacilli; order Paenibacillales; family Paenibacillaceae; genus Saccharibacillus; species Saccharibacillus qingshengii. The sequence continues at coordinate 221,234 of NZ_JAAZWC010000001.1, forward strand.
CAGCGTATGACCGAACTCGTACTTATTGATGTGAACAAGGAACTTGCACTTGGACAGGCGCTCGACATGAATCACGGACTTCCATTCGTGGGCGGTGTCAAAGTCTGGGCCGGCGATTATTCCGATTGCAAAGACGCAGCCGTTATCGTCATCGCGGCCGGCGCCGCACAGCGCCCGGGCGAAACGCGTATCGACCTGCTCAACCGCAATGCGGGAATCTTCGATCAAATCATCGGCAATATCGTCAAATACAACGATAACGGCATTATTTTGGTGGCTACCAATCCGGTTGATATCCTCTCGTACGTCTCGTACAAGAAGAGCGGCTGGCCGGCTCACCGGGTTATCGGTTCGGGTACGCTGCTCGACAGCGCCCGCTTCCGTTATCTGATCGGCAAGCAGAAGAACCTTGATCCGCGCAGTATTCACGCGCACATCATCGGCGAGCACGGCGATTCCGAGCTGCCGGTATGGAGCATGGCGAACGTAGCCGGTGCGGATCTTAACATCTCGGAGAGCGATCAGGACCAAATCTTCCACAACACGAAGAATGCCGCTTACGAGATCATCAACGCCAAAGGATCGACGTATTATGCGATTGCCCTTGCCTTGGACCGCATCGTAACCGCCATCTTGCAGAATGAAAGTTCCGTATTGAACGTATCGACACTGCTGGACAACTATCACGGTATTTCCGACGTCTATCTCGGACTGCCATGTGTCGTCGACAGCTCCGGTGTCCGCGAGCATCTGGAAATTCCGATGAACGACAAAGAGCTGGAACTGCTCAATGCTTCGGCAAACAAGCTCAAATCGGAAATTGCCAAAGTCAACCTGTAAGATAAACGGCGATATGTCAAAAAGCCCGGGTTTCTCCAAAGAGAAACCCGGGCTTTTCCGTATGGCTGAAGCAGGATTCGGTCTCCGGCTACAGCCTTATGATCTCGGCGCGAACCAGCTGGCCGGTGAACGCATCGCACACAAACTCGCTTTCTTCGATCCAGATCAGCGAGGCTTGCTTTGCTTCGCCTTCTTCGCTGTCGGTCAGCACATAATAAGGCAGCACTCGAATTTGTCCGCGAAGATTCTGCCAAGCTTCGTCTTCGGCTAATCGGGGCTTATCGAAGGCTTCGGCAAAACGTTCCAGACGAACCCGGCGGAATTGAAGCTCGTCGGAAACGGCCGACAGCCTTCCGGTACGCCGATCTACATACAAATCGAGACAGGCGCCCAGCACCGGAATGCCGTGAACAAGGCGGTACACGCGGACATGGACAGAGCTGCCCACCGTTTGAAACGAAGAGCGTTCCCTGCCGGCGAGAAACGCCCAGCGGTAAGCTCGAGGACGTGGACTTCTCAGCAGATAGTCAAGCACGGAGCCGCGAACGCGCCGCAGTTCATCGCGTTCCAGAGGCTCCGATCTGTTCGGATCGCCGGCAGGCAGACGGCCCTGAAGCGGGCGGATCGGGGCGGCTGGGCTTCGCTTGACTCCCCCGCCGCCGCGCAGGTCGATCCATTCCCAAGGCCCCAACTTCTCGCTTTGAACGATCCTGCGGCCTTCCCGGTCATAGGCGCGCGGCGGGAACAGATAGAACGGCCGAACCGAGGAGACATCCAGTGCATATACCGCCCGGAGGCAGGAGGCGTCTTCAGGCGGATGGATCCCGGAAGGAGACTCTTGGGTCGGAGGCGGTTCGAATCGGCAGGGTGTCCAATCGGTCTGCAGATCGAGAAGTTCGCCTGCAGCGTCCATACGCAGGAACAGATGCGGGCCCCGATAGAAAGCAATACCGCCGTGCTGCCGTCCGTATTCCAGCAGCCGTTCATTCTTGTCCAGCTCAAGTGCCCGGACAGGCATCAATTCATCCGGATCGATATCGGGCCGAACACGTGCAATCAGCTCTTGGGCGCGGTCTGCGCAGAAGGAACTTTCCGCGCCGGAGAGAAACCGGACATCCCCGGGATTCTCGATCCGGATCCCCGAAAGCGGATCATGGCCGTCACGTTTTGTCAAAGGCGTCTCCCCCTTGGCGATTTAGTACGGAAGACCGTCGCCTGGCTCTTCCTTGCGTTCGAGCAGACGCTTGGCTACCGTCTCGAAATCTTCGGGCTGAAGCAGCTCGACCGGAGAATGTCCTTTGTCGAACACAAACGACTCCCCTTCCAGAATAACCGCATAACGGCCGTTCAGACGGGTAATATGCACGCCGTATCCAAAGTCCGCCAACAGACCTTTGATCTGGCTGTTGCCTAACTTGAAGCGGACCTCGATTTCCGGCTGGAATTCCGTAATCCGTTCGGCGGCTTCCATCACCTGCTGGGGTTCCCACTTTTCCTGAATATCCCGTTTGTCGCTCGCTGTCCACAATTCGAGATCGTGTTCTTCGCGCTGCCGCTCTTCGCTTGTCTCGTCCGGCCATTTTTCTTCGACATAAGTCTGAACAAATTCCATCACGCGCTCGTTTACGATCTCCGGCATCGACTGCTCGTAGACGACAAATTTCAGGAAATCTTCGAAATATCGGGCATGCGAAGGTTGATGGATCTTCAATTCCCAGTCTTCGGTCATCCCCGCTTCCGGCATATGCGGATACATGATCGACTTGATGTTCTTGGTACTGATCGCCATTTCCACTTCGTCGATCAGGTTCTGCTCATCGGAGATCCGGGCGATCTTGTTCTCGAAGTCGCATTTCATGACGAAAATAAACGGATCGTCGGAATGCGTCGTCATTTTGGCCCGGGTGAGTACCAATGCACCGCCGCGGACCGATCCCGTATCCAGATAATTGCGCACCAGATCGTCGCAGGCGTTTTTGAAGTCTTCTTTGCCGTCCGCGGTCCGCATCCGGTTGAACATATTGAAGTTCGGGTTGCTGTCCAGCTCGTAGCCCGGCTCCACGATAAACGTTCCGATCTTGGTGGGCGCCTGCTCGGTCAGCGGATTTTTCTCCACTTTCCGTTTGGCGATCCGCGAAAACTCGCTGTCGAGAAATTTTTTGACCGGACTGTCTTCATAATCGTAATCGTCCATGGTCTGATAATGCTTGTAACCCCGGGCCCCCTGGCCTTCACGGCCTTCAACCTGGATCACGAAAAAAGACAAATATTCGATATCGAAACGCATTTCGGTTTAGACCCCTTCTGCCTTCGGGCTGTTTCCCCGCTCCGTAAGGCCTTGATAACCGCCGTGCTTGATCGCATGTTCCGGCAGCAAACTTCCTGTCTGACTACGATAGCACGATGGCCGAAAATGAACAATCCGGGAGTAGAGAAAATCGGTCCCGCATCGCTAAAGTCTCCATTCAAAAAACGCGGTTCGCCGCTTTGGGCGCAACCGCGTTTGGATAGGCTCGGACCGAAATCCTAAGGCCCATGGAATGACTACACTCTTACTTGCCCTGCCGCTGCTGCATGAACTCCAGCCCTTTTTGCAGCAGTTCCTGCATGGAGCCGAACTGCGTATTGGCATTCACCTTCTCGTCCAGCTCCTCCGGCGGAACCTGCTGCAGAGCGTTCGCGTCGCTGCCGCCGATTCCGAACTTTTGCAGCATTTCCGCGGCCGACTTGAACGGAGTATACTTTTGCAAAAACTCCGAATTCAGCAGTTGGTCCAGCGGCAGCTTTTGCAGGATTTCGCCTAAAGGAAGTTTGTTCAGCATCTCCGCCAATCCGCCGGTTCCGCCTGCACCTCCTTGAAGCTTGCCCAGCATATCTCCCAGTCCTCCAAGATTGAATCCCATTTCGATAACCTCCTTAGATTCGGAAAAGCCGCGGCGCAGAGACCGCCTTTTTCCGTCACGTACTTAGGAGTTCTTACCCTTATCTCCCGGCAGCTTAACATCCAGGCGATCCATCGCTTCTTCCTTCTCCCGATTCGTTACGTGTGTGTATACGGTTGTCGTCTGGATCGAAGCATGCCCGAGCATTTCCTGAACCGTCCGCAGATCCGCGCCCCGGCGCAGCAGCATGGTCGCAAACGAATGCCGCAGTTTGTGGCTCGAATACGCAATACGCTGGTTGGGATCCAGATCCTGCTGAAATCGGTCAAACGTATCGGCGGCCAGCTGCTGGATCGCACGAATCGACATCCGGCGGCCTTTTTGCGAAACGAACAGCGCTTCTTCCCGCTGCGTCCACGGCGAGAGGCGCTGCGCAATCGCTTCCTCCAACACGCCGCCTACCGCTTCGGGAACCGGAAGCGTACGCCATTTGCGCCCTTTGCCGAACACCTGGAGCGTGCGCCGCTCGGCATTGTAATGGGAGACATTGAGCGCGTGAACTTCGCCGACCCGCAGCCCCATGTAGGCCATAAGCAGGAAAATCGCCAGATTGCGCCCCCGATATTTGCCTTCAACCGCTTCCAGGAACACGCCGATCTGCCGTTCGTCCAGATAGACGGGGGCCCGGTTCGTTTCGGTTTTGGCTTTTTTGATCCCGAATGCCGGGTTGTGCTCCAGCAGCTCGAGTTCGATCAGCGCTTTGAAAAAACACTGCACGGCGGCATGTTTGCGATTGCGCGTCGCGTCCCCCGCCCCTTCGCGTCTGGCACTCGACAGGAAAGACATCACATGAATTTTCTTGACCGTATTCAGTTCCCGTCCGTTCAGTGCGATCAGAAAATGCCGTACGTCGCTGAGATAATTTTTTTGCGTATAATCGGTATATCCCGCGTCCTGCATCCAGATCAGAAAAGCTTCCAGATACTCGGTATAAGTCTCGCAGGCTTCGTCGTCGGGAATCCGGATCGTCGTCATGGTCAAGTTCGCCCCGTTTCCGCTTATCAAGTTTCTTCTATAATATTGTGGACTAATTCGGGGTTGCCTGGCAAGTTTTGTTCAAAGCTTCGGCAACTCTTTGGGTGGCCTTAACGTTAAAGAACCGAAAAGGATAAAATAGGAAATCAAAAAAGTAACATATTTATTATTATGTAAACTAAATTTATTCTGCAAAGAGAGGTCCTTGATGATGCCAAAAAATGCTCGTGTGATGACTGCTGTGATCTCATTCGGACTCGTCTGCTCCATCCTGCCTTCCGCTGCCGCTTCTCCTGTTGTTTCCTATACCAATTCTGCTATTGTCAGTGCGGAAAACGAGAACGTTCCGGCGTTGAAGACGCTGTGGAAAACACAAATGGATTCTTCGCCTGCCGAAGGAGTTATTCGCTCGGCTGCACGGACCTCCGGCGGGCTCGTCTTTTTCCCAAAAGGAGGAAAGTTGTACGCGGCTGCCGCTTCAACCGGACGAACCCGCTGGACCGCAAACGTCAAACCGGCTTCTCCGGTAATGCTTAGCCAAAATACACTGTATGTCGTAGACGCTGCCGGCATGCTTCGGGCGCTGAACATGCAGACGGGACGGCAGCTCTGGCAAACCCAAACGGGTTTCAAGCCTCAAACGTCGACTATCACTTCTTCCCTGTCTGCAGGCATTCTCTATGTCGGCGGTCCGCTCGCTTTGAAAGCCTATGATCCCGCAACCGGCAGGCAGCTGTGGAAAACGTCGACCGAAAGCGAATACGGCGGTCCGACCTCCTATGGCGTGTATGACGGGATCCTGGTCGTCTCCTCGGTCGTCAGCGGAGCGCTGACCTTCGATCAGTACAAAGCCTACAATCCGAAAACAGGGCGGAATTTGTGGACGCTCAACAGCAGCCACGGCCCTGTACTCGAGTTTCGACACGGTCTTCTGTATCTGCGCAATACCGCTCAATGGGCATCCCCGAATCATGCGGCCAAGCTTGATCAAGTCGAGATCAAGACCGGCCGAATAAAAACTTCGTACGATTACGTTCAGGTTGTAGACGGTTTGTACCAATCGGCGGAGCAGCTCGTGGTTGAAGGGGACTATGTGTATGTCGCAATGGAGAAGTATACCGCAGGCGTGCTGGAAGGGATTGCTCCCGTCCTGTACCGGTTTGATCTGAATCAAGACCCCAATAAGCAAAAGCCTGTCGTTTATGAAGGGTACGGCAAATTCCTGGCGGGGCCCTATAAGAACCGGCTGTTTTTCCAAGACGGTCTGAGCCTGAATTCGCTGCTGCCGGGCCAAAAAGAAACGACGACGTACAAGCTTGCGGGTAATCCGCTTGCCCGGCTCGATCTGCACGAAGCCGGACTGTATGCGGGACTGAGCGATGGCAAATTCTATTTGATCGATCTGGCTTCGGGCCAAACATCGGGCGTAGTCGATACCGGCAGCCGAACCTATGGCGAGACTCTTTTGGTAGGTCGTACCGTGCTGATCCAAACGGAAAAAGAACTGATTGCCGTCAAGCATCCTTGAACGTAAAAGCTACATTTCCTTCTCCGCAGGACCGATAATAACTGAATAAGTAACTGCTGCCTTGTCAGGATTCAAGGCGGCTATTCGACTCCGGGAGGATTACAAAACATGAGAAAATTACGTACAGCCGCCGTCGTGGCGGCCGTTCTGCTGAGCGTAGGCACCGTATCGGCCGCCGGTACGGCACAGGCGAAGAACGAGAATAAACCTGCCCAGAAAAACGAACAAGGGCAAAAGAACGTTCAAAGTCAGAAGAAAGCGGACGGCAAAATCGCCGGAGACAAGAAAAGACCTGCGGCGGCCCAAGCTCCTCTGCTCAAAGCCGCATGGGAAATATCGATGCAGGAGGCCGAGGTTCCCGGCGCGGCTGTTCAAACTGCGGACGGACTCTTTTTCTACGAATCGGACGGTTCTCTTCGCGCCGCGGATGCCGCAACCGGCAAACTTAGATGGAGTTACGCCGGCGGAATCCTTCCGTCTGCATCGGCCAATGCTTCTGTATTCCTGATCGAAGAAAACGAACGGATCACCAAACTGGACAGCCAAAAAGGAAAAAAACGCTGGAGCACCGAACTCGGGCATACCGCCGAAGCTTCGGAAGCTTCGCTTCGGGTGCTGCAGGGCAGTCTTTATTATTCCGACTCTTCGGGCAGGCTGGCCGCTTATCATACCGGAAACGGAAAGCTCAAGTGGGAAAACGACGAGATCCCGTCCGAGACTCTGCAGGTGCTGGGTCGCTACGGCGATGTGCTGGCTGCCGAAGGTACGACGCCCGCCGGAGACCGAATCCTGTACGGCGTATATGCGGAAACCGGAAGCCTGCTCTGGCAGATCGAAGGTTCTTATGAAGTGCTGGGTACGCAAGATGACAAGCTGATCCTGCGCGATTTGTCCGCAACGGCAGCAGTCTCCGCTGACGAAGAAGATTCGGCGGCAGCGGACTATCTGATTACGCTTGTTCATGCCGATCTGAAAAGCGGAAAACTCACACCGGCCGGGCAGTATGCACCGCTTGAATCGGCGGGGATCGATCTCCAAAACAGCCGCACCTTCCTGCAGGGCTCTGTCGGATACTCGGTAGATGAGACGGAAGACGGACTGCAGTTGACCCGCTTTTCTATGTCCCAGGGAAAATATGCGGACGCGGCCAAGAGCTATGCCAACGCCGGAGACTGGATCGGCGGCCCGGAGCAGGGATGGGCTTTCTTCCAAAAAGAAACAGGATTAACGGGAGTCAAGTTGGCCAACGGAGTTTCCGTATCGTTTGGAGATCCGGGCAGCAAAGCCGCTATCGCTCCGGTCGTATCCGGGCAGCTGGTCTATGTGGGGCTGGAGAACGGAGAAATCCATGTATTCAACCTAAAGACGGGCACTCCCGTCGGCAGACTGGCTGCAGGTTCCGGTGATATTCAATCGATTTCGGTGACCAAGTCGGGTCTGCTGATTCGTACGGACACGAAGTGGCTGGGTCTGACCCTGGCGAAAAGTTCGAAATAAGCGCACGAATCCCTGCCCGGCAGCTGTGGAGAAACGGATAAAATGAAATAACGGACCCTTCTTTGTTTTTCGCGATTCAATTTGTGGTAATTAGCTGGGGTAGGCTAAAATCCATCAAATCTGCACGGGTGCTGATCAGCACCGGAAGGAGTCTGTTCCATGACGAATGCCAAGAAGCCCGTTCTCGAATCCGCAGCTCAACAGTTTGCCGACGACAACGCCAAGCCGCCGTTCCTGTCCGACCTGGGACCGGAGAAAGGCCGCGAGACCGTCGACCAGGTTCAATCGGGCGATGTATTCAAACCGGATGTCGACATCGAAGACAAGACGATTCCGGGCGGACCAAAAGGCGAAGTCTCGATCCGGATTGTGCGTCCAAAAGGAGCAGGTGCCGCTCTCCCCGTTCTTCTCTACACCCATGGTGCAGGCTGGGTATTCGGCAATGCGCACACGCATGACCGCCTGATTCGCGAGCTGGCTGTAGGCGCGGAAGTCGCGGTGGTGTTCCCGAATTACAGCCTTTCCCCGGAGAACAAATATCCGGTGGCGATTGAAGAAATCTACGCCGTGCTCGAATGGATCTCGGCGCAGGGAGCGGCCGAAGGGTTCGATACTTCGAAACTGTATGCAGGCGGCGACAGCGTCGGCGGCAACATGACGGCTGCGATCACTTTGATGGCCAAAGAACGCAGCGGTCCGAAGATCGCGAAGCAGCTGCTGTTCTATCCCGTCACGGACGCTTCGTTCGAGACGGAATCGTACAATCAGTTCGCGGAAGGGTACTTCCTCATGAAGGAAGGCATGAAATGGTTCTGGGATCAGTATACGACCGATCCGCAGGAGCGCGATCAGATCACGGCTTCCCCGCTGCGAGCGACGACCGAGCAGCTGCAGGGACTGCCTGAAGCACTCGTGATTACCGGCGAAGCCGATGTGCTGCGCGACGAAGGCGAAGCCTACGCCAACAAGCTGCGCGAAGCCGGCGTTCCGGTGACGGCCGTCCGCTTCCAGGGTATCATTCACGACTTTGTGATGCTGAATACACTGGCCGAGACGAATGCCAAGAAAGGCGCTATGCTGCTGGCGAATGCCTGGCTGAAGGGCTGATTGCAAGCATCCATACTGTCCGATCAGATTTCGTTTTCGGAAATAAGAAAAAGGCTGCTTCGATAAAGCAGCCTTTTTCTCGTTGCTGTCTTTTTATTTGCGAGCAACTTGCCGCTGCATACTAAATCGCATTATTGGCGGCCTTTGAGGGCATGGCTCCATTCCAACGGGATTTCAAAACGTTCTTGTGATTTTGGCGCTTTATACGTGGTAGCCGCGAAAGCGGCGATATCCTCGGGATTCACTGGCCCGAGAACGCCTTCGAAGATCAGGTCAGTCTTGGAGATGCGTTCAAAACTTTGCGTTTTGAAACTCAAGTTCAAGTCCTCTTTTCCTTGAACGGGAACGAAATAAGGTGTCCATGATTGAACGTTGGGTGAATTATATTTCAAGCGTACGATCGTGCTGTCTTTTCTGTACTCGATATGCGTTAAGATCATCTTATCGCCGTCGAACCCCTCCAGCGTGATCGGAAGACGACCATCGAACGGCTCCTTCACCGTACCGGATTCTTGGGGCTGGTCGAATGTTGAAATATCAAAAAACAGCGAAGTCGGTTTACGATAAATCGTGCTAAACGGTTCAATTGAAAAAATCTCGTCGGTATAGCCATCTTCGTTGCCGCCCATATCAGTAACCCCTCCCATTAATGGTCGAAACAACGTTTCGATATTGTCTGAATAAGAGACTTCTACCCCACTGCCGTCTTGAGGATTATATCGAGTCATCTGAATAACGTTCGATAGAGGACCGACTTTGATTTTATCCACGTTGAATCGATGTCCTTGATATTTGAACGATTGATTCGGGAAAAAGGTAAACGTTTGGGCATCGGCTTTGGACGAGTTTAAACTAAATTCGGCGTGCCAGTCACCGGACGTATTCGCAAGTTCGTGAGCTTTGAGCGAAAACTTGATTTCTTTCGCACCATTGAAGTCCGAAAATGAATAATCAAGCGTGCCCGCAAAATGATGCTGGTCCAAAAGGGTTCTCGTCGTTCGCAAATCCGTAAAAGGTTGATCTTTTTCGTCGACGCCTATCAGCTTCAATTCATACTTGAAAGTGGAAGTCGATTTTTTTAACGGATTTTTGTGGGCGGAAGTCTCCACAATATAATCGATCTTGGCTTTTCCTCCATCGTAATAGGCTTTAACGAGTTTGAGCGTTACCCCATTGTTTTTTATCACAATGTTCAATGGGGTAGACAAGTCTTCGATGCGCTCTTCTCCGCGGTACTTGACCTCCTTTGTCGCAATGATATCCACCAGATTCCGAAAATCGATGCCCGATATGTCGGATTTGGCGGGTACTGATTTCGACTCGTTCAATGTGTATGCAGCTGTCCCAATCAGCAGAAAAGTCAATATAAATGCCACAAAAACCTGTGTGCGCTTCTTCCGAGAGTTCGGGAGTACCTTTTTCATCTGATCCGGCTGATCCTGCCATATTTGCTCGAACATGACATTGAGGTCAGCCTTTTTCAACGATTCGGGTCCTTCGGTCTTCAATCTGTTCACCAGTTCTTGTTGAGATATGACGGGACGGCGGGAAAAGAATTTTGGATTCATCGGATCTCCTCCTGAGTTCGGGAAGCGTTTGGGAAACGGTGTGCGGACAGATCCGGATTCACCCTCAGCTTCGCAAGCCCTGCAGCCAGTCTCGACTTGCAGGTACCGAGCAGGATGTCCAGCGTCTCGGCGGCTTCCTTGAGCGGAATGTCCGCATAATAATGCAGTAGGATCACTTCTCTGCTCTTATGCGGCAGACGGCAGACCGCCTGCCACAGTTCGAGCTGACGTTCGTTCAGAAGCGCGATCGCTTCGGCTGTCCGCTCTGTTACTTGATCCGGCACTTGGCAGAACAGCGTCTGCCATTTCAGTTTGCGGTAATGGCTGCGTGCCAGATTGACGGCAATACGAGCGAGCCAGGGGCGAAACGCACTGTCGCTTCCTTCTTCGCCGCGATACTGATCGTATTTGCTGAAAGCGCGAATGAACGTCTCCTGGGTCAGATCGTCTGCGAGCACTTTCGATTTGGTCAAAGCAAGCAAAATGCCGAAGATCGATTTCGAATGCCGCTCAAACAAACGCTTGGCCTCCTCCCGGCTTAACGCCTCGTTCATAGTGTCCCCTCCTTTTGTCTGACCCGTATACGCTTCGACAAGGAATCGAGTTCACTTTTTTATGAAAAAAACTTCGATAATTATTCGGTTTACCATAATATTATTCTGTAAATAAAAATAAACCGCTGCCGAATTTGTCGGAAGTGGCACGTTGAATAGAAGTGCAGGATCGTATTGCCGGACTCAATTTTTTGTCGCTTATTTCTCCTTAGAAATAACTATCTCTTACCTAAGACAGTTTATTAAATTAAACAAGACTTTAGCAAAAGAATAATATGCACATAATTGTTATTATGTAAACATTTAATCTTTACACTATGAAAGGCGTGATTCCTATTGAATAAGTCTAAACTTCTTTTGAGCACTCTGCTTTGCAGGACAGACCTCTTCCACCTATCCGGAACTGCAAACTCCCGTATCGCAGCTCGATCTATACGGAAGAGGCGCCTATGCAGGTCTCGTCAGCGGGCAGTTCTATCTGATCGATATCCACTTCAGCCAAACCGGTGGGTCGGATCGATACCGGATCGCAGGCGTATGGCAGGACACTTCTGATCGGAGATACCGTGATTATTCAAGCCGAGGACAAGCTGATCGCTGTAAAGCGCCCTGCCGTGCTGAAAGATAAAGAGCAGTAAGGCAGCTGGGAAGCGATAAAAAAAGGAGAAGATCATGAACATTCAATCTACTACTCACATTAAACTCAAGCGTCGTATCGCCACTTCTCTAACCGCCGCGCTATTCATGGGCACAACCGGGATTTTAGTCGGAACGTCGCCAACAGCTCAAGCGGCTTCGTCTTCGGTTTTGGCCGTTGTCCCCATGACGTCAAAAGGCTCATCCCTGCCGATACACACAAAGGAACGATCAAATGAACTTATCCGCTTGAACTGGCACAACCTGTTTTAACATTAAACCAATCCCTCTACGCTGTTACAAAAAAGGAACGATCGTTAAATTGAATGCTCAAACCGGGAAAACCCTTGGACAAAAAAACGCTCCGGCAAGATCGACGAAAGTTTCCGATGTTTACGGAGCGCAAGGGTTTATTCTGCACGGAGCTACCCTTTATCTGGCGGATAGTAAAGGGCTGACCCAGATCAGTGCAATAAGTGGTAAGACTCTTCGTAATTTTCCGACATTCGAGGGTCTACCGCAAGAAGTTCGAGGAAATATGATATTGGCCTTATCGGTCGCATCCGGCGCTTACTTACGAGAAATTCTTCAAGCTTATGATGCCGAGACCGGAAAGCCGCTTTGGGAAGTTCAAGGGGACCACAATCGCATACTCCGATATGATAACGAATATTTGTACGCCCGCAGTATTCCGAGATGGTATTCGATCGGGGTACCGCTAATCTCCGAACCTCGGTCGTAACGAAAGCCCGGGGAGACTCTTCGCTCACACTCTGAACAGAAGAAGTATTCGTGCAATCAGCCAAAGGAATTGAAGCTATCAAAATACCAAAAAATGGACAAGATTAAAGCGGATAAGTGGTCAACTCGGCATGTTTTAATGGATTTAAACAAAAACAGCGTATAATTTATATTATACGCTGTTTTTTTGCACCTTTTAAGAAGCGATTATAAGGCGGATTTCAGTAGTTTTATTCCATCCTCAAATACCGCCTGCAGCACCTTCAGATCCACATTCGTCCAAGTCGGCGTAAAATATTCTCCACCTTTCCTTAACGTCGGAGGGTTCGTTCCATAAAAAACTCTATGATAGACCGGGGTGACTTCTTCTTGATCTCCGTAAAATGAACGTTTTAATGAACAGGCTGCATCGCTGACCATGTTCCAAAAGTTTAAAAAACGATGACAGTCGACTGTTCGCGTATCTTCGATCTGATCGAATTCCTGTCTTAGTCGATCAACATCAAAAAATGCGATTTCTAAATCGGTAAGTTCCTTGTTCGTTGCTTCCCCATAAGAATCTAACGTCTCTCGAGAATCAAAGGTCTTAAGCCTATCCGCTTCAATTAAAAAACCATCCTCCTCATCCCCGTCCTTTTTATCTGTATACCAAATGCACCAAAAAAGACGACCTTCGATTCGGAATACAATCGGCGAGTATTCTTTAGTTTTATTCATTTCCACTCCTATTATTAACATATATTCACTGAGGTCTCTCGAAGTTTTATCGCTCAGGTTACATCAATTCTTCCAACATACTCCTATAAAAACTAAAGTCATCCCCACTAAAAGAATGATAAGATGCAAGCTTTGGACCAAATAAGTGAAACTGATAACCGAAGCAAAAACCACGGACAATCCGATGAAAACAATGCCTAATGCCATAATTTTGGGTCCAGTCAGGTTTTTACGAAACGTTGTGAAAGCGGCAACCAATCCGAGTACAATCAGAATGATGATCATGATAATAATGAATTTTATTCCGGTTTGCGACACCTTGAATATCGAGTAAAAAGCATCCTCTTGATCGTATCCCTGCATGTCTGGGCCCCCTATTCATTTGTCCTTATTCGAAAAAGCGGCCAATCTCCACGATCATGGAGCCCATCCGCTCAACTTTGGGGACGACCATGCGTTCAATCCCTTTTTCACGCAGCGCATCCGCCGTCACCTTACCGACAGCTGCAGCGAGGACGTGATGTTCGAAACTCTCCTTAAGCTCGGCTTCGCATCCGGTTTCCAACGCATAATCGAACAGATAGTTCACCTGAACCTGCGTCGTAAAGCAAACGGCATCAACCTGATGCCGCAGCAGTTCTTCGGTCAATTGGGCCAGGGTTTCTTGTTCCGGCGCGTGATAGCGGTACGGAAGCACCGCCTGGGTGTTCATTTCGGGCTGACTCTCGATAAACTGGTGCAGCTGTGCGGTGAGTTCACCATGCAGCTGCAGCCAGACATGGCAGCCGTCAAAATTGAACAGCTGCAGTTTGTCGATCATATTGGCGATCGTGCCGTCGTCCGCGCTGACGGCAGGGTGGACACCGGATTTTTTTAGCAGCGAGTTAGTTCGGTAGCCGCGGCAAGCCACTTTGGAGCTTTTTAGTTTCTCCTCAAATGCCTCGACCATTCCCAAACGTTCTGCCGCCGCATAAACTGCCTCGTAACCGATTCCCGTCGTAAAGATCACCCAGTCATATTCCTGCTCTATGAACTGCCGGACATCCCGTTCGATCTCGGATGGATCCGCAGGGGTCAAACCCTGCAAAGAGCGCACCAATGCTGTACCGCCCCGGCGTTCGATTACTTCCGCCATATCCTCGGGAATTTTGGAACCGGCGATGACGATCTTTTTACCTTCAAGTCCGTTAGCCATTCGCTTCCCCTCCTTCGCTTTTCGGAATGCCGATGCGCACCTCGTTTTCTTCGATATGGATCGGATACGTCTGTACTTTTCCGCTATCCGGGTCCATCACTTCTCCGTCGGTCAGCCGAATCCGCCAATCGCAGATTGGATCGTATAGCAGGGTTCCGGAGACGATTCCTTCGGCCAGTGTCCCGCCCCGCGGGCCGGGGCTTCTATTCTCCAGTGCAAACCATTCGCCTTCCGATGTTTTGAACACAGCGATATCCGCCTGTTCCACCTTGACTTTTCTGCCGATTCGCTCTATAAAATCATCGACAGTACCGACCCGGTAATACGTATAATCTTGATCCGGTCTTAATGATGACATCATACAGTCCCCCTATCCGGAACTACCGAAGCACTGAGATCATCGAACATCTTCTCGCGCAGATTCGAGTTGTCCAGGATTTCGTTCCACGGTTCCTGCACCTGACCAAGCGCCTGTTCGATCCGTTCGACCAGCGCACCGTTCCACGGTTCCTGCACCTGACCAAGCGCCTGTTCGATCCGTTCGACCAGCGCACGACGGTTATCCGGATCGTTCACTATAGTATCGATCACCGATTGCAGACCGACCCGCTCGATCCAGTCCGATGTTCGTTCGAGGTATTTGCCGGTCTCGCGATAATGCTGGATAAACGCGGCGATAATTTCCAGCAGCTCTTCGTCTGTTCTGACTTTGCACAGCAGTTCGGCCAAACGGGCCTTGATCCCGCCGTTGCCACCCACATAGATTTCCCAGGCTCCTTCGTTGCCGACGATTCCGATATCTTTGGTGGCCGACTCGGCGCAGTTGCGCGGACAGCCGTTAACCGCCATCTTGAATTTCGCGGGCATGTCCAGCCGCTCGAATTTCTTCTCGATGAGAATACCAAGGCCGATCGAATCTTTAGTGCCGAACCGGCAGAACTGCGAGCCGACACAGGTTTTTACCGTTCGCAGCGCTTTGGCATAGGCATAACCGGACGGCATCCCGAGGTCTTTCCAGATATTCGGCAGATCTTCTTTCTTGATCCCCAGCAGATCCAAGCGCTGTCCGCCTGTCACTTTGACCATTTTGACTTTGTATTTGACGGCAATGTCTGCGATCAGGCGCAGATCTTCCGGCGTCGTTACACCGCCGTACATACGCGGCACCACGCCGAAGGTACCGTCTTTTTGAATATTGGCATGCATCCGCTCGTTGACGAGCCGTGAATCCCGTTCGTCCACATGCTCCGTCGGCCAGATCATCCCGAGATAATAGTTCAGGGCAGGACGGCACTTGGAGCACCCTTCCTTGTTGTTCCATTCCAGGGCGTACCGAACTTCCTGTGAAGTAATCAGACCTTTTTCCTTGATCTCGCGCACTACTTCGTCGCGGCTGAGTGTTGTACAAGCGCAGATCGCTTCTTTTTTGGCGGCCGCCGAGTCATATTGATCCCCGAGTACATACTGCAGAATCTGCTCGATAACCGGGCGGCAGCCGCCGCAGGATCGGCAGGCGCTGGTTGTGGCCTTGATCTCTTCTACCGTTGTAAGACCATTCTCGGAGATCGCATCTACAATACGTTTCTTGCTGACGCCGTTGCAGCCGCATACAATCTCTTCATCGGCCAAGTCGGCTACCGTATTTCCGGTATCCGGCGCTCCCTGCCCGACAATCGCCGTATGAATAGCTTCGGTCATCACCGTACCGGTGCGAATCCACTGCTGCAGCCGGGACATCTCGCGTCCGTCGCCGATCAGAATCCCGCCGACGATCCGGCCGTTGCGCATCAGTACTTTTTTGTAAATCCGCCGCCAATCGTCATGCATACGCACGATCGACAGGTCTTCCGCATCCATGAATTCCCCTGCAGAGAAGACATCCACTCCGGAAATTTTAAGCTGAGTAGAAACCGTCGAACCTTCATACGGCTCGGTTTCCACCTCACAGAGCTGCTTGGCCAGTACGGCGCCCTGCTCGAACAAAGGCGCAACCAGGCCGTACGATATTCCCCGGTGTTCATTACATTCTCCGATCGCATACACATCCGCTGCGGATGTCCGCATATAGTCGTCAACAAGAATGCCCCGGTTCACTTCGATCCCGCTTGCCTGAGCCAGCTCGACATTCGGCTTGATTCCCGCCGCCATCACGACGAATTCCGTTTCAAGTTCCGTACCGTCGGCAAACCGGATCCCACTGACCCGTTCCTCGCCGAGAAATTGAGCCGTTTGTTTGCCGGTTGCGAACTTTAGCCCTTGGCTTTCAAGTTCGGTCTGCAGCATACGGGCTGCCGTAGGATCCAGCTGCCGTTCCATCAGTTCTTTGAACAGGTGAACGACCGTGACATCCATACCGAGCTTCGATAGGCCTTTGGCGGCTTCAAGCCCCAGCAGACCTCCGCCGATAACGGCTGCTTTTTTATATTGATCCGCGGTTTGAAGCATGTGCTCACAATCCGCAATATCACGGAATCCGATAATGCCCTGCTTCTCCACTCCCGGTACAGGCAGCATAAAGGGCCTAGAGCCGGTAGCGATAATGAGACGATCGTAGGCAACCTTCACTCCGTTATCCGCTTCCACCGTTTTCTGCTGAATATCGATCGTCGTCACTTGGGTTCCCGTATACAAGTTGATCCCGTTCGCTTCATACCAAGTGTAGTCGTTCAGAATGATTTCTTCGACCGATTTGCTCTTCTCCAACACATACGACAGTTGAATACGGTTGTAGTTCGGATAAGGTTCACTGCCAAAGACCGTAATATGGTAGCTGTTGGGTGCCAGTTTCAAGATATGCTCGATGGTGTTGATCCCTGCCATCCCGTTGCCGATCATCACCAATCGCTTGCGCTGCTGCGTTTCTTCCATTTTCATACCTCCTTTGTTCAGTAAGATCGTTTTCCTAAAATTCCCTTCCTCTATTTACTAACCAATGTCTTGAAGGCGCAACCGAATTTTCCAAATGGATTTTTCGTTCTTTTTATTAACATAATATTTGTTATGTAAACTATATTTTTATAGATACAAAAAAGCGAAGAGCTGCTGCTCTTCGCTGTTCCGTTTATCCCAGTCTGTTAGCCGGGTTCAGTACCGATCCAGAATCAGATTCGTCTTGAGCGAATCGGCAGGAACCAACCAGCCTTCCTCGTTCAGCTCGTCCATCAGTTCGGCGCGATTGGCGGAGGCTGCCGAGTAATCGTCCGTTTTGAACGAGATTTCGACCAGCGGTTCGGTGCCGGTGCCGGAAGCGCTTGGGATCGGCAGGACTTCGATATCGATCTCTACCCCGTTAAATTCGCCGGCATACTTGCTGACCTCAATCGGGCCGTGTACGCGCGATTTTTTCAGGATCGTTTTTCCCCAACCGTTCGAACGTGTCTTCTCCAGCTTGCCCGGGATTTCTTTGACGAGCAGTTCCAGCGCTTTGCTGGCGGAAGGCAGCGTCAGGCCGGTGGAGGCTTTGACCTTCTTCGTATTGGAGAAGCTCAAGGTCTGTTTGCCGTAACCCCAATCGACTTCGGCTTCGTAGTTTGTATCGGAAGAATCGAAACCGGCGGCGTTGGCGGCACTCAGCGCGGCATCAACTTGTCCGTGTTGCACCGCGAAGCGCTTTTTGTACGTCAGCTCGTAATCGGTTTTGTCTTCTTTTTTACGAAAACGCACGTTCCAGCCTTCGTTATTCAACTCTTGGGCATCTGTATCGAAATATTCCACCAATTGGCGCTTCGGCGCAGCCGTAATCTCAAAAGCATCATTGACCGAAGCTTGCAGTGATCCATTTGCGTTCAGTACGTCATTCGAATCGAGCAGGAATTTCACTTCGTAAGTCGGAGCTGCATTCGAAGCGGCATGCACCTGAGGCGCGGCACCCCAGCTGGTGAAGAGAACGGCGGCGCTCAAAGCGGTAACGGTGAGCTTTTGGGTGAACGTACTTGGACTTTTCGTATGCATTGCGGTTGATCCACTCCTTCGAAGGTTGGGGTTGAGTACCCTCTCACTTTAAAGGGGCAGGATCATAGCGGAATGAACGCGAACGCGGATTCTGGTAAAAAATGGCCATACTTTGCTGATGGAGTCCAAGATTTTATCGATTAAGGCTTCAGGAAACCCGGTTCCATATAACTCGGATTCGGATATTTATAGAAGCCTTCTCCGGCTGCTTTGCCCAATTTGCCCTGATCCACATAATTGTTCTTGAGCAGATCCGCTACCGCTTGATAGGCTTCGTCTCCGGTATGTTCGGCTCTTGTGCGTGCGATATGATAAGCGGTATTGATGCCGACGATATCGAGCATCCCGAACGGGCCAACCGGAGCGCCGGTCGCGACCATCCAGGTCTTGTCGATCGTTTCGATATCGGCAATTCCGGTGACCAGAAGTTTTTGCGCCGAACTGAGCAGCGGAACCAGCAGCGAGTTCACGATATAACCGGCCTGTTCTTTTTGCAGAGGAAGAGCGACCATGCCAATCTCTTTCGCGAACGCAATCACGTCACGGAATACCTGCTCGTCCGTGGTGGAGTGCTTCATAATCTCGGCCGTATTGTTTTTCCGGATCTCATTGGCAAAATGCAGCGCCAGGAACTTCTCCGGGCGGCCTGTAGCGTGCGCAAACTGGCTCGGCAGCAGCGTAGACGAATTGGTCGCGAAGATCGTATGGGCCGGAGCGGCCTGAGCCAGCTTTTGATAGAAATCGATCTTGATATCGACCGATTCCGGAACGGATTCGATCACCAGGTCCGCATGCGCGGCGGCTTGAGTCAGATCGCTTTGGAAGGTCAAACGGGCCCATGCCGCTTCCAACGCTTCGTCACTTGCGCCCAGATCCGCTTTGTAGAGCGGTTTGAGCTTTTCGATTCTTGCTCGGGCCTGATCCAGCGCCGCATCAGTGATATCGTAGACCGTTACGGCAAACCCGTGAAAAGCAACCTGAAAAGCGATTTGACTGCCCAGTACGCCGCTTCCGGCGATCAAAATATTCGTATAACCCATGATTGAAACCACTCCTGTATATGAAATAAGTGCACATATAAAAGTTGAACACAATTATATTGTATCCTATTTTTAAATAAAATCAATTTAAAATAATCAAATCGATACTTTTAATTTTTTGCATTAGGGTCGAGATTCATCCGTTCGCTGTTTGAATGGATTACGTCGTCATTGCATCGAATCGCTGGATTGCCGTGAGCACTTCTGTAGGGCGGGACACCGTAAAGTCCGGCGAGATCCGTCTCATCGACTCGAGGGAATCGTATCCCCAAGCCGCCGATACCACATGGACTCCCGTGCGCCGTCCGGCTTTGATATCCCGCAGTTCATCCCCGATATACAGCACTTCTTCCGCTTTGAGATCGTTGCGCTTAAGAAAAGAACGAATCGCCCGGTGTTTGCCGAACAGGCTTCGCGCCGAACGAATCTGCTCAAAATGGTCGATGCCTTTATTTTGCAGGAAAGCCCGGATGTTTCGCTCCAGATTGGACGAAATGATACTGAGCGGATATCCTTTTTCATGCAGTTGGTCGATCAGTTCTCCGATGCCCGGTTTCACTTCCAGATTCTCGATCCCCCGATGGTATCCCAGAACCACGTTCAACCCCAATGCCGGCATCCGGTAGAGCGGAATCCCCAGCGCTTTTCGCCGTTGAGTGATCGAATGTCCGGCAAAAGGACCTTGGTCATCTTCGCGAATCGGGCGGTACCCGTGTTTTTGGGCTGCCCGGTTATAGATTTTGCTGATTAGGGGACGGGAATGGACAATGGTCCCGTCAAAGTCGAAGATGATATGTCGAATCATGGCTAACGGCCTCCTGTGATACCGGCTGTCGCTTCAACGGACCGGCTGCTTTCTCCCTTTGTATTACATGCAAATGCCCGGACTGAAACAAGCAAACCGCGCACGGATCGTTTTCCTCGCCGGCTCCTTGACTTACAAAGGCGTTTCTCTCAGCCATTCCGATACCTGATCCGTAAATTTCGCCAGCAGGGCCGAACGATACCGCTGCTTGTTGGTGACCATATAGATGGAACGATTCAGACCGATCCCCGGGATGGCCCGCATCTGCAGCAGTCCGCGTTCGATCTCGTCTTGAACGGCAAGTCTGGACACAAACGAGACATGCTCGCCGAGCCGGACTGTCTGCTTGATCGCTTCCAATGAATCGAATTCGAGGTACGACGGCAGACGCCGCGAATGGGTCGCAAGCCATCGCTCCGTTAAGCGCCGCGTACTCGATTCCATCCCGTGCATGACAAAATACGAAGAAGCGATCTGTTCCGGCGTCGGAGCGTCGAGTGCCGCAAGTCTGTGCGAAGGCGCGAAAATAAGCACCAGTTCGTCCCGGCAGAGCGGCTCGGCGATCAGTTCCGTCGACTCCAACGAGTCGGTCGACGCGATACCGAGATCGATCTCATGGCGCTCCAGCATGTCCCGTACGGCCGGAGCCGTCTTGACCGACAGCGACACCTGTACGCCCGGATGAATACGCGCGAATCGGTGCAGCACACCGGGCAGAATATAGGTAGCGGGTACGTAGCTCGCGCCAATCCGCAGCGTGCCTTTGCGAAGCGTATCGAATTCGCTCACCGCACGCTGCGCTTCATTGGCCAGAGCGCCTATTTTGACAGCGTAATGCTCAAGCGCACGGCCGGCGTCCGTCAGGACAATTTTGCCCATACGGGTCTCGAACAGTTTGACTCCGAAGTCTTTTTCCATGTTTTTCATATGAAACGTAACGGTAGGCTGCTTCAAATTCAGCATTTCGGCTACCGTCGTGATCTTGTTGTATTTTTCGAGCAGCTCCACGATCTTCAGCTTGGTCAGATTCAAGTTCATCCTGTAGTGATCTTCCTTCCCTTTCGGGCCTATCTCGCACCCTCCTTATCAGTAAAATCTATGAATGTTAACAGGAATCATTGGAAAAATTAATTCTGTGTTGATTTTCCGTTAATACGGGCAGCGAACAAGGACGTTAAACTGAATTTGTAAGCGGCGATCACGCTGAACAGTTAACGGAAGCAGGAAAGGAATGCACATGGACTTATACATTGAAGGATTGAGCAAAACGTTCGGGCCGACAACCGCGCTGCACCCGACCGACCTGATCGTCAAGGAAGGTACGTTCACCACGCTGCTCGGTCCGTCCGGATGCGGCAAAACGACGCTGCTGCGCATGATCGCGGGCCTCGAAGCGCCGGATACCGGCACGATCTCGATCGGCGGCGACACGCTGTTCGATGCTTCGCGCAAGCGCAGTACTCCGGCACATAAACGCGGATTCGGCATGGTATTCCAGGATTTTGCGCTTTGGCCGCATATGACGGTGTTCGAGAACGTCGCTTTTGGTCTTCGCACAAGCCGCCGGACCCAGGATCTGAAACAAACGGTCACACGCGCGCTTGAAAAAGTACAGCTCGGCGCGATGATGGACCGCTATCCGCACCAGCTCTCCGGCGGTCAGCAGCAGCGGGTCGCTTTTGCCCGGGCCGTCGCGGTTCAGCCTCGCCTTGTCCTGTTCGACGAGCCGCTCAGCGCGCTGGATGCTTCGCTGCGCGAAGAGATGAGAGTCGAGATGCTCTCGCTTGTCCGGGACCTCGGCTTGACGGCGCTGTACGTGACGCACGACCAGATCGAAGCGATGTCGATGTCCGACGAGATCGTCGTGATGCACAGCGGACGGGTGCTGCAGCGCGGAACGCCCGAAGAGATTTACGCCAAGCCGACCGATCCGTTCGTGGCCCGCTTTATCGGGCGCTCCAATTGGATCACTGGAACTTCTCTCTCGGCAGAGCCGCTGCAGGCGACGAATGATGCCGATCTTGATCCGAAGAAGAACCCGCCGGAACCGGCAGGCACGCTCGCAATGTTCCGCCCGGAACATCTGCGCTGGGAGCCGCTTGGCGAAGGCGCCTGCGACGCCTATGAAGTCGAGGTCGTGCAGGCCAGCTATATGGGGGACCGCTACGAAGTACATGTGCAGGCCGACAACCAGACAGAGCGCTGGACGGCTTACCACGACTGCCGGATTCCGGCGGGCAGCCGCATGACGGTGTATCTCCCCCGCAGGAAGCTGCATCGCCTGAACGTTTTGCCGCACGCTTAACCTGTCGTTCGCCTGCTTTCTTTTATACTTAAATCAGATTTCCCAGGAGGAATACTTATGTGGAACCGTACTTTTACCGTTAAAACAAAACTGGCCCGAACGGCCCCGATCGCACTGACGCTCGCTTTTGGCATGGCGCTTACCGCCTGCGGCAGCACGGGCAGCTCGACGCCGACCGCAGCCGCCGACCCGGCCGCCGCTGCCGGAAGCGCGCCTGCCAAGCAGACGCAGAGCGCGGATACCAAGCTGACCGTCTACACCGCCGGCCCCGAAGGACTCGCCAACAAGATCATCGAAGGCTATGAAGCCGAGAGCGGCGTAGACGTCGAAGTGTTCCAGGGCACGACCGGCAAGATCCTGGCCCGCCTCGAAGCGGAGAAAAGCAACCCCGCGGCGGATATCGTCATTCTCGCGTCTCTCCCGGCTGCCCAAGGACTCAAAGCCGACGGATTGACCCTGCCGTATCCGGACGCGAAAAACGCGGATAAACTTAATCCCGATTGGTCGGATGCGGACGGCAATTACTTCAGCGCCAGCGCTTCCGCTCTGGGCATCGCCTACAATACGAAGCTGATCACCACGCCTCCGACTTCCTGGGCGGATCTGAGCAAGCCGGAATACAAAGACCAAGTCAATATCCCCGATCCTTCCTTGTCCGGCTCCGCGCTCGATTTCATGACCGGCTACCTGAACGCGAACGGCGACAAAGGCTGGTCCTTATTCGAAAGCTACAAAGCCAACGGCGTGACAATGGCCGGAGCCAACAAGGAAGCGCTGGACCCGGTCATCACGGGCGCCAAAGGGATCGTAGTCTCGGCCGTCGATTATATGACATACAGCGCCAAAGCCAAAGGCGAGCCGATCGATATCGTCTACCCGAGCGAAGGTACGGTCATCAGCCCGAGACCGGCGGCTATCCTTAATACAACCGAACACGAAGCCAACGCCAAAGCGTTTATCGACTACCTGCTGTCTGACGAAGCGCAGAACATGGTATCCGAAGCCTATCTCATGCCGGGACGTACCGATATCAAAGCTGAGAACCGGGCCAACCTCGACGAAATTCCGCAGCTGACCGTCGGTTGGGACTGGATGAACGAGAACGGTGCCGATGTGACGGAACGCTTCCTGAAGTTGTTCAAGTAACATGAACAAATCCCTGACGCTTAAACCGATCCGGGGATTGTCGGTCCTGCTGGCCCTGTTGGTCCTGACGGTCATGATTGTCATCCCCCTGATCCAAATCTTTATCCAAAGCGTGTATCGGGACGGGGAGCTGCAGCTTGCAGCTCCCTTCCGTACGATTGCGGACGCCGATCTGGCCCAAGTCATGCTGAATACGGTCTGGCTCGGGATCTGCGTCATCGTCGGCACGACGCTGCTGGCTCTTCCGCTGGCCTGGATTATGGTCCATACGTCGATCGGCCGCATCAAAGGGCTGGAAGTGGTCCTGCTGATTCCCTTTATGACGCCTCCCTATATCGGTTCGATGGGCTGGATCCTGTTTATGCAAAAAAACGGCTACCTGGAGCAGCTTGTCCCGGCCCTGGGGCGCATCGCCCCTTCTTTCTTCAGCTTCGGCGGCATGATCGCAATCATGAGCCTGCATCTGTTTCCGTTTCTGTACCTGCTGCTGCGCGGAGCGCTGGAGCGGATCGGCGGGAGTCTGGAAGAAGCGGCCTCCGTGCTGGGCGCTCCGGCCTGGTACCGATTCCGCCGTATCGTCGTCCCGCTGCTGCTGTCTTCGTTCGGTATGGGCGCCATGCTGATCTTCGTCAAAACGATTGCGGAGTTCGGCACCCCGGCCACGTTCGGCAAACGGATCGGCTATGATGTCATGACGTCCGAGATCCATCGGTACGTCTCCAGCTGGCCGATCGATTTCGGCAAAGCGACTTCGCTGTCTTCGCTGCTGTTGACCGTGTGCCTCTTGATGTGGTACGTGCAGTCGGTCGTGAACCGGCGCTATACGTACAGCCTCGTCGGCGGCAAAGGCTCCCGGCGCTCCGCCGAAACGTCCCGCGGCCCGGTGCTGTGGCTTAGCGGATTGTTCGTTCTGCTGCTGCTGGTCTTCTCGATCGGGATCCCGTATTTCTCGATCGTCGCGGCTTCGACCATGAAGCTGCGCGGGGAAGGTTTGTCGTGGAGCAACACGACGCTGGATGCTTACCGGGAGCTGCTGAGCTTCGGGACGCCGGGGATGAAAGCCTTGATGAACAGTATCTGGCTTGCACTTGCGGCTTCAAGTATCGCTGCGGTGCTCGGCACCTGGTTTGCGCTGGTGATTCGCCGTTCCAAAACGATCGGACAGCGTTCGGTCGACCTGCTCAGCCTGCTGCCCAACACCGTGCCCGGTATCGTCATCGTCGTCGGTTTGATCCTGCTCTGGAACTCGCCGTGGATGCCGATTCCGCTGTACAACACGGCCGGCATCGTCATTCTGACTTATGTGGTACTCTTCGTGCCTTATACCGTCCAATATGTCAAAAGCGCGGCCGGGCAGATTGACGGTTCCCTGATGCAGGCCGGGCAGGTATTCGGCGGAAGACCTTGGTATCTGCTATCGCGTATTACGCTGCCGTTGATTCTGCCCGGCATACTGGCCGGATGGACCATGACGTTCACGATCGCTTCGCGCGAATTGGTCGGTTCCCTGCTGATTCTGCCGCCTTCGATGCAGACGTCGGCTACGTTTATCTTTGCGCAGTTCGAACAAGGCCAGGTATCGCTTGGCATGGCGATGGCTGTCGTGTCGGTCGGGTTCACGACGGTGATCCTGACGATTATGGAGAGCCTCGGCTCGAAAAGAAAGTGGAATAAACGATGATGAAATTACAAGTTTGGGGCGGAGCCGGCGAACACGGCCGCTCCTGCTATCGCCTTGTCGGCGAACGCCGCCTGCTGCTCGACTGCGGCGTCAAGAAAGAAGACCGGGGCCTCTATCCGCTGCTGAATCCTTCGGAGATCCCGGACCTGACTTCCGTCTTCCTCTCCCATGCGCACGAAGACCATGCGATGGCTCTGCCCCTGCTCTATAAGCACGGGTACGAAGGCGCAATCTGGACGACCCGCGCTACGGCCAGGCAGCTGAACAAAGGCTTCGACAGTTGGGAGCATTTCGTTGCGTCACGCGGAGGAACCCTCCCTTACGGGCCGGAGCATATCGAAGCCATGCAGTTTCTCTATCTGGAAGACTACGCACCTCCCTGTCAATGGTTCGAATGGGCAGCCTCCCACTCCGGCGAAGAACCGATTCGAATCATGTGGGGCCGTACAGGCCACCTATCCGGTTCGATCTGGCTGCGTCTGCAGACCGAAGGCCGGCACATCTTCTTCTCCGGCGATTACACCCGGGAGTCCATTCTGTTGGAAGCCGACTCTCCCGCCGTTTCCGAAGAACCGATCGCCGACCTGTCTATTGTGGACAACGCCTACGGGACGGACGACGAAACGCAGGAAATCAAGCTGGAACGAATTCGGTCCGAGATTCGAAGTATATTGGAAAAAGGTGGACGGGTGCTTCTTCCCGTGCCGGCTTTTGGACGCAGCCAGGACCTGCTGATTTGGGCCTGCCAGTCTCTTGCGCCTTACCGGGTCTTGGTCGAGCGCGCCATCTGGCAGGGACTGCTTCATCTGGTCGATGACCCGCTCTGGCTCCGGCCCGGCGTCGCGGCGCATATCCGGACCTTGACGCAGGCGTGTTCGCCTCGTCTGGTTGTTATCGATAACGAAGCGGAACGATCGGAAGCACTTGGGAGCGCTGGCCCCTGTCTTATCTTGACTGCCGACGGGATGCTGGAATCGGCGGTATCGCAGGCGTATGTGGAGCATCTTGCACCCGATTCGGACAATCTGATCCTCCTGACCGGACATGCTTCCCGGGGAACGCGCGCCCGCATGCTGCTCGACAACCAGCTGCCGGATGTCCGCTGCCGGGTTATGCACCAGTTTTACAAAGTTCATCAAGGTATCGGCGACGTTCGGCTTATGCTTGAGGAAGCTCCTGCGGCAGCGGTCGTATTGGTCCATGCGCCCGATGTCTCTACCCGCGAAGTCTGCCGTATTTTGCAAATCGAAGGCCGGGAAGGTTTGATCCCGCTTACGCCGGGAATGGAAATCGTGATTTGAAGCTCGAATTCGAAGATCGAACAGCCCCGGAATCTTATTAAAAAAAGCCCATTATCCCTATATAGGGATAATGGGCTTTTGCTTTTGGATGTTGCGGAAGCTTGCGGAACGGTTTGAAACGAATAGCAAATGCTTGCTTGAAAACTTAAAATAACGCTTACATTTCAGAGGGCGCCTGCGGCTCTCCCGGCGCTTGCGTTAAACCCTTCGATGGCTGCCGAGACTTCGCCCGGATAAAAAGCCATAAAGTCGGGCGAGAAACGGGTCATCAGTTCCGACGAATCGTATCCCCAAGCCGCTGCGATCATCTTGATA
Organism: Saccharibacillus qingshengii; assembly: GCF_013185195.1. Classification (GTDB taxonomy): domain Bacteria; phylum Bacillota; class Bacilli; order Paenibacillales; family Paenibacillaceae; genus Saccharibacillus; species Saccharibacillus qingshengii. The sequence continues at coordinate 248,078 of NZ_JAAZWC010000001.1, forward strand.
CCCGAACGCTGGCCGGCTTGGATATCCCGCAGCTCGTCTCCGATATACAGCGCTTCGCGGGGGTGCAGCTTGTTGTCGCGCAGGAACGAATGGATCGCCCGGTGTTTACCGAACAGACTGAAGCAGGAACGAACCTGCACGAATTGGCTGATTTCGTTGTGTCTCAGGAAGGAGCGGATATTGCTCTCCAGATTGGACGAGATGATGCTCAGCTGATAACCCTGCGCATTCAGGTCCCGGATCAGATCGCCTACGCCGTCTTTGAGCTCAAGTGTTTTGATCTTGCGGCGGTATTCCGAGAACAGCTGGAATCCGAGGAACGGCAGACGGTACAGCGGAATGCCCAGCGTTTTGGAACGCTGGCGTATGGACAGACCGGCAAATGGCTCCGATGTATCGTCGCCGATCGCTTGATAGCCGTGCTTGGCCGCCAAGCTGTTATACAGCTCGACAATCAGCGGCCGGGAATTGACAATCGTTCCGTCGAAATCGAAGATCACATGCCTAATCATAGTCCATACCTCCTCTGGTAATGTGTTCCTTTATTCTTTATTAACCGTTTTCTTTTCTTATTCCCTATTATAACGGATTTATCGGCCGAAAAATGAACAATATCTTTTAATTTCAAAATATTATTTTGCCGCACCAAATAACCCGGGCCGATCAAGCGGCTTCGGGTTATTTCGGCGCACGGCTTCTGACGTTATCTTTCGCTCGTGGTTTACAGGATTACGGCCATAAGAGTCCGTGTTCCCAACGGCCTTCTCCGCTCAGCCGATATTGTATCCGCGTGTGTCTGCGGTCGGGATCGGCCTGCCAGAACTCCGCCTCCTCCAGTTCTAGCGCCCACAGCCGCCACAGCGGCGTGACTGCCTCCGGATCGCTCTGCAGCACCTCACGCTGCTCGGCCAGTGCCTGCTCCAGCTGTTCTTCGCTATCAAGCTGCTGGCTCTGCCGCCCGAGCATGGCCAATGCACGAGCTTCGGTACCGCGCCGGCGCAGATCTTCGGCACCTTCCTGCACTCCGGTATCCGATACGCGGCCGCGCAGACGAATCTGCCGGCCGAGCGCCGGCCAGTAGAAAGTCAAAGCGGCATAAGGAAGGCGTTGAAGCTGCTGTCCTTTGCGGCTTTCCATACCGGATGCGAAATAGAACGTGTCGTCGTGCACGTCTTTGAGAATCAGGATGCGTGCATCCGGTCTGCCGTCCGGATCGACAGTGGACAAGGTCGCGGCATGCGGTTCTTGGACTTTGTTTCGAAGCGCTTCTTCGAACCACTGCAGGAACAGTTCGCCCGGCGCGGCCGGCAGCGAAGACGGATCGAACCGATCGAACGGACCTTCCAGCGATTTTAATCCCCGAAGCAGAGGATGCCGTTTGTCCGCGCGCCCCTTTTCGTTGTTCTTGTTCATGTCCATCGGGTCAAGCCAGATTGCTGAGCGTCTCGAAATCTTCGTCGCTCAGCTGCAGGCCGGCCGCGGCCATATTGTCTTCCAGATGGGCGACGGACGAGGTGCCCGGAATCGGCAGAATGGCCGGCGAGCGTCTCAGCAGCCAAGCGAGTGCGATCTGGGCCGGCTTGGCGTTCAGACGCTTGGATATCTCGTCCAACGGTCCTCCGTCTTTGGCCAATGCGCCGGTTGCGAGAGGGAACCAGGGGATAAAAGCAATCCCGCCGGATTCCGCTTCTTCCAATACGTCTTCCGCTTTGCGGTTCGACAGATTGTATAGGTTCTGCACCGATACGATATCCGTGATCTCGCGCGCTTCGCGCAGCTGCTCAACGCTGACTTCGCTTAGTCCGATATGCCGGATCTTGCCTTCTTTGCGCAGCAGCTCCAGTTCGCCGAGCTGGTCGGCCAGCGGAACCTTCGGATCGATCCGATGCAGCTGGAACAGGTCGATACGCTCCAGACCGAGCAGACGCAGACTCATCTCCGCCTGCTGGCGCAAATACTCCGGACGGCCGACGGGACGCCAGTCGTTGGGACCCGAACGGGTCAGACCGGCTTTGGTGGCAATAACCATATCGTCGCTGTACGGGTGCAGCGCTTTGCGGATCAGCGGCTCGGCTACCGCCGGCCCGTAAGAATCGGCCGTATCGATAAAGTTGACGCCGAACTCGGCTGCGCGCTTGAGTACGCGGACCGCTTCGTCGGGATCTTTGGGATCTCCCCAGACGCCGGGACCCGTCAGCTGCATCGTGCCGTAGCCCAGCCGGTTGACCGTCATGTCGCCTCCGATGGTAAAAGTACCGGATTGAGCGGCGTTTACGTTCGTTGAAGTCATGGAATCGCTCCTCTCAGATTAAAAAGAGGCATCCGGTACGTCCGTCCGGATGCCGTTACCCTTTCTTCATTACCCGCCGCGAGCGGAACGCAATCCCACATCAAATTCTTCGACACGTGGCTTCTAGGGCGTACCGATTGACCGGCTTTACTCCGCGATCAGGCCGTATTTGAGAAAGCTGCGGTACAATCCGTCTTCTGCGATAGTACCGGTCACATGGTCGGCGACCACTTTCAGTTCCGCCCGCGCGTCGCCCATCGCAATACCGACCGCGCAGTACTGCAGCATTTCCAGATCGTTCAATCCGTCTCCGATCGCGATCGTGTCGGCGACCGAACGGTTCAGATGCACGAGCACATCGGCGATCGCCACCGCTTTGTGTACGCCGGGAACGGCCAGTTCGCCGCTGTCTTTGCCGAAGATCGGTACCGTGCACTGCAGAACTTCGAATTTGCCTTCGAACTCGGTCTTGATAACGTCAAACGGCAGGTCGCTTTCAAGAAAGCAGACTTTGTTAACGTCGCTTTTGTACAGATGAGTCTCCCCATAGGTCAGCGCGCCAAGAAACGGATGCGGCGAGTTCTCGAATCGGTCCCGCGCTCCGGGGTCGTTGAGGATGTCGCCATGGATAAGCGCGATCAAGCGGTCCCGCAGATTGCGGCTGGCATACAATCCGGCGTTGGACTCCAGGTAGAAATCGATTCCGTGCTGTTCGAAAAAGTCCACCATATGACGCACGTCTTCTTCGGACACCTGCTTATGGTACAGGGTTTCGGTATCACATTCGACATAACCGCCGCCTGCGCCGATCAGTCCGTCGAAACCGATGTCCCAGATCGCGTCGTAGATCTCGGGCTTGGAACGTCCGGTACACAGGTAGAGCCGATGGCCGTTCGCCCGTGCCTGTTTGCAGGCGCGGATTGCGGATTCGGGCACGGTTCCGTAGTCGTCGACAAGGGTTCCGTCAATATCGATAAACACCAATTTGGACGAAGCCGTTCCGGTGGAACGAGCATCCTCAGCATGATTCATCACAGACAAGCCTCCCGGTTAGGAAATGGAATCGGCTGTTGGCCGATGATCCTTACTGCCTACCGTACAGGCTGGAACGCGTTTCACGTCAAGCTTTTCCGTGTGCGATCTCGATTCCAACTTTTCAGGTGCGAAGTTCACGGAAGAATTCGACGATGTCTTCGGTCAGCAGCTCCGGTTCTTCCAACGCCGCGAAGTGACCGCCGCGGTCGAACTCGGTCCAATGCCGGATATTATACTTCTCTTCCGCCCAGGCGCGAATCGGATACGAGACGTCTTTGGGGAACACGGCAACGCCAAGCGGAGGCGCGTGCTCAGAAGAGAGGCCTTCCGGCAGCGGAGGATCCTGGGTATGCAGCGTTTCGTAATACAAACGGGCCGAAGAACCGGCCGTTGCGGTCAGCCAATAGATCGAGATATTGGTCAGCAGGCGGTCCCGGTCGATCGCTTTTTCGGGCAGTCCGGTCTTGTCCGTCCATTCGTAGAATTTCTCGATGATCCAGGCCAACTGTCCGGATGGCGAATCGGTCAGGGCGTAAGAAAGCGTCTGCGGACGGGTTCCCTGCTGCACGGAGTAGCCGGATTGTTCTTTGGCGTAATGTTTCATTTTATCAAGCATCTCGCGATCTTCCGGTGTGATCTTGGCTAACTGTTTGGGATTCTCCGGCGGCGGGGTCAGCAGCATGTTGACATGAACGCCGACGACACTGCCGGGGTCCCGGCCGCCGATCTCCAGCGAGATAAAAGAACCCCAGTCGCCGCCCTGCGTCCCGTACCGTTCGTAACCGAGCCTTTTCATCAGCGTTACGAACATACCGGCGATCCTTTTGTAATCCATGCCCGCCTGCGAAGTCGGACCGGAGAAGCCGTAGCCCGGGAGCGACGGAATAACCAGATGAAAAGCATCCGAAGCGGGCCGGCCATAATCCTGGGGACGGGTGAGCGGACCGATCAGATCCAGAAATTCAACGATCGAACCCGGCCATCCGTGAATAAGCAGCAGCGGCAGCGCATCCGGTTCGGAAGAACGGATATGCAGAAAATGTACGTTCTCTCCGCCGATCTGCGTCATGAACTGTGGATAGGCGTTCAGTTCCGCTTCATGCTTGCGCCAATCGTAGCCGGTCCGCCAGTAGTCGGCCAGCTCGCGCATATAGGTCAGCGGAACACCGTAATTCCAGCCTCCTCCGGGAGCGTCTTCCGGCCACCGCGTCCGAGCCAATCGTTGATGCAGATCGTCAAGGTCGCTTTGCGGAATATCGATATCGTACGGTTGAATGATCGGTTGATCGGTGGGCATACAGGTTACCTCCCTTGATTTACACTTGATTTACAGCAAAAGCGCGAATCCGACAGCCAAAAAGACCACGCCAAGCACAATCGGCCCCGTCTGCTTGCGCAGCGCATCCGTTCCGCTCAAAATCTCGAAAGCCGCGGTATTGTCCGGCCGATAATGCACATCTACCTTTGTTCCGATCGGCGGCTGGGGCGCAGAACTGCCAAGCTGCGAGACCTGCTCCACCTTTGCGCTCCCGGCAAGAAATCTCACGACCGGGTAATATTTGATACCGGTACTTGCCCTGTCGAATCCCGTGTCCGCTAACTCTTCATAACGTATGATCTCTCCCGGCACCGTGTATTCGCTTTGTGCCAACCTGCGCTGCCGGACACCGGAATAGAGGCCAAAAGCAATAAAAAGCAGACCCAGTATCCAAAAAATGATTTCGCTGCCTGATCCGTTCAATCCAGTTCCTCCCCGTTTTCGGTATTCATTCGGTCATTTACCTCAGAAGCCGACTCTCCAATCAAAAAAGAAGCCGGCGAAAAGCTTCGCCGACTGCTGTGAACGGTGTTTTATTCGAAAAAGTCCGTCATGTCCCGTTTAACGAATCCCGGAGGAACCTCCTGCGTTTCGGCAAAATGCCGGAACAAAACGTCGGACACCGCGGCGTCAAAAGTTTCGACAACTTCGCGGTTGGAAGATTTGGCACGCAGAAGCCCGGTTTTCTTCGTTGTTTGCACTTCTTGCCCGATTGCAAAATGCCGAAATTCGTCATGATACGGGACTCGCATTTCGACAATCATCTCTTGCGCGGATCCCGCGCATTGCATATACAGATGGTCGCTGAAGGAAAGCACACAAAACGTGCGATCCAGATCGTCCATCAACCGCAGCATTTGCGCGATCCGCTCCTGCGGCACATCGGTCTCCAGCACTTCCTGTCTGCTTACTTCGTATCTGAACTCCATCCGTGTGTTTGGCTTATTCATCAGATTGTTCACCCTCCTTGTCGGTCTCTGCAGCGCCTGAATTTATTCTATAGGCCCGGGCAGCGGGGAACAACCTTCAAGTATGGCGAACCGATTTACAGGATTCGGGATTCCGCACCGCGCAGCTTCCAGTCGCGTTCCAGAAGTTCGGAATTGATGACTGCGCCGGCCGTCGATCCTGCCGCTACGGCTGCCGCGACTTGATATCTCTGCGAAGCGCCGTCTCCCGCACCGAAGATTCCGCTTACGCTCGATCGACACCATTCGTCTACGGCCATGGCTCCGGATTCCATCGTATCGCAGCCGAGTTTCGCCGGAAGTTCCGATCCGGGTGCCAATTTCGGAGCAAAGAAAATCGCCGTTCTCGCAATATCCGTTCCGTCTTCCAGAATCATTCGCTGCGTTTGTCCGTCCGCCGAAACGATCCGGCTGACAGCCGCTTCGTAGACTTCGACACCTTTGCTCCGCAGTTCTTCTTTTTCCGTATCGCTCCGGACTTCTCCGTTGGTGAACAGCGCGATATCATCGCTCCAACCGGCAACCGTGCGTGTCAGATGCAGAGCCGCATCCCCTTGCGCGAGAATGCCGATCGGACGATCCTGCATTTCCCAGCCGTCGCAGTATGGACAGACATAAGCGCTTTTGCCGTATACCTCTTCCAGACCTTCAATCCCGACCGGGAGGTCCTTCATACCGAAGGCAAACAGCAGTTTCTCCGCACGGTATACATCCGAGCTTCCCGTAGTCAGACGGAAATCCCCATCGATTCCTGCCGCTTCGACTACTCTTCCCTGTACAAAACGAACCGACGGATACTTCGCGATCTGCTCATGCGAGATCCTGCGCAGTTCTTCCGGTTCGATACCGTCCCGGGTCAAGAATCCGTGGGAGTGCCCGGTCACCCGATGTCTCGGCAGCGCTTCGTCGATGACCAAGACGCTGCGCCGGGCACGGCCGAGCACAAGAGCGGCACTTAAGCCGGCCGGACCTCCTCCGACAATCACTACATCCGCTTGATCTGTCCACTCGTTATTTGTTTTCGTTGTTTTCATTATCAATCATCCTCCATATCAAAACTATTGTAGATATATTATGTCCTTTATTGTTCCCAAAAATCGCCCCTGACTGAACAGAAGCGGGTTTCAATCAAGGACTATGTATATCTATAATATTCGTAATCGTTTTGATTTGTCAAGGTTTGAGGGGGTTCTGTGTTTGTTTTTCCGCTTTTTTTTGTTTTATTATTGTGAATTTTTCATATACTGAAATTTAATTGTCATCCCAATCCGTCAAATCCAAATCGAACCGGCTCATCTCGTGTACCCGGGTAAATTTGCTCAGGATATAGGCTTTATCCGAACCGGTATAATGGGCAAATACGGATACGGGATGCAGCTGTGGGATTTTGCTTTCGACAAGGCCTTTGAGATCTTCTTCCCCGTCTACGTACACCTGCAAATACGAGTCGACCAGACGGAATCCGCTGCCTGCACACCAGTCTCTCACCCACTGGTCGTCGCGTATCCAGGCTTCCAGATACTGCATGCCCGCTGTACGTGCCCTTCCCAACGCTTCGATCAGCAGCAGACTGCCGATGCCCTGTCTCCGATGATCCGGATGTACAGCGAGATGCCGGATCAGGCCTCCGCGCCGTTCGGGGTCGGAACAGATATCGCCAGGCAGAGCATCAAGCTCGATATCGATCAGCCCCACGATTTCTTCGCCGTTCGCCGCTACCAGCTCGATCGACCCTTTTTCGTAACGGGGCTTCTGTTTCAATACTTTGTCATAGTAGGACGTATCGAGAAACGACAGCACCCGGCAGCGCAGCCAGCTGTTCTCGTCGATTTCTTCGTAACCTCGGATCATCATGGCGTATCTCCTTCTGGGTTCGGGGGTTTTTGCTTACTGTACCATAGACGCACCAAAAAAGAACAACGCTCCGGCTTCGGAGCGTTGTTCGGGCGACACTTTTTTGAATGACTGTTTTATTTGACGGAAAGCAGGCTGTCCACGATGAACTCAAGCTGGCTTTCCAGCGTCACCGGATCGTTGTACGTATCCGAAGTCGGGTCCAGTTGGAATACATGTCCGGCTTTGACGGCGGGCAGGTTCTTCCACAGGCTGTTGCCGTAGACCTTCTCCGGATCGCTGTCGTCACCCGACCATGGACTTGTGAAGATAATGTCTCCCGCATATTCCGGCAGGACTTCAAGCGAGATCGAGGCATTGCCCGTACCGCTGTCAATCGCTTCCGCCTGCGCTTTTGCCGGAGCCTTCAGACCGAATTCGCCGTAGATGATTTCTCCTCCGCGGCCGTAGTTGTGACCGAATACATACAGTCCTTTGGAAAAAGGATTCAGGATCGATACCGTGCGGTCGCCTACAGCTTCCACAACTTGAGGCTTCAACTCGGCAATTTTCGCATCCCATTTTTCGACCCACGCTTTGGCGGCGTCTTCACGGTTGGTCAATTTGCCCAGCTTCATCATCAAATCTTTGTAATTGTCTTTGCCGTACTGCAGTTGAACGACCGGAGCGATCGCCGTCAGTTTGTCGACGCCTTCCGTTCCTTTGTAGACGATAATCAGGTCGGGCTTGAGGCTGAGAATCGGTTCCGCGGTCGGAAGCTCTCCCAGATCGGTCGTGCCTTGAGCCGTCAGCTGTTCCTTGATGTATTTATTGTTCATCGCTCCCGACAGGGCGCCCACTACCGGAGCATCCAGTGCGACGAAATAGCCGGTGGTAAACGAAGTCAGATCGACAATCCGCTGCGGATTGGCAGGAACTTCAACGTCTCCCGCGTCCGATGCAAAAGTAACGGTGCCCGAAGTGTTCTCCGCATCAGGTTTGGCATCCTCCGTTTTGACTTCAGCCGTGGTTGTTGTCGCGGGCTTTTCGGCCGCGGCCGGCGTATCCGCTCCTTTTTGGCCGCAGGCGCTTAATACAAGCAGCACGGCAAGCATACAGACAAGCAGAATCGAATTGGATCTTTTTAGCAAAATAAGCCCACCCTTTTGTGTGATATTGATAATCATTTTCAAAAGTATCACGCCGATTCCAATTTGGCAAGCTTATTATAAGAATTCGGCTGGGCAGGTACGAAAAAAGAGGCGGTTCGCCGACTTGATCAAGGTTCCGCAAACAGATCCGGACCACCGGCATGAAGATCGATATCCAATTCCAGTCCGAGCGCCGCCAGTCGGGACATGGCCTTGGCGGACAGATGGATCCCGGACATCTGCTCCCGGTAGCCGTAATAAGCAATCTGAATATGTACAAAAAAGTCGTCGGCCGGCGGGAAATGTTCCGGATAGCGTTCCAGCACTTCCAGCAGACCGTCCAGCTTCGCTTCGGGTTCCATATACATGCGTTGATCCGGTTCGATCGTCATTCCGCTGAACAAACACCGGGCCGAGCTCCGATTGGAGATCGGATCGCCTTTTTGCCACTGCTCGCAGGCTTCCGACGGAAAAAGACTCAGCAGTTCGGGAAGATCACGGGTCTCGGAACCGATTCGCCCATAGACGCGGCAGCCCGGCACCATTCCGGTGAAACGCAAGGATGCTTCGGGAACCGTATCGAGATAAACCGCAAAAAAGTAGTCTTCGTTCTCGACGGGAAAATAAACGGCGGCGGAATGCTTCTCCTCCTCTTCCACGATGCCCGCAATAGACGGTTCGGCGCCGAAACGGGCAAGCGTCTGGTTGCCAAGCAGCTGACGGGTCACGGCCAAGCGGCGTTCGCGGATTTCGCGAATCGCAGCCGCTTTGAACGCATTTTCGCGCTGGCTCTTTTTGTTCATGGCGATCGCCTTCTTTCGTTGTCTTTTTCCCAGTATACCAACCTTCCCCTCCAAGACAAACCGAACAAGTACACAGCGGAACCGTCCGGAAACCGGGCAGGGTGATGATCGGCCGGATAACGAAAAAACGACTCTGCCGCTTATCGCGGGCAGAATCGTTTGACTTTTATCTGGCTTCTTCCCGACCCGTACCGCTTCCACTCTCCCGACTCCGCCGCATACGCCGTTCGGCCGCCGATTCTTCGGCTCCCCGCAGTCCGTCCCGGGCAAAGATCAGCTCAAGTTCCAACAGCCGGTCGGCCAAACGCAGCGGAATCGCTTCACGAAGTTCCGTCCAGGGAAGAAACTGCTCGGGCAGCAGTCTGTACTCGGTATATTCCAGCGCCGGTTTGAACGCGAAGGAACGCAGATAGCGTCTCACCCTCGTATGGATCTCGTCGGCTTCGCCGCCGCCGGGCAGCGCACAGGCAATCTCGCCGCCGGCATACAGACCGTCCGCACCGGCATGCGCACCGGCAGCCAGATACAGGTCCGGCAGCAGCTCGAATACTTCCGGCATGGGCGACAAAGCATGTTTGCCGGGTTGGGCGAACAACCGGACATGCGTCCCATCGCTCAGGTTGCTCCGGTTTTTCAGCAGGCCTTTGAGTATTTTTCCGTGAAAAGTAGCTTCGCAGTCCAGCACTTCTCCATTGGGTCCGAGGTAGATCCAGACCTGTTCCATCTGGTACAGGTGACCGATCTCATAATCCCACCAGATCGCATATTCCAAAATCGAAGCGGTACGCGGATTGCTTTCTTTGAACGACCGGGGATACGAAGGCGATTCTTCTTCAGGCTGCAGGCGCGTAAATCCGACCAAATTGGGCAGAAAAGGTTCGCGCAGATCAAACATCAAATAAGGCGCATAACGTTCGCACAGCGTGCGTACTTCTTCTCCGGCTGCTTTCTCCGAACCTTCCAGCCCTTCCCAACCGTGCGCCGCCGACTCGCTCATGTTCTCAGCTCCTTAACATTTCACTGCATCCGCACCGCCTTATCGGGCGCGAATGCGGATTCATTTTTCATATCCTTCTATTTTGCGGGAAAAATGTTCGGTGAATGTTAAGGCGGGTTGCCGGAAGCGTTAAGTTTCTCGGCTGCCGATCGGCGGGCCGCAGGCATATCGTTCATAGGCAGCCAAGCCATACTGCAGCGATTCGTCGTCTTCGTGATCCAATCCATGCAGCGCTTCGCGCAGCGGCTGTACGCTGGCATGGAACCGGGCCCGGCTGTCGAGCGCTTGCCCGCCGGGATAATGCTTCAGAACCTGTTCATAAAAGGGCAGGCCGTAGGCGGACAAGAGAGCCGCCAGATCGAACGCGGGATCGCCGAGATGCGACGAGCCGAAACCGACAATCCCCGAGACCGCTTCCTCTTGGGCCTCCCACAGAATATGGACAGGACCGAAAGCGCCGTGAATCCGGACCTGCCGCTTCATATTCGCTTCTTGTTTTGCAAAAATCCCGAAGTCTTCCCGGGCTCGCTGCTGTGCCTGCGTACTCATCCGTTCAAACAATTCGTCGGCGGCACGCTTGTATAGAAGATCCACCCCGATAAGACGCAGATCGGATACGAGGTCGGCAGGATCGCCGCCCGGCCGCTCGGGCAGATCTGCCGTATGCAGTCGGTGCAGAAAATCCGCCAAACTGACGGCTGCCCGCTCGGCCGCGTCCGTCCCGTTGAGCGATTCCAGCGTCTCGGGCCACAGCGGCTCGCCTTCGATCCGACTGCAGCCCATAAAAGCAAACCCCGGCTCCATCCGTTCAAAAGAACTCAGATCCGGCTTGGGAACAGGCAGCTGCACGGCCTGCGTGACAGCCGGGAGCAGATGCAGAGCCTCCCACTTGAGCGCCTCGGCATCCGCTTCGGTTCGGGCAAACCGAAAAATCAGCCGGTAATTCACTGTAAATACGAAATAACGCCGCGCCATATGTTCGGTCTGCACATCCGTAATCGGCATCTCCGGATACCTCTCCTGGATACGCTGGGCAAATGGATGGGTCATGTCCGGCCGCCGGACAGGGAAGGTTGGAAACCCCCTGGGTCCAAACGGTCCAAAGCGCCAAACAGCAGTCCGTAATATTCTTCCGTATTATCGGTGAAATCTGCCCAGGTCACGGAACGCTCTTCGGGTACCCGACGAAGCTGCTCGTCGTAGGTTAACCCCCTGGCCGTGATCCGCTCTCTTCGTCCCCCGATCAGTTCGCGGAATTCTTCCGCTTCGACCCGGAACAATCCCGATACTTCGCTGTGCTGCACCCGATATTCGTCCAAGGGCAGGCTGCAGCGGTACAGATGCACATGCGTAAACTCTCGGTCCATATAATGCTCCGAGATGCGGTATTCTTCTTGATGCAGTCCACAGTAGATCAGTTCTTCATAACGGGCGTGCAGACCGAGTTCTTCTTCCAGCTCGCGCAGTCCGTCTTCTTTCGATTCGCCCGCAAGCAGATGCCCGGCGCTCGACGTATCCAATTTGTTCGGAAAAGACTCCTTATCCGGATGACGCAGTTGGAACAGGAGCGTCCAGCCGGTCTCCGGTGAACCCGACACGATCCAGCAGTGAAAAACCTGATGCCATAATCCCTGCTTGTGTACGTCCCCACGGGACGCCGTTCCGACCGGTTCGAGATTTTCATTGAAGATGTCCAGCATTTCCGTAACGGCCATAACGGCATATTGCCCCTTTCTTTTCGATTTCCGCCCCTACAACGTGCAGCGGTCTTCGCTGTGCATAACCAATCCCGTTCCCCGCTCGTCGACGAGCAGATCCAGCGTGAGCGTATCCACGAAGCTCACCGCATGCGGCTCGTACGCGACTTCGAGCCCGTTGACGGTAAGACTGCGATCGTTCTGCTCCGCGCGGCCCAGCTTGACGAGAAAGCCCGGACCGCAGCAGCTGCAGCTCCGCCCGCTCGAGAGCACGCGCAGGGTAGGAATACCGGTCTTTTCCATTTCGCGCTCGATAAAAGCTTTGGCACTCTCGGTAATCTTCATGGATGGATATCCTCCGCGCCGCCGCTTGATTCCGACTCTTCCTGCGCCATATCTTTTGGATTGAGGATCGCCAGCAGGACATGGTCGCGCCAACGTCCGTCGATCTTCACATTGCGCCGCGACAGGCCTTCACGTGCAAAACCCGCTTTTTCCAACACGCGGATCGAAGGTTCGTTATGCGGCATCACGCCCGCTTCGATCCGGTGCAGGGCCAACACTTCAAATGCGTGCCGAACCACGAACCGAACCGCTTCGGTCATATACCCTTGGCCATTGGCTTTCAAATCGAGGAAATAACCGATCCATGCGCTCTGCAGGCTCCCCCGACTGACACCCGTCAAATCGACGATCCCGATCATCTCTTCCGTCTGGCGTTCACGCACGACAAACAGATAAAGCTGATCGAGAGCCGCCGCATCCACCGCCCGGCGCACACGCTCTTCCTGCTTTTCGAGCGTATAGAAAGAGTCGTCGCGCGTGCCCGCAAATCGGCGGAAAAAGCTCTGATTGTCTTGTTCGAGCCTCAGCAGCTCTTCGGCATCCCCTTCGCGCACCCGTTCGATCCGCAGCCGCTCCGTACCGTCGCTGTAGAGCCCCAGCGCAGCCGGACCGTCTTCCCGGGAAGGACGCACAATACGCGAATCAGATTCCGGATCGGGCAGGCCGGAATCTTCCCCGGTTTCCGAAAACCGGATATCTGCGCCGCTTCTCATCTCCCCGGAAGGAGAAGATTCACTCGCGGGTTCGCTTTTGCGCACGGCGGAATGCTCCATAAACCAGCGGTACAGCGCATCGTTGGCATATACTTTTCTCCAGCAGTCATGTCCCATTCCCGGATACAGCGTAAGTTCCACTTCCGCCCCGGCTGTTCGCATCGCTTCGGCGATTTTCTCCGATTCCGTCGGGCGGATTACTTTATCGTCTTCGCCGTGAAAAATCCACGTCGGCATATCCGCAAGCTTCCGGGCGTAAGCCGGATCTCCTCCGCCCGAGACCGGCGCAATAGCGGCAAAACGTTCCCGGTGATGCGCGGCCAGCTGCCAGACTCCGTAAGCGCCCATACTGAAACCGGTCAGATAGACGCGATCGGGATCGACGTTCCAGTTTTCCGTTACCTCGTTCAGAATCGCCAATACTTCGTCTTCGCGTGTATTCCAGAAAGCGCCAAGCGGACACTGCGGAGCGACGACGATAAACGGAAACTCGCTTTCGGTTTCCAGGCGCGCGGGAAGGCCTTCTTTGCGAAGCTGGTCCAGCTGCGAACCGCTGCCTCCCGCTCCGTGCAAATACAAAATCAACGGCCATTTGTGTCCGGTCTCTTCTCCGTCATTCGAAGGGGCATAGAGTAGATAGTCCATACGGATCGTTTTCAGGATCTCCGTGTCGATCTGAAGTTCTTGTTTTCTCATCGTTTTCCCTCCTTGGTTGACAGCCGGCTTCGGTTATTTGATCGAATCGAGTACATCTAGCAGCATCGTTTTGAAGCGTTCCCGGTCAATGCCTTCGCATACGCGTACATTCGCCGGCCGGCCGAGACGTCCGTTGATATCGACTACGCTGTAGCCGCGCGTCCATTCACCCTTCGTCTCTACGTCGACAAAATACCGGCCGCTGCGGGTCATGATTCTCTCGTCGGCGGCCACCGCCATCAGCAGCGTATCCGGATGCGTCGTACCGTTCAGGCGATGCACCGTTTTATTAAACGACATGACCACCTTGTTGACGGCAGCGAAAAATGCCGCACCCGATGTGCCAAGCGCCGCAATCTCCGCATGATCTTCATCGTCCATCAGCGAAAAGTCCGTGCACATCTCCCATCCGACCATCGTCGTGGGAATGCCGGAGTTCAGCACAAGGCTGGCCGCTTCCGGATCGGTGTAGAAATTGTATTCCGCCGCCGGCGTAATGTTGCCCAGCGCATTGTTGGTACCGCCCATGACGTACAAATGTGCAATCAGGGGGACGATTGTCGGGTCTTTCTGGATCGCCATCGCGATATTGGTCAGCGGCGCGATCGCCAGCAGCGTGATCTCGCCGGGATGCCGATGCACGCGATCGATCAGGAAATCGACCGCATGCCCTTCGGCCGGACGCTGAATGGCCGGAGGGAAATTGGCGCCCCCCATCCCATCGCTGCCGTGCACGTCTTCGACGGTGAGATGCGGCGGCGAATTCCAGGGAGCCAGCAGCGGCCGTTCGCAGCCTTTGTAGACCGGAATCCGGCCTTCCGCCCCGCCTTTGCCCGCCACCTGGATCGTGTACAGCGCATTTTCGACTTCCTGGTCGAATCGGACGTTGCCGCCCGTCATCAGAATACCCAATACGTCGAAATGGTGCAGGGCGGCCAGGATCGCGATGGTGTCGTCTCCCACGGTGTCCGTATCGATAATGACTTTGCGCCGCTTGGCGGCGGCTTCTTCATAGGTCTTCAATCGTGGATCAGCCTCTCTTTCTTAGGCGCGGCATTCGGCCGCCTTCTTCTACAAGTATAGAATCGAATGCCTTCAGGTTCAATGCTTGCCCGCCGCATCGCCGTCTTCGCCCCGCACCCAGAGCCGGGACAAATTGGGAAACCCCAGCGAACCCATGCGCAACCCGTACAGGCTGCGGTTGAAGTAGGCGCGGTGGCTCGTATGCGCGCCGTACAGCAGCCAGTTATTGTCCCCAAGCAGACGCTGCGCCCGTGCGAAAATCTCGGCCCGGCCGCTGTCGTCTTCCGTCATGAACCCGTCGAACAGCGCCAGCAGCTCTTCTCGCTGTTCGCCGAGCAGCATCCGCCCCAAATAATTGATACCGTTCAGAAAAAAGTTCAGCAGGTCGAGCTCCCAGTCGTCTTCGAGCACTTCCGAAGCAATAGCAAGCTCTGCCTCGTCCACCTGCGGATACCCGAGCGCGGGATCGTACGGACAAGGTTCGAGGCGCAGTCCGATTCGATCCGCGCGGCGGCGCAGCCAATTGGCTTCGATCCATTCTTCTTTCTTGTCGGTAAAAACGAGTCTTACCGCTTCTCCGCCGTAGCCGCTTGCCCGCAGAAGCGCCCGTGCTTCGTCCAGCGTCCCGGAAGACAAGGCGGACGAGTCGCTGAACCGGGGCAGCAAACCCGAAGCCGGCGCCAGGCGATCTCCGCCCAATTCGCTCACCAGCAGCTCACGGTCATACAGGATTCGTATCGCTTGGCGAAAATCCGCCCGATGATGCGGGCCTTCGCGGCGAAAGTTAAAGATCAAATACCGGCAGCCCTGTGCGGGTGAATCGATCTGCCGACTGCCTTCGACCTCGTCGTCTTCCGACAGATGATAGGTGCGCATCTCCGTGTCGGCATTCGGCATAAACCAGACATCCACCCGATCCAGCCCGCTTCTTCCAGTTTGCGCAGCACAAACTTCACGTTGCGCGGCGTGCAGTGCAGCAGTTCCGCCAGCTGCGCAACCGTGACGGACGCCTCCTCTTCCCCGCCGAAGCGTCGATCTTTCAAAGAATCGTAAATCTGCAAATACTGCATCATGCCGTGATCCATCCGTTTGCTCCTTTCCGTGCATAGACGCACTATCCTCATGTGTATTGCACCATATAAAAGGTGAAGAAAGCAAAATAATTCTTGCCCTTTTTCTTCCCCTTTTAACGGATTACAATGGTGGAAGCCGCCGAGAAGGAGGGTAAAACCATGATTCCAAAAACGCTTAAACAGATTCACCCTCTTGCCTGGACGATTATCGTCGGCACGATGTTCGGCCGCCTCGTTACGTCGATGAGCATCCCTTTTCTCGCGATCTATTTGACAGGAACGATGGGTGTCTCCGCGACCCTCACCGGATTCATCGTCGCCGCAAGCTCGCTTGCCGGCGTCTCGGTAAGTTTCTACGGCGGGTACATTTCCGATCGGATCGGACGCAAGAAAGTTCTGCTTGTTTCCGTTTTTTGCTGGGCGGCTGTCTTCTTCGGTTTTGCGGCGTCCAGCGAAGTATGGATGTTCTTCGTCGTCAATGTGTTGAACGGCTTATGCCGCTCGGTGTTCGAACCGGCTTCTCGGGCACTGCTGTCCGACACGACGCCGCCCGAACACAAACTGCTCGCATTCAATCTGCGCTACGCAGCGATCAATATCGGAGTCGTGATCGGACCGATTCTCGGACTGCGCCTCGGTTCGGCGGAATCGACCCTGCCGTTTGTAGCTGCAGGCGTCGTGTACGTCCTGTACGGACTTGTACTGATCGCCCAGTTCTCGGCGCACCGCAGCATGATGCCCGCACGAAGCGATTCCGTGCCTCCTCGAATCCGTCAGGCACTGTCGGTCACGGGCCGCGACCGGGTCTTCCTGCCCGTATTGATCGGAACCACGTTCTGCGTACTGGGCTACGGACATTTCAGTTCGACGCTGGCGCAGTACTTGACGCTGAATC
This sequence comes from Saccharibacillus qingshengii, assembly GCF_013185195.1. Classification (GTDB taxonomy): domain Bacteria; phylum Bacillota; class Bacilli; order Paenibacillales; family Paenibacillaceae; genus Saccharibacillus; species Saccharibacillus qingshengii. Next base: position 264,915 of record NZ_JAAZWC010000001.1, read on the forward strand.
CGAATATCGCGAACGGCAAAGAACTCTTTTCCTACATGCTGGCAATGAACGCCGCGGTTGTACTCATCGTCCAATATCCGATCGTCCAAACTGTCCGCCGGTTCCGTCCGGTCGTCCCGCTTATCTTCGGCAACGTATTCGTGGCCGGTTCGCTGCTGATGTTCGGACTGGGACATGGACTGCCGCTGCTGCTTACCGGCGTGTTCGTCTTTACGGTCGGCGAAGTGCTGCTGTTTACGATGCTGGATATGCTGATCGACCGGATCGCACAGCCCGAGTGGAAAGGAACGTATTTCGGCACAATCGGGTTCAATAATATCGGCAATGTCGCCGCGCCGATCGTCGGAGGGCTGCTGCTGGATCGGTTCGCGCTGCAAAGCGGTTTCGCCGTCTTCGCTCCGCTGGCGCTGCTGACCGCCTGCGGCCTTCCGTTCCTGCTGGCTGCGCATCGGCGCCTGACGGTCAAGGAAGAAACGGAGAGGCGCGCCGCCCTATCCGAATAAAAGCTGCGCCGGCTCTGCTGGAGAGTCGGCGCAGCTTTTGGCGTTCTATTTTGGGTCAGGCCGTATTCGCAGATCCGCTGCCGCAGCTTGGTACGTTCAGCGGCAGCCCGGCGAAGAATCCCAGGCCGTCGCAATCTCCGCTTTGCGTTCTTCGAGCAGTGTCTCCTTATCATCCCGGTAGAACATGTTGTACGTATCGAACGGGATGATCCGGCCATCCGGATGCGCGATATGCACGCACGATTTTTTGACCGAGCGCACGTCGAAGTTATAGGCATCGAGGAACTGCATGATGATGACGCGGAACACGTTATCGTACACGATCTCTTCCGGCACGGCCGCAAGCGGCAGGCAGCACAGCAGACTTTTGAGCGACAGCGCCGAAGAGACGGGCGAATGGCCGGTCGACAGCAGCTCGAACAGCTTGCCGCGCACGACCGGATCGTGTTCGAACACGATCGTGTTGCTGTCGCCTTCGAGCAGCGTTTCTTTGTCGATCATACGAGTCAGCGGCAGTACCTCGCCGCCGAGCTTGAGCGCATACCCCATCGCCAGGCAGTCGGGATGGCAGGGCACCGGCAGAATATCGTCAGGTTCGAACACGCCCGACTGATCGATGATCATCTGCCGGACTTCGCTGACCGTAAGGCGGTCGGTCGCCGGATCGTAGCCTTCGAGGCGTCCCGCCGCCTGAATAGGCTGGATCGTCACTCCGCGTACCGCTTTCTGCTTCAGTCCGTATTGGATGATCGTACCGACCTCATGGTCATTGAGCCCTTTTTTGAGCGTGACGACAAGGGTCGTGGACAGATTGAATTCGTTCAGATGGCGAATCGCATCCTCGCGAATCCGCCGCACGTCGGCGCCGCGCAGCTCTTTGAGCACATGGGATTCGAAGCTGTCGAACTGCAAATAGATTTCGAAGCCCGGCATGTAGGACGCGAGCCGCTCGGTGAACGCCCGGTCCTGCGCGATACGCACGCCGTTCGTATTGACCATGATATGTTTGATCGGCCGCGTGCGGCACAGATCGAGAATTTCGAAAAACTGCGGATGCGTCGTCGGCTCTCCGCCGCTGATCTGTACGATATCCGCTTCGCCTTCGTTCTCGATGATCCGGTCCAGCATAAATTCGATCTGCTCAAGCGAACGATGCGTCGTACGCTGCGGCGAAGATTCGGCAAAACAAATCGGGCATTTCATGTTGCAGTGATCCGTAATTTCCAGCAGCGTCAAGCAGCTGTGCTGCTCGTGGTCCGGACACAAGCCGCAGTCGTAAGGACAACCGTACTTGATCGGGGTATTCCACCGAAGCGGCATTTCCGAAGCTTTGATGAATTCGCGCGTTTTTTTGTAATACTCGACATCGGTCGAGATCAGCACTTTCTCGGGGCCGTGCACAAGGCAGCGTTTGAGCATGTACATCCGGCCGTTTTCTTCGATGATCTTCGCTTCTACTTTGCGGTAGCAGGTCGAGCAGATACTGTTGGTCAGCTCATGGTACAGGTAAGGACGGTTCGGCATGACGGAGCACGCTCCTTTTCATAATGGAATAGAGGAGATCGAAAAGCTTCGAACCGAGCGGCTTCGCCGGATCGGAAACACATGGGAACGCTTGCGATTATCAACCGGCAGCCGGCTTGTTTACCCGTATCCGGCTGCCGTCTCCGCCGCGGCGAACCAGCAGCCAGCCGTAATAGATCAGTCCCGCAATACAGGCCAGCTGGATATTATTGAGTCCGAAATACGGATGCGGCGTCGGTTTGATAAACTCGATAACAAAACGGAACGCGAGATAACCCGCCATAAACCATTGGAACATCTTTCCGGAGACGTATCCGTCCGACCTCGGCTGCGCTTTTCTGCTTCTGCGATACAGCGGATACAGGATCAGGCCCAGCGCAAGTAAAAATCCGATCTCGTACAGCTGCGCCGGATGACGCAAAATCCCGTCGCCGAAATCGACTCCGGTGATCCAGGAAGTGGCGATTCCATATGTATGATCTTCCAGTCCGGTCAAGAAACATCCGATCCGTCCGATCGCCATCCCGACGATCAATGGATAGACAAAATCATCGCCGGTCGACGATTTCCAGCCCGCCCACTTCTTGGCCAGCTCGACGCCAATCAATCCTCCGAGCAGCCCGCCCACGATCGTTTTGCCTCCCCATAGGAAGTTTCCCTGACGAAGCTGTTCCCAGGTGGCGGCAGGATCTTCGAAATAATAAAGCATCTTGGCGCCAATCGCGGCGCCCAAGATGGTGCCTCCCAAAATCTGCAGGCCGGCGAGCTTGGACATTTCACTCGGGCGGCGTGTCCACAAATAAAGACGGAAGCCGATGAAATAAGACAGGGTCTCGAACAAGACATGCGGATGGATCCGCCACGGTCCGAGCCAAATATAAACAGGGAATTCCACAGGCTCCCTCCTTTCTTCCTTCAAGCAGCTTGGGTTCATACTTCAAACCGTTTCGAGCACGCGTCCGTTTCAGTAATTAAAGAAAATCATTCCTCCGCAGATCGCCAGCAGCAGCATGAACAATCCGCCTATGATGGCCAGAATCGAGATCACGATCTGGCAGCCCGGATTGGACGACCCATTTCCGTCTCCGGACTGTCTACCCGGACGGCCCCGAGGATCTTCCCCATACGCGGACCTTTCGCCGGAAGGCATGCCCGAAGCGTTGCAGTCTTTGTAGATACAGCTTTTCGTTGCCGGATTGTAACACTCGTCGCACAGCATGCGGCCGCAGTGTGTACATTGGTGACGGGCTTCCCGGTCGGGATGATAAGCGCAGTGCGGTTGTTGCATCCGATCACCTCCATCGCTTTTTTTGCATGACTTTCTATTCGGTTCTTACCCATGTTTTTCCTCCCCAGCGGGATTATTGTTAGGTTAACGGGTTTCAGGCCGGAAATCCAGTACCCAGAACACTCGCTCACAAAAAAACAAATAACCGCCCGGTCAACTGACCAGGCGGTTATTCGGGCGGATCTATAGACAGATTACGCTGTGCACGTGTACGTGTGTGTCGGCGGTCAGGCTTGAGCCGACTGACCGGCCGTTTCGGCATGCCCGGCCGCCGGCGCTGCGCTCTGATCGAAACGCAGTACACGCATGGCGTTGAGGACCGCAATCAGCGTTACGCCAACATCGGAGAACACCGCTTCCCACATGGTCGCAATACCGAAAGCCCCCAGGATCAGAAATACGGCTTTGACCCCAAGCGCGAATACGATGTTCTGCCAAACGATCCGGCGTGTCCGTTTGGCGATGCCGATTGCCGTCACAAGCTTGGAAGGCTCATCGGTCATAATGACCACATCGGCCGCTTCGATCGCGGCATCCGAGCCCAATCCGCCCATCGCGGCGCCGATATCGGCCCGTGCCAGCACCGGCGTATCGTTGATTCCGTCGCCGATAAACAGAATTTTCTCTTTCGGCGATTTGGCTCGGTCCAGTTTCTCGATCTGTTCGACTTTGTCTTCGGGCAGAAGCTCCGCGTAGACTTCGTCGATCCCCAGACGGCGTCCTACTTGATCGGCTACGCTTCTCGCATCTCCGGTCAGCATGATCGTCCGGCGGATGCCGAGAGCTTTGAGCCCGCGGATCGCTTCCGCGGCGTCGGGCTTGATCTCGTCCGCGATTACAATCCGTCCGGCATAACGTCCGTCCGCCGCCACATGGACAACCGTTCCCGCGTTCTCCGGTTCATCGAAAGCAATACCTTCGGCACGCATCAGTCTTCCGTTGCCTGCCAGAATCGTCTGTCCGTTTCGCTTCGCGCGAATCCCGTGGCCGGACACTTCTTCGTAATCGTGCAGCTGATTCTTGTCCGGTTCCTGTCCGTACGCTTCGCGAATCGAATCGGCGATCGGATGACCGGAATGGAGTTCGGCATAAGCCGCCGTTTCCAGCAGCTGCTTGGCGGAAAAACCTTCTGCCGGAACAATCTCCGTTACTTTGAAGCTGCCCCGGGTCAGCGTTCCCGTCTTGTCGAACACAACGTATTTGACATCGTTCAGCGCTTCGAGATAATTCCCGCCTTTGACCAGGATCCCTTGCTTGGAAGCCGCGCCGATCCCGCCGAAGAAACCGAGCGGGATCGAGACGACGAGAGCGCAAGGACAAGAAATGACGAGGAAGATCAAAGCCCGGTAGATCCAGTCGGAGAATGCCGCTCCCGGAACGACAAGCGGAGGCACAATAGCAAGCAGCAGCGCGGTAAGGACGACAACCGGCGTATAAACGCGGGCAAATTTGTTGATAAAAGTCTCGGTCGGCGCTTTGCGGCCGGCCGCATTTTCCACCAATTCGAGAATCTTGGCTACGGACGATTCGCCGAATGTGCGCAGGACTTCGACCGTCAGCACCCCGTTTTTGTTGATGAATCCGCCGAGCACTTCGTCCCCTGCCTTCACGACGCGCGGAACGGACTCCCCGGTCAGCGCAGACGTATCCACCATGGAAGAACCTTCTATGATCTTTCCGTCCAGCGGAACTTTCTCGCCGGGACGAACGAGTACGATAGCGCCAATGCCGACCGTCTCGGGACGGACCCGCTTCGTCTCCCCTTCCGCCTGCAGATTGGCATAATCGGGACGCACCTGAAGCAGCGAAGTGATCGATTTGCGCGAGCGGTTAACGGCCAGGCTTTGAAAATATTCGCCGACCTGATAAAACAGCATAACGGCCACGCCTTCGGGATACTGCCCGATAGCAAATGCGCCGACCGTCGCGACCGACATCAGAAAATACTCGTCGAACACCTGGCCCCGAACGATATTCTTCACCGCCTGCAGCACCACATCCCCGCCGACGATAAGATAGGCCATCAGGAACAGGGTCAGCTCGGCGCCGGGTCCGAGCGGAACCAGCATCGCTGCGGCCATCAGAGCGGCTCCGGCTACCAGTCTTGCGATCCGCTTTTTCTGGGACGCGGCTCCTCCATGATCGTGCGTATGCCCGGCATGGTCAGGGTCCGCAGCATCGGCCGTCGGCTCCTCGCTGCGCCCTCCTCCGTGCAAGCCGCCCACAGACGCAGCCCCAACTCCTGCAGCGGCATTCGCCGGAAGAATACGCCCCGAAGCATCGACGGACTGTCCGGTTCCTTTGACGAGAATGCGGACATGCGGCTCGAGCTTTTTGATTGTGGCCGCCGTTTTGGAATTCACTTCTGTTTCCGCCGCCGAATCGGTTTCGAACGTAAGCGTCTTATTGACAAAATTGAGCGAACACGACGCCACTCCGGGCGTTTTCTGCACACTGTTTTCGATCTTGAGCGCACAGTTCGCACAATCCAAACCTTCGAGCACCCATTCCCGCTTCACCTTTTCTGCTGCGGTTCCCATCGTTATCCCTCCGGTTCATGTTTGATTTGTGGGTCAGGCTTCTCGGTGTGCAGCGCTATTCAAAACAGTTACGAATTATATATGAGCATATGTTCATGTGTTAATCCGATTATAGGCCCCCTGCTGATCAAAGTCAAAAGTTTTACGCTCAAAAAGCCTATTCGTAATCCCAACGATTTTTGTTATAATAGACCTACGACGCATACGGGAAGGTGATGAAGCGTGACACAGGAAACGCTGCGCGAGGACATGATGGATGAATGCGGACACGATGGCGCGGACAGTGCCGCTCCCCACGATACGCTGGTGCGGATCAAAGAGAACTTTGTGGACGATTCCACCGCTGTCGATATGGCCGAAATGTTCAAAGCGCTCGGCGACCCGACGCGGGTCAGACTGATCTATGCGATGCTGCAAAAAGAACTCTGCGTGCACGATCTGTGCATTGTGCTTGATATGACGCAGTCGGCGGTCTCCCACCAGCTCCGCTATCTGCGCAATACCCGGATCGTCAAGCGTAAAAAAGTCGGCAAAACGGTGTTCTACTCGCTTGACGACCGGCATGTGGAAGAAATTTTCGCCCAGACTCTCCAGCACTTGAAACACGGCTGAGCCGTTGGGAAAATAATCGGTTCGACTGCACAAACGAAAAAGGAAGCCTCTGCCTAGAGGCTTCCTCAGGCTGTCGAGAAAGTCCTATTCGTTGTAGAAGCTCGTCGGCTGCGGGAGAAATTCGTTAGCGTATGCTTCCGATGTGCCTTTCTCCGAAAGGCTTTAGGTCGCGTGTTGAAATCGGGAAAAAGGATTGGATTTTAGCGGAATTTTCCCGATTTCAAAGGCGAACACTATCGTTCCTTCACTGAATTTCTCCCTCCGCCTCCTCACTTTGTTTGGAATACGACTTTCTCGACACGTTGAAGGAAGCCTCTGGGCAGAGGCTTCCTTTTTTGATGTTCCGCTGAAGCCGAAGCAGGCTCAAATCCGTGGGGTCTCTGCTTGGCGGCCGTGCGTGTGGACGGAAGGAGCCGCCTCTTCGTCGCTTACTGCGCAGACGCTGCCGGGCAGATCGAGCTGAATCGTAATATGCGCGATAGCGAATTCTTCGGTGAGAAGACGACGCGCTCGATCCATGACTGCCAAACCGTCGGCTTGATCGTCCACTACGAGTTGGGTACTCAGCAGCGGAGTATCGGAAGAAAGCGACCAGATATGCAGATCGTGCACCTCCACCACTCCCGGAATTTCGGTGAGCCTACGGCGGACTTCGTCGGTATCGTAACCCGCAGGCGTGCCTTCCATCAGAATATGGATCGAATCGCGCGTAATCCGGTAAGCACTAAGCAGGACCAATACAGCGACTATGACGCTTGCGAGAGGGTCGGCCAATTTCCAATCGAACGCCATGATCAGAATCGCCGCGATAATCGCGCCGACGGAACCCAGCAGATCGCCGATCACGTGCAGGAAAGCGCTCCGCAGATTCAGATTTCCCGAAGTGTCTCCGCCCATCAAGATATAGGCGGCAGCGATATTGACCAGCAGCCCGATTACGGCAATGGTCAGCATCCCCGAACTCATGACGCTCGGCGGATCGGAGAAACGCTGGAATGCTTCATAGAAAATGTAGAGCGAAATCCCGATCAGCGCGAGCCCGTTGAGAAGCGCAGCCAAGACTTCAAAGCGTTTGTACCCGTAAGTCTTGGCGCTGCTCGCCCGGCGTTCCCCCCAGATCATCGCCAGCAGACTGAAACCAAGTGCCGCCGCGTCGCTGAGCATATGCCACGCATCGGACAGCAGCGCGAGGCTGTTTGTCATCAGACCTCCGATCACCTCGACGACCATGTAGGCGGCAATGAGGAAAAAGGACAGCTTGAGCGCTTTCTTGTTGGCTCCGTGCGTATGTCCCCCGCTGCCGTGCGAATGGCCGTGTGCATGGTTGTGACCGTGTGCCTGATGTGGAGTATGAGCTGTGTCTATCGTTTGTTTTTCGGATCGATTCATCTTCTACGCCCCTTTTCAAATAAACATATGAGCAACTGTTCATATGTTATTGTATGCTTCTTTTTTCCCGCTTGCAACCTTTTTTCGGATCAAGGCCAAGCGAAATAGGCTCCGCCATTGACAACCTACCCGCCGACCCGGTATGATTTCCCATAAGTCCGGAGAGCCGGATGGCCGCGGAAGAGTCCGCACGTGTGACCGAGAGTATTCATGTCCGACAGCAGAGCCGGAGCAGAGACTAGAGCAGAGACAAGTTGAGCGGAGCCGAGACCCCTTTTCAATCGCATATCCATCACACTTTCTTTCTCTTTTCTCTCCAACCTTTTACGTAACCAAGGAGGAGAAAAAGTGAAATTTAAAGCTACCCTATCCCCCCAGCAGGCGACCTACGCCACGCGGGGCCACCTTCAAGTCACCCGTACCCTGACCCCTCTTGATTCTTCGGAGGCCATTTCTTCTATTCTTACCGCCATCGATACCCAACGAGGCGCCCTGTTCACGAGCGGCTATGAATTTCCTGGCCGTTATTCGAGATGGGACGTCGGCTTTTTGAATCCGCCGATCGAGCTGCGCTCTTCGCGCGGTCTTTTTGAGATTCAGGCACTTAACGAACGCGGCGATCTGCTGCTCGACTTCCTGTATGACCGCCTTGCCGCCGATCCCGTGTTTGATCTGAGCCGCGAGGGTCGGCTGATCTCGGGGTCTATTCTTCATCGGGAAGACGAAGACGAGATGCTGTCGGAAGAAGATCGGACGCGCCGCCCTTCGATCTTCACTTTGGTGCGCAGCATCAAGGAAGCGCTGGAAGCCCCGGAAGACTCGCAGCTTGGCCTGTACGGCGCTTTCGGCTACGACCTGGTCTTCCAGTTCGAGCCGATGGAACTCAAGCATGAGCGTACCCTGGAGCGCCCCGATGTCGTGTTGTATCTGCCGGACGAGATCGTAATTGTCGACCGCCAGCAGGATCAGGCCTACAGCCTGAGCTACGATTTTGCTCTGGACGGACGTTCGACCGAAGGTTTGGACCGCTCGACGCCGTCAACCGCCGCGATCGTTCCCGGTGTCGACCGTTCGCAGCTTCCGGCCTATGTACCGGGACGCTATGCGAGCCTCGTCGATACGGCGATCGAGCAGTTCAAAGTCGGCAATCTGTTCGAAGTCGTCCCGACCCAGACGATCTACGAACCGTGCCCGGACGCGCCATCCGTCGTATTCGAACGGCTAAGCGCGATCAATCCGAGTCCGTACGGTTTTATCGTCAACCTCGGCAGCGAGCATCTGGTCGGGTCCTCCCCGGAAATGTATGTACGCGTCGAAGGCAAGCGGATGGAAACCTGTCCGATCTCGGGCACGATCAAACGCGGCGCTTCGCCGATCGAAGATGCGGAGCAGATCCGCAAACTGCTCAATTCGCGCAAAGACGAAGCCGAGCTGAATATGTGCACGGATGTGGACCGCAACGACAAATCCCGCGTATGCGAACCGGGTTCGGTCAACGTCATCGGACACCGCCAGATCGAGACGTATTCGCATCTGTTCCATACGGTCGACCATGTGGAAGGCACCCTTCGTGAAGGAAACGACGCCCTGGATGCGTTCATGACCCATATGTGGGCGGTAACGGTCACCGGCGCTCCCAAAAAAGCGGCAATCCGCTGGATCGAAGATCACGAAGATTCCCCGCGCGACTGGTACGGAGGCGCGGTAGGCTTCTACAGCTTCGACGGCGGCCTCAATACCGGCCTGACCCTGCGCACCATCCGGATCCGCCAAGGCACAGCGGAAATTCGGGTCGGCGCGACGCTCTTGTACGATTCGATTCCCGCCGAGGAAGAAGAAGAAACGCTGACCAAAGGCGCCGCACTGATCAAAGCGGTCCGCGGCCTGCAGCCCGCCCGTGCAGCCTCGAATCTCTCGGCTGCCGACAGCGCCCTCCCGGCGCCAGGCATCGGCAAACGGCTGCTGTTCGTCGATCACGAGGATTCGTTCGTGCATACGCTCGCCGGTTACTTCAAGGAAACGGGAGCGGAAGTGTTGGTTCTTCGGACCGCCGCCGCCCTGCGTACCCTGCGAGGCAGCGAGTCGTTCGATGCTGTCGTATTGTCTCCCGGACCGGGACGTCCGGACGATTTCCGGATGCGCGAGGTTCTGGATCTCGCGGCGGAACGTGAACTGCCTCTGTTCGGGGTCTGCCTCGGTCTTCAAGGCATCGTCGAATATTACGGAGGCGTGCTGGGGATCCTGGATGTTCCCCAGCACGGGAAACCGGCCCAAGTCAGCGCGGCGGCGGACTGTCCGCTGTTCGACGGCATCGAAGAGCCGTTCAAAGTGGGCCGCTACCATTCGCTTCATGCCGAGCGGATGCCGGAATGTCTTGAAGTAACAGCCCGCTCCGAAGACGGCGTCGTCATGGGAATCCGACACCGGGAACTGCCGGTATATGCCGTCCAATTCCATCCCGAGTCGCTGCTGACGGCAGAAGGGCGGATCGGGCATCAAATCATCGGCAACTTCATGCGTGCGGTGAGTTTAAGCAGATCGACTGTCCGCTGACCCTGCATGAGGATTATCGGACCAGCCCCCACATACTCAAAAAGCCCTGCACCGGATGAAGTATCCGTGCAGGGCTTTTGTTGTGTTTTCCGGGATCCGGGCAGGCCAAACGCCGCTTATTGTTATCTTAGGCTTTGGCCGGCTTTTTCATTTTTTCGCCCGGCTTGCTTCCTGACCGCTTCGCCGTCTCTCCATTTCTGCCGGAGGTCTTGGCCGGTTGGGCCGAACGCTTCGCTGCGGACGTTTTGGACGATGGCAGCCCCGCCGTCTGCTTTGCGTTCTGCGAAGCTTGAGCTTTTGATTGGGGACTGCGGGCTTGACCCGGGCCCGGTTTATCCGGCTGCTCGGGCTTTTGCTGCGCCGCTTGGGCCTGCATGGCCGCGATCGTGTCCGGGTCGGTCGGATACATTTTGCGGAACAGCAGAGTCTGCAGCAGCAGGAATGTACCGCTCGCCATCCAGTACAGCGGCATCGCGGCCGGAGCGCTGAATGAGAAGAAGAGCATCATCAGCGGGGAGATATACGCCATGATCGCCATCTGTTTGCGCTGCTCCGGCGTCATGCTGTACTGCGAAATTTTCGCTTGGCCCAGATACAAAATAGCGACCAGAACCGCCATGATCCAGTCCGGCTGTCCCAGCTTGAACCACCAGAACGAATGGGTGGACAATTCCGGAGTCAAGCGGATCGCCGTGTACAGCCCCGACAGAATAGGAAGCTGAATCAAGATAGGCAGACAGCCGATATTAAGCGGGTTGAAACTGTGTTTTTGATAGATGGCCATCATTTCCTGCTGCATCTGCTTCTGCTGCTCGGCATCTTTTTTGTTCTCGTATTTCTTTTTCAATTCGTCGAGATCCGGCTGCATGACGCTCATCTTGATCTTCATCTGCTGTTGGGAACGCGCCTGCCGCATCATCAGCGGGAACAATACGGTTCGCACAATCAGGGTAATCGAGATGATGCCGATCCCGTAGCTTCCACCGAACCATCCCGCCAGATGCTGAATCAGATAAGATATCGGAAACACGATATAGTGATTAAAAAATCCCGGTGTGCTGCTTGTGATCTCGCCGCTCTGCATGCCGCAGCCGGACAATAAGACCATCATTCCGATCAGTACCGTTAAAGCGATAAATTTGCCTGGTTTCGAGCCGAAAATGAATCCTTTTCCCTGTTCCATACTGCTCCTCCTAATCGATTGGACTGAACGTCATCGAATAGGAAAAAGCAGTCGCCGCCGTCTTCATCCGGGGCTTCGCGGCGTCTAATCATCCGGCTCAGTCTTGAAGGCGAGCTGCCGCTGCCGAGCGCCGGAATCGAGAGGAACGAACAGCGGTAATCGTAGTTGTTGAATTCGATCCACCGGATCCGGAGTCCGCCGTACAGAAACAGCAGGTAGAAATAACGCAGCACCAGCAGCAGGCTGACGGAAAATAAATAGGGGAGCAGATCTTGAAGATCCAGCAAAGGATTCACCTCCTTTCGCCGTTCAAATTAATGATTCTTTAATTGTGAATATTGTAACATATTCCGCTGCACTTGTATATTCCTTCTGTCTGCCGTGTTCTTCTCCCTGATGTTTCTTATCACAAAGCTCGCGTCGCATTGCTTCAAGAACCCGGCTTTAAGGTAAAAACGTGTAGAGCCATTTCAATTTGAACCGGAAAGCAGGAAGAGCCATGATGAGCTATCGAAAAAAACAGCTGCTCGGCTTTGGGACGATTCTGTTCGCGCTGATGATTCTGCTGTTTGTACTGGCCGCCATGCTCGACGGAGTTCGGCAAAATTTGTCGGAGATCATGGACGAGCGCTATGAAAAGGTCAGCCGCTCGGCCGCGTTTCGCAACAACTTTTCCTATCTCGACAGCGAGGTGGGCTATCTCCTCAACGAAACCGATTCCCGGCAGGTCACGATGCATACTTCCCTGATCGCCAGACGCAGTTCGGCTGCCTATACGCATCTGTCGTATCTTCAGCTCCACGTCGGCAGCGATGCCAATGCGGGTCTGCTCGATTCGATCCAGCAAGGGATGGACCGTTATATGGAAGTTGTGAAACGCATAAATACAGCACTCGAACAAGGTAGATCCCAAACCGCGGCTGTGTTGTTCGTGGAAGAAGCGCAGGGCATACGCACCAATTTGCTGCGTAACCTGGGAGATTACACCGGTATGCAGGAAGAGAAAATGAAACAGGCGCAGCATGAAGCGGATGACCGTTTCAATCAGATTCTGGTCGTCAGCGCCATCTCCGCTCTCGCGATTATTCTGATCGGCGTGGCCTGCGCACTGTGGGTAATCCGCGGCACAGGACGCAGCCTGCGCCGCATTACGGACGTCATGGATCGGTTCGATCCGGGCGCCGTCGAGAAAATGTCCCGTTTGCATGTGGAGAATGACGACGAAATCAGCGATATCGCGCGGGGTTACAATCATATGCTCGATGCGCTTGAAGACCATAACCGCAGGGTCCGCGAATCCAATCAGCGCATCGAAGAAAACAACTGGCTTCAGACGCGTCTCAACGAGCTGGTCCTTCTGTATCATCAAGTATCCGATCGGGATATGCTTGCACGTATGTTTTTGTCGATTGTGGCTCCGGCCGTAAATGCCTCTTCCGGCCTGTTCTATATTCGTGAATACAAGAACGGACAGACCCGATTCTCCCGCCTCGCTTCTTATGCCGACGGCAGTCCGTCCGATACCCGGCAGCACTTTGAAATCGGCGAAGGGCTGGTGGGGCAGGCCGCTCACGACGGCCGCGAAATTCTGATCGATATTCCCGAAAGCTACGAAGGCATGCTGCGGACGGGAAATGCGGAATTCCGGCCGCGGCAGCTCTGGGTCGTACCGATCGAAGCGGACGACCGGATCGAAGCGGTCGTGGAATTCGCTTCGCTGCAGACCTTCTCTCCCCTGCACCGCGAACTGATCAGGCAGCTCCGTTCGACCCTCGGCATCGCGCTGCAGAACATATCGGGCCGCACGGAAGTGGAGCGGCTGCTTCGGGAATCGCAGATGCTGACCGAGGAGCTTCAGACCCAGCAGCACGAACTGCGCTCCGTCAACGTTCGCCTCAAGCAGCAGTATGCCCAGGCCGAAGACAGCCGGCGCGAACTGCTCGATGCGCAGCAGGAACTGGAAGCGACCGCCGAAGAACTGCGCCGCTCTTCCCAATACAAATCCGAATTTTTGGCCAATATGTCGCACGAACTTCGGACGCCTCTCAACAGTATCCTGATCTTGTCCCAATTGATTGCGGAGAATCCCGAATATGCCGAAAGCGAAGACAAAAGTTATGCCGAAATCATCAACCGTTCGGGACAGGAGCTTCTGAACATTGTCAACGATGTGCTGGATCTGTCAAAAGTGGAAGCCGGCATGCTGGAGATCACGCGCGAAGCCGTATCGCTGCATGATTTCTCCGAACTTGCCCGCTACGGATTCGAAGCAATCGCCCGACAGAAAAATCTGGAATTTGAAATATCGGTTGCCCAAGATGTGCCCGAATTTTTCTATACCGACGGCAAAAGACTGCAGCAGATCCTCAAGAATCTGCTCTCCAATGCTTTCAAGTTTACGCAAAAAGGCAAAGTATCGTGCACGGTGCAAACCGCGTCCGCTTCCAACCTGCCCTGCTCCGCTTCCGGCGCTTCCGCAGACAGTCCGGCGATCTCCGTTACGGTCTGCGATACGGGAATCGGTATTGCCGAAGACAAACGCGAGATGATCTTCGAAGCGTTTCGTCAGGCCGACGGCGGCACGGAGCGCATGTATGGCGGAACCGGACTCGGCTTATCGATCTGCCGGGAATTCGCCCGTCTGCTCGGCGGCTGTATGACGCTTGAGAGCCGCGAAGGTTCAGGCAGCACATTCACCTTGTATCTGCCGGCCATGCCTGAAGAAACGGCGGCTCTCTCCGATTGGGCCCAAGAAGTTTAAAAGAAGGTTCGCCCGCAGCGAATACGGGCAGGCAGCCGACCTGTTGAACTTGCTACCGTATAAAATAACACTCAAAAAAGCCGTCCCTTCCGCAGAAGGGACGGCTTTTGCTCGTTCAAACCCGGAGGCTTACTGCCCCATTTTCCGTTCGCCGTCGTACGTGGCCAGCACGCCGTACAGTTCCGGTCTGCGATCGCGGAAGACGCCCCACTCGATCCGGTCGATCTCGAGCTGGTCGAGGTCGAATTCGGCGGTCAGCACTTCTTCTTGGTCGCGGCTGGCTTCGACGATTTTGCTGCCGCGCGGTCCTGCGATAAACGAGGATCCATAGAAGTTAATCGACGAATCTTCGTCGCTCTCCGGACCGATCCGGTTGGAGGCGATGACCGGAATCAGATTGGAACCGGCATGGCCGAGCATGCACGCCTGCCAGTGGTCTTTGGAATCGATCGAGCTGTCCTGCGGTTCGGAACCGATCGCGGTCGGATACAGCAGGATCTCCGCACCCATCAGCGCCATGGCGCGGGCGGCTTCGGGATACCATTGATCCCAGCAGATGCCGACGCCGATTTTGCCGTAGCGGGTATTCCATACTTTGAAGCCGGTATCGCCCGGATTGAAGTAGAATTTCTCTTCGTAACCCGGTCCGTCCGGAATATGGCTTTTGCGATACGTGCCCATGATCTCGCCGTCCGCGTCGATCATCGCGAGCGCGTTGTAGCGGGCATAGTTTTTCTTTTCATAGAAGCTGATCGGCAGTACGACTTCCAGCTCTTTGGCGATCTGCTTGAAATGGTGAATCGCTTTGTTGCTCTCGAGTTCCGTTGCGTACTGATAGTATTCGGCTTTTTCTTTTTGGCAGAAATAAGGCGTCTCGAACAATTCCTGCAGCAGGATGACCTGTGCGCCTTCCGCCGCCGCTTTGCGCACGAGCGCTTCGGCTTTGCGGATATTGTCGTCGATGTCCCAGGTGCAGCTCATCTGGGTTGCGGCCACTTTCACTTTTCTCATGGGGAAATTCACTTCTCCTCTCGATTTACGGTTCTCTATGGTTCATCCGTTCTTCGGGCTTTAGTTTTGGCGTCCCGCCGGAATCTGCTGGGTCGTGCAGTGCACGTTGCCGCCTTCGCGAATCACGGCCATACCGTCGACGGTACGAATCCGGTAGTCGGGGAACGTCTGCCGGAGCACTTCTTCGGCCAGACGGTCGGTTTCTTCGGCGGCTCCGCCGAAGACCGGCAGAATGATGCCTCCGTTGACGAAGTAGAAGTTCAGGTAGCTCAGGGTCAGGCGGCTGCCTTCATATTCGGTATAGGGCGGCTGCTGGATCTTGACGATCTCAAGCTTGCGCCCGCGTGCATCCGTCGATTGTTCCAGAATGCGCAGATTCTCCTGCGTGATCGCGTAATTGTCGTCCGCCGGATCGTCGCAGACCTGGATGATGACTTTGCCCGGCGCGGCGAAGCAGGCGGCATTGTCGACGTGACCGTCCGTCTCGTCGCCGGCCAGCCCGCGGTTCAGCCAGATGATCTTCTCGACATTGGTGAATTCCCGGACGTAACGTTCGATCTCATCGCGGCTCAGCGAAGGATTGCGGTTTTCGTTCAGCAGGCATTCTTCCGTGGTCAGCAGCGTACCCTCGCCGTCGACATGGATCGAACCGCCTTCAAGCACGAGCGGCGCGTCGAACCGGCGCAGTCCCAGATGCTCGAGCACCGCCGGTGCTACCGCGTCGTCGAGATCCCAGGGCGAGTACTTGCCGCCCCAGGCATTGAAGCCCCAGTTGATGCCGGCCCGCTCACCGTCTTCGTTCACGACGATCGTCGGACCATTGTCGCGCAGCCAGGCATCGTTATGGGCAATCGCCAGCAGTTCGACCGGATGTCCGGCGAAGATCGGACGCAGCCGCTCCTCGTCTTCCGGATTCACGATCAGCGTGACCGGTTCAAACTCGGCAATCGCTTTGACCAATTCGGCGTAACCACCGCAGACTTCTTCGTAATTGTCCGGATATACCATCGAAGATTGGATCGGCCAGGACAGCATCGTGCGTTCGTGCGGGGCCCACTCGGCGGGCATTGTATAATGAAGAGCTTTCGGATTCATCGTTAGTCGTCCCCTTGCCTGGAAAATGATCGCGCAAAAAACCTCTTATTCGCGAACACCATCATACAATAAGTTCAGCCTTTATTCAAAGGTTGTTTGCGTAAAAAGGCGCTGCCGATTGTTTCCTTTTTCAGGGTTTTTTTGTGTTTATTATTGTGAATTTTTCATGTAATGATTTTATTATTTTAGTATGAAGCGACCTGTATAGAGTTTTGCGCTTCCTGGAGCAGGCTCTTCCACGCCGGTGCCGTTCGTTCCTGAGTTTGCGCCCATCTGCGGAAAACGACGTCCAAACTTTTGATTTCCGCAAAAGAACCGTCGATCAACCGTGCAGCCGGCAGCCGATGATACAAACTTAGCAGCATACGCACCGCCACCTTGTGACGGCGGATGATTCGCGCCTGCAGTGCCGGAACTGCCGGATAACCGGCGGCTTCGAGCAGCTCCAACCCTTCCGCCATCGCTTCGACCACCTGACGCAGCAGTTCCCTGTCGCTCGCTACCGCTTTGACGTCGCCTCTCCGGCTGCTCCATGCGGCGGCCAGCGGCACGACGGAGATCATATGAGTTTTGAGCCAAGCATCGATATTGCTGTGAACGACAATCTTGCAGCGGCTGTCGGCGAATGCCTGCTGAAGAAGAGGCAGAAATTCGATTTCTCCGTTCATGGCCCCAACAATAAGTTTGCCCCCGCCGGTCTGGATCGATACGACGGTTCCGTCTTCTCTGCGGATGCCGCCTCCAATCTGAAAACCGAACGATATTCGTTTCACGCCGCCGGCCAACCGCCGAATCTCCGCTTCCGTCGCCGCGATATCGGGATTATTGCCGATCATGACGATGTTCTCGCTTATATTGTCCGCCAGATTCGGCAGTACCGCTTCGAGATCCGAATATTTCATTACCGTAAAAATCAGATCATACTGATCGTCCGCTTCAAGCTTGCGAATGATCCGCGGCCGATCCGTTGTTGTTCTTTTTTGAACATGATGCCGAATGACCAATCCGCTTTGTTCCAGCTGCTGCGCCCTTATCCCTCTTGCCAGCATCGTCACCTCGTGTTTGCCCTGCATCAGCAGATGGGCCGCTGCACTTCCCAATACGCCTGCCCCGTAGATCAATATTCGCATTGCTGTTCTCCTTTTCGCTTTACGGTTTATTTATCAACAGATGTTGATTCCTTAACAACTGTTGATTATTCTTAACGTAAGCGAGATCCGGGCAAGCGGCAATCGTTGATATGTGCCTTTTTGTCGTTTTCGCGACACGCCCCCTATCTTTGTTCAGTAAAGGAGCCAAAAAACGATGGACAGACGCGTTCGCAAAACGAGAGAAGGATTATTCGAAGCGCTGATTGAACTGCTCAAAGAAAAAAAATTCGAACGGATCACGATTCAGGAAATTGCCGAGCGCGCAGACGTCAATCGCGGAACCGTGTATCTGCATTTCGAAGACAAATTCGATCTGCTGAACCAGTGTATCGACACCTATCTTCAACAGTTGAACGAAAGCTGCCGACCGATCTATCCGGACGAATCGCCCGAAACCTCGATGCTGCGCACGTTCGAGTATCTGGAGAGCCGGTTCGAGGTTTATTCGGTGCTGATCCAGGGCGACAGCCTGCCGGCTTTTCGCCTGCGGTTATCTGCGCTGCTGCAGCAGGGCGTGGAACAACAATTCGACCTCCGCGTTCATGACGCGCGGATCCACCGCGAAATCGCCGTTCAATTCGTGACGACAGCCATCTCCGGACTGTTCGAATGGTGGATCGTCCGTTCCATGCCGTACCCGGCGGCCAAAATGGTCGGACAGCTGGCTCTGCTGCTGCAGATGCACGGATTTTCCGGAGCCGAAGGAGATCAGCCGGAAGAAACGCCCGTGTCGGATCGCCGCTGACTTGCGTCCGTTTTGTGCGTTTTGTATGCTTACTAAGAAAGAGTGTGCGGAAAGATTAAGCCAAGAATGGAGAAGTGCCGAATGAACCAACCGAGAGTCTGGTCAGGAAGGTTTCGAAGATTGTTCCTGAACAACAAATTTGTGCTGTTTTTGTTTATTGCGCTGTTGGTCGGCGTAAACGTGCTCGTCTTTTCCAAAATATCGTTCATTTTCAATCCGCTGTGGGTACTGGTCAAGACGATCGTTCTGCCGATTATTCTGACGGGTGTCGTGTATTACCTGCTCAACCCGATCGTCGATTTTATGGAAAAGAAAAAGGTTAAACGGGTCTATACCATCCTCTGTTTGTATGTGCTCATCATCGGTGCCCTGACTACCATCATTATCTTGATCGTACCGGTGATCCGCGAGCAGCTGTTGGGCTTTTTCGAGAATTTCCCGGCCTACAGCCAAACGATCCAGACCGAGTTCGAGAAATGGATCGGCAGCGATCTGGTGACCCAGTTCCAGACGGCCACCAGTTTGAATACGCAGGAGATCGTCAGCACCTTTTCCGAACGGGCCACCACGATCCTTAACCACACCTGGTCGGGTATAGGAGGGCTTCTCGGCGTTGTCAAAGAACTGGTGCTGGCTATCGTCACGCTGCCTTTTATCCTCTTCTATCTGCTGAAAGACGGACATAAGCTGCCGGATTATATCTTGAGCTTTATCCCGACCAAACTCCGTCCGGGCACATTGACGGTTCTCAAAGAAACGAATCACCAGATCAGCTCGTATATTCGCGGTCAGATCATCGTCAGCATGTGTATCGGTGTGCTGCTCTATATCGGCTACCGGATTATCGGACTTGAATATTCGCTCGTTCTGGCAATCGTTGCCGCGTGTACCGCTATCGTTCCGTATCTCGGTCCCGCGATCGCGATTACGCCGGCTCTTATCGTGGCAGCGGTCACTTCACCTATCATGCTGCTCAAAATGGTGATCGTCTGGACAGTCGTACAGCTGGTGGAAGGCAAATTCATTTCGCCGCAAATCATGGGCAAGTCGCTCAAGATTCATCCCATCACGATCATTTTCGTCATTTTGACCGCCGGCAATCTCTTCGGGGTCGTTGGCATTCTGGTAGCCGTTCCGGGTTATGCGGTACTGAAAGTACTGGCGAATCACGTGTTCGACTGGTTTAAGATGAGATCCCAGATGTATCTGTGACGCTGCGAACAAGAAGGCTTGAACTTGAA
The DNA here is from genome assembly GCF_013185195.1 of Saccharibacillus qingshengii. GTDB lineage: Bacteria > Bacillota > Bacilli > Paenibacillales > Paenibacillaceae > Saccharibacillus > Saccharibacillus qingshengii. Next base: position 284,511 of record NZ_JAAZWC010000001.1, read on the forward strand.
GCTTCTCTTGCTCTTGGCTCAAAAAAAAGCCCCCTGTCCGCTTGAGCGGAATCAGGGGGCTTTTGTATGCAGTGTCAGGTCCGGCCGGTCCAATCTGCGGGTGCGATTTCCCGCCAGCGGCGGACAATTTCTTCGTACCGTTCGGCTTCCAGCGGACCGGCTTCGATCAGCTTGGCATTCTGATGCCAGCGGTCCGGCTTCGTCGTGCCTACGATCGCGGTATGCACGCCCGGCGTCGACAGGGTGAAGCGCAGTGCGGTTGCGACGGAGTCTTCTTCGGATTGGAAACCGTAATTCAACTCGCGCAGACGTTTCCAATACACATAAGCATAATCCGACGGTTCCACCGTATCAAACAGCCAGGCGGCATTGGCAATCGGACGTTTAATGGTAACGCCCATATTGCGTTTGACCGCTTCCGGCAGCGTCAGTTCGATCGCTTCCTGATCCGCTACGTTCAGCGACGTTTCCAGACTGTCGAACGCATCTGTCCGGATCGCATACAGCGCATCCGTGGTATCGCCGCTGTAGCCGATACAACGGGTCTTGCCTGCTTTTTTCGCCTGCTGCAGCACTTCGATCACTGCTCCTTGGCGCAGCACTTCTTCCGAGCAGCTGTGCAGATGAATCATGTCCACATGGTCCACCTGCAGACGCTTGAGACTCCGGTCGATCGTCGCGGCAAGCGTAACGGGATCCCAGTCCGGTCCATCTATACCGGCGGCATGGCCGCATTTGGTGAACAGGTAGAAATCGTCGCGGCGGTGAGCGATCGATCTGCCGATCAGTTCTTCGCTGTCTCCGTAGCATTCGGCCGTATCGATAATATTCAATCCGGCATCGATCGCGCTCCCAAGCAGCTTGTCCACATCCTGCTGCGAAACGCCGCTGCCGATTTCGGACGCTCCGAAACCGAGCACGCTGACCTCCATGCCGGTACTGCCATAGGTTCGTTTTTCCACTTTTGCATCCTCCTCGTCTCGGCGCTCAAGTTGCAGCCCACTTTCTTTTTACCCGGAAAAACCTATAAAGAAAGCGTATTCCAAAATTATTTCGAAAAGCAGCAGACGAACGAAAGCCTACTGTTTATACGAGACAAGCGTTTAACGCTTGTCTCTTTAGAGGTTCGGTTTCGCCCGTCTGATTCGCACCTAACCCTTGTGCGATTCAGACGAACGAAAGCCTACTGTTTATACGAGACAAGCGTTTAACGCTTGTCTCTTTAGAGGTTCGGTTTCGCCCGTCTG
>NZ_JAAZWC010000001.1:285764-434708 GCF_013185195.1 Saccharibacillus qingshengii
CTGATTCGCACCTAACCCTTGTGCGATTCAGACGAACGAAAGCCTACTGTTTATACGAGACAAGCGTTTAACTTTCGAAATACTGGCTGGGGTGTCCCTGAAACGGATGCGTGCGCTCTTTGTACGCTCCGGCCGTATATATCCCGATAATCTGACGCCAGAACTGCTGGGCCGGCTCGTTGTTTTTGAGTTGGGTCACTTTCCAGCGGCCTTTGAAACGATCGAACAGCATAGCCGCGGCTACCCTGCCGACTCCGCGTCTGCGAAACTTCTGCAGCACGAAAAACTCGACCATATAATACGACGGCCGGCTTCCTTCATCGTCCGTCCGTTCAACCAGCGCCAATCCGGCCGGCTCTCCGTTAGCACGGATCAAGAAAGGGAATTTGCGCTGCGGATATGCCCAGAATTCGTCCAGATCGGGATAATCCGGCAGACGGCCGTTTTCATCCGCCGCAATATCCAGATACCGCGTAAAATCATACAAATAAAACTGAAGCAGATTTTCGATCACCGCCCGGCGGAGTTCCGGTACAAGTTCCAGTTCTACAATCGGTCCCATTCTTTTCGGCTCCTTTTTCTCTGTTATCCGCTCTGCTGTCTCTTTATCGTAACCGACCCGCGGGCTTCCAGGCAACTTCGACATTCGAAATTTACGAACGGGAGTTTGCCTGAATCACTTCGTCATGTGGTAAAATAAAGCGACTAACCGGTTTGGGCCGGACGGCCTGTTCATCTTTTGCAAAAAGGAGAAGCCCATGAGTATTCAAAAAGCGATCGACCGTACGCGTCTTGGCGAGAAGCTGCCGGAGATGCCTTGGTATGTCCAGCAATTTATCGATTACAAACTCCCCGATCTCTCTCCTTCCACCCTGCTGGAGTATGTCCGGGATTACGAATCGTTCTTCAACTGGCTGCGCGCCGAAGGTCTTTCTTCTGCCGCTGCCCTCAAAGACGTGACCCTTACCGAATTGGAATCGCTGCGGATCGAGAATATTACGGGATACCGGCTGTATCTGACGACACGGACCGAAGGCACGAACTCCCGTACGACCGTCATCCGCAAGCTGTCGGCGCTCCGTTCGATGTTCCATTATCTGAGCCAAATCGCGGAAGACGACGATTTTTATCCGCTGCTCAAACGCAACGTCATGGCCAAGATCGAGATCAAACGGACTAACAAACCCAAAGATACCGCGGCCAAGCTCAAAGGCAAGATTCTGGAAGAAGAAGAACTTGTCGCCTTTATCGATTATATCCGCGAAGGCTATGCCGCCGATGTATCCACCAACAAGCAGGCGCTATATGCCCATGCCAAGAATAAGGAAAGAGACGCTTGTATTGCGAGTCTGATTCTTAATTCGGGGCTGCGCGTCTCGGAAGTCATCAACTTGAACCTCTCGGATCTCGACGTAGGCAACAAGCTGCTGCACGTTCTGCGCAAAGGCAGCAACGACGAAACATTCAAGACCCCGGTCTATTTCCGCGATCAGGCACGTTCCGCGCTGGAACGTTATCTGCCGCTTCGCGACAGTCAGTATGCCGCTCCCAAAAGGGAAAAAGCGCTTTTTCTCGCGATCCCGAACGGTCAAACCGAGGGCAAGCGGATGACCAAACGAGCGATCCAGGCCATGATTATCAAATACGCCAAACGCTTCGGCAAACCTTATCTGACGGTACACAAGCTGCGCCATTCGTTTGCCACGGATTATTATTTGCAAAACGATATCTACAAAACAAAAGAACAGCTGGGCCACGCTTCTACCGAAACGACCGAAATCTATGCGCATCTGACGGATAAGACGATGTCCGAAGCCATTGAAAGGCGAAGCCGGGAAACCGGTACGCAAGAGACCTGAACGAAAAAGGGGGAACCGGCAGCTCGCCGATTCTCCCCTTTTCGTGCGGATTCCTGCAACATTCCTGCCGCTCTAGTACCCTTTCAACTCTTAATCAGAGGTTTACGTTTTCCTGAAACGCGCATGCTTTAGGTGCGATTCCGTCGGAGACTTCGTACACGCTTCAGGTACGAAATCTCAGGGGAGCGTAACCTTACCTTTAGTGTTGACAAGGTACTAAATCGACAGTGCCGCCGTAATAATCATGGCTCCGATCACATGCAGCGTTCCCGCAAACAAGCCGTGTGCCACATTGCCCCGTTCCGTACCTTCATCCAGGTTAAGTCCGCCCCATTTGCGCAGAACAAACTCGACCGCACTCTCCAGCGCCAGCAAAACAACGAAAGAAACGAACGAGATAATCCAGGCGCTGACAATCCCCGAAGAGCCTTCCAGTACATACTTCAAAATAAGCGCCTGGGCAAAAATCTTCATGACCAAACGAATCGTGACGGCAAGATTGCCTTTTTTCAGTTCCTGAAAATCTTTGTATTTCGTAAACAACGAATCGATTACCATCAACAGTGTCAACAGTACCGCTCCGGAAAGCGTCCATACCGCCAGTCTTGCCAAATCCGAAAATTCCACTTTCCGTCCTCCTCCTGCGCCGATTATGTATACAGCACCGCTCTCCCGAAAAGCACGGGCACAAAACCATGAAAAAGCGAAGGGAGCCGCATGCGTACATGCGTTCCCCTTCGCCCGGCTTTCTTCGCCGCGTCGCCCTGCGAGTGCACGGGCCTGCTACTTTGCTTCATCAGCTCGGCCAATTCGCTCTTGAGCGATTTGGCTGCCTATTCTTTTTTCTCGTACTGCTTCATCAGCTCGGCCAATTCGCTCTTGAGCGATTTGGCTGCCTATTCTTTTTTCTCGTACTGCTTCATCAGCTCGGCCAATTCGCTCTTGAGCGATTTGGCTGCCTATTCTTTTTTCTCGTATTGCTTCATCAGCTCGGCCAATTCGCTCTCAACCGCGCTGTTTTTGCCGAGTTCGGCGAACTCGTCGTCCAACGATTTGCCTTTGGCAGACATCTCGTTGCTGGCTTCGGCTTGGGCTTCCATATTGAGCATCTTGTCTTCCATCCGTTTCAGGCCGGAAGTGGCGCTGTCGGAATTGAAGCCGGACATCGTCTTGTTGATTTCCGTTTGCGCTTTGGCCGCGCTGTAGCGGGCAACCAGCGTATCGCGCTTGTTCTTCATCTCGGTCAGCTGCTTGCGCATTTCTTCAAGCTTGCCGCGCAGATTGTCGGCAGCCGCTTTGTTCTGATCGAAGCTGTTCTTGTATTCGGTCATCTTCTGTTCAGCCGCATTCTTCTCTTCAAGTGCGCGGCGAGCCAGATCGACGTTCTGTGCCTGAGCGGCCATGTGGGCCTGCTCCGTACGGCGGTTAACCAGCTCGGACTGCTCTTCGTAAAGCTGCTTGAACTTCTTCTCGATTGCGATCTGGGCGGCAACGGCTTTCTCCGCGTCGGCCAGGTCTTCCTGCATATCGCGAATGTACTGATCTGTCAGTTTAACCGGATCCTCGGCTTTCTCAATCAATGAGTACACGTTGGACAAAGTGAGATCTCTCAATCTTTTAAAAACGGACATTCGGTTTGCCTCCTTGAGCGTATTCTTATTATTCGATTTCAACCATTACCCTTTTTATTACGGACCTCAACACGATCGGTTTCATAATTGCGTTCCAAATTTTTAAATTAATTTTGCGGCTTCGTTCAGCGCCTCTTCGATCCGGATCGACACGATGCTCCCGATTTCTTCGATCTGCTCCCGGTTAAGGCCGTCATAGTGAATGCCCATAGCCACCGTCACCGTACACGCCAGCAGACGGGCGGCCTGCAGCGCGGCAGGTTCGCTGAGCACGCTCTCTTTGTGTCCGGGCACGGTTGAAGTCTCGACGCGAACACGGCCTTCTTCGGCATAAGCCATCGATACCGCTCCGATATGCGCGTCTCCTCCCGTTACGATCAGCAGCAGATCGCGCCCCATCTCCCTGCGTTCGACCCGAATATCGGCAGGATCGTACAAATAAGCCATGACCGGCAGCCCTCCTTTATAAAATACCGCGAATCTCGTCCAGGCTCCGAATGCCTTCCGCGATCATAAAGCGCTCGACACCTTCGGCAAGCTCCGCTCCCGCATGCCAGTTGACGAAATTGTACGTCCCGACCTGGACCGCCTGGGCTCCCGCCATAATGAATTCGATCATATCTTCCGAACTCGAAATGCCCCCCATCCCCACGACGGGAATGTGTACTCTTTTGCACACCTGATGGACCATGCGCAGCGCGATCGGCTTGACGGCGGGACCCGACAATCCGGCATACAAATTCTCGAACACGCTGCGGCGTCTGCGCACATCGATCTTCATGCCGGACAGCGTATTGATCAGCGAGACGGCTTCCGCCCCTTCTTCTTCGCACATCTGCGCCATATCGGCGATATCTTCCGCATTCGGGGACAATTTGACCATGAGAGGCAGAGAGGTGGCGGCCCGCACTTCGCGGACGACTTCGCGCGCAACGCTCGTCTTGATGCCGTAGGCCATGCCGCCCGCTTTGACGTTCGGACAGGAAATGTTCAGCTCGATCATATCGACCGCTTTTCGTCCGTCCCGTTCGCGGATACGGCTGTCTGCGTCGATCATCCCGGCCCCCTGCACGTAATCCTGCACCGTACCGCCGCCCAGGTTGACGATGCGGACAGTATCGAGCTTTTCCCAAAAAGCGCACTCGTCCGCCAAAAATGAAGCGATGCCCGGGTTCTCGAGGCCGACGCTGTTCAGCATGCCGGAAGGCGTCTCGTAGACGCGGATCCCCGGGTTGCCCGGACGCGGATGCAGCGTAATGCCTTTGCCCGAAATCCCGCCAAGCTTGGACAAATCGTACAGATTCCCGTATTCTTTGCCAAAGCCGAACGTTCCGGAAGCCATGATCAGCGGATTCTTGAACGTCACCGGCCCTATACGGCAGGACATATCCAATGTCGATTCGATCATGCCAGCACCACCTCTTCCGCGCGGAATACCGGTCCGTCGGTACACGCTTTTTTTCGCCCGCTCTCGCAGCCTACGCTGCATACCAGACAGGCTCCGATTCCGCAGGCCATCCGGTTCTCGAGCGAGACATAGACGTCGGCTCTGCCCGATGACATGGCACTTTTGATCTGGGCGGCACGAAGCATCGGTTCGGGTCCGCACACGAAAATGGTATCGTAGGCATCGAAATCGACGCGGTCCAGCACCCTGCCTCCTAGATCGATCTCCAGCTTATGACCAAGCGCTCCGAATTCATGCTCTTCATACACTTCCTCACTGAATCCCAAGTACAGATCGGCCTGCTCCAGATGCCTCGCCGTATAGTAAAGAGGCGCAATTCCGATTCCGCCTCCGACGAGTGCGGTCCGGCCCTGCGCCTGAGGAAAACCGTTGCCGAGCGGTCCAAGCAGCGTGACGTCGTCGCCCGCTGTCATCCGAGACAGCATCTGCGTGCCTTCTCCGGCCGTTTTATATAGAAACTTGACTCCGTATTCGTCCTGGTCGTACACGCTGAGCGGGCGCGACAAGAGCGGATAACCGTCCCAACCTCTCACCATAAAAAACTGTCCCATTTTCGCCTCGAAACGCCCTTCCGCGTGCATCACGTAAATGCCTTCCGCCACGCGGCGGTTGGAAATGATTGTCGCCATAAGATCCTCCCCCGAACTGCTGATTTGCGCATATCTTGTCCATGATGCCCCAGGGAAGAAGGAATAGCTATGACAAGCATCACGAAAAGCCCGGACTTTGCAGTCCGGGCTTTCGCCATCCGATCTCTGTTCGCTTGCAAACTTGGCTCTTCCTTACAGCACTTTGCTCAAAAAGTCCTGCGTCCGTACGTTTTTCGGTGCGCCGAATACTTCTTCCGGCGTCCCTTCCTCGACGATCACGCCGCCGTCCATGAACAGAATCCGGTCGCCGACTTCGCGGGCAAAGCCCATTTCGTGCGTGACGATCACCATCGTCATGCCGTCTTCGGCCAGCTTCTTCATGACGTCCAGCACTTCGCCAACCATCTCCGGATCAAGCGCCGACGTCGGTTCGTCGAACAGCATGACGTGGGGCTGCATCGCAAGTGCGCGCACGATCGCGATCCGCTGTTTTTGACCGCCCGACAGCTGCGCCGGATACGCGTTTTTCTTGTCTTCCAGACCGACCGACTGCAGCAGCGCTTCGGCGCGCTTGTCGGCTTCGGCTTTGGACAGTCCGAGCAGTTTGGTCGGCGCCAGCGTAATATTGTCCAGCACGGTCTTGTGCGGGAACAAATTGAACTGCTGGAACACCATGCCCATTTTCTCGCGGGTCTTGTCGATATTGTGCTTCTTGTCCGTAATCGGCTTGCCTTCGAACAGAATCTCTCCGCCCGTTACTTCTTCAAGTCGGTTCAGACAGCGCAGAAACGTACTTTTGCCCGAACCGCTCGGACCGATTACGACCACGACTTCACCTTTTTGAATTTCGGCGTCGATCCCTTTGAGGACCTGATTTTTGCCAAAAGACTTTTGCAGATTTTTAGCGGATATCACCGGCACTCAACCTCCGTTCCAATACATTCAACAGTTTCGACAGAATAAGCGTCATAATCAGATAGATAAACGCCGCGATGACGAGCGGATACAGTCCGGAATACGTCAGCGTACGTACGGCATTGGCTTGGAACATCAAGTCGGCGACCCCGATAAACGATACGATGGACGACTCCTTGATAATGACGACAAACTCGTTGCCGATCGCCGGCAGGACGCTTTTGATCGCCTGCGGGATAATAATGGTGCGCATCGCCAGTCCGCGCGGCATGCCGAGCGAACGCGCCGCTTCCATCTGTCCTTTGTCGACGCCCTGGATTCCCGCACGGAAGATTTCCGCCAGATAAGCCGAGCTGTTGAGGGACAAGGTAATAATACCCGACTGCAGCACCGTAAACTTGATATCGAAAGCGCTGGCCAAACCGAAGTGAATGATAAGGAGCTGGACGAGCATCGGCGTGCCCCGCAGCACTTCGATATAGGCTACGGCAATCCATTTGAGAATCTTGACACCCGACAACCTCAGCAGGGAAACCAACAGACCGATCAGGAATCCGAACAGGACGCCCAATGCCGACAGCAGCAGGGTATACTGAACGCCGTCCGCGTAATAACCGCGATATTTCCAGAAGAACGAGAAAATGTTGCTCGGCGCGTTCTCTCCGGAATTCAGTTCGTTGGCGGCCTGAATATAGCCTTCGACCGCATTTTCATCGTTCAGCCGCTTCAGCGTGCTGTTGATATCGGTCAGCAGCTGCGCATTGCCTTTCTCCACGGCGATCGCCATCGGCGTATCGCTGTCTTCCGGCACGGCTTCGGCGATCGCCAGACCCGCACGGTTCTTGACCTGCGCCTCGGCGACCGGTCCTTCGAAGACGGCTGCGTCTACGCGATCGGACAGCAGCAGGCTGACGACGTCGGAGATACTTTTGACGGCCGTGACCTGCGCGTCCGGAATACTATTCGCGATTTCTTCTTGAATCGAACCCGTCTGTACGCCGATCGGCAGACCTTCGAGTTCCGCCATCGTCGGGAACTTGTCGGCATCTTCGGCGCGCGTCAGGATGACCTGTTTGGAAATGTAGTACAGATCCGAGAAGTCGACATTTTGTCTGCGCTCGTCGGTCGGCGTCATGCCGGAGATGACCATATCGATCCGGCCGCTCTGGAGCGCCGGCAGCAGACTGTCGAACGGCATATTCTCAAGCTTCAGTTCCGCGCCCATGTCGGCCGCGATTTGTTCGGCGATCATGACGTCGGAACCGACGATCTTGCTCTTGCCGTCTACCGTCAGCATAAATTCGTACGGCGCGAAATCCGCGCTTAATCCGACGATAATCGTCTTTTTGTCGTTTGTGCCCGAGTCGCCCTGTGCTTGTGCTTGTCCGTGGCCGGGATACAGCGCCAACGTCAGCATCAGCAGAGCCAGCAGCATCGGGATGATCCGTTTCAGTCTCAGCATGCTCTCTCTCCACTCTGTTGTAAAATGACAAGTCATTATAAAATGATATTCATATTTATACAACAATATTCAGCAAATGTCGCCTCTTTTTTTTGTTTTTCTTTCTTTTTCATTCCTCAAAAAGCCGCGTCAGCGTTGAAAACGTTCGCTTCCCATGCTAAAATTCACTTCTAAATAAACGAAGCGGGGAGTCTTTTCATTGATGAATAATAAAGCGCATAAGCAGCGAATCGAAGATACGATCGACCGCTATCAAGCGGAACTCAAAGAGATCGCCGTCTATATCGCACAGAACCCCGAGCTCGGAAACGAAGAATTCAAAGCGTCCGCCAGGCTCAAACAATCGCTCTTGGCGCACGGCTTTGAAGTCGAAGCTCCGGTACTCGGAATCCAGACCGCTTTTATCGGTACATTCCGCTCGGACAAGCCGGGACCGACCATTGCGCTGCTGTGCGAATATGATGCGCTCCCGGAAATCGGCCATGCCTGCGGACACCATCTGATCTGCACGATGAGCCTGGGAGCGGCGATCGGTCTCCAAGAAACCGTACGGGAGCTGGGAGGTACGCTGCGCGTTTACGGTACGCCGGCCGAAGAAACCCGCGGCGCCAAAGTTACGATGGCCGACGCCGGATTATTTGATGACTGCGACTTCGCGCTGATGGCGCATCCGTATTACGCGTTCCAGAAATCCGGCAGCGCGCTGGCGATGGATGCGATCCAATATGAATTCTATGGAAAAGCTTCGCACGCCGCAGCCAGCCCTGAAGCCGGCATCAATGCCCTGGACGCGGTGCTGCAGCTGTTCAACGCAATCAACGCCCTGCGCCAGCAGACGCGCACGGACGCCCGGATCCATGGCATTATCAATCAGGGCGGCGTCGCGGCCAACATTATTCCCGATTACGCTTCGGCACAGTTCTATATCCGCTCGGCCGATCGGCCCTATACGAACGAACTGGTGGCCAAAGTCCGCCGGATCGCCGAAGGTGCCGCACTGCAGACCGGCTGCGAGCTGAAAGTGTCGAACTACGAATACTCATACGACGAACTGATTACCAATGAGACGCTGTCCGAGACCTTTACCCGCAATCTGATCGAAGCCGGCGTCGACCCCGGAATCATTCAGGAGCCGGAAAACGGAGGTTCGGCCGATGTCGGCAACGTCTCTACCCGCTGCCCTGCGATTCATCCGTACATTCAGGTTGTCAAGGAACGCCACGAGCTGCACAGTATCGGTTTCCGTGATCTAGCGCAGCAGGATACCGCCTACGAAGCCATGATTTTCGGGGCCAAGATGCTGGCAGGTACCGTCTGCGACACCCTGACTGTTCCGGGTCTGCTGGAGCGCGTACGCCGGGAATTCCTTGAACTCCCTTCCCATTCGAGCGCCTTGATTCCTTTTTCCGGATCGAACGTGCAGTAACCGTATGCCCTTTTCCCGTGTTCGTTTCGAATACGCCGGAGAAGGGCTTTTTGGTGTGTGCTTTTCCCGGGTTGATCCGACGCTTTGATTCTTTTGGTTTCAATGTAAACTTTTTCCGGGTAATAACATCCATCTGTATGCTGCTGGGTAACTGTCCTCCGCCTGACGATTTTTCCTGTTCATTCCGACAAAAGGGGCGATTCCATGTTTCGTGAAGCCATGTACCATGTACCGCGCGATAAATGGGCGTACGCCTACGATCTGCATACGATCCATCTGCGGTTTCGCACCAAGAAGAACGATGTCGACCGGGTAACCGCACTGACCGGCGACAAGTACGACTGGAATCGAACCTATTTCGAAGTCGAGCTGGAAAAAGCGGCCACCGACGAATACTTCGATTATTGGGAAGGTCCGGTCCGTCCAAATTTCAAACGTGTCGCTTACATATTCCGATTGATCGCCGGCAGCGAAACCCTGTACAAAGCCGACAATGAACTGCATAACGGAATGCCGATGCCGACGGGAGGCTATTACGAATTCCCCTATATTCACAAAGTCGATCTGTTCGCCGCGCCGGATTGGGCCAAAAAAGCGATCTTCTATCAGATTATGCCCGACCGGTTCGCAAACGGCGATCCGTCGAACGATCCTCCCGGCACACTTCCGTGGGGCGGACAGCCCAATCTCACCGATTCGTTCGGCGGCGACCTGCGCGGGGTGTTGAACCATATCGATTATCTGGTGGAACTGGGGATCAACGCTATTTATTTCACTCCCGTCTTCACCGCAAACTCCTATCACAAATACGATACGATCGATTACAAAACGGTCGATCCTCATCTGGGCGACAGCAAAATGCTCAAAAAACTCGTTGAAGCTTGTCATAGCAAGGGAATTCGCGTCATCCTGGATGCGGTATTCAATCACTGCAGCGACCACTTTCCTCCTTTTCAGGATGTCGTCGCAAAAGGTCCTTATTCGCCTTACGCGGATTGGTTCCATGTGAACGAGTTCCCGCTTAGCGTCAAAGACGGCATTCCTACCTATGATACCTTCGGTTTCTATTCCAATATGCCCAAGTTCAATACCGGCAACGAGGAAGTGCGCAAATATCTGCTTGGCGTCGCCAAATACTGGATTCAGGAAATCGGCGTCGACGGCTGGCGGCTCGATGTCGCGGATGAAGTGGACCATCATTTCTGGCGCGAGTTCCGCGATGTGGTGAAAGCGGCCAAACCGGATGCGTATCTGGTCGGCGAAGTGTGGAGCGACTCGTTGTCGTGGCTTATGGGCGACCAGTTCGATTCCGTTATGAACTATCCTTTTTCCGATAAAGTATTGGCGTTCTTCGGCGGCGGTATGGACGGTTATCAGTTTGCCAGTCATATGGGCAGCCTGCTGATGCGTTATCCGCAGCAGACGAACGAAGTGGTCTTCAATATGCTGTGCAGTCACGATACGCCGCGTCTGCTCACCCGGCTGGGCGGCGACAAACGCAAGCTCAAGCTTGCGATCGTATTCCTGTTCACGTATATGGGCACGCCCTGCATTTTCTACGGCGACGAGATCGGACTGCAGGGCGGCGCGGACCCGGACTGCCGCAAATGCATGGAATGGAATCCTTCCCGCCAGGACCGCGAGCTGTTCAATTTCTATCGGATGATGATCGTGCTGCGCAAGAATAACGCGGCGCTGCGAGGCGGCCGTTTCCGCTTCCTGATGGCCGATTCCGGCAATCCGTGTATTGTATACGAACGGATCAACGACCATATCCATTTTACCTTCTGGATGAACAATACCGATCAGGCCCGCACTTTGTCGCATCCGATCGAAACCGACGATTGGCGCGACGCGCTGACCGGAGAAAATGTGCCGACTGCGGAGGGGCAGCTGGCTATTCCGCTCGATCCGTACGGATATCGGATTTTGTACCGGAATCTGGACAGAAGCGGTCTTCCCGAGAGCGAAGAAGAAGCCGATTGAACCGCTGTTGGCTCGATAAAACCCGTTTTTGAAACACCAAGAAGCCGTCCTGCTGCGCAGGCGGCTTTTTGCCGAAAAATTTTCTCCGATATCCCAAAAAGAAAGCGTTTTAAATTCTTTAATTTGGTTATTTTTCCTTAAGTGGTTAGGGGGATAACCGGATACGGAAGGAGGCGGCGGGTATGTTCTTCGTCGTTTCGATGGCAGCGATTGTGGTATCAGTATTAGCAGTGGTAAAACGTCTGAGCGGAGGATCGGTCGGCACCGGGGTGAAGACGGCTTTGTTTATGTTGGTTTATTACTTCAGTCCATTTTGAAACGGGCACAGCTGAATCGTGATCGGTGAAAACCGATCGCGGTTCCCACGGACTTCAGCAGTCGGATCGGCGGGAAGCCGCTGTCCGACTGCTTCTTTCCTGCGCTTCATTTTCTCCAGAACGTCGTACAATCCGCTTTGTCTTCGATATTAAAAGCAATCAGATCCTGCAGCAGCTCGTAATCGACAGGCATCTTCCACGGGATCCGAAACAGCTGCGCGGTCTGGGTATAACCCGCCTGCTCGATCCGGCTGGAGAAATGCTGCATGGCCGCCGCTTCCGGCGCAACGGACATATGCGCTTTGGCGCTGCTGAATGCCAGAATAAACGTGTCATGGTCGGTGAACATAGGCTGATTCCAAGCCATTTTTGTGCCCAGATTCGGAAAGGCCTCCTGTACCCAGGCAAATACATTTTCCAACCGTTCTTTTTGCAGCGGATCGTCGACCTTGGCCAGGTATTCCGCAAAAACGTCCATCACTTTTCCTCCTCCAACCTATTTTTGTCAGCCGTACGAACATTTGTACTTCTTTATTTTGCCGGGTATCCCCCCGTTTTGGCAAGCTTTTTCCATAAAAAAAGAACCGGACAACAGGTCCGGTTCTTCACGCGCTTCCTCCTATGGGGTAATACAAGGTTCCACAGGGGTCAGCTTTTCAATTCTTCGTAGATTCCCATGTACTCTTTTGCCGAAGCGAGCCAGCTGAAATCCGAGCTCATTCCGTTCTGAACGATCTTTTTCCATGTCGGTTCTTCGCGGTAGAAAGCGAGTGCGCGGCGCAGCGTATGCAGCATATCGTGCGCGTTGTACGCTCCAAAGCTGAAGCCGTTGCCTTCGCCCGTGTATTCGTTGTACGCCTGGACGGTATCGTTCAGTCCGCCGGTTTCCCGCACGACCGGAACGCTGCCGTAACGCATGGCAAGCAGCTGGCTGATGCCGCACGGTTCAAACATGGACGGCATCAAGAACAGATCGCTGGCCGCATAAATATTGCGCGACAGCGCTTCGCTGAAGCGGATCTGTACCGCAAGCTGTTCCGGATGACGATAAGCGGCCTGGCGGAACCAGTCTTCGTAGCCCGCTTCGCCGGTACCCAGCACTACCACCTGAACATCTTCGCCGTACAGCAGCTCGTCCAATACGCGCACGACCAGATCGAGACCTTTCGGTTCAACCAGACGCGACACGATTCCGATCATCGGCGTTTTTACACTGACCGGCAGCCCCAGTTCTGTCTGCAGCGCCGTTTTGTTCTCGCGCTTTTTGGCCAGGCTGCTCTTGTAGCGGGTATGCAGGGTTTTGTCCGTATTCGGATTATAACTTTTGGTGTCGATCCCGTTGACGATCCCCGTCAGCTTGTCGCCGATCGAAGACAGCAGGCCGTCGAGCCCGTAGCCGTAATAAGCTGTACGGATCTCCTGCGCGTAGGTCGGACTAACCGTGGTTACTTTGCCCGAATAAACAATGCCGGCTTTCATGAAATTCACGTTTCCGTAATATTCCGCGCCTTCATTGGTGAAGTGACGGTTGTCGAGTCCCAGCAGTTCGCCGAATACCGCATACGGGAATACGCCTTGATACAGCAGGTTATGGATCGTATAGACCGTCTCAATATTGTCGTAAAAAGGATCATGGGCATACGTGTCCTGCAGCAGCAGCGGAATCATGCCCGTATGCCAGTCATGGCAGTGGATCACATCGGGCTTGAAGCCGATTTCCGGCAGAATATCCAGAACCGCTTTGTTGAAAAAGGCAAACCGTTCGCCGTCGTCTCCGTAACCGTACACTCCGTCGCGGCCGAAGTAAAATTCGTTATCGACAAAGTACACCGGAATGCCGTCGTCGTCGTATTGTTCGATGCCGCAGTATTGGCCGCGCCAGCCCAGGTTGACGCTGGTTTCGCCGACATGCGTCATTTTTTCCTTGTAGGCATCGGGGATGCCTTTATACTTGGGCAGCACGACACGAATATCGGCCCCCGCCTGCTTCAATGCCCGGGGTAAAGCGCCGATCACATCGGCCAACCCACCTGTTTTGATAAAAGGCGCCGCTTCTGCGGCTGCAAACAGCAATTTCATTTTGCTTTCCCCTTTCTTTTGGTCCCTTTTTCGTCCGCTGCCGGCGGCTCCTCCGATTTGGAAGAAGCTTTTTTCTTGGCAGGCGCTTTTTTCGCTGCAGCTGCTTTCGATCCGTCCGCTTCTTTTTTGGTTGTACTTTTGCGCTTTGGCGCGGGCTCAGCCGTTTCGCTGCGAACCGCCGCTTTCAGCGTATCCGCAAGCCGTCCGCTTTTTTTGAGGATGACGATTCCCAGCGGCGGAAGCTTGACCGACAGATGGTACTCCCGGCCGTGCCAAGGTTCTTTGACCGCACGCAGCGCGTCGTCGTTCAAGCGTCCTTCTCCGCCAAACCGCGTCTCGTCGCTGTTGAACACTTCCTTGTAGCCGCCCGATTTATCGACGCCGATTCGGTAATCGTCGTAGCCCACAGGCTGGAAGTTGATCAGGATATACAGCGTGTCGCCTGTTTTTTTGCCTTTTCTCATAAAGGTAATGACGCTCTGAGCCTCATCGGAAGCACTGATCCAATCGTAACCGTCCCAGTCGTGGTCGATTTCCCAAAGCGCTTTTTCTTCCAGGTAAAAATGGTTCAGCGCCGCCGTGTAAGCCTGCATGTTGCGGTGCGCTTCATAGTCGAGCAGAATCCAGTCGAGCGGCTCCTCGTCTCTCCATTCGATAAACTGGCCGAACTCTCCTCCCATGAACAGGAGCTTTTTGCCGGGATGCGTGATCTGGTAGCCAAGCAGCAGGCGCAGACCCGCGAACTTTTCTTCGTACAGACCCGGCATTTTGTCCAGCAGCGACTTCTTGCCGTGAACCACTTCGTCGTGGGACAGCGGCAGCACATAATTCTCGGAATGTGCGTAGACGAGCGGGAACGTCAGCAAATTATGCAGGGAAGGACGAGTCTCGAATCCGGCTTCCACATATTTGAGCGTATCGTTCATCCAGCCCATATTCCATTTGTAATTGAAACCCAGGCCTCCCTCGTGCGCGGGCGAAGTGACCAGAGGCCAGGCGCTCGATTCTTCGGCCGCCATGATCGCGTTCGGATAATAGCCGAAGATCGTTTTGTTCAGTTTCTGCAAAAAGTGGATCGCGTCGTAATTTTCTACGCCGCCCTGCGCATTGGGTGCCCATTGATGGGGTTTCTTCTCGAAATCCAGGCGCAGCATACTGGTCACTGCATCGATCCGCAGACCGTCAAAATGGAATACATCCATCCAATAAAGAGCGCTTGAGATCAGGAACGATTGGACTTCCGGTTTGCCGAAATCGAACGAGAGCGTTCCCCAACCCGGCTTCTCGGCCAGCATCGGATCGGCATACTCGTACTGCGGAGTTCCGTCGAACTGGCGCAGGCCGTGGGCGTCTTTGGCAAAGTGGCCGGGCACCCAATCCAGCAGCACGCCGATGTCAGCCTGATGGCAGCGATCGATCAAGTACATGAGATCTTTGGCTTCACCGTAGCGGCTGGTCGGAGCAAAATATCCCGTCGCTTGGTATCCCCATGACAGATCGTAAGGGTACTCGGTCAACGGCATAAACTCCAGGTGCGTATACCCCATTTCTTTTACGTAGGGGATCAGCACGTCGGCCAATTCCCGATATGTATAGAAGGTTCCGTCTTCTTTTTGCTTCCAGGTGCCCAACTGTATTTCGTAAATGTTGACCGGTTTGGCGTAAGGCGCTTTCCGTTTTCTTTTCCAGGCTTGGTCGCCCCAGACGTATCCTTCGATCGAGCCTACGCGCGAAGCGGTTTGGGGACGAACTTCCGCATAAACGCCGTACGGATCCGCTTTGAGCAGACGCTCTCCCGTTACCGAGCGGATATCGTATTTATACAGTTCCCCATGGCCGATCCCTTCGATGAACAAGCTCCAAATCCCGCCGGATTCGGCAACGGATTCCATAGGATTGAGGCTTCCTTCCCAGCCATTGCGGTCCATTGCGATTCCGACGGCTGCGGCATTGGGGGCCCACACCGTAAACCGGACGCCTTCTTGGCCGCCTTCCGTTGTCGGATGAGCGCCGAACATGCGATAGCTGTGAAAAAAGTTACCTTCATGGAATAAGTAAATGTCTTCTTGCGATAAAGGCTGCGATCCAGCCGTACGCGCTTTGCCCATCCTCTTCACTCTCCCTTATCCGATGTTAGCGTCCGCCAAGTGGTTGGTTTTGGACGCATCAATAGTTTTATTACCCGTCTAAAGCTTACCTGAATAAGTCGATACTAAAAAAACATTTTCTGAAGATTGCAACTTATTTCCTTGAAGATTGCAACTTATTTCCTTTCGGTAAAGTTTCAAAGCCGTATTCTTCCGTTTAATTATGTACCATATTGACATACATCACGGGAGGGAAATTAACATGGATTAAGAAAGATTGCATCGCTATGCTGCTTGCCGGGGGGGAAGGCCGACGACTTGCACCGCTCACATCCAAATTGGCCAAACCGGCGGTGCCATTCGGCGGGCATTATCGCATTGTCGATTTCCCTCTCAGCAACTGCCTAAATTCGGGAATCGATACCGTCGGCGTGCTGACCCAGTACGCCGCCGAATCGCTTCATGAGCATATCGGCGAGGGACAGCCTTGGAAGATCGCCGCGGGAAGCGGCGAAGTCACTTTGCTTCCTTCCGGGGAACACGGGGAATATCGCGGCACCGCTGATGCCATCACCAAAAATATCGAGTTTATCGATCGCCATGATCCGGAACATGTGCTGATCTTGTCCGGCGATCATATCTATCATATGGATTATGCCGAGATGCTGGAGGCCCACAAGCGTTCCGGCGCGGATGCCACTCTCTCGGTGATGGAAGTTCCGCTGAATGAAGCTCACCGTTTCGGTATTGTAACCGCGGATGCCAACATGCGGATCGTGGACTTCACGGAAAAACCGGCCAAACCGATGAGCAGCCTGGCTTCGATGGGAATCTATGTCTTCAAATGGTCGTATCTGCGCAGCTATCTGCTGAACGACCTTCATCACGCAACGTCCACCCACGATTTCGGCAAAGATCTTCTGCCTCTGATGCTAAGCGACGGTTCACAGGTGAGCGCTTATCCGTTTGCCGGCTACTGGAGAGACGTGGGTACCGTGAGCAGCCTGTGGGAAGCGCATATGGATCTGCTCGGCGATAACAGCGAGTTCGTCTTGAACAAACCGGATTGGCCAATGTTCACCAATCGGCAGCTCAGCCGTCCCGCGTTGTTCCGCCGCACCCTGTCCCCTTCTCCGATCGCTTCGATGGTCCATGAAACCTGCGTGAACGAAGGCAGCGTCAAACATTCGGTGCTCTTCCGCGGCGTTCAGATCGGGAAAGGTTCTACGGTTGCCGACAGTGTGATCATGCCGGCAGCCCAAATCGGACGCAACGTCAAGATTGAATATGCCATTATCGGAGAACAAGCCGTCATTCGCGACGGAGCCGTGATCCAGGGTACACCAAACGAAATTCTGGTCATTGGGCCGCATGAGACCGTTTATGCCAAACCTGTGGTTCGGTCCCAGCCTGTACGCGCTCTTCAGGATCCCTATGAATCGGCGAATATCCGCCGGACCGGCAACATTTCTTCGTAAATAGGATCTGTTTTTATTCAAAAAAGTCGTATCCGAATTTGTGAAATCAAATTCGGATACGACTTTTTGTCGTTCCCGGAACATACGGCGGATTCGGCATCCCCGGAATCAAAAGGTTTTTTGATACAGGTTCACGTAACGACCGCCTACACTCCGGTTCAAGTCGCGCTCGGCGACGAATCGGAATCCCTGGTTTTGGTAATAGGCATTCAGCTTGGGCAGATGGGCGGCACAATCCAGTCTTAGCCCGAGTTTGCCCTGCCGCAGGGCTTCTTCTTCCGCAAAACGGAGCATCCTGGCACCGAAATCCGTTCCCCGATAAGCCGGGCGAACCGTCAGCCGATGCAGATACAGATACCGTTCGTCGTCCAGCTCTTTCCAGTAGGACGGATCGCCGCATTGCAGCGTACACAATCCTGCCGGATGACCGTCCGCCGTCAGAAGAAACACGCGCCGGGTCTCAAAATAGCCCCGGACCGCCTCCTCTACAAACATTTCGGGCTTCCATTGGTCTACTCCCGCTTCAACCATAAGCTCGGCCGCTTCGTGCAGCATCTCTGCCAAAATCGGTACATCTTCGGGACCTGCTTCACGAATTTTCATTTCCGCAGAAAAATTCATTCGCTTCTTACGCTCCTATCCGATAAGGGACTTTTCTCGGTCGGCCAATCCTCCCAGCCGATTAGATCTGTTCGGGTCCTTGCCCAGGACCCTCCGGAAGCTCAGGCTCCGGTTCTTCGGCTGCCGATTCTTCCAACAGCGGCAGCTTGACGCTGACCGTCGTGCCCACGCCGAGTTCGCTGGTCATCTCCAGCTGTCCTTCATGCAGCTCCACGAGCTGCTGGGTAATCGCAAGACCCAGACCCGTTCCTCCGCCCTGCGTATTCACCTGGAAGAAACGGTCTTTGACCCGCTTCAGATTCTCTTCGTCGATCCCGATCCCGCTGTCCTGCACCGCGGCACGAACCCAGCCGTCTTCGCGAGACAAATGCAGTACAATCACGGAACTTTCGTGCGAGAACTTCACCGCATTGTCGACGATGTTCAAGAACACCTGCTTCAGGCGGTTCGCGTCGCCGTAAACGGCAAACGACCCATCGTCCGCTTCCACGCGCAGCTGCACTTTTTTGAGTTCGGCTTTGGCCCAGACGTTCAGCACGATTTCTTTGAGCAGTTCTTTGAGTTCGACCCTTTTCATCGTCAGCTTCATCTCGTTCTGCTGCAGCTTCGAAAAGTCGAGCAGTTCTTCGACGAGCCCGATCAGGCGCTCCGTTTCTTTGGCGATGATTCCCATGCCGAGCCGGGTCTCGTCCGGATCGTAACCCCCGGAATCGAGCGTTTCGCTCCAGCCTTTGATCGAAGTGAGCGGCGTGCGAAGTTCGTGGGAGATCGAAGAAATAAAGTCGTCTTTGATCTGGTTGCTTCGCACAATTTCTTCGGCCATGTAGTTCAACGTGGAACCCATCTCGCCGAGCTCGTATCGATAATCGCCTTCGACCCGGACATCGAACCGGCCTTTGGCCATCTGCGCCGAAACGGCAATGATATTGTTGATCGGCCGCACGATCGAATTGGCCAATCCGATACTGACGATCAGCACGGTCACGAGCACCGCAGCGATAACCGCCATCGAGACCAGCGTGATCTCGGTCAGCCGCTGGTTGACTTTTTCGATCGAAGTAACGAAACGAGCCAGATAGACCTGTCCGCCTCCCTGCTGAAGAGTCGTGGTGACCGCCATAACGGGCTCGCCTGTCGTCGCCTGGCGCCCGATCCATTTGGCGGTACCGCCGGAAGCCAGCGCCTGCGGAATATCACTGGTCTGAACCGGCTTGTCGACTTCAAAGCCCGAAGAACTGATCTTGACGTCGCCTTTGCCGTCCAGGATTTGCAGCTCGGATTCCGGCAGCTTGAGCAGGCCCAGAATCTGGCTCAGATATTCTTCCTCGCTGTAATCGCTCGAATTGGTCGAGATCAGCGCACTTCGAACCGTTACATCGATATGGCTCGAAATCATGTTGTAGATCGTATCGTAGTAATAAGCCCGGATTGCAAACAGAAATACCACTTCCACGAGCATCAGCGCCAGGAAGATGACGATGAAATAGTGCAGCACAATCTGTCTGCCGATCCCTTTCTTGATCATTGACCCTGGCCTTTCCATTTATAGCCGTGCCCCCATACCGTCTGCAAGTATTCGGGCTCCGACGGATTGTCTTCGATCTTCTGGCGCAGCCGGCGAATATTGACATCCACGATCTTCGGATCGCCCATATATTCCTTGCCCCAGACGTGATCGAGCAGCACGTCCCGGCTGAGCGGCGTATTTTCTTTTTCAAGGAAAAACTGGATCAACGAAAACTCCGTCGGTGTAAGTTCGATCGCCTGGCTGTTCTTTTTGAACTGTTTGGAAATCAGATCAAGCTTGAACGGACCCGAATCGAACGTGACTTTGGCCGCGGTCTCCCGGTGTACATTGACGCGCCGGAGCAGCGAATGGATCCGCGCAATCAGTTCCGTCGGGCTGAACGGCTTGCTGACATGGTCGTCGGCTCCGACCGACAGCGCGTAGACTTTGTCTTGTTCCTGAACTTTGGCCGTCAGGAAAATAATCCCCATACGTTCGTTCGTTTCCCGGATTCGCCGGCACACTTCGAAACCGTCGATGCCCGGAACCATCACGTCGAGCAGCGCGATATCGATCCCCGGTTCCGTCTGCAAAATATGGAGCGCCTCGTTGCCTTCCGCGGCTTCGAGCACTTCAAATCCGTTGCGCTTCAAGTTGATGACAATAAAACTGCGGATCGATTCCTCGTCTTCCAAAATCAATACTTTACTCATGAGAATCTCCTTCCCGGACTTCCCTGCCGTTATATTTCATGGATGCGCACTCAAGTGGCCGGGGCGCCGGTTTTGCCGGCGGCCAGTTCGCCTTCCGGATTCACCCGGTACGCAATCACCTGGCTGCTTGTACTGTACAGCTTGATCCAGCCTTTTTCTTCGGATTCGTTTTGCCATTGGGCCGGGGTAAAGAACCGAACTTCCTCGAGCCATTTCCGGTCGTCGATCCGTACAAACTGCAGGTATTTATCGACCATGGATACCGTATTCAAGGTCACGTTACCCAACAGTTCCTGCGGAAACGGCGGCAGCGTAAATCGTCCGTTCGCATCGCGGTACTGTTCCCTGACCGGGGTCACGCCTTTGCTGCCGTCCCACTGCCCGTAGACCGTCAGGATCGGAATATCTTCCTTGTTCTTGAAATCGCTCCAGCCGTAAGGCGTCTTCAGCATGCTGATCTCGATAATGCCGTCTCCGTTCACATCTTCGCTTTTGACAAAGCCGTCTTTGAACGCCGCGTCTTCGCCCAGTACCGATTGCAAAATACCGTTCTTCATCATGACGACCTGGGTATAGGAACCCGCGCCGATCATAATATCGAGCACCACGCCGTTCTGATCTTTGGCCACTTCGCCTGCCGTTACATTGTAATAGCCCGTAACGGTCTTGTTGGGCAGAATCAGCGAAGAAAGTTCCTGGAAGTCGGTCCCCTGGTATTGATACACGCGGATCTCCGTTCCGATATTCGGCTTGAGATTGACCAGCACCAGTTCCTGAAGATTGTCCTTGTTCATATCGACCAGAGCGAATTCGGAATACGGCAGTTCGAGTTTGGTTCCCAAAATCTCGAGAGCCTGGCCCGCATACGAATAGACCATCAGCGTGCTGTTCGTACCGTTGGCCCCGTCTTCCCCATCCGCACCGTAACCGACGACGATATCGGTATAACCGTCGCCGGAGATATCCGTAAAGTCCAGCTTGTCGAGCTGCTGGCCTTTGCCTTCGATATCCAGCACATTCACCCAGGTGTCGCCCTGCTCCTGCAGGATCATCAGATGAATATTCCTTCCGTTTTCGACCGGCTTGTAAAAAACGACCGCTTCTCGTTTGCCGTCTCCATCAAGATCGGCGTAATGGACCGCCTGCGTATCCTCGGAATCCCGTGTACGCACCGCTGTCGCCCCCGCCGGAAGCTGCCGGTCGATAACGTTCTTGAGCACTTCCTTGTCCGCCGGAAGGCGCGGAGGCCGAATCAGCGACGTCGGGTCCGGCAGGGACAGCGTGTCGCTGCAGCCCGACAGAAGCAGCAGACCTGCCGCACAAGCCGCGCTCAACCACATTTTCTTCATGTATTCGCTCACTCTCTTCCGCTTGGGCCATTCTCTCTGTCGTTCGCTGCGCCGCATTCGGCTACAGCCGGCTTTTCTCCGCCATCGTCAACCGTCTTCCGCGAATATCGAGTACGATTTTGCCGTCTTCCATACTCCAGATCCGGTGTGCATGTCTCTCCGCCAACTCGATCGGAAGCACCGCAACCACGGTTGTTTCCTGCTTCTCGCACAAGTTCTTGAGCATGCCGAGCACGCTGTCGGCCGTCTGCGGGTCGAGCCCGATCACGGGTTCGTCCGCAAGCAGCACGTTCGCACCGTGAGCCAAAGCGCGCGCCGTTGCAATGCGCTGCTTCTCGCCTCCGCTCAGGCTGCCCGATTTCAATTTGGCTTTGTCCAGCAAACCAAACGATTCGATCATGTCCATGGCGCCCATATAATCGTCGGTACGCACCATTCCTGTGAAGCGACGCCAAGCCGGCGTCTGGCCGACCTGACCGATGAGCACGTTTTTCAGCGCGGTCCGGTTCGGGTCGAGATCCGGATTCTGCTGCAGATACGCCCATTCCCGCTGAATGCGTCTGCGGCCGGACCAGCCTGCTTTGAAGATGTCGAGATCATCCACGACGAACGTTCCGCCATCCCACTTTTCACGCAGAGCCAGGCAGCGCAGCAGCATACTTTTGCCGCTTCCGCTCGGTCCGACGATCGCCACGAATTCGCCGCGTACGAGATCGAAGTCTATCCCTTTGAGCACGGGTATCTTGTCGCTGCTTACGGTCTTTCTCAAACCTCTCACCTTGATCATTCGCCATCCGACTCCCCTGACTTGGTAAACTTGACTCCTCTAGTGTACCCCGAAACGCTTGCCTATTGCCACGTCAGGCGGCTTTTTTCTCGAACTTTTTCGCCTGTGTCCCCCGGAAAAAGAACCCCATCATCCCGAACAGCACATACGCGCCACCCATGATCCAGAACAGCAAAAAAGGAGAACCGTGCTGCATGCCGTAACCGCCGATCCCCGGTCCCGCCATACTGCCGATACTGAAATGGAAAGAAGCTACGACATTGGCGGACGGAATAAGACCCCGGGGAAGCAGGTCGGCGGCATAGGCCATCCCGAGCGAATAGAACGAACCGACCAATCCGCCGGCCACCAGGAACAGCGCAAGATTGGCCCACAGGTTGGTTCCGGCCAGCGGCACGAGCACAAACAGCAGTCCGCCGCAGATACCGGCCGCGATCAGGATCGGACGGCGTCCGAAACGGTCGCTGAGCATCCCAAGCGGAAGCTGGAGAATCAGCCCGCCTATTCCGATACAGAGCAGCAGCAGCGCAATGTCTTCTTTGGACAAGCCGATACGCAGCCCGTACACGGGGAAATTGCCGTTCAGCGAAGCTTCCATATAGCCGTACAGGAAAGCGGGAATCAGCGCAAACCAGGCATACCGGTAAATCCGCGGAAAACGTCCGAAGCCGGTCGAATGCTGGGCTTCGCGTTCCGGCCGATACTCGGGCAAATAGCGCAGAACCAGAATCAGCACAATCAGGAACAATACAGCCAGTCCCACAAACGGAACATAATCGCCGTAATCGACCAACCCGATTCCGAGCGGACCGATACTGAAGCCGATCCCGTAGGACATGCCGTAAAGCGACAGGTTGCGCCCGCGTTTCTCTGCCGGCGTCACCAGCAGCACCCAGAGCTGGGCCACATAATTCAGCGCGCTGTCTCCGGCCCCTACAATCATGCGGAGGACAAACCAGATTCCGATTCCCGGAATCAAAGGAAACAGCGGAAGGGCAATCATCACCATGACGAGACCGCCGATCAGCAGTTTCTTGAATCCGACAACGCCGACCAGGCGCTCGGCAGCCAGCGTCATGGCAAAAGAACCGATATAAAGCGCCGCCGAATTCAAGCCGTTGACCGAAGCGGAGACCCCCTGTTCCTCCAGCAAAATGGACAGCAGCGGCAGCAGCATGCCCTGGCTCAAACCCGCCATGACCACGACTCCGAGCAAAATATAATACGAATATTGGGAACGCGCAGACAACACAATCTTCCTTTCTCCGGGGGCACCCTTTCCGGGCTGCCGCAACCTCACTTAGTAGTGGACAAGTTCATGCGTAAACATACATAATAGGTTCAAAAGGCAAGGCGATGTTTGGTATAGGAGGTCATCGATTGAACAATTACGAGGTCAAAATCGACGTATCCGAGATTTACGAGCTGCTCGGAAGTTTTATGGTGCATATGACAAAAAAATGGCTCCCGAACCTCGATATCGGTGCAGGTTGGTCCGAAGAAGCCGAAGCGGGCATGCCTCACGAACTTCGGCAAAGATTCGCCGAAGCGAATGAATGGCCGTTTCTCGATTTCGACGCCTTGTATGCCCTGGTCATCGAACGCGAAGAAGGCGAAGACATTCCGGTGTTCCTCGACCGTCTTCTCGCCGAACCGGCGGAACGCCTGCTCGAGCGCATTTCTCCGCAGCTCCCTCTGCTGACGCAGGCGGACATGTCACGCATTCAGCGCGACTACACGCCCCTGCTGAAATCATGGTATACTTATTACTTCAAGGATATCCGGGATTCCATCCTTCCGCTGATCGAAGAAGACGCGGCGGAGAAGCGCGAGCTGCTGCTCAAGATGGATGCCAGTGCCCTCGTCGAATACGCATCGGGCGGCCTTGTTGTCGAGACTCCGCTGGATCTGAAGACGGTCATTTTGTTCCCGACCGTGCATAATCGGCCGATGAATACGTACTGCTTTTACCAGAACGTGCTGCTGATCCAGTATCCGGTCGATGTGCCGGAAGCGGAAGAAGACGAACCACCGACCGTACTGCTGCGTATGACGCGCGCTTTGGCTATGCCCGACCGCCTCAAAATGCTGCGTTACGTCGCCGACCAGCCGCGTTCCCTGCTTGAAATGGAACGGGACCTCGGACAACCGGCCGAAGCGCTTAAACACCATATGGTGCTGCTGCGAACCGCGGGACTGCTGCGCACGCATATCGGCGAACAATCCAACGAAAAATTCAGCATACGTCCCGACGGGGCATCGGAACTGCAAATGTTTCTGGAATCGTATCTTCGCCTTTGACCGAATTCTTCGAAATCACAGCACCGATCCCTGTCGCGGTTTTCCAAAGGAGTGAATCTTCCCGTGACAGGAACCTGCAAGCAGCATCTGATTTTTGATCTGGACGACACGCTCGTCTACTGCAACAAATACTTCGATAAGATTCTGGACGAGTTCTTCACCCGCATGACCGGCTGGTTTGCCGATTTCGGCCTTACGACCGAGCAGGTTCGCCAAAAGCAGCTCGAGATCGATATTGCCGGCGTACATGTAGTCGGATTCGCGAGCCATCATTTCCCCGAGTCTCTCATTGCGACTTACCGCTATTTCGCCGACGCCTACAAACGGATCGGCAGCAGCGCCGAAGAAGCTTTCTTGATGAAACTCGGACTCAGCGTTTACGATCAGGAAGTCGAAGCGTATCCGGGTATGGTCGAAACCCTCGAATCCCTTCGCAGCGAAGGACATGCCCTGTATCTGTACACAGGCGGCGAAGACCGTATTCAACAGCGCAAGATCGACCAGATGAAACTGGGTACGTATTTCGGCAGCGATATCTTTATCCATCAGCACAAAAACGTACAGGCGCTGGAAAGCATCCTGCGCGCGAAGTCGCTGCCCCGCCCTTCGACCTGGATGATCGGCAATTCGCTCCGTACCGATATTGCCCCCGCGCTGAGCGCCGATATCCACGCCGTCTACCTTAAGCAGGAACGCGAGTGGGCCTACAATATGATCGAGCTGAATGAATCGTCCAAAGGCACTCTGCACACTGTGGCCAAACTGCCCGAAGTGCCTCAACTGATCGAACGCTTCACATCCTCTTCTCTTCAAAAACGGACCCTCTAAAGGGTCCGTTTTTGATTATTGTCCCGATTTGGCTTTATCCGTTTTCTCTGACCGATCCGCAAACCGAAAATCGAGTTTCTTCTGTTCCGCATTCCAGGCGAGCGCCGCGTCGAAACTTTTTTCTCCTTTTTTGAATCCTTTGAGCATTAGGGTCTGCCCTTTGTCCAAAAGGCGTTTGACCTGGGTACCGGAGATCGCTTTGCCCAAGATCTTTTTGGAAACGGTAAATCCGCAGTCCGGATAACCCGTGCAGCCATACAACTTCTTCTTATCGACCACCGGTCTGCCGCAGATCGGACATGCGCCCAGTTCCGGCGATCCTCCGCGCGCTTCCCGCTGGCCTTCCGCCGCAGGTTGGCCGCCGCTTCGACCGTAGGCTGGACGTTCTTCGCTTTTGGGCAGTTCGACCGTAAACGTCCAGTCTTTCTCGGCCGCTACCGCGTCGGATACGATCTTCTGCGCCAGACGCTGTGCCTGTTCCATAAAAGCTTTCGGCGACTCCTGACCCTGCCCGATCTCGCCGAGCCGCTGCTCCCACTTCGCCGTCATCTCGGCCGAAGCCAGTACGCTTTCTCCCAGCGCTTCGACCAGTACCGTCCCTTTGTTTGTCGCGTAAACCATATTCTTGCGCACTTCGATATATTGACGGTCTTTCAGTCCTCCGATGATGCCTGCGCGCGTCGCTTCCGTTCCCAAACCCTCGGTGCGCTGAAGCACTTTCTCCAGTTCGGCATTGTCCAGATGCTTGCCGGCCGTCTTCATCAAGGTAATGAGCTGTCCTTCCGTATAGCGTTTCGGCGGCTGCGTCTTGCCTTCTTTGACCTGAACGTCGGCTGTGCGGCCGGTATCGCCTTTTTGGACGGGAGGCAGGACGGACAAGTCTTCTTCGTCGTCTTCTTTCTCGCTTTTGTCGTCTTCTTTGCCGGATTTTGGCTTTTTCTTGGGCGTATTGTCGTACAGCACTTTACGCCAGCCTTCCTGGACGATCACTTTGCCTTTGGTCATAAAAGGATCCAGCCCGTTCACCAGCGTCACCAAATTCGTATAATCGATAATCGCTTTCTCTTCATGTGCCGCAATCAGCCGCTTGGCAATCAGCAGATACAAATTGAGCGCCATGCCTTGAAGTTTGCCCGGCGGCGGAACCTGTTCGGTCGGAATAATCGCATAGTGATCGCCGACTTTGGAGGCGTTCACGTACCGCTTGTTGCCGATCAGCGTCGGTTTGGAAGCGGGCAGGAACGGTTTCAGCTCCTGGAATCCTTCAAGCTTTTTCAAAATATCCGGGAACTGTTTGGCTTCTTCGTCCGTGACATAGGCCGAATCCGAGCGCGGGTAAGAGATAAAACCGTCCAGATAAAGCTGCTGGAGGGAGCTTAACGTATCCTGCGGCGAATATTTAAAAATCTGGTTGGCCGATGCCTGCAGCGAAGACAAAGAGAACAGCTGCGGCGGTTGAAATTCTTTGCGTTCCGTTTCGATCGAATCGACTACGGCCTCTTTGCCTTCGCAGCGCGAACGGATCGCTTCCGCTTCTTCCGGCGTTTTCAGACGCGTTTCTTCTCCTTTGAACCAGGTTCCTTCATACTCCGCGCCGTGGATTGCAAATTTGGCTTTGACTTCCCAGAACGGCTCCGTTTTGAAATTGGAAATCTCTTTCTCCCGGGCTACGATCAGAGCCAGTGTCGGACTTTGCACGCGCCCCGTAGAAAATACGCCCTGGACCCCCCGACGCTGGAACAGCAGCGAGTAGACGCGTGAACCGTTCATGCCGACGAGCCAATCGGCGCAGGAACGGCTGACCGCTTCGTAATACAAATTCCGCGTTTCGATCTCTTCTTTGAGATTGGCAAATCCCTGCTCGACCGCGCGCGGCGTCAGCGAAGAAATCCATAGCCGCTTCATCGGTTTCTTCACTCCGCTGAGCTGGATTACGATCCGTACGATATATTCGCCTTCACGCCCGGCATCGCTCGCGATAATGATCTCTTTGACTTCGGGCCGCTTCAACAAATCGTTCAGCAGATTGAACTGTTTGGCTTTTGACGGCGTGACCCGATGTTTGAACTTGCCCGGCAGAATCGGCAGTCGATCCAGACTCCAGCGTTTGTAGCCCGGGTCGTATTCTTCGGGCGGTACAAGCTCGCAAATATGCCCAACCGCCCAACTGACATAAGCCCCGTCCGGAAACGCGGGGCATTTGTCGATCACGATATACCCTTGCGTTTTTCTATGTTTGAACGGTGCCGCCAGCTTGGCTCCCTGGTCGGGCTTTTCCGCAATAATAAGCTGCAAGTCAATCTCCTCCTGTGGGTAAAGCAAGCAAAAGGCCGGGAGTCTTCTTCCCGACCTGCCTGGTCACGTTTCTGCGTACGAACATCCGAATATTTATTTTAGCATGCGGCCATTTTTTTCGCTACCGACAAACGGTTTGCGGAAGCGGCGAAACGCGGAAAAGAAGCATGAAAAAGGCCGCACCTCAGGTGCGGCCTTTTGGTATTCGGCTTTTCGGAAAAACGATTATACGAGCACCGTAGCTCCCATAAGGAACTTATCTACTTCGCGTGCCGCTTCCCGGCCTTCGTTAATCGCCCAAACGACCAGACTTTGTCCGCGGCGCATATCGCCAGCGGCAAACACTTTGTCGGCATTGGTCTTGTACTCGCCGTATTTGGCTTTGACGTTTGTCCAGCGGTCCGTTTGCAGTTCCAACTGCTGGGCCAGCGTCTGCTCCGGTCCGTCGAAGCCGATCGCGATCAACGCCATCTGAGCCGGGAACACCCGCTCCGTGCCTTCGATCGGCGCGTAAATTTTACGTCCGTTTTCATCGACGATCCGCTGAATTTGTACGGTATGCAGTTCTTTCAGGTTGCCTTCTTCGTCTCCTACGAACTTGGTCGTCATGATGGAGAATTCGCGCGGATCGTCGCCGAACATCGCTTTGGCTTCTTCCTGTGCATAATCGAGCGTATAGACATTCGGGAACTGCGGCCAAGGATTGGCCAGCATATCGCGCTCCATCGGAGCTTTGGCATGCGTACCGAACTGGGTGATCGTACTGCAGCCGTGACGCAGGGAGGTCGCTACACAGTCCGATCCGGTATCGCCGCCGCCGATCACGATGACGTCTTTGCCGGCAGCCGAAATGTATTCGCCGTTTTCCATATTGGAATCGAGATAACTTTTGATCGTTCCGTTCAGGAAGTCCATCGCATACGTGACGCCTTTGAGATGGCTGCCTTCAATATTGAATTCACGCGGTTTCGTTGCACCGCCGCAAAGTACGACAGCGTCATATTCGTCAGTCAGCTGCTGGGCCGGAATATCTTTGCCGATTTCCGTCGAAGTCACAAAAGTGATGCCTTCGGCCGCCAGCAGATCCACGCGGCGCTGCACGATATCTTTTTCAAGTTTCATGGATGGAATTCCGTAAGTCAGCAGGCCGCCGACCCGGTCCGAACGTTCGTAGACCGTGACGTAGTGACCGGCTTTGTTCAACTGGGCCGCACAAGCCAGACCTGCAGGTCCGGAACCGACTACGGCTATTTTTTTGCCTGTACGATTCTTCGGCGGCTCGGGTTGTACCCAACCTTCGGCGAATCCTTTTTCAATAATCGCTTCCTCGATCGTCTTGATCGTTACCGGCTGTCCGATCAAACCGACCGTACAGGAACCTTCGCAGGGAGCCGGACAGATTCTGCCGGTGAATTCCGGGAAGTTATTCGTTTTGTGCAAACGTTCGAGCGCTTCTCTCCATTGTCCCCGGTACACCAGATTGTTCCACTCCGGAATCAGGTTGTGTACCGGACAGCCGGAAGTTCCGCCCGTCATATTGACGCCCACATGGCAGTATGGCGTTCCGCAGTCCATGCATCTTGCTCCCTGCGTACGCAGTTCTTCTTCCGACATATGTTTATGGAATTCTTCCCAATCCTTGATCCGCTCAAGCGGGCTGCGGTCCGCCGGCAGCTGACGCTTATATTCCATAAATCCAGTAGGTGTAGACATCGAACGTTTCCCCCATCCGCATAAGTTCTCGATTTTTATTCTCTATTTTAGCGCAAAACATATATTTCAACTATATTATCATTTTTCATACGCTTTTTAAAATAGATTATACGGAATTTAATTTGCATTTTCTGCAGTACGTTCGTAAATTTCGAAAACATGCCGATATACGTTCTTCTCGTCGACCATTCCTTCCCGGGACTCGGTAAGCGACCATACACTCCAATCGACTTCCGGAAAGCGGGTATCCCCTTCAAACGTTTCCTGCACCCGGGTCAGACGCAGACGGTCGGCCAAAGGCAGGAACAGCTCATAAATCTGCGAACCGCCGATCACCATGATCTCCGCTCCGACCGCAGCCGCAAGCGCTTCTTCGGGCGTATGCACGACCACCGCTCCTTGCGCTTCATAAGAAGCCTCGCGGGTCAGCACGATATTCACCCGGTCTTTGAGCGGCCTGGAACCGAACGACTCCCACGTCCTGCGTCCCATCACCACCGGCTTGCCCAGCGTCTCGCGCTTGAAGTACGCCATATCGGCCGGAAGGCGCCAAGGCAGATCATTATCCCTACCGATCAGTCCATTGAGGTCCTGCGCCCAAATCAGCGTAACCTGTGGCATAACGCTTCCCTCCTCTATACGGCAATCGGCGCTTTGATGCCCGGCTGCGGGTTGTAATTTTCGAATTCGAAATCTTCATACCGGTAATCAAAGATCGAATCGGGCTTGCGCAGAATTCGAAGCTGCGGCAGTTCGCCCGGCTCGCGTTCGAGCTGGGTACGGACCTGCTCGATATGATTGGAATAAATATGGACATCGCCGCCCGACCAGATGAATTCTCCGACTTCGAGTCCGCACTGCTGGGCGATCATATGAGTAAGCAGCGAATAGCTGGCAATATTAAAAGGCAGACCGAGGAACGTATCCACGGAACGCATCGTCAGCATACACGACAATTTGCCGTCCGCCACATAAAATTGGAACAGCAGATGGCAGGGAGGCAGCTTCATATTGTCGATCTCGGCTACGTTCCAGGCACTGACGATATGACGCCGGGAATCAGGGTTGTGCTTGATCGAATCGATCACCTGAGAAATCTGGTCGATCTTCCGGCCGTCTGGCGTTTCCCAAGCGCGCCACTGCGAACCGTAGACCGGTCCCAGCTCCCCATTTTCATCGGCCCATTCGTTCCAGATCCGCACGCCGTTTTCCTGCAAATAGCCGACATTGGTTTCTCCTTTGAGGAACCACAGCAGTTCATGCACGATCGACTTCAAGTGGAGTTTTTTGGTGGTCAGCAGAGGAAATCCTTCCTGCAGATCAAACCGAAGCTGGCGGCCGAACACCGATACCGTACCGGTTCCGGTACGATCTCCTTTTTCCGTACCGTGATCCAAAATATCCTGCAGCAAATCCAAATATTTACGCAAAAAAAGTCACCTCTGTTCCAGGGTGTCCACGTTGTACCCGCAGCGCCGCCCTTATTCGTCATTCTTATTTTGTAAAGCCGAAAGCAAATGCTCGTTCGTCTAGTTTATCATGTTCGCCGCAAAAAAGAATAGACTTTACTCTTCAGAAAAAGAGGAAATCGGCAGCAAAATTCACCGGGCCGCGTCCCGAACTTTTGGAAGCAGACATGAAAAAGCGGACGCCCGGAGGCGCCCGCTTTGTTCGGACAAAATTCGGTGAGTAAGAATGAAAATACGAATCCGAACTTTGAGTTTATTTTGTTGGAGCCGTGAATTAACGTTTCTTAGGAGCGATCGCATGGATCGGGTTGCCCAGAACCAGCTCGGCTGCTTCCATCACGATTTCGCCCAGTGTAGGGTGAGCGTGAATAGTCAGAGCCAGATCTTCCAAGGTAGCGCCCATTTCGACAGCAAGACCCATTTCGGCGATCATGTTCGTGGCTTCAAGACCAACGATTTGGCTGCCCAATACGACGCCGGTGCTTTCTTCGGCTACGATCTTGACGAAGCCTTCCGGATGGTTCAGCGATACCGCACGGCCGTTGCCGCCATAGCTGAACTTGCCCGCTACCACATTGAAGCCTTTTTCTTTGGCTTCTTTTTCAGTAAGGCCGACGCTCGAGCATTCCGGATCCGTGAAGACCACGGCAGGCATGCACTTGTAATCGACGACGGATGCATGGCCGGCAATCGCTTCAGCCGCCACTTTACCTTCGTACGAAGCTTTGTGCGCCAGTGCCAGACCCGGTACGATATCGCCGATTGCGAAGATGTGCGGGATATTCGTACGGCCCTGTTGGTCGACTTTGATCAGACCGCGCTCGTCGAGCTCGATTTCGATCATGTCCAGGCCCAGTTCGCCGTCCGTGTTTGGACGACGGCCTACGGTTACGAGCAGGTAGTCAGCCGTGATTTCTTTGCTTTCTCCGCCGACGGAGAATTTCACGGTAACGTCTGTGTCCGTTTGCGTTGCGCTCTCGGCTTTGGCATTCGCATGAATTTCAATGCCGTTTTTCTTCATGGTTTTCGACACGAGGTTGGTCATGTCTTTATCGAAACCAGGCAGAACCGTGTCCAGACCTTCGATGATCGTCACTTTCGTGCCGAACTTCGCATACATCTGACCCAGCTCGGCACCGATATAACCGCCGCCGATTACGACGAGGCTTTTCGGAATTTCAGGCAGGTTCAGTGCTTCGGTCGAAGACAAGATGCGTCCGCCGAACGGGAAAGGCTTCAATTCGATCGGGCGGGAACCCGTCGCGATGATGCAGTTCTTGAAACGGTAGCGCGGCGATTCGTGATCGTTGAACACGCGCGCTTCGTTTTGGTTGATGAACATGCATTCGCCGTTGAAGACTTCAACGTTGTTGCCTTTCAGCAGTCCGCTTACGCCGTTTGTCATTTTCTTGACAACGCTGTTCTTGAATTCCTGAGTTTTGGCAAAGTCGACTTTGACGTCGCTTGCCGTAATACCGAAAGCTTCGCCGTGCAGCGCGTTTTCGTAGCTGTGCGCAGCCGAGATCAAAGCTTTGGAAGGAATACAACCGCGGTTGAGGCAGACACCGCCGAGCTCGGCTTTGTCCACGATCAGAACCTTTTGTCCCAGTTGAGCGGCGCGGATGGCGGCTACATAGCCGCCGGGTCCCGCACCGATTACCAATGTGTCAATATCCAGGGAAGCGTCTCCTACTACCATTGTTTATACCTCCATTACCATCAGCTCGGGATTAGCGAGCAGGGATTTAAGATAGTTCATGCAATTTTGTGCAGTAGCGCCGTCGATAAGACGGTGGTCGAAGCTCAGGGACAATGCCATCATTGGAGCAGCTACGATTTCGCCGTTTCTTACAATGGCTTTTTCGCTGATGCGGCCCGTTCCGAGGATTGCCACTTCCGGATAGTTGATGATCGGAGTGAAGAACATACCGCCTGCGGAACCGATATTCGTGATGGAGATCGTGCTGCCTCTCATCTCGTTCGGAGCAAGCTTGCCGTCGCGGCCGCGTTTGGCCAGATCGCTGATCGATTCCGCGATCTTGAACACGCTCTTGCGGTCGGCGTCTTTGACAACCGGTACGATCAGACCGTTCTCGGTGTCTGTCGCAATCCCGATGTCATAATGTTTTTTGTAGACGATTTCGTTAGCCACTTCGTCGATCGAAGCGTTCAGAGCCGGGAATTCGCGTACTGCGGCAACCAGAGCCTTGACGATGAATGGCAGGTAAGTAACCTTGATGCCTTTCTTCTCGGCCAGCGGTTTCATGCGGGTACGGAAAGCGACCAGTTCAGTTACGTCGACTTCGTCCATGATGGTAACGTGCGGAGCCGTGTAGGCCGATTTGACCATCGCGTTCGAGATGGCTTTACGGATTCCTTTGAACGGTACACGTTCTTCGTCGGCAGCGGCAGACGATGCGGCCGGAGCGGATGCTGCAGCCTTGGCTGGAGCTTCGGCTTTCGCGGCAGCCGGAGCTTCCGCAGTCGCAGCAGCGGCTGGAGCGGATGCAGCAGCTGGGGCTTGTCCGCCGTTTTTCTTGAAGTTCTCTACGTCTTCACGCGAGATTTTGCCGTTTTTGCCTGTGCCTTGAACTTGGCTCAGGTCGACGCTTTCTTCGCGGGCGAACTTGCGCACGCTTGGCGTTGCCAATACTTCACGGCTCGAAGCCGATGCAGGAGCGGCTGCCGGGGAAGTTGCGGTCGGAGCTTTCGCTTCGGCTGCCGGAGCGGATTCTTCGATCATTTCCGAACCTTCCGGCATTTCGCCTTCTACCGCAATGATCGCTACGATATCGCCAACGTGATGAACTTCTCCGTCGGCTACGCGGACTTCGAGCACTGTGCCGTTTACCGGACAAGGAACTTCGACGACCGCTTTATCGTTTTGTACTTCCATGATGATATCGTCGTCGGTGACTTTGTCTCCGGCTTTGATATGCATCTTGACGATTTCGCCTTCATGCAGGCCTTCGCCAAGTTCAGGGAACTTGTAAGCAAACTTGTTGCTTGCGGAACCCTGCGAAGAAGCGCCCTGCGATTCCGAAGGATCCGCTGTTGCCGGCGACGACTTCGTGTCCACTCCACCTACTGCCGCGTTCGCTTCCTGAGCCGCATCCGCTTGAGGACCCGGTGCTGTTTCTTCCGAACCTTCAGGCAGTTCGCCTTCGGCTTCGATGATCGCGATGATGTCGCCCACATGGTGAACTTCACCGTCTGCAGCGCGAACTTCAAGTACCGTACCGTTTACCGGACAAGGAACTTCCACGACCGCTTTATCGTTTTGTACTTCCATGATGATATCGTCGTCGGTGACTTTGTCCCCGGCTTTGATATGCATTTTGACGATTTCGCCTTCATGCAGGCCTTCGCCAAGTTCAGGGAATTTATATTCAAATTTTGCCACGTTGCACTACCTCCTTCTGGATATTACGAATTAGAATTCGAGAACTTTCTTCACGTTTGCGATAATGCGTTCCGGAGTCGGCAGCCATGCATCCTCGATTTGCGCAAATGCGTAAACCGTATCCGGAGGAGTCACGCGAAGGACTGGAGCTTCCAGGTGAAGAATAGCTTTTTCGTTAATTTGAGCGATGACTTCAGCGGCTACGCCGGCTGTTTTTTGGGCTTCCTGAACGACGATCGCGCGATTCGTTTTCTTGACCGAAGCCAAGATCGTATCGATATCAAGCGGGTTGAGGGTACGAAGGTCGATGACTTCGGCCTTGATGCCTTCTTTTTCAAGCTGATCGGCGGCTTTGACGGAAGTGTGTACACACATGCCGTAAGTCAGGATCGTAACGTCCGAACCTTCGCGAACGATATTCGCTTTGCCCAGCTCGACCGTGTATTCGCCTTCCGGCACTTCGGCGCGGAATGCATGGTACAAGTTCAAGTGTTCCATGAAGAAGACCGGGTCGTTATCGCGGATCGCGGAGATCAGCAGGCCTTTTGCATCGTAAGGGTTCGAAGGAACCACCACTTTGATACCCGGGCTTTGAACCAGCAGGCC
Source organism: Saccharibacillus qingshengii (assembly GCF_013185195.1). Taxonomy (GTDB): domain Bacteria; phylum Bacillota; class Bacilli; order Paenibacillales; family Paenibacillaceae; genus Saccharibacillus; species Saccharibacillus qingshengii. The sequence continues at coordinate 320,655 of NZ_JAAZWC010000001.1, forward strand.
TTCGAGTGCATCCGTGTGCAGCTCAGCCGCTTTTACGCCGCCGCCGAAAGGCGTACGGAATACGATCGGCGAGTTGTAACGGCCGCCCGAACGGTAACGCATACGCGCCGCTTGAACGATCATTTGGTCGAGAGCTTCGAAGATGAAGCCGACGAACTGAATTTCTGCGATCGGACGGAAACCTTGTACGCCCAGACCGACAGCCATACCGCCGATTGCGGATTCAGCCAGCGGCGTATCGAATACGCGCTCGTCGCCGAATTCTTTTTGCAGTCCTTCCGTTACCCGGAATACGCCGCCGACGTTACCCACGTCTTCGCCGAAGATGAGCACGTTCGGATCGCGTTTCAGTTCCACGCGCATTGCGTCGCGGATTGCTTCTTTCATATTCATTTGTGCCATTGCTACATTTCCTCCTTAACGTTACGTTCAATAGAATACCGCTCTATGTTCATGTGAATCTTGTTTGCGCAGGTAAAAGGTTCGGTGGAGCGCTCTTGAAGACCGCTCCGCCGGAACCGATTCTTTTACTGGAATTCCGCTTTTTGCTCTTCCAGGTGTTTAGGTGTATGTTCGAACATGGAATCGATCAGGCCGGAAACGGTCATTTTGTCCGTTTTCTCAGCCTTTTTGATTTGCTCGGCTACGGTTTCTTTGGCTTCCGCTCTTACGCGTTCCGTATCTTCGGCTGTCCAAAGTCCTTTTTTCTCCAGGTATTTCGCAAGACGGGTAATCGGGTCCTTCTCGCTCCATTGTCCTTCTTCTTCTTTCGTCCGGTACTTCGAAGTATCGTCGGAAAGGGAGTGCGGCTTGAAACGGTAAGTGACGGCTTCGATCAGCGTTGCACCTTCGCCATTACGTCCGCGTTCTGCAGCGTCTTGAACCGATTTGATAACGGCCAGAACATCCATGCCGTCGACTTTTACGCCTTTGATGCCTGCGGCAATCGCTTTGTGGGCGATCGACAGGGCAGCGGTTTGCTTCGCGAACGGAGTCGTGATCGCATAGCCGTTGTTTTGTACGAAGAAGATTACAGGCAGTTTGAATACGCCGGCGTAGTTCAGGCCTTCGTAGAAATCGCCTTCCGACGAACCGCCGTCACCCGTATAGGTGATTGCGACTTGTTTTTGTTTTTTGAGCTTGAAGCCCATCGCGATCCCCATCGCGTGCAGGATCTGCGCGCCGATGATGATCTGAGGCATCAGAACGTTTACGCCTTCCGGAATCTGTCCGCCGTGCTGATGACCGCGGGAGTACAGGAATGCTTGATACAGCGGAAGTCCGTGCCATACGAGCTGCGGAATATCGCGGTAGCCCGGGCAAACGAAATCTTCTTTTTGCAGGGCGAATTCGCTGCCGACCATCGTTGCTTCTTGACCGGATACCGGTGCATAGAAACCAAGACGTCCTTGGCGGCCCAGGTTGATTGCTCTTTCATCCCAAGTCCGGGTAAATACCATCCGACGCATAACTTCTTTCAGTTGATCGTCAGTCAATTCTGGCATCAATGCTTCGTTAACAATTTCGCCATCCGGCGAAAGAACGGAAAGAGCCTCGACTTCTTCCGTATACACTTCATAAGGAACCTTGCTCATTGTTTTCACCTCAATAAAAAATTTGAATATCTTGGCCCTCTGTTATATCATTATTATACACCTGTTCTATACTCGCGTCAAAGAAATTAAGCATAATTGTTCAGGGATTTCTCGACTTGTATATATAACAGGTCATTAATATTCATATAACAAGAAACACTAATTTGAACATTTTACGGTTTTTCATCCGCACAGACCCAATCTTACCGCATTCGCGGCCGCCGTGTAAAGCGCATGCAAAACGGACGGCAATACGTATAAAAGGAGACAGTTTCCATGACCGATTCCCGTTATCTCAAACGTACCATTGTGAAAGAAGTCATTGCCAGTACCTTTTTAAATGAAGAGAGAACCCTGCGCATCTATCTGCCCCCGGGTTACAACGAAGTGCTCAGCTATCCGGTCGTATACTGCCAGGACGGCGAGGAGTTTTTCAACTTTGGACGAATCGCCACTTACGCCAATCAGCTCATCCTTGACGAAGGAGCGGAACCTTTCATTATAGTGGGCATTGAAGTGGATGTGAAAAAGCGGACTGCCGAATATGCACCTTTCGGAAATCTGCACGAAGCGTATACCCGGTGCGTGGCGGAAGAAATTATTCCTTTCGTCGAGCAGAAGTATCGGGCCCGGAGCGACGAACGCATTCTGGCCGGAGATTCGCTGGGCGGATCCCTGTCTTTGCATCTGTCCCTGCTCTACCCCGGCGAATTTCCCCGCATAATCAGCTTGTCCGGCGCTTTTTACGAAGAGTCCCAGGAGATTCTGGCCCGCACGGCCAATCTGGATTGGCTGAACGTATACATGATTGTAGGGCTGCAGGAAAATGAATACGAGACGGATCACGGCATATTCGACTTCGTCGATCTCAACCGCCGCACGCGCGATCTGCTGCTTGAGCGCGGAGCGACAGTCCGTTATTCGGAGAAGGAAGGCAAGCATTTGTGGGGATTTTGGCAAAAAGAACTTCTGGACGCACTTAAGTATTTTTTAACCGTTTAAGCGCTCTCTTACGCGTATTTTTTTGTCAATCCTGCAAACTTGTTTGGCGTCAAACGGGAACGCTGCCGCAATCAAGCTTCAAAGCATCTATTCACGTCTTCTGCCGGGTATTGCCGAGAGCGGCAGACGCGCGAAATTCATTGTAAGCCCCGCCCTGCGTCCGCTATACTGATACCCGTAGGGCGGCGATGCAAGCGTCAGCCTATTTCCAAATCGAGAAAGGAGGCGGAACCTTCCTATGAATGACAAACGTGTCGTTATTGTCTCCGGAGGCGCATGGACAGACGACTATCTCAATCATATACGCCCCGGCGATCTGCTGATCGGCGCCGACCGCGGAGCACTTCTCCTGATTGAACACGGCCTTCGTCCCGATATCGCGGTAGGCGATTTCGATTCGGTCTCGGGCGAAGACGTGGAGCGCATTCGGGCTTCGAGCGGCCGTATCGACTCCTGCGATCCCGTCGACAAGAATTATACGGATACGGAGCTTGCCTTCGAGCTGGCATTGAACGAACGCCCGTCGGAAATCGTCATGCTCGGCGTTACCGGCGGACGGATGGATCATACGCTCGCCAACGTGCAGCTGCTGATCCGCGCGCTTCGCCATCAAGTCGTCTGCACCATTCGCGACCGCAACAACTATATTCGGCTGACCGGCAGTCATCTGGTCGTGGAAGAACGTGGATTTACATACGTTTCCCTGATTCCGGCTACCATGGAAGTCAGCGGAGTCACGCTGGAAGGGTTCGAATACCCGCTGCAGAATGCGACTCTTCGTCAAGGGCAATCGCTGTCCGTCAGCAACAAACTTGCGGGCCCGACCGGCACCGTCACGATCGAAAGCGGCCTGCTGCTCGTGATCCAGAGCCGGGATTGAACCTGCGCAGACTCGGCCTCACTTCTCTTACGCAGGCCGTGCGCCCTCTTTTGTTCCGCAGCAAAAACAAACGCGCAGCCCTCTACCGCAATGCGGCACAGGGCTGCGCGTTTTGCACGTTTTCTGTTCCGGAGCGCAGCCCCAAAAAGAATCCGTAGACCATCGGCGCCGATTCGGTATATATTCTTACTTGAGGGCTGCGTTCGGAACTTATCAAGATCCGCCCTGTTTCCACCATTTATTTATTTTCTCTCATAGAAGGGCGGATCTTATGGATATCGGAAGCAAACTGCGCTATCTGCGCAAAGCTCGTCACCTCTCCTCGGTTGAATTGGCGTACCGCGCCAATGTCTCCCAATCCTCAATCAGCGATATCGAATGCAATCGGCGATCTCCCAGACTCAACACCCTGAGCAGCCTCAGCCGCGCACTGGGCATTCCTCTGTCCGAACTTCTCCCGATCGACGACCTGCTTGAACATCCGTTAAAAGAAAATGAACGTGCGGTACTCGAACTGTTCAACCGCTTGAACGAACCCCAACAGCATCATCTGCTTGAACTGCTGCGCAGTTTTGAGAGTGGACGCAGTAAGTGAATCCCTGACGGGCTTTCCCCAAATTCCGATCCCATTTCGCTCTTTACCCTTGCTTGTTTATCTTCGGACAGGGAAGTATCCCGAACGCGCAGCTTCTTTCTCGCTTTCAAAACGTTCTTCGATCTTGGCAGGCAGCTCGGCTGGATTCCGCGAGTAGTATTTGATTCCCGTCTTTGGATCCGCGGACGCATAGACCATTTTCTTTTTTGTAAGACGTCCTCCGGCAAATGAGTAATCGTTATACTGCTGATCGCCGACCGGTATTCCCTGCAGAAAAGCCACAAAGCCGATATCGTCAATGCCGTTGTCCCACTCCTCACCGGAAATCTGCGGCAGCGTGAATACGTAATCGATCCCGTAACGTGCGGCGTAACGGTTATGCCGGTTGATCGTGTAAGCCAGGTCGCTTTGTATCGCGTTAATAATCGTCTGCCGCCGGACACTTTCGAACAATTCCGCATCGCGCAGCAGAGGGATCTGTAACGTATCGGCCAGTTCGCTTCGAGGTCCCTGCACCCAACGGCCGGAAACGCGATCGAAGCACTTCACAAATCCGTCCAGAGAAAACTGCACCGTATTGTTTTGGGTATCCGAGTAGGTGTAAGGCTTTTTCGGAGACCATACCTCTCTCATCTGTGCTTGTCCATGATCATCAACAAAAGATTCCGTAGCATAGATAGAGTATCCGTCATAATCGATTACGGCGATTGCGGGAACATATCCGGCAAGTGCGCCAATAGCTACCGGATCCCCATCGATATTAAAATTCAGCGCAAGCGTCCGGTAGAACGTCTCGGCCGCACGTTCTTTGTTGGCGCGAAAAAACTTCCTCGATCCGTACCCGGGCTCAAAATCCTGGTCCACCGTCTCGTTCAATACATAAGCCGCATCCTGAATAGCCGTCTTCATCATCATATTGTACCGGTCTGTAAGACGCTGGGCCCGATCCTGGTCCTCGAGATGCATGGAAGCAATCTGGAACAGCGGATAAAAAATAAGAACGAACACAATCGCAAAGCTAGTAATCTTCATTGAGAACCATTCCTTCGTAGTTCATCATGACCGATGCCGCATCTTCCGTGTTGTCATGGACAAGAAAATCCCACAGCTGCACCGCGGCGGTTCGATTGACGTTTTTTAACCGGATGCCGATGTAATCGCCTACCTGCATCTTGTAAATACGGGAATCGTCTTCGGGCGGTGCATCGTTATCCGGAAACAGGATGGGAAGAATCTGTTCGTTATAGAACCCGTCATAAAACGTCGTAAAACTGTTTTGGAACGTATCGGCGCGCGCGGGATCGCTGTAATCGGGGTTGTACTTTTTGTGCAGATGCTCCAGTTCCACTTCATATTGATTGCCGGTTGCAGCCAGCTGCGCATTAAACTCTTCGTACATCTGCGGAGTCAGAACCCCTTTGGTGCGCGCGCTGTCGACAAAACGAGCGGCGGCCCCTTGGACGATACTGCCGGCGATTTTGTCCTGGCTTCTCGCCTGTTCGTACATCGGATACATAAACAGCAGCAGAACGGCCAGCAGGGCGGCGAATATGCCGGTTACATATTTCATCTTTCAGCCCCTAAATACGATTTTGATCAGATATCCGGAAATATCCCGCATATAGACCGCACGATAGATTTTGCTCGAATCGACTAGAGCCGGATTCAGGTCTTCATAGTCCATGCTGCGCGAATAAAGAAGACCGTCGACCTCAATGTCGGCGTCGAGTTCTTCGATATTCCGGATCATGCACACAATCTGCGCCGCGCTGTACACTTCGCTTTCGGGAGCATCCAGCTTGGCCTTGACTTTGCTGTCGTTATTTTCATTTACGCGATAAAGCAGGCGGGTCCCTCCGTCGATCGCATGCACGACTTCCGCCGCATAGGTACAAGCGCCGATGAACAAAAAGAACACCGCCGCCAGCATCATAAAGCTTTTTGCGTTTCCCATATCTTCCCCCGTAAGCGTGGGTCCCCGGCATTACCGGAGAACCAACGCTTCTGTTCGGATTTTATTTGGCTTGGGTAAAGATGATTCCGCGTACCATGTTGTTGGCATCGCGTACAATAGACGATTTGAATTTCCCCGACGGATTGATAAAGTTGTTGTCCGCTTCGTTCAGAGCCGGGCTCAGGTTCGTGTTCTTGTCTTCCCCCGTGATCACGCCGGTCGTTTGGTTGAACTGGCTGCCGTAATAAGTCGCGCCGCCTTTGCCGGTCAGTACGTAAACGCCAAACTGCGCATCATTATTGTATTGGCGAACGGCGTTCATGACCTGGCTGCCGGATAGCGTCGTATTTTCGTAAATATTGAATCGGGTCTGCGAGAGCTGCGTCTGAATCGTCGAAAACTGCGTCTGCCCTTCCTTGGCCGCATCCTGCGAAGAAATAAAGATGACAACCACCGTCGTAATCAGCGCGAGCGTAAGAAAAATACCGGCAGCCAGTTTCAATCCCGAAGTTGCATTGCTTCCCATAATAAATAATCCCCTTTTGAGTGAATTTGGATCAAACTAAATTTGGCTCAGTTGAGCGATAAGGTCTTTCATCTGCATAAACGACACGTACAGGAACGGCACGATAATATAGGCCCCGAGCATAAAAAGAATCGGAGCAAATCCGATATCCCGGCCCCAACTCGCTTTGTTTTCGATCAGACGGTCCATCGTTTCTTTTTTCTGCTCCCGGTAATATTCCTGTTCCATCTCCAGATCGTCGAACGCTTCCAGGACCGAAATACGCTCCAGCGCATTCTCGAGCCGTTCGATCAACCGGACAAACGACGGGAACGGTGCTTCGTTCTTGAGTTCGGTCAGCGCCGTAGAAGCGCCGGCATCGAAATCAAGCAGACAGCGTTGAAGAGCCGGCTTGAAAATGATCGCGAAACGTTCCAGCCATTCCAGAATAATATCCACACTCATCCGGTCGAACTGACTCAGAATCGAGAGCAGCATTCGGAACTGGTCGACTTCGCTTTGCATCTCCATCCCCCGAACCCGCCGCTGAAAATGCATAATACCCAGCGGCACGAAATAGGCGGCCGCCCCTATTCCCGCGGCAATCAGCACCTCCCACCATTTCAGGTATTCGTTATCCGCCTCGTCTAATTTTTGAATAATCCGGACAGCCGCTTCATTCTGTTGAATTTCGCTCAGCAGCTCTCCCGAATTTTGGCGGACACGCTGCCGAACCGTTTCTTCCCACGATGCTCCGCGGGTTGCGATTCCTCTCATGATTTCCCGGTCGAAGTCGGTACGCCGCTCGGCTTCCGTGCGTTCTTCGTCGTTCATGCGCCCGATCATCAGACCGCCTTTCAAATAAGTCGGAGCTTCACGGATCCTCTCCGCTTGATGCCCGTGCACGGAGATGAACATACCAAGCGTAAATACAGCCGCCAGCAGTCCGAGCAGCAAACGTCTAACCGTCAGCCATTCGAGCATAAGAGGCGAATTCGATTCTTTGATCAGCCTGGACAGGTGAAGATGAGCTTTCGTATGCGGCGGAGGTACGAACCGATCGACCACATAACGAATCCAACGGTACGCGTACAGCTTTTTCTCCCAACGGAGACCTCCGGATTTGGGCGTATACCGCGATTCTTCCGTCTCGGCCAATTTGCGGATCAATACATAAGCGGTAACGGATACCGCATACAGCAGCAGCTTCGATGCCGTCCCGATTCGTCCTTCATAAAATTCACCCATCACCGGGAAATAGTTCTCCGCCCATCGCTGCAGCGGAAACGACAGCAGAATAGGAGCCAGAGAGATTACGGTCAGACTGTTCAACTGGTAACTCAGCCGGTTTCTGCGCAGCAGATCGAAGTTGATGTCCTGCACAAATTTGCTGATGGCATTCAGGTACAGCGAACCTTTGGATGTAGCCTTGTCTCCATACTCCATAATCATGTAGGCAATTCCGGTAAATCCTTTCAGATAACGGTTGGGCGCCACCTCGTAGTAAGAAGTCAGGCTGCGGGCCGGATCTTTGGCTGTCAGTACGCCGTGGATCCGTTCGCCGTGCAGCTTCATATCGTGTCCGGACAGCTGGGCCGCTTCGTAAATGGCTTCATCCACCATTCGGGTCGCCTGGAATTGATGCCGGTGATCTTCGAGAAAGTCCCGGAAATCTTTTAACAAACGGTTTTCCACGCGATGGACGAACAGGTCGATCAGCATGCCGTTCAGAGCCAGACAGCCGATCAAACCCAACACCATAACGGAATAATTCCGGCCAAACAGAGCCAAGGCCAGAACCAGACCGAGTACAATCAATAGTACGGCGTACGTAATTCTCATCGTTTCTTTGCGCAGGGTCATCTCGTCGTACGGACTGACTACCATAAGACGCTGACGGATCCGTTTGACTTGTCCGCGAAAAATCGGAATCTGCGAGAAACGGACATAGGAACGCTGATACAAGCGCGTAAGTGCGGGATTGTCTTTCTTCAGACCCGGCTGCCGTTTCATCCAGCTGGTCAGCGATTCTTCCTCGGCGCTGCCGGATGTTCTGCGGCGTTTCAGCACAAACCAGAGGACGGCGGGAACCAGGTACAGAACCAGCGCAAGCAGGATCAGCAGTTTCACATTCATGCGGATTCGCTCCCCCAGTACCGTTCCAGAAAAGCACGGAAAGACGCTGCGTCCGCCTTCGACATATTGCTCGCCATCTGTTCGACTTTTCTCGTCGTAGGCCGGTGAACCGCAACATAGACTCCATCGCGGAATTCGATAATATTTCGGGCTTCGAAGGTTCGCCCCGTCATCCGGCGGTAATAATTCAGATTCGCCTGCGCCAGCACGTTCAAGGCCGACGCCTCGTCTGCGCCGTTCGCAAGTCTGCGTCCCAGCTCCGCAAACCCTTCTTCGTCCGGATCGAGCACCAGGCATTCGGTTACCCGCTCGATATACCGGGTACCCTCGCGTTCTTTTTCCAGATGCACATCGAAGGCAATCACACTTGCCACCTGTTCTTCGGCGATCCGTTCATTTTGGAAAGTTCCCGTCTTAAGCAGCGAATTGCGCAGCGACCAGATCAGGTCTTTCGTTGTTTTGGCATGGTGGCTGAACACCGTAAACTTGCTTGCGACCTGGGACATCTGGACTGCCCAAGCCGCTACCGGATCCGTGGCTACCTCGCCCAGAATATTGACCGTTCCGTCTGTTTTTTTCTGGAGATCCAGTCCTTCCTGACCGCTGATCTTGTCCGTTTCGCGAAAAGCCAGCGTGTTGCGTTCGGGATACAATCGGCGCAGATGCAGCTCGAACGCCAGCTCTTGAACCCGCAGGTTGAAGGTACCGTAGATACTTTTGACCATAGCCATCAACAGCGTTGTTTTGCCCGAACCCTGCTCTCCCGTTACGGCGGTTACCTGGGCACCTTTCATCAGGTAATCCAGCATCCGGATCGGCAGCTCGGCTCCGCTTACGCGTTCCGAAGCAAGCAAACGGTCCAGACTCAAATTGGGCAGATCGAACTTGCGGACGAAAAACGCCCAACTTTCGGAAAAAGGAGGCCGCACAACCACTACCCGGGATCCGTCCTGCATCTCATTGACCATGTACGCTTTGGCTTCGGACAGCTGTCCGGGACTTCCGAACTTGTAAATGTTCTGACAGACCCGTTTGAGTTCCAGGTCGCTGCCAAAGCCGAGAAAAGCCAGACGGATCGATTTCCCCCGATAGAAGATCCAGACGCTGTCGCAGCCTCTGGGCCCTTTTTCGCGCATGGACTGCATCAGCTCCACCTCATCCTCGATTTCCCGCATTTGCGAAGGCAGCCCGGAGACGCCGCCCGATACGCCGTCGATCGTCTGATCGCGCAGCTCGTCGATCGGCCCGAACCCTTTGTACTGCTGATAGATACGCTGGACTACGATCTGCAGTTTGTCGTCAAACGACAAGGACGGGGATTCCTGGGCGTACAGATCCCGAACCTCTTCGGCAGTAATGATATACGACTCGGTTTCTCCGTTTTCGATCACGGATTTCAATTCGGCCAACCCGTACTTTTCGAACAGCACGCTCAAAGCCTGCATCCCGTGTTCCCGCTTGTAGACATGCAGCAGAATATCGAACTTGTCCGGGTCGCTGAGGCGCCGCTCGTCTCCGAAAGGCAGTACCCGATCGATGGTCGTTTCGTTGACGGCGTCGCCCCGAAGCAGCAGATCGGCAATAAACGACTTCACGTAGGTTTTGTCCGCCAGGCTGCCGGAACTGCAGGCCTTGAGCGAGTTTTTGAGTTCGGCTACCACATTTCTTCTGCGTTCGAACTCTTCTTGGGACAAACCAAGATCAAGCAAATTGGCATTGACGAACGCATTGACAGCCGTTGTAACGTACGCCTGAAGTCCTTCGACGGTGAACAGCTCTGCATTTTGCCCATACCGGTCTTCAGTCGAAGGGTTTTGGCGAAGGATCAGAAACAGCCACAACAAGACTCCGATCAGAATCCCGGCAATCAGGAGCAGATTTATCCAATCCATGCTTTACGACGCTCCTTTGGCGGCATTCACATGTTTCAATCTTGTGTTGACGCCGATTTCTTCCAGCAGTTTCTCCGCCGTCCGGCGTACTTCCGTGATAAACGAGTAATTGTCGTGTCTGCGGTCAAGCGGGCGGCTTCGCGCAATAAATCCTTTGATATCGCCGTCGTTGACCGCGTCACGGAAATCGGAATTGTAAGGCAGCGTCAATGTCGGTTCCCTGCGGCCGTATTTTCGCAAAATATTGGATGCTTTGTACTTCGAACGCGGATCGTACCCGGAGAACAGCAGCAGCTGCTTTTTGCCGTGAAGTTCGGCCGGCCAACCGCTGCGGTCGAAATAACGCTCCAGCATCCCCGCATTCTGGTTCAGACACACGACGACCAAGTCCGAGTCCGCAAGCGCCTGTGCGGCAGCCGGACTGTCGGTTCCCGAACGGATATCCAGCAAAATACAGTCGTAATACCCCCGGGCCTGGGCATAGATGTTTCCGATCAGACCGCCGGCATTTTCAAACTGCAGCCGATTCATGCGCTCCGACCCGCTGAGCAGATCGAGACGGTCGCGTTCGATCAGCAGCGCGTTATTCTTGACCGTTTCCCGCTCCAGCTTCCCGCTGCGGGCCAGACGGACCAGCGCATCAAGTCCTGTTCCCGCCTCCGTAGACAGGTCGCGGCTGTATGTATTGATCGAGCGGGCAAACCCCCGCTCAAGCGTATTCTCTTCTCCCTGCGGCTGCGAAACCAGCGTGCGAATCTGATATTCGCTCCCAATCAATGACGCGACGGCGGCGACCGATGCGGTTACCCCCGCTCCATGTCCCACGCTCCAAAATGCGATTTGCCCCATCTCATTTGCTCCTCTCGGCTCTTTTCCAGAGCTTGCGCATTTCCTTTTGTTCTTTTTCCAGCAATACCGATGCAATCCCCTGTACGGCTTTTTTCATTTCCGGCGAGAGACCTTTGAGCTTCAATCTACCGGCATACTGATTGCCAATCTTCAGCGCCAAATCGCTTTCGTCGGGATAATAAACGAAGGACTCTTTCCAGTCGATCGGAAAAGGCTCAAACTGCTCGGAAAAGTAAGCTTCTCCCGGTTCGCTCGCTCCTTCGATCAGCACTTTGCGAAAAGCGCACAGCTCGGCGATCGGACGATCCGCGAAAAAATGTTCCAGCAGCCTGACGCCCCGTCGGACAGACGTTTGTTCACATCCCGTGACCAGAAAACGGCAGGCCGACTCCGGAAGCTGCGGCAGCCGCCGCGGATCATCCGTATCATACAGAACCAGATCATAGTCCGTCCGTCTGCCGGGCTGTATGCCGTCCACAGGAATCCAGACTTCGAACCCGTCGTATTCCTGCGGCTCTCCGGGCATATCCAAAGCCGGAAAAGAAAACTCGTAATGTTGGTGCAGCGTATAATCGACGATCAGCACTTTGCGTCCCGCCTCCGCCGCCAGTTTCCCCAGATAAAAAAGCAGATCGCTTTTGTCGCAGTCTCCTATAAAAACAGCTTCGTTCAATTCGATTCCTCCTCAGTTGCCCGCTTCGGCTTCCGCCGGACCCGGCTCAGCCGGTTCTTCCTGCGGAGCGGCGGGCGTTTGGCTGTCTGCGCCGCCGTCTGCAGAAGCCTGTTCATCCGGGATCAAAGCATTGTCCTGAGTGCCCGGATTGATGACGGCGCCGTTGGCTTTGTTGTTGATGTACTTCTGGATCTCTTCGGGCGTAAGCAGGTCGAGTCCGGTTTCCAGTTTGTCGCGCATCCGGCGTTCGAGTTCGGTAACGGCCCGCTGAACAATATTCGGATCGTTTTCGATCAGATCAAGCACACGGGCGTTGGACGGATAGGTAACGGCCGCTGCCTGTTGAAGCCCCGGCTCGACATAAGTGACCGCGTAGATCGAAGCATCGTTCAGATACGCATCGACAATAGCCGAAGACATCGTCAAAATCTCGCGTTCGTTCATCCGTACCCACACGGTGCCGGATGCCAATTGTTCGGTGCGCTTTTTCGAAAGGACGATAAAATCTTCGCCGGTCGGAAACTTGACCCGCACATCGATAAATTCTCCCGTCTGCAGGCGGCTCGGCAGTTCGATCAGACGGAATTCCTGATTCCGCAAATCTTTGGGCGTGACTTCGCCTTCATACAGCATGGATTCGCTCACGGGCGTGTTGCGGGAAAGAGAAACTTTGGCGTAACGGCCGACCGCGTCTTCTTTGGCCGGCATATCGCTGGGCACTGTCGCTTTGACCACTTCGATTTCCGCAAGATCGTCGGATTCGATTTTTTCTCCCGCCCGAATATCGCGCTTGAGCGCAAAGACCGGGATTCGTTCGGCGTTCATCTCCTCGATCTGCCGTTCGTACACCACCTGCTCTCCTTCATACTTCTTCTCGATATGACGGACATACGGGATGACCGCCGCCGCCCCGATCAGCAGTGCCGCCGCGGCTCCCGCCACGCCGGCCAACAGACGCTGACGCTGGCGAAATTTGATTCTCGACATGTTTCGTTTCTCCCTTCGTTTCCTGCACTTGAACGCGGTTCCCCGCCCTTTTACCTCGGCTTGCGCTTCAGCAGTGAACGCCGCTCGGCGCGTGTATACAGTGCACCCAGCATCGGCTCAAAAGCTTCCTTCGATTCGGCTCCTCCTCCGAACGGATCGGGCAGCGGAGGCAGCGAAAACACTTTTTTGTGTCCCAGTCTGCCGCGCATTTCCCGAACCGTTTCCGGCAGCGCATACGGCAGAAGATACGTCCACTTGGGGCGGAAGCGGAGACTTTCGCGATGGGCAAAAGCCGTCAGATCGCCGCTTCTCCACTCGCTGCCCGAACCGACGATCCAGGCAAAATCGGCACGCTGGAATTCTTCGAAATCCCGCTCCTCCCTGCACAGCCCCAGATCAAGCACAACATGGCGGTAACCTCTTCCCAAAATCCCCGCCAAGGTTTCTCGTTTGGCTGCCGGCCAATAATCGACCCCTTGAACCGTAAAGCTGGTTTTTCCTTTTAGCGGTTCGCCTATCCATTCTCCGGAAAGCCGTTCAAAAGCGCCGAAACGGCTGCCCAGTTCGACAACAGCGGTACGTCCGCCTTCTTTTGCCAGCGTATGTGCCGCCGCTATGGCCGTGTGCGTCGTGCCGCAGCCGGCAAAAGTCCCAAGCACCGCAATCGTCAAGGTTCCTCCTCCGCTTTTGGCAGAAGAAAGATGTTCGCTTTCGATCGGTGCGGGCCGCAGCCTCTTTTTTACTTCCGATAGATTCGGATAGCGGTCTTCCCGGCGATAACTGAGCATTTTGCGGATTGCCGGAATCAGCGGCGGCGGAAGATCCGGCCGAAGTGCCCGCTGCGCTTCGGCCGTCCATTCGCTGAAACGCCCTCCGGTACCCAGATACAGCAGCAGTGCGCCAAGAGCGTATTGGTCGCTGGCAGGGTCGCTTTTTCCTTCATACTGCTCGGGCGCCGCAAAGCCGATCGTTCCAAGCTTCACGGTATCCGCATTTTTGTCGGGACTCGCGCTGCGCGCAATCCCGAAATCGATCAGGCGGACCGTTCCGTCCGGACCGATCATCACATTGCCGGGTTTCAGGTCGCGAAAAACGATCGGAGGACTCTGTCCGTGCAAATACTCCAACACTTCGCAAATCCTCAGGGCCAGATCCAGTATGAAAGGAACAGCCGGATACCCGCCCACCCGTTCCGCATAATCGCACAGATTCATGCCTTCGATATATTCCATCACAAGAAATACGCGGCCCTCTGCATCCGGAGGAAAAAAATCGGCGACCTGCGGCAGACTCGGATGGCGCAGACGGGTCAGCATACGCGCTTCATTTTCGATCCGTTCGTAATCCGCCGTATCGGCCATCGTTTCTTTGACCGCCCACCGTTTGCCCGGAAGCTTGGCATCGGAAGCCAGATAGACCTTGCCCATCCCTCCGCTTCCCAATAGGCCTTCCACCCGATATCGTTCTCCTATGAGGGCGCCTCGTTCCAAATTTGACGGGTACGGCATGAAGAACTCCACCCCTTTCCGGACAAAAAAAGAAAGCACCCCTCGCGAACCGGGTCCGAAGACCGAGTTCATGAGGGATGCTTTCCCTGTATTGTCGCTTTTATGATTTTGAGGTCATTATAAACCTATTGCTTGCTAAGTGTAAAGATCTATTTCTCAATACTTGATCATGTAAAGCGTGATTTCTTCCCGGTTGTGGAACAGCTGTTTGGCACCCTGCAGCTGCAGACGCGACTCTTCAAACGAAGCAATGACTTCCTTGATCAGCGCCATCGGCTTTTTGTGCATCAATTTGATCGTTACAACAGCTGTCCCCCCCGGCGTGAGCGCATGCAGCAGCCCGGTCACCAGCTGTACCATCAGCTTGGGGCTCCAACTCATGTCGCATACCAGCAGATCGAACTCGTTTTCCCGGAATTTCATTTCGGCCGCATTCTTGCGGATATAAGTCAAATTCGGCATTTTGAGCAGCGACGGATGCAGTTTGGCCGGATCGACCGCCGTGACTTTCAGTCCCCGTTCAAGCAGCAGCGACGTCCATCCGCCCGGTGCCGCTCCGATATCGACCGCACTGCGGTAAGCCGACAGATCCAGACCGAACTCGCGCTCGGCTTCCAGCAGCTTGAACTTGGCACGGGACAGCTGTCCTTCTTCCCGGCGAAAACGAACCGCTCCGCCGCTCCAGTCCGACAAATTGTCTTCGGGACGCGATACGCCGGCATATACGGCTCCTGCAGTCACATAGACCGACACGATCCAATCGGCACCCGCCGAGACGAACTCGGCTTCCGTTGCGCGCAGAAGCTCTTCCAGCCATTCTTTGAGCTTCGGAGCGCTTTCGCCTCCGGCATCCTCGCTTTTGCGAACCTGAAGCGCCGCTTTGATTCCCGCTCCGATCAATCCGCTGCCCGCTACGAACGCAGCCGCTTCGCTCAGCAGCTCGCCGATATTATCGCCTTGACGCTCGAATTGGACAGGCTGGATATGGCGCAGGAAAATGGGACGGCTGTCCGTAATCTGCCGCACCGCGTCTTCCGTCCCCGTATTCAACCGGACCAGTAGTACTTCGCGATCGCTCAGCACACTGCTTTTGACCGATCCGAACAACCGGCGAAGTTCTTCCTGGGCGTAAGCGGCGAAATCACGGTTGGCGGTACAAATAAAGAGACTTTCTTCCTGGACCGTTTCCGCCAAATCGGCCTGCTCTACGTTTTCTTTTTCATGCTCACTCAAAATACGTTACCCTCCACAGAGTCCGGGCGGCAGGGTCCGTTGACCGGAACCCCCCGCCTGCCGCGTCTCTTCTTGTTCGTTCCTGTTTCTTTCATTTGGCGCACGGCCGGTCCGATTTGCGATTACCCGATAAAATCGAGCAGATGCGGAACCGACTGCATCGCATAGACCGTTCTGGGCTCGCCGCGTCTGCCCGGCTCGAATACGCTCAGCGAAGGCGTACTGCTGATCCGGTACTTTTGAATAAATGCGGGCGCAAAGTTAAGATCCAGCGCATACACGTCGATTTCCGGATCCATCTGTTCGACCACTTCAAGCATACGGCGGGCGACGCGGCATGTTCCGCAAAAAGGGGTATGTCCGAAAACGATAATTTGACGTTCTCCGGCTTCAATCCAGCGCAGCAGTTCCTTTTCCGTCGATTCTCTCACGGGCGCGATTGTTCGTCCGCCGTACGTTTGCGGACCTCGCTGGACATCGGACCGCGATGCAGCACGACGTGGTCCGGTTTGCCCGCATACAGAATTTCGTACATGCTGCGCCGGCCGTACTCACTGGATGTATGCAAATAAATTTCTTGAGGGAAGGTGCCGTTCGCTACGATTCTCGCCGCAACTTCGCTTCCGCTCGGTTCACCCGGTCCCATCTCATGATCCAGCGACAAAATGCCGACTTCGCATTCCTGCAGCAGGGTCAGGCATTCTTCGCCGGTACGGGCCAAAGCAAAGCCGTCGGGACAAGGACGCCAATCGTCCATGTAGAGATGGATTTTCGGTTTGTTTTCCGTGTTCGTCACCTTTTCACTCCTCTCGAAGGCCTCCGGTCAAGAAAAAACGGGCGTCTGCTCATACTGACATTGTGGACAATAGAAAGCTTTTTTGCCCGCTACATCCATCTTCTGCACCAACGATCCGCCTTCGGTACAGGGTTCGCCTTCGCGTTCGTAGACTCGGCACTGCGACAGGTATCCGCCGGTTATCGTGTCTTCCGCACTCAGCGGAGTCGCGATACAGCCGCCCGAATCGATCGCGGCTTCCAGCACTTCTTCAAGCGCTTCGTACAACCGTGCGGCGCTTTCGCCGTTCAGATCCTGTACTTTCACGGAAGGCAGAAGCCCGGCCGCAAAAGCAATCTCGTCCGCATAACGCGGTCCGATGCCCGAGAGGAGCTTTTGCCCGGTCAGAATACTGCGCAGCGCACCGCGGCGTTTTTTGAGTTGGGTCAAGAAATATTCAGGCGTGGCTTGACGCGAAAAAGGATCGGGACCCAGCGTCTTCAAAACGTCGTCGAGTCCGCGTACCGTGAGCAGACGCAGTACGCTGCCTTTGCCCGCGACATACAGCGTCCGTTCGCCGAAACCGATCTCGGCCTGCGAGGCAAACGGAGGCTCTTCTCCGGCTTCGCCGCAGTATAAAGCTCCGTCTTTGGCCAGAGCAATCAGAAGGCGATGTCCGTTGTCGAGATGGAAAATAAGAAAAGTCCCGCGGCGTTCCAAAAAGAGCAGACTTCTTCCTTTCAGTGCAGCGGCAAACTCTTCCGGTACGACATCTGTACTGCTGGCATGATGCAGATGGACGTGTTCGATCGGGCGATCCAGTATCCATTGTCCAAGCTGTCTGCGATAATGTTCGATTTCCGGCAGTTCCGGCATAGCGCATCGTTCCTTTCTTTATCGGCTTAATACCCATTCCCGTACTTCGTGCAGCGTCGAGTGGACCAGATCCGGCTCTACGCCGGACAATTTCTTGTGACGCTCCAGGTTGCCCGGTGTCGTTACGCCTTCTTCGGTCAGCAGCAGCAGCGAGCGGCAGCCGGAATCGGCTCCCGCTTTGATATCGGTCATCATATTATCGCCGATGATCGTGACCTGCGAAGCGCCGACACCCAGCAGATTGAAAGCAAAATTCATCAGAATCGGCGAAGGTTTGCCGATCACCGTCGGTTTAACGCCTGTCATGGCTTCCAGCGAAGCGCCAAGCGTACCCGCTCCCGGCATCAAACCGCCTTCAGAAGGCAGCAGCAGGTCAGGATTGGTTAGAACAAATTCGGCTCCGGCCAGAATCAAGCTGCCCGCACGCGCCAGCTTTTCGTAGGAAAACTCGCGGTCGATCCCCTGAATCACATAATCCGGTTTTCCGGTCTGGCCTGTGAACTCGGTCAATCCGGCTGCAGCAACCGCTCCGCGCAGTCCCGACTCGCCGAAGATAGCGGCGGAAGCTCCGGGCTTCCGCGCTGCCATATAAGCGGCGGCCGCCATCGAAGAGGTGCAGACCTGTTCCGGTTTGGCCGGGATTCCCATTTTATTCAACCGGAGCGCGACCGTTTCCGACGCGGCGGATGAATTGTTCGTCAGAAAAAGAAACGGAATCCCCTGCTCGTTCAGCGCCGTAATCAGTTCGTCGGCGCCGGGCACCCTGCGTTCACCGTGATAAAGCGTTCCATCCAGATCGATCAAAAGCGCATTTCGGCTCTGCATCTGTCTTCATTCCTTTTCTTGTTCATGCGCAAGGCGGATCGGATACACGTGATGTTCGATCGCCAGCTGCGTGTGTGCAAATACGGCCTTTGCTTCATTCAGCAGAGGCTGGAGCTGTTCCAGATCTTTGTAACGCGAACTAAAATGGGTCAAGATCAGCTCGCCCACCCCCGCCTTTTTTGCCGCTTCGGCAGCTTGAACAGCTGTACTGTGGTAATAAGTATAGGCCAAATCGGCAAATTCGTCGGTGAAAGTCGACTCGTGCACCAGCACATCCGCTCCGTGTGCAAGCGGATCGATATT
Source organism: Saccharibacillus qingshengii (assembly GCF_013185195.1). Taxonomy (GTDB): domain Bacteria; phylum Bacillota; class Bacilli; order Paenibacillales; family Paenibacillaceae; genus Saccharibacillus; species Saccharibacillus qingshengii. The sequence continues at coordinate 339,243 of NZ_JAAZWC010000001.1, forward strand.
CGGTGTGGGACGCGTATCGCCCAGAATCGTTACCACGCGCCCTCGTTTGGGCGGACCAAGAACCTGTTCGGGCGTAATGAGACGCCCACCCACTTCGAGGTTCTCTCCATTCTTAAGCTTACCGTATTCGGGCCCCGGACGCACGCCCCATTCCTGCAGAAGTTCCAGATTCAGACTGCCGGGACGGTCTTTCTCCGTAATCCGGTAACCGTAGCTTTCAATCCGGTGTTCCAATGCCCGGGCTTCCACTTTGAATCGTTCGTCTTCAAAAATCACTCCGCCGGCATGTTCCACAATTTCGAGGCCGAAAGTGACGCGGCTCTGCGTCGATCCGAGCGTCACTTCAAGGAACTGCTTCAGCCCCTGCGGTCCATATACGGTAAGCGGCGGGCTGCCCTCCTGCGAAGAACGGCTGGACAGCAGCCCCGGCAGCCCGAAGACATGATCGCCGTGCATATGTGTGATAAAAATCTTCTCCAAGCGGCTCAATTTGAGCGGCGAATGCAGAATTTGGTGCTGCGTGGCTTCGCCGCAGTCGAACAGCCACGAAGAACGCCGCTCCTCCAACATGCGGAGCGCGACGGATGTAACGTTGCGCTGCGTGGTCGGCAGCCCCGCATTGGTGCCGAGAAAATAAAGTTCCACAGCCGCACTCCTCCTTTTCTTCATTCTATAGGCATCCTATACCCGATTTTCGGCTGTCGGCCTGCGCCTTTTCTCCCGCATTCGGCGAAAGGGCGAAAAAAAGCCCGCCCGCCGCAGCGGGCGGACGGAAAACCGTGTCGCCGATTTCTCAGGAAACGCGGATTCCCGCCAACTCGGGCAGGTCGCGCAGGGAATCGATTTGATAAACGGGCACAATGCCCGAATGAGGCGAACGTCCGCCGCGGTTGATCCAGACGGACGGAATGCCGGTATCCAATGCGCCGCGGATATCGGTGCTTTGCTTGTCTCCGACCATTAACGCTTCTTCGGGTTTGACCCCAAGCAGATCAAGAGCGTGATAGAAAATCGACGTATCCGGTTTGCCTTTGCCAAAGGTACCCGAGATCACGATATGATCGAAGTAAGGCACTAGCTGCGGAACGCCGTCCAACTTTTCTTGTTGAAGCGAAGGGCAGCCGTTCGTCAGCAGCAGCAGCTTGACTTGGCCTTTGAGTTCATCCAGCACTTCGTAAGTCTCCTCATACACGAGAGGGCGCTTGCGGCGTTCGGAAGCGAACAGAGCGGAAAGTTCCACAGCCAACTCTTCGTCCTCGATACCGAGATCGGCCAGACCGAGACGCCAGGCTTCTTTGCGGTACACGGGAGCAATTTCCTGCAGCTTGCGGAATTCGGGCTGTTCGCCTTTATCGAAGTTTGCCCACAGCCCTTCAAAAGGACTGATGCCGATCATCTGGGTAAAAGGAAAAGTTTCGTAAGTCGCATACAAGTCGCGTGCTCGCTCGCGCACGGCCGCTTCGAGCGCATTCGCGTCGATGCCCGTGCGGCGTGCCGCTTCTTCGGAAGCTGCCACAAAAGATTCTTTGACACTGCGTTCATCCCACAACAGCGTATCGTCCAGATCAAAAATCACCGCTTTGACTTCGTTGTTCACCGTCATTCGTTGTCCCCTCGCTCTTTTGTATAATCGTTCTGTCGACTCCTGCCTGCAAAAAACGGACTATTTCTTTTCTACCGGAATTTGGTGCTGAGCCGCAAACTCCGTAACGCGCTGGGCAATCTCTTCCGTCTTGAACATTTTGAGGAAACGCGAGAAAATCCAGTTGGCGCCTTTGCCTTTGGTTTCTACGGTCACGTAGCCTTTTTCGATACGGAATTTGGCAATATCGCCGGCCATGATCGTCCGTTCGCGGTTGAAGCGAATCGTACTCATCCGATCTTTGCCGATCCGCAGAAATGGACGGCGCAGGAACATGATCACGGCCAGAATCAGATACATGACGATAATAAACCAGTACGAAGCGCCCGAAGCTTCTTTAACTCCCGAAGTTTGCGCGGCTACCGTAATAATGGTCAGGAAAATCGCAACGATAAGCAGGAAGGATGGGAACATATAGTTTCTTCCTTTGAACGTATCGAACGTTTGGCTGCCTGTTCCCGAACTTCCGATTCGGTCCTGCCCGGTTTTCTGTCTGAGGCTGTTTGTTTTTTGCTGATTTTGGCGTACCTTTCTCTCCCATGAACGGGACATTCGTTTTCCCCCTTAAAATAGGTAACTCTATACAAGAAAAACCCGCCCAGCCGCGGCACTCCCTTTTCCGCGAACCGGCGAGCCGTTTCCGTTCCGGTGAAGCGCATTCCGATATCGCCGCTTGCCAAGGTAAAGATAACCCGGCTGACGCCGTTCCTCAATGCAGCTTCGAATCGCTGCTCGGCTCTTCATCGACCCATTCGATCGAATCGAGCTCCTGACGAAAGTTGCGCCGTATATTGCCCAAGTAAATTTTGCGCAGTTCCGTACGCTCTTTATGTTCTTCTTCACTCAAGCCTTCGGCTTTATGTTTACGGGCAAGCTCGTTGATCCGGCTTACCAGAGTATCGATATCCATGTGCACCCTCCTTGTAACCATACTTCTTTATACTTTCACACGAAAAAAAGAGCTTGTCAAGGCGACAGCCCTGCAAGCTCTATAGGTTTCTACAAGCCGCACGCTTCAAGGGTTCACACCCGTCACAGTACCCTGCGTGCAGCCGTTAAAAATTGGGAAGAATCAATTCTTCGCCGACTTGAATTTCGCTTCCGCTCAGACCATTTTTCTGCTGAATGCCTGTGATGAAAATGCGGATATCCGCTCCGGCCGGTTTGCTTCGTTCGGCGATGGACCATAAGGTGTCGCCCGGCGACACGATAACCGTATGCACTTCCGCGGCAGGCTCGCTGCTCTGCAGGGCGTGAACCACTCCGGTCCCCGCGAACAGTCCAATTACAACGAACAGGACCAGACGGATCCGGGAAGCTCCCGTTCTCGTCCACCGGTATTTGGACAGTCCCAGACTATGTAAAAAAGAAGAAATGGAATAAGGTGCGCCCATGCTCGATTTGTCGGTTGTACCGGCCGTTTCATAGATACTTTTATAAGTCGTGTATTTTGGCATTTTCAACACTCTCCCAAACGTTTGTTCTGCCTTCTGGAATCCAATATAGCACGAACATACGTTTTGGACAAGAGTTTTTTGGAACGTTTGTTCGGGAAAATTTGTTCGCATTTTCTTATCCGCGCGGCCTAAGCTTTTCAGCGAAAACGAGCAGATTCGGCAGAATGAGCAGCTGAATCTTAGAACTTACGTTTGTACGAACGGAAGTTCTATGATATAATTTTCCCGTATTCGCATTCGAAATCATCATCTTCCTTGCCGGGTACTTATAAGCCAACTACTAACGAATAATGGATGGGGTTGATACGACATGTCGAAGATATCCATACGCCAGCAGGCTATTCTGGAATTTATCCGTACCGAAGTCAAGTCGAAAGGGTATCCGCCTTCCGTCCGGGAAATCGGCGAAGCGGTAGGCCTTGCTTCCAGTTCTACCGTTCACGGACACTTGGACCGTCTGGAGAAAAAAGGCTTGATCCGACGCGATCCGACGAAACCCCGTGCGATCGAGCTGCTTGGACTTGAAGAATCGGAAAGCGGCAATTTGTTCGCCTCGACGATCCGGCGCGTTCCCGTTGTCGGCAAAGTTACGGCAGGCGTACCGATTACGGCTACCGAAAATATCGAGGATTACTTCCCGCTGCCTCAGACGATGGTCGGGGACGATCAGGTATTCATGTTATCCGTTATGGGTGACAGCATGATCGAAGCCGGAATCAACAACGGCGACTATGTCGTTGTACGCCAGCAGCAGACGGCCAACAACGGCGACATTGTCGTTGCGATGACCGAAGAAGACGAAGCGACGGTCAAGACCTTTTACAAGGAGAAAGACCATATTCGCCTTCAGCCCGAAAATCCAACGTACGAACCGCTTCGCCTGACTCACGTTACGATTTTGGGCAAAGTCGTCGGCTTGTTCCGCAATTTCCATTGAGGTCGACAAGGTCTTTTACGGCCTATCGCTCGCACTAAAAAACTCCCCCGAATTTCGGAGGAGTTTTTTTGGTGTGTCTGCATGGATACGGGTGATCATTCTGAATAGACTTGTCGTTAATCGGCCCTACGCCGCCTAGGCGGGTGTTCCTGGCCGCCCGAACGTCGTTCCGGGCGAGGCACGACGCCTGGGCCGTAAGGAGGCGTCCGGCTGTCCCGGTGCAGTGCAGTCCCCCGGCTTCGACGAAAAGGATCCCTTCGACGAACGGACGGCAGCAGCTGCTTCCAACCGTAAGCTTTGCGCAGCAAAGAAATGTGCTGGAGAGACGATTTGTCGGACCAGCGAATATACGCCGCCTGCTCCAGGTTAATCAGAGCAATCGTAACTTCGCGAAAAGCGCCGCCGCTTCGGCGGATCAATCTCGACATCGACAGCTGCCCGAAAGACAGCATACGGCGGCGGCGCAGCATCCCCAGAATCTTCCGCTCCAGACGACTCATCTCCACAAACACACCCTCCCGGTCCCTCGACCGACCCGCTTCGGCCTTTTCCAAAACTTCGGCGTATCGTTCGGAACGTATGTTTGTAGTATAAGCGAACAGGCGTTCTTTTTCCACTCTAATTTTTAATTTTCGGATACACGTTCAGCGCATCCTGGATATGATAAGGTTTCGACCAGGGACTGCCGTCCGCTCCTGCCGTCACCAGCATATATTCCCTGCCGTTTTTCACCGCGAGCGAAGCCAGACAAAGACCTGCGGCGCGCGTATATCCGGTCTTGCCTCCCAGGATCCTGCCTCCTTTGAAATTCAATGTCGGGGCACTCTCGGATAAGGTGCTTCGGACCGTAATTCCGTTGGGATGAAGGTTGGTCGGGGCCGTCGAGTATTTATGCGTAGTCATCAATTTGCGGAAAGTCGAATTTTTGAGCGCGGCTTTCATCAAAACAGACATATCTTTCACCGTCGTGTAATGGTTGGCATTGTGCAGCCCCGTCACGTTAGTGAAATGCGTATGTTTCATGCCGAGCTTTTTGGCTTTGGCATTCATCTTTTTGACAAACGCCGCTTCGGATCCGGATATCGCATAAGCCAGCCCAATCGAAGCGTCGGCTCCGGAAGGCAGCATCGAACCGTACAGCAGATCGATCCCTTTCACCTTTTCCCCCGGCAGAAATCCGGCCATCGACGCGCCTTGTTTTTTCAAATCCGGGAAAATCGATGCGGGTAGCGTGACTTTTTTCTGCGGATCGGACAGATTCTCCAACGCGACAAGCACTGTCATCATTTTGGTCATGGACGCCGGATAGACTTTCTGATTGATATTTTTCTTCAGCTGGACTTCGCCATTGCCGAGATCAATCAAGATGGCGTTCGAGCTGTAGAGTCCCGCCGCAAATTTCGAAGAGAATGTGGACAGCGAGGCCGCTTCGTAAGAAGCCTTAGATGAAACCTGCGCTGCAGCCTGCGAAGGCTGGATTGCGGCGGCACTGCCGCTTACAACCAGCGCCAGCGCAGCGGCAATCAGCGTCGAACGTTTTCTTTTTCCAATTGCAAAGCGCGTAAAGCCTTTTCCGGATAACCTCAAAATAAATGACACCTTCCTTATTCTTTTTTGCCGCACGGGGTTACAAATCTTTTAGATACACGCGATGGATTTGATGATCCGGACCTTTGCTCAAGACCAGGTCCGCTCTGCCCCGGGTAGGCAGGATATTCTCGTTCAGGTTAAGCAGGTTGATTTCTTCCCATATTTGGGTGGCACGGGCAACCGCTTCCGCTTTCGTCAGCTCGGCATACCGATGGAAATAGGAAGACGGATCGCGGAAAGCGGTTTGCTGCAGCAGCAGAAAACGATCGATATACCAGTTCCGGATTTCTTGTTCTTCGGCATCGATATAAATGGAAAAATCGAAAAAGTCGCTTACGAACAACGGCTGCCCTTTGCTGACCTGCAGTACGTTGACCCCTTCCACAATCAAAATATCCGGGCTGTCGACGATTTCCAGGCGGTCGGGCAGAATATCGTACGTAATATGCGAATAGACAGGTGCTTCCACGCTGCGTTCGCCGGCCCGGATCCGGGTGAGAAAATCGATCAGTTTTTTCGTGTCGTAGCTTTCCGGAAAACCTTTTCGGCTCATCAACCCTTTGGCTTCCAGAACGCGGGTCGGGTACAGAAATCCGTCCGTGGTTACAAGATCCACTTTCGGATGGTGTTCCCAGCGGGACAGAAGGGTGCGCAGAAGGCGTGCAACCGTGCTCTTGCCTACAGCGACACTGCCGGCAACCCCGATAATAAACGGCTTATGTACCGGCTCGCAGCCGAGAAAAGCACCGGTGACTTCGCGCAGATACTGCTCCGCTCGCACTCTGAGATTGATCAGGCGGGTAAGCGGAATATAGATGTCTTCGACTTCACGCAGCGAAATTTTATCGTTCAGTCCTTTGATCTGTTCCAATTCTTCTTCCGACAGCCTCAGAGGTGTCCGGCTTCGCAGCGCGGCCCATCTGGCCCGGTCGAATTCCATATAATTTCCGTACGCATTCATATTGGACAGATCCCTCACTATGACAAAGTACTTCTAGTCTAGCAAATTGCGGCAGGTTTGAACATGACAGAATCGGATAGGTAGTCAGGCTTTAAAGGTACGCGTTCAGGAAGAGGCTTGAATCGGGGCGGAATTCCGGCAAAAAAAACGCAGAGAGTCCAGCGCTGGGTTGCCCCGTCTGAACTCCCGCTGTTTCTCCGACGCTAGTCGAAGCTGGAGTGACACTTAAGTGTCACCCCGTTCATTACCCTTCCCTTAAATAAATATTCAATAAAAAAAATCTTTTAAAAGATTTTTCTGAAAAAGAATTCTTTTTATTCAATCATCTTAGAGTCCTAAAACTTTAAAATGATCATGATTTTCAAAACATTCATTCACCCAATGATCTATTTGTTCGAAAATCACTTTATTGGAGCCTACTTTTGATTCATCTATCCTCTTTTTGATTGTGTCCCACTCCGCTTTGGAAACCCTGTTAAATCCATAATAATTGAAATTATCGAGACACTCCTCAAACATCTTATTCAAACCTGTATGATCCAAACCTTCCTCCGTCAGATAGATAGAATCCTCCAACCCATGCAGATCTTCTAAATACCCACGCTGCAGCTCAAAAACATCATGTCCTGTTAGTTCTTCTTTTCTAAGAATTTTCTCCATTTGGCTGTTCTCCTGCTTCAATCATTTTTAATGTTTAACACCCGCTTTTTGAATCCTTAAATCAATGCCCTGTCCCCTTCGTGGTCAAAAGCTTAAGTAAAACAAAGCAAGAAAAGCCGCAGCAAGGATATGCGAGATGCACAAACCCTTGCTGCGGCTGGGATTACCTATTCTAGTACAGAGTCATATACTGATCGCGTTCCCACTGGTGGACCTGCGTACGGTACATATCCCATTCGATTTCTTTCAGTTCGTAGAAGTGAGTCAGAGCGTGCTCGCCCATAGCCTGCACGACGACTTCGTCGCGGATCAGCTCGTTGAGCGCTTCTTTCAGATCAGCCGGAAGGCTTGGAATTCCTTCTTCAATCCGCTCTTCTTCGGACATGACATAGATGTTGCGGTCAATCGGAGCCGGCAGCGTAAGCTGTCTGCGAATTCCGTCCAGACCCGACTTCAACATCACAGCCAGTGCCAGGTAAGGGTTCGCGGCCGGATCCGGATTGCGGACTTCGATACGCGTACTCATTCCCCGCGATGCCGGGATCCGGATCATCGGGCTGCGATTGCTGGCGGACCAAGCCACGTAACAAGGCGCTTCATAGCCCGGCACAAGACGTTTGTACGAGTTGACGGTCGGGTTGGTGATCGCCGCGAATGCGCGCGCATGCTTGAGGATACCAGCCATATAGTAACGGGCCGTCTCGCTAAGACCAAGCGTATCGCTTTCGTCGTAGAACGCATTTTCACCGCCGCGGAACAGCGATTGGTGACAGTGCATACCCGAACCGTTCATGCCAAACAAAGGTTTAGGCATAAAGGTCGCATGAAGACCGTGCTGACGCGCGATCGTCTTGACGACCAGTTTGAACGTCTGGATCTGGTCGGCCGCTTTGAGCGCGTTCTCATACTTGAAATCGATCTCGTGCTGTCCCGGAGCCACTTCGTGGTGGGAAGCTTCGATCTCGAAGCCCATTTCTTCGAGCGTGATGACGATCTCGCGGCGGCAGTTCTCGCCAAGATCCATAGGCGCCAAGTCGAAGTAACCGCCTTGGTCGTTCAGTTCGTCGGTCGGATTGCCGTTCTCGTCCGTGCGGAACAGGAAGAATTCAGGCTCGGGTCCTACATTCATCGCGCTGAAACCCATTTCTTCGGCTTCTTCCAATGCACGGCGCAGTACCGCACGCGGGTCGCCAGGGAACGGCTTGCCGGAAGGCAGGTAGATATCGCAGATCATGCGGGCAACGCGGTTTTCGGTGACCCAAGGGAATACGACCCAAGTATCAAGGTCCGGGTACAGATACATGTCCGATTCTTCGATCCGTACATAACCTTCGATGGAAGAGCCGTCAAACATCATTTTGTTGTCGAGCGCTTTTTCCAATTGGCTTACCGGAATCTCGACGTTCTTGATCGCGCCGAGCAGATCGGTGAATTGAAGGCGGATAAAGCGAACGTTCTCTTCCTTGGCAATACGCAGGATGTCCTCTTTTTTGTAACTCAAGATACCCTCTCCTCTTCTTCTCTTTTATTCCTTACAAGCTTAAGTATACGCACCTCGTGCGCCGAACGCACCTTTGCGGATACCGCTTCGGCGCACAAGATGCAGGTCGATCTTATTTTCTATTAAAGAATCGGGACAGTTCGCCCTGAATCAGCGAGACTTGACCCGGTTTCTTGCCGGAAACCAGCTGCTGCTTAAGCATACGGTGAAGCTGCGAATCGGAAAGCTCTTTGCGCTTTTCTTCGGTCGCCGCGTTCAGGACCGTCGCTTCTTCGGATTCTTTCGTAACCGGGTTCATCACCTGCTTGATACCGGCAATATTGACCCCTTTTTCGATCAGCGCTTTGATCTCGAGCAGCCGCTCGACATCGTTGAAGGAGAACAACCGCTGATTGCCGGATGTCCGCGCGGGAACGATCAGACTATGCTGTTCGTAGTAACGGATCTGCCGTGCGGACAGATCGGTAAGTTTCATTACGATCCCTATCGGGAACAAGGCCATATTTCTGCGAATATCATCGCCCATATCTTCATCAACCTTCCAATGTACTTTTCTTATTCTCTCTCTTATTGTACATATCCTGATAGGAAGCGTCAATGATGTGTTAGATTAACTCACAGTAAATTACGATCAAAAAGTGTCTGGAGGGCATTTAGCACCCCGTACTTTACGTGGGAATAGGTCAAACCGCCTTGGAGATAGCCAATGTAAGGTTCGCGGATCGGAGCATCGGCCGACAATTCAAGGCTTCCTCCCTGGATAAACGTACCTGCCGCCATAATGACGGGATGTTCGTATCCCGGCATATCCCAAGGCTCGGGAACGACGTGGCTGTCCACCGCCGCTGCCAATTGAACGCCCTGTACAAAAGCAATCAGCTGTTCCGGGCGATCGAATACGACTGCCTGGATCAGATCCGTTCTCGGCGCATCCCACGCGGGACTGCTGGCAAACCCCGCCAATTCAAACATGGCCGCCGCAAAAATGCTTCCTTTTACCGCTTGTCCCACAATGGTAGGCGCCATGTACAGCCCCTGATAAATTCCGCGGGTCGTACCGAGCATTGCGCCGACTTCCGCTCCGATTCCCGGTGCCGTCAGGCGATACGCCGCCAGTTCGACCAAATCTGCGCGGCCGCAAATATACCCACCCGTCTCCGCCAAGCCGCCACCGGGATTCTTGATCAGGGATCCGGCCATCAGATCGACGCCAACTTCGGTAGGTTCGAGCTTCTCCGTAAATTCACCGTAACAATTATCCACGAATACAACGGCATCGGGACACATTTCTTTGACTTTACGTGTCATATCGCCAATTTCCGCTACCGTAAAAGGCAGACGCCAAGCATATCCCCGCGAACGTTGGATTCCGACGACCTTGGTGCTTGGCGTAATCTGCCGGGCCACTTCGTCCCAGTCGACTCCTCCGTCGCTAAGCAGAGCCGCTTCCTTGTAGCCGATTCCAAAATCGGCAAGCGAACCGGTTCCGTCGCCTTTTTTGCCGATTACTTTGTGCAGGGTATCGTAGGGAGCGCCGGTGATATACAGCAGTTCGTCGCCGGGACGCAGCACGCCGAACAGCGCCGTCGAAATGGTATGGGTACCCGAAGCGAAGTGAGGGCGTACCAGCGCAGCTTCGGCTCCAAACACTTTGGCATACAGCTCGTCGAGCACTTCGCGTCCCCGGTCGTTATAAGCGTAGCCCGTTGAAGGGTTAAAATGATAATCGCTGACTTTGCATGCCCGGAAAGCTTCGATCACTTTCCACTGATTGTGTTCCACAACCTCATCTATGCTGTCAAAGCGGGGTCGAACCCGTGCTTCCGCTTCGTTTTTCCACTGCTCGATTCGTGTATCAAATGTTCTCATTTTTATATTCCGTCCTTCTGTTTCGCAAAAGTATCCGTTAATCGGACCTGCCCGACACTGCCGTTACCGATCATGTCAGACAGGAAGCTGACGCTTCCCATCATTAACGCGTTATTCCTGTGTAAGATTGTCTCTTTACTACCCAACAGAATGTTGTCCCACGACAGACTTTCCCGCTTCGGAAGAGGCGGGAAAGTCGCGGAACTTTTTTAAATTTTATATTCTTCGAGCAGGTATTCATACTTTTCCGACTCGCCTTTATGCAGTCTCACTTCGTACACCACATCTTCTTCCTCGAACTCTTGGGACACCACTTCGCCCAATTTGTAGAGCTGGGCAGACAAGTCGCCGCGGGAAGCCGGAATGCGGTAGCTTACCGTACCTCCGGTCAGTTCATCCTGCAGACGATTCAGCAGCCTTTCCATATCCGTTTCGCTGTAGGCGCTGATTCGCAGATTCGATTCGTCTTCCGGAAGCAGCTCCAGCTGCTCAGGCGTACAGAGATCTTTCTTGTTGTACAATCGGATCTGCGGCTTGCCTCCGGCTCCGAGTTCTTCCAGAATTCGGTCCACGACTCTCATCTGGTCATCCAGCATGGCCGCGGAAGCGTCTACAACATGCAGAACCAGATCGGCTTCGTTTACTTCTTCAAGCGTTGCCCGGAAAGCAGCGATCAGATTATGCGGCAGATTCTGGATAAAACCGACCGTATCGGTCAAAATGATCTCGCGGCCGCCCGGCAGCTCCAGCATTCTCGACGTCGGATCAAGAGTGGCGAACAGCTGATTCTGCACATACACGTCGGCGTTGGTCAGCTGACGCAGCAGCGTCGACTTGCCTGCATTGGTATAACCGACCAGCGCGACTTGAACCGTTCCGCTTTTTTTGCGGCGCTGCCGCTGCAGGGTACGGTGTTTCTCCACTTCGCCGATCTGGCGGCGCAGTTCGTCGATCCGTCCGCGAATATGCCGGCGATCCGTCTCGAGCTTCGTTTCGCCGGGGCCCCGCGAACCCAGTCCGCCGCCGAGCCTCGACAGATTGCCTCCTTGTCCCGCCAGGCGCGGCAGCAGATAGCTGAGCTGCGCCAATTCGACCTGGATAATACCTTCGCGCGTTTTGGCACGCTGGGCGAAGATATCCAGAATCAGCTGGGTCCGGTCAATAATTTTCAAATCCAGTTCTTGCTCCAGATTGCGAACCTGCGCTCCGGAAAGTTCCTGATCAAAAATAGCGGTATTGGCACCCAGTTCGTCCGCCAGCATTTTCAGTTCCTGAACCTTCCCTTTGCCGATAAACCATTTCGTGTCTTTCTTCTCTTTGTTCTGCGTAAGAGTCGTCAGCACTTGGACTCCTGCGGTTTCGGCGAGTGCAACCAACTCTTCCAGCGAATAAACCGGATCGATACCCGAACGCTTCACTTCATCGGTAACGAGACTCACCAAAATGGCGCGCGGATTCTCTTCCGGAGTCGTATCGTATGTTGTTGTATTCTGCATGCTTTTGTTCTCCTTCTATTCCTTAGGGTTTCGGACCTTTCATTATCGCCGATCAGCTGTCGACTGGCAATGACGGCTTATCGAACAGCCATTTGGTAAAAGCAAGCATTTCGCGTCCGCGTGTCTGCCACACATTCAAAGCTTGGGTCGGAGCAAGCGCAAATTGGGGATCTTCGTAACCCAAAAACTCCGCAATATCCAGAGCTCTTGCTCCATGGAAGCGATGGGTCACGATCGTGGCGTCCCGCATATCGTGCTCTTGCATAATCCTTTTGCTGAACAGCAGATTTTCGTACGTGCTTGTCGCTTTGTTTTCCAGCAGAATCCGTTCTTTCGGTACACCGCGCTCTTCCAGATAGGCAGCCATGCCTTCCGCTTCGGTCAATCTCATCTGCGGATGATCGAGGCCTCCGCTGACGATCAGCATCGGATACTCTTCGCGCCGATAGCCTTCGTAAGCGGCTTCCAGTCTTTCCTGGAGCGCCGGACTCGGTTTGTTATCCCAGAGACTTGCTCCCAGCACAATGCCCACGTCCGTTTGGCGGTTATGACCCAGGGTCATCCCCTGACCGATTCGGATCTGAATATACAGCGTCCAGCAGGCAAACAGAAGGATACCGGCTACAATCGCAAGAAGCAGGCGCTTCTTCCAACGGCTGCCGCGGCTTGATTGCCGCTTAATCCCTTGCACGGGTCCTTCTGTACGAAAATCTCCTGTCGGCTCTTGGTTTCGCACGTTCATTGACTCCCCTTTCACCCGACACCGCGGTCAACGTTCAGACCTTCAGCGCCGAAGCCGGGAACAGCCGTCTGCGATGTTCGATCGAAAGCCGGAAATAAGGAAAAGCATGGGCGTCGATCATCCGCAGCAGCCCGTGTGCCGTCTTGGTAGCCAGCGCATAGTCCGCTTCCGTAATGACACCGCGCCGAAGCGCGTCGTCCAATTCGTCTTCATCCAGCAGAAAGACGGTTCCGTCTCCCAACACCACGATGTCCAAATACAAGTCGTCAAACCAGGGCACTCCCTGATCCGTTACGCCCTGCGATTTGCAGATATCGATGTACCACTCTACGACTTCTCTTTTCTCGTTAAACATGGTGGTGACGATAAAGTGGGCATCCTTGGGAAAATACTGCAGCCAAGAATAGCCTTTGTCGGCCACGCAAAACGTGAGTCCCCCATACGTTTTCATCAGCGGTTCCTTCAGCTTGAGCATGTTGTACAAGGTTACGTAGCCCGTAAAACGGCGGCTGTCGATATACCGGCACAAGAATCTCCGGTCGGTTACGCGCCGCCAGTTGGCTCTGTCAGCAAATTTACGTTTCATAGGGAACCGACCCTTTCCATTATTCCATTTGAATCAAGCTTATCACATTCTTGGGCCACTTCACAAAAGAACTGGCTTGCTCCTGCTGTACATTACCCGATTTAAGCAAAAAAATGCGCAAAAAAGCTCCGGAAAGCCGTTTTCGGCTCCGGAGCTCGCTTGATTGGAATGTTCTGGAAGGGGTGAAACGATGCCAAACCGCCGTTCTTTGCATCCGATCGGACCTTTTTTAAGGCTGCGTGGTCGCGTCGCCCTGGGTTCCGTCCGTAACCTCACCGGTTCCCGGATCGGTCGTCTGGACGTTTGGGTCGGTCGGAGGTTCGGTTGTCGGATCGGGCTGCCCTTGATCGGCGGGAGCATCCGGAACGACGGTGCCCGGAACCGGCTCGTTCTCCGTGCCCTCTTCGGGAGGTGCCGTTGTTCCCGGATCGGTCGTTTGGCCTCCCTCACCGTTATTTCCGTTATTTCCGTTGTTACCATTATTCCCGTTATTTCCATTATCCGATTCGCCGCCATTGTTGCCGTTCCCGTTTTCACCGTTGCCCTCTACGATAGGAGGCACAGTTTCTTGATCTTCATCGACCGGCGGCGGTGTCTCTTCAATTTCCTCGGGCGGAACTGTCTCTTCCGGTACAATCTCTTCCGGATTGTCCTGAGCAGGTACGGTCAGACTAACCGTATTGGAAGCCGCGGACTCCACGACCGGTTCTTCACCCGCCCGATAGGCGGTAACCGCGTAGCTGTAAGTCAATCCGGCCAATGCCCCCGGATCTTCCGCCGAAGCGGACATCAGACCGTCGGAGAGCATCGAAGGCTGGGCTTCGGACGATTCCTGGCGATACAGACGGTAGCGGACATTGTCTCCGGCTACCGGCTGCCAGGACAGAACGATTTTCTCGCTGCCCACATCGTAGGAAGCGACAAGCCCTGTCGGTGCGCCGACCGGCTCGGCAGGTGCAGGCGGTTCGGGTTCCGGCTCTTGGACGACCGGCTCTTGGGCCGGAGCGTCCGGGGCTTTGAAGTCGGTAACCGGCGTTCCTTCAAGAGCTTGGCTCATGACGCGGGCGAACATCGAGGCGGCAAGGCCGCTGCTGTTCTTGAGCATATGCTCGGCATCCGGTTTGTCGTAGCCCATCCACACGGCTCCGGTCCATTCCGGCGTATACCCGACAAACCAGACATCGCGGTTGGCGCTGTTGCCGTCGATCCCGCTCTGCGTTGTCCCTGTCTTCCCGGCCAGAGGACGACCGATATCGGCTTTTTTGCCTGTACCGTCGGTAATGACGCTCTGCATCATTCGCGTCATGTCGTAAGCGGTCTGATCGCTCATGACCGACTTGGAGTCGTCGATTCGGCTGTAGATCTCGATCTCGTTCGAGTCTCGAATCGACTTGATTGCATACGCTCCGACATAATTGCCGCCGTTGGCGAACGAGTTGTACGCCTGCGCCATTTCGAGTGTATTGGTCCCGCTGCTGAGACCGCCGAGCGCAAGGCTCAGGTTATGGTCTTTCTCGGTCAGAGGAATACCGAGCGACTCCGCAAACTGGAAGCCGGTCTCGACGCCGATCTGATTCAGCAGCCATACGGCCGGAATATTGATCGACTCCGCCAACGCTTCTTTCATCGAAACGGATTGGCTGTACCCGTGCAGGTTTTTGGGGCTGTATTTGCCGAAACTCTGCTGTTCGTTGCTCAGCTGCGAATCGACCGTAAACTGCCCCGACTCAAGCGCAGGCGCGTAAGAGGCGATCGGCTTGAACGCCGAACCCGGCTGCCTGCGGCTGTTTACGGCACGGTTGAAGTCGCCTTTATGGTAATTGCGCGCGCCCAAGATGGCGACGATACTGCCGTTCTGGTTGTTCGTGATCGTCATGGACGCCTGTACGGGCTGATCGTCCGGACTTTGCTCGAACAACGAGTCGTCTTTGAACGCGTCTTCCAGACTTTGCTGGGCTTTGGCGTCCATGGTCGTATAGATTTTGTAGCCGCCGCGGTTCAGATCGTCCTCGGTCAACGCCGTGGCGTCTTCGGCTTCCTGCAGCACATAATCGATAAAAGCCTGATAATGCGTTTCTTTGGTTTCCGGCGGCGTGTACTTGTAATCGACGGCCGCCGCTTTGTCTTTTTCCGCTTCCGTAATGTATCCCTGCTCATACATAAGCTGGAGCACCACGGCGCGGCGTTCTTTGGACTTGTCGGGATTGGCAATCGGATTGTAGCGGGTCGGAGCTTTTGGCATAGCCGCGAGCGTCGCCATTTCCCACAGCTTCAGATCATTCAGATCGCTTTTGCCGAAGTAGCGTTGGGAAGCGGCCTTGATCCCGTAATATTGGCCCCCGAACGAAATCCGGTTGAGATACATCGCCAGGATTTCTTCTTTTTTGAACTCGCGTTCAAGCGCCAGGGCAATCGATACTTCCGTCGCTTTGCGGAAAAAGGTTTTGTCCGCCGACAGGAAGATATTTTTGGCCAGCTGCTGGGTAATCGTGCTGCCGCCTTCGACGGCGGAACGCGCGATAATATCCCGCACGGCTGCGCGTCCGATCGATCGCAGATCGACCCCGGAATGCTCGAAGAACCGCTTGTCTTCCGTTGCGACAAAAGCATCCTGGAGAAGTTTCGGAATATCCGCGCTCTCCACTTCTTCGCCGCGCTGGATTTTGATCTCGCCGATCTGCACGCCCGTCCGGTCGTAGATGACCGTCGGTGCCTTGATATCGATCTTGTCTTTGTTTTCCGCAAGGATCTTCTCGCCGTTGATGGTAATAAACAGATAGCCGCCAAGTGCGCAGAGCACCGCTAGAGCAGCCGTGAAAAACAGAGTCCAAAACACGCGTTTTCCCGTAATTTTTTTCTTTTTCGGGGACGTTTTCTTTTTCGCAGTCGTCGGAGGTTTTTTGCCTCCGCCGTTCCCGCCGCTTCCGCTTCCTCCGGTCGTCCGGTTGGAGCGGCTCAGTTGTGGGTTAGGCATGATGGTTTGTGACACCCCTTTTGCTTTCTTTGCAGCCGTGAACGTTCTCCGCTGCTTTGTTCGCTAATGAAAAGAACAACCCGTGAAGGTTGCTCCTATTCGCAAGCTATTGGTTTAGACGTAAGGATACACGAAAAGTTTCAAGAATGGCCATTACAGGTTTGTCATCCCTTCGTTACCGCTTGGGGCTTCGACAGATCCGTGCGGCGGCCAAAAAACCGGCACAGCCGGTTTATCCGATTACTCTCCGGTTGCGCCTTCCTGCTGAGCCAAGGAAACGTTGCGTTGCGGCATAAACGTCGAAATGGCGTGTTTGTACACCATCTGCTGGCGTCCGTCGCTGTCGATGACAATCGTGAAATTATCGAAGGCTTTGATCGTGCCCCGAATTTGAAATCCGTTGGTCAGGTAAACCGTGGCAGGGATATTCTCTTTGCGCAGTTGGTTCAGGAACGTGTCTTGAATATTAATGGATTTGTTCATAACCGGTACCCCCAATTGTCATTTTACTGTCATTTTTGTTTAAAAATCGGAGCCGAATCTTCCTGTGATTATACCATGAATCTTCTCGTAACTTGCAAAAAAGTTTTCCGTTTCGGAAACGTCGACCCAGTGGATGTCCGGCATATGCCGGAACCAGGAAAGCTGCCGCTTGGCAAAATGGCGGGTGTCTCTCTTCAGCCGGTACACCGCTTCTTCCAGCGAGCAGCTGCCGTCGAGGTAAGGCCAGATCTCTTTGTAGCCCAGACCCTGCATCGAGACCATGTCCGGGGTGTATCCCCGCTCCCGCAGCGCTTGTACTTCTTCGATCAGCCCACTATCCATCATTTGGTCGATTCTCTCTTCAATACGGTTATATAGCATTTGACGGTCCATTGTCAAACCGATCAAACATAGGTCGTAAGGCGTGGTCTTTTTCTGCTTGGCCAAGCGTTCTGACAGGGTTTCTCCCGTCAATTTGTGAATCTCCAGCGCACGGATCACCCGGCGCGTATCATTGGGATGCAGCCGCTCCGCCGAATCCGGGTCGATCGCCCGAAGGCGAGAGTGCAGCGCTTCGTTGCCGCAGGTTTCCGCGAAAAGCGCCTGCTCCTGACGAAAGGCTTCGTCGGCTCCGCTCTCCGCGAATTCGTACCGGTAGCAGAACGATTCGATATAGAGGCCCGTACCGCCGACGATAAACGGAAGACGGCCGCGCTGAGCAATCTCCGGGATAAGCGCATCGCAGCGTTCCTGAAACTCGGATACGGAAAACGGTTCGTCGGGCTCATGAATATCGATCAAGTGATGCGGAACGCCTTCCATTTCGGAGTGCGAAATTTTGGCCGTACCGATATCCATTCCCCGATACACCTGCATCGAATCGCCCGACAGGATCTCGCACGAAAAAGCTTTGGCCAGTTCGATACTGAGTTTGGTCTTGCCGACCGCCGTCGGTCCGATCAGAACGAGCAATTTGGGCTTGGCATCGGCCGGTTGTTGTTCGGTCAGACTTGTTTCAATCAATGGGAATCACTCCGTACGTAATTTTGGCATGGTTGCGGCCGTCAGACGAGAAGCCGAGCCGCTCCATTTCTCCGCTGCCTTTCTTTTCTTTCAGGACAACCGTTTTGCGGGCCACCCGAACCGCTTCGCGAATGGCGTCTTCGCTCAGCGGCCGGGCATCGGCAAACGCCCGCAGCGGCGAGATCGCCGACAAGTCGTACACCGGCTTGCGGAACATCGGATCGAAATACACGATATCAAAACTGTCGTCCGGCAGCGAACGAAGGTAAGACAGGTGGTCGGCATGAATCACTTCCACGCGCCGCATGGCTGCAGTCACGGAAGGCTTCTCGACTTCGTAGCTGGCCAATCCTTCTTGCAGCAGCACGGACAGCTCCGGCGACGCTTCCAGCGCGCAGACCCTGCCTTTGGGTCCGACGCGTACGGCAAATACCAGCGAATCGGTTCCGAGCCCGGCCGTACAGTCGAGTACGGAGTCTCCCTCGACGGCGCGGGCGGCATCGATCATCGGATCGGGTTCGCCTTTGAGCAGCCGTTTGGCGCGCACATACCCCATGCTCGGATGATATTCCAGCACGGGTTGATCCGCGCGAAACAAACGGACTTTGCCCTGGGTCACAATCAGCACCGCGGACGCGCCGTATTTCGGAAATAGATTGGGAATCGAAGTTCGGCTGCGGGGCACCAAACGAATGCCCGACTGCTCGGCTATCTTCCGGGCCCGGTTCAATTCGGCTTCGGCAGGCGAATCGCCGGTCGTTACGATCATCATGAACAATGTTCTCCTTTGGAAAAACCGAGCGGCGGGCTTTGGGAAGACGCCGGTCGGTTCGGTTCTTTTTTGGGGTAGAGCTTCCAGGGAAATGAAATTCCGCCGGAAGAACGGACCTTCCCCCAGTTGATTAGATCGCTCCCGGGTTATTTTCGAAACGGGTTGAAGCGTCCCGTTTCGAAAATTGGATTAAAGTCGCTTGGGGATTGGGGGAAGGTCTTACATCACCCGTTTAAACAATTTCTCCAGATCGTAAGTCGAAAAAGAAACTACGATCGGTCTGCCGTGAGGGCAGGTATAAGGCTGTTTGCACCGGCTCAGGCGTTCGATCAAGGTCTGGGCCTGGACGTCGCTCAAGCGCTGATTGGCTTTGATGGAAGCTTTGCACGAGCAGAGCGTGGACGCTTTCTCGCGCAGTTTGGCCAGATCGATGGCGCGTTCGCTGAGAACCCACTCGGCCATTTCTTCGATAATGGACTGTTCGTCTCCGGCCGGGAACCAGTGCGGATAAGCCGTGACGCGGAACGTCTGG
Organism: Saccharibacillus qingshengii; assembly: GCF_013185195.1. Classification (GTDB taxonomy): domain Bacteria; phylum Bacillota; class Bacilli; order Paenibacillales; family Paenibacillaceae; genus Saccharibacillus; species Saccharibacillus qingshengii. Next base: position 358,468 of record NZ_JAAZWC010000001.1, read on the forward strand.
CCGCCGAACGGCTCCATATAGACGCCGGCCTGTTCAAACCAACCGATCCGGTCGCGAATCTTGGCGCTCTCGGCCGAAGTGAACTCGATGGTAATCGGGAGCAGCAGTTCCTGCGAAGCCGCTTCCGGCTGCCCGAACTTCTCGTAATAGTACTCGTAATTGATCCGCTCATGCGCCGCATGCTGGTCGATCAGGAACAAGCCTTCGTCGTTTTGCGCGATCAGATACGTGCCGTGATGCTGCCCGATCAAAGTCATTTCCGGGAAAGCGGGACGTTTCGGCGCCTCGCCCCGGGTATAGAGTTCGGCCGCGCGGGCCAGCGCGGCGTTCTGAGCGGCCGGCGCGGCGGGGCGGCTGCCTTGGGCGCCCGAAGCGGCGGGCCGGCCGGAACCGCCGGAGGCTTCGCGTCCTCCGGCGTAACCGCTGCTGCGGCCGCGCTCCCGCAGCTCCTGCGGGAGCGGATCGCGCCTGCCGCCTTCGGCCGGATAAGCGGAGGGCTGCCCGGCGGACGCGGCAGCGGACGCTTCGGAGCGCGGCGCAGACTGCGCTCCGGGTTCCGAGGCGCGCGGCGCGAAGCGCGCGCCGGCACGGTCTTCGGAAGCGGCCGCAGGCGCTTGCGGAAGCGAAGCCGGCTGCGCAGCGCCGGCCGGTGCGGCCGCAGGCTCGCCCGGCACGAAATCGTCGGCATCGTCCGACGGTTCGGCCCGGCCCGGCGCAGACGCGCCGGACGACAGAGCGGGCGCGGATGCACCTTGCGGCTGCTGTGCTGCAGATTCACCGATCAGCTCTTCCCGTTTCGGGAAATGGAACTGCTCCTGGATCATGCTGCTGCTTTTGCCGATCCGCTGGTTGATCGCTTTGGGAATCAGCACTTCGCGGGCCAACGCGGCGCGGATCGTATCCTGGACGAATTCGGTCAGCTCCGCCTCCTTGCTGAAGCGCACTTCAAGCTTGGCCGGATGCACGTTGACATCGACGAGCGAAGGATGCATCGCCAGACGCAGCACGACAAGCGGATGCCGCCCGACGGGAAGCAGCGTATGGTACGCCCGCATGATCGCCTGGTTCAACACATGGCTGCGGATATAACGGCCGTTCACGACCGTCGTGATCGCGCTGCGGTTCGAACGGGTGAAGTCCGGCAGGCTGACGAATCCTCCGACGGAAAAGTCGAGATTCTCGCCTTCGAGCGGCAGCATCGCTTTGGCGCTTGTCGTCCCGTACACCGCCGCAATCACCTGGAGCAGGTCGCCGCCGCCCAGCGTCTGGAGCAGCGAGTTGCCGTTGTGGCGCAGCGTAAACGCCACATCCGGATTGGACAGGGCCATCCGGTACATATAATCGGAAATATGCCCCAGTTCCGTCTGCACCGTCTTCATGTATTTCAGTCGGGCAGGCGTATTGTAGAACAGTTCCCGTACGCGAAAATCCGTTCCTCGCGAAGCGGGCGCGTCTTCGTTGCTCTTGAGCGTCCCGCCTTCGATAACAAGCCGGCGTCCCGCTCCGTCTTCGCCGCAGGCGGTCAGCACTTCCACCTTGGCGACCGAAGCGATACTCGGCAGCGCTTCGCCGCGAAATCCCAGGCTCGTGATCTGGAACAGATCCCGGCCGCCCGAAATTTTGCTGGTGGCATGCCGGTAAAAAGCCGTCTCGCAGTCGTCCGGTTCGATGCCCGAGCCGTTGTCGGTTACCCGGATCGAAGACAGTCCGCCTTCTTCCGTCCATACGTCGACTTTGGTCGCTCCGGCGTCGATCGCGTTCTCGACCAGCTCTTTGACGACCGAAGCCGGCCGTTCCACCACTTCGCCGGCCGCGATCTGGTTGGCGATATGTTCGTCCAATACTTTGATTCTGGCCATATGAGTTCTCCTTTCCCGTGCGATTGTCGACGGTTATCCCAGCCGCTGCGCTTCCAATTTCAGTTCGTTCAGCATCTGCATCGCCTGCAGCGGCGTCAGATTCATTACGTCGATTTCCCGGACGCGCTGAAGCATTTTTTTGACTTTCGGATCTTCTTTGGCCGGGACGGGCACGGCCTGCGCCGTTCCTTCTTCTTCGCCGAAGATCGAGAGCTGCACTACGCCGTTATCCGGCCGCTTGGCAGCGGGCGGTTCTTCCGGCGTATCGGTAACAGCCGGAATCTGGGCCGGGCGCGTACCGGCAGCGGCCGAAAATTCCGCCGGAGCCGGTTCGCGCACTTCTTCGGACATGGGTTCGGCCGCTTGGCTTGCCAGCGGAGTATACGGGCGCTTGCCTTCCTGTTCAACGCCGCCCACGGTGACAACCGCAGCCGCCTGCTCGAAGCCCTGCAGCAGACCGTAAGCCCGGTCGATGATACTGCCCGGAAGCCCTGCCAGACGGGCACAGTAAATGCCGTAACTCGTACTGGCCGCTCCCGCGACCAGTTTGCGCAGGAAGGCAACATTGTCTCCGCTCTCGCGTACCGCCATACAATAATTCCGCAGACGTGGCAGACTTTCTTCCAGATGCGCGAGTTCGTGGAAGTGGGTCGAGACAAGCGCTTTGCAGCCGATCGACTCGTGCACATGCTCGATCACCGCTTGGGCGATCGCCATGCCTTCGCTGGTGGAAGTTCCCCGCCCGAGTTCGTCGATGATAATCAGACTGTCTTTTGTCGCCTGCTCGGTCATGACCTGGATATCCGCCATCTCGACCATAAACGTACTTTGACCGCCGACCAGATCGTCCGCCGCTCCGATCCGCGTGAAGATACGGTCAAGCAGAGGGACGCTTGCCCGGGACGCCGGAACGAAACATCCGATCTGCGCCATGATCGAGATCAAGGCAACCTGGCGCATATACGTGCTTTTGCCGGCCATATTCGGCCCGGTAATCAGCATGATATTCGCGCCTTCCTGCGCCAGATCCGTGGCATTGGCTACAAACGAACCGCCTTCCATTACCGCTTCGACAACCGGATGGCGTCCGTTCTCGACCGTCAGGTCGTAACCGTCGTGCAGCTGCGGACGAACGAACGACTTTTCCGCGCTCGCTTCCGCAAAAGCCTGATACACATCGATTTCGGCTACCCGCTCGGCCAGCGCTTTGAGCCGGGGAATCCTCTCCGCGACTTTCTCACGCAGTTCCAGAAACAGTCCGTATTCGAGATCGGCCATTTTCTCTTCCGCCTCGAGAATCAGCGACTCTTTTTCTTTCAATTCGGGGGTGATGTAACGTTCGGCGTTGGCCAGGGTCTGTTTGCGTTCGTAGCGGCCTTCCGGAAGTTGGTTCAAGTTGGCGCGCGTCACTTCGATATAGTAGCCGAATACTTTGTTGTACCCGACTTTGAGCGAACGGATACCGGTTACGCGGCGTTCTTCGGCTTCGAGTTCGGCGATCCAGCGCTTGCCGTTGACGCTCGCTTCGCGCAGCTGATCCAGATGCTCGTGATAGCCTTTGCGAATCAGTCCGCCGTCGCGCACGGATACCGGAGGTTCGTCGGTCACCGCCGCGGAGATCGCTTCCGCGAGCTCCGCGCATTCGTCCATCCGGTTCGCCGTTGTCCCAAGCGTCTGCGAACCCGAGTCCAGGCAGATCCGTTTGAGATGGGGGATCTGCAGCAGCGAATCCCGCAGCGCGACCATATCGCGGCCGTTGGCGCTGCCGAAAGCGACCCGTCCGACAAGCCTCTCGAGATCGTAGATTTCGTTCAGGCCTTCCTGAATATCTCCCCGCAGGATCAGATCGCGGTGCAGCCGTTCGACCGCTTCCAGACGATCTTCGATCGAACTGCGCTGAAGCAGCGGCTTGTCGATCCAGCGGCGCAGCGTCCGGGCGCCCATCGACGTTTTGGTCCGGTCGAGCAGCCAGAGCAGCGAACCTTTCTTGGAGCGTTCGCGCACCGTTTCCGTCAATTCCAGATTGCGGCGGGTGAACGAATCCAGAATCATATAATGATTCGGCTCGTAGACCGAGATTTTCGTCAGCTGCCCCAGCGCTCTCTTCTGGGTTTCCGCCAGATAAGCGAACAAACGGGCGATACAGACACGGCGCTCCGCGTCGAGACGGGCCCAGACGGCTTCGCCGAACTGCTCCCGCGCTCCTTCTTCCCGGCTCTTGTCCCAAGGCGTGCAGACCAGGCGCCGCTCCATTGGAGCGATCTGCGCGGAGAGCAGGTCCAGCAGCGCAGCGTCGCCGATCGCTTCGGACGGTTGGTAAACGCCTACTTCGCCTTTGATCCATTCTTCATTGTCCGGCGCGGATGTGACATGCAGATCGCCCGTCGACAGATCGCAGGCCGCAATCGCCGTCATGCCGCCGCTGCTGGTTACGCAGACGAGGTAGTTGTTCGATTTCTCGCCCAATGCCCGGCTTTCCATCAGCGTGCCCGGCGTCACGACGCGTACGATCTCGCGGCGCATCATTCCCCGGCCGGCCCCCGCTTCTTCCACCTGTTCGCAGATAGCGACTTTGTAGCCTTTTTCGATCAGACGCTGCACATACCCTTCGGCCGCATGATAAGGGACTCCGCACATGGGAGCCCGTTCTTCAAGCCCCGCGTTTCGTCCGGTCAGCGTAATCTCCAGTTCCCGCGAAGCGGTAACGGCATCGTCGAAAAATATTTCATAAAAGTCCCCAAGCCGGAAAAACAGGATCGCGTCCTTGGCTTCTTCCTTGATCTTGAGATACTGTTCCATCATCGGCGTTAACTTGGCCATGATTCCCCTCCATCATCGTGCCTTCTTTTCTCTCCCTGATTATAACAGACTTCCGGCAAAAAGCGCGCGAATGCGAACGTATGTTCATTTTATCATCAAATGATCCACAAAAAACAGCTCGAATTCCAACCCTATCTCGCTGTATGCATCAAAAAGAGGTCGGTAGACGCACCGCCCTCTTCCTTTTGAACATTTTCGGCAGCCCTGTTACCGACCCGCTTCATTCCCCTGCTTTTCACGTTACATGCGGCGCCTTGTCTTTTTTGGACATGCCCAAGTAGCGGTTGAGTTCCCGGCAGAGCTGCAAAATCGCCGAGCGTACCTCGAACTCTTCGCGGGTATCCGGCAGATTCATTTCTTTGAAGCGCTCTTCCAGCTCCCGGAGCATCTCGGCGGCTCTGCCCGTATAATACTCGCTTTTGACATCGCGTTCCAACCGGTCGAACAATTCCGCCGTCAGCTCCGCCTGGGAGATCTGCCGGTAGACCTGCGAGACCAACTGCGCCATCGTCTGGATCGATTCCAGCTGCTGCTTGCGCATGTAGAAATACACGCTCCAGAAATCGTCGGCTTTTACGACCTGATTTTCCAGGGAACGCCTTGCCAGGGTTAGTCCTTCTTCCACTTTTTTGTCCGCTTCGATCAATTCCCGGCCGTCCCATACATAGTCCGGGTTGCGCAGGGTACGGGCAAATTGGGCGAAGATCCGCGAGAAACATTCGTCCGCTTCGCTGCGGATCTTCGACAGCTTTTCTTCCGGATTCGGCATATAGATCAGATTGACCAGCATGGCCGAACCCAGACCGATGACGAGAAGCTGGAGTTCCGTCCACAGCACCGGCCAGGAGATTTCCCCCGCGTTAAACACATGGAACACAACAACCGCATTGGTGACGATTCCGCCTTTGAACGAAGCTCTGACGATAACCGGAAAAGCGATCAGGATATAAAGCGGAATGACCCAGTAGTGAAAGCCGAGTCCCCCAAACAAGACACAGGCAACCGCCAATCCGACGATCGAAGCGAAAAAGCGGTCCACGACCGTTTTGATACTTCTTTTGATCGTCGTGTCGAGTCCCAGGATCGCCAGCAGTCCCGCCGAAGTCGCCGACGGAATCCCGACGAAGTGCGCAATCATCACCGCGGCAAAAGCCGCAAACGCCGTTTTGATTACGCGAAAGCCAAATAGGCCAGCCATTGAATCCCTTCTCCCGTTTTCAGAAACGTTCACTGAATTTTAGAAACTCCCATACTCCTTACATTTCTGTGCGGAGACAAAAATCCCGCCGTTCCTCGGAGGAACCGGCAGGATTTCGATCGGTTCCGCGCGGAACCGGGGACAAGCAGCCGAAGCTGCCGCCCGCTCCCATGCGGAAACGAAGGTTACAATTTCAGATTATACAGGCTCGAGTACTTTTGTTCCAAATAATCCGCCAGATAATCGGGGTTCAATTCTTCGCCGGTCACCTCGAAAATGATTTCGGACGGTTTTTTCGATTTGCCGAAACGGTAAATCTTCTCCGTCAGCCATTCCTTGATCGGCAGCAGATTGCCCTGCTCGATCAATTCGTCGAAATTGTCCATCTCTTGACGCAACGTATGCATGATCTGCGCCGCATACATATTGCCGAGCGAATAGGAAGCGAAGTAACCGAACGCGCCGCCCGACCAGTGGACATCCTGCAGCACGCCCTGCGAATGGTTCGGCGGCGTAATGCCCAGATAGCTTTCGTATTTCGCATTCCAGACTTCCGGCAGTTTTTTGACATCGAGCTCTTCATTGAAAAGCATCTTCTCGATCTCGTAGCGGATAATGATATGCAGATTGTAAGTCAGTTCGTCCGCTTCGATCCGGATCAGCGAGTTCTCTACCCGGTTGGCGGCAAAATGGAACTGCTCCGGGGTCACGCCGATCAATTGATCCGGAAACTGCTTTTGCAGTTCGCCGAAATACTGCTGCCAGAACGGCAGGCTGCGCCCGACCATATTCTCCCAAAAACGCGACTGCGACTCGTGGATCCCCATCGATGTGCCCTGGGCAAGCGGCGTACCGGTCAGTTTCGGATTGATATTCTGTTCATACAGCGCATGGCCGCCTTCGTGCAGCGAACTGAACGCCGCGCTCAATACGTCGTGTTCGTGGTAATGGGTCGTGATACGAACGTCGCCCGGGTTAAGCCCCGTCGCGAAGGGATGTACGGTTTCGTCCAGGCGTCCGGCCTCGAAGTCATAACCCATTTCCTTGAGAATGAAATGACTGAACGCTTTTTGGCCTTCTTTCGGATACGTGGCATCCAGGAACGGCAGCTCCGGACGGATATCCGAAGCCGCGATCGCTTCCGCCAACGGCACCAAGCGCTGCTTCAGCCGATCGAACACCGCATCCAGACGTTCGACCGTCATATCCGGTTCGTACATGTCGAGCAGGGTGTCGTACGGCGTGTCTTTCGCACCCCAGTACCCGATAAATTTACGCAGCGTCGCTACGATTTCCGTCAGGAAAGGCTCGAACGAATCAAAATCGCCGCTGTCTTTGGCACCTTCCCATTTCGTTTCCGACTTGGAGGTAAGAATGGTGTAGGCCGTAAATTCGCTTTCCGGAATCTTGCGATTCTGATCGTAACTTTTCTTGACCGTCTCTACGAGCCGGCGATCCACATCGTCAAGCTGCGCCAAATGCTCTTCCTGCGTAAACAGATCGAGATATGTACCCATTTCGTCCGACGTTTCCAGCTTGAAAGCTTCGGTCGACAGCAGGCCGATCGTTTCCGCCCGCGTTTCCGCGCCTTTGCTTGGAGCTCCCGTACGAAGATCCCAATACATCAGGGCAACGGCTTCGTTGTAACTTCCGATTTTGGCCACTAATTTGCGAAATCCGTTCCATTGTTCCTGCAGCTGTTCATTCATTCGGATCGTTCACCTCGTTTATTTAATCGTCCCATAAATAGGGTAAATATCAGGGCTTCCCTATTGATCATACTTTTTGAAGAACACAGAATCAATATGGCCGAATACTTTTCGGGCCGCTCCTTTTTGCACCGAAACACGCTTTTGAAACGCTTACGCGATTTTTGCCAAAATTCGGGCTTGAATTCGGGACGTTTCTTTATGTAAAATTCGTGATAACGCCCGAGGGCGAAAAAGGAGGCGCGGACTTTGAATCAGATTACGGAAATTTTGGACCACAACAAAGCATTCGTCGAAAACAAAGATTACGAGGCATTTATCAGCGGCAAATTCCCGGAGAAAAAAGTCGTCGTGCTGACCTGTATGGACACCCGGCTGACCGAGCTTCTCCCCCGTGCCATGAACATGCGCAACGGAGACGCCAAGATCCTCAAGACGGCAGGCGCCGTGATTTCTTCGCCGTACGGCAGTATCATGCGCAGCATCCTCGTCGCCCTGTACGAACTGCAGGCGGAAGAAGTGATCGTAGTCGGTCATCACGAATGCGGAATGGCTTCGCTTAACGCCGATCATATCATGGGTCAAATGCTTGACCGCGGCGTGTCGCAGGAAGTGCTCGATACGCTCGAACACTCCGGCGTCCGGCTCGGCCAATGGTTCAAAGGCGTGGAGAACGAGACGGAAGGCGTGATGCACAGCGTCAACATGATCTCCAACCATCCGCTTATGCCGGCAGGCATTCCGGTGCACGGCATGCTGATCGATCCCCGAACCGGACTGCTCGAACTGATCGCGGACGGTTACGAAAAAATCAAAAAAGCGGACGGAAGCGGTCAGCCGACGGCTTGATGCCGCAAAGCCGACCTTCGGCGCTGCGGATGGAATCCCTTATACAACTCGGCGCGTTTTCTTCGGAAAACGCGCTTTTTGTCATGAGCAGGATCCTCGCTTTCGTCCAAACGGAGCGTTCTTGTCGGTTGCCTCGGCCTCTTTTAATGTTGTACACTTGTGTGGAGGAATACGTTCGTCCCTTGGCGGGGCGCCTTGAATACAGAAAACGGGTGATTTTATGAATATACTTTCTTACGGCCTGCTTGCGCTGGTCTCGCGCACGGAAGCGTCGGGCTATGATTTGATGCTCAAGATCCAGCCTTTCTGGCAGGCGAAGCACAGCCAGATTTATCCGCTGCTCGGCAGTATGGAAGAACAGGGCCTGCTCAGCGCAAAATGGATTCAGCAGGCGGACAAACCGGACAAAAAGCTGTATTCCATTACGCCCGAGGGCACCCTCAAGCTGCACGAGTGGCTGTCGGAGCCGACGGCACCTCCGGTTATGCGCGACGAATTCAATCTGAAGTGTTTCTGCATCCACTTGGCCGAACCTTCAGAGGTACGCCGCATGTTCGCGGAACGCCGGAAATACCATATCGATCGGATGAAATACTACAAAGATATCCAGGTAGCCATTCCGGCCGAACACCGCCATCCCGGCCATATCGGATTCGAAGATTACATTCTGCTGCAAAAAGCCATTATGCGTACCCAGGCCAGCGTCGACTGGATCGATTGGGTCGAGCAGGAGTACGGGCAGTGGACTGCGCCGGTTTGATGGCACAGCCGATTGCCGCGTATTAATCGTTAACAATCGAAACAGTCTTACCTTTCCCCCGTATAAGATCAAGCAAAGGCAAAGAGTCTTTACTCTGCCTTTTCGCTAACGATCTTATTAGGGGGAATTTTGTTTATGATGAAGCGATCCAAGAAAATATTCTCCGTAATCTTGTCTTTCCTGATCTTGTTCGCCGCTTCCGCGGTTGTGCCGGAACAAGCCGATGCACGCCGCGGCGGCTCCGGTCCGCGGACGTACGCGGGTACGCCGAACAAATCGCAAAATATCGACAGCATCCGTTCGGGCATGCGTTCGAACTCCAATCCTTCTTCCCGCAGCGGCTATGCGCGCACCCATACAAATAACCGCGGGATTTTGGGCGGAACCTTTTTCCGGGGCTTGTTCTTCGGCGGGATCGCCGGTCTGCTGTTCGGCAGCCTTTTCGTCCATATGGGCGTATTCGGCGGACTGCTCGGTCTTCTTGTCAACGTGCTTGTCTTCTATATGCTGTTTGCCGTGATTCGTACCGTCTACCTCGCTATCCGGGATAATCGCCGCCGTTCGCGCGAACGGAATAGACGCCGCTGAGCCGATTCGCGGAATACGTCAATCTGACGCGGATCCGGGAAGCCCAGCGCCTGCTGCGGGAGACCCGGCACAGCGTGACGTTGGTCTCCGAACTTGCGGGCTTCGACAACTTCTCGCATTTCGGCAAAATGTTCAAACGCCTGTCGGGCGTCTCGCCGCGCGAATATCGGAATATGGAGCGGACAGCGGGCAGAACCGACTGACGACCTGCCGCTTTCTCTGCGTATCCCCGAACACTATTTTGAGGACATAAGGCCGGCTTGGTCCTCCGTTCTACCTATTCACCCGCAGCGTGATGATCTCGTACGGTTTGAACAGCTGCCGTCTCTGCGCGCCCAGGCTCTGCGTCTCGCCTTCGATCGAGCGTTCCAGCAGATCGCATACCTGCCATGAAGAAACGGGATAATCGCTGCAAATATTGACCTGGACCCGGCGTCCCATGTATTCGTGCAGCCGCACGATAAATCCGCCGCCGTCTTCGGCAAGCTTGATCGCATCGATCGCGATTCCCGCCGTATCCGTCCGGATGAGCGAGCGGCCTGCTCCGGCGGTATACGCTCCGCGGACCGCTCTCGGCGGGTCGTTCAGCGACCATGCTTCTTCCGCCGTTCGGCCTTCCGCCCAGTCGCCGGCATGCGGCAGCAGCGCATAGGTGAATACATGTTCACCCTGATCGGCGCTCCAGTCCGGATCGGTCGCAGACTTGATCAAGGTCAGCCGGATCGTGTGGTCTTTGATATCGTAGCCGTATTTGCAGTCGTTCAGCAGGCTCACGCCGTAATCCCGCTCCGACAAATCCGCCCATTGATGGCCGACACTCTCAAAGCGCGCGTAGTCCCAACTCGTATTCCAGTGCGTCGGCCGTTTGACGTTGCCGAACTGGATATCGTAAGTCGCTTCGGTCGCACGGATCGCAGCCGGGAAGGACACCTTGAGCAGTTGATGCTGTTCCCTCCAGTCCACCGTCGTCTCGAAATCGATCTGCCGCCGGCTCGCGTAGACCTTCATGTCCTGGGTGACGGAAGAATCCATATAACGCCAGGTCGTGCGCAGCACGGCTGCAAGCGGCCCGGTGCGGATCCACTCCATCGAGATTACATCCGTGATTTCGCGCTTTTTTTCCACGTAGTCCAGATCGATGTTCCAGGCGTCGTATTCCAGCGGTTTGTCTTCGAACACCTGCAGCACATTGCCGCATTCGCCCTCGAACAGCACTTCGCGCTGCGCTTCCCGGTCGAAGATCCGGCTGAGCTGCCCCGCTTCGTTCCATTCCAGCACATAGAAAGGCGTCGTCAACCGTCCTTCTTCCCGGGCGAAAGGATCTTCTTGCCCGGCTTGATCCGCAGCAGGCGAAGCGTAAATCACCGTGCTGCCCATCGGCGGCAGCGACGGCACTTCGACGAGCCATTCGCCGCCTTCCATACGCTGGGCGCGCAGACTGCGGCCCTGTGCATCCGTCCAGGAGCGGTTGACGGCGTCTTCGCAGCGCACATCCACCAAGCCGGTCCGTTCGAAGAAAGCGCCGCTGAATACAGTATAAGCCGTTTCTCCGGAAGACGGATCGGAAGCGGTCTCCTGGAGTTCGCCGGAGGCCGCAGTCGCGGAATCCTGCGTCAGCTGCCGCGCCGCAAGCTCCACCAGAGTTCCGCCGATCTGCTCCGCCTGTTCGTATTCGACGCGCGAATCTTCGTACACTTCCCGGATCGCCGATCCCGGAATGATATCGTGGAACTGGTTGCGCAGCAGGATTTGCCAGCCTTCCAGCAGCTCCGCCGCCGGATAGCTCCCGAGATCGCCACTCTCCGCCGCCAGCAGCACATGCAGCCATTCGGCTTCCCGGTAGGTCATTTCCAGCTTCCGGTTCATCCGCTTGTTGTGCGCCTGACTCGTATATGTCCCCCGATGCGTCTCCAGATACAGTTCGCCGTCCCACGTATGCACGTATTCGCCGGTGGTCCGGATCGTCTCGTTCAAGCGCTCGAAATAGTCGTCCGCGCGGCCCGGCTTGACGCTCGGAATACCCGGCAGCGTATCGAGGCGCCGGCGCATTTCCAGCATGTCGCGGTTGACGCCGCCTCCTCCGTCGCCGTAGCCGTAAGCCAGCAGCAGTTCGGTATTGAGGTTTTTGTCCCGATACAGATCCCAGATCCCCTGCACGGAAAAAGCTTCGATCACCCCGTTGTACGTAATGCCCTGGGACAAAGGTTTGGCGCGCGTCGTGATAAAATGGGTCAGCACTTCGCTGCCGTCGATCCCCCGCCAGTAGAACGTATCGTGCGGCATCTTGTTGTAGCGGTTCCAGCCGAGCTTGGTCGTCATGAACGTCTCGATTCCGGATTTGCGCAGAATCTGCGGCAGCGCCCAGCTGTAACCGAACACGTCGGGCAGCCACAGATGCTTGCACTCCACGCCGAATTCATCCCGGAAAAACTGTGTGCCGTACAGAATCTGACGTACCAGCGACTCGCCGCTCGTCAGATTGCAGTCGGCTTCCAGCCACATCGCGCCGCCCGCTTCCCAGCGTCCTTCGCGGACCCGGTCGGCAATTTGTTCGTACAGCTCCGGGTAATCCTGCTTCATATAGGCGTACAGCTGGGGTTGGGTTTGCAAAAAGACGTACTCCGGAAATTGGTGCATCAGACGCAGCACGGTCGAGAAAGAACGTGCCGCTTTTTCCCGGGTGTGGGTCAGGCGCCACAACCAGGCCACATCGATATGCGTATGTCCCACCGCAGTGACCGTGACCGGATGTTCCGGGCTGCGGATACCGGATAAGCGGCTCTGCAGTTCCCGGCCCGCCGCCTCTACGCTGTCATAAAAACCGGCACTCCCCGGTTTGGACCAGTCGATTGCGCCAAACGCACGGTTGAGTGCGGACAGCAGTTCCGACTTCAGCGCGTCATTCTCCGGCAGTTCCCGGTAGACGCCGAGCACGGCGCGCGCCTTGTAATACAAATCGTCCGCCGCTTCGTCGAGCCATGTCAGCCGTGCCGTACGGATCACATGCTCCTGCGGGGTAGGCAGACCGCCGCCTTCAAGCCCCGACCAGAGCCGGAACGACAGCTCAAGGGTCCGGCCCACTGTATCCGCTTCCATAAAAACTTCCAAATGATTGGAATCCACGCCCTGATACGGATGTCCGTCCACGAACAACAGCGATTCGAAGCCGCTGTTGTAGAAATCGCCCGTGCGGCCGAAATCGAACAAACCGACAATGCGGCGGCCGCTCCATTCGGCCGGAATCTCTACGCGGCGCTGCAGCCAGATATAGCGATCCCGCCCGCTCCAGCGTTCGCCGATCGCATACGTCCGCCCCTCGTCGAACGTGACCGGCGGATAAGCGCCATTGGCTCCTTCTTCATCTTCGATCCCTGCCCATTCGCCAAGTTCGATCGGCTCTCTGTAGCGGTAAGCTTCCAGCTCCTGAATGCGTGCAGCCAGTTTTTCTTCGGTTGAGAACATATCATCGCCTCCTGTATAACACGTGTTATATGACCAAGAAATGGGCGGATTCCGAAGAATACCGCCTTGAATTCCGAAGATGCCTATCAAGCCATCTGCTCTCCATTCTATCCGCCAAAGCTCCGGCCGATCTTCTGCGGACTGCGCCGCCTGATATCCGTTCCCCCCGCGTGCGCGAACGGAATCACGCGCTCTCGCCCGGCTTCAGCAGAGCGGGCAGCCGCAGCTTGGAAGGCGATCCGCTCTCGCCCTGCGCCTGCCTCAGCACGCCGGCGACCGCCGCTTCCCCCATTGCCGCATAAGGAATCTCCACGCAGCTGAGTGTCGGCACGCTCAATACGTCGCCTTGAATCGTATTGTCGGCGGCCATGACGCGCAGATCGCCGCCGACGGTCAATCCGCAGGTTCGCGCGGCGCGGTACAGGTCGGGAACCGCACTGGACCAATTCACCAGAACCGGCGGAGCCTGCTTGCGCTCGCTGCGCCGTTGGCACCAGTCGGTCCAGTCTACCCGGTCGGCCTGCTGCAGATGACGCGAGACGTCCGGCTGCAACCCGTACCTACGGCACCAGTCTTCATAGCCCTGCCTGCGCTGCCGCTCCGCTTCGTTGACTCGGCCGCCGTGTGAAGCGCTGAATACTTCCGCGTACTCCGGAGCGAAGACGGACCGGGGAGACTTTGCCCGCAAATAGTCGAGCGCCGTCTCCATACTGCCGCGGTAATCGGCATGCACGGAATGAATATTCTCCGCCTCGGCATATCCTTCCACCGATACGTAAGGCACGCCGATCGCGCAGATCCGCTCCGCCCACTCCGGATCTCGATAACTGGTATCGTCAAGCGTCACAATTCCGTCAATTCTGCGCTGATGGTAAAGTTCCAGCAGTTCGGCGCGCGCTTCGCCCGGCTTCCCCCGCCCCGGCGAGCTGAGCAGCAGATGGTAGCCCTGCGCTTCGCCCGCCCGCTGCATGCCTTCCAGCAGCCGCATAAACAGCGGATGGACCGTATCGCCGAATGCGGCAAGCGTCATGCTGCGGCCCGTCTTCATTCCGCGCGCCCGCGCGTCCACATGGTAATCCAGCTGACGAATCGCTTCCAGCACCGTCTCGCGCGTCTGCTCGCTTACGCCGATTCCCGGCGTCCCGTTCAGTACGGCCGAGACCACGCTGCGCGAGACGCCGGCCAGACGCGCCACATCCTGGCTGGTCGTTCTTTTGGAACCTGTCGATTTGGGAGTCATCACAGCACCTCGCACCCAATATAACACGTGTTATATCGGCTGTACAGACCGGAATGCGTCTCCAAAAACCGGCTTTTCGCAGTCTTCTCCGCGTTGACAACCTCCCCTGACGGCTTTATGATGAAAACGTTAACATTTATAAGGTGGGAGATCAAACCATGATTACGATCAAAGACATTGCACGGGCGGCCGGAGTCTCCCATACGACCGTTTCCCGCGCGCTGAACGGCAGTTCGCTCATCAAGCCGGGAACACGGGAGCGGATCGAGAAGATCGCTGCGGATATGAATTATATGCCCAACTACAGCGCCAAGAATCTCGTCACGCGCAAATCCAACACGATCGGATTGTTTTTCTCCAGTATCGAACAGGGGACTTCGTCCAGCTTCCTCGCGGATGCGCTCAAAGGCATCCGGCGGGAACTGGACAAAAACTACATGCTGACGGTCAGCGGCATCGACGATCCCGGCAGTCTGGGCAGCGTCAATCCCCGCCGTTACGACGGGATTCTGGTCATGAGCCAGAGCGAACTCGATAACGGATTTATCTACCATGTGCGGGCTTCCGGGATTCCTCTGGTCGTGCTCAACCGTCAGTTGGACGATCCGTCGATTCCGAATGTCGCCTCCGATGACCGGGTCGGCGGAAGAGCCGCGGCCGACCACGCCTGCGAACGGGGGCATCGGCGGATCGCCATC
Source organism: Saccharibacillus qingshengii (assembly GCF_013185195.1). Classification (GTDB taxonomy): domain Bacteria; phylum Bacillota; class Bacilli; order Paenibacillales; family Paenibacillaceae; genus Saccharibacillus; species Saccharibacillus qingshengii. The sequence goes on from NZ_JAAZWC010000001.1 coordinate 373,651, forward strand.
ATCGAAGGCAAGCCGGGTTTCAAGTCTTCGTCCGAACGCCGATCGGGCTATATGGACGGATTGATCGCACACGGACTGACTCCGAATCCGGATTATTTCGTCCAGGGCGACTACAGTATCGAGAGCGGATACAGCGCGATGAACCGCCTGCTCGATCTTCCGCAGCGTCCGACCGCCGTCTTCTGCGGCAACGATGACATGGCGATCGGTGCCATGAATGCCTGCTTCGACCGCGGCGTGAGTATTCCCGGCGACATCTCGCTGATCGGCTTCGACGATATGGTGTTCGCGCGGTATACGAATCCTCCGCTGACGACTATCCGCAAATCCGTGGCGGAGATTGCCGAGGAAGGTACGAAGCTGCTGCTGCGGCATATGGAGCATCCGGATCTGAAGCCGGTGCAGCATCTGCTCGGCAGCCGGTTGATCCTGCGGCGTTCCGTCGCCGAACCGGCGGAGATCGACGGGAGCTGATTCCGTTTCAGCGCCGGATGCTCCGGTGCAGCCGGAAACGGCGCTTTTCACCCTAAAATGTTCACGTGTGCAAAATTCACTCCAAAGGAGCCAAAAAGATGACAAGTTTCCCCGGATTGTCGCGCAGCACTCGAACAGACCTGACCGTTTTCCCCGAAAAAGTAATCCAATTCGGCGGCGGGAATTTTATGCGGGCCTTCTTCAACTGGCAGATGCAGCAGATGAACGATCGCGGACTGTTCGGCGGGAGTGCGGTTCTGGTTCAGCCGATCTCGGAAGAAACGAACTCCACATTCGCCCAGCAGGATTATCTGTTCACCGTACTGCTGAACGGAATCGAACAAGGGCAGGCGGTCGATTCCGCCGAAGTCGTCTCCAGCATCAGCCGTTTGGTCAATCCTTATACGGATTATGCCGATTATCTGGCGCTTGCGAACGACCCGCGGCTGAGTCTGATCGTCTCCAACACCACCGAAGCGGGAATCGTGTATCGGCCCGAAGATCGGTACGAAGACGAGCCGCCCGCAGGCTTTCCCGGCAAACTGACCGCCCTGCTGTACCGGCGATTTTCGCTGGGCGGACCCGGTTTCACTGTGATTCCCTGCGAGCTGATCGACCGCAACGGCGAGAAACTGCTGGAAATTGTGAAGAGACATGCGGATGATTGGAGGCTCGGCGAAGACTTCAAGCAGTGGCTGGATACGGACAATACGTTCTGCTGCAGTCTGGTCGACCGGATTGTGCCGGGGTTCCCCCGCGGCCGGGAACAGGAACTGCAGCAGCGGCTCGGTTATCGGGACGATCTGGCGGTAACCGCGGAACCGTATCTGCTCTGGGTGATCGAAGGACCCGATTCTATTCGCGAACAGCTGCCTTTCGAACAAGCCGGCTTGAACGTCATCGTAACGGAAGATATGACGCCGTACCGCGAGCGCAAAGTGCATCTGCTGAACGGGCCGCATACGGCCATGGTCCCCCTGGGTCTGCTGGCCGGACTGGAAACGGTCGAAGACGTGATGAACGACGAAGCTTTCTCCGGTTATGTCCGCTCCTTGATCGAACACGAACTGATTCCGATGCTCGATCTTCCGCTGGAGCAGCTTCGCTCCTACGCGGAAGCCGTGCAGGAACGCTTCCGCAATCCTTCGATCCGGCACGAGCTGCGCTCGATCTCGCTGAACAGCGTATCGAAATTCAGATCGCGCCTGCTGCCGATTCTGCTTCGCTTCGTTCGGGAACGCCGCGAACTGCCGCCTGGCATCGTGCTCGCTTTGTCCGCCCTGCTCTACAGCTACAAGGGCGACCGGGTCGTACGCCAGGATGAAGCTTCCGTACTCGCTATTTTCGACCGTGCCCCCTCCGATCCGGCAGATTTCGTTCCGGCGATCTTGGGCGACACTTCCCTGTGGGGACTCGACTTGAACGAACTGGACGGTCTCGCTGCCGCGTTGCAGAACCAGCTGCGGGAATTGGAAATCTCAGGTCCCCGCGAACTGCTGCACCGACTCGTACAAGGAGGAACAACAACATGCGAACTTTGATGAAAATGAATGCCCGCGACAATGTGGCTGTCGCTCTTCGCCCGCTGAACGGCGGCGAGACGCTTGAAGCCGAAGGCCAGAAGCTCGAAACGCTGCGCGAAGTACCGCAGGGACACAAGATCGCGACGGCTCCGATTGCCCGAGGTGAAGTCGTCATGAAATACGGCGCGCCGATCGGCTGCGCGGTCGAAGATATCGCAGCCGGCGAATGGGTCCATCTGCATAATATCCGCACTACGCTTGCCGGCGAAGAAGAATACGACTATGTTCCGGAACTGCATCCCGCCTTCTATCCCGCCCGCGGATTGACCTTCGACGGTTACCGCCGCAGCAGCGGCAAAGTCGGCATCCGCAACGATCTGTTCCTTGTGCCTACGGTCGGATGCGTCAACGGCATCGCCGAACAGATCGTCGCGGAGTTCAAGCTTCTTCATCCCGATCTCGGCGCGTTCGACAACGTAACGGTGCTCAAGCATCCCTACGGCTGCTCGCAGCTCGGCGAAGACCACAAGATGACGCGCGATATTCTGCTTGACGCCGTGCAGCATCCGAATGCGGGCGGCGTGCTCGTATTCGGGCTTGGCTGCGAGAACAACATCGTAGCGGAATTCCGGGAGAAACTGGGCCATTTCGACGAATCGCGCGTCAAATTCCTTGTGGCCCAGGAAGTCGGCGACGAGGTTGAAGCGGGCATGCAGCTGCTCGAAGAATTGTACGAAGCTTCGCTTGGCGACAAGCGCGAACCCGTGCCGCTGAGCGAACTGAACGTCGGACTCAAATGCGGCGGTTCCGACGGATTCTCGGGCATTACGGCCAATCCGCTGCTCGGCGCTCTCTCCGACTTCCTGATCGGCCAAGGCGGCAGCACGATTCTGACCGAAGTCCCCGAAATGTTCGGTGCCGAAAAAGTGCTGATGGCCCGCGCGCAAAACGAAGAAGTGTTCCGCGATATCGTCTGGCTCATCAACGATTTCAAACAGTATTTCCTGTCGCACGGCGAGTCGGTCTACGAAAATCCGTCGCCGGGCAACAAGGCGGGCGGTATCAGCACTCTGGAAGACAAATCGCTTGGCTGTACGCAAAAAGCGGGCACTTCGGCCGTGGTCGACGTACTCAAATACGGCGAGAAACTGCGGCGCAAAGGCCTGAGCCTGCTGCAGGCACCCGGCAACGACCTCGTCGCTTCTTCGGCGCTGGCCGCAGCGGACTGCCAGCTTGTGCTGTTCACGACCGGGCGCGGCACGCCGTTCGGCAGCTTTGTCCCGACCGTGAAGATCGCCACCAACAACGAACTGTTTGCCAAAAAAGGACATTGGATGGACTTCAACGCCGGGCCCCTGCTGGAGCAGCCGATGGAAGAAGTGCTTGAAGACTTTATCTCTTATCTGATCGAAGTCGCAAGCGGCCGTCCGACGCGCAATGAGCAGAATCAGGTACGCGAGCTGGCCATTTTCAAAACGGGGGTTACACTATGAATACAAACACGAACAAACCGGGCGAAGTCCGTTCGGAGACAAACAGCGGCACGCCGCAATCGGCAGCAGGCGGTTTCCTGAACGACGATTTCCTGCTGTCCACGGACATTGCCAAAAAACTGTTCCACGATTACGCGAGCCCTATGCCGATCATCGATTATCACTGCCATCTCGATCCGAGGGAAATTTACGAAGACCGCCCGTTTGCCAACTTGACGCAGGCCTGGCTGTACGGAGACCATTACAAATGGCGGCTGATGCGGGCTAACGGAATCGACGAGCAGCGGATTACCGGCTCGGCTTCGGATTACGACCGCTTTGCCGCCTGGGCGGAGACGGTTCCGAGAACGGTCGGCAATCCGCTCTACAGCTGGACCCATCTGGAGCTGCGCCGCTTTTTCGGTATCGATACGCCGCTTAATGAGCAGAGCGCGCCCGAGATCTGGGAACGGGCCAATGCCCGGCTGCAGGAGCCGGATTTCACCAGACGCGCGCTGATCGCCCGTTCGAACGTCCGGATCGTCTGCACGACCGACGATCCCGCGGACGATCTCGAATACCATCGCCTGCTGGCGGAAGAAGAAGCCCGATTCGCCGTACTGCCGACCTTCCGTCCGGACAAAGCGCTGAATATCGACGCCGAAGGTTTCCCCGATTGGATCGCGCGGCTGGAACAGACAGGCGGACGTTCCGTTTCTTCGTTTGCGGCGCTCGCCGATCTGCTGGATGAACGGGTCGCCTTTTTCCATGAACGGGGATGCCGCCTGTCCGACCATGCGCTGGATACGCTGAAATATGCGGCCGCCGATCCGCAGACGCTGGAAACGATCTTCGCCAAGCGGCTGTCCGGCGAGTCTCTATCCGAGCACGAAGTGACCGCTTACCGCACCGAACTGCTGCTGCGCCTGATCGCCGCCTATACGAAGCAGGGCTGGACGATGCAGCTGCACCTGCACGCTTACCGCAACAACAATACGCCGATGTTCCGTAAGCTTGGCCCGGATACCGGGTATGATGCGCTGAACGATCTGCCGCTTACCGTATCCTTATCGAGCCTGCTCGACCGGGCCGAGACCGAATCGGGTCTGCCGAAGACCATTCTCTACTCGCTCAACCCCGGCGATTATCCGGCGCTGCTTGCACTGATGGGCTGCTATCAGCGGGATATTCCCGGTAAAATGCAGCTCGGTTCCGGCTGGTGGTATAACGATACGAGGGACGGCATGCGCCGGCAAATGACGCTTCTGGCCGACAACGGGCTGCTGCCGCGGTTCGTGGGCATGCTGACGGATTCGCGCAGCTTCCTCTCCTACACCCGCCACGAATACTTCCGGCGGGTCTTGTGCGAATGGTTCGGCGAACTGGCGCAGCGCGGCGAAGCGCCGGACGATCCGGAGCTGCTCGGCGGAATCGTGCAGGATATCGCTTACGGCAACGCGGCCGCTTATTTCGGATTCGGCCAGGCCTAAAAGGAATTCTTCGAAGGTTAGGATAGACTTTAACCGATCGTGAAAGAACAACAAGGAGTGTCGTTATGGCTTCGCTGACCGCTTTTAAAAAAGCAAATGCATGGATGAACGTTCATGCCACGGATCTGCGCCAGGGACCGTCGAACTTTCATGTCCATTATTGGGGATTTATGCCGAAGCATTACAGCAACTCCGTCCACCGCCATTCTTTTTTCGAAATCTGCTATGTGCTGGAAGGAAACGGTGCCTACAGCGACAGCGGTAACGATTACCCGCTTCGTGCGGGCAGCGCCATCTGTTCGCGGCCCGGCGCCTGGCATCAAATTCGCAGCGAAGACGGCATGGCGCTGCTGTTCGTCGCTTTTGACATCGATGAAGAAACGACGCGGGCCGATTATGCGAAGGCTTTTCGGAGACTGGCCCAGGACGGGGTTCCCTGCCTGGACTCGGTCTGTCTCACACCTGCAGCCAAGCTGTGGGAAGTCCTGCTTGCGATGTGCGAACAGGAGCCTCTGCGTTACCCGGCGGAAGTCCTGCAAAATGTATCCCATTCGTTATTGTCTTCGTTTCTCCCTTTGTTTATGCCGGATGCGACCGAGGTTCCCGTCGAATCGGCTTTCGCGGACATACGGCGGCGGCCGGGCAGCGAGCTGTTCCAGAGGGCCCGCCTGTATATCGAAGACAATCTGGAAGCTGGACTGACCTTGGAAAACATTGCCCAACATCTGCATGTTTCGCCTCGCCATCTGTCGCGATTGGTTATGGAGGAATGCGGGCAGACCCTGATCCATTACGTGCAGGAGCGCCGTATTCGCCGGGCCCAACAGCTGCTGCTCTCCACGAATGCCGCAATCAAGGAAATCGCCGAACAATGCGGATTCGAATCGGTCCATTATTTCACCCGGGTCTTTTCCCGCAAGCTGGGCGTACCTCCGGCACGTTTCAGACGTTCGGGATTCGCCGAAGGACGTTCCGATTCTGTCCGTTGAGTATGGCCCGATGTCCGTTCTGTACAAAAAGGAAGCCGCTTCGTCCAAATACGACCCTCCCTACTTTATCTACAATGAGCTTGAGCCGGCAGAACGTGTTCTGCTTCCGCTCCCAAACTCAATTTGTAGAAAGAACGGAGGGTTTTGTTATGTTCGACAAGCTGCCGCGAAACCGGATTCACGCCGATGGATCCGACTGGGCTTGTGCGGATCCGGGCGGGTTCCCGCCCGATTTGCAGACCGGTCACGAAGCGATAGCGGAAGCCGTTCTGGCAGCATTCCGGAACGGACAACAAAAGAAAAGCATTATGGCGATCGATGCGACGCACGGCGCGGACCTTGCAGCGGTTATCTCCGAATTGGCGGAACGACTGGAACACCAATCGATCCGGCTGCAGGTCTATTTTACCGAAGATTATCTGTACACCGGGAGCGAACTGCGCCGGCGCTTCGATCGCCATATCACCGATAACCGGGTGTTCGGCTATAGGGCAGACGGCGTCTCGTTCACCGAGTATTTCCGTCCGGGAGCAGCCGCATGCTGGGCGGAAGAAATAGATACGGATCTGAAGCAGCATCTCTCCGTTCCCCAAATTTTTCTGATCTGCGGCCCCGGCGCTCGGTGGCTGGGAGGAGATCGGATCGATCTTTCGTTCTACTGTGATGTGTCCCGGGAGTATCAGCAGCAGGAACATCGGCGCTCGCTGCGCAATTTCGGCTTCTCCTGGAACCGGGACCGGACGGAAAAGTACAAAATCTGTTTGTTTCTGGAATGGCCGATCCGGGAAACTTACCGCAAACAGAATTTGAGCCGCTTCGATTACTACGTGGACCTGAACCGTCCTTCCGAGCCGGTCTTGACCGCAAGCGCGGATCTGATACGTCTGCTGGCGGAGACAGCGAAACAACCTTTTCGCGTCAAGCCGTTTTTCGCACCCGGGGTATGGGGCGGGCAGTATCTGAAGCAGCTGTGCGGACTGCCTTCGGAATGGGAGAACTGCGCCTGGAGCTTCGAGCCGATCGCGCCCGAGAATACGATTCTGCTGGAGTATCGGGACCGGACGATCGAAGTTCCTTTTTCGCTGCTGCTGGGGTGTGAGCACCGGGCCGTGATGGGAGATCGGATCGCTGCGTTGTTCGGCGATTATTTCCCGATCCGCTTCGACTATCTGGACACCATGGACGGCGGCGATCTCTCCTGCCAGGTCCATCCCAAGCCTTCGTATATCGAAGACACCTTCAACGAAAAGATGGCGCAGCAGGAATCCTATTACATTATGCAGCGGCGCAGCGGCGCAAAAGTATATCTGGGGTTGAAAGACGACACTTCACCGGAGGAGTTTCTGGAAGCGGCCAAGCAGTCCCACGAAACGGATCAGCCTCTCGCCTTCGAATCCTATGTCAACGCCTACGATTCGGAGAAAGGCGCTCTGTACCTCGTCCCGCCGGAAACCATCCATTGTGCGGGTAAAAACAACCTCGTGCTGGAAATTTCTTCGACGACCTGGTGGTTTACTTTCAAGATTTACGATTACATGCGCCGGGATCTGGACGGGAAGCCGCGCCCGCTCAATCTTGAACATGCCAAACACAATGTACAAGGTTCCCTTTCCGAAAAAGAAGCCCGTACACAGCTTATTCCTCTTCCCCGGCTCATCGGGCGTCAGGGAAACAACAAGGAACATCTGCTGGGCGAGCACGACGAACTGCTGTTCAGCGTAAAGCGTATTTCCCTCGTCGATCATTGGGAAGACGATACCAACGGCGAATTCGTCATGTACAACTTGGTCGAAGGCGAAAGCGTCCGCCTTGTCCCGCTGTCTTCGCCTGCCGGCACCCTGGAGTTTGGCTACGCCGAAAGCTGTATTGTTCCGGCCTCCGTCGGGGCATACCGGCTCGAGAATACGGGAAACACCCCTTGCAAGCTGGTCAAAGCGGGCGTTGCGGCCCATTGGCAGACACCGCTGCTGCCTCACGGATGGCTGCCAAACCGGACGGAGCAGCAATGAATCGCCCGGAGCGGACGGCTGCCTCCCCTCGGTCTGCAAGCCCTGAATCCGCGCCGGACTCCGTTACGCTGGCGCTTGATGCGGGAGGCACGGAACTGAAATGCGCGGTTGTCGTACGAGGAATCCCCGTGAGCGAAACGATCCATGCCCGGCCTTCCCGTTCCGGTGAAGAATCCGCTGTAATCGTATCCGGTTTCGCGGCCGCCTGTATCGAACTGCTGGATCGGTATACCGCCCAAGCGGGTCTTCTGCCTATCGCTACGAACCTGCGTGTCGGCTTTGCTTTTCCCGGGCCTTTCGATTATTCCGCCGGGGTGGCGCTGCTGCGAAATCTGGGCAAGTACGAGAGTCTTTACGGGATCAACATACGCGAGGCGCTGCGAAGCGAGTTTATTCGTCTGGCTCGACACGGACAACGCTATGCCGCTCAACTTGCGCAGGCCGAGATTCGTTTTGCCAATGATGCTCTTCTGTTCGGACTCGGTATCGGACGTCGATACCCGAGAGAACGCCTGCTGTGCTTGACGCTTGGTACGGGTCTGGGCTCGGCCTTTGTCGAGAACGGCCGTCCGGCCGCAGGTCCGTGCGTTCCTCCGGACGGTTATCTCTATCCGCAGCCTTACCGCGGTCGAACGGCGGACGAACAGTTCGGCCGGCAGGGTATTCTGCGCCTCGCTCGAGAATTCGGTGTCGACCCGGGCGGAGATCTCAAGCATTTCGCCGAGAACGCCTACACGGGAGACCTTCGGGCTGCCGCCGTTTTCTCCGAATACGGACACCGGTTAAGCGAATTCCTGGCTCCCCATATCGCTTCTTTTCGTCCCCATCGCCTGATTCTGGGCGGTCAAATCTCGAAAAGCGCCGACCTGTTCAACGCTCCGCTGCAGGAACCGATGCAACGTGTAAGCGGTCTCTTGGAGACGAGCGACCGTGCCCTGACCTCTACCTTTCAGGGAATCGAAGCTTTGTTCGAAGATTCCGAAGATTCTCTGCCTTCTGCTGATAAAAAACGTGCAAGTCCCGACCGGGTCCACAAAGAAAGGACGATGACTGTGAATGCTACCTTGCAAAACCATCCGCAACCTCTGCCGAAACGAACATGGACCGTCTGTGTGATTCATCATTCGCACACCGATATCGGCTACACGGAACGCCAGGAGAAAATCGAACGTTTCCAGATCGACTTTATCCGTCAAGCGCTTGGAATTCTGGAAAAAACTAAAGAAGGCGGGCAGTCGGACGACGAAAAATTCCGCTGGACCTGCGAAACGTTCTGGGCCGTCGAACGGTTTCTGGAACAGGCTTCGCCCGAAGAACGCGAGCAGTTCGCTCAGGCCGTCCGCGGCGGGCAGATCGAACTGTCCGGTACTTATCTGAACATGACGGAACTGCCGGATTATCCGCTGCTGCGCCATATCCACAGCAGAGCGGTTGCCTACGCGGCTTCTATCGGACATACGGTCGACTCGGCCATGACGGCGGACATCAACGGTTATGGTTGGGGTTATGCGCGCAGCCTGCTGGAAAACGGAATCAAACATCTATTCAGCTGCGTTCATACCCATCACGGCATGTTTCCTCTGGGCCGCAAGCAGACGCCATTATGGTGGGAAGCCTCCTCGGGAGAACGGCTGCTGGTCTGGAACGGCGAACACTACATGTTCGGAAACGAGCTGGGTCTGTGTCCGGGTGCGCTGGGCAAATACGTGATCCGGGACGAATTCGATCATGCCTCGATCGATGAGAGACATGACGAAATCGCCCGTGTCCGGATGCTGCGTTATCTGTGCAAGCTCGAGGAAGAAGGGTACCCATACGATTTCGTACCGGTCATGCTCTCGGGCCTGGGCACGGACAATGCTCCGCCCAACGAACGCATCCCTGGCTTTATCCGCAGCTGGAACGAACAATACGGCGAAACGATCCGTATCGAAATGACCGGCCTGCACGATTTTTTCGAGCGTCTCAAGCGCGAAGATACCAGCGGCCTGCCTGTCCACAGAGGAGATTGGCCGGACTGGTGGTCCGACGGTACGGCGTCCACGGCTATGCATACCCAAATCTTCCGCGATGCCCAGCGTGTGCTTAGACAAGCGGAACATCTAGACCCCGATCGGGTCGTCCTTGCCAAGACCGAGATCGACAAGATTCTGCAGCCTCTTATTCTGTATGCCGAACATACGTGGGGCTACCATTCTTCCATTTCCGAGCCGTGGCATCCGAACGTACAGCTGCTGGAAGTCCGGAAGCTGGCTAATGCCGCAGAAGCAAGCCGCCTCGCCTATGGAGCGCTGGACAAAGTTCTTGCCGCCCAAGGTGCCGCCTCTCTTTCTCCCGAACGGATGCTTCGCTACCGGGTGATTAATACCGCACCGGTCGCTTCCCGGCAGTTGGCCGCTCTGCAGTTGGACGGATGGGAGCCCGCTCTGCTGGCCGGCGGTTTCGATATCGTACACGAACAGACAGGCCGGAAACTGGACTGGCAGCAGACTCATCCGCAGTTAATGAATGTAGATATCGCTTTGGAAGCCGGAGAAGACGCTCTGCTCCATATTGTTCCCCGCCCCCCAAAAAACGAAGCGGCCGGAATCACGACGTCCAACACCCGGCTGATCGGAAGCGACCGGATTTCCGATATGGAAGACCTATATCCGGATTCTGCTCCCCCTTTTCCGATTTCGATTCATGAACAGGGGATCGAGTCTCCGTTTTGCCGAATCGAATGGAAACAAGGGCAGGGTATCGTCTCGTGGCGCAATCTTCCGACCGGAGAGGAGCGGCTGAAAGCCGGCAGCCCCCACGGCGCTTTCACGCCTGTGTACGAAGTGACCTCTGTAGAAAATCCGCGGAATGCAAGAGAGGTATGGACCTCCCGAAGCCAAATGGGCCGCAATCGCAAAGGCCCGGATGTCCATCGCTCCGCCGGCCGTCTGATACGGGTCAAGACGCTGGAAAACGGACCGCTCCAAGCGACCTTGGAGCTGCAGTACGAGGTGGAAGGCATGAGTTCGTATCACCTTTTCCTCAAGGTATACGCCACGATAAATCGGGTCGATGTCGCGGTCCGACTGCACAAAGACAGCGTGTGGATGTCCGAAAACGTCTATATCGCCCTGCCGTTTACCGGCGGAAGCGCAGCCCCGGACAGGCTGTACGCGGACAAAGCAGGGGAATGGATTCGTCCCTGGAAAGATCAGCTTCCGGGAACCTGCCTGGATTATACATGCGTGCAGAACGGTTTGGCCTGGGTCGGCGAAGCTTCGGATTCGCTTCTGATCAGTATGCCGGATACGCCGCTGGTACAGCTGGGCCCGCTCGAATACGGCCGACGTCTGGTGCACACCCAACAGCCGGCCGAAGCGCAGCCCCTTCCGTATTCCTGGCCGTTGACGAACTACTGGGAAACCAATTTCAAGGCGACGCTTGGCGGATTCTATGAATTCCGTTACTCGGTGGCCGCAGGAGAATCGGCGGATACCGCGGGCCTCGCCCATGAGCTTCAGGCCCTTAATGACGGATTTATCGTCACTCGCATGAAGTAGCGGGTATTCGCCCCGTTTCCCCGCAGCGAAGAAGGTCCGAGCAGGCTCGGACCTTCTTTTTCATTCCCCGGTGTTCGCTTGGTCTTCCCGATCGTTCAGGTTCGAAATACCGAATATCTCTTCCGGTATTCGCCGGGCGTCAGCGACGTTTCGCGCTTGAACAAACGGGCGAAATAGTTGGCGTCGCGGAATCCGCATTGTTCGGCCAGCCTGCCAAGTGTATCGTCGGAATGCGCAAGCAGGCGTTTGGCGCGTTCAATCTGCAGATGATGCCGGTAAGAGAGCGGACTCATCCCGGTGTACTGTTTGAGGCAGCGGGAAAGGTAATCGAAATGATAATGCAGATCGCGCTCCATCACAGCCGAATCGAACGGCTGCTGAAGGCAGCGCGCCAGATAGGCCGCTGTTTCTTCGCCGAGGCGATCGGCGCGGGAGCGGCCCGGCGAGATCGATAATCCTTTTTGCAGATGAAGCAGCAGTTGACCGAACTCGACCTGAAGCTCGAAAGAGCGGGCCAGCGTCAGCGTTTCGTACACACGCAGCATGCCGTTCAGCAGCGGCCGAAGCGCCGCCAGATCGACGGCCGCATATTTCGGAAGGGCGATACTGCCGGGGCCCGGCTGCGTTTCCTGGCTTGTACGGGGCGGCAGCGGCTGTCCGGGCGCAAGCTCTTCGCTCTCCCGGATCCGGGCTGCGGCTGTTTGCCGAAAATGGATCCAATACACTTCGGTGTCGTATTCGACTGCCCGATAACCGCCATGCCGGCGCCCCGCTTCCAGAATCAGCATCTCTCCGGGAGCGATTGCGTAGCGTTCCCCTTCTTCTTCGATATAGAGCGTCCCCGATACGCATACGATCAGATCGTAAGCTTCGAAGACCCGCTCGGCATGCCTCATCCCTTTGCGCCAAATACCGTGTCCGACGGCGGCAATCTCCGGCAGAGGCGGAATATCCAGTTCCAACACGCGCACAACTTCCCTCCGTTCTGTTGAAGCTCTCGGTAAATGATGTAGAGATTGTACGATACAGAGTCGGGATTGTCAGCTTTTTTCGGCAAAAAGATCGGTTACAGTAGTAGAGATCGTACGGTTCGCCGTTTTGCCAATCTGCATCCATTTTGTTCATACAGGAGGACTTTCCATGAGATTCCGTCAGGTTCATCTCGATTTCCACACATCCGAAGCGCTGCCCGAGATCGGTAGGGACTTTTCAAAAACGCAGTTTCAGAACATGCTGAAGCTCGGCCATGTGGACTCGATCACCGTCTTCTCCAAATGCCATCACGGCTGGGCTTACCATCCGTCCGAAGCCAACGACACCCACCCGAATCTGTCGTTTGACCTGCTCGGCGCACAGATCGAAGCGGCGCACGAGATCGGGGTCCGTACGCCGGTCTACCTCTCCGCGGGCCTCGACGAAAAGCTGGCGCGACGTCATCCGGAATGGCTGATTCGCGACCGTCAGGAACGTACCAACTGGGCCGCCGATTTTATGGAACCGGGCTACCATCAGTTCTGTATGAACACGCCTTATCTGGACATGCTGGCGGCCCAAGTTCGGGAAGTAGTCGAACGTTATGACGCGGACGGCATTTTTCTCGATATCGTCGGGGTACGCGAATGCTACTGCCAGTCCTGCGTCGCCGAAATTCGCCGCCGGGGTTCCGACCCCCGCAGTACGGAAGATATGCGCGCTCTGTGGGAAGAAACCTACTCGAAGTACGGAGCTGCCATGGACGAGGCGGTGCATACGCTCAAACCGGAACTGCCGCTGTTCCATAATAACGGCCATATTGCGCGCGGGCGCCGGGATCTGGCTGCGTTCAATACCCATCTCGAACTGGAATCGCTGCCGACCGGCGGCTGGGGTTACGACCACTTCCCTCTGTCGGCGCGTTATGCCCAGGGACTTGGCATGGACGTGCTCGGCATGACCGGCAAGTTCCATCAATTCTGGGGCGAATTCGGCGGCTTCAAGCATCCCAATGCGCTGCGTTACGAAGCGGCACTGAATCTCGCGAACGGTGCGGGATGTTCGGTCGGGGATCAACTGCATCCGCTCGGCGAAATGGACGAAGCGACCTATGCTTTGATCGGCGAAGCCTATGCGGAAGTCGAAGCCAAAGAAGAATGGTGCCGGGACGTCTCTGCGGTCGCCGATATTGCGCTTCTGTCCGCGGAAGCGGCCGGTTCGTTCTTCGAGAGCGGAGCCGCGGCCGAGAAAGACGCGGCCGCGGCCGACACCGGAGCGGTGCGTATTCTGCTGGAAGGACATTATCTGTTCGATGTCGTCGATACGCAGAGCGACCTGAAGCCTTACCGGATTCTGATCCTGCCGGACCGGATCGCCGTCACACCCGAACTGCAATCGAAGCTTGCCGCTTTTACGGCGGCCGGGAGCCGGATTCTGGCAACGGGGCGTTCGGGCCTGACGCCGGCAGGCGACCGGTTCGCGTTGGACCTGGGGGCGGAATGGATCGGAGAGTCGCCGTTCAATCCCACTTATGCCCGTCCGGATTTTGAACTCGCGTCGCTGAGAAGCACTTCGTTTCTGGTCTATGCGACAGGGTACGAGGTCGGCTTGGCGGCAGGCGGCCGTTCGCTTGGCAGCCGGCAGAATCCGTATTTCAACCGCGACCTTTTCACCTTCACTTCGCATCGCCATGCGCCTTCCCGGGGCGTAGACGTTGGACCGGGCTTTACCGAAGGGGCGGACGGATTTTATGCGGCTTGGAATCTGTTCACCGATTATGCGCGTTATGGCAGCCTGCCGGTCAAACAGATTCTGATTCATCTGCTCGATTCCCTGCTGGAATCCACAGCCGGCGGGCGCACTGTATCCGTCAAGCTACCTGCACAGGGAATCGTCACGCTGCAGGAACAGCCGGAGGCCGACCGCCGGGTGCTGCATCTGCTGTACGCTCCTCCGATCCGCCGCGGCAAAGATACCGAAGTGATCGAGGACCTGCCGATTGTTCAGCGGACCGAGGTGACGCTTGCTGAGACGCGTACGGTCAAGCGGCTGTACCTGGCTCCGCAGCGCACGCCGCTCGATTTTGTACAGGAGAACGGAAAAATCGCCTGCACCGTACCCGAGTGGTCATGCCATCAGATGGTGGTTGCGGAGTTCTGAGGGATGGGTTGAAGCAGGAGCGCGCTGAGTGTCACTGCAGCAGGAATCTTGGGGGTGGCGAAGACGGCTAGAGCGACGATCGCAGGATTCGTTGGCATGGGGTGACGGACAGCTGCCCTGAAAAAAGCGCACGTCAAAACCGCTCTTTCGCCAACGTGGCGACAGAGCGGTTTTGACGTGCGGATCAAGCGGACTTCAAACGTTGGCCGAGCAGGCTGTTCCGCTTCCGGAGCGGTGTATCTTTTTTCGTATCCATATTGGCTACGTCGCCGACAGTTCTTCCGCCGCAGCTCCGAGCCCCGCCGGCTTCTGCCAGCTTCCCGTCGGCTGGGAAGCTGTGACGTCGCCGCCGCGTACGACGATCTCGCCGCGCACAATTGTTCCGGTCACGCTGCAGGGAAAGGTATGTCCCATGTACAGGGTCTGTTTATGCTTGGCGTAATAGTTGTCTTCCGTCACAGTGAACGCTTCGTTCAAATCGACGATCGCAAGGTCCGCGTCGAGGCCAACGGCGATCGTGCCTTTGCGATCCGACAGGCCGAAGCGCGCAGCCGGATTGGAAGCGGTCCAGGCGGCGACTTTTTCCAGCGGAATGTTCTGCGCAAGCGCCGTTTCCAGCGCCGACAGCAGGGTGAACTGCCCGCCGCTGATCCCGCCCCACGCCTGGAACAGATTGAAATCTTTCGGATCCTTCATGTCGTACGGACAAGGCGAATGGTCCGACGACAGCATATCGAATTTGTTGTCCGCGAGCAGGGCGATCAACCGCTGCTGCTCGTCCGCTTCGCGCAGCGGAGGCGCACACTTGGCGATCGTTCCTTTTTCCCGCAGATCGTCATGGTTGAACAGCAGGTAATGCGCGCACGTCTCGACGCTTACGTCCATGCCCCGCGCTTTGGCCGCTTCGATCTTCGCGACGGCCGCGGCCGAGCTGATATGCACGAAATGCAGCGCGCAGCCGGTAATTTCCGAGTAGTACAGCGCACGCTCTACCGCTTCGACCTCGGCGATGATCGGACGCGTCTCCAGATAGTCGTCGGCGCTGAACAGACCGGCTTTTTCTTTTTCTTCCTTAAGCCAGTTGGTGATCGCCGCACTTTCCGAATGCAGGGCCAGAATCTTACCGAGCGCCGCGATCTTTTTCATGCCGGTCAAGAGCGTCATATCGTCCACCGCTTCGAATTCCTTGTTGCCGGTCGTGGACAGAAACGCTTTGAACCCGATCACGCCCGATTCCGCCAGCGGCTGCAGATCGTCTTCATTGCCCGGCACAAGTCCGCCCCAAAGCCCGAAATCGACGATCGACTTTTCTCCGCCCAGACGAGCTTTGTCCAGCAGCGCTTCCTCGGTGACCGTCGAAGGAATACCGTTCAGCGGCATATCGAAAAAGGTGGTACAGCCTCCGGCGGCCATCATGGCCGACCCGGTCGTGAACCCTTCCCAGTGTTCCCGCCCCGGCTCGCTGAAGTGGACGTGTACGTCGATCATGCCCGGCAGCACATGCCGTCCGGCCGCATCCCACTCCTGCTCCGCTTCCGCATTCAGATTTTCGGCGATTGCGGCGATTTTTCCATTTTTGATGCCGATGTCGGCTTTCGTAACGCCGCCCGGCAGTACGACACTGCCGCCGCGGACGATCAGATCCAAACGTTCCATAGACTTCTCTCCTTTTCGAATCTTTCGATTGAGATGCAGGTGCGGATCAGGCCGCTTCTTCGTAGATCGTGCCTTTTTTGAACGAAGAGCCTTTGAAAGCGAATTTGCTCAGCAGCAGATACGACACGCCCGCTGCCGTAAAGCCGATGACCCAACCGATGTCCACCAGCAGGAAGGCTGCGCCGGCTCCGATCGCCATGGCAAGCAGCGCACTCGGATTGTAACCCGCAAAGTTTCCGGTCTCCCTGTACAATTCCATCGCATCGACCTTCTGCCGGCGCAGAATGTAGTAGTCCGCGAGCAGGATCGCGACGATCGGACCGAGGAAAGCCGAGTAGATCAGAATGAACGTGTTCAAGCCCTGCGCCGAAGAATCCTGTACGAGCACCCAAGGGAACGAACAGAGCGCCAGCAGACCGGTTACGACAACCGAAGCTTTGTATTTCATCTTGGTCACGAGCGAGATGACGTAAGCCGGAGGCACGATATTGGCGACCATGTTGACAGCCACCGCGCCGATGACGATAAAGGCCGATACCGCTACGGTGATATACGGATTATCGACGATAATCGCGAACGCTTTGACCGGATTCGAGATGCCTGTCGCCGCCGCCATCATCGCTCCGATCGTCAGAACGAAACCGTAGGCGATCACAATCGGGAGGAAGTAGAGCATGCTGCGCTTTTTATCGCTGATGCCGGTCTTGAGCTCACGGGAATAGTCGGCCGCACTCAGGAAGATCGCCGCATAGTTGCCCAGGAAGACCATAATAAAAGCGAAGAACGGGAGTCCCCAGGTGCCTTCGGTGTTGACCCACACATCGGCAATCGCCGCGCTGTGCGAATTCAGCAGAACCCCGAACACGTAGACGAGAGCCAGCATGATGACGACCGAAGCGAGCGTTTCCACCCACTTGATCGCATGAAAGCCGTAAAGCGACAGTCCAATCTGAACCCCCTGCAAAATGACGAAGCAGATCGGGATGCTGTCGAACCCGCCGCCGCTGAGCACTTTGACAATCTCGTTCAGCGCCGTCGCTCCGACCCAACTCTGGAAGCCGTACCAGACGATAGCGGGCACGCCGCGCAGGAACGAAGAAATCACGGATCCTTTGATGCCAAAAGACATGCGAAGCTGAACCACGTAAGGGATGCCTGTGCGATAACCGAAGCGATCGTTGAGCGCGAAGATGACGGAGATGATGCCGATCGCAATGATCGCGGCCACGAAAGTCTGGAACACATTGAGCGTAGCCATCCCCGCCGCGATCAAGCTTGCTCCGAGCGTCATGTTGCCGAGATTGACGCCGTCTCCGATCCACATGAACATGTATGCTACCGGACCGACCGTTCTTTCGTTTTCCCGTTTGGGTTTTAGGGAGTCGTCCAACCCGATCTCTTCATGCAGCTGCGTTTCCTCCAACACTCGACCTGCCAAATTCGTGGACATACTCAGCACGCTCCCTCTATAGACGATTTAAAATCCGGTAAGATAACGTTACTCGTTTATGTAATGTTTTCTTACTCTCATTTCTTATTTCTTATTTTATCATCTCCTCCGCACAATTCATTGACAAAAACGTAGATTATCGCGGGGTTTGCTGTTGAAATTAAACAAAAAAACATCACACATAGTGTGATGTCATAGTGTAAGCGGTTTATTTGTACCTTCAAGGATCAAAATTAACTACAGCGGCTTGTATTCCATGTCAGCTTTGACCGGATTGCGCAGGCCTACCTGTTTGAAAATATCGCACTCCGCCATGTCTCCTGCAGCGATGACGACCGAACCGGGCGTCCCGGTCAGGATCACATCGCCGGGATTCAAGGTCATGATCTTCGACAAGAACGAAACCAGATAGCTCGGCGAAAAAATCATCCGCTCCACCGTATTCCGGTGCATCGGCTCTCCGTTGAGTCGTGTAACGACTTCAAGCGTATTCAGATCTTCATACTCGTCGGGCGTCACGAGCGAAGCACCCAGACTTGCGAAAGTGTCATAGCTTTTGGCCCGCTGCATGAAGCGCGGATTGCGCGCATGAATGTCTTTGGCCGTCATGTCGAGCGAAGAAGCATAGCCGGCCGCATACTCCAGTGCCTCCTCTTCCCCGACCGAGCGGCAGCGACGGCCGATCACGATCGCAAGTTCCGCTTCCGCCGTCACTTCTCCGATTCCCGCAGGCCATTCGATATATTCGCCGGGTCCGATCAGCGAGGTGTCCGGTTTGAGAAAAACGACAGGTTCGTCTTCAGGCGGACGCCCGGACAGTTCGATGGCTTTGGCCAGATAGTTCATGCCGATCCCGATGATCTTGCCCGGCCGGCGATACAGCGGACCGTAGGTCACTTCATGCTCGGCCAGCTTCGGCAGGGCTGCCAGCCGCCGCGCTCCGCCTTGATCGTACCAATCCCGCAGCGAGTCCAGCCGGCCCGCCTGCAGCAGATCCCACAGATTCGTTTCCCAGTCCGTGCCTTCCCGTTCATTCACCGCCGCAAGCGGAATCAATCCGGCCTCGGTTATCAGCGCCGCTTGTTCCTTTCCTTCATACCGAATCGTCGCCATTCTCACAGCCGTACCTCCCCGCCGAAGCGCTCCGCGATCCAGTCCAGCAGCCTCAGGTCGGTGCCCGGGCCTCCGATCCATGACAATCCGATCGGCAGTCCGTCTTCGCGCAGCACCGGAACGGTCACCTGAGGCAGCCCGGACAGACCCGCGATGCAGGACAGCTGCATCGTTTTGGCCCGGTAGGCTTCCGCTTCCGGACCTCCAAGTCCGAGAAGCGGCGCGGGGCCCGGGGCGGTCGGAACGGCAAGCAGCCCGTCGCTGCCCAGCAGGTCGACCAATTGGCTGCGTACGCGCCGACGCCGTTCGGCTTCCGCCCCGCTGTCTCCTGGGCGCAGAGTGCTCGTCCATTGGAAACGTTCCGCGATTCCGGGACCGAATGCCGGGCGTTCGCGCTCGATCCACGCCCCATGCTGCTCCCAAATCTCCAGGCCCTGCAGCACGCGAAAAGCCGCCGACCAATCGCCCAGCGATTCCCCTTCGGCCGTAAGCTCGATTTCGATCCTCCCGTTTTCCCATCCTTCACTAATGCCAAGCTGCTGCTGCAGCCTCCTGCGATCGGAAGATTCCAGCAGCGCCCATGCTTCTTCCGCGGCAAAAAAACGGGTGAACGGCTGCGCTCGTTCGCTGCGCGCCTCGTTGCCGCCGAGCAGGACCTGACCGACCCGTCGCAAAACGGAGACATCGCGGCTCATCCAGCCGACCGTGTCGAAGCTTGCCGCCAGCGGAATAACGCCTTCTGCGGATACGGCGCCGTGCGTCGGCCGAAATCCGTACAAGCCGCAGTAGGACGAAGGAATGCGTACCGATCCGCCCGTGTCCGTGCCGACGGCAAAATCGACCAGACCGGCCGCCGCCGCGACAGCCGAACCGCTGGAAGAACCGCCCGGAATCCGCTCCGGCGCAGCCGGGTTGACCGGCGTACCGTAATGCGAGTTCTGACCGTTCAGACTGTACATCAGCTCGTCGGTCTGCGTCGTCCCTTGAAGCCGGGCGCCTCCTTCGAGCAGCTTGAGCAGGGCCGGAGCCGTCCGATCGGACGGTTCATGCGTACGCAGCCAATCCGGATTCCCGGCTCCGCGGGTCACACCTTCGATATCGAATACGTCTTTGACCGCAAAAGTCAGACCGTCCAGCGGTCCGCTTCCGGTCGGCGCCTTTTCGACATGCCGATCGACGAACGCACCGCCGTATTCTTTTTCCGTCCGATTGAACGCCGATGCCGGTTTTTCCGATCCGTTCTCGAGCCTTTTTTCCGTTTCGCTCATCTCTTATCCCTCCTTGGTGTTGGCTTCCCGTCCTTCACGTTCTTCCGACTGTTCTTCTTCCCGCGTCCCCAACCGCATCCGATCCAGCAGCAGCGCCAGGATGATGCCGACCAGCAGCCCGTTGCCGAGCAGCGGACGCAATAGCGGCGGCAGCGAAGCGAAATACGACGAAGGCATCCCCATCAAAATAATGCCGACAAACAGCGGAGCCGCCGTCCGGTACAGATTGGCCGGATCCATCCGGATCTGGCCGAAATACTGCAGCGACGAACCGAGCAGCCGCAAATAAGTAACGAGCAGCACGGCGCTGCCGATACTCAGCGGAAGGGTCGTCAAGACCCCGCTCACCGCCGGAATCAGCCCGATGACGGCAAACAGCAGCCCGCCGAGCACAAACGGAAGTCTGTTCCGAATTCGGGTCTGCAGCAAAAATCCCACGGACGAGACATACGGCGCATACGGCACCAAACCCAGAAGGCCCGAAAACACCGCCAAAATCCCGCTGATCGTAAACGAGCGCCGATACTGCCCGCTGCCTGCTTCTTGTTCGTAAATCTCATCCGTGCCTTTTAACGCGCCGAACGTATTCGACGCATTGATCAGTCCCGCAATAACCGCAATCGCGATCACGCCCACGTCCAGCCCGGCGCTCGGCTGCCCAAGCGGAAACCATCCCCACTCCAGATTCTCCGCAGCCTGCGCCTGCGGACCGAACAGAAGTCTATGCAGCGCCCAACCGCCAAGAATGCCGATCAACAGCGCATACTGCGCAATCGCCGGCCTTGCTCTAACCGACAGCACCGCCACAAGCAGCGCGACAGCCGCCGCCAGACCGAAAATGCCGGGCCGGATCAGTGCCGAATCCGGGGCAGCTCCCGCCGAAATCCCCAGCATGCCTTCGAGAAAAATCGTGTTCAACCGGCAGCCGAGCAAGAACATAAACACCGCCATCACGCCCGGCGTGAACAGGCGCGACAGCGGCGCCGCCAGTCCGCACACGCCGATCAGAATGGTCAGCACGCCGGAGACGAGAATCCCGACCGCCAGGCTTCCGCCCAACTGCGGCAGCGTGATACCGAGCGACGGCGCCGCGGCGCACAGGCTCAAGATCACGCCCCACCACAGCCCCGACTGCCCTTCCATAATCGATCTCCGATGCCCGAGCCAGGCCTGCACCGCGCAGGCCAGCCCCGTCAGCACGAACGAACATTGGATCAGAAATTGAATGTTCCCCTGCGGCAGCCCGAACGCCGCACCCACCGTGATCGGAATAACCACCGTATTCGTAAACAGGAAAAACAACCACTGCAGTCCCGCCAGCCCCGACCGCAGCGCGATTTGATGCCGCATGTTTCACCTTCCGTCCTTCTTTTGCTTGTTTTACGCAAAAGGATTCCGGAGAATTCCGGAATCCTTGGTTGTCGAGAAAGTCCTATTCGTGTGAAAAGCTTGTTGGCTGCGAGAGAAATTCGTTTCGGTCGCGTGTTGCAATCGGGAAAAGGATTGGATTTTAGCGGAATTTCCCCGATTACAAAGGCGAACGCTAAGCTTATGCTTCCGAAGTGCCTTTCTTCGAAAGGCTTGAGCACCTACACTGAATTTCTCTCTCCGCGTTTTCGCTTCGACACTGAATCGAACTTCTTTTAACAACCACGATCCCAAAAATCCGCAATCCTTTTGCTTTTTTATATTTCTTTATATCTGTTTTTGCTCTTAACTTTTTTTGGATTTTGCTCTTGCCCTTTTCCCTTACCCAACTCCAAGCGCGAATTCCCCCGCAGCCCCGCTCCTCGCCTTCCCTATTTCCTACTAGACGACCACCGACGCCGCCACTCCCTCATAGACGTCCAACGCCTCCTGCACACCGCGTCCGATCGTAATCGGCGCTCGGTGCCGGATCAATACGGCTTCCAGCGCTGCCAGTACGAACAGTACATTCTCCTGCCGGCAGCTGTAGCCCATCGTGCCGATCCGCCAGATCTGGCCGTGCAGCGGACCGAACGAGCTGGCGATCTCGATACCGAATTGGTTCAGCAGCATGCCGCGTACCGATTCGCCGTCGACGCCTTCGGGAATACGGATGCACGTGACGACCGGAAGCTTCCACGCCACGTCGTTGAACAGCGTCAGGCCCATACCGCGCAGACCGGCCATCAGCGCCTGTTCATGCAGACGGTGGCGTTCGAACCGCTCTTCCAGTCCTTCTTCCAAAATAAGGCGCAGCCCTTCGCGCAGCGCGTACAGCATCGATGTCGCTTCCGTATGATGGTTCAGGCGGCGCGGGCCCCAATAATCCTGCAGCTGGCTGAGATCGAAATAATTGCTGCGGATCGGATGCGCCACTTCCCGGCGGTCGCCGGCTTGGGCAACGCCCCGTTCGACTCTTTTGCGGCTGTTCAGAATCCGTTCCACGCGCTCGTTGTACGTCACCGGCGCCATACCGGACGGGACGGAGATGCACTTCTGCGTGCCGCCGATAACGGCGTCCAGCTGCCATTCGTCCACTTTGACCGCTACTCCGCCGATCGAAGCCACGGCGTCGACCACGGTCAGCACGCCGAGTTCGCGGCAGGCCGGACCGATCGCGTCCAGCGGCTGCATACAGCCCGTCGACGTTTCCCCGTGCACGACAGC
Organism: Saccharibacillus qingshengii; assembly: GCF_013185195.1. GTDB lineage: Bacteria > Bacillota > Bacilli > Paenibacillales > Paenibacillaceae > Saccharibacillus > Saccharibacillus qingshengii. The sequence goes on from NZ_JAAZWC010000001.1 coordinate 396,403, forward strand.
GAGGATCTTCGGCTGAACGCGCTTCACTTCGTCGATGATGGCCTGCTGATCGAAGACTTCGCCCCACGCGCATTCCATCAGATGGACTTCCGCGCCGCTGCGCTCGGCAATCTCGGTTAGCAGATGGCCGAAGCGGCCGAAGATCGGAACCAGCACTTTATCGCCCGGTTCGATGAGACTGCACAGGACCGCTTCGATCCCGGAACGGGAAGTTCCGTCGACCGGGAACGCCCATTGATTCTTCGTCTGGAACGTCTGCCGCAGCATCTCCATCGTCTCGTTCATCATTTGCGTAAAAGCCGGATCGAACTGTCCAAGAATCGGTGTCGTCATCGCCCGCAGTACTCTCGGATCGGCTTCCACCGGTCCGGGCGTCATGATCGTTCTCAAAGGGGCTTGAATTTCGCGGTATGTGGTCATGTATCGTCGTCCTCCTCGATTATCGTTCAATAAGCCAGCTTGTACAGCAGATCGATCAGCAGCTTCACGCCGCGTTCCAGATCTTCGGTCTCCGTAAACTCGGCAGGCGAATGGCTGAGGCCTCCGCGGCTCGGTACGAACAACAGCGCGGTCGGACAAAAGGTGCCGAACACCTGCGAATCGTGGCCCGCTCCGCTGGTCATCCGGCGGTACGCCATATTCTGCTGCCGCAAAATAGATTCCGCCGCCGCTCCCAGCTCCGCGTCCATCGCAACCGGCTCTTCATCCATCCACTTGCGAATCGCAACACTCGTTCCCTGCGCTGCGGCGATTGTCTCGAATTCTTTGAAGCACTCTTCGCAAAAAGCGCGGATCGTCTCGCTGTCTTCGTGGCGTACGTCCAGGCTGAACGTCACTTCCCTGGCGATCACGTTGCCGACATTGGGCTTGACGTCCATCCGGCCAACGGTGGCCACCAACCCCGTTTGGTCCGCGTTTGCCCGCTTCATCAGCACGCCGATCAGTTCGGCAGCGGTAGACATGGCATCCCGGCGCCAGCGCATCGGCGTTGTGCCCGCATGGTTGCTCTCGCCGGTTACCGTGATATCATAGCGGCGCTGGCCCACGATATGGCTGACGATGCCGATCGATTGTCCTTCGCGTTCCAGAATCTGGCCCTGCTCGATATGCAGTTCGATAAAGCATTCCAGATCGCCGCGTTTCGGTTCGGGGTGCAGGCCGTATCCGAAACCGGCTTCGCGCATCGCTTCTTCGAACGGCACGCCGTTTGCGTCCACGATTCCGGCCGCGTCTTCCCTTTTTTTCACGCCGGTGATGTGGCCCGAACCCCAGTAGGTCATCGGGAAGCGGCTTCCTTCTTCTTCGCACAGCGAGACGACTTCGATCGGCTTGAGCGGCGCTCCGTGATGCGCAAGCAGATGTTCCGCCGCGATCAGTGCGGCGACGATCCCGTAAGCGCCGTCGTATTTGCCGCCGCCCGTTACCGTATCGACATGCGAACCGGTCAGCACCACGCGCGCTTCGGGATCCCGGCCGGCCATCCGGCCGAACAGATTCCCTGCGTCATCGTAACGCGGCAGCAGCCCGATCTCTTCCATTTTCGCTTCGATCGCACGCTGTGCGGAGCGCCAGGCCGGGTCGTACAGCAGACGGGTGACTCCTTCTTCCCGGCCTCCGCCATGCTCAGCCAACCAATCGATCAATTCTTCGATCTGCTCGGATAAGGCGGACGGCTTCGGTTGTTCAATCATCAATGCAATTCCCCCCATTCCGGCAGTTCAAGCTTTTCAACCGGTGTTAGTTTAATTAACTTGGCAAAGCCATTTCATCCATTGTAGAATAAAACAACGCCGAAAGCATTCACGGAAGTGTAGAAGAATTAGCGATTTTATTGGACATGTTAACCAAAGGGGCACGAAATCATGAAATTGGATGACCTGTTGAAGCTGCCCGTATTTGACGGAACTGCCATCGCTGCGGGAGCAAAAGGCGTGAATCGGGAAGTGTTGACCGTAAATATGATGGACGCTCCCGATATCATTCCCTATTTGAAAAGAAACGAACTGCTCATTACCACCGCTTTTCATTTCAAAGACGATCTGCCTTCCCTGCTCGAACTAATCCGGGAAATGGGCCGTCAGGAATGCGCCGCACTCGGCATCAAAAGCAAGCGGTACCTCGGCAGTATTCCGGAAACGGCGGCGAAGCTTGCGGACGAACTGCATCTGCCGCTGCTGGAGCTTCCGCCCGAGCCTTCGCTTGGCGATATCGTCAACAAGTCGCTGAGCCATATCCTCGATGTGCGGACAACGGAACTGCATAACGCCATGCAGACGCACCGGCAGTTCACCCAGCAGATCATGAGCGGACAAGGGATCCCCAAACTGCTGGACCAGCTGTCCGCTCTGCTTCACCTGCCCGTTCTGCTGCTCGGCCCCTATCTTCAGCCCCTGTTCGGCCGTTTCCCGCACGTGTCCACCGCCGGCAGACTGGAAGCACTGCTCGCCGGAGGAAGCCGGTTCCACACGGCGCCTTCGATTTACTCCGCGTTTTCCCTGCTCGACGGCGGCCGCGAGACGCTGACGCTGTTCCCGGTCTATACGCATAAGCAGCTGCATTATTTGTGTATCGCCGGTACGCTCCCCCCTTCCGACCGTTCGGGTATCCTCACCATCGAGCAGGCGACCAACGTCATCGCGTTCGAACTCATGAAAGACAATGCGCTCAAACAGAACCGCCGCCGCATCCAGAACGAATTTTTTGCCAACTTTATCGGAGGATCGTTCTCGGGCAGCGAAGAAATTGCCAGCCGCGGACGGGAGTTCGGACTGTCCGGCGACCAGCGTTACATCTGCGCAGTCGGCAAACTCGGCGGCACGGACAAAACCACTTCGTTCGTCCAATACAAAGCCGAGCAGGACCGGATCGCCGAACATCTCGAAGCCGAGCTGGTTCACTTTCCCCATTCGGTTCATCTGTTTATCCATGACCGCGCCTATGTGCTGCTGATGCCGCTTGCCGAAGAATGGAAAATGGTCGAGCCGTCTTTTGTCGCCCTGCTCGAACGGCTGCAGCAGCGGATCGCGGCGCATGACGCTTCGGAGCTGTCGTTCGGCTTCAGCAGCTACGCCCAGCCGCTTGTACATGTTCCCGTCTCCTACAAAGAAGCGAACGAAGCGCTGTATTTCGGAGGCATGGCCGGCAAGTCCAAGTTCATCGAACTGTACCAGCCCAAAGAAGTTCCCGAAATTCTGCGCATGATCCCGTACGAACACCTGTACAAATTTTATGCCGACACGATGCAGGGCTTCACCGACGAGACGCTCAAAGACCATCAGATGCTGCTGCAGACGCTGTCCGTTTATCTGGAGACGCACTGCCAGCTCGCCGAGACGGCCAAACGGCTGTACATCCATCGCAATACGGTCATCTACCGACTGGAAAAATGCGAGGAGATTATCGGCCGCAGCCTGAAAGATCCGGAAGAAACGCTGCGACTGCGCATGGCATTCCGGATCAAGGCGCTGCTGCCGGAAAGCGGACTGTCGGAGAAATAAAGACCTCTCCAAGATGGAAAGCGGTATACGCAAAAAGATCGTTCGCCCAGTTAACGGGAAAACGATCTTTTTTGTACGCGGACTGCCGTGATTCTTTTATTTCAAAACTTCGCCTTCCCTCTCTCCCTGCATCAACTTGTTCGCAAGCTCCAGCGCCTGCTGCCAATTCTGCGCCGGAGCGGTGACCATCGTGCCCGATTCGCTGCTCCATCCCTGTCCGCCGCCGCTCTCGTCGAACACGTTGATCGATACCTGCCGCATATCCGAATCCGTATACAAACTGCCGTACGTGACCGTGTGCAGGCCCTCGTCGTCAAAATAATCGTATACGATCAGACGGTCGACAGCGCTGCCGCCGAGTCCGACTTCGACTTTTTTGCGCTCCGCAGGCACTTCCGGCACTTCGCCTTCGATGTCGATCGTACCAACGAAGCGCGGAACGCCGCGCCAACTGCGCCAAATGTCGCCTTCGATGTTGACCCGCACAAGCTGGGTTTCCTCGGTCAGTTCTTCGCCCAAGCGGTATTTGACACCCTGCACATCCAGATCGACCGATCTCGGCCCATAGACCCATAGCAACGCCCCGGTGACGGCCCCGACGATCAGTAAGGCGAGCAGTATGTTTCTTGGTTTCATGACTCCCAATAAACCTCCGTTTCTCCGATGCGTATTTCTATGCCCGGCTCGGCGCGAAAACGAATCAGGCGCTCCGTCTCGATCAACGCTTCGTCATTCGCCGGTTCGACCGCGGCCGGCAGATGGCGGCGGGGCATGCGGCGTATATTGAGCTTCTGCATAAATTCACTCCCGAATCGTTAGTCTTCTTGTTAAGGTCCTGGCGTCGGCCAGTGAAAACCGCCCAGCCCGTAAGCGGAACGGACCGTACACTCATACGCATCCGCGTCGAAATAAAACGGACCGAGGTCGGGCAGGGGCGTCACTGTCTCCGGTGCATCCCCGGCGCTTTGCAGTCCGAAGTCGTGCCAGACGAACTGCGAATCCCGGCGTTCGATCCGCAGCGACACCGTTCCGCAGCCGAGATCCCCGCACGCCGGACATAGATACAGCGCACGCCGGCCGTCGGGAAAATCGGCGTTTTCGAGCAGCAGCAGTTTCCCGATCTGCTCGCGCTGGAACGTCTCCGGCCCGAATCCGAGGCAGCCGATATCGTCCATATGCGGATACTGCCGCAGCACCTCGTCGTACAACCGTTTCCCGTCGATCCGGAAATCCCCGTACTCGAACGTACAAGGGAAGCCGGTCCGCTGCTGCTTGTGCACGCTCAATACCGATACTTGAGACATTGACACTCCTCCTTCGGAAATCCTTTTTATAAAAAGACGGCTGCCCAACCTAAATAGTTACGCTTTTGTCGTATAACTCGCCAACCGTTCAAAAAAACCTTCAACTATGTTTTAATAGAGAGAGATACAAGTCAGGGAAATTCGACGGTTAAGGAGTGTATACATATATGGAAGTTTCACGCTTTCTGCTGTCCAAAGACAAAGTCAAGTATATCCCCTCTTCCGCCACGATGATGGAAGCGATGGATCTGCTGGAAGAAAATCATTACTCCGCAGTCCCGATCATCGACGAGCAGGGCCGCTACGTCGGCACGCTGTCCGAAGGCGATCTGCTGTGGAAGCTCAAGCACACGTTCAATTTCGACCTGTCGACGATGGCCGAAGTGCCGCTGAGCAGCATCAAGCTGTATCGGCATAACGAATCGGTTGTCATCGACGCGGATATGGAAGACATGCTCACGCTCGCGGCCGATCAGAACTTCGTTCCGGTCACCGACCACGAAGGCATCTTCCTCGGCATTATCCGGCGCCGGGACATTATCAATTATTACAACGACGGGATCATGGACTAGTCCCTTGACCCAGATAAAAGCAAGGTTACGCACCAAAAAAAGCTTTCCGAACCGTCTGCCGAGGCAGATGGACGGAAAGCTTTTTTTGAGGATATCGATAGAGAAAATGTCGATTCATTCACTGGACCAATCGCGATTTGCTCAGCGCCCGCTTGGCCGCAGCTTCGTGCACGTACCGCGTCAGCTCCGCCGACTGCTCGTAGCGCAGGAACGGAGTCATAATATAGACACCGCCGAAGTATTCCAGAATAGCATCGATCAGCGAACGCGAGATCGCCATGCCTTCTTGCATCGCGGCTTCCTTGTCGTGTTCGTGCCGCTGCATCCGTTCGAGGATCTCGTCCGTCAGACGGATACCCGGCACTTCGTTATGCAGGAAAGCCGCATTCTGCGCACTGATCAGCGGCATGACGCCGATGAAGATCTGCTGCTTCAAATGCTTGGTCGCATGGTACAATTCCTCGATTCGGCGCTCGTCGTAGACCGGCTGGGTCATGAAATAATCCGCGCCGGCCGCAATCTTCTTCTCCAGACGCTGCACGCTTTTATCCAGATGGCGCCCGTTGGGGTCAAAAGCGGCGCCGACGGAGAAGTTGGCCCGAAGACCCAGCGAACGGCCCGACGGCAGACGGCCTTCGTTGAACTGTTTGCACAGCTTGATCAGATCGAACGAGTTGTAATCGTAGACCGAAGTCGCGCCCGGCACGTCGCCGACCTTGGACGGATCGCCGGTAATCGCGATCATCTGGTTGATACCGGAAGCGGCAAGCCCCATCAGATGCGACTGCAGACCAATCATGTTCCGGTCACGGCAGGCGACGTGGACAAGCGGCTTGACCCCGTATTTCTCCTTGACGACCGAAGCGAGCGATTCATTGGCGATCCGCGGGCTGGCCAGCGAGTTGTCGGCCATGGTCAGCGCGTCGATCCCCGCTTCCTTGAGCGCCTGCACACCTTTGAAGAATCCTTCCGTCCGCAGGGTGCGCGGCGGGTCGAGTTCGACAATGACCGAATGGTCTTTGGCGGCAGCGGCTGTGTGGAACGGAATCTCGGCAGGCGGACCGCCTTCCGAACCGGCCAGCTCTTCGGCTTTATCCCGGACTTCGATCCGGCCGAACGGAACGGGCTCGGCATCGTCAGCCCGTTCCGTCGTCTTCTCGGTAATCGGAGCCGCGCCTTTGACCGCTTCCACCATCGCCGCGACATGCTCCGGCGTGGTCCCGCAGCAGCCGCCGATCAAGCGGACGCCTTCTCCGCGCAGTTCCAGTGCGCTGCGGCCGAAGTAATCGGCTCCCGAACGATAGCGCAGACGCCCTTCGTTATACTCCGGCAGACCCGCATTCGGGTAGGCCGACAGAAACGCATGCTTGGGAAGCGGGACCTGCTTGAGGTAACGGGTCATATGGAATGGACCGAGCCGGCAGTTGAGACCGACGACATCCGCACCGAGTCCTTCGAGAATCGCAAACATCTCGGTCAGCGTGCTGCCGTCCTGCAGAAACCCCGAATCCTGGGTCGATACCTGTGCGACGATCGGCAGATCGGTCTTCTGCCGTGCCAGCGCAAGCGTGGCCCGCAGTTCTTCCGGATCGTAGAACGTCTCGAGCAGCAGCCCGTCCACGCCTTCGCTGAGCAAAGACTCGATCTGGCGTTCGTTGCTGCGTTTGATCTCGCCAAGCGTCACTTCTCCCGGCTTCGTGCTTCGAATGCCGCCGATCGTACCCAGCACATAAGCGCCGGTTCCTTCCGCGGCCGAGCGGGCCAACCGGGCTCCCGCCCGGTTGATCGCTTCCAGCTCGTATTCCAGATTATAACGCTTCAGCTTGTGGTCGTTCGCCGCATACGTATTGGTCTGGATCACTTCGGCGCCTGCGCCGAGATACGCCTGGTGGATCTGGCGTACCTGCTCGGGCCGTGTCAGGTTCAGCTCTTCGAAACAGCGGTCGATGCCGTTCAAGTACAGCAGCGTGCCCATCGCGCCGTCGGCGACGAGGACTCTTGTTCGCAGTTCGTCGAGCAGGCCCATTAGATGCTGCCGCCGGCTGCTCCGGCGCCTCCTGCTGCTCCGGCCTTCGCGAACTGTTCACGCAGAGCGACCGCGGAAGCGACCATCGTTTTCAGGGAAGGAATGACCTCTTCTTCGCGGCGAGTCTTGAGGCCGCAGTCCGGGTTGATCCAGAACTGGGCCGGATCGAGCACTTCCAGCGCACGCTGTGCGATCGATTCGATCTCGGACTGCTCCGGCAGACGCGGGCTGTGGATATCGAATACGCCAAGGCCGATGCCTTTGTCGTAAGTGCCGTCTTCGAATGCGGTCACCAGGTCGCCGTGGCTGCGTGCCGCTTCGATCGAGATCACATCGGCATCGAGATCGGAGATCGCCTGAATGATATCGCCGAATTCCGCATAGCACATATGGGTATGGATCTGCGTCTCGTCCTGTACGCTTGTCGTCGAAGCGCGGAATGCATACACCGCATCGTCGAGGTACGACTGCCAATCTTCCGGTTTGAGCGGAAGTCCTTCGCGCAGGGCAGGCTCGTCGACTTGGATCATGCCGATACCCGCTTCTTCCAGCGCGCTTACTTCGGAGCGGAGCGCCAGCGCGATCTGGTTCTGTACGACGGAGCGCGGCAGATCGTCACGCACGAACGACCAGTTGTAGATGGTGATCGGGCCTGTCAGCATGCCTTTGACCGGCTTGTCGGTCAGCGATTGGGCATACGCACTTTCCGTCACGGTCATCGGGCTGAGCAGCTTCACGTCTCCGTACAGGATCGGCGGCTTCACGCAGCGCGAACCGTACGACTGTACCCAGGCGAAGCCCGAAGTCGTGAATCCGGCCAGCTGCTCGCCGAAATACTCGACCATGTCGTTGCGTTCGAACTCGCCGTGCACCAGCACGTCGATACCGATTTCTTCCTGAATCCGGATCCAGCGTTCCGTTTCGGCATGCAGGAATTCCACGTACTGCTCTTCGTTCCACTCGCCTTTTTTCCATTTGCTGCGGGCTTGGCGAACTTCCGTCGTCTGCGGCAGACTGCCGATGGTGGTTGTCGGCAGCAGCGGCAGCGGCCAATGCTTCGCCTGTACATCGCGGCGTACCGCATAAGGAGACAGTCTCTCCGGGCGGCGTGCGTCCAGCTTGCCCAGTGCGTCGCGGACCGATTCGTCATTGCGTTCCGGAGAAGCGTTCAGCGCGGCAACGGCATTGACGCTCTCAGCGATTTCGGCACTTACCGCTTCGGCACCTTCGTTCAGCGCTTTGACCAATACGGCGATTTCCGTCAGTTTCTCGTCGGCGAAGCTCAGGCCGTCGCGGATCTTGCTCTCGAGTGCCTGTTCGCTGCGTGTCGTAACCGGTACATGCAGCAGGCTCGACGAAGGCTGCACGAACAATTCTTTCGGCTGTGCGGCCTGCTGGATCCGTCCCAGCAGATCAAGTTTCACCTGCAGGTCCGAACGCCAGATATTGCGGCCGTCGATCACGCCGGCACCGAGGATTTTGTCCTGCGGGAAACCGTGCTGCTCGAGAGCGGCAAGGTTGCGTCCCCGGTCATGCACGAAGTCGAGACCGATCGCCTGGACCGGCAGCTGCACGATTTCTTCGTAGCGCGATACCGATTCGAAGTATGTCTGCAGCAGGATGTTCAGTTCCGGCGCCGCGGCGCGGAAAGCGGCATAGACTTTGTTGAGCCGGGCGATATCTTCGTCGCTTGTCTCCAGTACGAGAATCGGCTCGTCGATCTGTACCCATGCGGCTCCGGCTTCGCTCAGTTCTTTCAAGACTTGGGCATACAGCGGAATGAGTTGATCCAGCAGCGTGTCGAATTTGCCTTCTTCGATGCCGCGTGCAAGTTTGAGCAGCGTCAGCGGGCCTACGATGACCGGTTTGCCGTCGATCCCCAGCTCTTCCTTCGCTTCAAGGTAGAAAGCCAGCGGGCGGTTAACCGTGAGCTTCGGTGTCAGGCCTTGAAGTTCCGGTACGATATAATGGTAGTTCGTATCGAACCATTTGGTCATTGGGGAAGCAGCGAACGCTTTGGTTCCGCGGGCTACGGCGAAGTAAGCATCGAGGCCGTAAGCGCCGTTCTCGCCCGGAGCGAAAATTTTCGCTTCGGCATCCGCCGATGCGGCCGCTTCTTCGTCATGCGAGCCTGTCGCGCAGTTGCAGTTCTCATCGTGTTCAGCCGTATTGGCTCCGCCGGTAAAACGCTGCGGAATGAGGCCGAAGGTAAACGCCGTGTCGAGTACATGATCGTAGAGCGAGAAGTCGCCGACCGGAATCAGTTCCGTTTGCAGGTTGCGCTGTTTTTTCAGGTACTCCAACCGCAGTTTTTTCGTTTCGCTTTCCAGCTCGGCCGCGTCGATCTTACCGGACCAATGAGCCTCCAGCAGTTTTTTCCATTCCCGTTTCTCGCCGATTCTCGGATACCCCAAATTCGAACTTTTCGCTTGACTCATATTAATCTTCCTCTCTGTCGGTTATTGGGAGGTACCTGCCTTCCGGCGGCCCGTCCTGGACTTTGAGTATGATCATAGGTCAGCGTGCGGCGAAGTGTCAATCGGCTGCGGAAGCTGTTCAACAGGGGTTATAGGCAAATTCCATGTTCAGCCCTCGGAATTACCGATAACGGAAATAAGCCGCTTTTGGCGCCTTTGACCTGCAATCCCTTGCCCTGTAAGGTTTCTCCCACCTGATCGTCTCCCGAATCCTCCAATCCCGTTTGTCTGTCTATATCCTCAGGCTATGGCTTACTATAGCAAAGACGCATAAGCCGATTCGGGCTTTGCCCCGGCGATTCGCGCTGTCGGGCCTCCCTCTACGCTTGAAGAACCAAAAAAGACGCGCCGACAAAGAGTCTTCCTCTCTGTGTGCGCGTCCTGCCGGACTCACGGCGAAGCCGTCCGAACGGTTCCACCTTCCTTTTCGATCATCGTCACCCGGTTGCGGCCGCCGTGCTTCGAAACATACATCGCTTCGTCGGCCAATTTGTACAGCTCTTCCTCGTCCAGCCCCGGGCCGCGTCCCCATACGACACCGACCGAAGCCGTCACGATGCCCTGCTGCGGATTTTGTACATGCGCGATTTCCAGGGCTTCGATGCCTGTGCGCAGTTTTTCCGCGTAGGCCCATGCTTCTTCTTTTTCCATGCCGGGCAGCAGTACGCCGAACTCTTCGCCTCCCAGACGAAAAGCAAAATGCCGTTCTTCCGGAGAAAGTCCCTGCAGCACTTCGCCCAGGAGCCGCAGCACGCGGTCTCCTTCGTAATGCCCATAGGTATCGTTGTACTTTTTGTAATAGTCGATATCCAGCATCAGATAAGCAAGCGCTTTGCTTCCGCTGTTCGCCCGGACGATACTTTCGGCAAAAACGATATTAAAATGTCTCCGATTGTACAATCCGGTCAGCTCGTCGGTAACGGATAGCTTCTCGATCAGATTCAGTGAACGGTTCAGCTCTTCGTTATTGCGCTCAAGCTCTTCTGTCCGTTCGGCCACGATTTCCTCGAGATGGTCTTTATGCCGTTTCAGCTCCTGCTCGGCTTTTTTGCGCGCGGTAATGTCTTTGACCGTTCCCTGCACGGCCGGCTGCCCGCGATAAGACACACCGGCCACTTTATGGATCGCCATGATCATTCGTATGCCGCCGCGATGCAGCAGGGCCGATTCGTATTCCTGCGGGGCTTCCTTGCCTTCGATTCGGTTCCGGTAGTACTGTTGGACACGCTCCGTATCTCTCGGATGGATAAACGCGTCGTACCTCGCACCCAGCATTTCGTCCGTGCGGTAGCCCACCATATCAGCCAAAGCATTGTTGACATACACGAAGCGGCCGCTTTGAATCATAAAAATGCCGTCCTGCATATTGTCCACCAGCTCGCGGTATTTCGCCTCGGATTGTTCGAGTTCTTCATATAGACTGGCGTTCTCCAGCGAAAAGACCATATCCCGGGACAGCAGATTGATAATCTTCATTCGCTCCTGCGTAAAAGCGCCTGCGACCAGATTGTTCTCCAAATAGATCACGGCTACCGTCTTGTTCTGGTTGATCAGCGGCATACAAACCAGCGAGCGGGGGCGATTCATGCGGATATACGGATCATCGCTCAGCCTGCCGTCGGAGCTGGCATCATCGACAATGATCGTCTGCCGATTCTCTTCAACCGACTTCAGCAGCTTTTCCGGCAGCCGATCGTACAGCGTCGTCTCCCGCACCGTAACCGAAATCCGGTCCTGCTCCGCCACATATCGGCCTTCGACCATCATCGGACTCTGCCTCAGCAGGATACATCCCCGCTGGGCGTCTGCATTTTTGATGACAATCTCCATCAGTACCTGCAGGAGATGATCCAGTTCGATCTCTTTCGAGATTGCCTGCGAAGCGAGCAGCAGCGCGTCGAGATCGAGACTATCCGAAGAAGCGGTGAGGGTTCCCGGCCGCAAACGCTCGCTTTCGCGAAGAGGCGACAGGCGGAGACGACGCTGGTTCATCTGGCGGACTTTGCCTTCGGCTCCCCAGATTGCGTAATAATAAACCGATTTGTCGAACAGATACTGGCCGTAATCGGCATGCTGCTTGTCCAGATGAAACGCCGCGGCCAGCTCGAACCCGAGCGCTTTGTAACGGATAGGCGCACGGCGCTCGGCTTCTTCCGAAGCCAAATCGTACAGCAGGCGAGCTTCCTCGGTTCGGCCTGCCAATCGGGCCCGTTCCGCCCGGAGCAGACGCACATGCCAATCAAAATTCGCCGGATTATGCGACTGCCATCTCACAAAACGGCGGAATTCGCGACGCATCCGGGCTTGTCTTCGCCGGCGTACCCCTGCATCCGTCGAAGGAGCGGCATAAGCGCAGATCAAGAAAGCGTACAGCGAGAACTCTTCCATAAACGCCGAACCCGCCAGAGCTCCGATCACCGCTTCGGCCCGCTCCAGCGATACGGCCGCTTCTTCGTACCGACCCCAGGTGAAACGCTGCTTCATTTTGTAGAGATGATAGATGGCGATGCCCGACTGATAATCCGCTTGTTCCAACTGCTTCAGACAAGCTTCTTCATTAAAGTCCGGACCGTTGAACGACAGCGGATCGTCCAACTGCCCGGCAAGGCCGAGCCACTGCTGCTGCGCCAGACGGGCCGTTGCCAACGCTTCCTGATGCCCGGTATTTTGGATCAGCGCCAGATAGCGGCCGCTTTCTTCGATCTGGGCATTCAGGTCCAAATCGGGATGCCACAAATGAATATAAAAACAGGCGTGCGCCAAATACAGCAGATTGCCCGACCGGACACCGGAGTCGATCGCTTCCCCGAAAGCTTCCGGCAGCCGGTGCCAAGGCTCTTTCCATACTCTGGCGAACAGCGTGAACAGGACCTGCGCCGCGCTGCGCGATTGAAGATCGTCGAAGCGCTCGTTGATGCGCAGAGCCAGGCTGCCGAAATCGTAGGCGCCGCGAATATCGCCCATCCCCGACAGCAGCAGCGCATAACCGGTAAAAGCAAGCGCCGACTCGGGAGCGATCCCGTATTTCAGCGTCAATGCCGTTTTTTTCAATACGATCAAACCGAACAAAGACTGCTCGCCCGAGATAAACGCAGGCGGGAATATCCCGATCAGCAGACGCATCGCCAATTTGACCCGGATATCACTCATCTCGGCGCCGCTCTCCAGCCTGCGAATCGAAGTTCCGGCCAGCTTGAGCTTGACTGCAGCCAGCTCGGACAGCACCGAAGGCATGCCGGCACGCTCCGGCAGACGAATGTCCAGCCTTCCCAGACCCTGTCTTCCCGCGCGGATCGATTCCTGCATCAAACCCAGATAAAAGTAATAGGCGGCCTGCATCTCGTAAAGTTTCGCCGCTTCGAGCGAATCGCGGGCATGGACCAGCAGCTCGCCGCAGGCCGTATCCGCTTCTTCAACCCGTCTGCACAAATAGGCGCACTCCGCATGAAGCACAAGAACTTCGCGGGCAAGCCCGGCCTGTCGTTCCCAGCGGTCCGTACCCAGCAGTTCGAGAGCCGTTCCCGTGAAGCGCAGGGCCGTATCGTAACCGTAAGCGGATTTGGCCGAAGCCGCAGCCCGAATATTCAACCGGATCAACCGGAGCCGCTCTTCTTCGGTTTCGATCCAGAATCGGCCTTCGTTCAGATGGGCGGCCGCTTCCAGGTGCTGCTCTTCGCTGCCGGGAGGCTGCTCCTCCATCTCGCGCATCCGCATACGGCCGATCCGCAGATGCAGCCGCCCGATTTCCTCGGGTGTTCGCAGCTCGTAGGCGGCCTGCTGAATACGATCATGCCGGAAACGAAAACGTACCTGCAGCTGATCGGAGGAGCGAAGTTCTGCCGCTCCGTATATCCCGCCGGCGCAATCCGCGACGATTAGTTCTTCGCTCAGCGCTTCCTTCAAACAGCGGTCGATCAGATCGGCATCGCCGTCCGCAATCCCGGCCAGTCTCTCCCGGGTGAACCCTGCGCCAAGCACTGCCCCCAAGGCCAGAACGCCCAGCGTATCCGGTCCGAGATGCCGCAGCCGTTCCATCAGCAGTTCAAGCACATCTTCTCCGACTTCAATTTGGGCGGCACGCCAGGCATCCCATTCCCATCTTCCCTGCAGCGGAGCAAAAAAGAGAAGTCCGTCCCGATGCAGCTCCCGCAGCATTTCCCTGGCAAACAGCGCATTGCCTCGGGTCTGCTGCCGAAGCCATTCGGCCAAAGGCGCGACGCGTTCGACATCCGTATGCAGCGTATCGGCAGCCAGCGCTTCCAGTTCCCGCTTCGACAGCGGCCCGATCCGAAGCTTGGTGACGCTGCGCCTCGCACGGATACGGGTCTCCGCTTGCATCATTGCATGATTCTCTCCGATCTCGTCCGCACGATAAGCGCAGACGACGCAGAGTCCGCGCAGCTGCGGATCAAGCAGCAGACGCTCCATCAATTCAAATTCGGCGGGATCGGCCCGGTGCATATCGTCCAGAAACAGCAGCAGCGGACGTCCTCCATCGAGCAGTCCGCGCACAAATGCGGCAGCCGTCATAAAGAACCGGTTCGTATCTTCCGCCGGGCCGAGTTCGGCAGGCTCCGGCTGACTGCCGATCCAGGCTTCGAGTTCGGGAATCAGCCGCAGAATAAGTCCGCCGTTTCCGTCCAGTTCCCGGCGCAGACTTCTCGCGGTCTCCGAATCGCTCGGCATTACGCCGTCAAGTTCCGAGGCCATCTGCACGATCAATCCGCGCAGCGCCTGTACAAAAGCCGCATGCGGAACGCTGCGCTGATAGGCATCGCATTTGCCTTCGGCAAATCGTCCGTTCTCCCGCAGCACGGCGGGAAGCAGTTCGCGCACGAACGAAGTCTTGCCTGCTCCGGCTTCCCCCGACACCAGAACCAGTCTCGGCGCCGCGCCGGCAGATGCGGCAAACGCTTCTTCCGCCAGACGCAGCTCTCCGCTTCTGCCGTACAGGGAAGACGGTAGGCAAAAAAGAGCCGCCGTGTCCCGGGCTCCCGGTTCGAATTCTTCTTCGCCCGCCAAGCATCGCTGCAGATCCGACCGAATCCCGTACGCAGTCTGATAACGATCTTCGGGCGACTTGCTCATCAGCTTCATAATGATACCCGACAACGCCTTAGAAACACGCTGAGGTGCGGCTTCATGCGGCGAAACGGGAGTCTTGGCCATCAGCGAATACAGATACTCCGGAGCCGTCTCTTCGCGGTAAGGCCGAAGTCCGGCCGCCATTTCGTACAGGGTAACGCCGAGAGCGTAATAGTCGCTGCGATAATCGATCCCCCGATTGGTCCGTCCGGTCTGTTCCGGAGACATGTAAGCGAGGCTTCCTTCCGGCTGCGCTGAGTGGGGCGAAACTTCTTCGCCCGGCGCAGCCTCTTCGGACAGGCCGAAATCGATCAGCCGCAGTTCGCCGGTCACCCGGTTCCAGATCAGATTGGCCGGTTTGATGTCTTTGTGAATAACTCCCCGGGTATGGACTTCGCCCAAAATATCGACAAATTTGATCATCGTCCGAAGCAGGGCCTGTGGGTCGATCGATCCTTCGCTGCCTATTCGGTCCAGCGAAATGCCGCCGATATCTTCCATTTCCAACAGCAGCAGCCCGCCCCGTTCTTCCAGGCGAAGCGGACGGACCACGCCCCGAATCTCTTCATTTAGACGGTTCAGCAGACGGTACTCCTTTTTGAAGCGCAGCACCTCTTCCGCATCCGCGGCACCCGCGCGAAGAACCTTCAAGATGATTTTCTCACCCGATTCTCTATGTACAGCGCGATATACGGCTCTGCGGCCATATTCGGAAAAAGTTTCTATGATGTCAAAATGATCGATTGTTTTCATGTCCGATTCCACCTTTGGCCGCACGATTCTTTCTTTTTTCTAGCATATCCGATAACCTACACCGTGGGAAGATATTCATGTGCCCAAAGCCCCGGGTACGCACAAAAAAACCGGCCGCGTTTGGCGCGCGGCCGGTCCGATTCGGAAAAAGCGGCGAAACGTCCCGTTTATTGGGCGCCGTCGACAACTTCTTTCGGAATTTCAATTGCTTTGATCTCGTTGTGCTTGGAAATTGTGCTGTCCATCACCATATGCATGCTCATATTCATCTCCGTACCTTCACCCGCATCGCTGTTCATCGACATTGTCATGTCGACAACCGATTGGGTCGGATAAGAAGTTTCTTTGTTCACGGCATACGTCAACTTCATTTCTTCGATATTCATCTGATCCAGAGCGGCGGCCGACTCTTCGTCCGTGCCGGATTGACCCAGGACTTTCGAAGCCATCGATTTGATCTTGTCGCCCGACAGATTCGCCGTCAGGATATAATCGTCGCCTTCTTCGGTCACTTTCATATCTTCCGCAACCGACTTGAACTGCTCAAACGAATTTTCCAGGTTGGCTGTGCTTTCCAGCGAAGCCATCACCTGTTCACGGTTTTCTTCCGGCAGTTTCGTCCACTGGTCGTCCATGCCCGTATAGATCGCGTCTTTCGTAATGTACTGTTTGATTTCGCTTTTTGTTCCCGCGCTCTCAGTCGTGATTTGCTGATAAGCACTGATCGGATCGACAATCATATCCGTGTTCATCGATGTTTTGGAAACCGTTTCTTCGCCGTTCAGGGTGTAGCTTTGATCGACGTCGGCGACCATATTGTAGCTTTTGAGTTCTTTGCTGGCTTCCTGTGCTTTATTGAGCAGCTCTTCCGCTGTCGGAACGCCGGCTGTTTCGGCTGCAGGCGTTTCGGCTGGCGTTTCTGCCGCAGGTGTCTCCGCTGCCGGTGTTTCCGCTGCTGGCGTCTCCGCCGGAGCAGCTGCCGGTTCGGCGGCTTTTTCCTCATTGTTTCCGCATGCCGCAAGGCTCACGACGATCATGGCCGAAAAAGCGGCCGTCCAAAGTTTCTTCATTATGTACCCCTCCTGTGTCTATTTCTGTTTGTTGGTCTCTTTGGGTTATTAAACCAAAAGGCTGTTAGCAACGCAATTTTGACGATATTCGCCCAAAAACAGCCTAAAACCAAGGTTTTCTATCCTACCAATACGGCTGCCAAACGGCAACGGACATTTGAACGAATTGTGTACGCGGGACTTTTCTCATGTAAACACGGATTAAGACTCCGCTTGTGCCGGGTTTGTCCCGGTCGACTGAAATTTCAATCCAATATTGCCCGTGAAAACAAACTTCGAATCAGGACATCGTCTTCGCCATGCGCGACTCCTGCAAACGGTCCTATACTCAGCTGATTTTCCGTCATTTCATTTTCTTCGCCAAATCTGGAGAAGCTTCCGGAAGCCGGCTCAGCCGTTCCGCCAATTCTTTCGGAAGCGGTTCTTTGCGCAGATCCGACAGCGCCCGATAATTTGCGCCGTGTTCATGCAAATAACGCTCCAACAGAGCGGATTTTTCATGGCGGCCCATCAGTTCATAAGCCGCCATCCACACTTCGGGACTAGCGACGCGCAGCCCGTCGCGGATACCGTCCATCAGCGCGGGCATCCGGCAGAAGTCGGCGTTCGCGCGGACTGCAAACCCGATAATGATCTCCACCTCCGGCTCTGTTCCTTCGATTCGCAGCTTGCAGCCGCTTCCGTACAATTCGCTGGTTCCGCTATCTTTTGTCCATTTCATGCCGGCAAGCGCCGCCTGAACTTCGGCTTCCGGCGCATCGGTCATCAGATCCCAGTCACGCACATCGTCCACGAGCCCCAGACCAAGCAGCATACCGCTGCCTCCAACGACATAGTCGACTCCGGCGCGATCCAGCATGCGGGTTACGCTCTGCAGGGTCATCCGCTTTTTTTTCATGTCCATATCCACGGCAGCCCCGTCCTCCACCGTCCGCTGATGATTTTCCTGTTCTTTCGTGGGTTTGTTTGTCATCTTTTCACTCCTTCGGCGCTGCAGATTCTCCCCCGGTTATCCCCGTGAGACTTTTCTGCATTGTACCATGAAAATATTGTGGCAGAGCAAAAAGCGGCAGGAAGACGGGATGTCTTCCTGCCGCCGCTCCACCGAGCGCGATTCAGGCTTGGTCTTGCCCTGCATTGCCTTCTTGAACGACTTGGAAATCCGTCAGCAGCGACACGACTTCATCATGTTCGTCGATTCCCCAATAAGAAGCATAGAACCCGTCGCCGTAACCCGAAGCAAACATGATGACGTTCAAGCCGGCTTCTTCATCGGGTGTCAGGTTGCCCCATACGCCATCGTGTTCTTCCAACACATCGGCTACCAGGTTATCGTATAGGCTGATATACTCGTCGCCCAACTCTTCCTGAAGCCGTCCATCCAGCGCTTCAAGGGCACGGATAGCGTCTTCGTCGGCAAAGCTCCCTATTCCTGCATCGACCGGATAACCGAACAGCTCGTCTTGTTTCAGCGTGCTTTTATCCTGTCCCGGACGAACAGCTAGTTCCCAGCGTACCGGCTTATTATCGGAAAAACGCACCTCCGCCCCGGCGGTCGTTCCTTCCTGCTCGCTGTGCCAAGCATAGACCGGATAAGTGCCGGGCTTGACCTGGTATTCGAAAGCTTCCAGTGTCGAAGTCAGAGGATCGCAGGCGACCACCCGACCCGACGCAATTTTCAAAGCATCAAGCGGCTGCGGACGCAGCGATCCATTGGCAGGTTCCAGCAGGTCTTGCAGAAATTTCGACATGATATCTCTTCCTCTCTTGTTGGGAAAATGGACAGTGCCGCAGCACAAAAAGCCGGCACTGTCAGATAGAAAACGCTTTAATCATGTATACCCTCTTTGCCCGGATTTCGAACGGATCTTCGATATCCGTCTTGCAAAACTGTTGGCGAAGAGCGCAAATAGGTTCGGGCGCTCTGCCTGTACCAAGCGGAACAGAACAAAAGGATCAGCAGCAGATCGACGGCGTCTCCGCCGTAATACATCAGCTGCGCTCCTCTCTTCGCATCCTCGGGAACGACACCCGCCGGCGGATACGCATACAGGAATTTGCCCAGAATTCCGTGTGAAGCAAACGCCGCGATCATGACCGCAGCCCGAAGCGGGAAGCTTGTCCGATGCGGGGCGGGATCGACCGGAATCAGCGCAGCGGTGAACAAATAACCGGCGGCAAAGACGTGAAGATGCACCAGGGCATACAGGATCGGTGACGTATGCATGGCTGCGAACAGTCCTGTTGCGTAAAGCAGCCACAATCCTCCCATATTCAGCACGGACGCCGTAATCGGATGAGTCAAAAAGGCCGCCGCCCGGCTTCGCAGCAGCAGCGACAGCATTCGCGCCTGCCTGCGGGGCAGCGAGCGAAGCAGCAGCGCAGCCGGTGCGGACAAGACGATCAGCAGCGGACCCAGCATTCCGAGCAGCAGATGGCCGAGCATATGCAGCGTGAAATTATGATGCGAAGCTTCGGCCAGCGGACCCGCAACCGCCGCGGCCGATAAGAGAATGCCGGTGCAGCCAAGCAGGGAGCGCCGAATCGGCCAGCGCTTATATCTGCGGTTGGTGAGCACGACCGCAGTCAGATAAGCGGCGATCGGCAGGACTGCCGCAAGAAGCAGCGGAAGCATATCCGTTAGTCCGCCGGGGATTCCGAATCCCGCATCGAATCCGCTGCTTCCCGCACCATGATTGTGCATAGAGTGAACGGTTTGCAGATTGACGGTTTCTTCGAGATGATTCATGTCTTAATCCCGGTCTTTCCCGCCGGAAGCGGGAACTTCGCCGCGTGTACGAAACGTGACGATCACTCCCGCCACCAGCAGCACAACGGCGGCAGTGTTCCAGGTCCAATCGTATGCGGTCAGATCTACCCCGTAGCGGATCTGATGCAGCCCCATCAGTTTATGCTGCACGATGCCGTCGTAGAGTTGGAAGAACCCGCCGCCCAGCAGCAGGCCTCCCCACCAGCGTGCGGCAAACAGGGCACGCCTGCGGCGCAGATCGGCCAGCATGAACAGGGAAGCTACCGTAGCGAACCAGCTGAACGCGTGAAACACGCCGTCCGACACCAGTCCGACGGCGGTCGTGGATTTGTCGTAAAAATGATGCCAATGCAGCAGTTGGTGAAATACGACTTCGTCGATAAAAGCGACGCAGCCGAGTCCGAACAGGATGCCCGACCATAGGCTGCGGGAACGGGCTTTGGCGGCTTCTTGTTTGTTAGGGGCTGCCGCGGGCTCCGAAAAGGTTGTCATGGCTTATCCTCCTTGGGTCGGGATCGCTGTGTGCGACCGCCTACGTGGGCCGGCAAAAACGCCCTGACTTATGTATACCCTTTTCGGGACAGGTCGAATGCAAGCCGGCTGCTTTCGAGTCGATATCGAGGATTTGAACAAAAAAACAGCCCCGCAAAGACGTTTCCGTCCTGCACGGCTGTTTTTCACTCTAGCTATGGAAAAGGCGGTGTCTGTTCGTTCCCGCTGCTTCGGCTGTACTCGCCGAGCTCAGCGGGAATCGCTCACTGTCAGCGGCTGGCGCTCGAATTCCGCACCCGCATGCCGCAGAAATTCGCCGACAAAAGCAAGCTGTTCGCCGCTGTAAGCGCCGAGGAATACGCGGAACCGCTCTTCTTCGTTCTCCAGCAGCTGCCGATGCGTATCGAAGAGTTCGCGGCCTTCCGGCGTCAGACGGTAATAGATTTCTTTACGGTTATGGCGCATCCGTTCGCGCTTGACCAGGCCTTCGCGTACCAGACGGGTTCCGATCTTGGTTACGCCCGCGCGCGAAAGACCGATTTTCTCCGCAATGGTTGTTCCGTTGATCGGTTCATGCCGTCCGATACATTGGATCGCGTTGACGACCGTGAGGCTGCCGACCCGGCTGCCTTTTTCCTCGTCTTCGATCATGGCCCGAAGTCTGGAAGGTTCGGTTTGTCTATGACTTTCGTACCGGTGCAGGAAGTCGAGGATCTGTGCATACAATTCCCCCGGTGCCGCTTGACGGCGGTATAGGCTGGTTTCCATCGCTTTCACTCCTTGCCGATCTAATGGGATAACTGAATGTGAACTGCCGATGTGACCAATATATCTTAATTGAGAATGATAATCAACTAGAAATATAAAAAATTTTTTTGCTTGTTTACGGAAAAATAGGTTGAAAACAAAAGAAAACCGGCAGATACACGAGGTATCCGGCCGGTTCTCTATTCTCAATTGGACAAAATACGGGTTAGTCTTCGCAGCAGTTCCGCTTCTTCCTCGTCCATTCGCTTCAAGTCGCCCGACAAAGAAAGAATCTGTTCGCCCAATACCTCGATGCCGTCCGTCCCTTCCCAGTACCGGGTAAGGAAGTGCAAAAAGACGTCCACCTTGCGCAGCCGCATCAACAGAGGAACCGCTTCGATCTCCGCCGCCTCCAAAGGAGCGTGCCGGCGGAACCCGTCTCCGCACAGAGCCATCGGATCGGGCAGTCCGCGTTCCCATCGGGGCAGCCCCGACAACAGAACGGCCGCTTCCATCGCCCGGACGTCATACGTGCAGAATTCGAAATCCAGCAGCGCTTCGATTGTATCCGGCTCGCCTGTACGAATCAGCATATTCGAAGCATTCAGGTCACCGTGGACAAGCTGATGCGGCAGATGCCGAAGCTTGTCCGTCTGCTGCAGAATTTCCCGGTAGACGGCGGACAGATGTCCAAGTTCCGGTTCTACGCCGGACAGTCCGGCAGGAAGCCCGGAGCCGGAGCCAAAAGCGGCGACCCGTTCCGGCGTACAGAGCGGATAAGCCTGTTCCAGCTCATAATACGGCCGGTAAGCCGGGGTCAGCCGGGTCTCGATCCGCGACAGCGCCGCGGACAGTTCACCCGCCGCCTGCCCGAATGCGCGCAGCGGACGACGGTCTTCGTCCGCCGGGCGGGTCCCGTCGATATATCCGAACAAACAGGCGTAGCGTCCGCTTCCGTCTTCCAGTCGAACAAGGGTCGATCCGTCAAGACCTGACTGCGGAACCGGCGTCCGGAACGTCAGCCCGGCTTCCGCCAGATGCAGCAGCACTTCGTGTTCGAACAGAATCCGATCGGGTTCGCGATGGGTCTCGTAGACGCGCAGCACGTATTTGCTGCCTTCATGCTCCACAAACCGCGTCGTATTGTTCCATCCTTTTGCGCCGGCTTCCGGAATTCCCGAGTAGTTCGGCCAATACGTTCTCACCGCCTGCTCCAATATTCCCTTTGCCGTTCCTCCTGCCGTGCCCCCCATGCCAACCTCTCCCGTCGCGTTTTCTTCTTATTATAACGGGACGCGTCAGGCAAAAGGAAGACGGCGACCGAGATTCATTCGCCCTGCCGCTGCGCAGGTCCCGCCAGCTCCGAATGTGCCGGAACTGCCGTACGGATCCGCCCGGCGAAGCCGCTCGGCGCCCTCACTTCCAGACACTCTTCCGCGATTTCTTCCACATCGGCTTTGATCCGGCTCCACATCAACAGCATCCGGTCATGATGCCCCCGGCACACGTAATCGGCGCACAAGCGATCTTCCTGCCGGTCCTGCTTCACGATCTTGATCCCGCGGACGCGAAGCGAATGGCGCAGTTCGCGCATCTCCAGCCGCGCTTCTTCCCGCAGCCGGTCCATCTGCCTGAGCAGCGCCTTTTTCGTGCGCAGCGGGGAAGATTCGATCCGCTTCATATCGGCATCCAGCACTTTGATCAGGTAAGGCAGTTCGAGCATCGCCCGGATCAGGGCAAAATCTTCTTCCGTCGCTCGCATGGCCAGCACTCCTTTTTGCCCGATTCGCTGCGGACCCCGTCCGGTCTCACCATTCTTTTAGCGATGCGCCCGTGATATGGCGGTAAGCGATCTGGCGAACCCTGCCGGACTCCTGCCGCAGCCTGAGCATGCCTTGAAGCGGGCTGGCGTCGACCACGATCCCTTCCGCTGCATGTTCTTCTTCTTGGCGAAGTTCCAAACGCACGGTCAGTCCAAGCGCCAGCGAACGCTTGACCGCTTCCGCAATTTCTTCCAGCCGGTCTTCGTGCAGTACCGCTTCCGGCTTCGCATCCCTCTCCGCCGCCGCCCGCACGATTCGTTCCCGGTACTGCGGCAGAATCATCCGGCTCGATTCCCACAGTCCGTTGCCTTCGAGTTTCCTGGTCATTTGTAATGTCCTCCGATCTTGTCCGCGCGGTCTTTGGCCCGGCTTTCGTCCATAAACGAACGCCCTCTGGCAATAGCCGTCTCGCCGAAACGGTCTTTGATTTCGTCCATGGCGCGGTCAATCGCGCGCTGGCGCTCCCGGTCTTCAAACAGCGAAGGCTGATAGACTTCCGAGGAACCGAGCCGGGACAGCGACAGACTGAGGCGCTTGACCGGCCAGCCGTCCCAACCTTCGCGGAACAGGCGGCGAGCCGTCTCGAACAGCTCCGAAGTCATATCGCTGGGGTCGGGCAGAGCGGCTCGCAGGCGGAATCCCCGGCTTGCGCGCCTGCCGCCTTCGCCTCCCGCGCCGACGGAGACGACTTCGCCCATCCGGCGCATCCTCCTCGCCCGGCGTCCGATCTCGGTGCACAACTCGAGCAGCACCGTTTCGATTTCGCTCTGCAGACGGTAAGCGCGGGGAAGCGTGATCGTCGTACCGATCTCTTTTTGTTCTCTCGCCGTCCAGGGAGACACGGGCGAATCGTCTTGTCCGTTCGCGATCCGCCACAGCACCTCCCCGTTAACACCCCAGCGGCTCTGCAGCTTGTCGGGCGGCGTTCGAGCCAGATCGCCGATCGTCAGAATACGCAGACCGTGCAGATGTTTCTCCATTCTGCCGCCTACGCCCCACATCCGGCGAACCGGTTCGCTCCAGATCCGCTGCTCCCAGTCTTCCTGCTTATGTAAAAAGAAAATGCCTTCTCCGGTTCGCTTGGCGACCAGATCGCAGGCGAGCTTGGCGCGGACCTTGTTGCCGCCGATGCCAAATCTCGCCCGTACTCCCGTTTCGATCGCAATCCGGCTCTGGATCAACCGCGCCAGCTCCTGCGGATCGCCCCCGTACAGGTGCAGCGACCCGGTTACATCCGCAAACATTTCGTCGATTGAATAGGGTTCGACCAAATCGGTATACGCTTCGAGAATGCCCGCGATTTGCGCCGACACCTCGATGTAAGCAAGCATTCTCGGGCGAACCGCCGTCAGCGACGGGCATTTGGCGAGCGCCGCATCCAGCCGTTCCCCCGTACGAATATTATACCTTTTGGCAATAGGACAGGCCGCAAGTACCGCACTTGAAGGCACCTCGGGGTCTCCGACTACCGCGAGCGGGACTTTCCGAAGTGCGGGATTCCCGGCCTTCTCGACCCCTGCGTAGAAACTTTCCATGTCCACCAGCATGACGATTCGATTCGCTGCCATACGGTTTCCTCCGATCTGTCGACGGTCGGCATTTGGGCCTTCCTTCCGCTCTGTCGTTTTACTTTTATTATACACCGAACATACGTTCTGTAAACAAGTTTTCTGCTCCTTTTTCGGCAGCCATCCTGATTCGTAATTCCGATGCCGGGTAAAAGTTCAAAGATTCGCTTTCGCTTCGATCGCGACACGAGGTTCGATTTCAACCATCCCATTTCGGAAGAACGATGAAGGAGGACAAGGACATGGCTATTTTCTCGAACAAAAAAACGATATTCATCACCGGTGCGGGCAGCGGTCTCGGCAAAGGAACCGCGATCGGCCTGGCGCGCGCCGGACACCGGGTAATCGCGACCGTAGAAACGATCTCGCAGGTGCCGGAATTCCGCGAATACGCCCGTTCCGAAGGACTCGACATCGAAGTTTTCAAGCTTGACGTCAATAATCCGCTCGACCGGGCGCAGGTGAACGAACATGACTTCGATATTTTCGTCAGCAACGCCGCGATCGGTCATACCGGTCCGTTTGCGGAAGTGCCTGTGGACAATGTCCGGCAGGTGTTCGAAACGAACTTCTTCAGCGCGATCGAACTTGCGCAGATCGCAGCCCGCAAATTCGTGGCCAAAAAGAAAGGCAAGATTGTATTCACCAGTTCGATCGCCGGTTTGAGCGTCAATCCGTTTCTCGGCCCGTACTGCGCTTCCAAACATGCCCTCGAAGCCTTGGCGCAGGCTCTGCAGCAGGAACTCGAAGATTACGGCGTGCAGGTGGCCACGATCAATCCGGGTCCGTACAAGACGGGCTTCAACGACATGATGTTCGAGGAAAAAGAAAAATGGTACGACGAGAAAAAGAACTTTACCAAACGTTCGGATCTGCTCAAAGGCGAGCAGATGCTGGCCCAGCAGTTCGATCCGCAGGATATGATCAACAAGATGGTCGAGATTATTCCGCAGGACAAGCATGAATTCCGCACCGTTTGGCCGGAAGCGTCCGAACAGCAGGTCAAAGAGTACCAAGCGAAGCTGTGGGAACAGAAGATCTGAACAACCTCTTTTTGAACATCTGCTTGCGGATTCGAAGCAATAACAACAAAGGAAGCACAAACCGAGCCGCGCTCGAGTTTGTGCTTCCTTTTTGTATTCGTTCGTGTACGTTTCGAAAAAACGCTGATTCATTCTTGGCTTCCCGCCGACGGCTTCTTCAAGCTCCGAAGCGTTCGCGAATTTCGCCGGACAGCTGTCTGAGTTCCTGCAGTTCGCTGTTCATTTCGAGACTGGATTCCACCTGATGCTGGGCGGTTCGGCCGAACGTGCGCAGCGCGTCCGTCGTCCGGCCGTTAACGGCCGATACACCGTGCATTTCGTCCGAAATCCGGCGCGATTGGTCGGCTAATTTCTCGACCCGTCCTCCGATTCTGTCTACCGCGCCGATCAATTTCGACGCGCTGGCATCCGCTTCGTCCAGCAATGAAATCGCGCCGGTCATTTGCTCCAGGCTCGTTTCCGTCATTTCCCGGCTATCATTCATCCGTACGGCCGAAACACGGGTCTCTTCGCGGATACCGCCCAAAATCCGGTTCACTTCTTCCGCGCTATTACGGCTTTGCTGCGCCAAGGCCCGAATCTCGCTGGCAACGACCGCGAAGCCCCTTCCCTGTTCCCCGGCCCGGGCCGCCTCGATTGAAGCGTTGAGCGACAGCAGATTGGTTCGGTCGGCTACTTCGCGGATTGCCGAGAGAATACGATCCGCTTCTCCGGCCGATTCGTCCAGACCGCGTATCGTTTGCGCCGTCTCCCCGACTTTGCGCGCCAGTTCTTCCATGCCGCCCTGCAGGCGCTGCATTTCCCCGACCGCCTGCGGCAGCAGCGAGCGTGCGCTTTCCGCATAAGCGCCGGCTTCCCGTGAAGTCTCACGCGTTTCTTCCACGATCGCATGGATGTCATCCAGATTCCGTCCTACCCGTTCGACCGATTCCTGCTGGAGATCCAGTTCCGACGATACTTTGTCAAAGGAAGCCGACAAGGCACGTCCCGATTCGCTGATCGTTTCCGACTTTGCCGCCGCTCCTTCGAATGTGCCGTTCAGACGGGCCGACATGCCGCGCAGCGCGCTGAACGCCTGCTCCAGCTCCAAGCGCTTCGCCTCGCGTTCCGCTTCAACGGCTTGAGAGAACCGCTTTTTGACAACGATCTGCCAGCTGACCGCTCCACTCGTCAAGAGCAGGAATACCGCGTGCAGAAGCAGCATCGTAAGGGTGTATGTTTCGCTGCCGAGGTACAATTCGGTCATCCAAAAAGTTGCGGTGACATGCACGACGGCAAAGATCGCGGTCATTAACGCCACGAGCGCGACACTTTCGTAAAAAACCAGAAAAGCCACGACCATAAAAATCGAAAAGTGGAATTCGACATATCCTCCGCCACCGGCCGTAATCGACAGGCAGGCAAAAGTCAGCGACAGCGTGTTCAGCAGCGGGACCATGCTGTGGGCGGTATTTTTTTTATACAGCAGCAGCGCCACTGCCAACAACAGGGCAGGGAGCACCAGCAGAATATTCAGCATAATCGGATTGTCGCTCGCATGCGCCGCATGATCCATGATAGTAATACCGGGGTTCTGCATGATCCGGTCGAAAATACCAAGCGATCGATTGAGATAGTGAGTCAGGGCGGAAAGCAGCAGCGTACCGGTGGTCAAAGACAGCATCAAGCGGTTTTGTTTGGCGAGCATAGTAGGCCTCCGCATTCAAATTGGATTTTGTGAGATTAAACGGATTGTTACCAACTATTCGACATTTAATTACAATAAATGAAGTATTTTGTTTGATTAGACGGTTCTTTTTTGAATATGTCCGTTTTTGCACGAAAAAAAGGCCTGCAAACAGCGCATTGTCTGTTTTTGCACGCCTTTTTTCTATCCGGCTGTGTTCGCATCCCCCAAGAAAACCGAAAACTCCCGGCTTCTTCGGTCAGGGCTGCCAGTCAGGCTTCAGTACCCGGACCAGCGCTTCGAAATAATAATAGTCGCCCCAGATCGTGCACTCGTTGATGCCGATCCCGCGGGGCTTGTTGTATACGCCGTGTTTGAGGATGCCGTTCGATCCCGGAAGATCGCGCGTCGTATAGTTGGCGTCCAGTGCGCTCAGAATATCGAGCGCCCGGCGTTCGGCGCTGCGGCTCTGCGAGCTGCCGGACGGAAGACGGCGCGCAAGCTCCAGCAGGCCGCAGGCGGCTACCGCCGAAGCGGAAGAATCCCGTTCCTGTTCGCGGCCTTCCTTGAACGCCAGATCCCAGTACACCACTCCGTCTTCGGGTGTTCTTTCCACGAAATAATCGGCGAGAGGCTGCGCGGTCTCGAGGAATTCCGATCCGCCGGTATACCGGTCGCTGAGCATGAACCCGTAAATCCCCCAAGCCTGGCCTCTTGCCCAACACGAGTCGTCGGCATGACCCTGATGGGTGGTGCCGAACTTCGGCCTGCCGGTCTCGGCATCCATATAATACGTGTGATAGGTCGTGCGATCGGGACGGACCAGATAGCGGGCCGACTGCCTCGCATGGCTGAGCGCGTACTGCGCATAACGGGGATCGTTCGTTTCCGCGCCGGCCCAGTACAGCAGCGGCAGATTCAGCAGGCAGTCGATAATCATGCGCCCGCGCTCGGACGGATCGTTCAGGTCTCCCCAGGCCTGGATGATACCGGCCTGCGGCAGATACCGCTCGGCCAGCAGATCCGCCGCGATCAGCCCGGCTTCCCGGGCTTTGGGATTTCCGGTAATCCGGTATTCGTTCACCGCGGACAAACTGTACAAAAAGCCCAGATCGTGCGTATTCGTCCCGATCCGTTCATCCAGGCGGAGCCGATAATCCGGCAGTTGGCTTTCGGCAGCGCGGCGGTATTTGGGTTCTGCGGTCAGTTCATAGGCCAGCCACAGCATGCCGGTCCAGAAACCCGACGTCCATTCGAAATTGGAGATCGCCGGATATACGCCCCCGATACTGGACGGAGCCGGATACGCGCACGGTCCGAAGGTATCCAATCCGGCATCGATCTGCCGCAAAGCGTAAGCGGCGGCCCGCTCGAACACCGGGAGCTTTCCGCCCCTGTCTGCCGACTGCCCCGCAAGTCCCGTCTCCCTATTCTCGGCCGGAGAGAAGTCTTCGGCTGCCGCGGAACGGTTCGTGTTATCGTGCTTCATGGTGAACCCCGCTTTCCGCTCCGCCGTGCATCCGCTTCTTGTCCGCCTCTTCCGCTTGAGAAGAAGCGGAATCCCCGAATCGCACGCGGAACGTCCGGATTTCATACGGTTTGACGGCAAAACTCCAGGCATCGGTGCGTTCTTCGCCGATCGGACGCTCCAGCAGGTCGGTCTCCTGCCAGGATGCCGTGCCCAGAGCGAAAAATAGTTCCGTTTCTCCGCTGCGGCCTTCGCATTCGTGTACCCGTACGATGACTCCATCCCCGTTTTCTGCCGGTTTGATCGCATCGATCGCGAGATGCGCGGCCGAAGACTGCAGCAGAGACTGTCCTGCCAACCGGGAAGAACCCGGCCATACGGACAGCGGACTGTTCAAATCCCACGCTTCCTGCGCCGCGGCGCCTTCCGCCCAGTCGCCGGTATGGGGAAGCAGCGAATAAGTAAAGGCGTGCTCGCCCAGATCCGCATCGGGATCGGGATATTCGGCCGATTTGATCAGACTCAGGCGCAGCGTGTTTCCTTTGATATCGTATCCGTATTTGCAGTCGTTCAGCAGACTCACCCCGTAGCCCCGTTCCGACAAATCCGCCCACTGATGGCCCACTGTCTCGAACCGGGCGTAATCCCAGCTCGTATTCCAATGGGTCGGGCGGCGGACGCTGCCGAACTGGATCTCGTAGGAAGCTTCCGCGGCGCGGATATCGACGGGAAAAGCGGCTTTGAGCAGTTGGCGGCGTTCTCTCCAGTCGACTTCCGTCACAAAATCGATTCTTCGGCTGCTGCGGTACAAGCGCACCTCCTGACGAATTTTCGAATCGCCATAGATCCATTCGAATTCGACCGCTACCCGCAGCGGTCCGTTTTCTTTTAGACGCTTGGATTGAAGATCGTCGACCGTCCGCATTTTTTCCGTATAAAAAAGATCGATATTCCACGCGTCGAACTGCAGCGGCTTGTCTTCGAATACCTGAAACACATTGCCCGCTTGGCCCGCAGCCAGCACCTCGCGCCGATGTTCGCGGTCATACAGACGCCGTAGGCGTCCCGCTTCGTCCCATTCGACGAGATAAAACGGAGTCTCCAGGCAGCCGTCCGCCCAAACGAATCCGTTCTCCGCCTGCTCCGCATCCTGCTCTCCCGCTGCGGCGGTGTCGATCGGCGCCCGCTCCCCGGACGGCTCGAAGACAATCTCCGCAAACCCGAGCGGAAGTACGCCGCCGGTCTCCACCAGCCAGCCCGAGCCGCTTCGCTGGGCGTCCAGCCTGCGCCCGCCCTGCGTGCGCCACTGCCCCTGCGCTGCCAAGCCTGCTTCGGCTTCGAGGTCTGCAATCTCCGCCAAACCTTCGCTTGGCCAGGAAGAATCGTTGAACAGCGTATAGCGCAGCGTACCCGGGTGTGCGGTTCTTTTTCCCGTATCGCCATCTGTATTGTTCGACCCGGCATCCAGCAGAATCTCAATCGCCGCCTGCTGCGCCGAATGCGTCAGCCGCTCCGCTTCCCGATATTCTTCTTTGGCATCGTCGTACACTTCCGCGATCGACGATCCCGGAATGATATCGTGGAACTGGTTGCGCAGCGCGATTTCCCACGCTTCGGCAATCTGCCGCCGATCGCCACGGGAAGCGTCCGCGCCCAGCCTGTCGGCTGCGATGGACAGCATCTCCGTACGCCGCAGCGCAAGCTCCAGGTGCCGGTTCGCTTTTTTGATCCAGGCCTGGCTCGTATACGTTCCCCGGTGATTTTCCAGATACAGCTCGC
Source organism: Saccharibacillus qingshengii (assembly GCF_013185195.1). Taxonomy (GTDB): domain Bacteria; phylum Bacillota; class Bacilli; order Paenibacillales; family Paenibacillaceae; genus Saccharibacillus; species Saccharibacillus qingshengii. The sequence continues at coordinate 426,543 of NZ_JAAZWC010000001.1, forward strand.
CGTCCCACGTATGCACGTACGCTTCGGTCTCCGCCGCCGTGCGCTCCAGACGCTCGAAATATTCGTCCGCCCGTCCCGTGACGGTTCTCGGCAGACCCGGCATCTGTTCGAGCCTGCGCCGCATCTCCAGCATGTCGCGGTTCACGCCGCCTCCTCCGTCGCCATAGCCGTAGCACAGCAGCAGTTCGCGATTCATCGGCCGGTCCCGGTACTGCTCCCAGATCCCCTGTACCGTCTCCGGCACGACATATCCGTTATAGGTATAATAGCTTTCCTGCGGAAACTCGATCTCGGGCGTCGTAATAAAATGGGTCAGCACTTCGGAACCGTCGATCCCGCGCCAGACGAACGTATCATGCGGCATCCGGTTGTACTGGCTCCAGCTGATCTTGGTCGTCATGAACGACGTAATCCCGCACTTGCGCAAGATCTGCGGCAGCGCCCAGCTGTAACCGAACACGTCGGGCAGCCACAGATAACGGTTCTCCGTTTGAAATTCTTCTCTGAAAAAAGCGGTCCCGTGCAGGATCTGCCGCACCAGCGACTCGCCCGAAGTCAGATTGCAGTCCGCTTCCAGCCACATGGCGCCTCCGGCTTCCCAGCGTCCTTCTTGCACCTTTTCCCGGATTCGTTCGTACAGCTGCGGATAATCCTGCTTGATATAGGTGTAGAGCTGGGGTTGGGTCTGCAGAAAGACATAATCCGGGTACTGCTCCATCAGCGCAAGCACCGTCGAAAAGGAGCGGGCCGCTTTCTCCCGCGTATGGCGCAGACGCCACAGCCAGGCCACATCGATATGCGTATGTCCGATACAGCGCACGGTAACGGGATCGGCCGGCTGCGGATAATCGGCGCGCAGAGCGACAAGCCGGCGCTTCAACTCCGCGAGCGCAAGCCCAATCGAAGCCCGGAAAGCTTCGGAACCCGGCCGGGACCAATCGAGCAGGTTCAGCGAGCGGTCCAGCGCAAGCAGCAGATCGTGGCGCTCGGCCCGGGTATCGCCAAGTACGTACACGGTCTCCAGCACCGCACGGCCGGTATAATACAGATCGTCCGCTTCTTCATGCAGCAGGCAGAGGTCCGCCCGGGCCAGCAGATGCTCCTGCTCGGTGCGCGGACCGCCTCCTTCAAGTCCAGACCACAGCCGGAAATGCAGCTGCGCCGTCTGTCCGGCCAGATCGTCCAGAAACACTTCCCGGTGATTGGAATCGACTCCCTGGCGCGGCTGGCCGTCTACGAACAGCAAAGATTCGAAGCCCCTGCTGTTCCCGTGCGGCGTCAGACCGAAATCGAACAGTCCGACGAGCCGGTGCCCCGGGACCGGCTCGGGCAGCCGAACCTCCAGGCGCAGCCACAAATAGCGGTCGCGTCCGGTCCAGCGGCTGCCGATCGGCATCCCTGCCCAGCCCGCCGTATCGGCGGACGGCGGCGCAGCGGCGATCTCGCCCGCTTCGTCCGGCAGAACTTCCAGCTCGCGGAACGCGTGTACGACGCGATGCCGGAACGTCTCCAGTTCGTCCAGACGCGCTTTGCATTTTTCTTCGGTTTTGAACATCGAATAAACCTCCGTTCGATTGAAGTAAGGGCCTGTTGGAGCGGCAGGTTCAAGGTAGACACGTTCCGTCAGAGGCCTTATGGAAGGTCGAAGAGCAGACGGAACCCGCTTTGCCCCGCTTCCATCCGGCGTTTCCACAGTCCCGAATCGGGGTCGAAACGCAGTCCCGCACCGCGGGCCTGCTCTTGCGCGTCAACCGGCAGACCCGCCTCGGCACCGGAGAAATCGGGCGTGCCGGGCGTGGGTGCGGCAGGCGCAAAATAACACCAGGCATCCGCGGACAGCGACACTTCCGCATGCAGTCCGTTCCCGTAATCCAGCGCGGCGCCGGCTTTGAGCAGCGAACTGAACAGACACTGTCCGCCCAGCTTGAGATAGCTGCCGTTATGCAGAGTAACCCGGCAGATGCGTCCGGACGCATCGCGAGCGAGCGTACTCAGGAACGCATCGGTCTCAAGTTCGCCGAAGACCGCGTGGGAATTGTCGTGCATCACCCGGCCGTCGGCCCGTGGATTGACGAACAGATCGAGGCTCCCTCCGTCCGGGCGGTTCAAGCGAAGCGCCTGGACGTCTTCGCCGTCGGAGGAACTTTCCGCTGCCGCGGCGCTTTCGCCGCGCTGCGGCAGCGGAGCGTCCGGCATCGGCGCCGCCCCTGCACCGTAGTCCGCTTCGTCCAGACGCTGTACGCTTGTCCAGGACTCTTCCGCAGCCGGCAGCAGAAACACACTGACCCACTTGATTCGTCCCTCCACCGACGCGGAACGAATCTTGGCATAATCCGCTTCGGGAAATACATCTTCCTCCCCGCTGCCGCGGAGCTTCGCATGCAGGTAGCCTCGGGTTTGTACGTATTCTTTTTTCTGCGGAAAAGGGTGCATAACCCGCATCTCGCATTCTTCGCTGCGCAGAGACAAATACGGCTCCGCCCTGCCCTGCCCGATCTTCAGTCCGGCCGGCATATGCAGCAGCCATTCGAAGGTTCCGTCGCGTTCCGACTGCAGGTCGTCGACAAGAATCATCGCTCCGTCCAGGCAGAGAAAGTGCCGGTAGAATCTTCGGTATAATCCGGAATAAGGCCCTGTACAGTCCGCAAGCAGATACTTGTAACCCGGCATGTCCAAGCGATCGGGCAGCGAGCCGGGAAATTTGGTCCCTTCCTCGATCAGTCCCGGCGCCTGGCCCCGGCCGTCCAGCAGGACGATATTATGGGCGGTCGACTGTCTGTAATATGTGTTGTACAGCGGTTTGGAATAGGCGCAGTGTCCCGAGTCGTCGACAAAAACGCGCCCGCCGAGAGTCAATATAAACGTACCGGCGTCCAGATGGTTGTGGTTCCAGCTTTCTCCCGTCTTGACCGCCAGCACCGCCTGCTCCTGGCCGCTTTTCCAGCGAACGAAGCCGCAGCCCGAATGGGCGAATACGGTGATGCCTTCTTCTTCGCCGGTCACGGGCCTCTCCGCTGTCAGCCCTTCCGGATAGCAGGCAAACTCCGCTGCCTCGGACGGATCGCCTTTGAGATCGTTGAACAATCCCAGCAGACCCGCATGCCGGTAGCGGTCAGCCAATTCCAGCCAGACATAGGCATGCTTTCTGCGGTCGCCTTCGTCACCGAAATGAAAAGTGCCGACGTTTCCCGTAACCTCTTCGCCCGCCGCGCTTTGCTCCTCCGCCTTTTTCCAATATAGGGTCTGCATATAGACCTCCGGAATCCGGGCCAGCACCGGCAGTTCGCCGAGCGAAACGTCTCCGGTCTGCCGCCGGTAAGCCGCTTCGAAGACCAGGAAATTGCCCAGCGCATAATCCAGATAACCCATTGTCTCGACATAGTCGCCGTCCGCACCGAAATTAGCCTGTTTGTTCTGCAGCACATTGCCCGGATACGCAAACCATTCCCGGATGCCTTCCGTAATCGTGTGCAGCGCTTCCTCCGCATGCGGAACCCGGCCCCGAATCGTTAGCAGCAGCAGACCCGCCGCGGATACGCAGACGATCCACCAGTTATGGCCCATCGTATCGAGCGCATGAATCCTGCGAAGAGGATGCAGCCAGTCGCCGTACAGCGGCACGTACGCTTTGCGGTACAGCATCTCTTCGATCGCTTCGCGCTCCTGCAAGCTGCACGACTCCTTCACCGCGTCGTACGCCGACGAGAGATAGACGCCGATATCCGCCGTCCACAGATCCGAATGCCGGCCTCCGCCGCTCTGGTAAACCCAGCTTTCTTCTTCGCCAAGCAGCCCGATCAGTCCGCGCACAATCGGCTCCGCCGCTTCGCCGCCTTCGACCTTGGCGTAGAAAGCCAGGTTCTGCGCTTCTTTGGCCAGCTCCCGCACTTCGTTGCCCAGCGTAAAACGCTTGCTGCCTCCATGCGTCAGCCAGCGTTCCCGCAGCCGGGCAATCCGCTCCCGCGCTTCCTCGAGCCATCTGACGTCTCGCGCGGACCTGTCGGCTGCAAAAGCCGCCCAGCCCCGCTTCACCGAAGGTTCCGAAGCGATCAGCCGCCTTGTCCGTTCAAGCGTTTGTTCGTCGTATACAAGCATATTCCGTCCTCCCGCAAGCGGCTCCGGTGCGAAGATCCGCCCGAAGCCGTTTTTTTAGCGTATGACTGTTCGGCTCCGTCCGACGCGGCCCAAGCGTTACTCGAATTTCATCGTGTAGAGCTGTTCCATGAAGATCCAGGAGTCTTTGTTGTCTTGGTACCACTGTTTGTACCAGTCTTCGAGCGCCTGTCCGCCGGATGCGTACCACGATTTTTTGACGTCTTCCACGCCTTGATCGACGCTGTAGCCGCTGCCGCTGACGACCGCTTTGGCCATCGTATCGTTCATGTTGTTCCAGCCGTCGTTGAACGTTGTCGTCATGGCTTTATCCAGCGAAGGACGGAACTTGGCGTGCGTGAAGCCCGGGTGCGGATGCGCCGGATCGAGATACAGGGTATCCATCTCGGCCGCGATCGCGAGCCATTCCTTGTCGATCGGATCGGCCGAGTCCAGCTGGCGTCCGTCCACGTTGCTGCTTTCCACGATATATTTCGGCATGAACATCCGGTAGTCGTTCAGATAGCCCATTTCCGTTTCGTTTTTCTTTTCGTCGACCGGTTTGATCTTGCCGTCGCTTTCTTTCGTATAATGTTCGCCTTCGACGCCGTTCATCAGCGTCTCGACCGTCGACGGCGTAACCATGAAGTCGATATATTTCATGACCGCTTCCGGATTCTTCGCGTTCGCGTTCACGGCGCCCGTCATCTGGATCGAGGGATTGAAGTCGGGACCGAACCGGCCGAATTCGCTTTCCGGGAACGCCATGGCGGTAACCTTCGCGTTCGGATCGGTGTTTTTGAGCGTATCGAAGTTTTTGCTGATCACCGAGCGGTAAGCCAGATAGATGCCGAGTTTGCCGCTGGCAAAATCCTGCTCCGCTTTTTGGCCGTTTTTGTCGGAGAGGAAGTCTTTGTCCACGATGCCGTTCTCGAACAATTTTTTCTTGAACTCGTAGGCCGGCTTGATCCGGTCGAACTGGCGCACCAGCTGGTCGTCTTCGATAATGAACATCTCGTTCTGGAACATGGCGTCCACGTAGAAAGAAGCGAACTGGCTGAGATTCATCCCGAACGTGTCTTTGACTCCGTTGCCGTCCGGATCCTCGTTGGCAAAAGCATCCGCGACCGCGTACAGTTCTTCGGTCGTCTGCGGCACTTCAAGCCCCAGCTTGTCGAGCCAGTCCTGCCGGATGACCATCGCCCCGAGCACTTCCGGTTTGGTGACCATGCCGATATTGTACAGCTTGCCGTCCGGCTTCGTGCCAAGCGTCCGCAGTGCCGGAACTTTCTCCAGCAGCGCTTTGTATTCGGTACTGCTTTTTTCGACGATATCATCGAGCGGCAGCAGCTGTTTCTGCGTCCACAGCGAGTTCAGGAAATCCGTATCGTATTCCAGTACCAGGTCGGGCGCATCGCCGGAAGCGAACAGCATGCTGTATTTCTGCTGCGACTCGTTCCGGGGAATCGGCACGAAATCGACGCCAACCGGCCCGTTTTCGTTGATCCATTGGGTCCAGCGGTTATCCGAATAGGTGCCTTCCTCTTTGGGGATTTGGCCGCGGTCGTAAATGGAAACGGAAATTTTTTCTTTGGCCTCGCTTTTTTCCCCGTCCGCCGCCTGCGGCTTCTCGCTGCCTGATCCGCAGCCCGCCAGCACCATCGACAGCGCCGTGACCGCCGCGAATCCGCCTATCATCGTTTTACTCCAGTTCTGTTTGCCCATACCCTTACCCCTCTCTTGTGTTTGAGTAGACGCGCATTCTGTCACCCTTTGACCGATCCAATCAGCATGCCTTTGACAAAATATTTTTGTAAAAACGGGTACACGATCAGCATGGGAAGAATCATCACGATAATCCCGGCGGAACGGATCGATTCGGGCGTAAGCTTGCGGAACGCGTCCGGATCGAGCATCGCCAGTTCCGACATCAGCGATTGGCTTTGGATCATATTTTGCACGAGCACCGACAGATTGAAGCGCTCCGGGTCGTTGATATAGATCAGCACGTTGAAGAACGAGTTCCAGTGCGCCACCCCGTAGAACAGCGCGATCGTTGCGATGACCGGGATCGACAGCGGAAGCACGATCTGCAGAATGATCCGCCATTCGCCGCTGCCGTCGATCCGCGCCGCATCTTCCAGTTCTTCCGGAATATTTTCAAAAAAGGACTTCAGAACGAGCAGATTGTATACGCTTACGAGACCCGGCAGCCACAACGCTCCGTAATTGCCGACCAGCCCAAGCGATTTCGCCAGCAGATAATTGGGAATCAAACCGGCGGTGAACAGCATGGTGAAGACGATCGCAAGCGTCAAGGTGCGTCTCGCGTAGAAATGTTTGCGGGACAGCGGATACGCGGCAAGAATGGTGAAGACCATATTCAGCGCCGTGCCGACCAGCGTAATGACCAGACTGTTGCGAAAAGCGCCGGCGATATTCGTGTCCTCGATCAGCTTGCTGTAGGCCGTCCAGGTGAAGTCGCGCGGCCACAGCCCCACTTTGCCGAGCGTGATCGCTTCATTGCCGCTGAGCGACAGCGAGGCGATATGGATGATCGGCAGCAGGCAGCTGAGGGCGGCCAGCGCCAGAATGATATAGTTGATGCCGTAAAATACTTTTTCGCCGTTTGTCGGCTTCATCGCCATTCTCCCCTTTCGTTTGACGGATGCGAGCGACCTTGGACACGGAATCTTACCACAGTCCGCGTCCCGACCGCCGGGCGATCCCGTTGACCACCAGCACCAGCGTCAGCCCAATCAGCGATTCGAACAATCCCATCGCCGTCGCGTAGCTGAACTGACCCGAACCGAGGCCCACTTTGAAGTTCCAGGTACTGATCACTTCCGCCACGTTGATGACTACCGCATTTTGCAGCACGTAGACTTGATCGAAGCCGACATCCATCACATTGCCGATACCGAGAATAAACATGAGCACGATCGTCGGCATCAGCCCGGGCAGCGTGATATGGCGGATCTGCTTCCATTTGCCCGCCCCGTCCATGCCCGCCGCTTCGTACAGGCTCGGATCGATCGACGTAAGAGCCGCCAGATAGATGATCGCCGACCAGCCCGCGCCTTTCCAGATTCCGGAAGCGACAAAGATCGTGATCCACGACCCTTCATTGAACAAGAACGGGTACGCGCTGCCGGTGATCCGCTCCAGCACATTGTTGACGAAGCCCGTCTCGATCGAGAACATCATCAGCACCAGTCCGCCCACGATAACCCAGTTGAGGAAATGCGGGAGATACAGCAGCGTCTGCGTCCAGCGTTTGAACCAGGAGCGCCGTACTTCGTTGAGCAGAATCGCCAGAATGACCGGGAACGGAAATCCGACAAACACGGTCAGTGCGCTCAGCACCAGCGTGTTGCGGATAATGCCCAGGGTGTCGGGGTTCTGGAAGAGATACCTGTAATTGTCGAAGCCGACCCATGGGCTGCCGAACATGCCGTCCGCGAAGTTGTAGTCCTTGAATGCGATAATGAAACCGAACATGGGCACATATTTGAAAAGGATAAAGAAAATCGCGATCGGCAGGAACATGATCAGAAGAGGTTTGTTCATATTCCAGCGCCGGCGTTTGCCCAGAGCGCTTTGCTCTCTCAGACGGCTCTGCTTCTCGCTGTCTTTGCTCGCCCCGATATTCAGGCTGCCCATCTGCTCACCTCCGAAATAGAATGATACGGCCATCAGCGGAACACTCATGCAAGCGCTTTCTCTTGGCTGTGTCCCCACTGTACCCAAGCGGCAAATTTTCGGCAATTGTCAGGTTTCGAGCGGGTAACGTTTTTTGCGATTGCCGGGTGAAGTAGGGGTGAAAATAGCGAGGAAGCTTGCAGCGGCGTGGGATTCACGTTTTTTGACGGGGTTTCAGAATTTGCGGCGGGCTAAAAGCTGTTGGGAATGAGTAGGCAAAGAAATAAAAAAAAGACTTTGAGAAGAACATTCCCAAAGTCGAAAGATGATATACGATTTTTATTTGTAAAAAGTTTAGGGCGTGTTTTAAAACTAAAGATGGAAGATAAACCGATTTGGGTTTAGGATAAGAACAGAATAAATCCAAAGGTG
>NZ_JAAZWC010000020.1 GCF_013185195.1 Saccharibacillus qingshengii
TTCAACACGCGACCGGAACGAATTTCTCCCGCAGCCGACGAGCTTCTACAACGAATAGGACTTTCTCGACAACCTGAGGGGGTAAAATACCCCCTTTTTTCCTGCGCTCAAAGACGTTGGCAGCGTATACCAAAAACGTTATCATAAAGACACGGAACGGACGCCGCATGGGTTAACCGGCCGTTGACAGGAGAATACGAAGGAGGAGAAACGATGACTCGAACACTGCGATGGGGAATTGTCGGTACGGCTTCGATCGCCGAGAGCGCATTTATTCCGGCTATGCAAAATTCGGAACGGGGCAGGGTAACGGCGATCGCCGGCCGCGATGCAAACAAGGCTCGTCAGATGGCCGAACGGGCAGGCGTTGAAAAGTCTTACGGAAGCTATGAAGAGCTGCTGCAGGACTCCGACATCGATGCCGTCTATATTCCGCTTCCCAATCATTTACATAAGGAATGGACGATCCAAGCGGCGCGGGCGGGCAAACATGTCCTTTGCGAAAAGCCGGCGGCGTTAAATGCGGGAGAAGCCGAAGAAATGCTGAAAGTCTGCGAAGAGGAAGGCGTTTTGTTTGCGGAAGCTTTTATGTATCGCTATGGAGGCAAACACGCGCGCTTGCGGGAAATCCTCGAATCGGGGGAAATCGGAGACCTTCGTTCGATGCACGGCGTTTTCAATTACTGTACGCCGGACGATACCGGCAACGTTCGCTTCAACCGTTCCATGGGCGGAGGTTCGATCTATGATATCGGCGTGTATCCGATCTCGGCCGCACGGATGATCGCGGGATGCGAACCGTTGTGGGCGTCGGCCCATGCTTTTTTCTCCTCCCGGCATGACGACGTGGACATGGCCGCTTCGGGACTGCTGGCTTTCCCGGACGGACTGGCTTTGACTTTCGAATGCGGCATGTGGTCGTATAACCGTTCGTATTTTGAAATTACGGGAACCCATGGCCGAATCGAGCTGCCCTTCATGTTCGGATGGCGCGAAAATCCGCAGATTGTCGTCTGTACCGATCGGGAGCGGCGCGAAGAACGCCTGCCGGAGGTCAATCATTATACGCTTCAGGCCGATGCTTTCGCTCGTGCGGTGTTCGGCGAAGCGAAACTGCCTTTCGCTTCCGAAGATGCTCTGCATAATATGCGTGCGGTCGATGCCTGTCTCCAATCCGCACGCGAAGGCCGCCGGGTCGAAATTGCACCGAACTGAGTTTGAACGCCGTCAGCATTGAAAGCGCATCCTGCGGCGCGTTATAATGAATGGTGAGCGATTCCAATTTTATTTAAAGGAGACTGTACATGTCGATGAATCCAAATGCCGGAACCCCTCCGGTGTACGAAGCAAAAAACGGCGACTACAACGGGGAAACGGCCGTATGGCTCAAATACGGCGACTACGAAGCAGCCGTACTGCCAAGAATCGGCGGCAATCTGATCGCGTTTCGCGATACGGCGCGCGGATTCCGTTTCCTGCGCGAACCGGAAGACATGCAGGCTTTCGTATCCGATCCGGGTACGCATGGCATTCCGCCGCTGTTTCCTCCTAACCGCTACGATGGCGGGAAGCTGAAATGGAACGGCGAAGAATACCTTTTCCCGGTTAACGAAGAAGCGACAGGCAACTTCCTGCACGGCTATCTGCATACGCTTCCTTGGGAAGTGGAAGCTTTCGGCGCTTCGGAAGCAGGCAGCTTCGTTTCGGTTGCCCACCGGGTCGGCGAAGGGCACCGCATGTACGAGTACTTCCCTTATTCCTTCACGCTTCGAATCCGTTATACGCTGAGCGCGCTTGGCCTGGAGCAGGACGTGACGCTCTTTAACGAATCGGAACGCAGGCTGCCGGCTCTGCTGGCGTTCCATACCGCCCTGAATGCGCCTTTTGCGGAAGAAAGCACATCCGAAGACTGCCGCATCAAAGTCACGATCGGCCAGCGCCGCGAGCTGGATGGACGGATGCTGCCGACCGGCGGATTCCAGCCGCTTGCGGAGTGGGAAGAGAAGATGCGCGAAAGCGGAGTGAATCCGTATGTCGATGCGATGGACAACCATTATACGGCCGTTCCTCAAGGCGGACGCAACCGGGCGGAAATTACCGACACCAGACTCGGAGTCAAAGTGGTGTATGACGTAGGTACTTCGTACCGCCACTGGATGATCTGGAACAGCGGAGCCGGCGGATCGTTCATCTGCCCCGAACCGCAGGTTAACCTGGTTAACGCGCCGAATCTGTCGCTTCCCGCCGAAGATATGGGACTGTTTGCGATCGAGCCGGGCGAAGTCTGGCAGGCAACCAGCCGGATTTATACGGTGGATCTGGCCAGCGGCGCCTAATCCGGGCTGCCTGCAAATCCGGATCTTTGTCTCCGAATTCCCGGCCGAAGGCGGCCGGGAATTTGTATGTTTGAATCCACTGTTCACCCGCGGCAGAAGCTGCCGCAAGGAAATCGAAGGAGGAATTGCAATGAATCTATCGGAAGCGATCCGTACCCGGCGCAGCGTCGGGGCGGTCAAGAACGAGGAAGTGCCGCGCGAGCAGATCGAACGTATCCTGGAAGCGGGAACCTGGGCTCCCAATCACCGGAAGACCGAACCATGGAGATTTTTCGTTCTCCAAGGAGAGGGCCGCAGCAAACTGGCAGCCGCGATGGCCGATACCGAAGCGGCCGAGAAAGGTCTGAATCCTTCACCGGAAGAACGCGAGGAACTGCTCGCTTCCGCCCACAAAAAAGTAATGCGCGCCCCCGTCATTATCGCGGTAGGCTGCGATCCGGTGGACAGCCCGAAGATTATTCCGCTGGAAGAGACGCTTGCCGTCGGTTCCGCAATTCAAAATATGCTGCTTGAAGCGCATGCGCTGGGTCTCGGCACAGTCTGGAGAAGCGGAAGTCTCTGTTATCATCCGCTGATGGCCGAACGTTTCGGTCTCGGCGCAAACGGGCAGATGCTGGGCTTCATCTACCTGGGCTATCCGGACCGCGAACCGGGCCAGGGAACGCGCGAACCGTTCGAATCGAAGACAGTTTGGATCGATACGTTCGACCACTGAATCCAGGGTCTTGGGCGAAGGGCCTGACAGTTTGTGCAGCTCCGTTTCTTCTTGAGGAAGCGGAGCTTTTTGCGTCGTTTGAGGGTCCGGTTACCGATTGTACTGCGCCCCTGGATATCCGCCGCGGTTTGGCATTTGGATGTTCCGGCGCTATAATGGACAGCGAGGCGCAGGGCTTTTTTGGCGCGAAAGGAGCTGACGAAGATGGAGGATATATGGAAGGAATCTTTCTCCGTTTCGGTTACGGATTCGGACTTTGCCGGCCGGATGCGGCTGTCCGCTCTGCTTGGCGTCATGCAGAATGCGGCAGACCGTCATCTGGAACATGCCGGTATTTCCGTAGGCCGGATGCTGGAAGAAGGAATGGCCTGGGTGCTGATGACCATCCGTCTGGAACTGTCTGCCGTCCCCCGACTCGGCGATTCGCTGCTGCTGGAAACCTGGAACAGCGGAGCCGAAGGAGCGGTGTGGATCCGGGATTACCGTTTGGTTGACGCAGACGGATTCGAGATCGGCCGGGCTTCGACGGCCTGGACGCTCGTGGATATAGCCAAACGGCGGATTCTTCGTCCTTCCGCTTTTCCGTTTCCGTTATCGGTCAGCACCCGGGCTTCGCTTGCAGGCGCGCTGCAGAAAGCGGTTCTGCCTAGGAGAGAAGAAGCCGACTGGAGCGAATCCGGGATCTATCAGGTCCCTTACAGCGCGGTAGACTGCTACGGGCACTTGAACAATGCGCGTTATGCCGATCTGTGCGCTGATCTGCTGACGGCGGACGAGCATCGCGAATGCGATATTCGCTCGCTGACGATTACTTACAGCCGCGAAGCGGCGCTCGGCGACCGGATTGTTCTGCGGCGAACGGTCGGGGGTCCGGAAGTATTTTTCGCCGGAGAGACGCAGACGGGCCGCAGAACGTTCGAAGCCGTACTCGGACTGGCGGCCCGGATTCCAATATGCACGTAACGTATTCCAAGCACACCAAAGGAGCGGAAACGTATGAAAAAAAATAAGCTTGGCCGTTCGGAACTGCTTGTCGGCGAAATCGGCTTCGGCTGTATGTCGATCGGCACGGAGGAAGACAAAGCGGTGAAAGTGCTGCACGAAGCGCTCGATCTGGGAATCAATCTGCTGGATACCGCGGATCTGTACGATGCCGGCCGAAATGAAGAATTGGTCGGCAAAGCGATCAAAGGCCGGCGAAGCGACGTGATCCTGGCTACCAAAGTCGGCAATCGGCGGCTGCCCGGACAGGAAGGGCTCGCCTGGGACGCTTCGAAAGCTTACATTTTGTCCGCAGTCAAAGACAGCCTCAAGCGCCTGGGTACGGATTACATCGATCTGTACCAGCTGCACGGCGGTACGCTCGACGAGACGATCGACGAGACGATCGAAGCTTTTGAACAGCTGCAAAAAGAAGGCGTAATCCGTTACTACGGCATTTCTTCGATCCGTCCGAATGTGATTCGCGAATACGTTTCGCGTTCGCGGATCGTTAGTGTCATGAGTCAGTACAGTATTCTTGACCGGCGTCCGGAAGAAGAAGTGCTGCCTCTGCTCCAAGCAAGCGGGATCGGGCTTCTGGCCCGTGGTCCCGTTGCGAGCGGGATGCTGACGGAAGAAGGCGAAAGCAAGCTGTCCAAAGGCTATCTGGGTTACGGAGAAGAAGAACTGCGGCGTTTCCGCAGCGAAATCGCATCGGCGGTCGACCGGTCTCTGGCCGAAACGGCTCTTCGCTATCCGCTGTCTTCCCCAGCCGTGGACTGCGTTCTGGCCGGAGCGAGTACCCCGCAGCAGCTGCGGGCCAATATCGCGGCGGTCGCGAGTGCTCCTCTGAGCGATACGGAGCGGGCCGCGATCCGATCTGCGGTACCAGCAAACGTCTATGCGCAGCATCGCTGAAGGTGAGAAGGCAGTAAGGGTTTGTGCGAATGAAAGTTCGCGCAAACTCTTTTTTTGTCCGCAAGGATCTTGCCGTTTTCGTTTTGAGACGTTCCGCTTACGGGTAAAGAGGGTAAGAAAGCGATAACAGGAGGTGTCAGACTATCATGGACAAAGAGCAGCATGAAGCCAAAAAGCGCGAGGAAACCGAAGCGCTGCAGCAAAATCAGCAGGATGACAACCGGCAGGGTTCGCACGATCACCCCGAGCAGTATGCGACAGGCAACGAGAGCCTATTCGATATGCACGAAAGCGAAATGAACGTCGACCCGCTTCCGATGGAAGATATCGCCATGGAGCAGCAGGAAGAGAAAGACAAGGACGCGACCAAGACGCGTTCTTCAAGCGACGACAAATATAAAAGCGGTTTTTGACCGTATGAATCGCCAAGCTCGCGGCGGCAGAACCGATGGACTCGGAATATGCGCAGCGGTCCGATCAGCGAAAAGCCCTTTCCGTCAACCGGAAAGGGCTTTTTGGCGAGAAGAGTCGGTGCGGCAAGGGTTCGAATGCGTCGCGATTTGCCGGAGGCTCAGGATTCGTGCGCAGGTTCGGCGGTGTCGTCCGCAGGATCCGGCCGGCGCAAAATTTCCAGTTTGCGGTAGCGGCGCGGGCCGCGGCGAAGAACGGTGAATTCCAGATTGTCGTAGGTCCATTTCCGACCGACCGGCAGATCCGGACGGTGACCGTACAGCCATCCTCCGATCGTATTCAGTTCCTCGTCGTCCAGATCGGTCATGAGCCGTTCATTGATCCGGTGGATAAAGACTTTGCCGTCGACGATCAGGTGATCTTCCGAGACCTGAACGATTTCCGTTTCTTCGGCTTCGTCGAATTCGTCGCGGATATCTCCGACAATCTCTTCGAGAATATCTTCGATCGTCACCATACCCGAGGTACCGCCGTATTCGTCGACAAGAATCGCGATATGCGTATTTTCGTTTTGCATTTTTTTGAGCAGATCTTTGACCGCCATACTTTCGGACACGGACATGACCGGATGCACGAGGGACGCGACATCGGTATCCGGATTTTCTTCCAGCGCCAGGAAGTACTGTTTGGTATTGATCATCCCGACAATATGGTCTTTGCTCATATCCGCAACAGGGAAACGCGTATACTGCTCCTGCAAAATGATCCGGCGATTTTCTTCGCGCGATTTTTCCAGATAGAGGCAGGCCATGTCGGTACGCGGTACCATGATCTCGTTGGCGAGCATTTCGTCAAAAGCGAAAATGCGGCTGACATAGCCGTATTCGCTTTGATTGATTTTGCCGCCTTCGTAGCTTTCGTTCAGAATCAGGCGCAGTTCTTCTTCCGAGAACGCTTCCCCATGTTCACTGGCCGGTTTCATGCCGATCAAACGTCCGATCTGGTTGGCCGAGCCGTTGAGCAGCCAGATAAACGGATACATGACTTTGTAAAAAACAAGCAGCGATCCTGCTACGGCGAGCGTAACCGCTTCGGATTTCTGGATCGCGACCGTTTTGGGGAACAGCTCGCCGACCACGACATGCAGGTAGGTGATCACCACAAATGCCAGCACGTAGGACAGCAGCGAAGCGACCGCTTCCGGCACGGCCGGAATGGCTTCGAAGACCGGATGCAGCAGCAGTTCCATGGTCGGCTCGCCGAGCGAACCCAACCCGAGAGCGGTGATGGTGATTCCCAACTGGCAGGCGGACAGCGAACCGTCCAGGTTGGTAATCACTTTTTTGGCGTTGATGGCCCGTTTGTTGCCTTCGAGGATCAGTTGGTCGATTCGGCTGCTTCTGACCCGGATAATCGCAAACTCGGTAATGACGAAATAAGCGGTGGCCGCGATCAGCAGCGCAACCAGCAGCAGATTAGTAGCAATGGTAACTCCCATATGGATCTGTTTCTCTCCCTTCGTGTATAAAGCGCTTGTTCAAAAATGAGGTAAAACAAGCGCTTCTTCCACGTAATTGGAGAGGAATTTGAGCGGCCTGAGCAGCCGTTTTTTTAGTCCAAGCAGGACTGCCCATCCGATTAGAAGCTCTACCGCATGCAGCGGGAAGAACGGATCGTGCGGCGGCGCGGGATCGGCTTCGACAGGCAGAATGCCCGGCGTCCAGAGCATCGAAGGCAGCCCGGAAGGCAGCGGTCCGACTCCGGTATCCGCACTGTTGAGATTGTCGAGCGCCTCGTCGAGGTCAATCGGATTCTCGTCTTTCAGTACGGAAGGCGATAGGCACAGCACCAGGGTCAGCAAGGCGACAAAAAGGAAACGGGCCCCGTTTTTCGCCGAATTCAACAAGCGTCGGGGCCGTCGTATTCGGTTCGGGAAGGGGATCGTCTCCTTTCTGGAAAATGTTCCGAACATACGGCATAACCAGATAAATTGTAGGGATATGCGCCGTCCCTGTCAAATGAGCGTTTAAAAAAAGGGTTTTGGTTTATATATTTTGGAAACCGACTGTACAAAAGCAAGCGGACTTGCAAAAAGGGAACGAATATCGATTCGGGAACGTCTTATTCGTATCCGGCAGGCCGCTTGAACAAGAGAGAGGAGCCTGTTCATGCTGCATGATTGCATCATCATCGGTGGAGGAATCGCGGGAACCCAAGCGGCTATTCAGCTGGGACGCTACAGTACCTATCGGGTTCTCGTGATCGATTCCGGGTACGGCCGCTCGTCGGTCTGCCATACGTATCACAATATACTTGGCTGGCCCGAAGGCGTAACCGGCGAAGACCTGCGTCGCACCGGAAGAAAGCAGGCCGAAGCGCTGGGCGTGGAATTTGTTCAAGACACGGTAATGGAAGCGGCGCAGGACGGCGAACGTTTTGTCCTGACAACCGGTACCGGCAAACGTTTTTTCTCCCATACCGTACTGCTGGCAACGGGGATGATGGACCGTTATCCGGAAATTCCGGGACTGCGCGACGCGCTCGGCTACAGTATTTATATTTGTCCGGACTGCGACGGCTATGAGATCGTGGATCAAAAAACCGTGCTGATCGGATCGGGCGAGCACGGATCGGGCATGGCGGTGCTGCTGTCCGAACGTACGCCTCATCTGACCTATATCAACCATGAACGGGCGCCGATCGAAGAACGCCTGCTTGAACATATGCGGAAACTCGGAATCGGCTACGAAGAGAAAAAAGTCGCCGAGGTGCGTTCGGACGATCATCGCGATATCCGTTCCGTCGTGCTGGAGGACGGCCGCGAACTCCAAGCGGACAAAGGGTTTATCGCATTCGGAGGCAGCCATGTGCGAACGGAACTTGCCGCCCAGCTTGGCGTGACTCTCGAAGGGAACCGGCATATCAAGACGGATTCGCGCACCAAAATGACCGATGTTGAAGGAGTCTGGGCAGCCGGCGATATCGGTCTGCATTCGGAGCTTTCGACGATCGCGATGGGAGAAGGGACGCAGGCGGCTATCTGGATCCACAAAAAATTGCGCAAAATCCATAAAAGTCTTTAAAGGCGGGTTCATATTCGATAGACGGGTTAATAATAATGCAGCAGGTGCTATACGCTTTGAAAATATTCATGGTTCGCTTCAAAATTCGAAACTGACAACCGAGAGGAGCCAGACAAATGGGTAATATCGAAGAACAAAAGCACGCGGTAACGAAAGACGGAGAGGTTCATACGGATAAGGTCGAACAAACGATTGACCGTATCCCTGATGATAAAAAAGACAAAATTTTACAAGACTTCGATTCCTTCAAAAAATATTTGCACAACCGGATCAAAATCGGTGAGAGCATCGGACTCGGCGAAGAGCAGTTGGCGAAAGTCGCCGAAAAAGTAGCCGATTACTTGGCCGCTCACGAAGAGCCGCGCAACAGCGAAGAGAAGCTGCTGCAGGAACTGTGGAAAGTCGGAGATGAAGATCAACGCCACAAACTGGCCCATCTGCTCGTCCGTCTGGCTCAGTCTTCCTGAGGCAGGTCAAGCGGACCTTACGACCGTTTGAGTTTTCCCGAAAGCCCGCAGCCGAACGGCCGCAATCAAAAATCGGATTTCTAACGCACACAGCCTATATGCCACACTAGAGCAGCCGACCGATTTTGGGAAAACCTTCCGGAAGTATTGGGGGGTTTTCCTTTTTGCGTTTAACATAGATGAAAAGAGTAGATAACGAAAAAGTACGGCCGATATAACCGATTATAAAAGATAAAGCAAAAATAACCGAAGAGCGAGGTGAACAGAGTGCCGATTATCGGAATCGATCTGGGAACGACAAACAGTTTGGCATCTTATCGAACGGAAGAAGGAAGTACACTCATTCCGAATGCGCTCGGAAACGTGCTGACGCCTTCGGTGGTGGGCGTAGACGATAACGGGCAGATTCTGACAGGCGAAATCGCAAGGGAACGTTTGGTCACGCATCCCGACAAAACCGCTGCGTTGTTCAAACGATACATAGGTACAGACCGGCGCTATAAGCTGGGCGAGCACGAATTTTCTCCGGAAGATTTGTCTGCTTTTATTCTTCGTTCGCTCAAACAGGATGCGGAAGCTCTCCTGGGCGAACCCGTGGAAGAAGCGGTTATCAGCGTCCCCGCCTACTTTAACGATATCCAGAGAAGAGCGACCAAACGGGCCGGCGAACTGGCGGGCCTGCGGGTCGAGCGGCTGATCAACGAACCGACCGCTGCGGCTGTCGCCTACGGGCTTCACCTGGAGCAGGAAGAAAGCCAGTTTCTCGTGTTCGACCTGGGAGGGGGAACCTTCGACGTCTCCATTCTCGATATGTTCGAAGGCGTAATGGAAGTCAAATCCGTAGCCGGGGATGCTTTTCTGGGCGGCGAGGATTTCACGGACATGCTGATCGCCCGCTTCCTCGAACATTTTGAACTGGACGAAGATCGGCTGGACAACCGGACGATGGCCGGACTTCGCAAACAGGCCGAGCAGGGCAAGCGTCTGCTGACGATGCAGCAGGATGCCAAGCTGTCCTGCACCGTGGACGGCGAGACGTACGAATGGACGATTGACCGAGGCTTGTTCGACCATCTGGCCAAGCCGCTGCTGAACCGTCTGCGCCATCCGGTGGAACGGGCTTTGAAAGACGCTTCGCTCAGCCCGCGTGAGCTGAACGAGATCATCCTGGTCGGAGGAGCCACCCGGATGCCGCTGATCTATTCGTTTGCCGCCCGTTTGTTCGGACGTTTTCCGGCGGCGCGCATTCATCCGGACGAGACGGTAGCGATCGGCGCGGGGATTGTGGCCGCCATGAAAGAGCGCCGGGAAGAACTGAAAGAAGTCGTCCTGACCGACATCTGCCCGTATACCCTGGGAACGATGGTTACGGTCAAAAACGGAGACGGCGGCTATGACGGCGGACACTTTTACCCGATTATCGAACGGCACACCGTCATTCCGGCCAGCCGGGTGGAACGCTTCTATACCGTAACCGACGACCAAAAAACGATTCGTATCGAAATTTATCAGGGCGAGAACCGCCTGACGCGCAACAATATCAAGCTGGGGCAGCTGGAGATTCCCGTACCGGGCGGCCGTGCAGGCGCCCAGGCGGTCGATATTCGTTTTACCTACGATATCAACGGTATACTCGAAGTGGAAGTGACCACACTCTCCACCAGCGAGACGCATCGTCTTCTGATTCGCGAAGATGCCAGCGGGATGTCGATGGAAGAAGTCGAAAAGCGATTCCTGGAATTGGAAGCGATTAAAGTCCATCCCCGCGATAAGTCCGAGAACCGTCTGCTGCTTGCACGCGGCGACCGGATCTATGAAGAGTCGCTGGGCAGTAATCGGACCCGCATCGCGGGAGCGCTGCGTCGTTTCGAGACGGTTCTGAGCCGTCAGGATGAACGCGAGATTCGCAAAGAAGCGGGAATGTTGAAAGAACTGCTGGAGCTGGCGGAAAAGCAGCCGGAGGAATGATATGAATATTTGGTCCATGCTGGGCATTGAACCGACGTCCGAAATCAAAGCGATTAAGCGGGCTTATGCCCGCCGATTGAAAGAATGCCATCCGGAAGAAAACCCGGAAGGGTTCCAGCGGATCCGCCAGTCCTACGAGATGGCGCTCGAAGAAGCGAAGCGTCTTGCGGAGCCGGGCGGCAGCGCTTCGCTCAGCAAAGCCGAGCTGCAGGGATTGAGAAATCCGGAACCGGCGGCGGCCGAAACCGGACCGGAATCGCCCGTCATGCTGTTTATGCGCCGCTGCGAAGACATTTATACGGAGATCGAGAAACGGATCGATCCCGATACCTGGCAGGAACTGCTCGACGACGAGCTGTTCTGGCCGATAGAAGTCCGGGAACGTATCGGGCGCGATTTGTTCGGATTCTTGTTGAAACATCCGTTCCTGCCTCAGAGCGTGCTGCATCTGCTGGATCGCCATTTCGAATGGACGGCCAGAGAAAGACGGCTCGGCGACGAGTACGAGCAGGCGGAAGTCGGTTTGTTTATGGAGCGCTTCAACAGTTTTTGGGAGCTTCGTTATGACCGGCTGGTCGCCGAAGAACCTTACGATTACGACGCGTTCCTTCGCTTTCGGGAACAGGCCCATTATGCGCTGGTGCTGAACGATCTGGACCTTGCGGAAAAAGCGCTCAAAGGCGCCGCGCTGCTGAATAATCGGGAGCCCGACTGCCTTCGGTTGATCGCTCTTTTTTATATGCGCAAAGAAGAGATGCGTTCGGCGCTGCAGGTGCTGGACCAGTGGGTAAAAGAAGAGCCCGAAGAGCCGGAAGCCCGCTTGATGCGGGGGGAAGCACTGCGGCGAGACGGAAATCCGACTCTTGCGCTGACCGAATACGAACAGCTGTTGAAACGGCTCCCCGGCAGTATTCATGCACTGAGCGGAATCGCGGCCTGCAAGGAAGAGCTGGATCTACCCTGGGAAGCGAAAAAAGTGTACGAAGAGCTGTGTGCGCGTTATCCGGAAGACCTGGAAGCGCAGATCCGGCTGCTGATGCTCAACGACAGGCTTGCAGGCAATCTGACGCCAAACGCCCAGCCGGATCGCAGCGAGATTTATACGCTGGCCGAACTGTATCTGGATACCGGCCGCGAAAAAGAATGTGCCGAGATGCTGCTGGAAGCCGAGAGCGGCCAGACGCTGAGCGCCGAGTTGAATTTTCTGCTCGGCAAGGCCCTGGGGAAGCTGGAACGTTATGCGGAGAGCGAAGAACGGCTGACCCGGGCGATTCGGCAGACGGAATCCCAGCCGCCCAAACAGGCGGATATTCTGAAGCTGCGGGGACTGATTCGGATCGCGCTGGAACGTTTTGAAGAAGCGCGCCTTGATCTCAGGCAGGTTCTGCTGCTGAAACCGTCCGATCCCGAGGCCCTGTACTGGTTCGGCGAATCTCTTCGCATGGAAGGGAACTATGAAGAAGCGCTCCAACTGCTGAACCATGCTTTGGAGCTGTCTTCGCAGTGGTATTACCATTCGGCCCGAGGCGACTGTTTCTATTCGCTGCGCCGTTATCCGGAAGCGCTGCTCGATTATCTGCGGGTGATCCAGTATGACCGGACGCTGAAGGAACCTTGGTTCCGGGTCGGTTACTGTTTCCTGCGGATCGGCGATTATGCGCATGGGCTGGAGTATCTGAATGAAGCCAAAGAGCGGGGATTTCCGGAAGCCGTTCTGCTGCTGATGGCCGAAGCGCATTTTCGCGCCGGGGAATTCGAGCAGGCGGTGTCCATGGTCGGCCGTTATAACCGGGAGCGACCCAAAGAATATTACGGCCGTATCGTGGAAGGGGATATGTACCGCTCATCGGGCCGGGGAGCAGAAGCGCTCACCTGTTACCGGGAAGCCGAGCGGATTGCGCCGCTGGAGTATCTGCCTGCCCGGCTTGCGGCGGAGATGCTGCTCCGCGCAAACCGCGCTGCCGAAGCCCAGCAAAGCCTTGCAGCGCTGATGCAGCGGCATCCTGCACGGGGTTGGGCGTATTTGCAGCAGATTCGCCTGCTTATTTCCGAGCAGCGCTGGGAAGAAGCCGAATCGTCTATCGTTCGCTATACGGATCAAATCGATCCCAAAGAACAGGATCCTCTGATTCTGCTGTACGGCGGATATATCCTGTTTCGTCTGGACCAGTACGAACAGGCCGCCGAATTCTTCGAAGCGGCCTGCCAGGTCGGCCTGCAGCATGAAGCGGCAGAGTACCTGATTCGCTGCTGGGTGGCCATGGGGCGTTATGAACAAGCGGAGGAACTTGCGGTCGAAGCCGCATCCTCCGGCGGGGAACGTCCGATGCTGACGGAAATCGCCCGGGTTCTGCAGCAGTATTCTTCCCGCAGATGGAAGCTGCTGCGCCGAACGCGCGGGCCTGAACTGCCTGATGTCGAGGCGCAGCCCGCCCTGCCCGAACCGGCCGGCGAGCCGCTGCCGGAGATTCACGGCTTTTGAAGAAAGGAGCTGCCGCGATGGAGACGCTGCGCCTAAGAGGAACGGACGAACAGAATCTGCGCGCTTTTGCGATTGGCGCCGTATTGTTTCAAATGAACGGCCTGCTCGAAGAAACGGGATTTGCTTGGCCCACTGCACGCAGGGAAGAACTTCGCAAGCTTTTGTCCCATACGTGGTCGGTCAAAGACGAAGAATCGCTGCACCGGCATCTGAACTGGCTGCTGGAAGAAGGCGGACAGGCTTCGTACCGCAAGACCGAGATGTTTCTCGGCGCTTTGTCGTTCAAAGACCGGGAACGCTACTTCGACCGCCTGAGCAGCAATGCCGCTTTGTATAACCACGCCCGCCTCGTTCAGATGTACACAGGCAAGCTTCCACGGGCCGGAATCGCGGCTTGGGACCTGGGGCAGTACGTATTCATCTGCCGCACCGCCCATTCTGCGGGTTGGCTCGAAGGCGAACATGCCCTCGAATTAGCGAAAGCGGCTTCGCAGAAAGCCCAGAGCCTGTATCGCGACTGGTCCGAATATGCCGCAGCCTACTTGGCGGGACGGCAGATTTGGACCAACCAGCCTTCCGCCGAAGCGGCCAAACCTTATGTCGTCTGCGTATCCAAGCTTTTGACCGATCCGCGCAGTCTGTGGAAACGTTTGGAATGGGGCATGCCGCTGGGAACAGTTTCCGAAGAAAATGACAAACTTGACGCACGGAATTGAGTATTATATAGTTTATTACGAAAAGTTATAAAAATACTTTCGTGACCCGATCAAGGAGGCCTTTACCGTGGCAAAAGAATTTTTCGAAGCTTTGAAATCCAGACGTTCCATTTATGCAATCGGCAAAGACGTAACCGTAAGCGAAGCGAAGATTCAGGAAATCGTGGAAGAAGCGGTCAAGTATACGCCAACTTCGTTTAACTCCCAGACTTCCCGCGCTGTGGTTCTGTTTGGCGAACAGCATGAGAAATTGTGGGACCTTACTTTGGGCGAATTGAAAAAAGTGGCTGTGTCCGAAGAAGCTTTTGCCGGAACCACCGACAAAATCAATTCGTTCAAAAGCGGCTGCGGTACGGTTCTGTTTTTTGAAGACCAGGACATCGTAAAAAACCTGCAGAACCAATTTGCTCTGTATGCCGATAACTTCCCGATCTGGGCCGACCAATCTTCGGGTATGCTGCAGCTTGTCGTATGGACGGCGCTGAGCGACGAAGGACTCGGAGCTACGCTTCAGCATTACAACCCGCTGATCGACGCCGGCGTCCAGGAAGCCTGGAACCTGCCTTCGAGCTGGCTGCTGAGAGCCCAAATGCCTTTCGGAGCGCCTCTTGCCCCGGCCGGAGAAAAGACGTTCCAACCGGTCGAGGAACGCGTTAAAGTGTTCAAATAAGAAGGCTGCGGATCGATGATATCCATAACGAATCCAAACGGAAAGAAGCGGGCTTGCGAGTCCGCTTCTTTTTTGATGCGCGGTCGCGGAAGAGGTCTGCCTGCTGAATCCCCTTTCAAATAAGTCAATATTGTAAGAACATCTTTATCGGTTCGACACTCTTTGATTAACACCAGGTCCTATAATGAAAATATAAAGGAAATTCAAGAAATCAGTTTGTGCAAGCAAGCTTTAGGGTAATAAGACTTACCGAGAACTTGCACAACAAGGGACCTCTGAAAGGGGAGAACAACAATGAAAAAGACAACAATCGGCATGATCGGTACAGGTATTCTGGCCTTTATGATCGGATTTGGATACTTCCCTGCTTCTAGCGTAGTCACTCCGGCTTCTGCCGCTCCGGCAGAACAAACAACCGGTACCAGCGACGAAACATCGACGGAACAAACATATACGATCTTTATCAACTCGGTTGAAAAAGATGCAAACGGCGCAACCCAGCTCGAGACCGACCGAATCGGATGGTATACGGGCGAAGCGGCGAACAAGCTCTTCCTGAAAGAAAATCCGGACGCAGCCGAAGAAATGGGCGGAGCACCGGACGGTTACTACATCGTGAATAACGATATTACCGAAGTGAAAATGCCGGTCGCTGCGGATGCGCAGGTTCTGATGCAGATCTACGATCACACCGGCAATTATGAAGACATGGAGATCAACTGGAACGAAGCGATTGGCCTGGACAAATTCGACGCCCAGTACAACAATTCGCTTGGCCTGCTTGACCTGAGCGCGTTCCCTTACCATGTGACGGTCAAAGACGGGGTTATCGTGAAGATCGTCCAACAGTATATCCCTTAAACCGCATCTGCGGCTGCACCGAATTCCGGCGGGCTTAGGCCCGACCGGAATTTTTTTTGCGAATGGAGATAACGCTTACAATTTGGGACATACAAAAATAGCATTTACACCTTATGCAAATTCTTATATAGTCGTTGTACACGGAATTAGAGGAGGTGGATACGGATGTCTATAAAAGCCAAAGCAGCGGGTTGTGCGCTGCTGATCGTCGTGTTCGAAGCGGCAGGGGTACGTTCTTTCCTGTATCCCGATTACGTCCAAGCGGTCATGTACAGCGGTGCGGGTCTTGTCCTTGCCTATTCCGCTGTCCGCGGAGGTTTGCGAAGCCAGGGTCGTTTGGAAAGCTGAGTCTGTCCTCTGCCCAAAAAGGCACAAAAAGCGTCGTTCATCCTCAAAACGAGGACGGATGGCGCTTTTTGTATCGGAGACGGCAGCACATTCCCGAACCGCCCGGTCCGCCGTCAAATACATGTGGAACCATGTGAATCTTTTGACGTAATTTTTCTTTACATGTGGGTACGGAAAGGATAGACTATGAGGCAGACTCGAAAGAGATCCCGGCGCGTGCGCGGGGAGAAAACAAAGAACGTTTTTCAATGAATTGAGCCCGTTTTCACAAACTCTGTAGACGGAGGGAGAGAAAAAGGGGCGATTCCACGAAGCGGTTCGGCGTTTTTTCCTTGTGCCAGTCTCGGAGCCGGCGCGTTCATCTCGAACGACGCCGCCTGCAGGCCGCGCCCAATAAGAGGAAATGGGGACACAAAGAATGGGAAATGTTAACGTACTCAGCAAGCCGAAACGGAGAAGCCTGCTGGCAAGTGTAGGGATGAGCTGGTTGTTCGATGCCATGGATGTCGCGTTGATCTCGTTTGTCGCTGCGGCGCTCGCGGTCGAATGGTCGCTCGGACCCCAGCAGTTGGGTGTTCTGACTGCGATCAACTCGGTAGGGATGGCGGTAGGCGCCGCCTGTGCCGGTATCCTCGCGGACCGTTTCGGAAGAAAGTCGGTTCTGCTCTGGACCTTGTTGATCTTCTCGCTGGCGAGCGGATTATCCGCCGTCGCAACCGGCTTCGTGATGCTGTGTATTCTTCGCTTTATTTCCGGATTCGGCCTGGGCGGAGAACTGCCGGTCGCTTCCACGCTCGTATCCGAATCCGTACCTGCCAACGAACGCGGGCGGACGGTTGTGCTGCTGGAAAGTTTTTGGGCAGGCGGGTGGATTCTTGCCGCACTGATCGCTTACTTCATTATTCCGAATTTTGAATCCGGTTGGCGGATCGCGTTTGCCCTGGGAGCCCTGCCGGCTTTGTATGCGCTCTACCTGCGGAGAAAGATTGACGATTCTCCAAGATTCCTCGCGCAGAAAAACAAAGCCGAAAAAGTCGGTCTCAAACAGCGCTTCGCTCAACTCTGGGCGCCCGAGTACCGCAAAACGTCGCTGATGCTCTGGATTCTCTGGTTTACGGTCGTCTTTTCCTACTATGGCATGTTCCTGTGGCTGCCGCAGGTCATGGTGTACAAAGATTACAGTTTGACCAAAAGCTTCGAGTATGTCCTGATCATGACCCTGGCGCAGCTGCCGGGTTACTTCACCGCCGCCTACTTCATCGAGAAGTTCGGCCGCAAATTCGTACTGGTCGTTTATCTCGTGCTGACCGCTGCAAGCGCCATCTGGTTCGGTCTGGCCGATACGACGGCGACGCTGCTGGCGGCAGGCATCTGCCTCTCGTTCTTCAACCTTGGGGCCTGGGGCGGACTGTACGCGTACACGCCTGAGCATTACCCGACGCATATGCGCACGACGGGAGCCGGTCTGGCCGCTTCGTTTGGACGGGTAGGCGGGATCATTGCTCCATTTCTCGTCGGTTGGATGATTTCGCAGGGCGTCGAGATTTATGTGATCTTCGGGATGTTCTGCGGAATGATCCTGATCGGAGCCGCTTCGGTCGCTTTCCTGGGCAAAGAAACCAAAGGTACGGAGCTTGCGGAATAACAGAACTTCATCGGTTGGGCAGGTATGCCGGGTCCGGTTCCTCTCGGGGAATCGGGCTTTTTTTCCATTAATAGGTTATTCTATAGAGGGGACGCCAAAGAACGGGTAATAAGAAGAAAGAAAACATCCAAGAACAGCAATGGAGGGGAAAAGATGCGAAATCGTTCGTTGAAAAAAGGAGTCTGTCTGATGCTCGCCTGTCTGCTGGTCGGACTGTTGGCGGCCTGTGCAGGAACCGGAACATCCGCTTCCGCCCGCGAGCCGAACAAACCGAAGCAGAGCGGCAAAACGGAAGGAACCCAAAAGATCGCTCCGGTGCTTGCAGTCAACAGCTCCGCGGCCTCGACTTTTGTAGGCAAGCACGGTCGGCTTCAAGTGAAAAACGGCAAATTGACCGATGCTTCGGGCAAATCGGTACAGCTGAAAGGGATGAGCTCGCACGGCATTCAATGGTTCGGCGATTACGTCAACAAAGACAGTATGAAATGGCTGCGTGACGACTGGGGATTGAATGTGTTTCGGGTTGCCATGTATACGGACTCGAACGGGTACATTTCAAATCCGGCGCTGAAAAACAAAGTGAAGCAGGCGGTGGACGATGCGATCGAGCTGGGCGTGTACGTGATCGTCGATTGGCATATTTTGTCCGATGGCGATCCGAATACCTACAAAGCGCAGTCGAAAGCTTTCTTCAAGGAGATGGCGCAGACCTACGGGGATACGCCGAATATCATCTACGAGATCGCCAACGAACCCAACGGAAATGTGACTTGGGCCAAACAGATCAAACCGTATGCGGAAGAAGTCATCAAGGTCATCCGTGCGGAAGATCCGGATAACCCGATTATTGTCGGTACGGGAACCTGGAGCCAGGACATTCAAGATGCCGCGGCTTCGCCTCTCAAAGACAGCAATGTGCTGTACGCGGTGCATTTCTATGCGGGAACGCACGGAGCGTGGCTGCGCGACCGGATCGATGCCGCCATGAAGCAGGGACTGGCGGTCTTCGTCAGCGAATGGGGAACAAGCGATGCTTCCGGAAACGGCGGCCCTTACCTGACCCAAGCCAAAGAATGGACCGATTTCATGGCCAACCGGGGGATCAGCTGGGCCAACTGGTCGCTCGCGGATAAGCAGGAAGCGTCGGCCGCTCTGGCTCCGGGAGCAAGTTTCAAAGGCGGATGGACCTCCTCGCAGTTGAGTGCATCGGGCAAGTTCGTGCGCGAACAGATGCGTAAAGGCACAGCGCCGGTTACGGGAGGAAGCACACCTGCGGTGCAGATCCCGGCACAGGTCAAAGGGCTGAAAGCGTCGGCCGGCCGTTCCCAAGTCGCGTTGACCTGGAACGCCGTACCGGGTGCAGGCAGCTATATGCTCAAGCGCGCCGAAGGCGGCGGCAGTTATACCGTCCTGCAAAAAGGCATCAAGGGAACGTCGTTCACCGATCAGTCGGTCGTCAACGGCAAAACCTATCGGTACAAAATAAGCGCGGTAAACGCCAAAGGCGCCGGAGCCGATTCGGCCGAAGTATCCGCCAAACCGGCAGCGTCAGGCGGGACTCCTACTCCTGCCGTACCGACGCCGGTTACGCCTCCCCCTTCGGGCGCGAACGCCGGAAGCCTGGTGCTGATGCAGCGCAGCCTGGACGACAATCCGTCGGACAACGCGCTGCGGCCCGTATTCAATATCCGCAATACGGGTTCCTCGGCCGTTTCGCTCAAGAATGTAAAGATTCGCTATTACTATACGAATGAGAGCCAAGCGGGGCAGAACTATTTCTGTGATTGGGCACAGATGGGGGCTTCGAACGTCAAAGCTGTCTTCGGCAGAACGCAAGGTGCTCCGGAAGGAGCCGCCGATTACGTGGAATTGAGCTTCGTTTCGGGTTCGATTCCAGCAAACGGCGAGACCGGAGAAATCCAGTCGCGGATTCATAACAGTGCCTGGAGCGATTACGATGAAACGGATGACTATTCGTACGCACCGGGTCAGCTTGAGTTTGCCGAGTCGAAACATGCCGTGCTGATCGTGAACGGTACACGGATGTTCGGCTTGGAGCCGTAAGCGAGGGGAGAAGAAGGAACAGAAAAGTTGGCTGCAGCTGACACGCTTTGGCATTTTGCAACGATTTGCTGCCCGGGGTAGAATAAAAGGGCGTATTCTTGAA
Organism: Saccharibacillus qingshengii; assembly: GCF_013185195.1. Taxonomy (GTDB): domain Bacteria; phylum Bacillota; class Bacilli; order Paenibacillales; family Paenibacillaceae; genus Saccharibacillus; species Saccharibacillus qingshengii. The sequence continues at coordinate 19,769 of NZ_JAAZWC010000020.1, forward strand.
CCGGATCCAAGCGGTACCGGATAGGCGCGAACGCGAATGGGCTGCATGGCCCTGCCGCTGCCGCGCCTTATTTCATGAAGAGGAGTGAAGACGATGAGCGAGAAAGTATCGATGCGTTCCGAGGTTCCGGAGGCTTCGACCTGGAATCTGGAGCATTTGTTCTTGACGGAAGACGATTGGAACCAAGAATTGGAACAGACGCTGCAGAGTGCCCAAGAAGTGACTCGGTTTCAGGGACGTCTGGGAGAAGGGGCCTCCGTGCTGCTGCAGTGTCTGAGCGCGCATGAAGCCGTATTGGAAAGAGCACGCAAGGTAGGGGCTTACGCGCATCTGCGGCAGACCGAGGACGGGACCAATCCCGACAATCAAGCCCGCTCGGCCAAGTCGGGCGATGCGCTGACAAAGCTTGCCGCCGAGTTTACGTTTATCGACTCCGAGATTCTGGGGCTCGAAGACGGAACGATCGAACGCTATCTGGCCGAAGAGCCCGGATTGGCGGAATTTGAGCGCAGTTTGAAGCTGCTGCTGAAGCAAAAACCGCATAGTCTGTCGCCCGAAACGGAAAAGGTGCTGGCTTCGCTGTCGGAAGTGCACGGCGCCCCGTATCGAACCTATCTGCGCGGCAAGCTGGCCGACATGACGTTTGCAAGCGTCGAGGTGGACGGCAACCGTTATCCGGTATCGTTCGCTTCGTACGAAACCGATTACGAAATGCACGCCAATACCGAACTGCGCCGCAGCTCATTCGCTTCGTTCAGCCGAGGGCTGCACGCTTACCGCAACACTTTTGCGGAAGCTTATGCCGCGGAAGTGAAACGTCAGGTAGTCATGTCCCGTCTGCGGAATTACGATTCGGTGACGCAGATGCTGCTTGAGCCGCAGCAGGTGACGGAAGAGATGTACGAAGCGGTTCTCGATACGATCCAGACGGAACTTGCGCCGCATATGCGCAAATATGCCGAATTGAAGAAGAAGGTACTCGGGCTGGATACGTTGTATTATTGCGATCTCAAAGCGCCGCTTGATCCGGAATACAGTCCGTCGATCACTTATGAAGAAGCCTGCCGAACGGTACAAGGCGCGCTTGGGGTACTGGGCGACGAATACGGAGAGATCGTCGAAGCGGCGTTCACGCAGCGCTGGGTCGATCACGCGACCAATGTCGGCAAATCGACCGGAGCCTTCTGCGCATCGATCTACGGTTCGCATTCCTATATCCTGATGTCCTGGGCCGATAATATGCGCGGGGCGTTTACGCTGGCGCATGAAGTGGGACATGCCGGACACCTTATGTTGGGCGCGCGCTACCAGCGGATGGCCAATTCCCGCCCGTCGCTCTATTTCATCGAAGCCCCGTCGACGATGAATGAACTGCTGCTCGCGGAGCATCTTCGCGCGCAGTCGGAAGACAAACGTCTGCGCCGCTGGGTCATCATGCAGCTGCTTAATACGTATTATCACAATTTCGTGACCCATCTGCTCGAAGGCGAACTCCAGCGCCGGGTCTATGCCCGTGCCATGGACGACCAGGCGATCACCGCCAAAGTGCTGAGCGATCTCAAAGGCGAAGTGCTGTCTTCCTTCTGGGGCGACACGCTGGAGCTGACCGAAGATGCGAAGCTGACCTGGATGAGACAGCCTCACTATTATATGGGCTTGTATCCGTATACGTATTCGGCGGGACTGACGCTGTCCACCGCGATGATGCAGATCATCCGGGAAGAAGGCCAGCCGGCCGTGGACCGCTGGTTGGACACGCTCAAAGCGGGAGGGTCGAAAACGCCGCTCGAGCTGGCCCAGATGGCCGGTGTGGATATGTCCGATCCGGCTACGATCCGCAGCGCCGTCGATTATGTCGGTTCGCTTGTGAGTGAGCTGTGCGAGCTGTTTGAAGAAGAGATCTAGCCGGTAAGCCTGCGCGGCGAACGATCCGAATAGCGGCCTGCGCATAACGGCGGCTTGCGAACAGCCTCGCCCGAATACCCGAATAGAAGTGCCAAAAAGACCGTTCCGCGGGAATCTTGGATTCCTGGCGGGACGGTCTTTTGGGATCGGCTGGGCACAGCCAGGAAGTAGGCAGCAGCCGCAAGCCGCAAGGCGGGCGGCGTTCCAATCAGAAGCGGTCGAACGTCACGAATTCCGATACCGGTTTGCGGTAGCCGCGGGGACGGCGTTTCGAGGAATCTTCTTTGCCGATCGTAATCAGCATGACGGGCGTCAGATGATCGGGAGCGCCAACGGCTTCGCGCACGGCCTGCGGATCAAATCCGATCATCGGGCAGGTATCCCAGCCTTTGTCTTTGGCGATCAGCATGAGCAGCATCGCGGACAAGCTGGCATTGCGGATCGCTTCGTCACGCTGGAATTGTTCGCCGCGCCGTTCGTAGAATTCCGTCACGTCGCGGACCGTCGTCTCGAATTCGGAGCGGTCGATGATGCCAAGCGACAGGAAGCCTTCGTTCATGTCGGCGATATGGGTATGAGCCTGCGTATCGCCGAATACGGCGATGACGGCTGAAGCGAGTTTGATTTTATATTGACCGCCGGAAGCCTGATAGACTTTTTCCTTGATGTCTTCGTCGGTGACAGCGGCATAATGGGCATGCTGAAGATTGAAGGCCGAAGGCGCAAGCTTGACTCCTTCGAAGATCTCGACCAACTCCTGTCGGGAGATCGGCGTGTCGGGCATGAATTTGATCGCGGAATGGCGGTTTTGGATAAGCATGTTCAGATCCTGCATGAGGGCACCTGCATTTCTATAGATTGGGTTAATAGGGGAGCGGAAGCTCGGTTTGTTCGGGTGCTATGTATCTGTATGATAATAGATATTTAAAAGTAAGTAAATAATTAAAATAAAGAATAAATGCCGGTTCAAACGAACCAAAAAGGCTTCCCTCAGCGGGAAGCCTTTTTGAATAGAGCCGGCGAACTGAACGGTTGGGCGTTCAGCTTTTGACCAGATTGATATGCGACAAATCCAGCGAGTTGTTAAAAATAAATTCGACATGATAGGCGCCGCGTTTGTACGTCAGCTTGGTCTGGATCGAATTGCCGGTTTTGATCGTGGTGGTGGAAGCCGGGGTATACCAGGCTTTTTTGACCATCGCGACCGTCATGCCGCCAATGTTCGTCTGCCGTTCCACATTGGTGCCGAAATAGCGGATTTCCTTGAGTACGCCTGCCGCATTATAGGACATAGCGTAACCCGGATTGCCCATATTGGCCGAATAGCTGTCGAAGCCCGAAGCCGAAGTGCGGCTCACATCCGGCGAACCGAACTTCTCGATCACTTCGCTCCGCTTCGTTTCTCCGACAACAAATCCGGCCGCATTGCCGGGGAATTCGCCTTTGAGAGCCGGTTTGTAGAATGTATTCAGCTGTTTGAGTGCCATTGCGCTGTACGAAGCGGTTGGGGCCTGCGCTGCCGATGCCGAAGGCAGGGGAAGTTGGGTGGCGGCTCCGAGAGAACCGATCGCAATTACGCCCGCGGCGGACAAGGCGAGCAAGGCTTGGCGTGCCCGGTTGACGGTATTCATCTGAATCTCCTCCTTGTTGGACCTTGATCCTCTTCCCATTTTACCCGATTGAAAGAAGGGGAAACAAGCTGCGCCGCCGGAGGCCTCCCCACAGGGATTAGGCTTTCTCTTGAAGTTCGCTGGCTGTGCCCGAGAAGAGTTTACGATATTGTCCCGGCGTGTGCCCAGTTTCTTTCTTGAATTTGCGGATAAAGTTCGGCGTATCCTGGTAGCCGATCCGCTGAATGATTTCCTTGAGCGGTTCGTCGGTGGTTGTCAATTCGACGATAGCCGCAGCCATTCGTTTCTGCCAGATATACTGCACGAAGTTAGTCCCGACTTTTTCTTTGAACGAGCGGCTGAAATAGGACATGGAGATCGAATAATTGTGCGAAATGGTCTCCAGGCTCAGCGAATGGTCGGCATAATGCTCGTCGATATACGCGACAATCGTGTCCATCAGCGTATGGGTCTCGCATTCTTCTTTTTGTTCGATCTGCTCGCACAGTCTGTTGACGAGCTGCAGGAAACTTTGTTCGAGTTCGTCCGGCGACGAGAACGCTTCGATCGAAGGGATACTGCCGTACAGATTATCGACGCCGGCTTCGTCGGCCGCTTTGAGAATCGTATTCAGGATATCGAACCCGATACAGCGCATATATCTGGCGGATAAGCCCGGCGCGCGCAGCGATGCCGCCGCTTCGGTAATCGAATGGACGGCCACATCGGCGCTGCCCTGCTTGAGACTCTGGGCCAACTTGAGCAGGACGGTCTTCGGCACCCAAGTGGCTTGTCCGGTCTCTTCCGTCAAGTCGCTGAAATAGGCGAGGCTTCCGCCTGTCGTGCGAGTCCGCGATTCAAAAGCGGAGCAGGCTTCAATAAACGATTGGCTGAGCCGGCCCGGACCTGCCGAGCAGGTTCCGATACCGAGCGAAGGATTCAGGCGGCCGATGCCTTGAAGATGGTCGTACACCGCCTGTACGATCCGTCCGATCTGCGCGGATTCGTCCAGATCGCCTACAGGATCGAATCCGACGATAAGCGCGATCTGATCGGGCTTGGGCAGTTCGGCCCCGTAGAGACGAGCCCCCAATTCCGGATACTCGGCTTCGGTCAGCATGGTCAGCATCAGCTGCCAGTCCCGGGCTTCTTCCGGCGTACCCGCCGAGTGTTCGCGGCCAATCAGCATAGCGAAATAATGCGAGCGGCCGAAGTCCAACCCGAACGACTCGGGCTGACCCGGCGCAGGACCCGCATCGTCCCCGTGACGGAGCAGCATCAGCAGAAAATGGTTGCGGGCGTACGGTTCCTGCAGATCGGCCCGTTCGCTGTAAGCCTGCAGCGCCGAGCGGATCCGTTCAAGTTCGTTGAGCGGATGGGTGTCCGGCAGCGAATCGGGCGGATGGCTCCGGGATACCGGTTTGGATTCCGCAAATTCGGACAGTTGAAAAATAGGGCTGTACTGCCGACGCGCAAGCAGCAGAGCGCCGACGCCGCCGAACACGACGACGATCGAGAATAAAGCGACAATAAAGCTCCGGATATGTAGCACGCTGCTGAAGAACTGCGAACTTGGCATCAGGGTCACATACTCCCAGCCGTTCAGTTCCGATTTGACCGAAACGACCGAATGCGGCACGCCGCCGATCTGGATACTGTGCGTACCGGTAGGCAAAGACACCAGCGAACCCAACGCCTGGCTGTCCAACGGCTCATCCTGGTTGCTTTTTACCGCGAGAACCTGGCCTTCGGCGTCGAAAATATAGGAAGAACCTTCGTAACCGCCCAGAATAGAGTCGATCAGGCCGGTCAGACTGGATTCTTTGACAAAATACATCAAGGTGCCGTGGGGGTTCGGACTGTTCGGTACAAGCGGCACCAAATAAACGAGCGTGGACTGCGCGTAACCGGAAGCCCGTTCTACCCGGTCGGCCGGACGCATCGTCGTATAGCGAACTTCGTTCAAATCGCGTTCCACCGTCTGGGCGGACCAGTTCCTGAACCGGTATTTGTCGGCAAATACATCCAGATCGTACATGCCCACGCTGGAATAGATCCGCGGATCGCCGCGGAAATAGAGAAACATCTCATCTACAATCGGACTGGCCGCTTTGTAATTGCCCAGTGCATCGATCGCTTCCAGGCTGTAATAGGCATCATGCACACGGTAGCGGCTCAGATTCGGATCGTAAGCGGCGCGCGACGCGATATCGTTCAGCTGCTGCAGATGGGTATCGACAATCGTTTCCGCCTGCGTCAGTTGATTGAGATGGGACCGTTCGATCTGCGACCGAAGATTGGAAGCCGTATTATGGTACAGAACGAAAGTCAGACAGATGAGCGGAATCAGCAGGACGAAGAGATAAGAAGAGATATATTTCAGAAAAAGCCGGGACTTGAAGTAGCTCGGTTTGACCGTCACTTTCATTCGTATAGGCTCCTTTCGTTATCGCTGAATGCCGCGCTAGTCCCTTGACCGATAAAGAGGTTAGGTTGCGCCCCTCGAAAACCTTAGATTTCATTCGGTCAAGGGACTTGGGTGTAGACAAAGTGTACGAGAGCAGCGGATTGTCAGGCAATATGTGGAATTTGACTCTTTTGCAAACGCTTTAATCGTGCTTCTATAGAGCGATCTTCCGCTTGGGAATGTGTCGTTTTTTACCTTTATCCGCTTGTGGGCGGTCCGATGCAGCCAGTTTGTATGAAATTTAAAATGGTTTTTCATGAAAAAACCTCGGGTTCTGTAATGTATTCTAACACATTTCACCGGATCTGCGGTTGTCAAAATCAACGACAGGACCAAAATGACATATTTACGCTTTGTGCTCCTTTCGGTAAACTCGCTGTAAACCCAAAGACATGAAACGCGGAGTCAAGCGAATGGAAATGCTTACAAAAAGTTGATCCTTTCGCTTTGCGAGCCGAAAGGCCGGCTGCGGCAAAGATTTGACGCACGGGAGGGAAGTGGGAGGAATCAGAATGCTTGTCAGGTAATATGACTTTCCTATTACTTCTACCTGATACGCGTACATTAAAACGAGGGAGTGAAGACGATGATGCACGAAAATGCAAAAGCCGTGTTGAACCCGGAAGCTCCGGCCAAACGCAAAGGAAAACTTCTAAAGAAGATCGCGCGAAATTGGCAGCTCTACATTTTCATGGCCCCCGCGCTCTTGACCGTCATTATCTTCAACTACGTGCCGATGTACGGCATCCAGATCGCTTTCAAAAATTACATTCCCGCATTGGGCATGGCAGAGAGCAAATGGGTAGGCTTCGATCATTTCACCCGATTCTTCGAATCCTATTATTTCTGGGATTTGATGTGGAATACTCTCAGTATCAGCGTATATGGACTGCTGATCGGATTCCCGCTGCCGATCCTTCTGGCTTTGGCTTTCAATGAGCTGAAGACCGGACCGTTCAAAAAAACCGTTCAAACCGTTACATACGCGCCGCACTTTATCTCTATGGTCGTCATGGCCGGTATGATCATCACCTTCTTGACGCCGTCTACAGGCATGATCATCAATCTGCTCGAAGCGGTAGGCATCACGCCGCCGAGCTTTCTGACCGATCCGCGCTGGTTCAAAACGGTCTATGTGCTGTCCGATGTCTGGCAGGCGACAGGTTGGGGCACGATCATCTATCTGGCGGCCCTGACCGCCGTGGATCCCGGGCTGCACGAAGCCGCCATTCTCGACGGAGCTTCGAGAATGCAGCGGATCCGGCATATCAATTTCCCGGTCATCATTCCGACGATCACCATTCTGCTGATCTTGAATATGGGCGGTCTGCTCGGAGTCGGTTACGAGAAAATCCTGCTGCTGCAAAATCCGCTCAATATGGAAGCTTCCGACGTCATCGCGACTTCCGTATACCGGACGGGTCTGCTGGAAGCCCAGTACAGCTATTCCACGGCGGTCGGATTGTTCAACTCGATCGTCAACGCGGTTCTGCTGATCGTCGTCAACCAGGTCGTACGGCGGACAAGCGAGAACAGTTTGTGGTAATACGGGATTTCCGGCAGAAGAAAAGGAGGGATGCAGAATGATCAGCTCGATCAAGGAAACCAGGCAGGATAAAATCTTTCTCGCTTTTGTTTATTTGCTGCTGACGGTGGCGCTCGTTATCGTCGCTTATCCGCTCATCTACATTCTAAGCGCCTCGATCAGCAATCCGACGATTGTGGCTGCCGGCGAAATGTGGCTGCTGCCCAAAGACATTACGTTCGAAGGCTACCGGCGGGTCTTCCAGGACTCCAGCATCTGGAACGGTTATCTGAACACGGTTATCTATACCGTCGTCGGTACGCTGGTCAATCTGATCGTGACGCTGCCCGCCGCTTATGCGCTCAGCCGCAGAGATTTCGTCGGGCGCAATCTGTTCATGATTTTGTTCATCGTCACGATGTTCTTCGGCGGCGGACTGGTTCCGACTTATCTGGTCGTTCGGAATCTGGGCCTTGTCGACAGTATGTGGGCGCTGATTCTGCCGGGGGCAACCTCGGTCTGGAACCTGATTGTCTGCCGCACCTTTTTCCAGTCTTCGATCCCGAGGGAACTTCAGGAAGCGGCGGAGATCGACGGATGCAGCAACTTCCGGTTGTACTTCCGGATTATCCTGCCGCTGTCCACCGCGCTCATTGCCGTCATGGCTCTCTTTTTCGGCGTCGGACACTGGAACAATTACTTCTCCGCGATGATCTACCTGAATCAGCAGGAAAAATATCCGCTCCAGCTGGTGCTGCGCCAGATTCTCGTTCTGCAGGAAATGTCGGCACAGGCCGGTACGGTCGATGCCTCGATGGCGACTTCGCTCAATAACAAAGCCGAAGTCGCCGCGCTGGTCAAATACGCCGTCATTATTGTCGCGACCCTGCCGATTATTGCGGTCTATCCGTTCCTGCAGCGTTATTTTGTGCAAGGTGTCATGATCGGTTCCGTCAAGGGATGATCTTGCCATAGAGTATGTCCGTAAGCCATTCAGAAAAAAGGGGAGGATTTGGATATGAAAATGGGTCGTAAAAAAGGGGCAGCCGCGCTGTCCGGACTTCTGCTGGTGTCCATGCTTGCATCCGCGTGTCAATCCGGAGGATCGACGGAGCCGGCGGCGGAAACAGGGGCAAGCGTAAGCAAAGACGGTTTCCCGATTGTCGAAAAGCCGATTACGCTGAGCGTATTCGCGCCGAGCGCCGATATGGCGCCGTGGGAAACGATGCCCGTTATTCAGGAAATGGAAAAAATGTCCAATATCAAGATCGAATTCCAAACCGCGCCGATCGACAGCTTCCCGACGAAGAAGAATCTGGTCTTCGCCAGCGGCGATCTGCCCGACATTCTGTACGCAGCGGACATTACGCCGGCCGAACAGGTCAGCTACGGCACGCAGGGTCAGCTTCTTCCGCTGGAAGACCTGATCGACAATTACGCGCCCAATCTCAAAAAGATCCTCGACGAGAATCCGAATGTGCGCAAGTCGGTCACCACGACGGACGGCCATATCTATGCGCTGCCGTTTATCGATACGACAGCGGTCTGGTACCGCGGTCCGATGTGGTACAACGGCGAATTCCTGGAAAAGCTCGGCGTGGAAGAACCAAAAACGACCGACGAGCTGTACACCTACCTGAAAAAAGTCAAAACGGAAGATCCGAACGGAAACGGAAAAGCCGACGAAATTCCGCTGACTTCGGTCAAGCTGGATGATCTGCGCATGTACTTCCTCGGTTTCTGGGGCATGTACAACGAAGTGTATTACGCGGACAAAGAAGGCAAAGTCCACTACACGCCGCAGGAAGAAGGATACAAAAGCTATCTGACGTTCCTGAACAAACTGTGGAACGAAGATCTGCTGGATCACGAGACGTTCTCGCAGACGGATGAACAGAAGAAAGCGAAAGGCGCAAAAGACCAACTGGCGCTGTTCAGCGACTTCTATCCGTACTTCACGCTTGGCGGAACCGAAGAAACGATGCAGGATCCGATGATGACGCCGGTCAGCAGCGAAATCGCGGATACGCCGGTCTACGGCAAGCACCCGGGCATGTCTTCCAACGGAACTTTCGCCATTACGGCGACCAATCCGAACCCGGAAGCCAGCATGCGCTGGATCGATTATCAATACGGCTACGACGGAGCGACGCTCTGGACGCAGGGACCCCGCGGCAAGATGTGGGACTACGTCGACGAAGCGACACACGAGAAGAAATACCTCGATGTGCCGGGCGGCGGCGACCGCGAAGAATTCCGGGCGACTTTGACTCCGAACTACGGAATCGTAACGCCGGGCGTCAACATTCCCGATCTGACCAACGGCCTGCGCAGCGAAGTCGAAGATTGGGTCGTCAAACAGAACGAAGAGAAACTGGTGCCGATCGCCAAGATTCCTTTCCCGAACGTGTATCTGACCAACGACGCACAGACCGAAGTGTCCGCGCTGCTGTCGGATCTGAATACGTACGTGGAACAGATGGAAGCGAAATTCGTAACCGGACAGGAGCCGCTCAGCAACTGGGACAGCTATGTGGCGCAGCTCAAAAAGATGGGCAGCGACCGCATCGTGGAAATTTATCAGGAAGCGTACGACCAATGGAACAGCGAGAACGCGCAGTAATCGGATAAACGGCGTCTCGCCCAGGCAGTAAGCAGCAGGGCGAAGGACGAAGCGGTTTGAACCGCCTTCGTTTTTCGCCCTTTGTTATGGACAGGCAGACAAAGGGAAGATTCGAGAAGGAGGAGCCTATGACGGAAGCGAAAATGGCGGAAGACACACAGCAGGCGGAACCGGTCGTCCATGAGGGTGTGCACAATTACAGCAGCGAAGACGAGTGGGTAAAACCCGAAGATCCGCTGCTGCTGGAACGCTTGGAATGGTTTAAAGACCAGAAGCTTGGCTTGATGATGCACTGGGGTCCTTATTCGCAGCTCGGGGTCGTCGAGTCCTGGGCGCTGAGCGACGGGGATGCCGATTGGGCGAGAGACTGTATCGATTGGGGCGTCGAAGGCGAAGAATTGAAACGGGAATATTTCGACCTCAACAAAACGTTCAATCCGATTCGCTTCCAGCCGGAACTGTGGGCCGATCTGGCTGCCGAAGGCGGATTCAAATACCTGACGTTCACGACCAAACATCACGACGGGTTCTGCATGTGGGATACGCATACGACGGATTACCGCATTACCGGACCGGATACGCCGTTCCATCGGCACAAGTATGCGGATATCTGCCGGAATCTGTTTGACGCTTTCCGCTCGCGGGGCCTTGCGATCTCGGCGTATTTCTCCAAAGCCGACTGGCATACGCCGGATTATTGGGCACCGGGGATGGAGCGGGGCGAGAAGATGTGGCGCGGCCCGTCGTACGACCCTGCGGCGTATCCGTGGCTGTGGGAAAAGTTCGTCACGTTTACGCATGAGCAGATTACCGAACTGATGACCCGGTACGGCCGGATCGATATGCTGTGGCTGGATGCCGGTTGGGTGAACGAACACAGCGGACAGGATATTCGGCTGGGCGAACTGGTCGACAAGATCCGCAGGGAACATCAGCCGTGGCTGCTCAGCGCCGACCGGACCGTGGGCGGGGCGTACGAGAATCTGATCACGCCGGAACAGACGCTGCCGGAGCGGCCGCTAAACGTGCCGTGGGAGAGCTGTATCACGATGGGCACTTCTTTTTCCTTCAATTATGAAGACCGGTACAAAAGCGTGCGGGAGCTGGTGCATCTGCTGGTCGAGATCGTAGCCAAAGGCGGGAACCTGGCGCTCAACGTCGGTCCGCAGCCGGACGGCCGTCTGCCGGCCGCGGCGATTCAAGGCATGAAAGGACTTGGCGCTTGGCTTCGTATCCATGGCGAAGCGATCTACGGCACCCGAATCTGCGAACCTTACGCATCGGCGGACAAAAAGATCCAGTTTACGCGCAAAGGAGATACGGTCTATGCGATTCGGCTGTACGCGGAAGGCGAAGCGGTAGAAGCGGAACTTGAGCTTCCGGTCAGCGGCGATTTCCGGGGGGCCGCTCTGCTGGGAACCGAAGGCGAACTGGCGCTGCGCCGGACCGAATCGGGCTTAAGCGTAACGCTGCCGGATTCGGTGCGCGAAGGCGAGACGCCGATCGCGCTCGTCATCCGGTTAAGCGAGTCGTGAGCGAGGAAGCGTGCAGGCTTTGACAATTGCACAGCGGCGGGCAGCACCGGAAGCGGGAGCGCCGCCGCTTTTTGCGCAGGCAAGAACGGAACGGAATCGGAGGAGGAAAACAGATGAATCTGGGCGGAATACCGGAACCGGCGATCCCGTTTGCGCCGCGTTCCTACGTATGCGGACGGGCTCCGGGCAAGCTTGAATTGGACGGGAGGCTGGACAAGCCGTTCTGGGCGAATGCGCCCTGGACGGACAGCTTCGTCGATATCGAAGGCGATGTCAAACCCCGGCCGGGTAAATTGACGCGGGCGAAGATGCTGTGGGACGACGAGTATTTCTATATCGGGGCGCAGCTTGAAGAAGACGAGATCTGGGCGACGCTTACCGAGCGCGAATCCGTTATTTTTTACGACAACGACTTCGAAATTTTTATCGACCCGGACGGAGACAGCCACCAGTATTACGAATTCGAGATCAATGCGCTGAATACGGTCTGGGATCTGATGCTGGTTACCCCTTACCGGGACGGCGGTCCTCCTATTAACGGTTGGGATATCCGCGGACTGAAGACGGCGGTACATATCGACGGCACGCTGAACGATCCGGCCGCGGACAACCGAAGCTGGAGCGTGGAAGTCGCGATGCCGTGGAAGATCTTGCGCGAATGTGCCGAAGGCCAGAAACCGCCGGAAGCCGGGCAGTACTGGCGCGTCAATTTTTCCCGCGTGCAGTGGCAGGTGGACAAGGAGAACGGCGAATACCGCAAACGGATCAATCCGCAGACCGATCGTCCTTATCCGGAAGACAACGGGGTCTGGTCGCCGCAGGGCGTCGTCAATATGCACTATCCGGAGATGTGGGGATTTGTACATTTTTCCGGAGAAGGCGAGGCGGAGAGGTTCGAGCTGCCGGCGGACGAAGCGGTCAAATGGAAGCTGAGACGATTGTATTACCGCCAGCGCAATCTGTACGAGCGGTCGGGAAGTTTCGCGTCCGAGCTGACTCCGCTGCTGGAAGACGGCGTTGCGGACGGGGAACTGTCGGCTCTGGGCGCAGCGGGACTGTTGATCGAGACGACGACGCATTCGTTCCGTATGCGTCTGCCCTCGGCGGACGGCAGCGGGGCATACTGGATACGCGAAGACGGAAAATTGTGGAAGGAGTGAGCGGATATGCAAACGGACGAGAGCAGGGCTGAACGGGGGCCTGGACAAGAATATGAACAAGAACATGAACAAGAGGCGAACGGCTTGATCCGAGAATCGGAAAAGCCGTCCTATCCGTTTTCGCTGGACCCGGCGCGCATGCAGGCGATCTCGGCCGCGTTCGAAGCGCAGAGAACGCTTGCAGCCGCGCGGGAAAAAGAATGCTTTGGCGTATTCGCCGGGCCGCTGAGCGAAGAAGAACGGCTGGCGCTGGAATTTCTCTATGCGCATATGCCGATCAACGATCTGGCGGATTACGACGGCGAACTGTTCCTGACCCATGTCCGGCAGGCGCTGCGGATGCGCGAAGAGATGCCTTGGGGAGCTTCGGTGCCGGATGATCTGTTTCTGCATTATGTACTGCCGCCCCGGATCAATAACGAACGTATCGAAGATTATCGGGACAAGATCGCCGGGGAGCTGCGGGATCGGGTACGGGGGTTGTCGATGTCCGATGCCGTGCTGGAGACCAATTACTGGTGTTACGAAAAAGCGACCTACACCGGCAGCGATGCCCGCACGATCTCACCGCTCGGCATGATCCGCAGCGCAAAAGGACGCTGCGGCGAAGAATCGACGCTTGCCACAGCCGCGCTGCGCAGTATCGGCATTCCGGCACGGCAGTGCTACACGCCGCGCTGGGCACATGTGGACGACAACCATGCCTGGGTCGAAGCCTGGGCGGACGGAGCGTGGCATTTTATCGGCGCCTGCGAGCCGGAACCTGCGCTCGACCGGGGCTGGTTCGACGGCCCGGCGCGCCGGGCCATGCTGGTTCATACGAGAGTACCGGCAGGCTATGCCGGAACGGAACCGGTCACGCACGGCGACGGCGTGCACACCGAGATCAATCTGCTGGCGAATTATGCGCCGGTACGGACGCTTGAAGTTCGCGTAACGGACGAAGCCGGCCGCCCGGCCGCGGGAGCCGATGTCCAGTTTCAGCTGTACAATTATGCCGAGCTTCATCCGATGGCTTCGATGCGTACGGACAAAGCGGGCAGGGTCCGCTTCGTGACCGGCTATGGGGATCTGGTCGTGCGCGCGGTGCAGGGCGAAATCTGGAGCGAGACGATCGTGTACGGAAGCCGTGCGATCCAGCCGGCAAACGGCTTGGATCTGCTGGGGAAAGAAGCGGCCGTAGAGGAAGTGGAACTCACCCTGTCGCAAAGCGGACAGCCTTCGGACCGCGTCGATTTTGAACTGACACCGCCGCCGGAGCGGGCCGGCGCGGCCGAAGAGCCGCTGCCGGAAGAGAAGCTTGCCCGGCACCGGAGCCGGACGGCCGAAGGCGAGCGGATTCGCGCCGCTTTCGAAGCGGGCTTTGCCGGCGAAGCAGAATCCGCGGTTCTGGCCGATCGGCTCGGATTGGACGCGGCGCGCGTCTTCAAGGTACTGGGCGATGCACGGGGCAATGCCGGGGAGATCGAGACGTTTCTGGAAGAGCACACGCCGCGACTCGGCGAGTGGCCGCTGCGGCTGCTGGAGAGCCTGACGTCCAAAGATCTGATCGATACCGAGCGCGCGACGCTTGACGATCATCTGCTCGGCGGGCTTGAAGCCGCCAAAGAAATCGGCATGGAAACGGGGATCCAAAACGGAACCCAAACGTCGGTTGCAGGGGAAGGCAGCGATGCAATCGACGATCGCTTCCTTTCCTACGTACTGGGTCCCCGCGTACGCTGGGAGAAGCTGGCGCCTTACCGCGCGCAGCTGCGCAGCGAGTTCGCGGCCGAAGACCTCACGGCTTACCGCGCGGATCCGCAGCGCCTGGCAGGAAAGGTCGCTTCGGACTGGACTGTTCTGCCCGATCGCACACCCGTGCCGGGCAAAGCTTCGCCGACCGGCACGTTTGCTTTGAAGAGCGGCGACCGCGAGTCGGTCGAAATCATGCTGGTCGCGCTCTGCCGCAGCTTGGGCATTCTGGCGCGTCTGCATCCGGCGGCGCTGCATCCGCAGGCCTGGGTGGAATCGGGTTGGATCGATCTGGAACGTCCGACCGAAGCCGGTTCCGGAATCAAGACCGCGCCCGAATCAAAGGACGGCATGGATTCCGGGGCGGTTGCAACGGGAAGCGGCGCGCCGGCCTATGGCACGCTGCGCCTGCGCAGGCCCGAACCGGCCGCCGCGCCGCATGAGCGTTCCACGCCGGCCGTCGAAGCTTCCTACCGCGAGAACTTTACGCTCGCCCGGTTGGAACAAGGATTCTATACGACGCTGAATTATCCGTTTCGGCGCCAGGATGTCTATGAGTCTCCGTTCGAGCTGGAAGCCGGCGATTACCGGATGACGACCGGAATCCGGCTGCAAAACGGCCGCGTGCTGGGCCGCCTGTACTATTTCACAATTCAACCGGGCCGCGAGACGGTGCTTGAACCGGTATTCCGCGAGCCGGAAGAATCGGTTCCGGTGCTGGCGGCGGCAGAAGGCGATTCGCGCCTGAGGCTGCCGGGCGGTGCCGAGCGCACGCTCGCCGAACTGTCCGGAAGCGGCGGAGCACTGGTCGCCTGGATCGATTACCGCCTTGAACCGACGCGGCATCTGCTGCGCGAAGCCGGCGAGCTCAAGGAGACGCTCGAAGAGCAGAACGTGCCGCTGGTCTTTATCGTTCACGCCGGTATTGCCGGAAGCGAGGCAGCCGTATCCGATCTGCGGTCGGGTCCGGTCAACGTTCCCGAAGAGATTCGTTCGTTCGTGCCGAAGCCGCTGCCGTCCGGCGCAATCTTTGCTTACGACCGCTCCGGCGAAGCGTTTGCGGCGATGAACGCGAACTGTCCGCCGCCGGGCACGGAATACCCGCATTTGTTCGTACTCGATCCTGATCTGAATATCCGCTACGCGGAATCCGGCTACAAGCCGGGCAGCTGCGCCGAAGCTCTGCAGATTCTGCGCACCGTGCGCGGCTGAACAACCCGCATCTACATCCCACAAGAAAAGAGGAACCGACATGAACCGCGAGAACCCGAACCTGTCCGAACTTCCTTCTGCCGATCCGCGGTCTTCCGCCGGTTTTACTCCGCGCGTAGTGGGCTACGTCGGCCATGCCGATCTGCCGGATCTCAAGACGGAAGATTTGCTCAAACTGACGCATATCAATATCGCGTTTGGCCATGTGCAGGAAGATCGCATCGTTACCGAGCATCTTCGGAACATGGACGAGCTTTCCCGCATCAAAAAAGAACATCCCGACGTATCGATCCTGCTGTCGGTCGGAGGCTGGAGCGCGGGCGGATTTTCCGAAGCGGCGTTGACGGAGCACGGACGCCGTTCTATGGCGCAGTCGTCGCTTGACGTCATCGCTCAATACGGCCTGGACGGGATCGATCTGGACTGGGAATATCCGTGCTACGCCGAAGCCGGCATTGCCGCAAGTCCGGAGGACAAAGACAACTTCACTCTGCTGCTCCGCACGATTCGCGAAGCGCTGGATCAAAGCGGTGCCGCCGATGGACGGCATTATCTGCTCACGATCGCCGCCGGAGCGGATCAATATTACATCGACGGAACGCAAATGGACGAAGTCCAGCTCTACCTCGATTATGTCCAGCTGATGACCTACGACATGCGCGGAGGGTTCCAGATTCTGACCGGACATCATACCAATCTGTATACGCCAAGCGGCGATCTATTCCGGATCAGCACGGAAGCTTCCGTCAATTTGTTCCTGAAAGCGGGCGTGCCGAAAGATAAGATCGTAATCGGAGCCGCTTTCTACTCCCGGATGTGGACAGGCGTACCGAATGTCAATAACGGTCTGCACCAGGTGGCGGCGACAAGCGGCGGCTACGGACCGGAGTTCACCGACCTGCACGAAAAGTATATTGAGCGTGACGGCTTCGTGCGCTATTGGGACAACGAAGCCAAAGTGCCGTATCTGTACGACGGCGGCCTGCATGACGGCGGCACATTTATCACGTACGACGACGAAGAATCGATCGCCTGGAAATGCCGCTATACGATAGAGCAGCAGCTCGGCGGCGTTATGTTCTGGGAGTACCGCTGCGACCGGACGGGGTTGCTGCTCGAAGCGATCCACGCCGGACTTCAGCCGTCTGTGCCGACCGGCGCGGACAACGCTTCCGTTTCGCCCTCCTAAACGATTAAAGATTGCACATCAAGGCCCGCAGCCGATACAATCGGATCAACGGCGTACCGTTTCGGAGCTTAGCCTTGCAAAAAAAAGGGATCGGCCGAAAGTCCCGCGTGCTTCCAGGCGCGGGGCTTTCCCGTTTCCGGCTGTCAGGGTAGTTGGGAATGATCGCCGCTATCGCCGGATAGCTATTCCATGATCTGCATTTTCCGCAAACAATAAAAAACCCCATTATGTCAACTAACCTGCCGCAAAAAGCGGAATATTTTACGTTTAATCTGGCGATTGAGCGTCGAATTCCGTATACTGTGGAAAGAGTCTGCCACATCAGAGGAGGAAAAGCATTGACGACTTTTCAGCAGTTCGAATACGTACGACCCGATATTGACCAGTTGAAGATTAATTTCAAGGAATGTATGACCCGATTCGAAGCCGCCGGCAGTATTGCGGAGCAGGAGTCTGTCATGCACGAGATCAATGCGCTGCGCAACAGCTTCGATACGCAGCACCAGCTCGTCAGTATCCGCCATTCGATCGATACGACCGACGAGTTCTACAAAGCCGAGCAGGAATTCATGGACGAAGTCGGTCCGGTCGTGCAGGAGTACATATCCGACTACTACCGCGCGCTGACCACTTCGAAATTCCGCGGCGAACTCGAGAGCAAATGGGGCAAGCAGCTGTTCGCTCTGGCCGAAAGCGCGATTCGCACTTTCAGCCCGGAGATCATCGAAGATCTGCAGTTGGAGAACAAGCTGTCCACGGAATACGATCAGCTGATCGCGTCCGCGAAAATCCCGTTCGAAGGCGAAGAGCGTACGCTGCCTCAGCTGCTGCCGTTCGAACTGTCCACCGACCGCGATATGCGCAAGAAAGCGTCGGAAGCGAGATTCGGATTCCTGAACGAACAAGAACCGGAACTGGACCGTCTGTACGACGAGCTGGTTAAAGTGCGTACCAAAATGGCGCACAAACTCGGCTATCCGAGCTTTGTCGAGATGGGTTACGACCGCATGATGCGCACCGACTACAATGCCGAGATGGTCGCGAACTTCCGCAAGCAGGTTCTGGAAGAGATCGTGCCGGCGGCCACGCGTCTGCGCAAACGCCAGGAAGCGCGGATCGATGTCGATACGCTGCGCTACTACGATAACGGATTCAGCTTCAAGAGCGGCAACCCGACGCCCAAAGGCGATCCGGAATGGATCGTCAAGAACGGCGAAGAAATGTACAAAGAACTGGCGCCGGAAACGGACGAGTTCTTCCAGTTCATGCAGCAGAACGAATTGATGGATCTGGTCAGCAAAAAAGGCAAAGCGGGCGGCGGTTACTGCACGTATCTGCCGGACTACAAAGCGCCGTTCATCTTCTCGAACTTCAACGGAACGTCCGGCGATATCGACGTTCTGACGCACGAAGCCGGTCACGCGTTCCAGGTGTATGCGAGCCGCGGGCACGAAGTGCCGGAATACCTCTGGCCGACGTACGAATCCGCCGAGATCCATTCCATGAGCATGGAGTTCTTCACCTGGCCGTGGATGGAGAAATTCTTCGAAGGCGATACGGAAAAATACCGCTTCGATCACCTGGCTTCCGGCCTGCTGTTTATCCCTTACGGCGTGTCGGTCGACGAATTCCAGCATTTTGTCTATGCCAACCCGGACGCGACGCCGGATGAGCGCAAAAGCGCCTGGAGAGAGATCGAGAAGAAATATCTGCCACACCTGAATTACGAAGGCAACGATTATCTGGAACGCGGCGGCTTCTGGCAGAAACAGGGCCATATTTTCGGCGCTCCGTTCTACTATATCGATTACACGCTGGCGCAGATCTGCGCATTCCAATTCTGGAAACGTTCGAGAGAAGATTTCGCAGCCGCGTGGAAAGACTACATCCATCTGTGCGGCCTCGGCGGCACGCAATCCTTCACCGGTCTGGTGCGCGAAGCCGGCCTGATCTCCCCGTTCGAAGACGGATGCGTGTCGTCCGTGATCGGCACGATCGAAGACTGGCTGAACGGCGTGGACGACAAAGCGCTGTAAGGCCGCTGTCCGAATCTTGGCGAATCCGCCGTCCGCTTCAATGCGGGCGGCGTTTTTTTACATAAGAAAGTTTAAGGAGGGAATGTCCATGACCTTGACGTTCAACGACTATCCGTATACCCGGCCCGATACCGAAACGTTCAGCCGCGAGTTCGAAGCAGTGATCGCCCGCTTCCAAGCGGCGCAGAGCCTGGACGAACAGGTGGAAGCCAACCGTGAATACAATAGGCTGTACGGCGCTTTTGCCACACAGGTAGTACTGGTCAATATCCGGCATTCGATCGATACGAATGACGAATTTTACCAAACCGAAAAAGCGTTCATGGACGAAAATATACCGTTGATCCAGAAAATGGAGGCGGCGTATCATCGAGTGCTGATCGCTTCGAAGTTCCGACCCGAATTGGAGAAGCTGTGGGGGACTCAGCTGTTTCGGCTGGCCGACGCGTCGAGCCGGGCGTTTGCTCCCGAGATCATCGAAGAGCTGCAGCTCGAGAACAAACTGTCTACCGAGTACCAGATGCGGATCGCCGCGGCCAAAATCCCGTTCGAAGGAGAAGAGCGCACGCTGATGCAGTTGATGCCGTTCGAACTGTCGACCGACCGGAACATGCGCCGCCGGGCGTCGGAGGCTCGGTACGGCTACATGGCGGAGCACGAAGCGGACTTCGACCGGATCTACGACGAGCTGGTCAAGGTGCGGACGCGTATGGCGCATAAACTCGGGTATCCGAGTTTCGTCGAGATGGGGTATGACCGGATGAAGCGGACCGATTTCGATGCACGGATGGTCGCCAATTTCCGCAAGCAGGTGCAGGAGGAGATCGTGCCTGCGGCAGCGCGTCTGCGCAAACGTCAGGAAGAGCGGATCGAAGTGGACAAGCTGCGTTATTACGATTTGGACTTCGGCTTCGCTACCGGTAATGCGGTGCCTCAAGGAGATGCGGACTGGATTGTGCAGCGCGGCGAAGAGATGTACGCGGAGATGTCGCCGGAGACGGACGCGTTTTTCCGATTTATGCGGGAGAACGAATTAATGGATCTGGTCAGCAAAAAAGGCAAAGCGGGCGGAGGCTACTGCACGGTTTTGTTCGATTATAAAGCGCCGTTCATTTTCTCTAATTTCAACGGGACATCTGCGGATATCGATGTGCTGACGCACGAAGCGGGCCATGCTTTCCAAGACTACCGCAGCCGGAACTATGAAAACTTGGCTTATTGTATGCCGACGCTGGAATCCGCCGAGATCCATTCGATGAGCATGGAATTTTTCGCCTGGCCGTGGATGGAACGCTTTTTCGGAAAAGACACGGACAAGTATCTGTTCAAACACCTGGAGAGCGCTCTGCAGTTTATTCCTTACGGCGTGGTGGTCGACGAATTTCAGCATTTCGTGTATGCCAACCCCGAGGCGACGCCCGAAGAACGCAAAGCGGCATGGAGATCGCTGGAGAAGAAATATCTGCCGCATCTGGACTACGAAGGCAGCGATTATCTGGAACGCGGCGGCTTCTGGCATAAACAGAGCCATATTTTTACCGCGCCTTTCTATTATATCGATTACACGCTGGCACAGATCTGCGCTTTCCAGTTCTGGAAACGCTCCAGAGAAGATTTCGACGCCGCATGGAAAGATTACGTGCATCTGTGCGGACTCGGGGGCAGCCTCTCGTTCACGAATTTGGTGCGCGAAGCCGGCCTGATCTCCCCGTTCGAAGACGGATGCGTCTCGTCCGTGATCGGTACGATCGAAGAATGGCTGGACGGCGTGGACGATAAACGGCTGTAGTTTGGCGGATAGGAAGACATCGATAACTCGCGGCTGAATCCAAAAAAAAGGACGAGACCGGCAGATCAGCCGGCTTCGTCCTTTTGCGATTGGGAAACTTCAGCAGAGACTTCGGCCGCGGCATGCTTGCGGAAATCCTGCGGAGTACGGCCGGTCTGTTTGTGAAAAACGTGGGAGAAGTAGCTGGCCGTCTGGAAACCGCAGGCCAACGAAATTTCGGAGACCGGCCGGTTTGTTTCTTTGAGCATCTCGCAGCTTTTCTGGATCCGGTACTGAATCAAATAATTGTTGGGCGTCAGATGGACATGTCTCTTGAACAGTTCGCAGCATCGGCTCCGGCAGACGGAACCGGCCGCGGCAATCTCGTCGATCGTAATCTTGGCTTCGTAATGCCGATGGATATAATCGGTCATGCCGTGAATCGCGGCCAATTGGTTGGCATCCGCGGATTCCACGGAATTCTCCCGAATATGATCGGCGACGCAGGCGGACAGATAGGCGGCCCGGGCCAGCAGCTGCAGCGGATTTGTCCGCATATGCTCGTACATCCCGACCAGCAGCTGCAGGACTTCCTCCTGCCAGGGAATCTCGGAGGACAGCCGCAGAAAGTCTTCCGCGTTCAGTCCGAATTTCTGGTCGAGGTAGGCTTTGCCCGCCAGCGTATGTTCGCCAAGCAGCGACGGGTGAATAGTGACCACGATATAGGTACAGCTCTCGCCGAGACCCGAAGATCCGTGATGCAGGCGTTTGCTGTTGACGAAGATGCCGCTGCCGCTCTCCAAGCGGATTTCCCGGCCGTTGACGAAATAATTCATCGCTCCTTCAAGCACCAGAACGAATTCCAGATCCGCATGCCAATGATAAGCAAAAGCGTTGGTCTCAAAAAGACTCAGCGAGCCTTTGTATACGCATAACGGAAAACCGGGTCTGTTGTAATGCAGTCTTTCGGACAGATCCGAAAAAACTTCAAGCTGTCTGTACATCGCTATCCACTCCAAAATGTATACGATATTGATACTATCATACCCGATTTTTAGAGCGGAAAGGTCGATTTTGATATACAATTTTGATAAACCCAATTTTGCTTCCAGCACACAGGAGAGTGACGCCGATGAACGTGCTGATTATTGCCGACGATGCTGTCGTGAACACGGCGATCGAAAAAGCGGTCCGCCAATATGATCCGGGCTGTGCGGTTTTTGCAGTATCTTCGCCGCGTGAGGCCGTGAACATAATGAGTACGGTCTCCATGTCGATCGTATTTTCGGAAATCGAGATGCGCGAAATGAACGGCTTGTCTTTTATCGAGGCGCAAGGGAAATTCCCTTCGGCGGCCTGCTGGGTCGTCATTTCCGAATTCAAGAACTTCTACGATATCCAAAAAGCGATCCGCTTGGGCGCAAAAGACTATCTGCTGAAACCGCTCGATGCCTCTGGAATTTATGAGCTGTTGAAATCCCGGCTGCTTCACAAAGCGAATACGTATAGACACAGCGGATCCAACTGCGCAGGCTGTATATAAGCAGAGGTCCACAAACAACTCAATCGTCGTCCGATTTCGTCGGAAGATCGAGTGGCACGGCCGCCTCCCGGCGGTCTTTTTGTCGTATCGTTTTTGCGGATTCCAATGTGGTGCCCTCCGGGAAGACCCGCCCCCGATACTTGGATACGCCGATCCGCTGCGAAGGATAAATGCCGCTGTGCCCGGAGAAACCGTAGCTGATCAGGCAGGCGATGAACAGATACACGGCCGCGTCCGCACCAAACAGTTCGATGCCCATCAGGAAGCAGGCGATCGGCGTGTGGGTGGCTCCGCAGAATACGGCGATAAAGCCCAGAGCGGCAAGAAACGGTGCGTGAACCTGAAGCACGGCCGCCAGCGAATGGCCCAGTGTCGCTCCGATCGCGAACAAGGGAGTCACTTCGCCGCCCTGGAATCCGGCTCCCAGGCTCAAGGTGGTGAACAGGAATTTGCCGACAAAAGCAAACGGCGACACATCGCCAGTAAGGGAAGCTTCGATCAGGGGCAATCCCAACCCCAGATACTCTCTTGTTCCAAGCAGATAGACGAGCGCGATCACGACAACCCCGCCTACCGCGCTTCGGAAGACGGGGTTTTTGAACAGCCGGGCATAGAGTCTCTTGAACGCATGGGTCGTTTCGCTGAATGCCATACCCATCAGTCCGAACAGAATCGAGGCCAATACGACTTTCCATACAATGGCTGCCGACAAAGCGGGAACACTGTCGATCGCATAATGCGCGTGCGTAACTCCCCAGAAAGAAGAAGTCACCAGGTTCCCGGCAAAACTTGCGACGAAGGCGGGAATAAGCGCTTCATAACGCACAAGACCGATAGCCAGCACTTCCAGTCCAAAAAGCGTCCCGGCCAGCGGGGTACCGAAGATCGAGCCGAATCCGCCGCTGATCCCGCAGATCAGCAGGATTTGGCGGTCGGCCGGAGCGATCCGGATCAGTCTGCCGAAAGCATCCGCCAGACTTCCGCCCATCTGCACCGCTGTTCCTTCCCGGCCGACAGACGCTCCAAGCAGATGGGAAGTCAGGGTCCCGAATAAGACAAGCGGAGCCATGCGCAGCGGAATAGGAGCGGGGTCGGTCCCATGAATCTGCTCCAGAATTAGGTTGTTGCCCCGGCCGCTCGTTTTTCCGTATTTCAGGTACAGCCAGCTGATCAGGGCACCGCCCAGGGGCAGCAGAAACAGCAGCCAAGGATGATCGAGACGCAGACCGGTGACATAAGCCAGACTGTTCAGGAACAGAGCCGAAGCGCTGCCTGCCAGGATCCCGACGGCTCCGCCCAGAACGATCCATTTCAATAGTCCCCCCAGGCTCGAAGCGAAACCGGATCGGCCCAGAGCGGGAATTCCCGGAAATTTGTTGAAGCGATTCATGCTTATTCTGTCCTTCCTGTTATCGGATATGGCCGAAAATAAATAGACTCCTACCAGGGAAAAAGGAAATACCCGCTGGTAGGAGTCATCAGCCTTTCGGCGGTTACGGCGAACTCCATCGCCCGTTTTGGTCTTTGTTATTTTAAGGCGGGCACAAGAGACTGTCAATGACATCGGCCAGCGGGGCGTTAGTTTATTTGTACTTGCGCATATAATTATATGCTTATATAATAAAATCAAATTCAAGATCGGAAGGAGCGAGAGCATGGCCCACACGGTGAATAACGAAGAAAGTTTGGATACGGTCTCGCAGACGCTGAAGCTGCTCGGAGACAAGACCCGTCTGACGATCATGAAGCTGCTCGACGAACAGGAATGCTGCGTATGCGAGTTGGTCGCCATCTTTAACACCAGTCAACCGGCTGTCAGCCAGCATTTGAGAAAGCTGAAAGATGCCGGATTTCTGCAGGAGAAGCGCAGGGGACAATGGATCTTTTACTCCGTCAACCGTGAAAACAATCAGTACGAACTGCTTCAGAGTCTGATTGCGCGGCTTCCTTCCCAGTTATATCGGATCGAAGAATTAGAGAAAAAAGGATTACGAATTTCTTGTGGATAATGGAGGGGGAACCATTTGTTTTTGACCATCGCGGCCATTTTGATTTTTTTGGTTACTTTGATTCTGGTCATCTGGCAGCCAAAAGGGCTGTCGATCGGTTGGCCGGCCTGCGGCGGAGCGCTTGCAGCACTGCTGCTGGGCGTCGTTGATGTCCAGGATGTGTGGGATGTCACCCAGATCGTCTGGAATGCGACGCTTGCCTTCGTAGCGATCATTCTGATCTCGCTGATCCTGGATCGCATCGGATTCTTCGAGTGGGCGGCGCTGCATATGGCGCGTGCCGCAGGCGGCAGCGGGGTCCGCATGTTCGTGTATATCAGCGTTCTGGGGGCGCTCGTCGCCGCATTCTTCGCGAACGACGGTGCGGCCCTGATCCTGACTCCGATCGTGCTGGCGATGGTGCGGGCGCTGAATCTGGACGAGAAGAAGATCTTCCCGTTCATTATCGCCAGCGGATTTATCGCCGATACGACCTCGCTTCCGCTCGTCGTCAGCAACCTGGTCAATATCGTATCGGCCGACTACTTCGGCATCACGTTCATGGAGTATGCCAAGCATATGATCGTGCCGAACTTGTTCGCCCTGACGGCCAGTATTCTCGTCTTGTATCTGTTTTTCCGTAAAAGTATTCCCCAAACGTTCGAAGCGTCACAGCTCAAAGCTCCAAGTGAAGCGATTCGGGATCCCCGGATGTTCAAGTGGTCTTGGCTGGTACTCGCGCTGCTGCTGATCGGCTACTTCGTATGCGAATTTTTCGAAATTCCGGTCTCTGTTGTAGCCGGGGTGATCGCGATCTTCTTCCTGCTGCTGGCTGCCAAAAGTCCGGTCGTTCCGATTCCGCAGGTGGTCAAAGGCGCGCCGTGGTCGATTGTCTTCTTCTCGATCGGCATGTATGTGGTCGTCTACGGACTGCGTAACGCAGGCTTGACGGATACCCTGGCTGTCGCGATTCAGTATATGGCCGATCAAGGAATGTTTATCGCGACGATCGGAATGGGCTTCCTGGCTGCCGTATTGTCTTCGATCATGAACAACATGCCGACTGTGCTGATCGACGCGCTGGCGATCGACGCTACGACGACATCGGAGAGCGTCAGAGAAGCGCTAATCTACGCCAATGTGATCGGTTCTGATCTGGGGCCGAAGATTACGCCGATCGGATCGCTGGCCACCCTGCTGTGGCTGCATGTGCTGAGTACCAAAGGGATCAAGATTCCGTGGGGTGTGTACTTTAAGACCGGTATCATCCTTACAGTGCCGACGCTGTTTATTACGTTGGTCGGTCTGTATCTGTGGCTGTTGGTCGTGTAATCGCAATTAGCTAATCGGTATGGCATTCTAACAATCAGATCCGGCATGGACCGGACAAAGGAGAGACTTACTCATGACTCAAAAAACACTTTATTTTCTCTGTACCGGCAATTCTTGCAGAAGTCAGATGGCAGAAGCTTGGGGCAAAAAATACCTGGGCGAAGAATGGAACGTACTCAGCGCGGGTATCGAAGCCCACGGCCTGAACCCGAATGCGGTCAAAGCGATGAGCGAAGTGGGTCTTGATATTTCCAATCAGACATCCGACATCATCGATCCGAAGATTATGCAAAGCGCCGACTTCATCGTCACGCTGTGCGGAGATGCCGCGGACAAATGCCCGATTACGCCGCCGCATATTCGCCGTGAGCATTGGGGATTCGACGATCCGGCCAAAGCGCAGGGTACCGACGAAGAAAAATGGGCCGTTTTCCAAAGCGTGCGCGATCAGATTGGCGAGCGGATTCGGACTTTCGCGGAAACCGGAAACTAACAGCAGCAAAGGGACCGTGGGTTACGATTCGCGGTCCTTTTTCTTTTAAAACGGTTGAATTTTATAAAAGGAGGCGATTTTCATGAAAAAGATCGAATTTTTCGATCCGGCAATGTGCTGTTCTTCCGGTGTATGCGGACCTGCGGTCGATCCGGAGCTGATTCGCATTTCGTCTGTTGTCCATAATCTCAAGCAAAAAGGCTATACGGTCGTTCGTTATAACTTGTCCAGTGAAACGGAAGCTTTTATCAATAATGCAGTTGTAGGCAAGCTGCTGAACGAAGAAGGGCCGGACGTTCTGCCAATCGTGCTGGTTGATGGCGAAGTCGTGCATCGGCAACAGTATCCGACGAACGAAGAGTTAAGCGCTTGGACCGGAATGTCCGAACAGGAATTGATCTCCAAGCCCCGGATGCGTCTGGAGTTAAATGTAAAAGCGAAATAAGGAGGCATACAAGATGAGCACCCTTTTTCAACCGCAAGCTATGGAATGGACGCCGTACTTGTTTTTTACCGGTAAAGGTGGCGTAGGGAAAACGTCTACCGCTTCAGCTACGGCCGTCGTTCTGGCAGATCTGGGCAAAAAAGTGCTGCTTGTCAGTACCGATCCCGCTTCCAATTTACAGGATGTATTCGATATGGAGCTTGGCAATCAGCCGCTGCCCGTTCACGGCGTACCGAATCTGGATGTGGCCAATCTC
Organism: Saccharibacillus qingshengii; assembly: GCF_013185195.1. Lineage (GTDB taxonomy): Bacteria > Bacillota > Bacilli > Paenibacillales > Paenibacillaceae > Saccharibacillus > Saccharibacillus qingshengii. The sequence goes on from NZ_JAAZWC010000020.1 coordinate 46,590, forward strand.
GACCCGGAAGCGGCGGCTCAAGCGTACAAACGCAGCACGATCGAACCGTATCGGGGCAAGCTGCCGGATGCGGTACTCGCCACGATGGAAGAACAGATGTCGGGGGCATGTACGGTCGAGATTGCGGCTTTTAACGAATTTTCGACGCTGTTGACCGATCCGGCGATTCAGCATAAATATGACCATATCGTATTCGACACTGCGCCGACCGGGCATACGCTCAGGCTGCTTCAACTGCCTATGGCCTGGAGTGGTTTTCTGGACGAAAGTACGCACGGCGCGGCTTGTCTCGGTCCACTGGCTGGATTGGACGGCAAAAAGTCGCTGTACAAAGAAGCGGTTCGGACATTGGCCGATGCTTCATTGACGACGCTGCTGCTCGTGACGCGCCCCGATCGTTCTCCGATTCGGGAAGCGGCCCGAACGTCGCATGAGTTGAGAGAAATCGGCATGAACCATCAATACCTGATCGTAAACGGCAGATTGACCGATCCGCTCCCCGGTGATGCGGTCGCTTTGGCTTACGCGGCCCGTCAACGCAAAGCGCTGGACGATCAGCCGGAATCGCTCAAGACGCTGCCCCATTTCGAGATTCCGCTGTCTCCTTTTAACGTTACCGGTCTGGACCGGTTGAGAGAACTGTTAACAACCGGAAGTCGGCAGATTATCGATCCTGTCGGGGATACGAATGAGAACGACGCACTTCTGGATCTCAAAGGGATGGTCGATCATCTGGAGCAGACCGGTAGCCGGATCATTTTTACGATGGGCAAAGGCGGGGTTGGCAAAACGACGGTGGCGGCTAGCGTTGCACTGGAATTGGCGGAACGCGGGCATAAGGTGCATCTGAGCACGACCGATCCGGCTGCGCATCTAAATGAATGGATCGAGCAGGACATTCCGCGATTGACCTTGAGTCGGATCGATCCCAAAGTCGAAATCGAGAACTATCAGCAAGAGATGATGTCGCAGCAGAACCATCTGGATGAAGAAAGTCTGGCTTATCTCGAAGAAGATCTCAAGTCGCCTTGTACCGAAGAGATCGCGATTTTCCGCGCGTTTGCTGAATTGGTTCAACGGAGCCAAGATGAGATCGTCGTGATCGATACCGCACCGACGGGTCATACACTCCTGCTGCTCGATGCATCCAATGAATATCACAAAGAGATTGAACGCTCTACGCTGGTGATGCCGGATTCGGTTCGTCAGCTGCTGCCGCGTCTACGTAATCCGCAAGAAACGAGTGTACTGATCATCACTTTGGCGGAAGCAACTCCTTACTATGAAGCGATCCGTCTGCAAGAAGACCTTCAGCGGGCCCATATTCCGGTCAAAGGATGGGTTATCAATCAGAGTCTAGCCGCTACCGGGACCCAAGATCCGGTGCTTGGCGGACGTTCGGCAGCCGAAGCCCAGTGGACGCGCAAGATCGAAGCCGCATCGGGCAGAAGTTGTGCGCTGATTCCCTGGACCTCGGCCGAACTCAGCGGAGCCCGCAAACTGCGGCAATTGATTCACCATATCTAAATTCCAAGTGGAAGGATGAGCCATTATGATGATTACCGATCTGGCCAAGACTTATATTCAAGAAGCCATGAACCAAAACGGCGTATCCACGCTGCGGGTATTTTCCGGAGGAGCAGGCTGCTGTGGTCCCAGTTACCAATTGGCGCTGGGCGAGCCGGAAGCCGGAGACCGGATTGAGCAGATCAATGATCTTCAAGTCGCGTACGAACCTGAAGTGGCGGATCAAGTGACTGCGATAACGCTGGATCTGATTCAAGACGAGCAGGGTGCAGGCTTGGTATTCAAAGGCGCAAGCGGCTGCTGAAATCAAATTTTCGAAGAATAGGTGGTATTCAAAATGACGAAAACATATCAGCAATTAGTGGAACCTTATATTTATCTGGGCGGCGCAGCCGATGTCGAGCAGATGATTACCGAGGAGCATTGCGAGGTCATCGTTGATCTACGCGAAGAAGCGACAGAGATTGCGTATCAGAGTCCCGATCGTCAAGTGGAATGGATTCAGATTGCGCTCGATGATCATGCACGTACCACGCAGGAAGACGTATTCAAGCAAGCGATCGATCAGGTTGTAGCCAGCAGCGAGCAGGGCAAAAAGGTCGGATTCCACTGCGGCGGCGGCAAAGGCCGTACAGGCGCTGTTGCGATCGGCACGCTGCTTGCTCTGGGCAAAGCGAATACGCTGGCCGAAGCCGAGCAGATGGCCAAAGATATTCGTCCGGTCATCTCGATCAAAGACACGCAGCGCGAAGCGCTTCAGCGCATTTTCCCGAACGCCTGATTCGGGGCTACAGCAGTATGTATCCGATCGTTCAAGCACACTTTATAGATAACCACTCTTTTTGATGAAGAGCGGTTATCTATTTTTTTGAATCGACACAAATTCTTCTCTAAAAATAACTTGCAATATGCAAATAAAAAGCTATACTGAAATAGAGGTGAGACGCATGGGTAACAAAAGAGAACCGTTCCAGATTATGACGCGGCGCTTCGGGTTGTTGAACAAGGTATGCTGCAGCGTGGGCGGTCATGATCTATCGGCAGCGCAAAGTCATATTTTATATGAAATAGACTGCCATAACTCTCCGTCGATGCAGCAAGTCGCGGATACTCTCGGTACAGACATTACGACGTTTAGCAGGCAGATTCAGGCGCTGATCAAAATGGGGCTAATCGAAAAGTCACCGGATACCCGCGATCGGCGGGTATCTGTGCTGTCGTTGACCGATGAAGGCCAACAGGTTGCCCGTACGATCGACGAGCAAATGAACAGCTATCTGGATGAAGTATTGTCGTATCTGACTCCATTCGAGCAAGAGACCGTTATGTCCTCGATCCATCTGTTCAACGAAGCCATGGCCAAGTCCGATCGCTGTTGTCATCCCGTTGTGGAGCCTAAGTCTAAACTTGATTAATGCAACTTTGTCGAATCATCAATCCTCTTAAAGGAGTGTTCAATCATGACAGAAGTCCATAAAGATACCATTCGTCAAAATGTACGGGGTCGTTACCAGCAGATCGCGCTTCGGACGGTTCAGCCGGAGTCTTGCTGCGGGGTCGATCCGGATTATGATCCGGTTCAAGACGTTGATCAAGTGTCTGCGCAAATGGGATACTCGGCCGAGGAGTTGCAATCGGCTCCGATCGGGGCCAATCTCGGTTTGGGATGCGGCAATCCGCAGGCTATTGCGGAGTTGAAGCCGGGTGAGACGGTACTCGATCTGGGCAGCGGCGGCGGATTCGACTGCTTCCTGGCAGCCAGACAGGTAGGCCATACAGGTCGCGTCATCGGAGTGGATATGACACCGGATATGATCTCCAAAGCCCGTCATAACGCGGAAAAAGCACAGAACTCGATCGTTGATTTTCGATTGGGCGAAATCGAGCATCTGCCGGTGGCCAACGATACGGTAGACGTCATTATCTCGAACTGCGTCATCAACTTGTCTCCGGACAAGCAGCAGGTATTCGACGAAGCTTATCGGGTGCTCCGAAGCGGGGGACGGTTGGCGATCTCGGATATCGTGACCACGGCAGAGCTTCCGCCCGAGATCAAAAGCGATATGCAGGATCTGTACAGCGGGTGTATTTCGGGGGCTTCGTTTATAAAGGAGCTGAGTCATATGTTGGAGCGCAGCGGATTTTCCGAGATCTCGATTCAGCCCAAAGAAGAATCCAAAAGCTTTATCCGGGACTGGATCCCGGGCGAGCGGATCGACGATTATATCGTTTCTGCTGTTATTCAAGCCATAAAGCCATAAAGTGATAAGGAGGAAGAGAAGGATGCAGAAAATACATTCGGAAGCTTCGTTATGTATTCGCTTCGTTCAGGCAAAAGATCTGGAGGCGGTACTGCACATCTACAATCAGGGCATCGCAGATCGGATCGCGACGCTGGAGACGGAAGCCAAACCCTTTTCCTATATCGAGGACTGGTTCAACAGCCATCAGGGACGTTACGCGGCGCTCGCTGCCGAGCGGCACGGGGAGATTGTCGGCTGGGCGGCGCTCAATCCGTATTCGCAGCGCTGCGCATACGACGGTGTGGCGGATCTGTCGATCTATGTAAGGCGTGAACATCGCGGCACCGGCGTCGGTACACCGCTGCTGTCGGCTCTTGAAGAACAGGCACGACGTCAGGATTTTCGCAAGATCGTCTTGTTTACGTTTCCTTTTAATGAAGCGGGACAGCGTCTCTACCGCAAATCGGGCTACCGGATCGTCGGCACGTTTGAGAAACAGGGCGTGCAGGACGGCCGGGAGATCGATGTCATGATTATGGAAAAAAGGTTGGGATCAGGCGAAGACGTACAAGTCTGACGTTGCCGGGATCCGCCCATTGAACTTGTATCGTGATCTAAAAAGGTAAACGTCCACCCCTGCCGCAAACCCCGGGTTTTGCGGTTCTTTTCTTTGGGCGCCATCTGTGGAATGATAGGAGGCAAGGAGCTGAGCGTATGTTTAACGATTTCAGAGCGGATAGCGAGAGTCCCGCTTATATGCAGTTGAAAGGCTATATCGAGACGTTGATCGAGCAGGGGCTGATGCCGCTGCGCCACAAGCTGCCTTCGACGAGGGAATTGGCCGGACTGCTGGGAGTCAGCCGCACGACGGTCATCAGCGCGTACGAAGCGTTGGAGCGAACCGGCTGGATCGAGGCGGTCAAAGGGCGCGGCAATTTCGTTTCCCGGGCCGTGCTGCATTCGGAAGAACCGCCGGGCAGGATCGACTGGAACAGCCGGCTTAGTCCGCAGGCTTTTTTGTCGGAAGAACTCGACCTGATGAAGCACGGAATCAAATGGGAAAAAGGCATGATCGCCTTCACCAGTATTGCCCCGGACGAGAAGCTGTTCGACGTGACCGGGTTCAAACGCGCTTTTCTCGACCGGATCTCGCTTGAAGGTGACGTGCTGCTGAATTACGGCTACGCCCAGGGATACCGGCCGCTGATCCAGTATCTGACGAACTATATGCGCAGCAAAGGCGTCGAGGCGGCAGACAAAGACATTCTGATTACGAACGGGTTTACGGAAGGGTTCGATCTGATGCTGACGGCGATCCGGCGGCGCAGCGGACGTATTCTGTGCGAGAATCCGACCCATCAAACGGCGATCAAGATGATGAAACTGCACGGTTTCGAACCGGTTGGCGTTACGCTGGAGCAGGACGGCCTGAATATGGACGAACTGCGTCGGACACTTGACGAAGGAGGGTTCGATCTGGCTTATCTGACGCCCTCCTATCACAATCCGACGGGAATCGTCACTTCGCCCGAGAAACGGATGGAGCTGCTGCGTCTGCTCGGCGAGCACGAAGTGCCGGTCGTGGAAGACGGCTTCAACGAAGAGCTGCGCTATTCCGGTGCCCATGCCGCGCCCCTGATCGCCTGCGCCGGAACCGGGAACTCGGTCGCTTATATCGGCAGTTTCTCGAAAATTCTGTTCCCCGGGCTCCGGGTCGGCTGGATCATGGCGGATCGCGGATTGATCGGCTATCTCGAAAGTCTGAAACGAGCCAGAACCATCCATACGTCCACGATCGATCAGGCCGTTTTGTTTCAATATCTGCATAACGGGAACTTCGAACGTTATCTCAAACGGGCGCGAACCGAATACAAGCGCAAGTATGAACTTGCGGTTCGCGGCTGCCGGGACTACATTCCGATGAAACGGATGAGCGGAGAAGGTGGTCTGCATGTCTTCGTCGAATTGGACGATCGCTTGGATGCCCGGGCGGTGCTTGAGGACTGCCGGCTGCGCGGAGTCGTATTTACGCCCGGGGATATCTTTTTTACAGATGGCCAAGGCCGGAATACGCTGCGAATCGGCTTCTCCCGTGTGCCGGAAGACCGGATCGAGGAAGGGCTTAGGGCGATCGGGATTGTCGTACAAGAGCACATGGCAGCTGCGGCGGCCAAGCCGCTGCCGGGAAAGGAAGGAACTACGCATGAATAAACGGAATCGACGGCAAGCGGAGAATCCGGCAGGAAAGCCGGCTCTCTCTTATATGAAGCACAAAGATTCGCGTCCGCGGGCCGGCGAATCGCGGCTGCTCAAGTGGGGCGCAGCCGTGGTGATGCTGGGCTGCATCCTGCTGCTTGGAGGCTGTATTCGGTTCGGTCCGCAGGCGGACGAAATGGCCGATACCTCTGCCGGGGATACGGAGCAGAGCAAGCAGCAAACTTCTTCCGCCGGGCAGCCCGAGGCTTCGCCTTCCGGCGAAGCCTCGGATACGCAGACGGAAGATCCATCCGCCGCTTCGCCTTCTGACGAAACGGCAGAGGAAGAGAACGATGAATCGACCGATTCGAAGCAGGCAGAGTCTGCTTCGGATGCGGCGGACGACGAACCGGCGGCGGACCGGATCGAAATCGAAGTGACGCGCGACGATACCGAACGTACCGTCCGGTTCGATCTGCAGCGTCTGCCGTCCGGTTATTCGCTTGCCGGTCTGACCTGGGAACCCGATGCCGCTGCGCAAGAGATACTTCCGTCGGGAACGTCTGCGCCAGAAGTGCCGGCCGACCCACCAGCAGCCGAATCCGCAGTCGAAACGAAGCGCATAACGGCGACTTACCAAGATGCGGTGATCGCGGGCGAAGCCGAGACGGAAGGGTTTTTCATCGACGAAGACGGTCAGCGAATCGGCTACCGGTACGGCGAAGCCGAAGCGGGGCAGGCGGGATCGGCAAGTCTTGAATTCCGAGACGCGGAAGGAAGCAGCCGCATTTGGACCGGGCGAATTACGCTTGGAACCGCGCCGGCCGAAGAGGAATCGGCGGATACGCCCGGCTGAACGGATTCGGATCGGGGCTTGTTCCCCGGTCTTTTTGCTGTCGTTTCAAGCGGGGACAAAGTGGATAAACATTCAATAAACCGCTTGGGCAGAACTTCACCCGCCGTCTTACGGTCCTGCGTTAAATTTCGGCTTCAACAAACCGATATAGAAGAAGCGGGAGCAGCCGGATTCCAGAGCGGATCGGACTGTTTTATCCTAAAATTTGGAAGCGTTATCAGGTTATCACGGAAAAAAGGGGACCCATCTATGAGAGTGCATGAATTTATGATCAAAACGGATTTCGATCGCGACGAACTGCTGCAGATTTCTTCGCAGGCTTCCCAGTTCGCCTCGGATATCAAGCTTACTTTCGGAGACGAAAACAACCAGCGCATTGTCGATGTCAAAAGTCTGCTCGGTATGATGCTGCTTCCGATTCACAGCGGCAGCACGGTACGGATCAGCGCACGCGGACAAGACGAATTGGAAGCGCTGGAATATATGTGCGGCTTGTTTCAACATCACGGCTGTGCCCCCCATTAAAAGAGAATCGCGAAGCGCCGAAGTATCCCGGATCGTGATCCGGCAGGCGCAGTTTGGCGTCGGCACAGCGGCAATTCGGTCTGCCGACACAAACTTCGGGATAAATCGAGAACCCGACGCTCCGCAAAGGGCGCCGGGTTTTTGCGTCCGCTTGCCCTGCCTTTGCGTACCGCGCATAACAAACGCTGCCGAAAATGCCGATATTGGCTTATAGCAGAACGGCCGTCATATTGGCGAAACGGACCGATCCGGGAGGAGTTCAATCATCATGTTTCAAATTTCGTTTGATTTTGGCGGCATTGAAGAATTTGATGTCTGCCTGCAAGATCCCGAACTGCATGCCCGTGCACAGGCCAGCCGTTCCGTCTTGATCCAGTTCTTGACGTCCAGCCGGATGCTGCGAAGCGCTGCGGCGCTCTATGCACCTATTGTGCAGCGATTTCCGGGAGCTGTCGTTACGGGAGTGACCACGGCGGGAGAAATCGCCAAAGGCGAATTTCTGCGCAGCCGGATCGTCGTCATCTTTTCTTTTTTCGATACCTCGGAGCTGCAGCTGTTTTCTTTGGGCTGTTCTCGGGGAGAAGAAGAAGAGAGCGGCCGAAGATTGGCCGCTCTTCTGCAGGAAGAAGCGCGAGAGTCGGAGCTTAAGGGAATTCTGCTGTATGCGACGACTCAGCGCATGGACGGAGCGGGACTGCTCAGAGGGATGCGGGGGCTGCTGCCCGACGTACCGGTCTTCGGAGCGGGAGCCGCTTCGTACGAATACGATACGGAATCGTCTCTGGTCCTGGCCGGAGAACAGCTGTACCGCGACGGAGCGGCGGCTGTTGTCTTCCGCGGGAAAGAACTGAAGATCCAGGCCCGCGATTATCTGGGCTGGGAACCGCTGAGCCGGGATATGACCGTAACCGAGACAGGCGGACCGACCTGGATCAAGACGCTGGACGGCGTTCCCGCCGCGGAAGTGTACGAGAAATATTTGGGTATTCGCAACGACGAACACTTTTTCAAAAATATGCTCGAGTTTCCGCTGATGATTAAACGGGCGGACCAAATTCTGGCCAGGGTTCCGGTAGCCCGGGGCCAAGAAGGCAGCCTGCATTTGGCGGCGGACGTACATGAAGGGGAGCAGGTCCGTCTGGCTTACGGCAATCCCAAGCATATCGTGATCACGCCGGACCATATTCGGCAGCAGTTGGACGAGTTCCGTCCGCAGGGTATCCTGCTCTTTTCCTGCTATTCGCGCCAAATTTATCTGCAGGATGCCGTTAATCTCGAGACGGGGGCTTTCCAACAGTTTGCGCCTTCGGCCGGACTGTACACCTACGGGGAATTTTACGGTCGGGGAGACAATGTCCAGCTGCATAATGCCAGCATGGTCGCGGTTGCGATGTGGGAAGGCGAGCCGCCGCGGGAGCAGCCGGCTCCACGCCGCGAAGAACCCGCGGCAGCGCCGGGCACCAAACAAATGGAGCTTACGAGCCGGCTCGCCAAGTTTATCGGGGTGGTGGTCGAAGAGCTGGAACAGGCCAACCGGGAGATGCAGGCGCTGATGCAGACCGATCGACTGACGGGTCTGCACAACCGCGGGAAAATGGAAGATCTGCTCAACAGTGCGATGCGCTGCATGGAAAGCGGCAGAGCGTCGATTTCGATTATTCTGCTGGATATCGATCGCTTCAAAGCGATCAACGATACGTACGGTCATCTGTGCGGAGATGCCGTACTGCGCCGCACCGCGCAGATTCTAAAAAGCTATACAAGCAATCGGATCGCGGCCGGACGCTGGGGAGGAGAAGAATTCCTCGTCGTACTGAAAGATGCGAAAAAAGGAGAAGCTGTGCAGCTGTCGGAACGGATGCGCTCGGAATTGGAAACCGCCGATTTCGGCGAAGCCGGGACCGTGACGGCAAGCTTCGGTGTGACTTCGGCGGTTCAAGGCGAAGAGATGCGCCAGATTTTCAAGCGCGTCGATGACGCGCTTTACGCAGCCAAACGAAGCGGCCGCAACCGTGTCATCGAATATTGAACCCGATTCGCGGAGCATACAGGTGCAAATCGGGCAAAAGAAGGCTTCCGGGGATAAGCACCGGAAGCCTTTTTGAGCAGAAATATAATTTTATTGGGCGTCCGAGAGCTTGAAGAATCCCAGATCCTGCTGCAGCCCGGCGGCCATATCGCTCAGACTGCCGGCGGCGCTGCCGATCTCTTCCAGCGCGGCCAACTGCTGCTGCGAAGCCGCAGCCATCGTTTGGGACTCCTCGGAAGAATGGAGCGCAACGCGCGCCACCTCGGAGACCGAAGCCGTCACTTCTTCGACGCCCGCGGAAATTTGCTGGGAAGCCGCGGAAATTTCCTGAATCTGATCGTTGACGATCCGGGCGGAATGACCGATCTTCCCGATCGCGCTGCTGGCGCGGTCGATCGAGTCCATGCCTTGGGCGGTTTCCGAATCGGTGCGCTCCATCAATCCGACCGTCTGGCCGATCAGACTGCGGATATCGCCGATCCGAAGCGAGATGGTCTCGACCGAAGACTGCGTCTGTTCGGCGAGTTTGCCGACTTCGGAAGCGACAACCGCGAAGCCCCGGCCGTGTTCGCCGGCTCGTGCCGCTTCGATATTGGCATTGAGCGACAGCAGCTGCGTCTGGCGGGCAATCGCTTTGATCGAAGAGACGATCTCGTCGATCTGCTGCGAATGCTCGTTCAGCAGCGAGACGCTGTCCGCCGATTGGCTGACCGATTCGCGGATGCTGCGCATCTGTCCGACAGCGACGGACAATTCACGGTCGCCCACTTCGGCCCGCTGCGCCGTCTCGGCGGCGGATTCGGCAACGGAAGCCGAGGATTCGGCGATCTTCGTAATGCCGATCGCCATTTCGTTCATGGCCAGCGCCGTATCTTCGGTCATGCGGCGCTGCGTCTCGGAACCTTCGGCTACGGATTGTACCGCCGAGGCTACCTGACGCATCGCCAGCGAAGATTCACGCGAGACTTCGCTGAGCTGCTGCGAAGAGGCTGCGGACAGATGCGACGCTTCCTGGCTTCCGCGCAGGGTCTTGTTCAAGGCTGCGATCATACGGTTGAACGAGTCGCCGACCTGGCCGAGTTCGTCGCGGCTCTCGATCACGATGGTCTGCGACAAATCGCCGTTGGCCATATCCGATGAACGTTCGCTCAGCAGGCGAACGGCACTGTTTACGCTCCGGTAGAAGGCCATATAGAACAGCAGAACAAGCAGAAGGGCCGCTGCCATAAGGGCCGTAACCAGGTTTCGTCCGGATTCAAGGCGTTCGATACGTTGGTCCAACAGCGAAGTCAGCGTCTCGGCGGCCTGCTGGAAGAACGCATAGGATTCTTCGATCGTCGAAGTGCCGGCCGAGAAGAAAGCGGCAGGTTCCGAAGACAGCGTCTTGTCGGCGAACAGCTGCTGATCGACCAGCGCAAGAAAGCTTTCGATCGAGTCCGCAGTCGTTTGCCCCGGTACCTGGATCTGTGCGCCGGCTTCCCGATTCAATTCGGTAAAGGTTCCGAGAGATTTGTTGAGTTCTTTCAGTTCGCTTTCCGCCTGGGCTTTCTTCACGGCGACGCCGGTCAGCGCTTCGGGCTGGGCCTGATGTTTGGTCAGCATCCCGTTGCCGTTGCCGCGGATTTGGGCCGTATTCTCGATCAGGCTCGGCAGCCGTTTGACGACCATATCCATCAGGTAAAAGGAATCGATTTCCGTATCGAGCGACAGGCCGGATTCATCGGCGCTTTCGACAACGAAATCGAGCATGCGCGTCACCAGCTCACTTTGACGGGCGAAGCTGTCCGTCGCGGAGAGAGAAGCGGTCTCCGCCTGCAGCGATTTCCATTCGGCGGCAATCATCTGCCATTCGGCTGCCGATTTGGTCAAACCGGAATTGGCGACAGCCTGTCCGATCTGCTCGGCATTCGTATTCGCTTGGGCGGCGATGGCATCAAGTTTGCTTTGGCTGTCCGCGCCTCCTCCGTTCAGCAGGGCATTGGCTTGTCCGCGGTGCTGCTGCAGCGATAAAACGAACGGAAGAACGGCTTCGACCTGCACCAACCCTTTTTTCTCCAAGGCGGTCGTATGGATCTTCTCCTGGACGCCGGAAAATCAGAGCACGAACAGCATGGCGAGCGGAGCGGCGAACAGAATGCTGATCAAAATGAATTTCTGGGCGTATTTCAATCGGGACAAAACAAAAGTGAAAGGGTAAAGCAGTTTGGCGAACATGGGAAATCCTCCTCTGACAGTCCCGTTCCGCTGGGCGGAACGGCCGGTATGCAGCTGGTGGTGACAACCGCTGTTTATAATCGTTATATCGGAAAAAGCCGGTAAATCGTGTGCTTTGTACAGGTAAGACACGAAAAAATTTATCTTTTTGAAGGCTTTTGCCGGAGCAGACAAAAGGACCGGTCCGAAGAAATGACGCAAAAAAGACCCCGTCGGCGCATAAAGCGTCGACGGAGTCTATATGGGAATCTGCGGGAGCAAACAGGCAGCCGCTATCAAAAAGGCTTAATGGAGACGTTCGAAACGTTTAACCGCCCAATAAGGTAACGACACGATGCGGTCTGAAGTATCAATTTTAAAAAAACTCTTGTTCGTTAGATCGGGAGAACAGGAGCCGGTGTAAAATTCTCCACTCACTAGATGCAGACGAAGGAATTCTTCTTTGGATACGGCCTTTTTGATCTCATGAGCTACCACGGTGTAGGCCCCCTTGCGATTCAGAATGTATGCTAATACCTTACATTACCCACGTTTTCAAGTATCCAATCATATTGCAGACAACTTGCATCCAATATTGAAAAAAGAAATTCGATAGACGGCAGATTTGAGGACTGGTATACTTGAAATGATAATGACTCTCATTTGTGGGGTGCGCCGATGTCGGTGCAGGCAGGCGAGAGCCGTGAAACATGTAAGCGATCTACCGATCTACATAAGGGTTGTCCGTGAGAAGCGGAAGCCGGGATTTGCCGCGTTTGTCCAAACATACAGAAAGAATGTCCACACGGGCGAGCCCGGCACAGATGTTCATTCGGAAGAAGGGTGATGTTGTGAAACAATTTCAAACAGGCACAAGGGGGACGCAGAACGATGAAACCGTCCGCCCTGCCTAAAGATCCGCAGACCGTACCTAAGGTCAAGGTCCGTTCGCGGCCGCTGGCCGCTTCGCTTATTCTGATCGGCGGGATCATCCTGCTTGCACTCGGGATGGCGCTGGCCGTGGCGGTCGGAGCCAAAGATATTGCGCTGCCCGACGTTTGGAAAGCGGTCTTTCATTTCAATCCCGAATTGACCGAGCATCAGATCATCCGCGAGCTACGTATGCCCCGGGTGATCGGAGCGGCAGTCGTGGGTGCGGCTTTTGCCGTCGCAGGTGCGATTATGCAGGGGATGACCCGCAATCCGCTTGCCGATACCGGGCTGCTCGGACTCAATGCGGGAGCCAGCTTTGCTCTGGCTTTATGTTTTGCTTTTGCTCCGGGCCTTTCGTTTCTCGGCCTCATGCTGTACTCGTTTATCGGAGCCGGTGCGGGAGTCGGTATCGTCTACGGGATCGGTTCGCGTTCCAAAGGCGGCTTGACGCCGATCCGTCTGGTGCTGGCGGGTGCTGCGGTCAGCGCTTTGTTCACCGCACTGAGCGAAGGAGTGGCGCTGTATTTCAAGATCGGTCAGGATCTGGCGTTCTGGTATGCGGGCGGCGTCGCCGGCACCCAGTGGGTGCAGATCCAGATTATTCTTCCGGTTGTCGTGATCGCCCTGCTCGGTTCGATCGCGCTGTCGCGTTCGATTACCCTGCTCAGTCTGGGTGACGATATCGCGACCGGCCTCGGACAGCGTACCGGCCTCGTCCGGCTGCTGGGCGTGCTGATCGTGCTTGTACTGGCCGGCACGGCCGTATCCGTCGTCGGATCGGTCGGCTTCGTCGGCCTGATTATTCCGCATTTGACCCGGAAACTGGTCGGCGTCGATTACCGCTGGATCATTCCGTGTTCGGCTGTGCTTGGCAGTCTGCTGATCGTATTCGCCGATCTGGCGGCGCGGATGATTAATCCGCCGCAGGAGACGCCGATCGGCGCCCTGGTCGCTCTGATCGGGGTTCCGTTCTTCCTCTATCTGGCTGTCAAAGAAAGGAGGAGCCTGTAATGGAATCGATGATTCATCAGGCCGAGCGCCGCAAGCGCAGTCGGGGAATCCTGGTTATCGCAATTTTTATCGTATTGATTATCGCCGCTTTTGTCGTCAGCATGAACACGGGCTTTATCCGGTTATCGCCGCTTGAGGTGATCCGGACGCTGTTTGGTCAAGGGACGGCGCAGCAGCATTTGATTCTGTTCGAATTCCGCCTGCCGCGTATCGTCATCTCGATCCTGATCGGGGCGGGCCTTGCCGTGTCCGGCTGCGTCATGCAGGGGCTATCGCGCAACGCGCTGGCCGATCCCGGTATTCTCGGCGTCAATGCCGGAGCGGGACTGATGGTGATGCTCTATGTTTCGTTCTTCTCGTCGACGGTCAGCGGTTCGGTGTTCCTGCTGCCGGTACTCGCTCTGATCGGAGCCGGCGCCACGGCCGTATTGATCTATGTTCTCTCCTACAAAAAAGGCGAGGGACTTATCCCGACCCGGATGCTGCTGGTCGGAATCGGGGTAGCGGCGGGCATCAGCGCGGCGATGATCGTGCTGACGCTCCGTCTTAATCCCGAAGAGTACCAGTTCGTCGCTTCCTGGCTGGCCGGACGGATCTGGGGAACCAGCTGGAAATTCGTCGTGGCTCTGCTGCCGTGGCTGATCTTGTTCCTGCCTTTCGTGTTCTACAAAGCGAAAGTCATGAACGTGCTGAACATGGGCGATCAGACGGCGACCGGACTTGGCACGGCGATCGAACGCGAACGTCTGCTGCTGCTGGCCGCTGCCGTGGGTCTGGCCGGTGCATGCGTTGCGGTCAGCGGCGGCATCGGCTTCGTCGGTCTGATCGGTCCCCATCTGGGCCGCAGGCTCGTCGGACCCAAGCATCAGATTCTGCTGCCCGTGTCGGCGCTGGCCGGCGCCCTGCTGGTTCTGGTCGCCGATACGCTGGGCCGCTGGATTCTTCAGCCGACCGATATCCCGACCGGCGTCGTCGTAGCCGTAATCGGCGCTCCGTACTTTCTGTATCTGCTTGCCAAGACCAAAGTCTGAACGCCGGCTGTTTTTTTTCGGATCTGCGCCGCCTTCCCGATCGGGAAGGCGGTTTTTGCGTGGGACAAGGATGATGTTCCATGATAGGGGATTGAAAAAAGTCCGCCGATCCCCTATCATGGAAGCGCTATCCGGAAAACAGAATCCATGCCGGCTGGGCGGGACGCGAAGCGTCCGGAAAACATCATGAAGAGGTGAGCGGAAATGAAATACAGAAGATTGGGCAGCACCGAATTGAACGTGTCCGTGGTAGGCGTGGGCACCTGGCAGTTCGGAGGAGATTGGGGACAGGATTATACGCAAAAAGACGTCCATGCCATATTGAACCGGGCGCAGGAGCTTGGAATCAACCTGATCGATACGGCGGAGTGCTACGGGCCTCATCATCTCTCGGAAAGTCTGATCGGGGATTATCTGTCGCGCGGCAGACGGGAAGACTGGATCGTTGCCAGCAAATTCGGCCATCAATGGCACGATCATTGGACGAACGCCTGGGATACGGACCAGATCCGTATCCAGCTGGAAGAATCGCTCAAATCGCTTCGCACCGATTATATCGATCTGTATCAATTCCATTCCGGTTCGGACGAAGTGTTCGACAACGACGAGCTGTGGACCATGCTGGACAAGCAGGTGCAGGCCGGCAAAATCCGCAACCTGGGCATTTCGATCGGAAGCAACGACAATCTCTACCAGACGGACAAAGCGGCTCAAGTGAACGCCAAAGCGATTCAGGTCGTCTACAACCGGATCGATCGCGTGCCGGAAGAGCGCGTCTTCCCGTCCTGCGAACGTCAGGATCTGGGCGTACTGGCCCGCGTGCCGCTGGCGAGCGGTTTCCTGAGCGGCAAATACAAGCCGGGCGCCGTGTTCGAAGACAATGTCCGCAAAGGCCGCGAGCGGACGGAAGTCGACGAGAAATTGAAACTCGTGGAAGAGATTCGCCGCAGCGAAGTGCCGGAAGGCGTAGGCATGGCTGAATGGGCATTGGCCTGGTGCTTGAAGAATCCGGCGGTCAGCTGCGTGATTCCGGGCTGCAAAAGCGTGGAACAGGTCGAATCGAACGCACGTGCGGCACAAATCGAGCTGTAAAAATTTTCCGCGTAAAAGCGGCATGACTTTTCCGCAGTAGTGGTGTAAAGTATGTACAGGACGGTTCCCGCGATGATTTGAGGCGCGGGGGCCGTTTTTTTTCGAAAACGATTTAAGATAGAGAGGTACGAAGTATGACCCAACAAATTCAAACCCATATCCGGCAAATCGAAGACCTGCTCCCCGCAAGCGGGACCGCAGGCCGATTTGTGCTTGGCATCGACGGACTGAGCCGTTCGGGCAAAACGACGCTTGCGGACGCGCTGAAGCGCCGCCTGTCGGAGCGGGGGGACTCCTGCGTTCTGCTGCATATCGACGATTATATCACCGAACGCCGACTTCGTTATGGAACGGGGCGGGGCGAAGGGTTCGAGTATTATAGGCTGCAGTGGGACGCCGAGCAGTTGGAACGGTCGTTGTTCGCCGGTCTCAAAACGGCCCCGCTCTTGACACTGCCGCGTTATGACGGCGACTCGGACTGTTCGCTCGACGAGCCTATTCTTCTGCCCGAACACGGCATCATTCTGATCGAAGGGGTATTCCTGCAGCGGTCACAGTGGCGGGAGTATTATGATGCGGTCGTTTACCTGGATTGTCTGCGCGAACGTCGTTTCGAGCGGGAGAGCGAATCGGCCAGGCGGCAGCGATTCAAGTTCGTCAACCGCTACTGGAAAGGCGAAGAACTGTATCTGGAAGCCGAGCGCCCGGCGGAGCGCGCCGACTTGGTGTTGGACGCGGAATCGAGCCTTGGGACAAGTTGACGGCTGCGCGATTTTGCCAAGCCTGACAAAATCGGTCGGTACGTTTACAATGGAAGAGTCGGTTCCGACTTCGGAACCTTTAGGGTAGGTATTGAAAAATGCGCGTCGGCGAACCCCAGGTGCCGTTCGACCGCCAATCCGGAAGGAGCTTTTCCATGTATAATCTTGATCCGCAGGATCTGGGCAGCAAGCTTGTCTATAAATTGATGACCGGTACGATCGTGCCTCGTCCGATTGCCTGGGTCACTTCCCGATCCGCCGGGCAGGGCATCGTCAATGCGGCGCCGTTCAGCTATTTCAATATGGTAAGTTCGGATCCGCCGCTTGTCGCTTTCTCCGTCGCCCGGCGTCCGGACGGCGATATGAAAGACACGGCGCGTAATGTAACGGATACCGGCGAACTGGTCGTACATATTTGCGACGAGAATCTGGTCGAAGAGATGAACAAGACCGCGGCGATCCTGCCGCCCGGCGAGAGCGAGATCGATTTGACGTCCCTGACGCTTGTCGACAGCGCCGCCGTGTCGGTGCCGGGTATCGCCGAAGCCAAAGTCCGTCTGGAGTGCCGCCTGGAATCCCATCTGCCGATCAAAGCCGACGACGGACGCGTCACGCACGATCTATTGATCGCGCGCATTCTGCGCTTCCGTCTCGACGAGTCGATCTACGACGAGGAGCACGGCTATGTGCTGACCGAGAACCTTCGTCCGGTCGCCCGGCTGGCCGGCAATGAATACGCGGGGCTCGGCCGGCTGTTCAAGATTGAACGGCCGACCTGACCGGGCCCGGCTTCGGTCCTGCGCTGGACGAATGTGCGGCGGCCGGGGCCGCCGCACATGAGATGCCGCCTACACGCACGAAAAATCCGCTGCAATCGCCGGAGTGGCGAGAACAGCGGATTTTTTTGACGGATAACAAGGCTTGGAACGACGGAGCGTCCCTTACAGAATCGGCGAGAGCAGCCGCGTGAACGACTCCAGCGCTTTGCGCAGCAGAGGACGCAGCTTGTACTGTTCGACCGTCAGCATTTCGCTGTCTTCCATGTCGGCGCGGAACAGCTTCTCCAGCTCGCCGGCTTTGCCGGAATCGTACAGGATCGCGTTGACCTCGAAGTTCAGCTTGTAGCTGCGGATATCCATATTGGCGGTGCCGACCGACGCGAGGCGGCCGTCGACGACCATCGTTTTGGCGTGGAGGAAGCCTTTTTTGTACAGATAGCAGTTGACGCCAAGATCCAGCAGCTCGCCGAGATACGAATACGATGCCCAGTAGACCATCTTGTGATCGGGCACTTTGGGAATCATCAGATGGACTTCGACGCCGGACAGAATCGCCATCTTGAGCGCGGTCATCATGCTCTCGTCGGGGATGAAATACGGCGTCTGGATCATGATCGTCTCGCGCGCTTCGTCCATCATTTTGATATAGGCGAGCTTGATCGTCTCCCGGCTCTGGTCGGGGCCGCTTGAGATGATCTGCGCGCCGACTTTGCCTTCGAACGGACGGCTGACCGCAAGAAACACGTTCTCGGGCAGCTTCTGGCGGACGGACAAGCTCCAGTCGTGCAGGAAGATCGCATGCATCTGGATCAGCGCCGTGCCTTCGATCCGCAGATGCGTATCGCGCCAGTAGCCGAACTTCTTGACCTCGCCGAGGTATTCGTCGCCGACATTGAAGCCGCCGATATATCCGCAGGAACCGTCGATGATGACCAGCTTGCGGTGATTGCGGTAATTCATCTTGAAGTTGATCAGCGGAATACGGGACGGGAAAAAGGGAGCCGCCATGCCGCCCGCTTCGCGGAAGTTATGGAGGAAACGCCGTCCGATCTTCTTGCTGCCCCAGGCATCGTACAGCACGCGGACTTCGACGCCCTGTTTGGCTTTCTCGGTCAGCGCGTCGATCAGGCGGCGTCCGAGATTGTCATTCTGCCAAATGTAATACTGGACATGGATATACGTCTGCGCGCCGGCGATATCCGCGAGCAGCGCGTCGAATTTCTCCGTGCCGTCCGCATAGACGGTAACGTCGTTGTCCTGCGTGTACAAGGAGAAGTCGCCGACCATGTTCATATGCAGCAGCTCGCGGTAGCGGGCCGTGCGGGGATCGTTGAAATGCAGTTCTTCGTCGAGCAGCTGCTGGCGCTGGACGGAGATGCCGGGCAGCAGAATCTTCTCTTGTTCCCGGAACTGATAACGCTTGACGCGGCTGAGATTTTGTCCGAAGAACAGGTACAGCACGAATCCGACGATCGGCAGGAAAAACAGAACCATCAACCAGGCCCAGGTCACCCCGATATCGCGCCGTTCCAGGAAAACGACAGTGAGTGCCAACAATAAATTCAGCACAAGCAAAAACCATGGGGCTTGACCAAACCAGTACAATTCCAATTGATGCAACCTCCGCTTTCGAATGAGAGTTCAAATGAAAATCCGGCAGAGCCGGGCTTCATTTATAGAAGAAGAAATTAGGTGTGCCGTAGCTCAGTTTACCCGATTGTGATCAATAAGTGAACAATTGCGGCATTCCGAACAAAGGAAAAGTCGAAAAAACGTCAAACGTAGCCCGAACGGGCCATATGCCGGTACGGATTTTTGGTTAAAATTTAATGGAAAAGCCGCGCCGCGAAAATGGGGAAGGCAGGAGAGCATGAGTTATACGCAGATTAAATGGCTGATTTTGTTTCTTCCGACCGTCGTGGTCGGACTGTGGGAGTACGTGAGGCATCAGTTTCTGATGCCGGTCCTGTCGATGGACGCCGGAAATCTGCTGACGCCGGTGCTGGTCTTTCTGGTCAGCGTCACGCTGCTGCGCCGGCTGTTCGCCATGCTGGAGCGGATGCAGAGCGAGCTTGCGCAGGCGCGCGGAATCAAAGCGAATCTGGAAGCGCGCGAAGAGCTGGCCCGAGAGCTGCACGACGGGATCGCGCAGTCCTTGTTTTTGTTATCGGTCAAGTTGGACCGGATGGAGAAAAGCGCAGGCGCGGCGGGGCTCGGCGACGAGCTGGGGACGGTGCGCCGGACGGTCCACGAGGTGAACCGATATGTTCGCCAGGCGCTGGCGAACCTGAGAGAGCCGCTGCCCCAAGGCGCGCTCGGGAATACGGGCGGCAGAGCCGTTCCCGTCGGCCCGGGCGGCGAAGCTTCGGGCCCGGGGCCCGGCGGCGGACAGCCGCGCCGGCAAGCCCCGCGGCCGGACGCCTCACCGAAGCGAGGGGCGGACGCGGCAGGCGAGGCCGCTGCCGCCGCGCAGCCTGCGGCGGAGTCCATGGCCGCGCGCGTCGGCCGGCTGGCCGATGAGGCGATGATCGACGTGCGCGTCGAGTGGAGCCTGCCGGACGATGCGCTGGCCAGCCGCGAGAAAGCGGAGCTGCTGGCGTGTATCCGCGAAGCGGTCATCAATGTGCGCAAGCATGCGCATGCCACCCGGGCGGAAGTGACCGGCCGGGGCAGTCATTCCGGCTGGACGGTCGAGATCGCGGATGACGGCCGCGGGTTCGAAGGCGATCCGCTGGCGTCGCCCGGCCGTTACGGGCTGAAGATCATGGCCGACCGGGCGAAGCAGATGGGCTGGATCTTCGAACTGGATCGGCGGGAAGGACGGACTTCGGTCCGGCTCCGCAGAGAGGAGGAGCTGCTGTGAATCGATGCCGCGTATTGGTCGTGGACGACCACAAGCATGCCCAGGAAGCCATTTGCGATATTTTGTCGCTTGATCCATCTTTCGAGGTGGTCGGCGTCGTATCAGGCGGAGCGGAAGCGATTGCGTTTACCGAACAGTGGATGCCCGATCTGATTCTGATGGATATCCGGATGAACGGGATGGGCGGACTGGAAGCGACAGGGCGGATCAAGATGGCTTATCCGTACGTCAAGATCGTGATGATTACCGTCTCGGACGATATTGCTTATCTGCTGGAAGCGCTGAAACAAGGTGCACAGGGCTATCTGCTCAAGAATCTGGCTCCGTCCACCTGGATCGAATACCTTCAGGCGATCGTCAGCGAAGAAGCGCCGCTGAGCCGGGAACTGGCTTTCCAGATCCTCAAAGAATTTTCGGCGCCGGCCGCCGAGCCGGAGCAAAGCGGAGATACGCTGACGGCGCGGGAACTGGATATTCTCCGGCAGGTGGCTTCGGGGCTGACCAATCGAGAAGCGGCCGAGAATCTGGGCATTTCCGAACATACGGTCAAGAATCATCTGAAAAATATTTCGCAAAAACTCCAACTGCAAAACCGTGTCCAGCTGACCCGGTACGCTATGGAAAAAGGCTGGATCGGCCGTGACGGATTCGGCGGCGAACGATGACCGCTCCGGCCGATCGGAGCGGATATGCAGGCAGCTGCCTGCCAGGCACACGGAAGAACGGGGTACCTACAGCTTTACGGAAAGGAAGACTGGAATGAAAGACGTATGGAAAACAAGCAAACGGTTCGTGCTGCTTCCGATGCTTGCGGCATGGATCGCGGCGCTGACCCTTCTGCCGGGACTCGCTTCGGCGCACGCCACGCTTCTCTCGTCGAACCCGGGCGATCAAACCTCGGTGGCGCAGATGCCGGGCGGGATCGAGCTGAGCTTCAACGAGACGATCCAGGGCGAATTTCTGTCGATCGGCATCACGAATACCAAAGGCGAAGATATGCCGGTCGGCGAAGCACTCGTGTCGCCGGAGGATTCGCATGTGGTCACGGCGGAGGTCGAAGGAGCATATCCGGACGGTATTTATACGATGAAATGGCGCGTTGTCTCGGCCGACGGCCATCCGATTCGCGGCACGGTCCGTTTCGGAGTCGGCTCGGACGGCGTGCTGACCGACGCCGGAGTAGCCGGCGAAGACAATTACACGCCGTCTGCCGATACCGTCGTCCAGCGGGCCGCCCTGTATACGCTGCTCTCGCTGACAGCGGGCAGTATGCTGTATCTGGCTTTCCTGCTGCCCGCCGATCTGCGCGGCATCAAGCGTGCGACCCGCCCGGCGCGGATCGTCTTCTGGGCCTCGCAGGCCGGGCTGCTGCTGGTTATTCTGATCGGGCTGCCGCTGCAGGCGAAGCTGTTCGCCGACGTGCCGTGGAGCGAAGCGTTCGGCCGGGAAATCCTGAGCCAGACGCTCGAAGGCACGTCTTCGGGGCGGATGTTCCTGCTGCAAATTCTGCTGCTCATGCTGATTGCGGGAGCGGTCATCGTCAACGACGTGATGGCCTGGGGCAAAAGGGGCGGCCATTGGACGATCGTCATCATCGGATTCGTTCTGCTGCTCGTCACGAAGGCGCTGACCGGGCATGCGGCGGGTTCGCCGAACGTGTTCGGCCAAGTGATCGCGGACACGCTGCATCTGCTCGGCGCTTCGGTCTGGGTCGGAGGCATGCTGATGCTGCTGCTGGCTCTGCCGGCCGCGGCGGGCGAAGGGCCTCCGTTCTGGCAAAAAGCGTTCCGACGCTTCACGCCGTGGGCGTTCGCTTCGGTGATCGCGCTTGTGCTGAGCGGGATTGTTATGAGCCTTGCGCATGTGCCGGCCTGGTCGGATCTGCTGACGAGTCTGTACGGCCGTCTTATTCTGATCAAAATCGTGCTGCTTCTGGTGATGACGATGCTCGGGTTCGTTCATTTCAGACGCGCCCGGCGTCAAGGCGGCTCGCCGGGCACCGCCTCGCTGGCGGCCGAAATGGCGATCGGGATCGTCGTGCTGGTGGTAGCGGGAATGCTGACGAACGTCTCGACCCCGCAGCCTGCGGCAGCCGCTCCGGCGAGTTTTGCCGATACGCAGCCGGCGGAACAGGCGGGAAATACGATCATTTCGCTTGAGGTCAACCCGGTTCAAGTCGGAACCTCGACCTTTACCGTTCGTTTGACCGATAAGGCAGGCAAGCCGCGCACCGATTGGCAGCAGGTTACCCTCAATATGGCGCCGCAGGGTCAACCCGACGAACGTACCGAAGTGATCGCCGAAGCGCAGCCGGACGGCAGCTATCGGGCATCCGGTTTGTATTTCGGCATCGGCGGGCCGTGGAACGTCGGCGTCCATGCCCTGTCCGAGAAGTTCGAACAGGCCGACCGGACCTTTACGATGGAAGTACAGCAATAACAACGGCCTAATCCAACACAAAAAAATCAAAAGGCGGGATCTTTTCAAATGAAAACGACAACAAACCGTACAATGTGGAAAAAATTGCTTACTCTGACAGCTCCGGCTTCCGCGGCTTTTCTAATCTTTACCGCTGCCGCCAGCGCCCACGTGACCGTGATGCCCAAAGAATCCGGCACGGGAGCCTGGGAAACGTATACGATGAAAGTTCCGGTCGAGAAAGACATCAACACCAACAAAGTCGTGCTCAAAATACCGGAAGGCGCCGAGTTTCAGCAGTATGAACCGATTCCCGGCTGGACGACCGCTGTCGACGAAGCCGCCGGAACCGTAACCTGGGAAGCGGAAGGAGACGGCATTGCGGCCGGACAGTTCCAACGCTTCACCTTTGTCGTGAAAAACCCGGAGCAGCAGGGAGAGCTTGCCTGGGATGCGTTCCAGTATTACACGGACGGCAGTATCGTGGAATGGACAGGCGACGAAGAAGCGGATACGCCGCATTCCGTAACGACGATCGGTACGGACACCGGCGAAGCGGCCGCGAACGCGCATGGACAAACCGTTTCTTCGGATAAAGCGCCGGCCGAGGAAGAGCCGGCAGTCAGCGACCCGGCAGCAGTACCGGCCGACGGAGCAGCCGACACAACGGTACCGGACACCGCGGAAGAAGCGGCGGTGCCGACCGATTCCGCAGTGTCCGATCCGGCGTCCGTACCTGCAGATAGCGAATCCGACACGCCGGCCGCTTCGTCCAACAATGTGCTGCTCTATGTCACGCTGGCCCTGTCGATCGTGGCGATCGGATTGTCCGGAGCGGCGCTCGCGATGCGCAGACGCAAATAACCATTCCGGTCTCCGGTCAAGCTTCAAACTTTACTCCAAAGTTACAATTCTCTTGAACGCCGCTGATTCTCGCCCTGTAAGATGACGGATAAAGCTTGGCAGGAGCGGGAACGAAGATTGCGACGGCTTTGCTCCGATCGCCCGGGCTTCGAGAGAAAGGAGTGGGACACGATGACCTCAATCCATGAAGAATACGTTCGCCGCGCAGGCGTGAATAACAGCGAGGCCATGAAAGCCCTGGTCTGGAACGCGGAAGGGTGGAGTCTTCCGGTATCAAACGAAGAGACGGAGGGTTCGATCGGCATGTGGGCGGCGCCGGTACCGGTGCTGCCGGTTTCCGCGACCTGCGGCGAGACGCAGCGGCTGCTGCTTGAGCGTCCGCTTGCATCCTGCTGCGTCATCTGCGACGAACGCAGACGGCCGGTAGGCCTTGTCATGAGCGAGTCTTTTTATATCCAGATGAACGCGGAATACGATCCCGAACATTTGTATGAGCTGCCGATCGTCCGGCTGATGGATCTTTATCCGCTGACCGTCGATTTTTCCTTATCGGTCGAGACGGTGCGCGAGCGGGCGAATGCGCGTCCATCGCGCACGCGCAAAGACGCGGTGATTGTCATGCGCGGCGGTGAGTTTTTCGGCGCTGTCCATGGGGAAGATTTGGAGCATCCGCAGAATCGGAAATCGAAATAGATTTCCGTGATAGGGAAAAGCAGCAGACGTCCGGCATCGGAAATACGGAGCGGACGCCGCTTTCGCAGCGTGCAAATTGAAAAACCGGTAAGGGAGCCTCAGGCTCCCTTACCGGTTTTTTGCTGTGAACGGCTTTTTATATCGTGGAAGAAGCGTCCAGCCACGCGAAGATCTTCGCCAGCACGCCCATACGCACAGGCTGGGGCATATGGTGTCCCAGACCTTCCAGCGTGATCAGATCGGCCGGTTTGCCCAGCCGGCGCAGTTCTTCATACATGCGCAGGCCGTGGTTGTAGTCGACCTGTACGTCTTCCTTGCCGTGCACGATGAGCACCGGACATGGAATCCTGCCCGCCATATGGATCGGCGAACGTTCGCGGTACACCTCGGGGATTTTGTAAACGGAGCCCTGCAGAACCCTTTTCAGCATTCGGCGCAGATCGATTCTCTCTTCGTAGGTCCGCCCCAGATCGGACAGTCCGCCCCACAAGATCAGATGCGAAGCGCCTTCATGAATCGCGGCATCCGTGCCGTTGATCGAACCGCGGGAGAAACCCATGACCGCGATCTGCGCAGGATCGGCGAACGGAATCGCCTGGGCCAGACGCAGGGCGACGCGGGAATCTTCCAGATCGACGCCGCCGAAGCGGTCGTGTCCGATGCCGCTCTCGCCGCCCCGGTAGCACGGCGCGACAACGATCCGGCCGAATGAAGCGAACTCGGCCAGCCAGTCGAGCCGAACCCGGCCGACGCTCCCGATCCCGCCGCGGCAGTACACGAACACCGGATATCGGCGGCGCTGCCCGGGAACCGATACAGCCTCTTGCGCAGGGCCGCTATCGGCACTCGGGTGCAAACGGTCTTCTTCGGCGTCAATCGCCGATATCTCCGCTTCGCCGGCGGGCGGCTTCGCCTGTTCGGCTTCAGCCGCATTCCGGGCTGCTTCGCACGCGCTTGGCAGCACACAGGCGACGGCATGCGCGCTGAGCTCGTCGTCTCTGCATTCCCTGCGCAGAAACGCCTGAATCTCTTCGGCCGTCGTCGACAATTCGGGCGGCAGCGCGACATAACCCGCTACGCGCAGGCCGCCGGACAAATAAGTCACGCGATAAATCATGGACAACCTCCTTCCGCGCCGATGCGCACCGTTGTATAGTCGGAATATGTTTTCTATTTTAGCGCGAACGCCGGACAAATTCGAATTTTCGGCGAATCGGAATCCGATTTCAAGCCCTATTTTGCAAAGAACGGTACGGATTTGGGTTATTTTTGCCGCCGGGCGATACAAAATTCGCAGAGGCTCTGTCTTCTCAGTGTATATACGGCAATGAAGAGCGGCCGCACTTCAAAGGAGGTTCACCGATGGACAATTTCATTCCGGAATCCGACGCTTTTCGTACGGTATTCCTTGAATATTACCCCGGCGTACGCCGGAAACTGATCGCGATGGTCAAAGACGAGGCGACAGCGGAAGACTTGGCACAAGAAGTGTTCCTGCGTCTGTACCGCAATCCTCCGGACGATCCGAGAGTAGTCGGAGCCTGGCTGCATCGGGTGCTTACCCGGATCGCTTACGACCATACCGATACCCTGGTTCGTCAGCGCAAGCTGCAGGAGAAACAGGAGCAGTATTTCGACCGCGAGAAGACGTGGGAAAGCGGCGAAGACGCGCTGGTGCGCAGCGAAGAGCGGGAACAGATCGCAGATCTGCTCGAAGAACTGCCGGAACGCGACCGACAAGCGCTGATGCTCCGATACTCCGGCTACAGCTATGCGGAGATCGCCGAAGAGATACGCGTCAGTCCGCCCCGGGTCGGCTCGCTGCTGAGCCGGGCGGCCGACAAGCTGCGCAGACGCGCCGCAGGCAAACCGAACGGATTGGAATTATGAACGGATTGAGATCGTCAAATCGAATTTTGGGAGGAAACAAAGGATGACAACCCATAGAAACAACGAACGTGATCGGCTTCTTGCCGAAGAAGCCTGGACGAAGATGGAGAACCAACTGCGCCAGGAACCGGTCAATCCGGTCTGGGCAGCCTGGGGAGAACGGGAAAAGGGTTCGGAAAACGGGCAGCAGACGCAAACGGCGCTCCGGACCGGCGAAGAACCGCTGCGCCCAGGAAATTCCGTATCCGGCGGAACGCATGTGCCGGAACCGGAGGCTCTTGCCGATCGCGCTTCCAACGCCGCCGCCCCCGTGTCGGCTTTGGACCGCAAACGCCGCAAACGGATTGTCCGTTTCGCCACTGCGGCCGCCGCTGCGGCTGTCATCGTAACGGCCGTAACCCCCGCGGGCAATCAGGCACTCGCAGGCATTCTGAACAAATTCACGATACAAGACGTGGTGCTGGTGCAGGAATCGGATATGGAGAATCTGGTACAGATGGTCTACGGAACGGGCGAAAACCGCGAGTCTGTCAACAAGTACGGCAGCTTCGTCAGCACGGTGCTGGAGAATGGCTTTGACCCCGATGCCTCGGCGGAAGAGATCCGGGCGGGTCTTGGCTACGCGCCGATTCAGGCGGTACAAGGCCGGACCGGCTCGTTGAATGCTTCCCTCGGCAGCAAGACCGAAATGAAGCTGCATGTGGCGGAAGTGAACGATACCTTAAAACGGCTCGGCGCGGAGCATCTGTTCCCGCAGGAAGCCGACGGCAAAGCGATTACGCTGACTTATCCGTCTTCGGTCATGTATAACTTCGGAACGGCTGAAGGATGGGCCCAACTGACTCAATCCGAAATGCCTACCGTCGAATTCGATCCCTCTTTCCCGGTCGAAGAGACGATGGATGCCGTCATCAATTTCCCTTATCTGCCTGAAGAGCTGAGAGACAGCCTGCAGCAGGTAGCCGTATCGGACGGACGTCTGCCGCTGCCGATGTACGCGGACGGACAAGCGCAGAGCCTCGACTTTTCGGGCGTGAAGGTTACGTATGCCCAGAGCGAATCCGAAAGATCGCGGACCGCTTTCTGGGTGAAGAACGGACAGCTGTTCGAATTTGACGCGCATGATTCGTTCCCGGGCGGCGAAGATGGATTCCTCGACTTCGTGAAGGGACTGACTGCCCAGTGGTGACCCCGGACATTCCTGCTATTCAAACACAGGCCTTAAGCAAAATTTACGAAAACGGACGCGGCTGCAGGAATATCACGTTGAGAATCGGACAAGGGGAAGCCTTCGGCTTCCTCGGTCCCAACGGGGCCGGCAAAAGTACCTTCGTCAAAACGCTCGTCGGATTGGTCCGCGCAAGCGGCGGAGAAGGCTCGCTGCTGGGGAGTCCGATCGGCTCGCTTGAAGCCAGGCGCCATATCGGCTATCTGCCGGAATTGTACCGCTACCCCGAATGGCTGAGCGGCGAAGAAGTCATGAAGATGCATGCCGGACTGCTCGGTCTGCGGGGCGAAGAGGCGCGCAAGCGGATCAGGGCCGGGCTGGATGAAGTCGGAATCGGCAGACGCGGATCGGACCGGGTCAAGCAGTACTCCAAAGGGATGCAGCAGCGGCTGGGACTTGCCTGTGCGCTGCTCGGCGATCCGTCGATTCTGTTTCTTGACGAACCTTCGTCCGCGATGGATCCGGTCGGACGGCGAGAAGTGCGCGAACTGCTGCTGGAATTGAAAAAAAGAGGCAAAACGCTGTTCCTCAACTCCCACTTGATGGAGGATGTCGAAGCGGTGTGCGACCGGATGGCGCTTATGCTGAACGGCGACATGATCCGCAGCGGTACGGTCGGGGAAATGCTGAAAGTAAAAGTCCGCTGGCGATTCAAAGTCGGCGGATTTTCGCCCGTTCTGCTCGATTGGCTGCGCGAAGCCAGCGGACTGCCGGTGTCGGCGGAACAAACGGAACATGCCGAAGAAATGTCCTGGGAAGCCCCGACCTGGCTGGAGGCGGAACTCGAACATGAAGAACAGGCGGGTCTGCTGAACATGCTGATCGTGGAACAGGGCATGACGCTGTACGAATCTTCGATGCACCAAGAGAAGCTGGAGGACTGGTTCCTGGAAGCCGTCTCGGGCCGGGACCAGAGGGGGGAACAACGATGAAGACGATGATAATGACGACCTGGCAGGAGATGCTGCGCCGCAAAATGCTGCTGATCACGCTGGTGCTGACGGCACTCTTTTTGGCGGTGTTCTGGTTTATCGCGGATACGGTAGCGCTCGACAGCAGCGGCAGCGGCGATCTGCTCGGCCAGTTCGCCCGCCGCAGCGCCATTTTGTCGCTCGGTTTCTTTTTTGGCGGCTTCGTGGTGGCTTTCCTGGCGATCTTCAGCTCGTTCTCGGTCATTTCCGGCGAAGCGGAACAAGGCGTCCTGCAGTCTGTACTCACTCGGCCGATTCCCCGCTGGAAATGGTATGTCGGACGCTGGATCGGTTACGTCTCGCTGATCGGCGGCTACGCGCTGGTTCTGTTTGTCTCCATGGTGCTGATTACGAAGTTCCATGCCGGCATGACGCGCGATTACGGCGATATCTGGGTGTCCCTGCTGCTGTTTGTAGGCGCCGTTCCGGCACTTGTCAGCATGTCCATGCTCGGCTCGAGCCTGTTCTCGGGCATCGGCAACGGCGTGTTTATGACGATGCTGTACGGCGCGGGATGGCTCGGCGGCATGGTGGAGAAAGTACGCGGCTTCCTGCCGGTCGAACCGGATGTGGAAGCGACGCTGTCTCGAACCGGTGCGCTGCTGTCTCTGCTGATGCCCGCCGACGGACTGAACCGCCGCATGCAGTACATACTGACGCAGGGTGCGGGAGAGACCCTTCCTTTCCTGACCGGAGGCAGTCCGCCTTCGCAGGCTTTTGTCGTGTACGCGGCGATTTTCACGATTTTTGCTTTCGGCGTCGGATTGTGGTTATTTAAAAGAAAAGACTTTTAAGAACCCAGTCAAAGGAAGTGAACAGGGATGGGCCGACAAACGTACCAAGTTCCGTTCGGAACCGAGCCGGCGAAGAAACCGCTCAAAGGCACGCTGGTCTTCTACGATTCATTCGAACGGATCTCCGATGAAGAGTTGGAACGGGCCGCGCAGGTCGCCGCGATGCGTTCGTTCTCGCAGTTGGTGCTGTATCCGCTGCACGAAGCGACGGTCAAGCGCCTTACCGGCGAAACGGTCAGCGCTTTTTACAAACGGGATGACCGGCTGCACGAATGGCGGCGCGAGCAGCAGATCATGCGCAGCGTAACGGTAGAGAACTGGGACGGCAAACGCAAAAAGTATACCCCGCTCGAAGCGGCTCTGCGATTTGTGGGCGAGAAGTATCCGTCGCCGCTGTTTCTGTATCTCACCGCCGACACGGCCAACCGATTCGCGTCGTTCGCCACGTTCGAGGAATGGATCGTGCGGATCCGGCTGGTGCTGGACGAATCTCCGCAGCACCCGCATCCGAGACTTGCGAAATTCCGGCAGCGCTGGGACACGGTCGACGAGCTGCTTGCCAAGCAGGCGCCGGACGAACAGCAAGACAAGCGTCTGCACAAGCACAGGGGTTAGCCGAATTCACAATAGTGTCGCAATCCGATACGCTTCGCCCAAGCCGTTTCCTTTACGCTGAAAAGGAAGCGGCTTTTTGCCGCGCACTAAGGAACAAAGTACGGGAAAAGAGGACGCGACATGACAGGGAAACGAACAGGTTTTGGACTTGCGGCAGCCGGAGCTGCCCTGCTTCTGCTGGGAATTGCCGGCTGCGGGGGTGGAACGGATTTTGGATCTGTATCTTCGGAAACCGCGGCGGCACGGGGAGAAAATATGACGCTTGCGGTCGCGACGGATCTTCATGCCCTGAGCGGCAGGCTGACCGATCGCGGCGAAGCGTTCGAAACTTATGTCCGGGCAGGCGACGGCAAACAGCTGAACTACAGCGAAGAATTGATCGATGCGTTTACGGAGCAGATTGCGGCCGAACACCCCGATGTGCTGATTCTGAGCGGCGATCTGACCAACAACGGCGAGCGCAAGAGCCACGAAGACCTTGCGGCGAAGCTGCACAAGGTCGAGCAGGCCGGTACGAGCGTGTATGTAATCCCCGGCAACCATGATCTGCTGAATCCGTGGGCACGCGGTTTCGAAGGCGGGAGACAGTACCGGACCGAATCGGTCACGGAGCAGGAGTTCGTAGAGATCTACGGTGAATACGGCTATGACGAAGCGGCGTCGCGCGACAAAGCTTCGCTCAGCTATCTGGTCAAGCCGTCCGGCGACCTGTGGCTGCTGATGCTCGATACAAGCAAATACGCGGACAATGCCAAGCTGGGCCATCCGGAAACGGACGGCGAATTGAAAGCCTCCACGCTCAAATGGATTGCGGACTGCGGACGGCAGGCGGAAGAAGCCGGCGTTCGGATCATTCCCGTCATGCACCATAATCTGACCGATCACAGCGAGGTCGTGCAGGAAGGCTTTACGCTGAACAACGCGGCGGAGGCGGCGGACGTTTTTGCTCAATTCCGTATGACGCCTTCGCTCAGCGGACATATCCATATCCAGCATATCGCGCAGACCGAAGCAAACGGCCGGGTGCTGTACGATATCGTAACCGGTGCACAGTCCGTTTCACCGAACCGGTACGGTCTGCTGACGTACGATGCCGCAGCGCATACGCTGAACTATGAAGCCAGGCAGACCGACGTGGAAGGCTGGGCGAAGCGAACCGGCAGCACCGATCCGAATCTGCTGCATTTTCGCGAATACTCGCGTGGTTTTTTTGCCGGGTTCGGCTACGAAATGGCATTCAAGCGGCTGATCGTCGACGAGACGTATACGTCCGAACAGGTTCAGGCGATGGCGAAGACCATGGCCGATGTGAATGTAAGTTATTTTGCGGGAACGCAGCGTCAGGATCGGGCGGCGATTGAGGCTTCCGAAGGCTACCGGCTGTGGATGGAATCGGAAGACCCTTTTACCAAACGATACGTCCAAAGTATCCTGGGTACGGAGAACGAACCGGATCCTCTATCGCTGACGACGGAGTTCGAGCTGCCGCCCCGTTAAAAAATATTTTTGGATTCGGGCCTCGCCAATCGGGTATTTTCAGGTTATAATGAAGGGTGGCCCTGTTCTATTGGGAACCGAGCAGCAATTCCCGGCCAAATCCGTAAGTTCAATGGAGGCTATTACCGCTTTGACCACTACCTATCCGTTTGCGTTCGACCCCGCGGCTCCGTTTTTGGACCAGGCTTCCGATTGGATCGCGGACGTCTTTTACGATATTTTGCCCGAAGCCGGTTTCGAGACGCGTGACGAACAGATCTTCATGGCGTTCCAGCTGGAACGCGCCTATAAAGAAAAGAAAACGATCTTCGCCGAAGCCGGAGTCGGTACCGGCAAGACGCTCGTCTACCTGCTGTATGCCGCGCTGCATGCCCGGTATACGCGTAAACCGGCCGTTATCGCCTGCGCCGACGAGTCGCTGATCGAGCAGTTGGTGAAGCCGGAAGGCGATATTGCCAAGATTGCCAGACATCTCGGTCTGAACATCGACGTTCGGCTTGGCAAATCCCAGGACCAGTATTTGTGTCTCAACAAACTGGAAGAAGTACGGGGAGTGGGCGAGAGCGAACAGGTCTTCCAGGAGATTTATGAAGAACTGCCGCCGTTCGTTCATTTCCCGGATACGCTGCAGGCGTTCTACCCGTACGGCAGCCGCAAAGAATATCCCGAGCTCGACGACAAGCAGTGGGATCGTGTAGGCTGGGATGTGTTCCAGGACTGCCTCATCTGTCCGCGCCGCCATCGCTGCGGCCAGACGCTGTCGCGCGACCATTACCGCAAGGCGACCGATCTGATCGTCTGCTCGCACGATTTCTATATGGAGCACGTCTGGACGTTCGAAGCGCGCAAGCGCGAAGGCCAACTGCCGCTTCTGCCCGAACACAGTTCCGTCGTGTTCGACGAAGGCCATCTCCTGGAGACGGCCGCCCAGAGTGCGCTGACCTACAAGCTCAAGCACTCGGCGTTCGAGTCGATCGTGGTCCGGCTGCTCGAAGGCGAAGTGCGCGAGTCGCTGGCGCTCGCGGTCGAGAGATCGATCGAACGCAGCGACGACCTGTTCGAGCGGCTTGCCCGTTACAGCACGCCCGTTCCGGCTTCGGAACGCAGCGAGCTTGAACTGGCCGCCGATCTGATGAACGGCGTCGCCGCTTTCCGTGCGGCTGTCGATGCGATCGAGGAAGAGATCGTATTCGAGAGCGGCATGTTCAGCCTGGACGAATACCAGCTGCGTATTGTCGAAGAACATCTGGAGATGATGCAGACGGCGCTTGCGCTGTTCAACAACCCGCGCGAGCTGATCTGCTGGACGCAGGACGACAGCGGCGATCTGACCCTCGTGCTGATGCCGAAAAAAGTGAAAGAGATTCTGAACGAGCGCGTCTTCTCCAAAAAGATGCCGATCATTTTCTCTTCCGCTACCCTGTCGGCCGAGGAATCGTTCGATTATATGGCGGACAGCCTCGGCATAAGCGATTATCTGTCATTCTCGGTCGCTTCGCCGTACGATTACGAGACAAGCATGAACGCTTCGCTGCATACGGAGACTTCCGTCCCGGCCAAAACCGATTATGTGCTTGAAGCGCTCCGGCGCAGAGAAGGCGGTTCGCTGCTGCTGTTCCCGTCGCGCGAAGAAATGGAGCGTTTCCGCTCGGAAGCCGATTCCCGCCTCGAGTTCGCGGAATTCCCGATGCTGTACGAAGGCGATGCGGAAATCAGCCGTCTGATTTCGGAGTTCCAGAACGGTACGTACGTCAATCTGTGTGCCGTAACGCTGTGGGAAGGGCTTGACGTACCGGGCATTTCGCTGAATCATGTCATTGTCTGGGAACTGCCTTTCCCTCCGAACGATCCGGTATTCGCCGCCAAGCGGCGTGAATCCGCCGATCCGTTCGGCGAAGTGGATATGCCCCATATGCTGCTCCGGCTTCGTCAGGGGATCGGACGTCTGATCCGTACCAGCGGAGACAGCGGGCGCGTAAGTATTTTCGGCCAGGCCATCGAACAACAAAATGTGCGCGAAAGAATCGGCAGCCTGCTGCCGGTCAGCGCCTCAAAGGAGAATGAATAATGGAATTTACGGAGTATACGGTTGAGAAGATCAGAGACGCTTTTGGTATTGTGCAGGGAGAACGCTACGAATTTATGATCGAAATCGAAGTGGACGAAGAAGACGAACTGTACTCGCCGCAGGGACTGCGTCTGCGTGTCCTGTACGGCGTGAACGGTGAAGAAAGACGGATCATCAAGCACGAAATCATCGAGCGCGGCACGCAAAAAGTGCTGGAATTCGATCTGGAAGACGACGAACTGGTAGAGACCGCGGCTTTCTGCGCAGCCCATTATATGGAATCCGAACAAAAATAAATCGATTCTCCTATCCAGACCCCCAGGTTCCCGTTTCGGGAATTTTGGGGGTCTTTGGATTGCCGAATGAGAACGTGATACGATGAACTTATGCACACAGTCGGCGCAGAGCCGAAGAGGAGGGCCCCACATGCTCCAGCTTCAAGGGATTTCCAAAACCTACACCACCGGCGATTTTACGCAAATCGCACTCGACGACGTCAATCTTTCTTTTCGCGGAAACGAATTTGTCGCCATACTCGGACCCAGCGGTTCGGGCAAGACGACCTGTCTGAATCTGATCGGCGGTTTGGACCGGTATGACGAAGGCGATCTGCTGATCAACGGCACCTCCACCCGGCAGTTCAAAGACCGCGACTGGGATGCCTACCGCAATAACAGCGTCGGGTTCGTTTTTCAGAGTTATAACCTGATCTCTCATATGAGTGTGATCGGCAATGTGGAAATGGGCATGACGCTCAGCGGGATCGAACCGGCTGTCCGCCGCCGCAAAGCCCAGGAGGTGCTCGAACGTGTCGGCTTGAAAGAGCATATGCACAAAAAGCCGGGACAGCTCTCGGGCGGCCAGATGCAGCGGGTGGCTATTGCCCGGGCGCTTGCCAACGATCCGGACATCATTCTGGCCGACGAGCCGACGGGAGCGCTCGATACGACGACAAGCGCCCAGATTATGGATCTGATCCGCGAGATCGCCGGAGACAAGCTCGTCGTAATGGTCACGCACAACCCGGAGCTGGCCGAACGCTACGCGGACCGGATCGTGCAGTTCCGCGACGGGCAGGTCGTATCGGACAGCAATCCGCCGGAAGCGGAAGCCGCCTTGTCCGATTACCGGCTCAAGAAAACGGCGATGAGCTACCTGACGGCGCTCAAGCTGTCCGGACGCAATATCGCCACGAAGAAATGGAGAACCGCGCTGACTGCATTTGCATCGAGTATCGGCATTATCGGTATCGCCTTGATCTTGTCGCTGTCCAACGGCTTCGATCGGCAGATCAGCAAATACGAATCGGGGGCGCTCTCGAATTTCCCGGTGACGATCAGCCGAACGGCGGCGAATATCGACTTCACCCAACCGCCTCCGGGGACACCGGGTGGAGACGAGGTGGCGCTGCCGGAATTCCCGCAGGACGCGCAGGTGTACCCGTACGATCCGACGCTCAATACCGTTCTGCACCGCAACACCCTTACGCAGGAATATCTGGATTATTTAAACGGGATCGATCCCAAGCTGCTTGATGCCATTTCGTTTGCCCGCGAAGTGAAGCTGAACGTGCTCAAGCGCCCGGAAGGCGCGCAGGTCTCGGCCGTCGATCTGAACGAAGCCGCTTTTACCGCGTATCCTTCAAAGCCCCAGGGAGTATCCGGCGCCAGCTATCTGGAACAGGTATATGAGGTGCTGGCCGGCGAATTTCCGATCCAGCCGACCGACCTTGTACTGGTGGTCGACGAGTACAACCGGATCGAGAAGTCGACGCTCGAAGCTCTGGGATTCGACTACGAAGCTTCGGCTGTCGATTTTGACCGGATTGTCGGTTCGACGTTTAAACTGATTCCGAGCGACAAGTTCTATACCGGCAAAGGAGGCGGGCTGTACGAACGTGCCGCCGCTTCGCAGTTGGGCGGGCTGTACGACGATCCGGAATCGATTACGCTGACGATCACGGGCATCATCCGCAAACAGCAGGATTCGCCGATGTCCACGATGGACCCCGGAATCGCTTACTCGGACAAACTGTCCGAATCGTTTATCGCCGATGCCCGGTCTTCGGCCGTCGTGCTCGCCCAGGAGAAGAACCGGGCGGTCAATGTCATCAGCGGACAGCCGTTCACCCGGGCCGGTGCTTTCTCCGACTTCACCGGCATGAATTTCGGTCCTCCGGGAATGGGGGGCGGATCGGCTTCGGCAGCCGTCGATCCGGCCGGGGCCACGACGCAGCAGCAGGCGCTGGCGGCGCTCGGGGCGTCGGGCCAGCCGGCTTCGATCTCGCTGTATCCCAAAGATTTTAATGCCAAAGAAGACCTGGTCGCCTATCTCGACGCCTGGAACGCGGGCAAAGCGTCCGACGAGCAGGTGATCTATACCGATCTGGCCGAGACGGTTACGAGTTTGTCCAGCGGGATCATGAACGGGATTACGATTGTTCTGATCGCGTTCGCTTCCATTTCCTTGTTTGTATCGCTGATCATGATCGGGATTATCACGTACATCTCCGTTCTTGAACGCACCAAGGAAATCGGCGTGCTGCGTGCGCTTGGAGCACGCAAAAAAGATATCACCCGCGTATTCAACGCCGAGACGTTTATTATCGGGGCGGCGTCCGGGCTGCTCGGAATCGGGATCGCGTATCTGCTGACGATTCCGGTCAATGCCGTGCTGAAATCGATGACCGATCTGTCCGGCGTCGCGGTACTCAATCCGCTGCATGCGCTGCTTCTCGTCGTGCTGAGCGTAGCCCTGACGATGCTCGGCGGATTTATCCCGGCCAAGTTCGCTTCGCGCAAAGACCCCGTGGCGGCGCTGCGCAGCGAGTAGCGAACCTGCATCCGCGCGGGCAGATTCGGAGACACGGCAGATGGAAGATAAAGGAACGGCCGATTCTGTTTCGCCTTCCGGTTCTTTGGGGAAAAGACGGTAGAGCAAGCCGGCGGCTGTCGGCTGTACTATTCCCGCGAGGAGGATATCCATCATGAAAAAGCTTCTGCGCACGGTCGGCACAATCGTAACCGTCATTACGACAGCCAAACAAGTCATGCATCTGGTCCAGGGATTCCGCAAGAAACGCTGAATACCGAACCGGCAGGCCCCTTTAAGGGGCTTTTTTTAATTCGGAGAATTTATCAAACAAAGGTTGACAGAAGAACGAGAATGTATTATCTTTAATTCAAGAGATTTAAATTGAAAGAAAAGTTGTGCCGACAAGGCGGAGAGTGAAGGAGGCGGTTGTACATGACGAAACCAACAAGCGAGGCGGAGGCTTTGGCCGAATCCCCGGTCGAACCTGAACAAGCGGCTGCGCTGAAGCTGTTCGTAATCCTGTCCAAAGCGTATAAGAATGTGATGGACCTCGCGGTCAAAGATATGAAGAAGCACGGCTTGTCGCCGTCCGAATTCACGATCCTCGAAGTCCTGTACAATAAAGGACGTTTCCCGCTTCAGCAGATCGGAGAGAAGATCCTGATTACGAGCGGCAGCGTCACTTACAATATCGACAAGCTGGAGAAGCGGGAGCTGCTGCGCCGGGTACCGAGTCCGAACGATCGCCGTGTCATCTATGCGGAGATCACGGATCAGGGACGGGAGCTGTTCGACCGGATCTTCCCGGATCATGCGGCCGAAGTGCAGCGGATCATGGGCGGACTGACGGCAGACGAGACGGAAGCGGCGGCCGAGCTGCTGAAGAAGTTGGGCAAAGGGGCGGAACGCGGATAGCGTTCCCCCGCAGGCAGCCGGAACGGTTTTTCTAGGTCCAATACTTTGAAGTTAAGAAATACAAAAACGAAATAAAAATAAAATTCCCTATTCAAAGGAGCGTTTACTCATGACTTTACAAACAGCAGGCATCCACCATATCACGGCTTTCGCGGGCGATCCTCAGGCCAATGTCGACTTTTATGCAGGCGTACTGGGACTTCGGTTGGTCAAAAAAACGATCAACTTCGATGCGCCGGATGTCTATCACCTGTATTTCGGCAACGAAGAAGGCGCACCGGGAACCATTATTACCTTCTTCCCGTTCCCCGGAGCACGCAGAGGCCGGATCGGCGGCGGGCAGGTCGGCTTTACGACTTACGTCATTCCGCAGGGTTCGTCGGACTTCTGGAGAGAACGGTTGCATAAGTTGGGCATTTCGGTGACGGAAGCGGATCGCTTCGGCGAGCATTACCTGCAGTTCAGAGACAATGAAGGGCTGCAGCTGGAACTGGTGGAACGCGAAGACGGCGCCGCATCGACCTGGTCTTTCGGCGGCGTACCGGCAGACAAAGCGATCAAAGGCTTCGGCGGCGCGGTCTTGTACAGCATTGAGCCGGAACGTACCGCCTACGTACTGGAACATGTACTGGGCATGGAAAAAGTCGGCGAGTTCTCCGGATTTGCACGCTTTCGGGCAGCGGGAGAGCTGGGCAATCTGATCGACCTGCCGATGAAGGCGGTCCCGCGCGGAGCGGGCGGAGCCGGTACCGTACACCATATCGCCTGGCGCGCCAAAGATTTCGAGGAGCACGAAATGTGGCGCGGCGTCGTAAACGGAGGCGGCTTCCAGCCGACCCCGGTCATCGACCGTCAGTACTTCCATGCGGTCTACTTCCGGGAAGAAGGCGGAATCCTGTTTGAAATCGCGACCGATCCTCCGGGATTCGCGGTGGATGAAGCGCAGGAGAACCTGGGCGAAGTGCTGATGCTGCCGGCCTGGTACGAAGACAAACGTGCGCAGATCGAAGACGGTCTGCTGCCGATTGCGGTAAGAACCTTAGACCCGGACAGCGGCCAATAAAGAGCGGACGTCGAATCCCCATTCTGGCATGACGAGAGGAGAAAAATAACATGAAGCATATTTTCCAAAAAGGTACGAATGAAGCTCTGCCGACGGTGGTTGTGTTTCACGGAACGGGCGGAACCGAAAATGATCTGATTCCGCTGGCGGAAATGGTGGCACCCGGAGCGTCGATCCTGTCAATCAAAGGCAATGTTTCGGAGAACGGGATGGCGCGCTTTTTCCGCCGGCTGGCGGAAGGCGTATTCGACGAAGAAGACCTGATCTTCCGCACAAACGAAATCCGCGACTTCTTGAACGAAGCGGCGGAACAATACGGCTTCGACGTATCGAATCTGGTTGCGCTCGGTTATTCCAACGGAGCCAATATCGCGGCCAGTCTCATGTTCCACTTCGCAGGTGCTTTTAAAGGAGCCGCGCTGCATCATCCGATGGTACCGATCCGCGGTCTTGCTCTGCCGGATATGAGCGGGGTGCAGGTGTTTGTCGGCGCGGGACGCAACGACGGCATGGTACCGGCCGCGAATACGGAAGAATTGATCGCACTGCTCGAAGGCGCGGGAGCTGCGGTCAAATCGAATTGGGAGCACTTTGGGCACCAATTGACGCGGACCGAGGCGGAAGGCGCGCGCCGATGGTTTGCCGAACACTTTTCTGCCTGAAGCGCAGACCCGTTGAACCCATCTCCGGATGGGTTCTTTTTTGTCAGCACATGCCTGCAGCGAAAACCCAAGAAACCTTGCCGCAGCCAAGTGCGGACGTTAAACTGGAAGAAGCGTTTCGTCCAAGTGCGGCAGGTGGGCGACAGATTAAAGCAGGCTTCCATCTCGGTTTTAACAGAAAGGGATTTTCTATGGAAATCATAATTTTGATCGCGGTCGGCATGTTGGCTTCGCTGTGCGGCGCAATCGCGGGACTCGGCGGAGGCTTCATCATGGTCCCGATTCTGGCGCTGATGTACGTCATCCCGGTGTCCGATATTTCCGGAACCTCGATGGCCGTGCTGTTCGTCAGCGCAATTTCGAGCACGATCGCTTATGCCAAGCAGAAGCGGATCGATTATCGCAGCGGTTCTGCGTTTGCCGCTGCGATGATTCCGGGTTCGATTCTGGGCGCCTGGACGACCGGCATTGTAGAGAACCGGGTCTTTTTCGTCTCGCTGGGCATCTTCCTGATCCTCATGGCGATTTCGATCCACTTCAAGCCCAAGAAGAGCCGTGACGGATTCTTGAAACCTACGGTCAGCCGCAGTTTGCTCGATGCTTCGGGCCTTCGGCACGAGTATTCGTTCAATATGACCTTTGCCGCGGTAGTTGCGTTATTCGTCGGGTTTCTGTCCAGTCTGTTCGGCATCGGCGGCGGCTCGGTGATGGTGCCGACGATGATCCTGTTCCTCGCTTTTCCTCCCCATATTGCGACCGCCACGTCGATGTTCTCGATTCTGCTGTCCGCATTCGTGGGAACCGTCTCGCATGCCGTGTTGGGACATGTCATGTGGGACAAATTCGTTTGGCTGGCCATCGGGGCGCTTGTGGGCGGTCAGATCGGGGCACGGATCGCATCGAAGATTCCGGCTGCCGCCGTCGTCCGCGTTTTGTCGGTGTGCCTATTGATCGCGGCCGTCCGGCTGATGTTCAAAGGCTGATCGAACTTCGCGCCCGTGGGAAAGATCAGACAAACCGAAGCGAAACCGGACGGCATGCTGTCCGGTTTGTTCGCCTATCCTAGAACAGAGCCGTAGACAGCGCCAACCAAAGGAGCCGTGAACAAATGGACATCCAAATAAACAACCTAACCATGGAGCAGGCCAAGCGATTTCTGTTCGACTATCAAGGGCTCTCGCACCGTTTCGACGCGTCGGGCAAAGCCGGCATTCTGGACTATATCGACCGGGTCGGCTGTATCCAGTTCGATCCGCTGAATGTGGTCGGAACGAATCCCGAACTGGTACTCCAGTCGAGAATTTCCGATTTTGAGCGGAAGATGCTGTGGGAGCTGCTGTACGAAGACCGGCGTTTGCTCGATTATTGGGATGAAAATATGGCGATCTTCAAGATGGAGGATTGGCCTTATTTCGAACGGTACCGGCAGCGCCATCAAAACTGGCTTCGTTTGAATCCGGATATCGCCGAAGCGGTGCTGGAAGAGATCGGCCGGCGCGGACCGCTTTGTTCGGCCGATCTGGAGTATCACGAGAAAGTGGCTTGGGATTGGGGGCCGACGCGGCTGGCCCGCGCGGCACTGGAAGGTTCCTATTTTGCCGGCCGCCTGGTCGTCCATCACAAAAAGTCGGGACGCAAATATTACGAGCGCTCCGATCGTGTTGTGCCGAAAGAACTGCACGGCCGGCCCGATCCTTTTGCAGACGACGCGGATTATTACGAATGGGCGCTGCTTCGGAGGATCGGAAGTGTCGGCCTGCTCTGGAACCGACCGAGCGACGCCCTGCTGATGACGGGAATCAAAGCACCCCAGCGTCTGGCCGCGTTCGAAGCCCTGCTGACACGCGGAGACATTCAGCCGCTGGAAGTGGAAGGGATCGACCGTCCGCTCTACATCCGCTCGAACGATCTTCCTCTGCTGGAAGCTTCGCTTGCTCTGCAGCAGGCGTCCGGAAACCTCCAGGAAGAGCCGGATAGGCGTTCTGCCGAGATGCGCGCCTGCATTCTGGCTCCGCTCGACAACCTGCTCTGGGACCGCAAACTGATCCTCGATCTGTTCGGGTTCGACTACCGCTGGGAAGTCTACAAACCGAAGGGCATCAAACGAAGTACGAATACGATGCCAACGGCGAGATCAAGGAGACGATCTCGGCAGCGGGGCGCGTGACGGGTTACGGCTACAACAACGTGCTGAATCAAGCGACGACCACGACGGATTACGGCGCGAAAGTGACCGAAAAAACCGACGCGGCAGGCCGCTCGACCGGCACGACGCGTACCGATGATAAAGGCAATATCATCACGACGACCAGCCAATACGAAGTGGGCGGGAATCCGTTTTCGACCAGTTCGACTAATGGCAAAGGCGACACGACCGGCTTCACGAACGACGGTCTGCATCGCCTGCAAAACGTGACGCAAAGCACCGGCGGCACATCGCTCAATACGAAATATTCGTATAACAAACAAGGCGCAATGACCGAAAAGGTGTTTCCGGATCTGACTAAGATCACGTATGGGTATGACGAATTGGGCCGGCGTTTGTCCAAAACGGACTCCGTGCTGGGTCAGGAAACGTACACATACGACAACAATAGCAACCTCACCGGCGGAACGACGCGGGGCGGCATCAACGTCATTAACCAATACGACGAACAAAACCGTCTGACTTCATGGACTAGCGGAGATAAAAACGGGTCGTTCACCTATTACAAAAACGGCTTGCGCAAGTCGATGACTGACGAAACAGGCACGACGCAGTACTTCTACACGTTGGACAACAATCTGGAACGCATGGTATACCCGGATGGCAAACAGATTTCGTACACGTATTACAAAAACGGACTGACGAGCAGCATGATCGATCCGTTCGGGTTGACGACGACTTACATTTACAATACGGATAATCAATTATCGGAAGTGCGTACCGACAACACCAAACAGGCAGAGTATGTTTACCGCGATGGCCTGACGCAATCGGACGAGAACTATCTGAAATCTTCGCAGTTGTACCAATTGAAGTTGGGCGATGGATCGATCACGACGACGTATACCAACGACGGTTTCGGACGACTCACGAACCTACTTCAGTCGGCGGGTGGCTTGACCCAAGCGTTCTTGTACGGCTACGATAACGGAGACAACATTACCAGCCGCAGCGATGGTGCGACCAGCGGTACGTTTACGTACGACGAACTGGACCGGATCATTACCAGCTCGGAAGGCGCGGAGACGTACACGTACGACGGCAAAGGCAACCGCCTGACGCTGCAATCCAGCATCCAGATGCCGCACAAAGACAACGTAAACTATACGTACAATCAAGCGGAGCAGTTGAGCAACGTGACGCGCAATCAGATTTCTGTCAGTTACAAATACAACGGCGACGGCCTGATGACCGAGCGAAGCCTGACGAAAAACGGACAGGCGACTACGACGCGCTACTACTACGACGGCGCGAACATCATTGCCGAAGGCACGGTCGCGGCAGACGGAAGCGTGACGTTCAAGGCTCGCTACGTGCGTGGCGCGCAGTTGATCTATCGCGAAGACGCGAGTAACCAGAAAGCGTACTACCAGCATAACGGCCACGGCGACGTCACCGGACTGGTCAAAGCCGACGGCACGACGCTGAACCGCTACACGTACGACATCTGGGGTAACCCGCTGACGGCGGACGTCCAGGTGGAGAGTCCGTTCGGGTACTCGGGCGAGTTCTGGGACGGCGATACGGGACTGCAATACCTGAGAAGTCGGTGGTATGATCCGAGTATTGGACGGTTTATTCAAGAGGATACGTTTGAAGGGTATGTGAATCGGCCGAGTAGCTTGAATCCATATACGTATGT
Source organism: Saccharibacillus qingshengii (assembly GCF_013185195.1). Classification (GTDB taxonomy): domain Bacteria; phylum Bacillota; class Bacilli; order Paenibacillales; family Paenibacillaceae; genus Saccharibacillus; species Saccharibacillus qingshengii. The sequence goes on from NZ_JAAZWC010000020.1 coordinate 88,969, forward strand.
GGAAAATAATCCGCTGAAATATGTGGATCCAAGTGGATATGCCCTTTCCGATGTGATGACCGTAAAAAGTGCTCAAACTGATGCTGTTATGATTAATCTGAAAGGAAATAATATAACAGTAGATGCCACGTTTCGTATCCATGGAACTGCGGCAAATTTAAAAATAAAGGGAACGAACAAAACTTATAGACAAGCGGCTATTGAAGGTATGGAAAACTATTGGCAAGGTGATTATGATCCCGTATACAGAAATTCAGTATCCGCAAACGTTAATATTACAGATTTAAATGACGGAAATGCTTATGTCCTACCTAAAGGAAAACAATTTGTCGATGTAGAGATTGTTAATGACTATGGTGTTTCAAATGTAGTTACAAAAAATTGGGGAAAGGATAATATAGGTAAAATGACTCTTTATATAGGAGATTCTCGATTGGACAATCCAAAACCAAAATCTGAAAGTTACTTTAAATGGACAGCTGCCCATGAATTCGGTCATGTGCTTGGAGTTGGAGATGCCTATAATCTTCCAAAGAATAAGCAACCATTTAGCATTTTTACTGCGGCTGGGATTCCGGTGCAAAATAAAGATATGGAGAGAGTTTTAGAAGCTTTCAAATATAACAAATTTTATAAATTCAACTGATCGTAAAATGAAGTACAACACCTCGAACTGAGTACAAAAGAGCTTATGTCCGGATTGAATCTTCTGCAAAACAAGGGGAAACTCCGCAAACCGTCTGGAAACGAGGACGGTTTGCGCTCGGTAATTCGATTTACCAGCGTCCTGAAGAGGCTCGAAGCCGCGAGAGCTTGGGACATTGGGAACTCGATAAAGTCGTGTCAGCCGGGGTGAAATCAAGGCATGTGTCACCACGTTCGTCAAGTGAGAAACATGATTTTACCAGGCGATTAAGATGCCGGACCGCACGGCCCTGGCGATGGAGATTGCGTTCGGGGTGCAGGCCACTTAATACCCTAAAAGTCGCAATCCAAACTGCCACCGCAGACTGAGGAAAAGAGTTCGCCTGTCACAGCGCTGAAGAACGTACATGGGGCGAGGTTTACTTTGCGGATCTGTTCCTGGTAGCGTGTCTCCAAGGATAAGGCGAACGGGCTGCTTTGGGAGTTTTTCCTGAAAGGCTACGATTTTGTCCAAGTAACGCACGTTGAACTAGAGCGAGCGCTTCATCTGATTAAAAACCGGTCTCGCAAGTGTGTAGGCTGGAAGTCCACGTAAAAATCATTTCAAAAGGAAGTTTTGCATTTAGCTTGACAGTCCTTCGGAGGGAGAGGAACAATTCTGAATGGTTTAACTAAATTAAAAAGCATTACTTTAGTCACTTTAATTAGTTTCGGAAGTTCTTTACAAGGTTGCTCGGCAGGTATGGAGCCCGTAGAGCCTAAAAATTATGCGTACTCGGAGGATGAAATTTACCCCGTAGTTATAGGTGAAGATAATCTTATGGGGTATGTGAACGACTCCCACCAAATTGTGATTGAAGCTCAGTTTGATTATGCTGATGAGTTTCATGAAGGTTTAGCGGTAGCAAGTAAAGGGGAACAATTAGGGTACATTGATCTTTCAGGAAAGTGGGCAATTGAACCCCAGTATGACTATGCTTATGGGTTTGAGAATGGAACAGCTGTAACAATGAAAAAAGAAAATCCAGATGTGAGCGATGGATTGGAATATTGGAACCTAATTGATTCTTCAGGAAAAGTAAAGGTGAAAACAGATTATTTCAGAGTCCATGCTTTTTCGGAAGGATTATCTCCTGTTTGGTTGGAATATATGGGTAATAAAGGTTTTATTGACGAGAAGGGTAAGGTCATTTTGGAAGGATACGATGACGTTGATTCTTTTAGTGAAGGGCTGGCAGCAGTATCAAAAGGAAACAAATGGGGGTACATTGATCGGACCGGAAAGATTGTTATACCTTTAATTTATGAGGATGCTTTTTCTTTTAGTGGTCAAAGGGGTATGGTGAAGATAAAAGGGAGATGGGGTTTTATCGATCATCAAGGGAAGGAGATTATTGCCCCGCGTTATGACTCTGCGAACTCCTTCTCTGAAGGATTGGCGCTTGTCGAATACAAAGGGAAGTTCGGATTTATCAACACTATGGGTAAATGGGTGATTCCGCCGAAGTTAGACGGTGCAGAGAATTTTTCAGAAGGACTGGCAGCTATATCTGTAAATAAAATAAAAAAGGGGGGTTATATCAATAAAAAAGGAGAGATAGTAATTAAGCCTCAGTACTTGGAAACTTTCCCTACTAAACATGGGCTTATGAAAGTGAGCCAAGATCAGATAGGTGAATATTTTTATATCGATAGGCAAGGAAATGATGTGGAATTTTTGCCCTTACCAAAAGATTAATACTACGTTTCACGAATATAGTTTGACGTTTGGTATCGTGTTTTTCTATATTTAATTAAACATCGTAAGAAGTGAACTGGCGTCAGGGATCTGTCGACGTCAGTTTATTTCGTTTACAAGCAGCAAGTTGACCTGAAAGGACCTAGTACATCATCAACCCTAAAAGCATAATTATGTTAAACTCAGAGAAAATCTCAAAAACGAGGTGTTCTCCATGTC
>NZ_JAAZWC010000021.1 GCF_013185195.1 Saccharibacillus qingshengii
GGGAAACTGCTGGGACAATGCGCCTCAAGAATCTTTCTTTGGCCATTTGAAAGACGAAACGGATTTAAAAGCGTGCCAAACACTCCAGCAGGTGAAGCAAGAGGTCAAGCGTTATATGACGTATTACAATCTGGAACGTGGGCAATGGAACCTAAAGAAGCTGCCACCTGCAAGATACAGGCAGCAGCTTCTTCACGTGTCCTAACCTTTTTTTCAAAGTGTCCTTTACAAAGGGTACAGTTTACAAGGGACCGCGTTTTTTTCTTTTATCCAAACAAAAGCTTACTTGGCATCGACCAGATCTTCGATCGAGTTCGCTTCGACATAAGCCGGCACGACCAATCCGGTCTTGACGCCTTTCATGTTGGCGCCGAGATCTTCGATCTTGTCTTGATATTTATTCCAATAATCGGCATGCGTCAGCGGCAGCCAAGCGGCCAGGCTCGCATCGGCATCGCCTTGGGCAACGCCCAGCCACATCGGACCGGCTTCGACCTGAAGGCCTTTTACCGTAAAGCCGAGTTTGTCCTGCATGATCTCCTGCACGAGGCTGAAGCTTGCGATCTCGGAATCCCAGGCGACAAAAGCAAGAGTGACGGTGTCGCCGCTTACCGGCGTGATGCCGTCGGTCCATTCGGCTACGCGCTCCGGATGGGCTTTCACGAAGTCCTTGGCCGCTTGTTCAGCCGTTGTGCCATCTTGGATCGCGATCATGATCTCGCCCATCTCTTCTTCCGTCCATTCGAACTTGTCGAGGAATTGATAAGCTTCGGGATGATCCTGCTCCAGTCCCTGACGGGCGATCGTATGAATTTCTTCCGCTTCGCCGAAAGATTTCTTCGGATCTTCCAGGTATTTCAGATCGTATTTCGAGAACATCCAGTGCGGTGTCCAGCCGGTAACTACGATCGGATCTTTTTTCTTGATCGCTTTGTCGAGTGTGGCGGTCATGGCCGCGCCGGATCCTTCCACCAGCGTCCAATCGCTGAGGCCATAATCCGTAACGGCTTTCTGCGTGGCATTCATGATGCCGGCACCCGGATCGATCCCGATAATCTTGTGGTCGACCTGACTGCCGAGCGAAGCATCCGCACCGGCAGCGTTGGAAGAAGCGTCTCCCCCCGACGAGCAGGCACCGAGTACGAGTACCGCAGCGAGACTTGTCATTCCGAACCATTTTTTCGTGCCAAAGTTAAATTTTTTCATTGGGCTTTTCTCCTTTTTCGAGCAGGTTTAAAGATATTTTGCGACAAACGGTCGAGAACGATAGCAAGAACAACAACGGCAAGACCGGCTTCAAAACCTTGACCGATATGCAGTTGGGTCACGGCGCGGTAGACTTCGACGCCGATTCCCTGGGCACCGATCATCGAAGCGATAACGACCATCGAGAGCGACAGCATGATCGTCTGGTTGATGCCGGCCAAGATCGTCGGCATAGCCAGCGGCAGCTGGACTTTGAACAATTTCTGTGCGCCTGTGGAACCGAACGCGTCGGCCGCTTCCACAAGCTCGCTGGAAACCTGTTTGATCCCCAGATTGGTCAGGCGGATCGTCGGCGGAATAGCGAAAATGATCGAAGCGATAACGCCGGGTACGACGCCGAGGCTGAAGAAGGTGACGGCCGGCAGCAGGTAGACGAACGCCGGCATCGTCTGCATAAAGTCGAGCAGAGGCGTGATAATGCTTGAAGCGCCCCGGCTTTTCGCACACAGGATGCCGATCGGAATCCCGATGACGATCGAGATGAAGCCGGAGGTAAGCACCAGCGCAAGCGTGCTCATGGTCGCGTCCCAATAGCCGAGGTTCCAGATCAACAGGAAGCCCAGTACCGTGAACAGCGACAGTTTCCATTTGCCGGCGAAGTAGGCGATCACGGCCAGAATAAGGATGAACAGAATAGGATGGGGGAAGGTAAATACGTTCGTAAAGAATTCGACGATGTCTTCGATCGTTACGGCAATACCGTCGAACAATCCTTCCAGGTGGATACTCATCCAGTCGACAGCGGAGTCTACCCACTTCGCGATCGGAAGTTTGGGGATTTCGGCAGCGATGATATTATTCGGCACGAGTGTAACCTCCTTCATTTTCCACTTCTCCGGCCATGGCTCCGAGCAGGCTGCCGCGAACGACAACGCCCATCAAGCGGTTTTCTTCATCCACGACCGAGATCGGAATCGGAGACGTACTGCTGAGTTCGAACATTTCGCCGATCAGACGGTCCGGCGGACACACCGGACATCCGGGAATCAGAATATCTTCAATAGAAAGCTTTTCTCTGACGGCCCGCGAAGCATCCTCGGCCGTAATGGCACCGAGCAGACGTTTGCCGCGGTCGATGACGAACAGGTTGGATACCGCGCGTTCGCGCATCAATTCGAGAGCGACGCGGGGACCGCGGTCGGGCGTGATAGTCTCGGGACGCCGCATGACATGGGAAGCGGTCAGAACCTTGGACAGATCCACGTCTTCGACGAAACGCTGCACGTAACGGTTGGCCGGCTGGATCAGGATTTCTTCCGGCGTACCGATCTGAACGACTTCGCCGTCGCGCATCAGGGCGATGCGGTCTCCGATCCGAAGCGCTTCGTCCAGATCGTGCGTGATGAAGATAATCGTTTTTTTCATTTTTTCCTGCAGATCGAGCAGTTCATCCTGCATATCCCGGCGGATCAGCGGATCCAGGGCACTGAACGCTTCGTCCATCAGCAGGATTTCGGGATCGTTGGCGAGTGCCCGGGCAAGGCCCACGCGCTGCTGCATGCCGCCGCTCAGTTCATCCGGCATTTTGTCTTCCCAGCCTTTGAGACCGACCAGCTCAAGCGATTGTTTCGCTTTTGCATAGCGTTTCGACTTTTCCACTTTTTGAATTTCTAGACCGTATTCCACATTTTCGATCACCGTACGATGCGGGAACAGCGCGAATTTCTGGAAAACCATACTGATTGTTTTGCGGCGTACTTCGCGCAGCTGCTCCGCGTTCATCTTCATAAGGTCTTTGTCATGGACGAGAACCTGTCCCGCGGTCGGATCGATCAGCCGGTTGAACATGCGTACGAGCGTCGATTTGCCGCTGCCCGACAAACCCATAATGACGAAAATTTCGCCCGGCTCGATATCCATGTTCACCTGGTTGACCCCGACGGTGATTTGTTTTTCTTTGGCCAACTTTTCTTTGTTATAGCCTTGTCCCAGTAATTTCACTCCCTGGGCGGCGTTGGGTCCAAACAACTTGCTTACATTTCGAATGCTGAGTATCGGCATTTCATTCACCCCTTCTATTTACTGATGCAAACGGACCGAAAGCGATAGAGCATTTTAAGAAAAACCAGGCTTTCGGAACCAACCGAGCTGCGTGATGCCAACGTCCTAAAGTGTAACAAAGCATTATTTTCTTTTCAACCTTCAAAACCGTACGTTAAGTTCATACAGAAAAAACTGTACAGAGTTATGGTGTGAAATGCTTGGAAATACTCCTTTATGCTCGCTTTTTGAAAACTTTACAATTAAGAATCCATCTCCTAGAATAAAAAATGACAAATCATGTATTCAACTATAAATAGAATTCTTATATGAACCTTATAGAGAAAGAACCGAAGGAGGTTTCAGGCATGAGCTTGGACCAGAACGAGTGGAATGAACAACAATATGAAGCGGTACAGCGGATTCGCAAGCGCGTCATTGAAGTCGTAGGACGAAATATGGAGCTGTACGGCGTAACGCTGTCGACCGGCCATCTATACGGGCTGCTTTTTTTTGCCGATAAACCGATGACCCTCGACGAGATGGGACACGAGATGCAGATGAGCAAGACCAGCATGAGTACCGGCGTACGCACACTGCTCGATCTGAAGATGGTCAATAAGGTCTGGGAAAAAGGGTCCAGAAAAGATCTATATGAAGTGGAATATGACTGGTATCAGACTTTTACGGACTATTTTGCTACCCAATGGAGAAGAGCGGTGGAAAGTAATATGCAGGCTTTGCGCCGTGCGATGAAGGAAATTGAACGTTTGGCGGAAGAGCCCGATACAAGCGAATTCATGGCAGGCGTGCTGCAAAAAGATCTGGAAAAAATCCGCCAGGCCGAAAGCTACTACCGCTGGCTGGATCGGGTGATCGATGCGATGGAGGAAGGCCAACTCTTCGACCTGGTACCCAGGGAGTCTTAAGTCCCGGTGTGCCGGAATCGACGGTTGTACGTAGGCGGACCGCTCCGCATAAATCGGCCGGGCGGCGGCGCTTCTAAAAAACTCGGTGCGGGTAATGGTTTGATTGTAGGCGGATTTTGTCTCTGGCCTTATTTCTGCTTACAATTCTTCGACTTTGTGGACTGGTCTGCTGCATTGACAGCCCCGCTTTCCGAGCTTACGCTGGAATTAATAAATTTACGTTTAAAGGTGGCTGTTTTACCTATGCAGTATCGTCCTACTCAAGCCGTCGTGGATCTGGATGCTCTTGGCGCCAACTACGAGGCTTTTCGTTTGCATCTGCAGGATTCGACCCTGCTGCTCGCCTGCGTCAAAGCCAATGCCTACGGGCACGGAGCCGTGGAGGTCAGCCGGGAACTGGAGCGTCTGGGCGCCGATTATTTGAGTGTGGCTTTTCTGGACGAGGCGTTGGAACTTCGAGATGCAGGCATACACATGCCGATTTTGGTGCTCGGTTATACGCCGCCCGAAGGACTGGGCGTCGCGCGCGACCGGGACATCACCGTTGCGCTGTTCAGCGACGACGTTCTGGAAGCTGCGCGGCTGCTGGAGCGTTCTGCGTCGGAATCCCGTCTCAAAGTCCATATCAAAGTCGACAGCGGCATGGGCCGCCTTGGCCAAATGGCCGGTCCGGACGCGGCAGCTTTCGTCAAAAAGGCTCTGCAGGCAGATGCGATCGAAGTCGAAGGATTGTTCACTCATTTCGCCAGAGCGGATGAAGCCGACAAGACCTATACCCAGTTCCAATACGAAGCATTCTGCGGTACCGTGGACACGCTTGCGCAGGAAGGCATCGAGATTCCGTTGATACATACCGGCAACAGTGCCGCCGCGATCGACACGCCGGGCTTTTCCCCGAAAATGGTTCGGATCGGAATTTCTTTGTACGGCATTTATCCTTCCTGCGAAGTCAATCACAATGCGGTTTCGCTGAGACCGGTACTGACGCTCAAGACGCGCGCCGTCTTCCTCAAGACTCTTCGGCATCCGATGGGAATCAGCTACGGTTCCCTGTATACGGCAGAAGCGGGCGAACGGATCGCGACGCTGCCGCTCGGCTACGCCGACGGTTACTCGCGCATGCTCGGAGGCAAGGCGGAAGTCCTGATTCGGGGCCGCAGGGCCCCGGTCACGGGAACAATTTGTATGGATCAGTGTATGGTGTCGCTCAAATCTTTCGCGGACGCGGAAGATATCCAAGAAGGCGAAGAGGTTGTCCTGCTCGGCAGCCAGTCCGGGGAAATGATTACCGCGGACGAAATTGCCGCCAAACTCGGAACGATCCCTTACGAAGTGTTATGCATGCTTGCTCATCGTGTACCCAGAATTTACACCCGCAGCGGTGCTGTCACAGCAGAATCCAATCCCCTTTTGCATGAAAATCCGGTCTCTTTTCAAAGGCTTCCGAGCGAAGTGTGAAGAATTGGGCTGTACGAATGAAAGATTGTGGGCTATAATGGGTGGCAGCACAGGTGATATACGCATCGTATATACACTTTTTCAACAGTTCCCGAATGAACGGGCTCCAAAACAGGCGGGAACCGTTGACGGGTATAAGCTCATGGGGGTGGAAGAACGGTGGCGAACTTGCAAAGCACCAAGAGAGTGATGATCAGCTTGCCCGATCATCTTCTGAAGGAAGTGGATGGAATCGCAGCTTTGGAAAATTCCAATCGCAGTGAACTGATCAGGTTGGCAATGAGACAGTATCTGGTCGACCGGAAGAAGCGGTATATCCGCGAGTCGATGCAGCGGGGTTACATGGAAATGGCCCATATCAATTTGTCGATGGCTTGTGAAGCGTTTCATGCGGAGGAAGATGCGGACATCACTCTGGTTCGCTTAGTAAGCGGGGTGTAACTATTGCTTGTAAAACGCGGTGACGTATTTTTTGCGGACCTGTCGCCAGTGGTGGGGTCCGAGCAGGGTGGAGTGCGCCCGGTTCTGGTGATCCAGAACGATATCGGCAACCGCTTCAGTCCTACGGTCATCGTCGCGGCGATTACCGCCCAGATTCAGAAAGCAAAGCTGCCGACCCATGTAGAAATCGATGCCAAGACGCACGGATTCGATCGCGATTCCGTGGTCCTGCTCGAACAGATTCGAACGATCGACAAGCAGCGCCTGACAGACCGGATTACAAGACTTGGCGAAGAAACGATGAAGCGGGTCGATGAGTCCCTGCAGATCAGTCTGAGCCTAGTCGATTTTTGAACCGGAATGCAGCTGCGGTAGTCGACGGAAACGGCGTTTTGCGCCAACCGGGAGAAGAGCATGTCCTATGCGGGTACTCACGCAGGGAACGCTCTTTTCTCGGTTTTTGGCGTGTCAGCCTTTTGACCACCTTACAATAAAGCTCACATAAATGTAACAAACAGAGCAGGCGGGCAAACGGATACGAAGGTGAAGAAGGCTGCTTTTCTGCGGTGTCGAAGCAGAGCAGAGTAGTCGACGGATAGCGGAAATCAAGGTAAAATGGCGGTGAAGTATCCGAAGAAGAACGGCTGATGCTTATAAAAGGCAGCCGATCCTGATTATTGACGAAGCGGGGAGAGCTTACAGATGCGTTTTAAAAATGTGTTTTCCATTATTGGACCTTCCATGGTCGGTCCTTCTAGCTCACATACAGCGGGGGCGGTACGGATCGGACTGATTGCGAGGCAGCTGCTGGGCACCAAGCCTTCCAGTGTCAAGATCGCTTTGTACGGATCGTTCGCCGAGACCTATTGGGGACACGGGACGGATCTGGCGTTGGCCGGCGGACTGCTCGGTTACGCGACCGACGATGCGCGCGTAGCCGAAGCGCTCGAGGAAGCGGAACGTCTGGGCATCGAGATCACTTTCGTTAAAGGGGTCGGTATGGCGCCGCATCCGAATACGGCAAAGCTTGAATTAAAAGCGGAGAACGGCCGGACCGCTCAGGTGCTTGGCGCCTCGATCGGCGGAGGCAATGTCATGATTCACGAAATGAACGGCTTCGACGTACGATGCAGCGGAGAATACCCGACGATTGTCGTCCTGCATGACGACCGGCCGGGTGTGATCGCTTCGCTTACGGCGGTATTGGGGGCCAGCGATACGAATATCGGGTATATGGGCGTCGACCGCAAAGGCCGCAGCGCCGAAGCGATGACGGTCATGGAACTCGATTCGGTACCGGATCAGCGGCTGCTTGCCCAGCTGCGTCAGATCGAAGACGTCAAGGAAGTTACGGTTATCCATTTGAACGGCGGGGAGGCGAAGCATCAATGAGATTTCGAACCTTAAAACAATTGGCGGAGATCAGCGGGGCGGAGAACAAAACGTTGGCCGAAGTCATGATTGAAGACCAAGCGGCAGAAACCGGGGCTTCACCGGAAACGATTGTCGCGCAGATGGCCGATTATTACCAAAAAATGAAAGAAGCCGTACGGATCGGATTGTCGGAGCAAAATGTATCGCGCAGCGGCCTCAGCGGCGGCGATGCGGTCAAAGTGCTGGACCTGGTCGAGAATGGAACACCTTCTTCCGGCGACCCATCCTCCCGGGCGATGGCTTACGCACTGGCCGTATCGGAAGTGAATGCTTCGATGGGGCGTATTATCGCTACGCCTACCGCCGGTTCGTGCGGGATCATTCCGGGAGTGTTCGTCAGTTCCCAGGAGCGTTTCGGCTGGAGCGACGAGCATATGGTGAACGGACTGTTCGCGGCCGGAGCGATCGGCTACGTGATTGCCAATAACTCGTTTATTTCCGGAGCCGAAGGCGGCTGCCAGGCGGAAGTGGGTTCGGCCATCGGAATGGCGGCCGGCGCAATGGTCGAACTGCGCGGCGGCAGCGCCGAGCAGGCGATGCATGCCGTCGGCCTCGCACTCAAGAATACGCTTGGACTGATCTGCGATCCGGTAGCGGGACTCGTGGAGATTCCCTGCATCGTCCGCAACGGACTTGGGGCGGTCAATGCGCTGGCTGCGGCCGATATGGGGCTTGCCGGCGTGCGCAGCGCTATTCCTTCCGACGAAGTCGTTAGTGTCATGCTGGAAGTCGGGGCGGCCATGCCGAGCGGACACCGCGAGACGGGGCAGGGAGGTCTGGCCCAGACGCCGACCGGTCGCAAGCTGACCGAAGGATTGATGCGCGGCCGCAAGCCGCTGGAACCGGAGACGGAAGAACCGAGTACCTTGTCAACCCTAAAGGTAGGAATACGCTCCCCTGAATCGCACTAGAAGCGTGTGCGTTTCAGGAAAACGTAAACCTGTGATTAAGAGTTGAAAGGGTACTAGAGTGGTGCAGGCCGAGACGGTCGAATAACAGGGGGCGGGCACGAACTGCCGATGCTCCCGGAAGAGGCGAAGCGAATTCAGGCGGATCGTGCCGCACGCTTCGCCTTTTTGGATGGAGAAAGGAAGGGCAGGAACATGATTGCGGACAACGGCCGGATTTATCTGTACGAATATGCTTGTCACGAAGACGAACGGGAACTTTGCGCGCTGGAGCTTCGCACTTTGTTTGAGACGAAGCCCTCTCCCGGATTTCTGAGGAGCGAACGGAATATCGATCCTTCCCGCAGTCCCTTTATTCGGGGAAAGCTGACGATCGAATACACGGCTCTGACCCTGGAGGCGCTCGCCGAGCAGGCGGGGCGGATCGAGCTGGGCGGCGAAACGTTCAAGCTGCGTTATATGGAAGCGGAAGGCGGAGCCGATTACGAAGAAAAGCGTCGAATCGAGCGGGTGGCCGGAGCGTCTATTCGCGGACGGGCCGATATGAAGAACCCTGACCGGCTGTATGGGATCGCTTATGCGGATGGTTTGTGGCGCCTGGGACGCTTCGCGCAGAGCGAAGCGGTCTGGCTGCGTCACAACGACAAGCCGCGCCAGTATTCGACGGCACTCGGAACGCGAACGGCAAGAGCCGTAGCGAATATTGCGGCGCCCGTGCCTGAAGGGATTCGTGCGATCGATCCGTGCTGCGGTATCGGTACGGTGCTGATCGAAGCGGGATCGATGGGGATCGGGATAGACGGATTCGACCTGAATCCGCTGGCCGTTATCGGAGCCCGGGAGAATCTGGCGCACTTCGGCCTGCCGGTCCAGGTGAAAGTCGCGGACATGCGAACGCTCGAAGGCCGTTACGATGCCCTTGTCCTGGATCTGCCCTATAATCTGTGTTCGGTCCTTGCGGCGCAGGAGCGGATGGACATGCTTCGTTCGGCCCGCCGTTTGTCCGCGCGCTGCGTGATTGTAGCGACGGAAGAGATCGGAGCGGAGATCGAGGCTGCGGGATTTGCCTTGGCGGATCGCTGCACCGTGCGCAAAGGGAAATTTGCCCGGCATATCTGGGTGGGCATATAGAAGAAAGAAACGGCAGCCTTTTTGTTTTTTCACGAAACGAGGCGCTGGAATTTCGATTTCGGTTTGCGAAAAACAACGTCTGTCTGTCATAATAGGTAGACCGTTTTTCGCGGCGCAGGCCCGGGAAATACGCCGGACCGTTAGAGCGGTCCGGAGAACAAGCAGCAAAAGAAAGAGGGAGATTTAGTGTCGGATTTGGAACTGAACAAGGACAGCGGTTCGTCCGAGATGACGGCGACCGAGCGCGAAGCCATGTTTCGCCGGACGGCGGATACTCTGGGCATCGCGGCCAAGCAGGTCAAAGCGGCCGTAGCGCTGCTGGACGAAGGCAATACCGTGCCGTTTATCGCGCGGTACCGCAAAGAAATGACCGGGGAACTGGATGAGAACCAGTTGAGAGATATCGAAGAAGGCGTGCAGTATGCGCGCGGTCTTCATGTACGCAAATTCGAAGTGCTGCGCACGATCGAAGAGCAGGGCAAACTGACGGAAGAGCTGAAGCGATCCATTCTGGAAGCCGCCAAGCTGCAGCAGGTCGAAGATCTGTACCGTCCGTTTCGCCAGAAGCGCAAGACGCGCGCAAGCGTTGCGAAGGAAAAAGGACTTGAGCCGTTGGCCGAGTGGCTGATGAGCCAGCCCGGCCGTGCGGAGATCGACCGGGAAGCCGCGCGCTACGTGTCCGAAGACAAAGGAGTCGCTTCGCAGGAAGAAGCTCTGCAGGGGGCACTCGACATCGTGGCCGAGCAGCTCGCCGACGACGCCAAGATTCGCGCCTGGGTTCGGACGTATACGCTGGATCATGCGATTCTCGTTACGGAAGCCAAAGACGCTTCGGCCGAATCGGTCTACGAAATGTATTACAAATACAGCGAATTGGCCAAAAAAATGCCGCCGCACCGCATTTTGGCCATCAACCGCGGCGAACGCGAGAATGTGCTCAAAGTCTCGCTCGAGACGGATTTCGCACCGATCCTGCGTTATATTGCCAGACGCGTCATTAAAGGTTCGTCTCCGGTCCATCCGCTGCTCGAACGTTCGATCGAGGACGCCTACAAGCGTCTGATCGCGCCTTCGATCGAACGCGAAGTACGCAGCGAACTGACGGAAAAAGGCGACGCGCAGGCGATCTCGATCTTCGCGGGAAATCTGCGGAGCCTGCTGCTGCAGCCGCCGGTGCGCGGCAAGCGCGTACTCGGCGTAGACCCGGCTTTCCGGACCGGCTGCAAACTGGCCGCGGTCGACGAGACGGGAAAACTGCTTGAAGTAGCCGTTACGTATCCGACGCCGCCGCGCAATCAGATCCGCGAAGCCTCCGAGAAGTTCCGGGAACTGGTCGACAAGTACGACCTGGAATTGATCGTAATCGGCAACGGTACGGCTTCGCGCGAGACCGAGCAGTTCGTCGCCGACTGGATCGGCGAGTATCAAGCGCGCAAGCTGTCGTACCTGATCGTCAACGAAGCCGGTGCCAGCGTCTATTCGGCGTCCAAAGTCGCCCAGGAAGAATTCCCGGACATGGATGCGGCGGAGCGCAGCGCCGCTTCGATCGCAAGGCGGGTGCAGGATCCGCTGGCGGAGTTGGTCAAGATCGATCCCAAAGCGATCGGTGTCGGCCAATATCAGCACGACGTCTCGCAAAAACAGCTTGAAGGACAGCTGAAAGCGGTCGTCGAATCGGCCGTTAACCATGTCGGCGTCGATGTGAACACCGCTTCGCCGTCGCTGCTGTCTTACGTCGCCGGTATCAACCAGACGACGGCCCGCAATATCGTCAAGTACCGCGACGAGAACGGTTCGTTTGCAAGCCGGGCGGAACTGAAGAAAGTGCCGCGTCTCGGCGCCAAAACGCTTGAGCAGTGCGCCGGATTCCTGCGAATCGAAGGCAAGAACCCGCTCGATCGTACGCCGATTCACCCGGAATCGTACAAAGTCGTCGACCGGCTGTTGGCCGAACTCGGCTTCAAATCGTCCGATCTCGGCACGGCCGAGATGACGGCGGCGCTGGAAGCGGCCGATGCACAGGCTCTGGCGGACAAGCTGGAAGTCGGCCTGCCGACGCTGCGCGATATTCTGGAGAGCCTTCAGCGTCCGGGCCGCGACCCGCGCGAAGAACTGCCGGCTCCGATCTTCCGGACCGACGTGCTGAAGATCGAAGATCTCAAGCCGGGGATGGAGCTTCAGGGAACCGTGCGCAACGTGATCGATTTCGGCGCTTTCGTCGATATCGGCATCAAGAGCGACGGCCTGGTGCATATTTCGCAGCTCAGCACGAAATTCGTCAAGCATCCGATGGACGTCGTGGCTGTCGGCGATACCGTGACGGTCTGGGTCCTGAACGCGGATCTCAAAAAAGGCCGCGTCGGCCTGACGATGCGTGGACCGGTGGAGAACGCTTGATCAATCCTCGCATATAAAAAAGCGTCCCGGAGTCGAATCCGGGACGCTTTTTAGTGCGTTCAAGCTTATCGTCTTCAAACGGATTTGGATAGGAATCAAGCCCGTTCGTCGGCTTTTTCGGCCATTCCGACGATTGTTTTTTCTTTTTCTCCGAATTCCGGATTGCCATGTTCGGTTAGTTCCAGCCGAGCGCCGTCGAATACCGCTGTCAGGTTCAGCGTAATCGGCTCTTCCGAGAACCGGATGACGATCCGCAGCGAACCGTCGCTCTTCCGGCTGAACCAACCGTTCGCCGGGCCCGTATCCGGCGCGAAGTTCGGACTGCCGCCCGGAATCGGCGTTTCCGTGCGATGCCATACACCCGCGCCGCAGCGCAGCGCGATCGTGGAAGCTCCGACGAGCGAAGCATCGTCTCCGGCTTCCCACAGCTCGAAGAGGACGGAGCCGTCCTCTTCTGCGGTAAAGCGCGCGGCTCGAAGCTTCCAGCCGCCGGCAAATTCCCCGTCCAGCCGGTAGATCCGGCCGGACCAAGCTTCGTCCGCCGGCGCTTCGCCTGCCGGCTCCGGCGCGTAGGCAAGCTTCCGCAGCCGCTCGGCGGCTTCGTCGCCCGCCGCGCCTGGCGCCCTAGGCGCATCCTGCATCGCCGGGAGCAGATGCGTCCAGACCGCTTCCAGCAGCTCCTGCGTCCGCGAGATCGCGGACGTCAGTACGATGACGGCATCCTGCTCCGGCAGCACCAGGCAGAACTGGCCGAAGGCTCCGTCGGCGCGGTAGGCGCCGTGACGGCAGACCCAGAACTGGTAGCCGTAGCCGCGCGTCCAATCGCCGCCCTGGTTGTCGCCGTTCTCGATACGTTTCGATGTCGCCAGGCCGATCCAGTTTTCCGAGACGAGCCGCTGCCCGTTCCAGATTCCTTTTTGCAGATAAAGCTGTCCGAATTTGGCAAGATCTTCGCTGGACAGTTTGAGACCCAGCCGCCTGCGGTCACGCCCTGCGGACTTTCCTGCCAGGTTTTGCGTTCGATGCCGAGCGGCGCGAACAAGCGGGGTTCCAGATAATCGACGACCTTTTGTTGGGTGATTTTTTGCAAAATGACCGACAGCATGTAAGTGGCGCCGCTGCTGTAAGAGAACTGGCTGCCGGGAACATTCTCGACTTCGGCTGCCAGGAAAGCGCGGGCCCAATCGGCTTCCGGTACGGGACGAACGCTTTCCAACGGATCTTTTGCCTGTCCGGTTCCCATGGTGAGCAGATCGTGCACCGTCATCTTCAATAGATTGGGATGCGGTTCTTTGGGCATCAGTTCCGGCAGCAGATCGGCGACTTTGTCTTCTGCGGTAAGTCTTCCTTCTTCGACGGCCAGGCCCACGGCTGTCGATGTGAAGCTCTTGCTGACCGAATACAGGGCATGACGGTCTTCCGGCGCGTGCGGTGCCCACCAGCCTTCCGCGGCAACTGCGCCATGACGCAGCAGCATGAAGCTGCGCAGATCGAACTTGTCTGCGGCGACCGCATCAAGGAAAGCGGAGATTCCGCGGGGATCGATTCCGAGGGCTTCGGGCCGGCTTCTAGGCAGTTTCATAGGTTCCATCATTGTGTACCTCCAGACGATTACAGACTGTATTGTCCTATTATTCCGTAGAAACGGAACCTTTCCTTGACAGTGTAGTCCAATCGCAAGGTAGAATTCAATAGACGAACGTACACACCAAAAAGGGGGAGAGCGGATGCACAGCGGGCGGAGCATGACCGACGCCGAGCTACAGGACTGGGTCGAAAAAGTGTCGCTTGAACATTTTGGCGTCCCGTTTCGGCACCGGGCTTTTTTTAATGCCAGACTGCGTTCGACCGGAGGACGTTATGCGCTTCGGTCGCACGATATCGATATCAATCCCCATCAGCTGCAGGCGCACGGACTTGAAGCGGTGGAAGGGATCATCAAGCACGAACTTTGTCATTACCATCTGCATATCGCCGGACTCGGATACCGTCACCGGGATCCGGATTTCAAACGACTGCTTGCCAAAGTAGGGGGGAGCCGCTACTGCCAGGCGCTGCCCGATCAAACGAAGCGTACGCTTCCGTTCAAGTACAAACTCATCTGCTCGAACTGCGGAATGGAATACAGGCGCAAGCGCCGGATGGATGCTTCCCGCTATCGCTGCGGACGCTGCGCAGGCGGTCTTCGTCTGGAAGAATGGACACCCGAAGCCCAGAGCGGCGATTGAGACAATCGGCTCCAAGCCTCGGCCTTTTGCGTAAAGTTCACTCCCGCCCTCCAAGATGGGGTATAATAAAAAAGGCTCCCGTATTCGGGATGCCTCATCTTGGTTTTATTTTGAAGGAGGAAATACGCATGGCCAAATCGGCAGCGAAAAAAATGCGCGAGAAGCGAATCAGAGAAGGAAAAATGGATCTGGCAGCAATGAGAAGTCCGTTCGCGCTTGCAGATCTGAGAACGCGCAGAACCAAAACGAAGCAGGAAGTGCTCGGCCGAGTCAAGCATAAGAAGCCTTATGAGAACCCGAATTTCACCGGAGGTGAACAGGGTTCTTTTTATTTTGTCCGAATTTCGAGAAAAGGGGTTGACGAAAAAAAACCGGCATGCTAAATTATATCTTGTTGAAACATTAACCAATGTTCCCTGATAGCTCAGTTGGTAGAGCACTCGACTGTTAATCGAGTTGTCACAGGTTCGAGTCCTGTTCGGGGAGCCATTTTTATGGAGAGATACCCAAGTGGCTATAAGGGGACCCTCTGCTAAGGGGTTAGACTGCGTTAGCGGTGCGAGGGTTCGAATCCCTCTCTCTCCGCCACATTTTTTTACTTCAACATCTACAACTTATGATTGATGAATCAGATGAGGAACCTGAGAAGGTTCCTCTTTTTGTTCTTCTGAGGGATCTACAACATTTTTATAAAAAATAAAATTAATTTTCGAAAATGCTTGCAATCTATCCTTGATCTTTGCTATACTCTTACTTGTGCCCAGTTGAGAAACACTGAGCCGTCAAGGTGATAAGGCCCGTTGGTCAAGGGGTTAAGACACCTCCCTTTCACGGAGGTAACAGGGGTTCGAATCCCCTACGGGTCACTTTGAGCCATTAGCTCAGTTGGTAGAGCACCTGACTTTTAATCAGGGTGTCGAAGGTTCGAGTCCTTCATGGCTCACCATTTCTTTTACTCCTCGGTAGAAATGGTGATCGGTTCGCCAAGCGAATCATTTGAATATGCGGTAGTGGTGGAATGGCAGACACGCTATCTTGAGGGGGTAGTGGGTGTATACCCGTGGAGGTTCGAGTCCTCTCTACCGCATAAGACATAAGAGCAGACTCCCTAGGGAGTCTGCTCATTTTCGTTTGAGACGGACGGCGCGGAGCGGGCTTCCCTGCGAAGCCGTTCGGCGACCCGGACGTAACCGGGATAGAGCGTGCGGATACAGTCCGGACAAATATCGTGGGTGCGCACCGAATCCGGACATTCGCCGGGTTCCGGATCGCGCCATGCCCCGTTATGCCGGGTCCGGCCGCAGCCTGCGCATATTTCTATCCAGCAAGGCGGGAGCGTAGAAGGCATCGCGGACTTCATCTCCTTGTGCCTGCAGCCGCCGGAGTACGAAGACTTTCGTTGTGGGCTGCAGGCGTATACGGCGCGGACGAAGACAGCTTCAGCAGTTCCGAGACCTGTCGGCGATATTTGGAAGCTTTGCGGCTGCCGTTAATCAGGTTTGAGAGCCGCGCCGGCGGGATATCGTACCGTTCGCAAAATGTCTTCTGGTCCATCTCCAGCTCGGCCAGCCGGCGCTTGATTTCCCAGCCGAACGGAGTGATCGGTTTTTTCCTTTGCAACTTGGCGTTCCTCCTGTTCATGCGTAAATGGATGAATTATAATCAATTAGAGACGGACAAGGGAGCATTTACCATAAAACCAATTATATACGCATATACGTTCATTTTCAATGATAAATAGCGTAAATACGTAATTTTTAAACAGGAAAAGGTGCTTGAGGGGGAAAAAACGTGCAGTCGATCTATGAACGGATTGAGCAGCTGATCAAAAGCAGCGGCATGACAAAAAAAGCGTTCGGCGAACGTCTGGCTATCAGCGCCGGCAATCTGGGCGATTGGCGCAGAGGCAAGTCGACGCCGAGCACACACAAGCTGATCGAGATTGCGGCCTTTTTTTCGGTGAGTCTGGATTGGTTGATGACAGGCAAGGAATGGCAGCCCGAAAAAGTGCAGGAAACGGGAAGCCGTTATTTTTTTGACGATTCGGGGCAATTGGATTGCCAGGATACGGAGTTGACCGACGAGGAGAAAGCATTCATTCGCGAATACAAAGAGTTTGCCGCTTATCGGCGGCGAAGAGCGGATGATCACCGTACCTAGACGCGCGTTCCCGATATTCCGAGCAGGGTCCGCGCCAATCCCTCTATCCAAAAAACGCTTTGAAGCGGGGGCTTCAAAGCGTTTTTTGGATAGGTGCAAGATAGGAAGCTTCATAAGAGAAAGCCGGAGGGGTAACGCTGCGTACGAGCAGCCAGCGCTCGGATACGTCTTCGATCATACGCATCAGCAGCTTGCGGCGGCTGACATCGTCAAGTCCAAGCAGGCGGGAGCAGTATTCGACATATTGGGTCGTGTGATGATAGAGATAAGCCGGCACGGCTTCGGACGATTCGATCTCCAGTTGGACATTGATCCAGGCATAGCAGAGAGCGGGGCAGCCGAAAGCCTGTTCGGATTGAAGAGCCTCGGCAAGCGGTGCGAAATTCATCCACGGATAAAGTGACTTGGACAGTTTCAGCAGCTTGCGGCCGGCACGGCGCATCTCCGTATCGATTTCGTTCGGACTTGTACGTGTGCGCAGGCTTCGGTCCAGACGAAAAACGGTCTCGTAATCTCCGCGGGCCAATGATTCGTAAAAGTCTTCGATTGCGCGTCCTTCGATATGAGCCAGGCGGGGGTGGATATAAGCGCGCATCACTTCTTCAAAAGCTTCGATGCTATCCAATCGTCGACCGTTTATATCTTCGTTCAGGCGGCCTATCGGGGAGGGGGAAGTGGTTTCAAGCAGAGTCATATAACTGAGAAGCTTTTGTCCGCTGTGCATGAGCCTGCACCTCCTTCGTGAATAGATAGCTGATTTTATGAAAATAAGCGATTGATGTTATTTATATGATAGGTTATGTTATTTGGAGCGATAATCTTCTTTTATGGTATACATTTTTACATGAAAACATGTTTTCAGTCAAGATAAATTCCTTTTATTAGATAATAATAAGCGTTAAGTGACTTTGCGCGTTACATTATATAACTCTATATTATCATAAACCTCTTTTTGCAGAGCTTAAAAAGGGGATTTGAAAAATAATATTGACTGCATGCTTACTGTGGGATATAATATAGAAGTTGACTGAAATATTTTCATGTGCGGTAGTGGTGGAATGGCAGACACGCTATCTTGAGGGGGTAGTGGGTGTATACCCGTGGAGGTTCGAGTCCTCTCTACCGCATAATGAAAAGCCTGCAGAATCCGTTTTTCGGATTTGCAGGCTTTTTTTGTGTCTAAGAAAGAAAATCGCAGCAAAAAAAGCCCGCCGCTAAAGCGGGAGCTTTCAAGCGGAAAAAGTGGGCCAATCGATCAACCCAGCAGTTTTTCGATATCTTTTTCGAGCTGGTCGGGCGACGTTTGCGGAGCAAAACGTTTGACCGGACGGCCTTCCTTGTCGACCAGGAACTTGGTGAAGTTCCATTTGACCGACTTGGAGCCCATCAGCCCCGGTGCTTCTTCGCTCAAATATTGGAACAACGGATGGGCGCCGCTGCCTTTGACATCGATTTTTTCGAAGATCGGGAATTTCACTCCGTAATTGATCTGGCAAAATTCGGCGATCTCTTCGTTGGAACCCGGATCCTGTTCGTTGAATTGATTGCTCGGGAAGCCGAGGATTTCGAGGCCGCGATCATGATACTTGTCGTACAGTTCCTGCAGTCCCTGAAACTGCGGCGTGAATCCGCATTTGCTGGCGGTATTGACGATCAGGACCACTTTTCCGCGATAATCGGCGAGTTTGACCTCGTCCCCTTTGGATGTGCGGGCTTCATATTCATATACGGACATATCGAATTCCTCCTCTAAAAATAATTACTCTCTTTTTGATTGTAAACAATTTAATTGAGTTTTGCAATTCGCTTTTCGTTTCATTCTTCGCTGTTTGCTTTATAGATTAGATAGTTTGACAGACGGTACATCTCTTAAATTCCACAGAAGGAGTGATACATCATGGAATCTTTATATACGGCAGAAGCAACAGCGCGCAGAGGCGGCAGAAGCGGAGTGGTCGAATCGTCCGACGGAGCGCTTAATCTGCAGCTTTCGGTACCGAAAGGACTTGGAGGCGGCGGAGGTACGGGCACCAATCCGGAAGAATTGTTTGCGGCCGGCTACAGCGCCTGCTTCGAGAGCGCTCTGGCCAATATTGCCCGCAAAGAAAAAGTCGATATTCCCGATACGGAAGTGACCTGCAAGATCCATATCGGCAAAGACGAGTCGGACGGAGGCTTCAAGCTGGCCGCCAAGCTGGAAGTGCGTATTCCGGGGCTTGATCCCGAGAAAGCCAAAGAATTGGTCGAAAAAGCGCATGCTTTTTGTCCGTATTCCAAAGCGACACGCGGCAATATGGAAGTGGAACTGAGCGTCGTCTGATTGTCACAAGGCGCGAAGGCCGGAAAGCTCCCGAACACCGGGAACTTCCGGCTTTTTCTTGTGCCATCTATGCGGTCCACGCGGTTGACACGAAGGGTGAAATTCATTAAGCTATATAAGCACGCGGCGCGGGGCAACCTTATCCTGCGTCCAAACTATGAATAACGGGTGATACTAACATGGCTTACAGACCGAATGTGGTAGGTGTAGATACGGCCGGAAGCAACGACAAAGACGGACTGTACGAATTCGTTGTCCATCTGGAAGACGGTACGATGTGCCGCGTCTTCTATAACCGTTTTCCGGAGTGGAAGCTGACCAACATCAGCCGTCTGCTCAAAACACCGTGCCCGATTTGCCGCAAAGATTACATCTGCAACTGCTTTGAAAAGTTCAAAGGTGATATCGATGTGCAGCTGCGGGACGGAAGAATCGAACAACTGCTTGCGTAATACGTTAGACGAAACGGATTTTTGAACCTTTGAAGTGCGCTGGGCGCTTCTTGCCGGTTTGGATATCGAACAGCGGACGTACGGGATTCCCCGTGCGTCCGCTGTTTTTGTGTGCTGCATCTCCGGCGATAAGCCCGACCGTTCCTTGGGGTTGAAGAGATTCAAGACCGGAAAGACGGTTAAAGGGATAATAAAGCATCAGCCATCGCGGACAAGCGAATCACTTTTCGACTTAGGAGGCGACATCATGAGCAAGGAAGAGCAAGTTCACACTCAAACCGCCGGTCAAAAGGTTGTCTTGATCGACGGCGTCTGCCACTTCTGCCAGGGAGCCGTAAGATTTATTGTAGCGCGCGATCCCAAAGGGAATTTCCAGTTCGCTTCGCTGCAGTCCGAACTCGGTACGGAGCTGGCCGGCGGAACGGGCTTCGAACAATCCGGAGAGCCGAATACGCTGGTCCTGATCGAGAACGGACACAAATATGTACGCTCTACCGCCGCGCTGCGAATTGCCCGGAAACTTCGTTTCCCATGGCCGCTGCTGTACGCGCTGATGATCGTGCCGCGGCCGCTGCGGGATGCGGTCTATCGCTATATTGCCCGCAATCGCTACCGTTGGTTCGGCAAAGACGATACCTGCCCGATCCCGCCGCCCAGTGTACGCAAGCGGTTTTTGGATACGGGCGCGGGCCACGCCTGAGCCGGCTGTCTCCGATTAAAAAAGAAAAAAATGGGTCTTGCCTGCTTGTAGGCTCTATGCTATTGTGAGGATAAATTGATGCAAGACAGCGGAAGCACCGCTCCTGATTTGCCAAATACGGCGAATCCCGGAGCGGTGCTTTTTTGCGTTTGACGGAAAAAGGGGGCGAACAAGCATGCGGAATTTGCAGATTGCGTTGGCGGTGGAGGACGAACAATATATCGAACCTTTTTTTCTGTATGCACGTACCGGAGAATTCGCGAAACAGGTAAGCGTAAGAGCTTTTTCAAAAATCGAGGCTTTTTTAGAAGGGATGGAAGAGAGCCGTCCGGACTTCGTGTTGGGCGAGCCCGCTTTCTTGAGACCGTGGTTGGCGTCGGACGGCGGCCGGGGGATTCCCTGGGCCGTATTGGGCGGCGGAGAAGAAAGTCTGGCGCTGGGTGGTCCCGTGCTGCTGCCGTTTCAACCGCTCAATCTGCTGCTGACGACGGTTATGGATCTGGCAGGGACGGCTCAGGTTTCCGGAAGGACGTCCGAATCCGGGGCCGAGGTGATTGCGGTGTATTCGGCGGCGCCGGGTGCGGGGAAGACGACGGTCGCAATGAATCTGGTCAAACAGCTCGGCAGCCGGGGACTTCGGGTCTTTTATCTGAATCTCGAAAATGTGGACAGTGCCGCTTCGTTCCGGAGCGCGGTCGGCAGCAGCGGGAGCGAAGGCGGACTGCCCGAGCTGCTGTATGAACTGAGAGCCGCCCGGGAGAACGGCGAAGCCTGCGGCTTTCCGCTGTCGCGCTGCGCCCCTTTTCAGGAGACGCTCAAATGTATTTCTTTTCCGCCGCTGGACCGTCCGGACGAGCTGCTCCAGATGAACGAAGCGGATACGGCGGCGCTTCTCGATTATCTGTCTGCCAGCGGAGCCTGCGACGTGATCGTGGCCGATACCGATACCGAGAGCCATGAGCGCTCCCGGGCACTGCTGCAGAGAGCGGATCGTGTGCTGTGGCTGCTCGCCGACGATCTGCTGCATCTGCGCAAAACGTCGGGTTGGATGAACCATTGGGAAACCAAACAGTCCGAATCCTTTTATGCGCTGCTTGCCAAAAGCACTTTCGTGGTCAATCGTTACGGAGGCCACCTGGAGAACCGGCTGCCCCGCCCCGAGATTCGTCCGATGGCGTTCCTGTCTTACATCCCTTCATGGAAGTACCTGTCGCGGGAAGATATCCTGCTCGGCTCGCCGATCTTTCAACGGGATATTCTGACGCTGTGCGAACAGTTGGGGCTGGACCGTCCGGGGCTGCGGAAGCTTCCCGCGCATGAACCCTCCTATGCGGTAGGCGGACGGCCATGAAGCATGCGGCAGCCGAAGAGCTTGTACAGGAAGAACTGTTTCGCGCTATGCGCGCCGAAGTCCGATCGTCGCTCGATGTGACGCAGACGGCGGACGACGGCGAGCTGATGACAAGGATCGAACGCAAGGTGCTGTCCGACAGCCGTTCTTCGGCGATGACGTCCGGCGAGAAAAGGATGCTGGTGCGCCGGGTTTACGACTCGTTCCGGGGTTTGGATATCCTGCAGCCGCTGGTGGACGACAAGAGTGTCACGGAGATCATGATCAACGGCCACCGGGAGATTTTTATCGAACGCGAAGGAGAGGTACACCGGATTCCGCAGTCGTTCGAATCGCGGGAGAAGCTGGAAGATATCGTGCAGACGATTGTTTCCGGGGTCAACCGGATCGTCAACGAATCTTCCCCGATCGTCGATGCAAGGCTCAAAGACGGATCCCGGGTCAACGTGGTGCTGCCGCCGATCGCGCTCAAAGGCCCGACGATGACGATCCGCAAATTCCCCGAGCAGCCGATGACCATGGACGAACTGGTCCGGCGCGGCGCACTGGACGAAGAAGCGGCGGAAGTTCTGAAAGTGCTTGTCCGCAGCCGCTATAACATTTTTATCAGCGGCGGCACGGGTTCCGGCAAAACGACGTTTCTCAACGCGCTGTCACAGTATATTCCGCCCGACGAACGGGTCATTACGATCGAAGATTCGGCGGAACTTCAGATCGTGACGGTGCCCAATTTGGTCTCGCTCGAGACGCGCAATGCCAATGTGGAAGGTAAAGGCGAGATTTCGATCCGCGATCTGATCCGTTCCTCGCTGCGCATGCGGCCCAACCGGATCGTCGTTGGCGAAGTGCGCGGCGCGGAGGCTTTGGATATGCTGCAGGCGATGAACACCGGGCACGATGGCAGCTTGTCCACGGGCCACGCGAACAGCGCCAAAGACATGCTCAGCCGTCTGGAAACGATGGTGCTGAGCGGCGCGGATCTGCCGATCGAAGTCGTACGCCAGCAAATTTCTTCGGCGATCGACGTGTTCGTCCATCTGTCCCGGCTGCGGGACCGTTCGCGCCGGGTCGTGGAGATCAGCGAAGTGACCGGGATGAACGGGGGTCAGGTCGAGCTGAGGCCGCTGTTTCTGTTCAAGGAAGAAGGGGAGCGGGATGGACGGATTGCCGGCCGGCTGCAGCGGAGTGCGGAACCGATGAAGCATACGGAAAAACTGCAAAATGCGGGAGCGGCCGACTGGCGCAGGATTGCCGGGCTGCCTGAAGGGGGGTGAATTTATTGCTGCGTACAAGCCCAAGCGGGACCCGCAGGCCGGCCAGAGGCAAAGCCGCGTCCGGAAAAGGTATTCCGCCAAGCGGCCGGGCTGCAGGAGAAGCGGAATCGGGTTCTACTTCTGCGGCATCGGCGGACAAATTGAAAGATTATACCGCGCATGCGCTGGCCGGTTACGAGAAGGTACTCAGCATCGCGGTTGCGGCCGCTCTGCTGTTTGCCATAGGCATGATCTTCTATCAAATGTGGATACTGGCGCTGCTGCTGACCCTGCCCGCGCTGAAAGCGCCCGGAATGTGGCGCAAGCGGCAGATCCGGCGCAAGCGTACGCTGCTCAAGCTGCATTTCAAGCAGGCTCTGTATTCTTTGTCCTCATCGATGGCAGCCGGGCGTTCGGTCGAGAATGCTTTTCGCGAAGCTTCGAAAGATCTGGATCTGCTGTATCCGGGAGGGAGCAGCGACATGATTCGCGAGCTGGATGTGATCACGACCAGGCTGGAATACGGAGAACCGATCGAATCCGCGCTGCTCGATTTCGGCCGGCGGGCGAAGATCGAAGAGATCGACAATTTTATCGATGTATTTGTGACCTGCAAACGGACGGGCGGCGATCTGATCGAAGTCATTCGGCGAACGTCGAGCGTAATCGGAGAGAAGATGGATATTCAGCAGGACATCTCGGTGATGATTGCGCAGAAAAAGTTCGAATCGAATATTTTGCTGGGAACGCCATTTATTTTCATCTTGTTTATCAATGCGTCGGCACCGGAATTTATGGCTCCGCTGTACGGTTCTCCGATGGGAATCATTCTGGCGACCGTCGGACTGGGCCTGATGTTTCTAAGCGCCTGGCTGATGGGACGGATCATGAATATTCAAATCTGAGCGGAGGGAAGACATGTTGGTAACGGCCTTTTCGGGGCTGCTGCTGTTGATTCTGGCGGCTGCCCTGCTGGCTGCTTGGACCAAGCGGCAGCCGGCGCATAACAAGGTGGCGGTGCTGCCGATGGAAGGAATCCGGATGCGCAGGCTGCTGCCGCCGATGCTGGTGCTGGTGGAACGGATGCGGATTGCCGCACGTTTTCCGATTTTTTTTCACAAACTCCAGTCTTCCGTACAGCGCGGCGAAGGATTGAGAGACAGCGCGGAGAGAACGATGCTGTTCATGGCCCAGATGCTGCTGTATGCCCTGCTGTTGATCGTCTTCGGATGTATCATGGCGATTGCCAACAGCGGTTCCGCCGCTTGGCTGCTGATCGGTCTGGGACTTGCGATCGTTCTGCCTTTTGCGCTGATCAAGGATCTGGCGTCGAAGGTCAAACAGCGGGAAGAAAAGATTCTGCTGGAACTGCCGGAAATGTTGAACAAAATCGTACTGCTGGTCGGTGCGGGGGAAACGGTGCAGCAGGCGATCATACGCTGCTCCCAGCAGAAAGAAGGCAGCGACCATCCGCTGTACAAGGAATTGGATCGCATGGTCACCGAGTGGCGCAGCGGAGATCCGTTCCACCAGGCTTTCGAACAGTTCGGCAAACGCTGCGGCGTGCAGGATGCCACGGTATTCGTGACGACGGTGCTGCTGAATCATAAACGCGGCGGCGGAGAATTTGCGATGGCCCTGAGGGACTTGTCGAGAACGCTCTGGGAGAAACGCAAGTCCCTGGGCCGAATTCAAGGGGAAAAAGCGTCGTCGAAAATGGTTTTTCCGATGATGCTCATTCTGATTGTCGTCATGCTGATGGTCGGAGGCCCGGCCATGATGCTGATTCAGATGTAACCACCATTATAAAAATATGAGGAGGAATAAGGATGCTGCAGGTAATCGGGAGCAAAGTGAAAGGGTTTTGGAAAGAGGAAGAAGGGCTGGGGACGCTGGAAGTTATTCTGATCATTGGGGTGACGCTAATCATTGCCCTGATTTTCAAAACACAAATTACAGCGTTGGTTAACAAGTTGCTCTCGAGCGTGAACACTAAAAGTGAAGAATTTTTCAAGTGAATATGATTAAGCGTTCATGCCCGAAGATTTTGAAATCTATATTTTCTGAAAATCAAGGAAGCTTCACGATCGAGGCCACCTTCGTCATGCCGATCGTCATGCTCTGCGTGGTCATGATCTTGATGCTCTGCCTGTATCTGTACCAAAGTGCCATGCTTGTTCAAGCGTCTGCGATTACATCGGAACGGGCGGCTTACAGCTGGAATAACCAATACAAGGAATCGCGTACCGGACGTTTCGGCGTAGATCAGACGGAAGATCTGTATTGGCGTTTGACCGAAGACCAGCTTCTTGCTTCGCTGTTCAGCGGAATAGGCGGCGGCGAAGCTTCGGAGACGATTAACTTACCGGGAGGGGGCGGAGGATCGCTGGGCGCTGTCAAAATGGCGAAAGCCGCAGAGCCGCTTCCTTCAGGAATGACCGGAACGATGACCAGCAAGCGCGGACTGCTGCATCCGATCACCACGGTCTTGTATACGCCGCTCAATCTGACGCCGATCAAACGGATCGCCGGAGACCGAATGGGCGGTTCCCAATACTCGACTGTCGTCGAACCCGTTGAGTTTATTCGCAATATCGAATTGGTCCGGTATTACGCCGGCAAATTCAAAGCGGACCAGGCTGTTCCGAACAGTGAAAAAGGCGGCGCTGCCGTCGCGATGACTCCGAAGAACGCCGGCGTCCAGTTGGGCAAAAAAGCGAAAAAGTAAGATCGATAGAAAGGAAAGCCGGGTGCGCGTATACGGACGTATCCCGGCGCGGGGGGTGAAGGTATGAGATTCCGACCGGGCAAGCTTCACAGGAGAAGGCTGTTTATCCTGAAGCCCCGTCTCTGGAAAAAAGAACACGGTTCGATTACGATTTTTCTGAGTTTGATTCTGGCGGTTACGCTGGCATTTGTCGCAATCTTTATCGACTATTCGCGAATGTCGGCGCTTAAAGCCAAAAGCGAACGTCTGCTGCATGCGGCGACACGCTCGGTGCTGTCCGCTTATGTGCCGGAGCTGCAGCGCAGTTATGGACTTTTTGCTTACGGAGACAGCGATCCTTCCCTGATCTTTTCCGGCGTGCTTGAACGAAGTCTGGCGTACAAAGCAAGAGAAGAGGTTCTGCCTATTCTGGATGCCAAGCTGCTCTCGTCATCAGTGGAGTTGAGCCGCGAACTTGGGAACTACGAGATTTTTAAGAATCAGATCAATGAAGAGATGAAATACAAAGCTCCGGTCAACTTTGCGATCGAGGTAGTGGGCCGATTCAAACCGATGTCCCAAACCATGAAAGAAGCCTCGGGAACGGTGGAGATCCTGGAAAAACTGCAAAAGTTGTACGACAAACGCGAGGCGGAGCTCGACAGTATGCTGAAACTGCAAAAAGAAGCCGGTAAACGCACGGACGGGCTGACCGAACAAATCGGCACGAACGGCGCCAACGATATTGCGGACGCTTCGCTTGGCGGAGTGTCGTCGGCCGCCGATATGGCCGCGCAGTACAACGATTATCAGACGCAGAAGCAAAGGGTGTCTTCGGAAAGCGCACCGCCGGAAAAAGACGGGAAAGGAGAACCCAATCCCGGATTTCTGGAATGGCTCCAGCTGCTCGCCCGAATCTCCGCTTACGAGTCGGGATCGGCACATGTGACAGGTCGTATGCAGCGTACGGTTACCTCCGCTTTTCCTCCGCATGAGCAGGATCTTAAGCAGGCGCGGGAGCATCTGCTCAAAGCCCAGGCGATCAATACGGAGATGGAAGCGGTAATTGCTTCGATCGGGACCCGCGGCGCGGACGGTTCATACGATACGGTCACGCGTTCGGATATTCCGGGAGCGGAAGGCGGTCCTACGGGGGATATGGCTTCGATTCGCGAAAAGATGAAAGAGCTGCCGCTGAAGCCGGAGTTTTTCTCCGGAATGGAGCAGCGTATCGTGGGTCAGGAACAAGGATTTACGGCTATGCAGTCGGATGTGAACACCTTGCAGCAGACTTTGGGAAGAGCTTTCGGAGATGCGGGGATGAACGGCTATACCTTGAAGCGCATGGTAGTCAGCGCAGGCAAAACCGCATCCGAGTATAACAGCCGTTACGGAGGCGGAGGCAGCGTAATCCGTGAAATCGAAGAAGAATTCAAAAAGCACCGTGCGGACGACGAACTGCGCAAGCAGGAAGAACAAAAAGCCAACAACAAACTTAAAGAAGTCGGAGAGATTCTCAAATTCCTGTCGGAAACCAAAGGCCATCACGAAGACTTCCAGGAATTGGAGAAGTATTACGCGGAGAACGTGAGTTTGAACAAAGGAATCTCTGCGGCGAACGAAGCGGCGAAATGGGAAGAAGACGCGGCTTCGGCCGGCAAAGAGGCAATGGAAGACATGGATGGATTTTTCGGGGGGATTGCAGGCGTACTGGACGCTTCGGGCGACCGGCTGCTGCAAAACGAATACGCTTCGGATCATTTTTCCAATTTCAATTATGCAAAAGTCCAAGAGCTGGCCAAACCCGGCACGCCGCTGGACGGTTCGGCCACCGCGGATCTGGTCAGCGTGGAGAATCAGGAATTGGAATATATTCTGTACGGATTCGGGAATCCGGGCGGAAATATCGCAGCCGCTTACGGGGAGATCTTCGCTATGCGGATGTCCATTCGGACCATGGAGGCGCTCACCGATCCTACTATTCTGGCTTTTGGCAACCCGCTTGTCATTCTGGCCAAAGCGCTTGTACAGGGGATTACGCAGGCGATCCTCGATATGACGATGCTGGCCCAGCAGGGCTATGTGGAATTGAGCAAGACGCTCAAGATCAGGCTGACTTACAAAGACCACTTGAGACTGTTTCTGTTCGCTCACCCTGGCAATGATAATCGGCTGTCCCGAATGCTCGCCGTCATTCGGTTCGATACCGGCGTCAACCCCGATGATCATTATACCTATCTGTCCGGCGATGCGGCGATCTCCATGCCGGTCTGGTTTCTGCCGGGCGTCATGGAAACGCTTGGAGTCGGCGAAGGCACCGCGTCAAGAAGTGAGTACACGATCGATCTGCAGGCGGACTACTCTTATTGAAACCCGGAGGCGGCTCATGAAGCGAGTTCCAAGCAAGAGCCGGCGGCTGGCCGGCGAACGGGGCAGCATCGTAGTGGAAGCGTCGCTCGTACTGCCCCTTTTTTTATTCCTGTTTATTTTCTTGGCATATATCGTTCAGATGACCGCCTACTCGACGGTCCTTCAGACTACCGCTTCGGAAGCGGCCAAACAGGTATCGACGCATCTGTATCCCGTACAGATGGCGGCGGACAATCTGGGCAAAACGGAGCCGGTGGCCAAAGCTCTACAGGGATTCTCGAAAATATCGTTCCAAGAACTGGCGGCGCAGTACGCTTCTTCGCTGCCCGATCCAATCGGCGAGTGGATCGGCGAAGCGGCGGCCAAAGGCGATCTGCCTCTGCAGTCCCTGAAAGACGAAGCGGCTTCGGCCGTGCTTGACCCGGCGATCAAGCCTCTGTTGACTCCGCTGATCGAAGGCGGCCCGCTGGATGCGGACAAGCTTCATGTTATCGGCCTGACCGTTCCGACGACAGGAGCCAGCAATCAGCCTTATTTCGGGGTGGAACTGACTTATGAGCTTCCGATCAAAGTCCCGTTTACCGGAAAATCCTTGTCGATCCGTGCCAAAGCGGAGGAAAGAGCCTGGATCGGCGATACGGGAGAAACGGCGGAAGAAGGGGCAGGATCCGGAACAGGTACGGAAGCCGGACCCCCGGCCGTCATTACATCCGTACCGGATCCGGCGTATCCCGGCAGCCGTGCAACCGTAACGGCTAAGATTCAGCCGGGACAGACCGCGGCGATCAAAGTCGTCTACAAAAGCGGAAACAGCAAGGCGAGATATCTGGGCCGGCAGACCGCCGATGCTTCGGGCAATCTGTCCTGGACCTGGCTGGTAGGCGGCAATACGACGCCCGGGGATTGGACATTAGTTGTGGAAGTCGAGGGAGCCGCATCCGCCGAAGCGTCGTTTGAAGTCCGCAAGCGAGAGTAAGACGTCCGAACAGTCGGAAGAAAGCCGCAGCCGGCAAAGGCCGATGCCTTTTCATTCCCATCCCTATTAATGAAGAAAAAGAAAAGAGGATATCGCATGAACGACACTTTGGCTTTTATCGGCTGCGGCATTTTTTTGACGATGGCTTTTATGACGGATATCCGCACACGCAGGATTCCGAATCGGCTTAACTTGGCTTTTGGCGCAAGCGGGCTGCTGTATCAGGCAGCCGTGCACGGTTTGGAGGGAATCTTGTTTGCCCTGCAAGGCTGTGCGGCGGGATTTGTCGTCTTGTTTATTCTGTATCTGCTTGGAGCCGTAGGCGCCGGAGACGTCAAGTTATTTGCCGGGATCGGGGCCTGGACAGGCTTGTTATTCACTGCGCAGACGCTGCTGTATTCCATTTTGTTTGCGGGAGCGATCGGACTGGGCATTTTGTGCTGGAGGCGCGAAGGGATGCGCCGAATCAAAGCGATTTTCGGCAGCATGGCCGGAATATTCATGTTTCGCAGCCTTGCCCCGCTGACGGCGGACCGGGTTAATCATCTGACGTTTCCTTTTATGTGGGCGGTTCTGCCCGGCGCATTGGCCGGTTACTTTTATATGTACTGAGGAGTGTTGAACGTGGAGGAGTTTGTCACCGATTTTGTCCAGAGCGATACGACTTACATGGTACTGAAGAGCAAGCACAAACTGGGCGGAGACGACTTGAACCGGGTTCAGGTCAAAATGCTCGCTTCTTCGAATGTTCCGCATGTGCTTGATCTGCATGTGCGCGAAGTCGATGCGGAGGTGGAACTGCATTACAATATAGGCGGCAAAAGAATGCTGTCCACATGTATGCGGACGGAAAAAATCACTTTGGTCGAATATTATGCGCTGCTGCTGCAAATCGTCACGGCGCTTGAATACGGAATGACCTATATGCTGAATCCGAACGGTTTTTTGCTCAAGGAAGAGTATATGTTTATGGACGGCCCGCTCAAAGAAGGTACGGTCTATCTGACGTATCTGCCGCTTAACGGACCCGGCGAAGCCGTTTCCAGCCGGGAGCGGATCGGAGGCCTGGCTGCACGCTGGATGACGGCAGTCGACGACCTTCGGGGAACCGGGGTTCAGCGGATTTTGCAGATGTGCGAACAGCCGTCCTTTTCCCTGCAGTCGCTCAAAAGTCTGCTGATCGGACTTCTGGCTGGAAGCGGGAAGCGGACTACGGGCGGTCTTGAAGCTGCGGGTGCGGCGGCTCCCAAGCCTTTTCCCCCGATGGGAGAATATGCCGAGTCCCACGGCCCCGTCCGGCACTCTTCCGTATCCGGATCGGGAAATGGCTGGGCTCGGGAAGAGAACCCGGGCGGCGCTTTTCCCCACGCATCCGGACATCCCAATTACGCTTACAACGAAGCTCCGGATTCCGTCTTCTCCGGAAATTCGGCAGCCGCGCCGGTTGAAGCAGAGGAACAAGAACGGCGTCTGCCCCGGAAGCTGCTGGGCAGCGCCAAACGCCAAAATGACCGCAAAGATCCGGCGCATAGGCAGCCTGAGATGGAAACGCCCTACGAAGAAGTAGGGTCGCGAGAAGGAAAAAACGGCCGTTTGGTTGCTCCGCTGATCGGGCTGCTGCTTCTGACGGTGCTGTGGAAGATGCTGTATATGGACAATCCCGGAACCGGAAGTCTGCTAATATGCACCGTGGCTACGCCGCTTCTGCTTGTTTTTGCCTATCTCGGTTGGTCGGGCAAACTGAAATTCAGCCGCCGGGGATCGGAGCGGCGGCAGGAGGAAGAAGAAGCGCAGGCGCTGGCTTCCGCTTGGCAGGAACCGCGCGGCGCTTCCGGACACCGGGTATTCTACGGACGACAGGAAGCGGAACAAGAATTTGGGGAAAGAACGCCGGGAGTCCCCCGAACGCCGCAGGCCGGCGCTTCAACGGCGGCAGCTGATCGCCGGAACGTGCCCGACTTTTTGAGACCGGCTTATGCGGGAGGGCAAGCGGACGAAGATTTCTCCGCAGCCGAACAAAGGTATGCCATGCAGGAAGAACAAGTTCATCCGCTGTCTGTTCTGCCGGAAGCCGGCACCGGAATGCTCGCTTCGCCCTCGTCCCAGCCAACGGTCATGCTGGGCGGCGGAAGAAGCGACGTTCCGGTGGGAGTGATCTCCGGAGCCGTGGATTCCAGACCGAGATACCGGCTGGAACGCGTAGAGAATGGCACACTGCCCAAAAGTATTGCGCTGCCGGGCGGCAGCTTCACGATCGGGCGGGCCGCAGACGTATCCCAGCATGTAGAGACGGCGGTCGGGATCTCCCGTGCCCATGTAGAGCTGGAGCTATCCGGAGACCGCTGTACGCTCAAAGATATCGGTTCCCGAAACGGCACGATATTGAACGACGAGCCTATCACGCCTTACAAAGCCTATGAATTGAACGAAGGCGATACCTTCCGGATTGCGGGGATTGCGTATACGCTGCTGGGTCAATAAGACATATCGAATAAGCAATATTGAATAAGCAAAAAGTCCGCTCAGGTTTCCCTGATCCGGACTCTTTTTTGACTTTTGATGATACGAGGTTCTAGCCGTTACTTCCTTTCCAAGTCCCGCACCGCTTCTTCCACATAAGGGTGGGTGAACGTGAACCCGGCCTGCTGTGCCGCAGCCGGAATCACGTGCTGGCCGCCGGTGACCATGAGCGACATTTCGCCGAGCACGGTACGCATCAGCACGGCGGGGACGGGGAACCAGTGCGGACGGTGGATGGCGCCGCCGATCACGCGGCCGAGTTCGTCCTGCCGAACAGCATTCGGCGCGGCCGCATTGACCGGACCGGACACTTCCGGCTGCGTCAGGCAGAATTCGAACAGCGCCGTCAGATCGTCGATATGAATCCACGACATCCACTGCCGTCCGCTGCCGAGTTTGCCGCCGCCCATCAGCTTGTACGGCAGTTTAAGTACCGGATACACGCCCGCTTCGCGGCCGAGAACCAGCCCGATCCGCATTTTGACAAGCCGGGTCTGCGCCATAGCTTCGATCGGATCAGCCGCCGCTTCCCATTTCACGGACAGCTGCGAAGGGAAGTCCTGCCCGCCGGGTGGCGAGTTTTCGTCGAACTCCGCCGTTTCCGACGTGCCGTAGATGCCGATCGCGGACGCTTGGATAAATACAGACGGAGGCTGGTCCAGGCCGCGAATGCCTGCGATCAGCTTGCGTGTCGATTCCAGGCGGGAGCGTTCCATTTCCTGTTTGGCTTGATCCGTCCAGCGTTGGCTGAGCGAAGAACCCGCCAGGTTGACGATGCCGTCGAAGCCAGCCAGTGCCTGGGGATCGCGTTCGATCTGATCCCAGGTGAGGGTGGCGCTTCCGTTCGCGGCTCCGCCTTGTCCTTCCGCCGCTTTGCGCGAGATGACCACCACCTCATGCCCCGACTGCGTCAGTCTTGCCGTCAGTTTTTTGCCGATAAATCCTGTTCCTCCGCTGATTGCTATCTTCATGCCGAACCTCCTCGTGCGGGAACTTCCGCTTTGTCCGCAAATGGGCGTACCCTTACTATTACGGTTCTTTTCCTTCTATTAAACGATGTTCCTTTCTTCTTTACAAATACTCCGTGTGCGCAGAAGGCGAATTCCGCTATAAATCGGTTTCGCTGCGGGCTGGGGAAGGCCTGCGTCCGTTTTCCGATCCCGCCTTCGATGACAGTTCTGTCTTATCCGTTCTTATGCGTGGATTTCTTGCCCGCTTCACGTTAAAATAAGACAAGGTTTGGACGGAGGCCGGGCAGTCGTACCTTGTCAACGCTAAAGGTAAGGTTACGCCTCCTTCAAATGCACCTAAAGCGTGTACGTTTGAAGGGAAAGTAAACCTCTGATTAAGAGTTGACAAGGTAGTAGTCGGAAGCGGAAAAGATGCTTTTTGGCAAAACAACCCCGGCGTCCGCAGACAAAGAGGAGGATGAATCATGCTTAAAATCGGCTCCCACGTATCCTTTTCGGATAAGGGACTGGTGAGCGCGGCGAACGAAGCGAACAGCTACGGGTCGACCTCGTTCATGATATATACCGGCGCTCCGCAGAACACGCGGCGCAAGCCTATGGAAACGATGAACATCGAAGAAGGACTCAAGCTGATGGAGCAAAACGGAGTGCCGGAGATCGTCGTGCACGCGCCGTACATCGTCAACCTCGCTTCGTACAAAGACCATACGTACGAGCTGGGGGTCAGCTTTTTGCAGGAAGAAATCCGCCGTACCCACGCGATCGGGACCAAGCAGATCGTGCTGCACCCGGGCGCGTTCACGGACAAGGATCTGGAATACGGCATCGAACGTATCGCGGCGGGACTGACCGAGGTGCTGAGCGGCGTGGAAGAGACCGACGTGAATATCGCGCTCGAGACGATGGCGGGCAAAGGCACGGAAGTCGGCCGCAAGTTCGAAGAGATCGCGCGCATCATCGACAAAGTGCCGAACAACGAACGCCTCAGCGTCTGCATGGACACCTGCCATATTCACGACGCGGGCTACGACGTAGCGGGCGACTTCGACAGCGTGTTGAAGCAGTTCGACGAGATCGTGGGACTGGATCGCCTCGGCGTGATGCATATCAACGACAGCAAGAATCCGGTCGGAGCCGGCAAAGACCGCCATACGCCGATCGGCGCGGGCTGGATCGGATTCGAAGCGCTCAACCGGGTCGTCAACCATGCGTCGCTGAGCCATCTGCCGTTCATTCTGGAGACTCCGTGGATCGGCAAAGACGTCAAAACGCAGCGTCCGATGTACGAAGTCGAGATTGCGCTTCTGCGCGGCACCGTAAGCGAGCGTTTCGGCAAGGGTTTCGGCGAAGACGTCGAGAAGCTGCATGCGTTTTTCGCGGCGCAGGGGATCGATCCCCGTTCGTTTACGCTCGATACGTGGGCTGTACTGAAGAACGACGCCAAAGCCAAAAAGGCCGATCCGCGCGAACCGCTTGAGCGGCTGTACGATCTTGCTCTGCAGGAGTCGGTGCTGCCGAATGCGTCCGAAGAAGACCTCAACAAACGTTTGATCGCCGTGCTGGCGGGCAAGGAAGCGTTGGCGCGTTTCTAGATTTTTGCAAAAAAGCGGGGAGGGCAGCGCGCGGCGTCTATGATGGCGGACTCGTCTGCCTCTTCCTGCACTTTCACTTATGTCGAGAAGGCCGGCGTGCGCATATTCGCAGCCGGACCCAAGGAGGATTACGGAATCATGGAACAACATGTCAAAACAGCGGGTTCCGCAGGCCCACAGCAGCCGCAGCACCGGGCTCGCATGCTTATCTCGTGTCCCGACGGACCGGGGATCGTATCGGCGGTATCGCGTTTCCTGTTCGATCACGGAGCGAATATCGTCCAGTCCGATCAATACACGATGGACCCCGAAGGCGGAATGTTCTTTATGCGGATCGAGTTCGATCTCGACGGACTGAACGAACGCCTGCCGAAGCTGGAATCCGATTTTGCGGAAATTGCCGATCGCTTCAAGATGGATTGGAAAATCTACCAGGCGGCCAAAAAGAAAAAGCTGGCGCTGTTTGTCTCCAAAGAAGATCACTGCCTCGTCGAACTGCTCTGGCAGTGGCAGGCAGGCGATCTGGACGCGGAAATCGCGGTGGTCGTCAGCAATCACCCGGATATGCGGGAGTATGTCGAATCGTTCGGGATCGCATACCGCCATATTCCGGTTACCAAAGACAATAAACCGGAAGCGGAGCGGCAGCAGCTTGAAGCGGTCGGCGACGATATCGACCTGATCGTTCTGGCGCGCTACATGCAGATCGTATCGCCGCACTTTATCCGCAATTATCGCAACCGGATCATCAATATCCATCACTCTTTCCTGCCGGCGTTCGTCGGGGGCAAACCGTATGCGCAGGCTTACGACCGCGGTGTGAAAATCATCGGCGCAACCGCGCATTACGTGACGGAAGAATTGGACGGAGGTCCGATTATCGAGCAGGACGTACAGCGGGTCAGCCACCGCGACGACGTGCCGGAACTCAAGCGGATCGGCCGTACGATCGAGCGGGTCGTTCTGGCGCGCGCGGTCAAATGGCATGCCGAAGACCGGATTCTGGTTCACCATAACAAGACGGTCGTCTTCAACTGATCCAGTACCCTTAGTGTTGACAAGGTACTAGCCCCTTGACCGATAACGATGTTAGGTTACGCCCATCGCAAACCTCAGATTTGATTCGGTCAAGGTATTAGGCGACAATAATTATTTTCGTAACAAAAGACCCCATGGGACCGTCTTAGTAAGGGGACGTCCGTGCGGAGTGCTTGTTTCCATATTTCGCAGCCGCAAGGCGCACAGTCGGCCTGTTGAGTGCTCAACAGGCCGCTGTCGTTGTTCGGGATGTAAAATTTAGCTATTTAAGGGTCTGAACTTACGAAACGAAAGGGGAATATTATGTTGGGATGGATGATGCGCGCAGCCCGAAGCGGCTTGGCGCTGCTGCTGCCTCTGGCGCTGATCGCGGCGCTGCTGCCGATTTTTCCGGCCGGGGCGAATGCCGCGGTCGACACAACGGGCGGATTTCGGGTATCGGCCGAATTCGGTTACGGAGGCAAGATCAATGACGGACGCTGGAATCCGCTGAAGGTGACCTTGGTCAGCGATACCGATCTGACGGGAGATTTGGTCGTCCAGGTATCGCCGCAGAACGGCATGGGAGAAAGTACATATGTCCGCCGCGTCGAGATTCCGGCCGGAACGTCCAAGGAAGTGACTTTTGCGGTACCCGGAGGCTCCTACTCGCGCAATACGAGCATGCTGCGCTTTTATCCGGGTTCGGTCGAAAAAGGAGAATCGCTGCCGTTTCGCGAAGGCCGCGCGTACTTGTCGAGTTCGAGCCAATTCGGCGGGATTGTCGGCGTTCTGTCGTCCGATCCCGATACGATGAACTTCTTGAGTCTGCTGCAGGGCAGCGGGCAGACCGTTAGTATGGTGCCGCTTGAAGCGGGCGATATCGGAGAAAATCCGCTGCTGCTGGATGGGCTCGATGTCCTGGTTATGAACGACTTTGCGGCGGATACGCTGAACGAGAAGCAGGCGGACGCCATCCGCACCTGGGTAGAACGGGGAGGGTCGCTGCTGCTTGGCGGAGGAGCCGGCTATGCCAAAACGGCGGCGGGATTCGAAGATCTGTCGCCCGTCGAAGCGTCCGGCGGTACGTCTTCCGTATCCGCGGCGCCGCTGGCATCCGGAGGCGAAGGCAAACCGCTGCCTGCCGGATCGTCGCTGACGGCGGCCAATGCTGCGGCCAAGCCGGAAGCCGATGTGCGCTACGGCACGCCGGATCGGCCGCTGATTGCTTCGATGCCGCTGCAGGCGGGACAGGTCTGGTACGCGGCGTACGATCTATCGCTCGAACCGCTGTCTTCCTGGGCGGGAAGCCCGGCGCTGTGGGGCAAGCTGCTGCAGCCCGATCTGAACGCTGCCGGAACGGGGAGCACGGGCGTTCCGAATACGTCTTTTGCTTCCTCTTCGTATAATGTCGCGAGTGCGCTCGATTATTTCCCTTCGCTGCATATGCCGAAGCTGAGCGTGTTGGTCTGGATGCTGCTGATCTATCTGGTGGTTGTGGCACCGCTGCTGTATCTGCTGCTCCGCAAATTCGATAAACGGGAATGGGCCTGGGTATTTATCCCGCTGGTTGCGATCGTCTCGAGCGGGGCGATCTATATGACGGGCTCTTCCGACAAAACGAACGAGATCGCGCATACCTTGAGCTATGTGACGCTTGACGGCGAAGGCCAAGGCGTACGCCGAAGCGCAACGGCGCTGTTCGTACCGAGCAGCGGCGAGTATACGGTCGATTTCCCGGCAGGCACGCAGTTGGGAATCATGACCACGAACGGCGCTTGGAGCGTCAACAACGGCGAAGTGACCGGGCAGCTGGACAACTTTGTCCGCGAAGGACCGGAAGCCAGCCGCCTGCGCCTCGGAGACATGTCGTATTGGTCCGTCGCCAAGTTTACGGTGGAAGAACCGGGCAGTCTGGATGAAGGCAGGTGGACACCGAACCTGACGGTTAACGCAAAAGGCGAGATCAGCGGCGTCATCGTCAACGAGACAGACCGGCGGATGGAAGATATGGCTCTGGTAGCCGGCGGCAAACTGTACAAGATCGGCACGCTTGAGCCCGGCAAGGAAGCTTCGGTCGGCAAAGGGTCAACGATGTCTTCCAACTATTACGATCTGGGCAGCATGCTGTTCGCTTATCCGACAACGGGGGGGACCGATACCTATACCCGCCAGCGTGCGATGACGCAGAATATTTCGGTAAACGGACCTCTGGTCGGCAGCGGCATGCAGAATGCTTTTTTGATCGCTTTCAGCGAAGATTCGGAAGATCTTCTTAATGTCGGCGGCAAAAAGGTCGCAAACGACCGGCTCAGCATGTAT
This sequence comes from Saccharibacillus qingshengii, assembly GCF_013185195.1. GTDB lineage: Bacteria > Bacillota > Bacilli > Paenibacillales > Paenibacillaceae > Saccharibacillus > Saccharibacillus qingshengii. The sequence continues at coordinate 36,884 of NZ_JAAZWC010000021.1, forward strand.
ACCCAGCCTGTTTCGATCGATATTTTGCAAAACGGAGAAGTGAATATCCCTTACGGATACACGGGAGGAACGGTCATTCATACGAATACGACGCAGGTGTCCGATGACGGCATGGGGCGCATGAGCGCTTCGCCGGGAACGATGACACTCGGCTATACGCTGCCCGATTTGGGAGACGTCGATTACAAGCAGCTCGATATCCGTCTGCCGGACGGCGTGCAGCCGACGACCCGGCTTGAAATATGGAACGAAGCCGCCGGCGAGTGGCGTTCGATCAATTGGAAAACCGGGTCGGCCTCTTATCAGAAAGCCTCCGATTATGTAGCGAACGGCGATCTGGTGCAGATTCGCGTGAGAGTCAGCGAATGGACGACGATGGCGCTGCCGGAGATCAAATTGAAAGGATCGGTGCAGCCATGATCGAAATCACTGAACTGAGCAAGCGCTACGGCAGCTTCCAGGCGCTCGACAAAATCAGCATGACAATCGGAGCGGGTACGGTATTCGGCTTCGTCGGCCCCAACGGAGCAGGCAAATCGACCACCATGTCGATTCTGGCGACGCTGCTGCTGCCGGATTCCGGTACGGCCAAGGTCAGCGGCTACGACGTTACGCGCCATCCCAAAGAAGTTCGGCGGCGGATCGGCTATATGCCCGACTTCTTCGGCGTCTATGACCGGTTCAAGACCGACGAATACCTGCATTTCTACGGAGCGAGTTACGGGATCGCACGGACCGAGCGGGAGAAATTGATTCCCCAGCTGCTCGAACTCGTTAATTTGTCGGACAAAAAAGAAGCTTATGTGGACGGTTTGTCGCGCGGCATGAAACAAAGATTGTGTCTGGCGCGCAGCCTTGTGCATGATCCCGAAGTGCTGATTCTCGACGAGCCGGCTTCCGGCCTCGATCCGCGGGCGCGGATCGAAATGCGCGAAATCCTCAAAGAGCTTAAACGCATGGGCAAAACGATCATTATTTCCTCGCATATTCTGCCGGAACTTGCGGAGATGGTAGACGAGATCGGAGTGATCGAGCACGGACGCATGGTCGCTCAAGGCAAAGTGTCCGATATTCAAAGCCGGATGCGGGTGAATCGGGTGCTGCATATCCGTACGCTCGGCCGGCAGGAAGAGCTGGCGGTCCGTCTGCGCGACGAAGAGCATGTCAGCCGCGTCCTCGACGATGCCAACGGGATTCAGGTGCATTTCAGCGGAGAAGATGCGCAGCAGATGCATCTGCTGCGCCGCATCATGGACTGGGAATACGAAGTGGTTTCTTTTAACGAAGCCCAAACCAACCTGGAAGACGTCTTTCTCGAAATCACGAAAGGAGGGGCGGCGACATGAGTACTCCAAAAAGACCGGGCGGACTCGGAAGTCTCTGGATCAACCCGGTGCTCGACAAAGAATTCCGGCTGAGAATGCGCACACCGCGTTCGTTTATCGCGCTGCTTGCCTATGTGTTCGTATTGGGCGGGCTTGCTATCGGGTTTATTTATGTGACGATGGGCTTCCAGAATTCCCAGGCGGGGATGCGCTTCGATCCGACGACAAGCCGCCTGCTGTTCTATGTGCTCAGTATCGCGCAGCTGGTGCTGATCGCTTTTATGACCCCGGCACTGACGGCGGGAGTCATCAGCGGAGAACGGGAAAAGCAGACGCTGAACATTCTGCTGACGACGCAGCAGAGTTCGTCCGCTATCGTGCTGAGCAAGCTGGCGTCCTCGCTGGCATTTATGGTGCTGATCGTGCTCGCCACGCTTCCGATCTACAGCATCGTGTTTCTCTACGGGGGCATCTCGCCTTCGCAGCTGATCCTGGTGTTTCTGTTCTATCTGTTTACGATGCTGCTGCTTGGCGCGATCGGCATTTTGTGTTCGACGCTGTTCAAACGTACGATTATGGCGGTCATTATGGCTTACGGGATGACGCTGTTTATCTTTGTAGTGACGGGGGTCGCCTATCTGCTGATGCTCGCCGTCGTTCAGCAGACCTATTACAGCGGAACGGTGCCGCCCAAATATTCTTGGGTTGGATTTATCCTGGGGCTTAATCCGGCCGGAGCCCTGATCAGTATTTTCGAACCGGGTATCTCCAAGCAGGCTTTCCTCGTCAACAGCGGAAATCTGCAGGACGATGCGCCGATTGCATTGTGGCTGGAATTCCTGCTGGTCTATGCGGTCGTGACCGCCGGAGCGCTGTGGATCGCGATTCGCCGTACCCGGCCGGTACGCCGTAGAAGAGCGGAAGACGAGGAAAAGGTGCAGGGCGAAGAAGGATCCGCCGTGGCCGAAATGAAATCCGTACCCGGCAAGTCCGATCGGTCATAAACGTACGCAGCGGGGGAGCGAACCGTTAAGCCGTGAAGGAAAAGGAGGGACACCGATATGGAAAACATCTTGTTCGCGATCGCAAAGGTAAGGTTGAGGCTTCAGTTTTTCCGGATGTGTACATTCGCGCTGCGCGGCTTGACCGCCGGACTGGCCGCGGCCGCTCTGGTGTTGGCCTTCGCACGGTTCGTACCTATGGCTTACGCTCTTCCGGGCGCGCTGGCCTGCCTTCCGATCGGCGCGCTGCTCGGCGCGGGCGCTGCCTGGATCCGGCCGGTGCGGACGGAAGAAGCCGCGCGCGCGATGGATCGTGCCGATCCGGCGGAAGAACGCCGTGATCTGATGACGACGGCTCTTGAATTTGCGGACCGGGATTCGGCTGCGGCGAACTGGCAGCGGGCACAGGCCGAGACGTACGGCCGCGAGTTCGAGGCCAAACGCAAAGAGCGGCTGCCTTTTGCGGTGAAAAGCGGGCGCGCCTCCGTTTCTTCGGCCGCTCTGCTGGTTGTATGCGCCGTTCTGCTGCTGCTTCCGAATCCGATGGAGGGCGAACTGCGTCAGCGGGAACGCGAACAGGCGCTGATCAACGCCCAGCAGAAAAAAGCCGAAGCGCTGGCCAAGGAGTTGGAGCAGGCGCCGATCGAACCCGAAGCCCGGGCTCCGCTGGCCGAAACGGCGGCGAAACTTGCGCAAGGGCTGGACGATTCGCGCCGGTCCGAACAGGCGCTTAAACAGATGGAGCAGGCGATGAAGGAGCTGGGACGCCAGGCGGACGAAGCGGCGGACAGCCAGCGGGAACTTCAGGACTGGGGCCGCCGCCTCGCCGCCCAGCAGGCGCTGAAAGAAGCCGCCCAACAGGGGGCAGATGCGCCGAAGCGTGCGGAAGCGCTGAAGAATGCGATCAATAAACTCTCCGACTCGCAGAAAAAAGAATTGGCGGATACGCTGAAGAATCTGGCCGAACAGGCCCCTGCGGAAGGAAAAGAAACGGCTGCCCTTCAGGAGGCGATGAAGCAGGCGTCCGAAGAAATGTCAAAATCGCTCCAGCTGTCGGATGAACAAATCCGCGAGCTGGCCGAGAAACTTGCGGCGGCGGCCGGCGACTCGGGAGAACTTGGCAAACAGAGCGATCTGGCTGCCGCCGCTGCGGCCCAGATTGCCCAAAGCGGGATGGAAATGGCCGGGGAACTTGCGGCATCCGGCGTATCGCTGTCCGATGCCTGGGGCAGCGGCGGCACGGCCGAAGCGCTGGCTAACGCCGGGGGATCCGGCGAAGCCGGTTCGGGAGAACCGGGCGATTCCGAAGGTTCTCCCGGTGAAGGAACCGGCGGCGAAGGTTCGGGCGGCGCCGCGGCCGCAGGCGGTCAGGGCTCGGGTTCGCAGGGAAGCGGATCCGGCCAGGGATCAGGCCAAGGGGCGGGCCAGGGCTCGGGCGGAGGTTCGGGTTCCGGCAGCGGATCCGGAGGAAGCGGTTCGGGGCAGGGCGGAAGCGGAGCCGGCTGGGGCAGCGGCGGCCGCGAGCAGGTCACCACGCCGCGTGATCTTCAAGGCAGCGGCAATATCCAGTCCGACAGCGGGCCTTCGAGTGGCGGAGACAAACAGACCGGAGGCGTGTCTCCGACGATCGACGGGGTCAGCCGTCCATACGAGGAGGTATACGGCGAGTATTCCGAACGCGCCAAGGAATCGCTCGGGCGCAGCGACCTGCCGCAGAGCATGCAGGGATTGGTCGAAAGTTATTTTACGGAAATTCAGCCGGAGTCCTGAGAAAATCCGCTTGTTCCCGTTTCACGAGTTGAAAGGAGAGAAAATATGCTGCAGCAAACCGATCGAATCGAGGCTTGGAGAAAAACGATGGAGGACGTGCGTGAGGAGATTGCGCAGGTGATCGTCGGGCAGAGCGAAACCGTCGAACAGATGCTGTGGTGCGTATTTGCAGGCGGCCATGCCCTGCTTGAAGGCATTCCCGGACTGGGCAAAACCATGCTGGTCCGTTCGACGGCGGACGCGCTGGATCTTCCGTTCTCGCGGATTCAGTTCACCCCCGATCTGATGCCAAGCGACATTACGGGCACCGATATGATCCATTTCGAGAATGCCGGCGGGGTAACGAGCGAGTTCCGGCAGGGACCTCTGTTCGGCAGCATCGTACTGGCCGACGAGATTAACCGGGCCACGCCCAAGACGCAGAGCGCACTGCTCGAAGCCATGCAGGAGAAGACGGTCACGATCGGCGGCGTGACGCATCGTCTGCCGGAACCGTTCTTCGTCCTGGCTACGCAGAATCCGCTGGAGAACGAAGGCACGTATCCGCTGCCCGAAGCGCAGCTGGACCGTTTCCTGCTCAAGCTGGATGTCGACTACCCGTCGCCGGACGAGCTAAAAGAAATCATCCGCCGCACGACCGCGCCGCATCAGCGGCAGGCGGTCAAGCGCGCGGACGCCGCTGCACTGATGGAGATCCAGCGCGGCGCCAAAGAGGTGCTGGTGGCCGAAGACGTACTCGATTACGCGGTGCGTCTGCTGATGATGACCCATCCGGATCAGGCGGATTCGCCGGAATCGGTCAAGCGCTATGTCCGGTTCGGCTCGGGACCACGCGGGCTGCAGGCGATGATCGCCGTATCCAAAGTCCGCGCGATCATCCAGGGCCGCATGCACGTCTCGAGCGGAGATATCCGGGCTTCGGCCAAGCCCGCCATGCGCCATCGCCTGCTGCTGAATTTCGAAGGACAAGCCGAAGGCGTCTTGCCGGACACGCTGGTCGATGATATTCTCGCCCGGCTGGAGTCTTTGAGATGAAGCCCGAGGAACTGCTCGGCGCGCAGTGGACGTCGCAGCTGGACCGGTTGACCTTGTCAACGGCAAGGCGGGTCCGGGGGACAAGGCAGGGGAGACGGCGTTCAAGAGAACTTGGCGCTTCGCTCGAATTTGCGGATTATCGGGAATACTCGCCGGGCGACGATGTGCGGCGTTTCGATTGGAGCGTCTACGGCAGGACGGGACGCAAAGTGGTCCGGCAGTATCTGGATGAGCAGGAGCTTCAGGTGACGCTGTATGTGGACTGCTCGCAGTCGATGGATTTTGCCGACGAATCTTCGCCTTCCAAGCTGCTGCACGCCTCGAGGCTTGCCGCCAGTATCGGCTATATGACGCTTGCGGCGTATGACCGGCTTGGCGTCTATCGGATCGGAGAAAGGGTAGGCGAAGGACTGCCGCTGCTTCGCGGCCGTCCCGCCGTACATCGCCTGCTGAACTTTTTGGCCGCATCGGAGGCGAAGGGCCGGGGCGATCTGGCCGAAGCGTTCGCCGAGCGTTCCCGGCTGCCGAAGCTGCCGGGGATGACCTGGATCTTCTCCGACTGCTGGACCGAACGCGGGGAAGAAGAAATGGAAGAAGCGCTGGCGCGGCTTCAGGCCGCCCGGCAGGAAGTGGTCCTGGTGCAGGTCGTAACCCGCGGGGAAATTCAGCCCAAGCTGCGCGGCGATCTCAAGCTGATCGACGCGGAGCTTGGGACATCCAAGGAAGCCGCGCTTACCGGTCGGCTCGTGGAAGCGTACGAACGGGAATTCGCCGCATATCGGGGACGTTTGGCCGAATACTGCGCACGTCGGGGAATCGCCTATATTCTCGCGCCGACCGATGTTCCGATCCGGGAAACGGTGCTCGGTACGCTGCGGGAGCAGGGGCTGGTCCGCTAGGCTGGCTGCGGTTGTCCGGCAGGGAGCAGGTATCGGCGCCAAGGCGATCACGAATGAAAGGAGGTGCGGAGAATGGGAATCGGTTCTTGGGCAGGGCTCTGGTTTGCACTGGGGATTCCGATCATTATCATCATGTATTTGTTCAAACGCAAGTTTATCGACACTCCGGTATCCAGTCATTTGTTATGGCGGAGGGCGCTGGAAAATACCGAAGCGAACCGTCCCTGGCAGAAGCTGCGCAGCCGTCTGCTGATGTGGCTGCAGCTGCTGGCGGCGGCTCTGCTCGCTTTTGCGCTGATGCGGCCGTTTCTGTGGACGGAAGCCGGAAGCGGGGGGCATACGATCGTGGTGGCCGATGTTTCGGCAAGCATGAATGCCCGTTACCCTGCGGGACCAGGCGGAGATTTGCCTGAAGCTTCTGCCGCGGCAACGAGGCTCGAGGAGATGAAGCGCAGCATTCTGGCGGATACGCGGCAGTCGGGAAGCGGGCTGACGCTGATCCGGATGGGAGGCAGTCCCCAGGTTGTCGAATCGGGCGCTTCGGACCGGACATCCTGGGAACGTGCAGTCGAATCGCTGTCGGCCGATTACGGCCGGACCGCTTACCGCGAAGCGATCTCGCTCGCGTCGGCGGTGGCCGAAGGACAGGAAGATGCCCGAATCGTCGTCTATACGGACGCGCAGTGGAATGAGCGTACGGACGATCTGCCGGTTTCGGCGCCGATCGAAGTGCGCCGGATCGACGGAGCGGGCTACCGCAACGCGGCGGTCGAACAGTTCGGCACGGACGGGAGCGGCCGGTTCGTCGGCGTCATCGCAAACACCGGCAGCGCGGCGCTCGAACTTCGGGCGGAGCTGTCCGGGGACGGACTCCGGCTGGCGGAAGAGAGTCTGAAGCTTGCGCCGGGCCAGCGGAAGACCGTCACGTTCGGCGCAGCGGAAACGGCCGACGTATACCGGTTGGGCCTTGCGGATGCGCCGGACGATTATGCGGCGGACGACGACGCTTTCGCTTTTGCGGAAACGGGCGGTACGGTGAAGGTCCTGCTGCTGTCGGACGGCAATTTGTTTCTGGAAAAAGCGCTGCGGCTCTCCGGGGCTGAAGTGACCCGCCTCGATCTGTCGGGCGGCGTGCCCACAGCGCAGGGTGCGGAAAGTACGTCCGGAAATTCGGGAACCGCAAACGGAAAAGACGCAGAAACAACGGAAAAAGCAGCGCCTCCGCTGCCGGAAATCCGGCCGGATCTGGTTGTGGTCGAAGGACAGCTTCCGTCGGCTCTGCAAAGCGGCGAATGGAAACGGCTGCTGGCCGGCGCTGCGGTCTGGACGATCGGCGGCGGAACGGATACGCAGCAGCCGGCCGGGCGGCGGGTGGAAGTATCCGCGCACCCGGTCACCCGGTATTTGACTCTCAGCGAACCGTATTTCGGTCCGCTGACCCGGGATAAGCCGACCGGACTGACGCCGATCATGAAGATTGGAGAACGTCCGGCTATCGCGGCGGGCATGGAGAACGGCCGGCGCGCCCTGTGGTTCGGTTTCGATCTGCAGAGCGGCGACCTGCCGCTAAACAGCGAGTTCCCGGTACTGGTCAGCAACGCGGTCACTTGGTTGTCCGGCGGCCGCGGAGGGGGGCTGGGCCGAGTCGTATCCGGGGCGGCTGTGGATGTGCCAATTGTGCCGGGCGCGGAAGACGCCGTCTGGCGTCCTCTGCAGGGACTCGCGTTCGCAGCCGGAGCCAAGACGATCGAAGCCGAAAAAGGAGTAAAAGACGCAGGCGGATCGACAGAAAGCGAAGCGGGTTCGAACGAACAGCCCGATGTTTCGGAGCCTGCCGGGAACGCGGCGGAATCTTCACCGCTTCCCAGTTCTTCGCAGCCGGCTCCCCCGATTCCGGGTTTGTATGCTTTTGAACAAACGGGCCGTGGGCTCGGCGGCGCTCCGGTCTATCTGCTTGATGTAAGGCCGGATGCGTCGGAATCTGCGGCACCCGTCGGAGAAGATCCGATATTCGGCGGTGCTGCGGTCGATCCGGACGGAGCGGCGCCCGACCGGGCGGCGTCCGGAGACAATCGGGGGCGCTTTGCCCTTACGGCTCTGCTGGCGGCGCTGATCGCCGCGATTATGCTGACGGAATGGGGGGTGTACCGACGTGGGCGTTCAATTTGATCATCCCTGGCTGCTGCTTCTTCTGCTTCCGCTTGCGGGATTTGCCGTATTCGCGCTGCGGGGCCCGGCCAGGATCTCGATGTTTCGGCATCGGCTGGCCGCTTCGCTGCGGACGCTGTCCCTGCTGCTGCTCGTACTGCTGCTGGCCGGTGTGCAGCTGTACACCGTCCAGCGGGAGCACGAAGTGGTCTATGCCGTCGACCGTTCGTCCAGCGCTTCTTCCGCAGACGACGACCGGCAATGGATCGAATCTTCGCTGCGGGAAAAAGGAGCGGACGACCGGTTCGCCCTGCTCTCTTTCGGCCGTGACGCTTCGGCGGAGCAGACGATGAGCGGCACTTCGCCGCTTGGCGGGCTGGATGCGGCCGTCGATGAAGATTATACGAATGTACAGCGCGCACTCCAGCTGTCTTCGGGAATGCTCGGCACCGGCGATCCGCGTATTGTGCTGATCAGCGACGGCGAAGAAAATATAGGCAGCATGATCGAGACGGGGCGTCTGCTCAAAAACAGAGGCATCGCGGTGGACGTTCTGGACAAGACGGGCCAAGTTGAGCGCGATGCCGCGGTGGATTCGCTCACCCTGCCGGGCAAGCTGTATCTCGGCGAAGCGTTTACGGTCGAAGCGCAGCTGCGCAGTACGTTCTCGGGAACCGGAGAAATCCGCCTGTACGAAGACAATGTGGAGATCGGGACGCAGACCGTTCGGGTCGAGCGCGGCGAGAACAGCGTACTGCTGCAGGGTCTGGCCAAAAAGCCGGGCCTGCACCGCTACCGGGCCGAGCTGGGTATTCCGGGCGACGGACAGTCCGCCAACAACGCCGCGTTTGCTTTTACCCGGGTGGCCGGCAGTCCGTCCGTTCTGATCGTCGAAGGCAAGCCGGACACTTCTTCCAATATCCAAAGCGCGCTTAATGCGGGTCTGATCGATACGACCGTCATTGCGCCTTCCCTGCTGCCTTCGCAGATTGCGGATTACGCCCAATACGACAGTATTTTGTTCAACAATGTGTCGGGCGACTCGCTCGGACAAGCCAAAATGGACGCGATCGAAACGGCGGTCCGCAGTTACGGAATCGGCTTCATGATGAGCGGAGGCGATCAAAGCTTTGGATTGGGTGGCTACTTCGATACGCCGATCGAGCGGGCGCTGCCCGTCTCGATGGAACTGGAAGGCAAGCGGGAGATTCCCGAACTCGGTCTGATTCTGGTGATCGACCGATCGGGCAGTATGAGCGGCAGCAAGATCGAGCTGGCCAAAGAAGCGGCTATGCGTACCGTAGAGCTTATGCGGGCCAAAGACACGGTAGGCGTTGTCGCTTTTGACGATGCGCCCTGGTGGGTCGTCGAACCGAAGAAGCTGACCGACAAAGAAGACGTGCTGCAGCAGATCCAGTCGATTCCTAGCGGAGGCGGAACGAACATTTATCCGGCGATGGCCTCCGCGGGCGAAGCGATCCAAAAGATCGATGCGCAGCGCAAACATATTATTCTGCTGACGGACGGACAGTCCGCAGGCGGAGGGAATTACGACGAACTGCTTGCGGAATTGGGCGAAGATAACGTCACCGCATCGAGCGTCGCCGTCGGTTCGGACGCGGACCGCGGACTGCTTCAGCGGATCGCGGAGCTGGGCAAAGGCCGATTCTACGACGTGCAGGACGAAACGACGCTGCCTGCGATCTTCAGCCGCGAAGCGGTGCTGCTCGCCCGGACCTATGTCGTCGACAAGCCGTTTACGCCTGCGGTAGCGGATGCGGGAGATTGGGCGGGACTGTTTGCGGGAGGACTTCCGCAGATCAACGGCTATGTGGCCACGAGTGCCAAACCGTCGGCGCAGACGGCGCTGGTCAGTCCCGAACCCGATCCGCTGCTGGTCAGATGGCAGTACGGTTCCGGTCGAAGCGTGGCTTGGACAAGCGACCTGACCGGAGAATGGTCGGGGCAGTGGGTATCTTGGGAGAAGTTTGCCAATGTATTGACCCAGACCGTCAAATGGACGTTCCCGCAGTTTGCCGCTTCGCCTTACCGGATCGAAACGGCAATGAGCGAGGGAGGCACCGAGCTCAGCGTGACGGCTGCTCAGCAGGGAAACAGCACGCTTCCCGAAGAGCTGATCGCTTCGATCGGAGGCGACGCATCGGGCGGGAGCGAACCGGTGAAGCTGGTGCAGACCGCTCCGGGGCGCTATACCGGCATCCTGCCGGTAAGCGATCCCGGCGCCTACCTGCTTAATCTGTCGCCTGCCGACAGCGAAGAATCGGCCGGTCTTCCGGCCGCGACGGGCACGGGGCTGGTCATCCCGTACTCGCCGGAATACCGTATCGCTTCCGCTTCCGACCAGGGAGCGCAGCGTCTCGCGGAGCTGGCGCAGCTGACCGGAGGACGTGTCCTCTCCTGGGACGACCCGGCTGCGGTCTACGCGCAGCCGGCCGCTCCGCACAAACAAATGCGGGATTGGACTTCACTGGTATTGGCCGCTGTGCTGGCCTTGTGGATCGCGGATATTGCGATCCGCCGCCTGGCCGTTCCCTGGGAACGGATCGCCGCCGTGCTGGCGGCTCCGTTCACGGCGGCCGGCCGGCGCAGCTTCGCCGCAGACAGCGAAGCCGCTCCTGCGGAGGACGGCGCGCTTGCGCGCCTGACCGCCGCCAAGCGGCGGAGCACGGGCTTCCGCGGCGGCGAGAAACGCGCCGCCGAGAACGCCGCCGCGCCGCCGCAGGGCGCGGCCGACCGGGGCGCCAAGCGGCCGGCCGGGGCTCCCCGCGCCGAAGGCGGGGAGCCGGGGTCCGCGGCAGGCGGGGGCATCGCCTCCGCCGTGGACCGCGTCCGCGCGGAGCGCGGCGCCGGCCAAGCGCAGCCGGCCGACCGCTCCGCCGATGCGGCGGGCGCGCGAAGCGCAGCGCCGGGAGCCGCGGGCGAAGCTTCCCGCGGCGGCTCGCCGACCGGCCGCGAAGCCGGCCGGTCCGGTTCTCCGCCCGGCGAATCGAAGCCGCCTTCCGCGGATTCGAAGCGGCCGGATCAGCCGGAGAACGACGCGCCGGCTGGAGGCGGCAGCGCCATGGAGCGGCTGCTGGCCGCCAAGAAGCGCAGCGGACGCTAAGAGGCTGCCGCAGCGCAGAGAACCGTTTGGACAAACAGACCGCCGAGAACCTTCGCTTCCGATCGGAAGCATCCGGGTTTTCGGCGGTTTCTGTGTTCTTTCCGGACGATTCGAAGGTGATATCTATCGGAAAAGAGCGGAGAATTTACAAAAACCGCTTCTTTTTTTGACAAAAAAGACTGGAAAAGATCGATTCTTCTCGATATAAAGGAAGAAAAGGCACCAAGGAAGGAGGCGTTTCCATGAAGATCGATGCGGATCCCTCATCCAAACCGCTGCCCGGAACAGCGGGCCGGCTGCTGGAAATCTTGTCGGTATCGGCCAAACTGGGTCTGACTTCGTTCGGCGGACCGATTGCCCATCTGGGTTATTTTCGCGAGGAGTATGTGCGCCGGCGCAGCTGGCTGGATGAACGAAGTTACGCCGAACTGGTCGCGCTGTGCCAATTTCTGCCGGGGCCGGCCAGCAGTCAGGTCGGAATCGGAATCGGGATCGTGCGGGGAGGGGTGCTCGGCGGGTTGGCGGCCTGGATCGGGTTTACGCTGCCGTCGATTCTGCTGCTGATCGCGTTCGCCGTGTTCGTCCAGCATTTCGATATCGCGGGATCCGGCTGGATTCACGGATTGAAGATCGCCGCGGTTGCGGTCGTGGCCCAGGCACTGCTTGGGATGGGCAGAAGCTTGGCGCCAGATCGCGCACGGGCGATCTTTGCCGTGCTCGCCGCCGCAGCCGTGCTGCTGTGGTCGTCGGCTTTTATCCAGATCGCGGTCATTGCCGCGGCGGCAGCCGGAGGTCTGCTGCTCCTGCGTGCGCAGGAGCCCGATATTCCCGAGCTGTCCGTTCCAGTCGGCAGGAAGTTTGCCCTCTTCTGTCTGATCCTGTTTGCCGTGCTGCTGCTGGGACTGCCGATCCTGCGCACTGCGGGAAGCGGAATCGGGCTGGGATTGGCCGACAGTTTCTACCGGGCGGGGGCACTGGTATTCGGCGGCGGACATGTGGTGCTGCCTCTGCTTGAACGGGAAGTCGTTCCGACGGGCTGGATCGGCGCAAGCGACTTTTTGGCCGGTTATGGAGCGGCGCAGGCCGTTCCCGGCCCGCTGTTTACGTTCGGGGCTTATCTGGGCTGGATGATCGGCGGCCTGAAAGGGGCATTGATCGGCACGGTCGCCATTTTTCTGCCCGCTTTTCTGTTGATCGCCGGTACTCTGCCTTTTTGGAGCACGCTGCGGCAGAATACAAGGGTTCAGCAGGCGCTGCTTGGAGTCAATGCGGCGGTCGTCGGCATCCTGCTGGCTGCCCTGTACGATCCGCTTTGGACTTCGACCATCCGCTCGGCTGTGGATTTCGCAGGAGCGGCGGGGTTGTTTGTACTGCTTGTGTTCTGGAAAACGCCGCCCTGGATCGTGGTGGCGCTTGGAGCGGCGGGCGGATGGATATTGGGGATGTTTTACGGATAGCGGTTTTCGGTTCGGATCCGGCGCAAATATGGACGGAAATAGACATTCCAAAAAGAGCGGACCCCGTGATTGCGGCCGCTCTTTTTTTTGGAGTAAACGTATTATCGTCTCAGCTCGTAGAATTCGCACTGCTGCCGATCGTAATAATCGAGATCGCTGACGCTCGACTGGACCGCGATCATCGAAGAGTCAAACCGGATAATCAGGCCTCCCGGGTTGATCATCTCGTCGTCGCGGAATACCCGGACGGTTCTTTCCTGCTCCAGGGTTTCCTGGAAATCCGTATCCGTTTCGAGCCTTCGGTTGGTAGCCATGTCCGTCCTCCTCTCGGTATCGGTTCTTGTTTTGCTGCACGGGCATATGAAGTCATTTTAACACAAAACAAAACGGGAAGAACGATACGCCGGCTGATTGTCGAAGTCGAGCAGAGGCCAAGCGCCTCTATTTTTGCCGAAACCCCTTTCGGTCGGGCCAATGGCGCGTATAATAAAACGGAAGCAAGAAGTGAATTTCAGGAGGGTGAACGAATGAATGCCGTAATGTTATGGCCGGACGGCGCACCGAACGCTGCCGGAACGACCGATGAAGACGTACCTGCGATTTTTCCTTATCTGGTGGAAGGAGGCGGCCGGGCGGCCGTAATCGTTTGTCCGGGCGGCGGATATGAGTTTCGCGCCGATCACGAAGGAGAACCGATTGCGCTCTGGCTGAACACGCTGGGAATCTCGGCTTTCGTTCTGCGCTACCGCGTAGCCCCTTACCGGTATCCGAGTGCGCTGTCGGATGTGCAGCGCGCCGTGCGTACGGTGCGCCACCGCGCGGAAGAGTTTGGCGTGGATCCCGGCCGTCTGGGCGTACTTGGATTCTCGGCCGGCGGACACCTGGCTTCGACGGCCGGAACGCTGTATGACGCGGGAACTCCGGATTCGGCCGATCCGATCGAACGGTATTCCAGTCGGCCGGATCTGCTGATGCTGTGCTATCCGGTGATTACGCTGAGCGAACCGTATACCCATGCAGGATCGCGTACGGCGCTGCTGGGTGCGGATGCATCGCCTGCGGGCATCGAAGCGCTGTCGAGCGAACGCAATGTGACTGCGGATACGCCGCCGACTTTCCTGTGGCACACGTCCGAAGACGGCCTCGTACCGGTGGAGAACAGTCTGCTGTTCGCTTCGGCTCTTGGGCGCAGCGGCGTACCGTTCGATCTGCATGTCTATGCTCTGGGCGGACACGGTATGGGGATAGCCGGCGGGGATCAGCATGTCCGTCATTGGACAGGCCAATGCGCCTCGTGGTTAACACTCAACGGATTTGCCGATCGGGGGTGACCCGACGGAGTCGGACCGCATTTGTACAGCAGGAAGAAGGCCCCGCCAAGAAGCGGAACGCCTTCTTCTTTTTTTGCCCGCATAAGTGTGGAAAGATTCTGGTTTTGCGCTGCGCCTTTTTTTGCGAAATGGTGATTCAGTAAAATTCGGACAGGTGAATGAACAGTGAAAAGGAGGTGGAAACGTTTCCTGCGAAAGAAGGGAAACATTCAATTGGAGGGTATTCCTGACAGCGGTATAAATGCAAAAAACAAATTGGAACCGCTTACTCGTTCTTATTTTGACGGAACACCCGGTTTCACTGACAGGACGAGCCTATTCGTTCCCAGAAAGCGGTTTTTCGTTTTGCGGATTTCAAAAAAACCGTATTGACACTTCTAATATTCGGGTTTATGATGTGTATCGAAACGATTCGACGAGCCTAGAAAGCGTTTCCTGACTTGCGGGAAACGTTTCCCATGAGTTTCAAACGTTCATGACGGCATAGGCTTGCGAAGTCTCACAGACGTCCTACAACCGAGGTGAAGCGGCAAACGAGATGAACATCAAGGACATTGCGAAAATTTCCGGCGTGGGCATATCTACGGTATCGAGAGTGCTCAACAACAGCGGTGTAGTCAGCGATACGACTCGTGCCAGGGTGCTGTCTGTGGTCAAGAAGTACAATTATGTGCCCAACAGCAACGCACGCAACTTGAAGAAGATTCAGTCCAACACGATCGCATTGATGGTGAAAGGCATTTCCAATCCCTTTTTCGCCAACATGATCAAGGAAGTCGAACGTCAGGTGCATCTCCGGGGCTGCCCGCTGATGATTCAGCAGGTTGAAGACGGAGTCGACGAAGTCGGTGCGGCCATGCAGCTGATCAAGGAAAAGAATCTGTACGGCGTCATTTTTATGGGCGGGACGTACGACCATTCCGAAGAAGAGTTCCGGCAGCTCGGCGTACCTTTTGTCCTGACCACGATCACCACTTTGAAGGACGTTGATCCGTCCGCTTTTTCCAGCGTATCGATCGACGATGTGCAGAGCGCCTACAAAGCGACAAGCTATCTGATTTCGCTGGGACATCGCCACATCTGTTTTCTGGCCCGTTTTCCTTTCCGGGAGAACACGATCGGCAGCCGACGGCTGCTGGGTTACAAGAAAGCGCTTGAAGAGCACGGAATCGAATACGATCCGGCGCTCGTTGAAGATTGCGAGTACGCGCCAAGCTTCGGCTTCGCGGCCGCCAAACGCCTGCTGAACAAAAACCTGGGCGTTACGGCCATGTTTGCCGCCTCGGACGCGATTGCGATTGGCGCCGCGAAAGCGGTTCTCTCCTCCGGTTTATCGATTCCGGGCGACGTTTCGATCGTCGGATTCGACGGCATCGAAATGGCGGAATATTATCATCCGTCGCTCGATACCGTCAGTCAGCCCGGAGTCGAGATGGCCCATGTCAGTGTCGAGATTCTGTTCGATCTGATTGGAGGAGAGACGGCGAACCGACATGTGGTATTCGAATCCATGCTCGTCAAGCGCGGCTCCAGCCGGAAGATCAACTGAAGGAGCCCGGGAAGCGAATCTTCCCGGCGCCTCTTCCGCTATGAAGCGGCCGCCGAAATCTTTGATTTGGCGCCGCAAGCAAACGCTTACTGAAACCGCTCACGCGGAATCGGCCGTTCTTTTACGCCGATCGAAACGATTCGTCTGAATCCGGCAGCGGCTCGGCCGTTTCTTTTTCAACGTATTATCAGACCCAAGTAGAGTGAGGAGATGTCGTGTGAAACCCGCAGCTATATCCCCGGGCTCGTCCAAAGGGGAACAATCGAAGTTCAAGAGATTATTCGTAGAGATCTGGAAGTACCGAATGACGTACACGCTGCTCATTCCCGGTTTGATCTGGCTGATCCTGTTCTCGTATCTGCCAATGGGCGGATTGTCGCTGGCTTTCAAGCATTACCGCGCAAGCGACGGAATCTGGGGCAGCGAGTGGACAGGTTTGGAAAACTTCATGTACGTGTTCCGCGATCCCGCATTTATCGATGCCGTATGGCGGACCCTGTACGTCAACATCATCAAACTGTTCATTACCTTCCCGTTCCCGATTCTGCTCGCCCTGCTGCTGAACGAGCTGCGGATGAGACGGTACAAGAAAGTGCTGCAAACAGCCTTTACGTTCCCGCACTTCCTGTCGTGGATCATCGTATCGGGGATTATCATCAACGTGCTGGCGTATGACGGCTTCGTCAACAGCCTGCTGGCGCTGCTCGGTCTGCCGACGATCAACTTCCTCGGTTCCGAACAGAACTTCTATCCGATGATTATTCTGACCGATATCTGGAAATCGACCGGTTGGGGTGCGATCGTGTTCCTGGCGGCCATATCCGGTATCGATCAGGAACAGTATGAAGCGGCGCAGATCGACGGTGCGACTCGGATGCAGCAGATGTTCCGGGTTACGCTTCCGAATATCATGCCAACAGTCACGATCATGTTCATTCTGTCGGTCGGCGGACTGATGTCTTCCGGTTTCGATCAGATCTTCAACTTGGCGAATGCCGCCACCCAAAATGTATCGCAGGTGCTCGACGTATATATCTATCGGATTACGTTCCAGTCGTCGACCGACTTCGGTTTTTCGACCGCAGTCAGCTTGTTCCGTTCCCTCGTGAACATGATCCTGCTGCTGCTTGCCGACCGGGCGGCCAAATGGATGGGCGGAGACGGCCTGTTCCGATAAGAGAGGAGAACGAACTCAATGAGTACTTTGGCGAGAAAAACAAAAAAAGCAAAGGTTGGCACAAGCCGAATGGGCCTGATGGATTACATCATTTTCGTAATCCTGACGCTCGGCGCCCTGTCCATCCTGGTTCCGTTCTGGAACGTCATCATGATTTCGTTCGCGACGCAAAAAGAATACGCCGCGAATCCGCTGCTGATGTGGCCGAAAGATCCGACACTCGCTTCCTACAAAGCGCTGTTCGCGGACGGAAGTATCGGAACCGGCTACTGGAATACGCTTAAACTGATGGCCGCCGGCCTGCCGCTCAGTTTGTTCCTGACGGTCAGTATGGCCTACGGCCTCAGCCGCCCGAAATTCCCGGGCAAAAAGCCGATTTTCTTCCTTATTCTGTTCACCATGATCTTCAACGGCGGCATCGTGCCTCTGTACCTGGTCATGAGAGACCTGCATCTGACCGGTTCGCTCTGGGCCGTCATTCTGACAGGAAGCTTCAGCGTCTTCAACATGATTCTGATGATGAACTACTTCCAGGGCCTGCCGGAGTCGCTGATGGAGTCCGCGAGACTCGACGGCGCCGGCGAATGGAGAATCCTGGCTTCTATCGTTCTCCCGCTGGCTGCTCCGATCATGGCGACCATCGCCCTGTTCTACGGAGTCGCTTTCTGGAACAGCTGGTACGACGCCATGATCTTCCTGCGCAAAGCCGATCAGCTTCCGCTGCAGAACGTGCTGCGGGCGATCATCGTCGAATCGCAAACCAACGCCTCCAACGCGACAAGCGTCGGTCAGGGCGTGGCGCAATCTTTCTCGACGGGTATGAAAATGGCGGCGGTGTTCGTGACCATGGTTCCGATCATGGCGTTCTTCCCGCTGCTGCAGAAGCACTTCGCCAAAGGGGTATTGACAGGGGCTATCAAGACCTGAGGATACGATAAAAGATTTGCAAGGGTACCAAAAGGCTTTTCAAATCTTATTGAACAATGGGGGTAAAACATGAAAGCGAACAAAATGTTTTCGGTCAAAGCGCTGTTTCTGCTTGCACTGTCGGTCATGATGGTGCTTGTAACGGCCTGCGGCAACGGCGGTTCCGGCGATTCCAAGACGGGAACCGCGGATGTCAAGAATGAGGATGGAACGTACAAAGACAATCTGACCATCTCTTATGCCAGCGTAACGGACGTATCGAAAGCCAAAATGGACGACAAGTTCCACAAATTCTTCACCGACAAGTTCAATATCAAATGGGATTACAACTATATCGACTGGGATTCCTGGCCGGAAAAAATGCGCCTGTGGATCAACTCCGGCGACCTGCCGGACTTCGCAAGCTGGAACTACGTAAACGGGGACGCAATGAACTATATCGACCAGGGCCTGTTCTACAAGTTCCCGGACGATTGGAAAGAGCGTTGGCCGGAAACCGCCAAAGCTTACGCTTCGACAGGTCTCGGCGACCGTCTCGAAGAAAAAGTCGGCGGCACTTACGTTCTGCCTAAACCGGTCTACTTCAAAAACCAGCCGGCCGATCCGCTGCTGAACCAAATCGGCGTTATCGCGATCCGCAAAGACTGGGCCAAAGAAGTCGGCTTTGAACTGAAAGACGCGTACACGGTCAGCGAACTCATGGAATACGCCAAACTGGTCAAAGAAAAAGATCCGGGCAAAGTCGGTTCCAAGCTGATCCCGATGTCGTTCAATGCAGGCGACCTTCTGACGGGCTTCATGATGGCCAACAACGAGCACTCCCGCGTCGAATCCGCCTTCTACAAAGGCGAAGACGGCCAATACAAATGGGGTCCTGCCGACGAATCCACATTGACAGGTCTCAAATTGATGCAGCAGGCCTACAAAGACGGTCTGCTTGATCCGGAATTCTACACTTGGAAAAACAGCGAAGGCGGCGACGCGTTCCGCGTAACGGGCAACTCCGCTATCGCAGGTCTGGGCGGTCTGGCTTCTTACAGACAGGACATGGACAAAGCGATGAAAAAGAACCTGAACCTGGACAGCTCCGAAGTGGTGCACGAAGCGCTGATCGTCGGCGAAGACGGCAAATACCGCAACCTGGAGCAGGTCAACTTCTGGTCCGCTCTGATCTTCTCGCCGGATATCAAGCAGGAGAAATTCGAGCGCATCATGGACATGATCGAATATTCGGTAACGGATGACGCTCAGCGCATTCTGAACCTGGGCTTTGAAGGAGAAGACTGGAAAGAAGAGAACGGCGAGATCGTAAGCACGATTCCGGAAGGCGAATCGCTGGAAGACAAATATCCGGGCCGCTTCGAAGGTCTGTATGTATTGGGCGATGACTTCAGCGTCATCAACCCTGCGATCAAAAAAGAATTCCGCGACCGTTCGGTCGAACTGTACAAAGAAAAAGCGGCCCTGAGCACCGAAGGCGGCGCTATGGCAGCCTACGATTGGGACTTCCAACTGTACAGCTCCAAATCGAAAGACCAAGCCGGATTCGATTACGCAACTGAATATGCCAACCTGATTCTGCAGCCTGGCGATCTTGAAGCCAACTGGAAAAAATGGGTAGACGGCAAGCAGTCGCTCGTAAAACCGGTTCTTGACGAACTGAACAAAGAATTCGCGAAATAAAAAAGGTATAACCAGCAGCACTCCGGCCCGGGAGGCATCATGCCTGTCGGACCGGCCTTATGACAAACCCGGTGCGCGCGGAGGTTCCGCACGAACCGGGTTTTCTTCTTCTAGGGCATGTACGCAAGCCCCAGTCAGGCTATCGGTTTGCGTACACGCCGTAAATGAAGAAATCAACCATTACATTTAGAAGGCTTGGAGGACTCGGTATGGACAATCAGCAGCTTCTCGATCTGATCGGTGCGATGACGCTAGAAGAAAAAATCGCGCAATTGGTCCAGCTCGCCGCACCTTTCTATGAAGGGGCTAACGACGGGGGCCAGATTACCGGACCGATGCAGGCGATGGGAATCACCGATTCCATGGTCGCAAGCAGCGGCTCTATCCTGGGCTACGCGGGCGCGTCCGGCGCAATCGCGGTACAGGAAGCTTATCTTCGGAACAATCCGCACGGTATTCCTCTGCTGTTCATGGCGGATATCGTGCACGGCTTCAAGACCATTTTCCCTGTTCCGCTGGCTATCGGCTGTTCCTGGGACACCGAACTGGCCGAGAAAAGCGCGGAGATTGCGGCGCGCGAAGCGGCCGTCTCCGGTATACATGTGACTTTTGCGCCTATGGTCGACCTGGTACGCGATCCCCGCTGGGGACGCGTTATGGAATCGACCGGCGAAGACCCGTATCTGAACAGCCTGTTTGCGAGGGCATTCGTCCGCGGCCTGCAGGGTGAAGACCTGAAGAACGAATCCGAGCGCGTTGCCGCATGCGTGAAGCATTTCGCCGCCTACGGCGCTTCGGAAGCCGGCCGCGACTACAATACGGTCGATCTGTCCGAACGCCAACTGCGCGAATATTATCTGCCGGCTTACAAAGCCGCGCTCGACGAAGGCTGCGAAATGGTCATGACTTCGTTCAATACGATCGAAGGCATTCCGGCCAGCGCCAACGAGAAATTGATGCGCAGCCTGCTGCGCGAAGAATGGAAGTTCGACGGCGTACTGATCTCCGACTGGGGCGCCGTGAAGGAATTGATCCCGCACGGCGTTGCCGAAGACGAACGCGAGGCGGCTTACCGCGCTATCCGCGCAGGCGTCGATATCGAGATGATGACCGCCTGCTACGTACACGAGCTGCCGGGCTTGGTACGCAGTGGAAGCGTGGACGAAGCGCTGATCGATGAATCGGTCCTGCGCATTCTTCAGCTCAAGAACAAGCTGGGATTGTTCGACAATCCGCATCGGGGCGCAAGTTCCGAGCGCGAAGCGGAAGTGGTCTTCAGCCCCGAACACCGCAAAGCGGCGTACGAACTGGCGACGAAATCCACCGTCCTGCTCAAGAACGACGGTGTGCTGCCGCTCAAGCCGGAAGCGAAAGTGGCACTGATCGGTCCTTTTGCCCAAAGCGGCGATATTCTGGGGCCTTGGTCTTGGGAAGGTTCGACGGAAGATGCCGTCAAACTCGGCAGTGCGCTGGCCGAACGCCTGGGCGAAGGGAAACTGATCATTGCCGAAGGCTGCGGCATCGAGACCGGCACGCCGGAGCAGCTCCGGCTGGCTCTGGAAGCGGCGGCTCAGGCCGATGTGATCGTATTGGCGCTTGGCGAAGCCTCGGAGATGAGCGGCGAAGCCGGCTGCCGGACCGATATCCGTCTGCCGCAGGCACAGCTTGAACTGGTTGCCCGGATCGCCGAGATCGGCAAGCCTTCCGCGGCCGTCCTGTTCAACGGACGTCCTCTTGATCTGCACGGCGTATACGACAAGGTCGGCGCCGTCGTCGAAGCCTGGTTCCCGGGGAGCGAAGGCGGAGCGGCGGTCGCGGATATCCTGATCGGCGCCGTGAATCCGTCGGCCCGTCTGAGCATGTCTTTCCCGCATTCGGTCGGCCAAGTGCCGGTCTATTACAATCACTTCAATACGGGCCGTCCGCTTGGAGCGGAAGATGCCCAGGTTCGCTACGTGTCGCAGTATCTCGACGCGCCGAACGATCCGCTGCTGCCGTTCGGATTCGGCTTGTCGTATACGACGTTCGAATACGGAAGCTTGAAGTTGTCGTCGGAGCAGATGACGAACGATTCCCGACTTACCGTCAGCGTCGACGTCACCAATACCGGCGAGCGCGCCGGTACCGAGACCGTGCAGCTGTATATCCGCGATATCTCCGGCGAAGTCGTGCGTCCGGTACGCGAACTGAAAGGCTTCGTCAAGCTGGATCTGGCACCGGGCGAGCGGGGAACCGCGGTCTTCACCCTCGGCGAAGAGCAGCTTCGCTACCATCATTCGGATCTGAGCTTCCGCAGCGATCCGGGCCGGTTCGACGTCTTCGTCGGCCGCAGCAGCCTCGATACGCTGCACGGTTCGTTTGTACTGGCAGGCAGCTGACTTTCGAACGACACAATTATCCGCACAAGATTGAAAAACGATAGATATAGGAGTGAATTTATTCATGACGACGATCGCAAACCCCAATTCGAAATTCAGCGTTCAGGCAGGAAGCCTGAACTTCACTTTCTGGCCGAGCGGCGACCTGTACCAGGCGCTCGGCGGTCGTACGATGCTCAATCAGCTGCTGTCGAGCCCACTCGACGGATCGCTCACCAATCTGTACCTGCGTTTTCACCGGGAATCCGGCATTTCTTTCTACCCGCTGCTCGGGATCCGTTCGGCGAGCAAAGTCAGCCGCGGAGACCGCAGAATCGTCTGGGAAGGACGCGCCGAGGATGTCGACTACACCGTTACGTTTGCCGTGACGGATCGTGATGTCTGGTTCTGGGATGTAAAAGTCTCCGGCGACGGCGTCAATATCGATCTTGTCTACGGCCAGGATGTCGGCAACGCCGATCCGGGCGCGGTGCGCAGCAACGAAGCGTATCTGTCGCAGTACATCGACCACACGGTGTTCGAAGACGAGAGCAGAGGGTATGTCGTCTGCTCCCGCCAGAACCAGCCGCAGAGCGGAGCTTTCCCGTACATGCAGCAGGGCTCGCTCACCCGCGCGGCCGGTTACTCGACCGACGGTTTCCAATTCTTCGGCAAATCGTACAAAGAGACGAACGTGCCGGAATCGCTGGTCCGCGGCCAATTGGCAAACGAAGTGTACCAGTACGAATTCGCTTATACGGCTCTGCAGTCGGAACTTGTGGCGTTGAGCGGCGAAGCGCGCTTCGTCTTCTACGGTCTGCACCGTGCCGACCATCCGTCCGCGATCTCCGGGCTCGAATTCGCGGGCGACGTGCAGTCGGCCTGGGAATCCTACGAAGCGGAACCGTCCGGCGAGCTGGAATCGCTCCCGCCCGTATCGATCAAACCGTCGATCGGCGAACCGCTGCAGACGCTTGATCTGACGGAAGACGAAGTGGCGGGCCTGTTCCCGAACCGCTACCAGGAAGAACGCGAGAACGGCAAACTGCTGGCTTTCTTCACGGATACGTACGAGCATGTGGTTTTAAAAGAAAAAGAACGCCTCGTCGAGCGGCCGCACGGCCATATCCTGATGAGCGGCGGAAACGTGGAATTCGGCGTGCCGGTACTCGCAAGTACATCCTACATGTACGGCGTGTTCAACTCGCAGGTCGTTCTGGGCAACACCAACTTCAACAAAATGATGAGCAATATGCGCAATGCGCTCAACGTGCCGAAAACGGCCGGGCAGCGGATCTATATCGAGCTTGAAGAACAGTACCGTCTGCTGACGATGCCGTCGCTGTTCGAGATCGGATTCAACTACGTCCGCTGGACGTACAAGACGGAAGTCGACACGATCATCGTAACGGCCTTCACGACCGTGGACAGCCCGGAAGTGCGCCTGAGCGTAAGCTCGCAGAGCGGCAGAGCGTACCGCTACCTGGTGACGACGCAGATCACGATGAACGTGAACGAATACGAATTCCCGCTGCATATGACGGAACAGGGCGGCGTACTGACCTTTACCGCCGACTCGGCTTCGCTCAGCGCAGGCTCTTACCCGGAACTCGCTTTCCGGATGAAAGTGGACGGCGCTTCGAGCACAGTGGGCGACGAGACCGTACTTGCCGAAGGGATCGAGCCGGGCGACGCTTCGCTTGTGACGCTTGCGATCGAACCGAGTGCGAACTGGACGCTTACGCTTCAGGGACTGCTGGACGGCGCGGAGATTCCTTTTGCCGAACGTTCGCTGGACGAAGAAAT
The DNA here is from genome assembly GCF_013185195.1 of Saccharibacillus qingshengii. GTDB lineage: Bacteria > Bacillota > Bacilli > Paenibacillales > Paenibacillaceae > Saccharibacillus > Saccharibacillus qingshengii. The sequence goes on from NZ_JAAZWC010000021.1 coordinate 60,473, forward strand.
CGTCAACTACCGCGCGTTCTACACAGACGTCATGAATGGATTCAATCTGTCCAAAGACGGCAGCAGCACCCACGAAGATCTGTTCAAAGTGAACGCGCTGGCCTGGTGGTACACGCATAACATGCTCGTCCACTATTCGTCCCCGCATGGCCTGGAGCAGTACGGCGGAGCGGCATGGGGAACGCGCGACGTCTGCCAGGGACCGGTGGAATACTTCATGGCGACGCAGAAATACGGACAGGTCAAAGATATTCTAAAGACCGTCTATTCGCACCAGTACGAAGACGACGGCGCATGGCCGCAGTGGTTCATGTTCGACAAATATTTCGCGATCCAGCAGGAAGAAAGCCACGGCGACATCATCGTCTGGCCGCTGAAAGTATTGGGCGATTATCTCAAAACGACGCGGGACTTCGGTATTTTGTCGGAAAAAGTACCGTATACCGTCAAGCACGAATTCGGCTTCACCGAAGACGAGCATACGATTCTGGACCATGCCAAAAAGGAAATCGCCTATATCAAAAACAATTTCCTGCATGATACGTTCCTGTCTTCGTACGGGGACGGCGACTGGGACGATACGCTCCAGCCGGCGAATGCCCAGCTCAAGCAGTATATGGTGAGCAGCTGGACCGTTGCGCTGACGTATCAAACGGTTAATGTGCTGTCCTCCGCGCTGCAGGATGCCGATGCGGCCTTCGCGCAGGAATTGGCCGAGATGGCCGAAGGAATCCGCGCCGACTTCGGACGTTACATGCTGAACACGGACGTGATTCCGGGCTTCGTGTACATGGAAGAAGCGGACAAGCCGAAGCCGATGCTGCATCCAAGCGATACGGAGACGGGCATTTCCTACCGCCTGCTGCCGATGACGCGCAGCATGATCGGAGAACTTCTCACGCCGGAGCAGGCGAAATCGCATTACGAACTGATCAAGCGCGAGTTCTACTGCCCGGACGGAGTGCGTCTGATGAACCGTCCAGCTCAATACGCGGGCGGCGTCAGCACCCACTTCAAACGCGCCGAGCAGGCCTCGAACTTCGGCCGCGAGATCGGGCTGCAGTACGTGCACGCCCATATCCGCTATGTTGAAGCGATGGCGAAACTGGGACTTGCCGACGAAACCTGGAACGGCCTGGCGATCATCAATCCGGTCGGCATCCAAGACGTCGTACCGAACGCGGAGCTGCGTCAGAGCAACTCGTACTTCAGCAGTTCGGACGGCAAGTTCAACGACCGTTATGAAGCGCAGGAGCGGTTCGGCGAACTGAGAAGCGGCGGCGTTGCCGTCAAGGGCGGATGGAGAATCTACTCCAGCGGTCCCGGGATCTACATGAACCAGCTGATCGGCAACGTGCTCGGCATTCGTCAGGACGGCGGGGATTTGATTGTCGATCCGGTACTGCCGGCTTCGCTCGACGGTCTGAACCTGGACTTCAGCTACGACGGAATTCCGGCGACATTCGTCTACCGGATCGGCACGGGCATCTCGGGTGTCGTGAAATTGAACGGTCGGGAAATCGGCGGGCGTGCCGGAGATAACCGCTACCGCGAAGGCGGAATCCGGATCGGCCGCACCGAATTTGAAGCTGCGGCGGCTCCCGAACACAACATTATCGAGATTTTCGTGTAATATTATAGAAAAACAACAAGGCGATCTTGACGGATCGCCTTTGTTGTCTGTTATATGGGTATAGGTAGAAAAAGGCAACCAGACAGGGGAGCGAGCAGATTGGTTAGTATCAAGGATATCGCCAAAAAGGCGGGAGTATCGATTTCGACGGTGTCTTACGCGTTAAACGGCAGCAGCAAGGTGACGGACGAGACCAGTTCGCGCATCCTGGCGATTGCCGAAGAGCTGAATTACGTACCGAACGCTGCGGCGCGCACGCTCAAGAAGCGAGAGTCCCGCATCATTGGCGTATTCTTGACCGATTTTCGCGGCGACGTGTACGGCGATCTGCTGGACGGTATCAAAGATGTGCTGAACCGCGAAGGGTACGATATGATCGTCTGCAGCGGTATTCAATCGCATCGAATGCTGCCGGAGCGGATGATCGACGGAGCCATTATTCTGGATTCCGGTTTCGACAGCGAAGAGATTTTGCGTTATGCGGACCGCGGCCACCGGATCGTCGTCTTGGACCGGGAGCTGATCCATCCGAATATCAACCGGGTTCTGCTCGACAACCATTCGGGCGCCGAAGCAGCCATGCATTATCTGCTCGATCACGGACACCGCAACGTGTACGTGGTCACGGGGCCGGAAGATTCGTACGACTCAAACCAGCGCCTTGCGACCGTCAGAGCGATTGCGGAGAAGAATCCGGAGATCAAGCTGACGGAGATTCGCAGCAACTTCGAGAAAAAGGGCGGCGCGCTCGCCGCGCAGCAGCTTATCGAAGAGTACACGGAGCCTGCGGGTGTATTCTGCCTCAATGACGAAATGGCGGTCGGCATCTGCAACACGCTGTCCGGTACAAAGCTCAAAGTCGGCGAGCATATTCATTTGATCGGATTCGACAACATCGAACTGACCCGCTATTTGCAGCCGAGATTGGCTACGGTCGATTATTCGCGAGCCAAGTGGGGAGCGGCGGCGGCCGAACACCTGCTCAAGATTTTGGCCGGCAATCAGATCGAACATGAACGCCTGCAGGTCAAATTGATCGAAGGCGGTTCGGTCAGCACGTTGAAGCGGTCGGTATAGAAGCTCCGCAGCCGACCCGTTTGGGCGGTTTGGCCGTGCATCGCAGCCGGATTCGGCGCGCTTTCCCGTCTGGGGAAAGCGCGCTTTTTGGGCTGCGCACAAAGATCTTTTCGTTCGTCTCATTTGAATGGGCCCCGCGCCGTATGTTTAAATGAAGAGGAAGACAGGAAATCAGTCGTTCGATGCGGGAAAGGCAGGAGAGACGATGGAGAATATAGGGATAGAAACGAAGCAGGGCGCCCTGCGCGGCGCATCATGGAATGGTGCCTGCGTGTGGAAAGGAGTGCCTTACGCAAAGCCTCCGTTGGGAGAACTGCGTTTCCGGGTTCCCCAAGCCCCTGAGGGTTGGGAAGGGGTTCGCGATGCCCTGGCATTCGGGCCGATCTGTCCGCAGCCGAAGCCACCGGAAACGTCGCTGTTCGGTTCGGATCACCCCGGCATGTCGGAAGATTGCCTCTATTTGAATATATGGGCGCCCGAAGGCGAACGCACAAATCTGCCGGTCATCGTCTGGATTCACGGAGGAAGTTTCACTTCCGGGGCTTCGAGCCTTCCGCTTTACGACGGTACCCAGCTTGCCCTGCGGGGCGATTGTATCGTCGTCACGGTCAATTACCGTTTGGGGCCGCTCGGATTCTTGCATCTTGCTCCGCTTGGAGAAGGATTTGAATCGAATGTCGGACTGTTGGATCAGGCGGCGGCGCTAAAATGGGTAAAAGAACATATCGGGGCGTTCGGCGGCGACCCGGGCCGCGTAACGGTGATGGGAGAATCCGCCGGATCGATGAGCATTGCCGCTCTGCTGGCCATGCCGACGGCCAAAGGGTTGTTCCATCAAGCCGTGATGCAAAGCGGCGGAGCCCAATGTCTGCCTGCGGCCGCGGCCGAGAGCGTATCCGCCGCGTTTCTTCGCCGCCTGGGCGTGGACGGAGGCAATCTCGAACGGCTCAAAGCGGTATCGCCGGAAGAACTGCTTATTGCCGCAGCCGGACTGGAAGAAAGCGGCGAAGAGCTTCCGTCGCTGCCGTTCCAGCCGGTCGTCGAGCCGGCGACGCTGCCGGTCGAACCGCTGGAGGCGGTATCCGCGGGCGAAGCCGCAGGCATTCCGCTGATCATCGGCACCAATCGCGACGAAGGGCATTTCTTTTTCATGGACGAATCGCAGCGGATGGGAACGGAAGGTTTCACCGGTATGCTTCGCGCTCTGACCGGGGCGGAAGATGTCGGAGAATGGCTGCTGCGTTATCCCGCCACGCTTGAAGGTCAAGCCGACGCGATGACCGATCTGTATTTCTGGCGGTCGGCTCTGGCTTTCGCTCAGGCGCAGGCGCAGTATGCTCCCGTATGGATGTACCGATTCGACTGGACGCTGCCGGGTCACGTTTTCTTCGGCAAAGCGGTGCATGCCGCCGAGATTCCGTTCATGTTCGGCAACATGGTTCTTCTGCCGCGCATGGGCATCCGCCTGGAGCCGGCCATGCAGAATCTGTCCGACGCCATGCGCGGGGCCTGGCAGGCTTTCGCGGCTTCCGGCAGTCCTTCGACCCCGATACTGACGTGGGAACCTTACGATGCACAGAGCCGCACGACGATGATTTTCGATACTTCGATCGTGCCCCAGCAGGATCCGGAACGTGAAAAGCGGGAGCGGCTGTTTGGCCTGAACGTATCGAATTAGTTCAAATTTCCGGCTTTGTTTCGAATCCTATGGAAATGAATGTTTCAAAATGATATACTGGACCACAGGAGTCTTCACAATCCGTTTGCGGTTCTGCCGGAAACGACCGAGGAGGATATAAGAACATGGCTAACAATATTAAAATCGACGATTTGTCGATTGCTACCGTACGGACCCTTTCGATCGATGCGATCGAGAAAGCGAATTCCGGCCACCCGGGCATGCCGATGGGCTCTGCACCGATGGGCTACCAACTTTTCGCCAAAACAATGAACCACAACCCGTCCAACCCGACCTGGGTAAACCGGGATCGCTTTGTCCTGTCCGCAGGGCACGGTTCGATGCTGCTATACAGCCTGCTGCACCTGTCGGGCTACGATCTGCCGATGGACGAGATCAAACAGTTCCGCCAATGGGGAAGCAAAACGCCGGGTCACCCGGAGTTCGGCCATACCGCGGGCGTTGACGCAACGACAGGACCTCTGGGCCAAGGCGTAGCCATGGCAGTCGGCATGGCGATTGCGGAAACGCATACGGCATCCGTCTACAACAAAGGCGACTACAAACTGATCGACCATTATACGTACGCGATCTGCGGCGACGGCGACCTGATGGAAGGCGTTTCGCATGAAGCGGCTTCCATGGCCGGCCATATGCAGCTGGGCAAACTGATCATGCTGTACGATTCCAACGATATCACGCTGGACGGCGAAGCTTCGCTGTCGTTCTCCGAGAGCGTACAAAAGCGCTTTGAAGGTTACGGCTGGCAGGTTCTTCGTGTCGAGGACGGCAACGACCTGGAAGCGATCGCCAAAGCGATCGAATCCGCCAAAGTCGATACGGGACGCCCGACGCTGATCGAAGTCAAAACGATCATCGGTTACGGCAGCCCTAACAAACAGGGTAAAGGCGGCCATGCGGGTCCTCACGGTTCCCCGCTCGGTTCTGACGAAGTCAAACTGACCAAAGAATTCTACGAGTGGGTTCACGAAGAAAACTTCTACGTGCCTGAAGAAGTTCGCGAACACTTCGCCCAAGTCAAAGAAAAAGGCGAGTTGGCCAACAAAATTTGGGACGATCAGTTCGAGAAATTCCAAAGCGAAAACCCTGAACTGGCCGCTCAATTCCTGATGGCTTTCAACAGCGATCTGCCGGTTCAATGGGACAAGGAACTGCCGAAGTACACGACAGACGACAAAGATCTTTCGACACGCGTCGCTTCCGGCAAAGCCCTGAACGGCGTTGTGCACAACGTGCCTCAGCTGTTCGGCGGATCGGCCGACCTGGAAAGTTCGACCATGACGCACCTGAACGACGTGACCGTGTTTACGCCGCAGGATCGTGCGGGCCGCAACATCTACTACGGGGTGCGCGAGTTCGGCATGGCCGGTGCGATGAACGGTATCGCTCTGCACGGCGGGATCAAAGTCTTCGGCGGTACGTTCTTCGTATTCACCGATTACCTGCGTCCGGCAATCCGTCTCGCTTCCCTTATGAAGCTGCCGGTCACTTACGTGCTGACGCACGACAGTATCGCAGTCGGCGAAGACGGCCCGACCCACGAGCCGATCGAACAGCTGGCTTCCATCCGCATTATTCCGGGCTTGACGGTGATCCGTCCGGCTGACGGCAATGAAACGTCCGCGGCATGGGCATACTCGCTGCAAAACAAAGAAAACCCGGTAGCCCTCGTGCTGACCCGCCAAAACCTGCCGATCCTCGAAGGCACGGTGGAAGGCGCTTGGGAAGGCGTGTCCCGCGGCGCTTACGTCGTATCCGATGCCAAAGACGGCAAACCTGCCGCCCAGATCCTCGCAACGGGTTCGGAAGTCCAGCTGGCCGTCAAGGCACAGGCCAAACTGGCCGAAGAAGGCATTCAAGTTCGCGTAGTCAGCATGCCGAGCTGGGATTTGTTCGAGAAACAAGACAAAGCCTACAAAGATTCCGTAATCCTGCCTGACGTCAAAGCCCGTCTTTCGATCGAAATGGCGAGCCCGTTCGGCTGGGAACGTTATGTCGGCGATGCCGGCGCGATTCTCGGTATCGATACGTTCGGCGCTTCCGCTCCGGGCGGCAAAGTCATCGAAGAGTACGGATTCACGCCGGAAAACGTCGTGTCCAAAATCAAAGAACTGCTTAAATAAAACAGAGTGCGTCTGTTCGCTTCCTGACCGGAGCCTGTCGGCTTGACCGGTTCCGGCCCGAGGCGGATACGCTTCTCCCGCCCCTGCGGCGTCCGTGCGAAAGAGCGCATCCGGTGATGAACGCCGGCCGGATGACGACAGGGGCGGTTTTTTATGGAAAAGTCCGCTTTCGGGTTAGACCCGAACAGGCGATTTTCTTCGGCGGAGTGTGACAGGTTCGGCTTGTCAGTCCCCCCGAAATCCAGTATGCTGGTTCTGGATGTTGAGAGATTTGACCGCATAAGCAGTAAATTTAGAGGAGGCTTTTTCATTATGGCTAAAAACGTTCATTTCGATTACAGCAAAGCGCTTGGGTTCGTCGGAAAACACGAAGTCGACTATTTCGCGGAGCCGATCAAGCTCGCCCACGAACAGCTTCACAACAAAACGGGCGTAGGTTCCGATTACCTCGGCTGGATTGACCTTCCGAAAGCTTACGATAAAGAAGAATTCGCCCGCATCAAGAAAGCGGCGGAGAAAATCCAAAGCGATTCCGAAGTGCTGATCGTGATCGGCATCGGCGGTTCGTACCTCGGCGCGCGCGCCGCGATCGAGATGCTGACGAACTCGTTCTACAACGTGCAGGATAAGTCCCAACGCAAGACGCCTCAGGTGTTCTTCGCGGGCAACAGCATCAGCTCGACGTACCTGTCGCACCTGCTGCAGTTGGTCGAAGGCAAAGACTTCTCCGTCAACGTGATCTCCAAATCCGGCACAACGACGGAACCGGCGATCGCTTTCCGTATTTTCCGCGCGGCGCTTGAGAAAAAGTACGGCAAAGAAGAAGCCCGCAAGCGTATCTATGCGACAACGGATACTGCCCGCGGCGCGCTCAAGAAACTGTCGACCGAAGAAGGATACGAATCGTTCGTCATTCCGGACGACGTAGGCGGACGCTACTCCGTACTGACGGCTGTCGGCCTGCTGCCGATCGCGGCTGCCGGCGTGGATATCGACGCGATGATGCAGGGTGCGGCAGACGCATCCGACGAGTTCTCCAACCCGAACGTGGCCGAGAACGAAGCGTATCAGTACGCGGCTGTCCGCAATGCGCTGTACCGCAAAGGCAAAGGCACGGAAATCCTCGTCAACTACGAGCCTTCGCTGCACTTCGTATCGGAATGGTGGAAGCAGCTGTTCGGCGAAAGCGAAGGCAAAGACTTTAAGGGCATCTATCCGTCTTCCGTTGATTTCTCGACCGACCTGCACTCGATGGGCCAATTCATTCAAGAAGGCAGCCGCAACATCTTCGAGACCGTCATCCAGGTAGAGAACGTCTCCGAGCAGATCACGATCGAAGAAGATGCGGACGATCTGGACGGCCTGAACTTCCTTGCGGGCAAAACGATGGACTTCGTCAACAAAAAAGCGTTCCAGGGCACGATGCTGGCGCACACGGACGGACAAGTTCCGAACCTGATCGTCAACATCAAAGACTTCAGCCCGTATACATTCGGCTACCTCGTATACTTCTTCGAGAAAGCCTGCGGCATCAGCGGCTACCTGCTCGGCGTGAACCCGTTCGACCAGCCGGGCGTTGAAGCGTACAAGAAAAACATGTTCGCGCTGCTCGGCAAACCGGGCTTCGAGAAAGAAAAAGCCGAACTGGAGTCGCGTCTGTCCGAATAATTATGCGGAATATTGCTGACATGAATCTTTACGTCAGCGTGAATTCCTGTTTTAATAAGAGAATAACCACCGGTTAATTCGCTTCACGGCGGTTAACCGGAACCAAGCAGAAGAAAGCAGTTCACCCGGGTGCATCGCGTTAATGGCGCGTATGCAGAAGATGGGGAACTGCTTTCTACTATAAGGAAGGTTCGGATCCATCATGCTGGAACGTTACCAAACGGTCAGACAAGAAGGACAGCAGGAAATCGTAATTCGCAAGTCGCGCTTTATCGGACATATTCGTCCCGTTGGGAATGAAGAAGAAGCAAACGCTTTTATTCAGGAAATCAAGAAACTTCATCGCGGGGCCACCCACAACTGCTCGGCTTACCTGCTCGGCGAACGCGATGAAATTCAGAAACAGTCCGACGACGGCGAACCAAGCGGAACGGCCGGCAAGCCTATTTTGGAAGTGCTCAAGAATCGGGAACTCAAAAATGTGGCGGTCGTCGTGACGCGTTACTTCGGCGGGATCATGCTGGGCGCGGGAGGGTTAATCCGGGCTTACGCGGACGGAGCTGTGGCGGCAGTCGAAGCCGGGGAAGAAATCACTCGCGTGCTGCATACGCAGGTGTTCGTTACAATCGATTATACCTGGCATGGCAAAGTAGAGAACGAGTTGAGAAGCCGCGAAGTCAGAACGGGCGAGACGCAGTTTACGGACAAGGTTACCGTTCTGTGCCTGCCGACTGCGGGCGAAGCCGATCTTTTCGTTTCCTGGATCACGGATCTGACACAGGGTCAGGCCGAAGTGACGAAAGGGGACTCGGTTTACTACATCGAAGGGGAATAACGACTATGGCGAGAAGAGCAGTAGAGCAGGAGTTGTCGCGGGAGCGAATCCTTGAGGCGGCCAGACATTTGTTCATCACGAAAGGATACCGGGCCATTTCCATGCGCAGTATCGGGCAGCATCTGGGATACAGCCATGGTTCGCTCTACTATCATTTCAAAGAAAAAGCGGAGCTGTTTTACGCCATCGTCATCGAAGATTTCGGTTATTTGTCGAGCTGTCTGAACGGGGTGATGACAGGGCCGGAAACGGAAGAATTCACGCGTACGGAGCTGCTGCTGTTGGAATTTATCCGTTTCGGCCTGGATCATCCGCATCAATACGAAATCATGTTCATGACACGCGACGAAGAGCTGCTGGCTTACTGTCGAAGTGAACAAAGCCGATGTCTGGAATTGTTTGCCTCTATCGTACGCGGACATCTGAACGAGGCTGCACATACGGAAGAATCGCGTAAGAGTATTCCTTTGAGTCTTTTCTTGTCGGTGCACGGTTTCGTCTCCTACTACATTCAGGAAAAAATTTCGTTCGAGGAGATTCGGCCGGCAGCGGTCGGTCACGTACGTATTTTATGCGAAAATTTGCATCTGCCCACTTCAGGGCGCTGAACGATTGCCGATAGAACGCTTCGATGCGTCGACGCGAAGAAAAAGGCCCTTATCTTTTGGATAAGGGCCTTTTTGGCGTGGCTTCCCGGGGTTATCCGGCTATAATCTTCACTTTGAACGTCCGTGAGCGGGGACCATCGAATTCGCAGAAATAGATGCCCTGCCATCTGCCGAGTACCAGACTGCCGTTTTCCACGATGATCGTCTGTGACGAACCGCAGGTGATCGCTTTGAGATGGGCGGCCGTATTGCCTTCCGCATGGCGGTATTTCGGATGTTCCCACGGATAGATCTCGCCCAGGATCATCAGAATATCGCGTTTGACATCGGGATCGGCATTTTCGTTGATCGCGATTCCGGCCGTCGTATGCGGACAGTAGACCATCGCAATCCCGTTCTTGAGACCGCTCTGACGAATCCATTCTTTGACCCGGGGCGTAATATCCACAATCTCGTCCCGATGCGAGGTCGACAGCTCGAATGTATGCAGCATATTCCAACTCCTCCTTGACGCAAAGCGGCTTGCCGCCGATTTGCTTTCTTCTTTTGTATTACCCTCATTTCCGGGATATGCTCCGGTGCCGTCAATCGTTTGCGCGTTTGCCGGGATGTTTATTTCCTTTTGGTAAAAAGGTGATTGACGCTGATCGTTAACCCTGTTACATTATGCAGTAAGTTAAACCGAGTAGACTAATAGGAATAATGCAGTGAAGTTGTCGGAACGGATATCCACACCGTCCGCCGCGGCAGCTTCAAAATGGAGGAATATCCGGTGCAAACGTCATGGCTGCGTCACAAAGGCTGGACCTACGGTTTTCGCACGACGGTCCTGCTGTATTTTGTCGTATTGATTGTGCTTCCGATCGCAGGCGTCTACGTCTATGCGTTTACCGAAGGATGGATGCCGTTCTGGGAAAGTATCACCGACCCGATCGCTTGGAAAGCGGTCCTGCTTACGCTTAAGCTTGCTTTGATCGCGACCGTTATCAATGTGCTGATCGGTACGATGATCGCCTGGGTGCTGGTCCGCTACCGGTTCCATGGAAGGGCGGTTCTGAACAGTCTCGTCGATCTGCCGTTCGCTCTGCCCACGGCCGTCGGGGGACTGATGATCCTGCTGCTGCTTGGCCCGAACAGCTGGGTTGGCGGCATTGCGGAGAAGCTGGGCTTTACGATCGTGTTCCATCAGCCGGCAATCGTGATCGCGATGGTGTTCGTGACGTTTCCTTTCGTCATCCGCGCGATTCAGCCGCTGCTTGAAGAGATGGACGCTTCGGCCGAAGAAGCTTCCTATACGCTTGGGGCTTCGCGCGCGGCGACCTTTTTCCGGGTCATTCTGCCGCAGATCGCGCCGGGTATCGTCGGAGGTGCGATGCTGGCCTTCTCGCGCGCGCTGGCCGAATTCGGTGCCGTCGTGCTCGTTGCGGGCAATATTCCGGCCAAAACGCTCACCGCTTCCGTATTCATCTACGGCGAAGTCGAGAGCGACAATAATCTGGGCGCGGCCGCCGTATCGGTGCTGCTGCTGACACTTTCGCTGCTGATCCTTTGGTTCATTAACCGGGTGCAGCGTCGGGGAGGGAGAGCGTAAACATGAGAAAATTGTGGATCCTCCTGACCTATCTCGTATTCGCCGTGCTGTTGGTCGCGCCGCTGGCCAAAATGGTGCAAAGCGCGTTCTCCAACGGCTGGACGGGCTTTGCCCAATCGATCAGCCGGCCCGAAGCGCTGCACGCGCTGATGATGACCGGCCTCGTCGTGCTCTGCGTAACGGTGCTCAACGGCATCTTCGGCATCATGACCGCGCTCTACCTCGTTCGGGGCAAATGGCTCGGCCGCCGGCTGCGCAGCGTCATGAACAGTATCGTCGATCTGCCTTACGCGGTATCTCCCGTCATCGGCGGATTGATGATCGTACTGCTGGTCGGACCGGATACGGCGATCGGCGCTTTTTTTGAAAAGATCGGGGTCAATATCGTCTACGCGTTCCCGGGCATGGTCATCGCGACGCTGTTCGTGACCTTTCCGCTGATGGTACGCGAAATTATGCCGGTGCTCGAAGAAATCGGCGACGACCAAGAGCAGGCTTCGGCCACGCTCGGCGCTTACGGCTGGACGACGTTCCGCCGCGTGACCTGGCCGTCGATCCGCTGGGGCGTCGCCTACGGGGCGGTGCTGACGGTCGCGCGCTCGATGGGCGAGTTCGGCGCGGTGCTCGTCGTCTCGGGCAACATCATCAACCGGACGCAGACGGCGACGACGCTCGTGTACCAGGACGTGGAAAATTTCAATATCGCGGCGGCCGGCGGGCTTGCGCTGGTTCTGGCGGCGTTCTCGGCTGGCCTGCTGCTGCTCATGGAATGGACGAAGAAAAGAAGGGAAGTGCATTAGGATGCAGCATGTGGAGGTTCGCGGGCTGGACAAACATTTTGGCAGTTTCCATGCGGTAAAAGACGTCTCGTTCGATATTCAAAAAGGACATCTGATCGGTCTGCTCGGTCCGAGCGGCGGCGGCAAAACGTCGATCCTGCGCATGCTGGCGGGACTGGAAAGTCCCGATGCCGGCGAGATTCTGTTCCATGGAAAAAGGGTCAACCACCTGCCGCCGCAGGAGCGCGGCATCGGCTTCGTGTTCCAGAACTATGCGCTGTTCAAGCACATGACCGTGCACGAGAATATCGCGTACGGCCTGAAGGTGCAAAAGGCGTCCAAAGCGCAGATTCGCGAGCGCGTAGCGGAACTGGTCGAGCTGACCGGACTCAAAGGCTTCGAGCAGCGGTATCCGCAGCAGCTGTCGGGCGGACAGCGCCAGCGGGTCGCATTTGCGCGCGCGCTTGCACCGGAGCCCCAGCTGCTGCTGCTCGATGAGCCGTTCGCGGCGATCGACGCCAAGATCCGCCAGGAGCTGCGTTCGTGGCTGCGCGAGCTGATCGAGCGCGTCGGCATCACGTCGATCTTCGTCACGCACGACCAGGACGAAGCGATCGAAGTGGCGGACGAGATTATGGTCATCAGCCAGGGACAGGTCGAGCAAAAAGGCACGCCGTGGGACATTTACAAAGAACCGGCTACGCCGTTCGTCGCTTCGTTTATCGGCGAGTCCACACAGATCGAACATGCGGTCAAGCTGCACGGATTCGATCTGGCCGCCCAGACGGACGGAACCCGCGCGCTGATCCGTCCGGAATACGTCGAGGTCGGCCGTCCGAGCGAGTTCCCGCTGCTGTCGGCGACCGAAGAAGGCGTCGTGCGCCATCTGCATTTCCGCGGCAGCCAGTGGCTGGTCGAGGTGCAGGTCGGCGACCAGCGCCTGATTACGTACCGTTCGTTGGAAAAAGAACCGCTGCAGATCGGAGATCCTGTGCGCGTGATGGTCCACCGGGCTTATCTGTACAACCGCCAGCGCAGCTGGATTGCGGAAAATCGCTACAAAGTCGATCCGATGTCGATGATGATCTAATCCGGCGTGACGATGGAATTTGGCGGTCTGCAGATTGGATTCTGGCAAAAGACGCATAGAAGGCGGAGGTGCGAAGCGGATGAGACACGAACGTAAAACGGGCAGAGCTATGCTGCGCCCAAAACTTGCGGCCCAAAGCGAGGCAGCGAGCGGGATCGACGAGGCGAAACTTAAAGGCGATAGCGATCCGGCAGCGTTTGCAAAGGACAAAGCGTCAAACAAGCAGGGCGGACGCGCTCTGCGCAAGCGGCTGCCGGCGTTCGCGGCGTCGCTTGCCCTGCTGGGCTCCCTGCTTGCCGGCTGCGGCGGGCAAGTAGAGTCTGCGGAGAGCGGCGGCGCGCCGGCGCCCCAGGGCGACGTGACGCTTGTTATCGGCGCTTACAGCGTCGTCAAAGATTCCGTGCAGGATATTATTCCGCTGTTTCAGCAGAAGTGGCAGGAAGAGACGGGGCAGACGGTCGTATTCGAAGAATCTTATGAAGCCTCCGGTACGCAGGCGCGCGCCATTGTCGGCGGATTCGAAGCCGACGTCACGCTGCTGTCGCTTGAAGGCGATATCGACAAGCTGACCAAAGCCGGACTTGTCGACAAGACCTGGAAAGACAAACCGGAAGGCGGCATGATTACCCGTTCCGTTGCCGTGATCGGTACGAGGGAAGGCAATCCGCTCGGGATCCGCAGTTTTGCCGATCTGGCGAAGCCCGGCGTCAAGGTGTTGTACCCGAACCCGAAGACGTCGGGCGGAGCGCAGTGGGACATCAACGCGATCTACGGAGCGGGACTCAAAGAGTCGGAGCGCGAAACGGGAGCAAAAGATCCGGCTTTCGCCAAAGCGTTCCTGCAGTCGGTACACGCCAATATCGAATCGCTCGACAAAAGCGGCCGCGCTTCGATGGCGGCGTTCGAATACGGGGTCGGCGATGCGCTGGTGACTTACGAGAACGAGCTGGTCGCCCGAATCCATCAAGGCGCCAAGTACGAAGTCGTCGTGCCGGACGATACGATTCTGATCGAGAATCCCGCTGCCGTCGTCGACGAGAATGTCGACAAGCACGGCACGCGCGATGTCGCGGAAGCTTTTCTGGATTTCCTGTGGTCGGAACAGGCGCAGCAGGTATTCGCGGAGAACGGATTCCGGCCCACGGAGGCTTCCGTATATGCGGAATTCCAAGCGGATTACCCGGAGCCGCCGGGATTGTTCGATATCGATTATCTGGGCGGTTGGAGCGAAGTCAGGGAGAAGCTGTATTCGAAGCGGGGGGTTTGGTATGAGGTGTTGGCGGGGGTGAGCTGATTTCGATCGTCGCTCGGGGTCGTTTTCCTCCTCTTTGATTGGAATAAGGGATTAGAGGAAGAGGAGGAAAGCCGAAAGTCGCTCCGATTCGAAATCAGCTCACCCTGTTCGAGGGTGGAGCAGAAGGAAAGGTCAAGGGCAAGGTCAAGGGCAAGAGCAAGGTCAAGGGATGGGCTGGCCTTTGGCGGCGCCAAGTGCGAGTGCACAAGGGCAAGGGCAAAGGGGAAGGCGGAGGGGCTCTAACGAATCGTAGGATCGCTAAATCGGCTTCTAGAGCTTTTTTGAAACGTTAACGAATCCTCATATCGTTATGGGTCGCGTTTGGGATCAAAAGGCTGCTCCGGCATATGATTAGCGGTCTGACGATTCGTTAGATTTGGGAAAAGGCTTAAAATGCTTATATAGCGTTATAAGGATTCGTTAGCCTGCAAGCGAAGACGGCTGAATGAATCGAGTGAGTCAACGGGAACAAGGGGCTGCGCCAGACAGCGCGGCGCGTTATGTGCGATGCATGCAAAAAAGCGTCAGAAGCGGGGAGTCCCCAAGCTCTGACGCTTTTTTGTGCCGTGCTGCGCTGCTGCTGTCCATGATAAGCGGCAGGTAGGTGCAGGCGCGAGCGGGTATGCGGTATCGCGTTTTATTTTCGGCCCCGGCGCATGCCGCTGAGTTCGAACGTCATATAAATGACGCCGCCGATCACGACGCCTGCGATCAAGGCTGCGACAAAAGACGAGGTCATAATGGACACGTAATGGGCGCCGGAACGGGAATTCTGGAAAATACCGAGGATCAGTACCAGAACGAACGGAATCCAGAAGGATCGGGAAGTGAAGAATTTTTTCATGAGGTCTCCTTAGTTACGAATTCAATACTTTCATTTCTTATATTATACCGGAGGAACGGCTCTGCGTCTGCGGCGGATTGTTTTTGGAGC
The DNA here is from genome assembly GCF_013185195.1 of Saccharibacillus qingshengii. Lineage (GTDB taxonomy): Bacteria > Bacillota > Bacilli > Paenibacillales > Paenibacillaceae > Saccharibacillus > Saccharibacillus qingshengii. The sequence goes on from NZ_JAAZWC010000021.1 coordinate 75,804, forward strand.
GAAGAAAGTCGGGTATAATCGGAAGAGGACGAACAGGATGGGTAGGAAGGTGAGAGTTATGGAAGAAGATCGATTGGTATTTTGGGGAACCGGGGATGCGATGGGCGTTCCGAGGGTCTACTGCGAATGCGGAGTATGTGAAGAAGCCAGAACGACAGGAGTCAATCGGAGGCTGCGTTCGCTGGTTGCCGTGGAGCAGGGAGACCGCCGGTTTCTGATCGACTGCGGTCCCGATTGGCGGATGCAGATGGAAGCCCGGGGCATCCGCACGGTAGATACGATCCTGGTCACGCATGCCCATTTCGATCATATCGGTGGGCTGCCGGAGTGGGCGGATCAGTGCCGGTGGACCGGTGAGCGAGGAGTTTTGTATGCGCCGCAGGAGGTGCTGGAAGCGATCGGGGAACGTTATCCGTGGCTGAATCGGAATCTGGAGCTGCGTCCGGTAGAGCCGGGACTTGTGCTCGGCGGGTGGAAGATCTTCGGTTGGAGGGTCAATCACGGCCAGAACGGGTATTCCTATGCATATCGGTTCGAAAAAGAAAACTTCGTCTGGGTCTACTGCCCGGATTCGATCGGACTGTCCGACGAGGAAGTTCGGCCGATGCGACAAGCCGATTTGCTGGTGCTGGGAACAAGCTTCGTTCAGGAAGACGCGAAGTATTCGACCCGTTCGGTATACGATATGCGCGAAGCCGCCGAATTGATCGCAGCAGTCGGCCCGGCCCGCACGCTGTACACGCATATGTCGCATGATGTCGATCTGAATCGGCTGCCGGAGCTGCCCGGAAACGTCTCGGCGGCGAGAACCGGTACTTTCGTGAAGTTGAAGCGATAGCCGCCTCACCCAAATCGAACATACGGAGGGATACGACCATGACGCAAGATAAACAGGAAGAACGCAGAGATCACCAATCACCCGACCCGACGGATGACCAGACGACCAATCTCAGAGATGACGGAACCATGCAGGAACGAACGGTCGAAGCGGAAGCCCCGGCCGACGAACGTCCGGATGCCCATGTCGGCAATATTCAGGGACAGGTAGATCCGCGCATGGCGGAAGCGGCTGCGGAGATTCAGGAAGAGCATGCCGACGCCGAAGCGCCCGCCGCGATCGACGAACCGGGATTGGACCATCTCAGCCGCGAGCAAAAAGCGGAGCATACGGACCAATAAGCAATAAGCGGCTGCATCCTATTTTTTCAATCAGTCCGAAAGTCCGGAGCCGGATGGCTCCGGGCTTTTTGCTTTTTCGAAAAGATTCTCCTTTTTGCAAAAAAAGGTTTGGGGTTCCGCGTGAATAAGGTAAGCTACCGATAGGGAATTTTTCCCGATCAAGCAGACAAGCGGAGGCGATACGGGAAGATGCGGAAGGAAACAGGCAGGCGGCAGCCCAAGCGGCGGGCGGAAGACGGTTTTTTGCGGCCAGGACGGTTTTGGGCAGTATTTATCAGCATGGTTCTGCTCCTGTCGGTCGGTGCGATTCTGCCCGGCGGGCAGGCTTCGGCGGCGGGGAGCGTTTCGTCGATCGAAGCCGCGAAGCTCAAATCGATCAGCCGGCTCTATTTTTCGCTTCGCGACGACAAACAGCAGCTCTATACGCTGTATATCTTCGCAGGCGATGAACAGCGCCGAGTCACGGCCGAAGACGAAGTATGGGCCGGCGCTTCGCTTGGCGATGTGATCTATACCGGCAGCTACCGGGCGGCTTTGGTGAAGAATGGACAAAAAACAGGCAAAGTCCAAGCGGTCAATCTGAACTATCGTGCGCTTAATGCGACCCGCAATGACAGCTTCCGTCTGCCGGGAGACCGTACGCGTCCGGACCTGCTCTTCCTGTCGGAAGCGGAGTCTTCCAACGTCAACTCGATTGCCGGGTTTATCGTCGCGGGAGGAGTGCTGCATTCGCTTGATTTTGCGAGCGAGAACGGCACTCCGTTGGGGAAAAAGACGTACGCCGCTCCGGAAAGCGCCATGCGCGGACTGAGCGGCGGCCGGATTCAGACCCGGGTCTACGACAATGCAGCGGCTCGCTACTGGTTCGATACGTACAAGCTCAATCTTCAAGGACTGAAGCTTAAGCATGTCGATGACGCGTACCGGGCCGCACAAACCTGGCCGACCGGACAAGGAGCGCACGCTTTTCTCGATTCGGTGAAAAGTTTTGCCGTAAAAAGAACGCTCCCGGATCAACCGAAGATTCGGATCGGTATGACGGAGCGGCAGGTCCGGGCTGTTCTGGGCAGTCCGAAAGCCATCGAGAACTGGGAATGGGGAGCATATTTCGGATATGACAGCTTCTGGATCGGGTTTGACGCTTATGAAGAAAACGGCCGTATTCCCACAGGTTCGAAGACGGCGGAACTGACAACGTTTCTGGATGCAGGAACGTTCCTTCGGCTGAGCCAGGTCAGGGAATGGCTCGGCAGGCCGACCGACGAATACGAGAATGCCGACGAAGGCGGCTATATCTTGATGTACCGCTCCGGCAGTTCGATGCTGACTTTCAGCTACGAAGACGAATACAGCCCGATCTACTCGTTCAGTATTTACTGAGTGTGATCCGTGCAAGCAGCAAAAAACCGGAAGCTGACCAGCTTCCGGTTTTTCGTTTCGTCTAAAACATTGTCCAAGATCCGCCAAGCGGTTCTTATCGGCCCAATACGAATTTGTCGATCACGACTTTGACGCCGTCGTCGTTATTGCCAAGCGTAATATAGTCGGCGATCGCTTTGAGCGGTTCGATAGCATTGCCCATGGCTACGCCAAGACCTGCGGCTTCAAGCATCTCGTGGTCGTTCCAGGAGTCGCCGATCGCGATCGTTTCTTCCAGCGTACAGCCGAAGTAGTCGGCGAGGAAAGCGAGCGCATGGCCTTTGGTGCCTTCATGATGCATAATTTCGAGGAAGTGCGGCTTGGACTTGGTGATATGCACCTGATCGCCAAGCAGTTCATGCAGTTTCGGAGCCAGCTCGTCGAGGAAGTCGGGATCGTCGATGATAAGCATTTTTGGCGTAGGCTGCGAGAATAATTTCTCAAAATCCGGCTCCAGGTAGAAGCGCGTATTGTTCAGCTGCGAATAAGCGATAAGCTTCTCGTTTTCTTCGCGCGCATACAGTTTGTCGTCGATATACGTTTGCAGATGCAGATTATGCTCCATGCAGTATTTGCCCAGTTTCAAAGCCGCTTCGACCGGAACATGGCGCTCCAGCAGCACTTTGCCGTCGATCAGGTTCTTGACCAATGCGCCCTGGTACGTAATGATCGGAACATTAAGTCCCGTTTGGGCGGCGAGCTGTTTGGCGGAAGCGTAAGCGCGGCCGGTAGCCAGCGTCACGACCACTCCGGCGGCAACGGCTTCTTCCAGCGCGGTCTGGGTCGCCGGCGTTACCTGTTTGTCGTCGTTAATCAGGGTGTCATCGATATCGATTGCAATCAATTTGTAAGTCATGGTTTCTCTCCTGTCCGAATCTGTATAGGGTTCTGTCTGTATTTAATCCTGCAAAAAGACGAGTCCGACGAAATCTTCCGTTTCGATATTGCCGAAGTAATGCTTCAAATCGGTGCCTTCGAGCGCCGCGCGGATCTCCGATTCTTCATAACGTTTGCCGCGCAGCAGATCCGCAACTTCGGACGCGTCGCCCACGCCGAAGAAGTCGCCGAAAATGGTGATCTCTTCGATCCGGCCGTTTTTGACGTCCATGCGCAGATCGATGATGCCGACCGGGAATTTCTTGGCATGCTTGACGTTGTATTCCGGAGACTGGCCGTAGTTCCAATCCCAGTTCCGGTAGCGCTCTTCGGAAATCTCGTGGATCTTTTTCCAGTCTTCTTCGGTCAGTTTGTATTCGGGCACTTCATTCGGCTCCACTTTGAAAATATGGCGTAGAATATGGTCCCGGAACTCATCCATCGTCAGCTTCTCGTTCATGAACTCCGAGATGTTGGCGACGCGGCTGCGGACCGACTTGGTACTTTTGGATTTGAACTTTTCCGGGTTCGCTTTCAGCGCCGAATGCACGTTGTCCAGTTCGGAGTCGAACATGAGCGTGCCGTGGCTGAACATGCGCCCGCGCGTGGAGAATTGGGCGTTGCCCGAAATTTTCTGTTCGCCGACCTGAAGATCGTTGCGGCCCGACAGCTGGGCTTCGACGCCCAGATCGCGCAGCGCTTCGGTCATCGGTTCGGTGAATTTGCGGAAATTGTGGAACGACTGGCCGTCGTCCTTCGTCAGGAAGCTGAAATTCAGATTGCCGAGATCGTGGTAGACCGCACCGCCGCCGGACAGCCGACGCACCACGTGAAGATGGTTTTCTTTGACGTAATCGGCGTTGATTTCTTCGACCGTATTCTGGTGCTTGCCGATAATGATCGACGGTTCGTTAATGTAGAACAGCAGATAACTTTCGCCGTCCATCGGCAGATGACGCAGCACGAATTCTTCGATGGCCAGGTTGATCCGCGGATCGTGAATGCCCTGATTGTCGATAAAAAGCATGGTATGGCCTCCCGTTTCGATAAAAGTTTCGCCGAAGCGAATGCGTAGAAGTGAATCCTTCGTTTTGACCTTTACTTTGCCTATCCCATTGTAAACCAAACAAATTGCCGAAGACCAGTCTTTGCGACCGATTGGCGCCTGGGAAAAGGACTTTTTTCGTTTGACGGGAGAACGGACGGGTAATACATAATTATCCCGACCCAACACCAATAAGCGAAGGACGCGCAAACCGTTCGTCGCAGCAGGAGGTTGAATACGATGGATGACAAAGCCAAAAGCCTGCTGGATCATAAGAAAGAACACGATCACAGCGGGGAACTGAAGCATTTTGTCGAGAATCAGGTCGAAACCGCGGACTCGGCGATACCCAGTCGGGTAGACGCGACCAAGGACCAGCGGATGGATCAGCAGAACAGACTTAAAGACCAGCAAAATATGCGCAGATAACGACATCTTACGAAATGCAGCCAGGAGGTTGAACAACATGGACGAAAAAGCTAAAGCACTGCTGGATCAGAAGAAAGCGAATGAACAAGGCGGCGAGCTGAAAAAGTTTGTGGAGAACCAAGTGGAAGGCAGCGACAGAAATGTTCCTTCGGATATCTCAGCGACCAAAGACCAGGCGATCGACCAGCAGCATCATATGAAAGACCAGGAAAACCGGATGGCCAATCATACCGGCAGCCGGGGCGCGGATCCCAAAGTCTGACCGGGATAGGGGCGGATCCTTTTCCGTCAGCGCGAACAGCAGAATTCGGAACGGACAGCAGTATCCCGAGCAAAGCTCCGGTTGTTCTCCTTAGGGAGACGCCGGGGCTTTTTTTGTACGGCCGCCTTGTCACGATCCGCCGCATCCCCTATAATCGGAAGGCGATAACTGAAGAAGTACAGCTGCCGAGGTCCTGCCAATCCCGCTTACGGAACACTTCCAAGCAGCGGGGTTTTGCAGGTTAAAAGGGAAGCCGGTGCAAATCCGGCACGGTCCCGCCACTGTAACACGGGAAGAATCCACGATGCCATTGCGAATACGCGAGAAGGCGGATTGCTGTTACCCATCCCGTGAGTCAGGAGACCTGCCCGGCAGATCCGATTGCAGGTCCCGTCTTCGAGGAAAAGGCGCTCCGCGCACGTACGCCGAAAAGGATTCGCCCCGCCCACCGTTTTTTTTTCGGTTAGGGCTCCGGGGTTTCTTGGCGTGCGTTCCCGAAGCAGCCCTTTCCGCCGAACCGGCCGGAAGGGGCTTTTTGCATGGAGAAGCGGGACTGTGCCGAAGATCTATTCAAGGGGGACGTAGAATGACAGACGAAACGAACACTCACCAAACAAAGAGAGCGGTATCCGCAGGGATCCGCAAAAGCCTGCTGACCGGCGCATCCGCGCTGCTGCTGGCAGTGGGCCTTGCCGCATGCGGCGGCCGCACGGCCGAAGCGCCGCAGCCGGCGTCATCCGAGGCGCAGGCCGCCGGGCAGGAAGCGTCTGCTCCGGCAGAGCCGACGCAGGCGAACGACGCCTCGGCGCAGACCGTATATCCGCTCAAGCTCCAAGATGCCACCGGAACGGAAGTGACCTTCGAGAAAGCTCCGACGAAGATCGTATCGCTGGCCCCGTCGGAAACGGAAACGCTGTTCGCTTTGGGACTGGCCGCGCAGATCGTCGGCGTATCGGATAACGACGATTATCCGGAAGCGGCGAAAAGCAAACCCAAAATGGGCGGCTTCGAACTGAATACCGAAGCGATCGTAGCGGCGCAGCCGGATATCGTCTTCGTCGCCGATCTGACCGATGACGCGACGGTCGAATCGCTGCGCGGATTAGGATTGGCTGTATTCAAGTTCAACCCCGATACGTTGGAAGATGTCCTGCGCGACATCTCGGTATACGGCGAGATTACAGATCGCCAGGTCGAAGCCAAAGAAGTGACCGACAAGATGCAAGCGGAGATCGAGACAGTTCGTACGGCAGCCGCTTCGATCGAAAGCAAAGACCGGAAAACGGCTTATCTGGAATTTTCTCCTGGTTGGACGGTCGGCCGCGGCGAGTTCATGAACGAGCTGATCGAAACGTCCGGAGCCGTCAATGCCGCCGCGGATACGGAAGGGTGGAGCGAAGTCGATTCGGAAGCGATTATCGCCGCCGATCCGGATATCGTGCTGTACAGCCAGCTGTCCGTTGATCCGAAGACGCTCAAGGAACGCAGCGGCTGGCAGGGGATAACCGCGATCCGAGGCAATCAATTGTTTGCGATAGACGACAACCTGGTGAGCCGTCCGGGTCCCCGTTTGACGGAAGGTCTGATCGAGGTCTTTGACACGCTTTATCCGGATAAGCGGCAATGATTCGCAGGCTGGGCGGATACGGGGCGCTCGCTGTCGCCATGCTGCTGGTCAGCCTTGTGCTGACGCTGCGGATCGGATCGGTCAACCTGCCCGCCGGCCAGATCGCAGGCATTCTGCTGCACGGACTGCCCGGAATCGGGCAGGGGTTCCCGCAGACCTGGGACGACTCCGCGGCGCAGATCGTGCTGCGAGTCAGGCTGCCGCGTATCGTGCTGGCGATGCTTGTAGGCGCGGCGCTTGCGGTGGCGGGCGCCGCGTTCCAGGGCGTCCTGCGCAACCCGCTCGCCGATCCGTTCACTCTCGGCGTATCGTCCGGTTCTTCGCTTGGCGCGGCGCTTATTATCTTTTTTGGACTGCGTACAGCCTGGATCGGGCAGTGGACGCTGCCGCTGACCGCATTCGCAACCGGCGCGATCACGCTGTTTGCGGTATTGGCGCTGGCAAGAGACCGGGGCAAACTGCCGGTGCACGGCTTGGTGCTGGCCGGTGTCGTCATGCAGTCGTTCCTCGGCGCGGCGGTTACTTTTCTGTCCGCGCTGTCCGACCGTCCGGTGAATGAGATTCTGTTCTGGACGATGGGCAGCTTGAACCTGCGCGGCTGGAGCTATTCGGCCATTCTGCTGCCGTACGTGCTGCTCGGGGGTGCTTTTCTTTGGGCAAATGCCGGGGCAATGAATCTGTTTGCGCTCGGCGAGCGCCGGGCGGGACAGCTCGGATTGAACACGGAGCGGACGAAGACCCGGGTGCTGCTGGTCGCGACCCTGGTCGCGGCGGCGGCCGTGTCGGTCTCGGGCGTCATCGGGTTTGTCGGACTCGTGGTTCCGCATATGATCCGGCTGATCGCCGGACCGGATTACCGGCTGCTGGTGCCGCTGTCCGCGCTGGGCGGTGCCCTTTTCCTGATGTGGGCGGACACGCTGGCCCGCTCTTTGCTGGGGGGCGCGGAGATCCCGCTTGGCGTCGTTACGGCATTTGCCGGCGCGCCGTTCTTCGCGCTGCTTCTGCAGCGAAGCAAACGTGAGAAAGGAGCCGTGGAATGAAGACCTGGCCGAAACTTCGGAACTTGAGAAATCGCGGCAGACAAGAAGCGGCCGAAAATCCGGGTCTGCAGCCAGACGGGGAAGACTCCCGTCCGGAAGAAGAGCCGCCCGCAATCGAGCTGCGCGGCGCCGCCTGTTTCTACGGCCGGCGGCAGGCCCTGCGTCCGCTTGACTGGACGGTCCGGCGCGGCGAATTCTGGGCCGTGCTCGGTCCCAACGGCAGCGGCAAGTCCAGCCTGCTGGCGCTGATCTCCGGCGCGGAACGCCCGTCGACCGGCGAGGTCCGGCTGAACGGCCGTCCGCTGGCGGATTACGGGCGCCGCGAACGGGCTCGGCGGCTGGCCGTGCTGCCGCAGGAAGGTCTGCCGCCGCTCGGCATTACGGTACGGGACGCGCTTGAAATGGGGCGCTTCCCGTACCGGGACCGCTTCGGCCGCGATCGGGACGCCGCGGCCGCGCAGAAACGGCTCGCCCGCATCGCCGGGCGGCTGGAGCTGACGGCGCTGCTTCCGCGCCGCCTGGATGAACTGAGCGGCGGACAGCGGCAGCGCGCCGCGCTCGGCCAGGTGATGGCGCAGCAGCCGGAGATCCTGCTGCTGGACGAGCCGACGGCTTATCTGGATATTTATTATCAGCTCGACGTCATGGAGCTGGTGCGGGAATGGCGCGCGGAAGAGGGCCTAACGGTCGTGGCCGTGCTGCACGATCTGAATCTGGCGGCCCAGTATGCGGAGCGGATGCTGCTGCTGCAGGAAGGAACCGCAGCAGCCGAAGGCACGCCCGAAGAAGTGCTGACGCCGCAGGGAGTCGGCAGGCTGTTCGGCGTAGCCCCGCCAATCGTGGTGGAACGCGAAGAAATCGACGCGCCGCAGCTTCTGTTTCGCGCAGGCGGCTCGTCCCGGCCGGATTCTCGGTAATAGAACCCTGGCGGTTGCGGCAGAATTTGTCGATCCTGATGCAGATTGGGAAAGACCCGCCGGGAATCCTTGCGAGAGGAACGTCGGTTTCTATTCGTTCAGAACACAGCAAAAAGGCCGGAGAATCATTCTCCGGCCTTTTTGCGTTCCTGCTGCTTCTTTCGTTTCGTCATGCGGCATTCCTGAATTTTCCGAATGGATCGCTACGTAGTTTGACTCGGAGGCCTGCCCGGCCGCCCGGTTCAGATCTTGAAGCGCCGGACGACTTCTTCGAGTTCGTCGGCTTGTTGGCTGAGCTCGCCTACCGTACGCGCGTAAGATTCCATTTCTTCCAGTTGGCGTGCGCTGCCGGCGGAGACTTCCTCGACACGCGCTTGTACATGTTCCGTAATCCGAGCCGTTTCTTCGACCGACGCACTGACTTGTTCGCTGCCGGCCGAGACCTGTTGGGTCGAAGCGGACACTTCCTGGACGGATTGGTTGAACTGCTGCATCAGGCTCATCAATTCGTCGAAAGCTCCGCCTGCGCTGCGAACCGCTTCGGCGCCCGACATGATTTCGTGATGGACCGAGCCGATCGCTTCGACCGAACGTTCCGAATTCTCGCGCAGCGCCGCCAGCGACTGTTCGATTTGTCCGGTAGCTGCACGGGACTGGTCGGACAGCTTACGGACTTCTTCGGCGACGACCGCAAAGCCTCTTCCGTGCTCGCCGGCGCGGGCGGCTTCGATCGAAGCGTTGAGCGACAGCATTTGAATCTGTGCGGAGATGCTGGTGATCGCCTGCAGCACTTCCGTGATCTCGTCCGAACGCGAACCCATCGATTCGATGAAAGCGCGAGCCTGCACGGTCGTTTCCTGAACGCGGTTCATCTGTTCGACGGCCCGCTGGGCCAGGGCGTTGCCGGACACCGCTTCTTGGGAAGCTCGGGCAATCTGATCGTTTACTTCGGCAGCGGCTTCGGCAATATGCTGGATACCGCCGCTGATCTCTTCCATGGCTTTTGCATTCTCCGCGGTACTGGAAGCGACCGTTTCGCTGCTCTGCGCGATTTCCGCGGCAGAGGCAGAAGATTGTCCGCCGATTTCATAGAGCACTCCGATCCCTCGTGACAGCTGCACGGAATCGCTTTTAACCCGGTCGGTCGCTTCGAGAACCTGTCCGATCATACCGCGCAGATTGGTGGTCATCTGCTGGAACGCCGAAGCGAGCTGCGCGATTTCGTCGCGTCCTTTCACTTCGATATTTTCCTGCAGATCGCCTTCGGCAACAAGCCGGGCGTGCTTGACCAGACGGCCCAGAGGCTTGGTCATCTGCCGGCTGACGGCAGCCGCGATCAATCCGCCGAGAACAATGACCACAAGGGTAATGCCGAGGCTTGTCAGCAGGATCGCCTGCGTCACCTGCGTGACGAAGTTGGCATCCAGCGTACCGGCGACCAGCAGCGTTCCGCCGGGAATCGCCAGATAACCCTGCAGATCGGCATCGTCGCCGCTTTGGTTAAGCGGAGTAATCACCGGCTCCTTGCCGCTTTTCAGAGCCTGCTGCATAAAGGGAGTGACCGGGAGTTTGGTTCCCGCTTCGATTTCGGAGCCGTTGCTGGCCAGCACGACAGCCGCTTCCTTGTCCTGAACATTCAGAATATAAACGTTTTCGAGACGGAACTCGGATGCCGAATCGTTGAGATAAGTCTGAATCTTCATCGAAGCCGCCGCATTGGCTTTGGCCGCCATCCCGGCTTGGGTCGAATCAATCCCGCCCGCGATTTCGGAGACGCTCAAATCCAGGGTTTTGCTGAATTCGGGTATGATTCGGCTGTGCAGGGTATTATTGAATATGAAGAAAAAACTCCCGCAAAGCAGCAGGCTTACCGCAAGGATGATGCTTCCCGACAAAACGATGATCTTGCGGCTGATGGAACGGTTTAGCATGATGAACTCCCCCTTTTTGATCAAACGAAAGCAGTGCTGAGCAAGGTGCCGGCCGTCTGCAGCGAGCAACCAAAAAGCGCGGATTCTCCAAGGAATCGGGACTAAAGGTGCTTTAACAGCGGTTTTGGATAGGTCTTAAGGATCGATAAAAGAACAAAATATACGAAAGTCGGAATGAACTAATCCATATCATACATGAGAATAGACAAATTTGACCAGATTCATGTAAGCTCTTTTTGCAAATTCTGAATATTCCCGTATTTCTTGCGTTCTTTACTGAAAAAGTCCTATAAAATTAAATGTACCAAAATGATCGGAATAGTGGTACTATGAGTACGAATTAAAACCCGGCTTTTTACACACGGGCAGTTGACCGCTGTTCGAATACAGACAGCGAGAGGGATTGGACGAATGGAAACCTTTTTTGTAATCTTGAATATCGCGGTACTGGCAGGATTGGCCGTGCTGCTGTATATCATGCAGAAACGCCATGTCTCGTTCAGCAAGCGGGTCTTTACCGCACTGGGTCTGGGCATTCTGCTCGGTGGTGGGCTTCAATGGATCTATTCCGCCGAGTCGGAAGTCGTCTCGCGTTCGATGGATTGGTACAGCCTGCTCGGCAGCGGTTACGTCGGGCTGCTGCAGATGATCGTCATTCCGCTGATTATGGTCTCGATCATTACGGCCATCATGAATATCAAAGGCGGCAAGAAGCTTGGCAAGATCAGTGCTTCGGTACTGATTACGCTCGTACTGACGACGGCGATCGCCGCGACGGTCGGCATCGTATCCGCCATGGCTTTCGGATTGAACGCCGAAGATCTGCTGGCCGGACAAGGTCAGGCGGAAATTGATCGCGGAGCATCGCTGGAATCAAGGCTCGGCGACGTGGAAGGGGTATCGCTGCCCGAACAGATCCTGTCCTTCATCCCGACCAATCCGTTCGCGGATATGACAGGGGCCCGTCCTTCCTCGACGCTTGCCGTCGTCATTTTCTCGGCCTTTATCGGCTTGGCCGTCCTGAGCCTTGACCGCAAAAACGCCCAGCAGGCGGAAACGTTCCGCGGTATGATCAATGCGGTACACGGCGTCGTCATGCGCATCGTGACGATGATTCTGCGCTTGACGCCGTACGGCATCCTGGCGCTGATCGCCAAGATGATGGCCACGACCGACCCGGCCGGAATCGCCAGGCTGGCCGAATTCGTTGTCGCTTCGTACGTGGCGCTGATCGTCATGTTCGTGATTCACCTGCTGATTCTGCTGCTGTTCGGCATGAACCCGGTCACTTATGCGAAAAAAGTTCTCTCGACGCTGATCTTCGCTTTCACTTCGCGTTCGAGCGCGGCGACTATTCCGCTGAACATCGAAACGCAGACGAAGAAGCTCGGCGTATCCGAAGGCGTGGCGAATCTGTCCGCAAGCTTCGGCGCGACGATCGGCCAAAACGGCTGCGCGGGGATCTATCCGGCTATGCTGGCTGTGATGATCGCTCCGGCTGCGGGTGTCGAAGTGAACATTTCCTTCATTCTGACCCTGATCGCCGTTGTCGCGATCAGCTCGTTCGGTGTAGCCGGTGTCGGCGGCGGAGCGACATTCGCAGCCCTGATCGTGCTGTCGACGATGAACCTGCCGGTCGCTTTGGCCGGTCTGTTGATCGCCGTCGAGCCGCTGATCGATATGGGCCGTACCGCTCTGAACGTAAACGATTCGATGGTAGCGGGTGTCGTAACCGGCAAAGTCACGGGCGAGATCGACAAGAAAACGTTCGATTCTCCCGATACGCCGGAACTTGAAGCGGCACATGCCTGATTTCGCAACAAAGCTAAACCCTGCCCATCCTGTTTGATAGAAACGGCCTTCGGGCCGTTTTTTTTGTTCGGTAAATTCTTCGTGTTCGACAGACTCAAAAAACAGTGGTATAAAAGCGGCCGCCATGGTAAAGTGATACAGGACTTCGGGTGCCGGATCGGTGCGCGGCGTTTTTTGGCGTGCTTCCTGTCGGGAGCTTCGAAGATCCGATTACGCGGTTCGTAACCATCCCGCGATACCAAAACTAGGGGGCTTATTCGGTGTTCAACTTTACTTGGGGCGTTTTTTTCGTCCTGGTCAATTTTGCGTTCTTCCTGCTTTGTTTCAAGTTTTTCGGTAAAAAAGGGTTGTATGCCTGGGTCGGCGTGGCTACCGTCATCGCCAACATTCAGGTGACCAAAACGATCGATATGCTGGGGATCACCATGACACTCGGCAATGCGATGTATGTCAGCGTCTATATGACAACCGACCTGCTGAATGAGCGTTACGGGGTCAAAGCCGCACGGCGTGCGGTTTGGTTCGGCTTTTTCATGCTGATTATGACGACGGTCATCATGCAGATGGTGCTGCGTTTCCATCCGTCGGAAGTCGACTTTGCCCAAGGACCGATGGAAGCCCTGTTTGGCCTGCTGCCGAGACTTGCTCTTGGGAGTCTGACGGCTTATCTGGTCAGCCAACTGCTGGACGTTTACCTGTATGCGGCGATCCGCCGCAAGTTTGCCGCAGCGCATCAGCTGTGGATTCGCAATAACGGCAGCGGAATCATCAGTTCGTTTATCGATACGCTGATCTTCTGTCTGATCGCTTTCACCGGTCCGGAATACGGAAGTTTCTCGATCTGGCTCCAGCTCTTTATTTCGACTTACGTGTTCAAATTTATTCTGACCGCAGCCGGCACGCCGGTGCTGTATTGGGCGCGCGGCATGAAAGTGCCGGCCGAAGAAGCCGATTCCGGCCTGCCGCCCGTTTCTCCCGAGAAGATTGGGGTAAAAGGATAAACGTATGCATCTCCCGTTGATGCGGCAGTACTTCATCTAACCGAAGGAGGCGTTTGGCAAGTGAGTGCGATCCTACACATGGTGACGTTTACCCTGCATGCCGGCAAAGATAATGAAGAGGCGGAAGCTTTTTTGGCGGGAAGCCAAAAAGTTTTCACCGGTATTCCGGGAGTCGGGAACTTTGAAGTGCTTCGCCAGGTCAGTACGAAAAATGAGCACGATTACGGCTTCTCGATGAAATTTGCCGACCAAGGCGCGTACGAAGCTTACAATACCCACCCGGTGCACGTGAAATACGTTGCCGAAGTGTGGGAGTCCAAAGTTCGAAGTTTCCGGGAGACCGACCTGGTCGCCTGGGAATAGCGGGACTTGGATTCACACGGAATGAGAAAAAGAGAGGCCTCCCGGTTTATCGGGAGGCCTCAGGCTGTCGAGAAAGTCCTATTCGTTGTAGAAGCTCGTCGGCTGCGGGAGAAATTCGTTCCGGTCGCGTGTTG
>NZ_JAAZWC010000022.1 GCF_013185195.1 Saccharibacillus qingshengii
AATGTCTAGGCTGGAAGTCTACACACGAATCGTTTCAGGACGAAGTGTTGCACTTGGATTGACAATCCGTCATAAAATGTTTCTCTTTATTTTGATTATTTAAAATAAGCAAATAAACTGTTGCGGTTTTAGAATGATGTTTTTAAAAGCATGGGTTTGCGTACAGCAAAAAAATGCCCAAAAAGTGTTCGTAAATGTGGCAAGATTACGTTGTTAATGCAAACTCATATACGAGGGACTTTGCGAACATTAATGGGAGGGCAAGCTGTTAATCATTAGGATATTGCTGCGTATCGACCAAAGATCACAATTCGGAACGATAGCGTTTGAAGTTTGTGCAGCAGGGGATTACGAAACGCTTTATTTTTAAGTTGAACTTCGGCAGAGATAATCGTTAAACCGATCAGGATAACAACCGCGCCTAACACATAAGTCTATCGCGACATGCGGAATTCGATCGGAAGTCGATCCACCAAGAAAAAACGGACGAAAGCCTCAAGGCATTCGTCCGTTTGCATGCGGATAAGCGATCATATCGTCTGTTACTCCGCCTGCAGCACCGCGTATCCGTAAGCCGGCAGTTCGATCGTCAGCTTGCCGCCGCCTGCGCTGAGGCTGCCTTCCGTTTGCGGCTGCTTGTCGGCTCCGCCCGCGTAGAGCACGCTCCACGCGCCGGAACGGCCGGCTTCGACTTCGACGCTCTGCGCCGTCTCCGATGCGTTCAGCGCAACGATGAACATGCCTTCGCCGTCCTGTCTGCGGTAGGCGATCGTGCGTCCGCCCGCTTCGGCATGCAGCACGTCGAAGCTGCCGGTACGCAGCGCGCTGTGTTCCAGGCGCAAAGCGATCATTTTCCGGTAAAAACCATGCAGCTCGCGGTCCTGTTTCGACTCGTCCCACTCCATGCACTTGCGGCAGTCGGGGTCCGCTCCGCCGTCGATACCGACCTCGCTGCCGTAATAGACGCACGGCGTGCCGGGATACGTCATCTGGATCGCGACGGACAGCTTCAGCTTGTTTTTGTCGCCGCCGGCTACCGTGAGCATGCGCTCCGTGTCATGGCTGTCGAGCAGGTTGAACGCCGCCTGGCTGACCGGCAGCGGATAGCGTGCCAGCTGCGTCGCGAGCGAATGGGAGAATTTGAGCGCGTCCGTCTGTTCCAGCGCGACAAAGTTCCGGACCGCATACGTGAACGGATAGTTCATCGCGGAATCGAACTGGTCGCCCTGCAGCCACGGCGTCGCTTCGTGCCACAGTTCGCCCAGAATATAGGCTTCCGGATTGGCTTCCTTGACGACATTCCGGAATTCGCGCCAGAACTTGTGATCCACTTCGTCCGCCACGTCGAGCCGCCAGCCGTCGAAGCCGATCTCGCCGATCCAGTAGCGCGCCGCTTCGAGTAGGTACTTTTTGACTTCCGGATGGCCGGTGTTGAACTTCGGCATATTCGGCTCGAAGCTGAACGTCTCGTACGTCGGAATGCCGTCTTTGACATCGATCGGGAACTCGCGGACATGGAACCAGTCTTTGTACTGCGATTTCTCGCCTTTGTCCTTCACGTCGACGAACGGTTTGAACGTTTTGCCCGAATGGTTGAACACGGCGTCGAGCAGTACCCGGATACCGCGCCCGTGACATTCCGCGATCAGCTTCTTGAGCGTATCGATATCGCCGAAGTGCGGATCGAGCTGCATATAATCTTCCGTGTCGTATTTATGGTTGCTCGGCGCTTTGAAGATCGGGGTGAAATAGACCGCGTTGACGCCGAGGTCCGCAATGTAGTCGAGATGCTGGTGTATGCCTTCCAGATCTCCGCCGAAGAAGCTGTCCACTTCCGGCTTGCCGCCCCAGGGCTGGACGTTTTCGGGATCGATGGAGGTGTCGCCGTTCGCGAAGCGTTCGGGGAAGATCTGATAAAAGACGGCGTTTTTGGCCCAGTCCGGCGTTTGCAGAATATCTTCCGGATTGATATAGGCGATCTCGTAGAAATCGTCGGACGTCTCGCGCTCCGTATGGTGGAAGCCGTCTTCGTTCATCCAGACTTTGTCCGAACCGCTTTCCAGCCGGAATCCGTACTTGAGGCGGCGGTAAGGCGGCTTGATTTCGCACTCCCAGTAATCATACAGCGCATCGGTAGCGAATACGCGCATAGCCGTTTCTTCGCGGGTCCGATCCCAGGCATATTTGTCTCCGCCGATCACGAAGATCCGCTCCACGTCATTTTTTTGGGTGCGGATGCGCAGATGAATCGTTTCATGGTCAACGGTATAGGCCCAGTTCAGTTTCGGCCGGTGTTCGATCGCTTCGAGCAGCATTGGATAGTCCCCCTTGGATATGGAAATGTTGGAATCGTGGAATGGCGCGCCGGGCACCGACAAGAAGGTATACCCGGGAAGCGGGAAGCGAGAAACAAAGCGGGTGCCCAAGAAACGGATTTTTCCGCAAAAAAAGAACGAACAAACCGTTTCCCGCATCGTGCAGGGGAAGCGATCCGTTCGTCCGTCTTTCAAAAAGTTCCACGTGAAGCGTAAACTTTCGATTAAAGCGGCATCAGGTCGCGGTTTTTGGCCGATTTGCGGCATTCTTTGCATACGCCGACCAATTTGCCGTAATCGTCGACATAAAAAGCGATCGAATCGCTTTTCTTCTGGCAGTACGAGCAGGGCTGCTGGCGCCCGTCTCCATTCTTGGGGACGAATCCGCGGATATCGGCCCCCCGGGAGGAAGAAGCGGCTGCGCGTTTCGGCTTGACGGGTTCCGCCTCGGCCGATTTGGCCGGAGCGGTACGCAGTTTGCGGCGGCGGGCGGCGGCAAGATCGACGAGATTGCTCGACGACCGGCGGCTTCGTGTGGAGCGGACGACGAGCGCCGCGGCCAGGGCTCCGCCGAGCAGTACGGCTCCCAAGATCAGCGCGATAGCGACAGGCATCATAACGCTTCCCTCCTTGTGAATGGAATGATCGGGCTGGGGTCAAAGGGCGGTAAAACTTCAGGAATCGGCTCCGATAATCGGAACAAAAAGTGTACTTTTCATTACCCGAATACGTAGAGGAAAGAAACAGGCTTTATTGAAAAAACAGGACCGGCGAATCGTATCCGCATGTGCCCCGAAGCGCAAATGCTGGTATCATGGACGCAGAGCGGATACAGGGGCGCGAAGAAGCGGCTGCGCCCGAGGGTCCGGAGTGGGAGGATTGGAAAAGTGAGCAAAAAAACGGTGCTGTATATCGAAGACGAACGGCAGATCGGCGAGTGGGTGGTACGCAATCTCGAAGAACGGGGATACGGGGTCGTCTGGCTCGAGAGCGGGGAAGGTGCCTCCGAAGCGGCCGGGCAATGCGATGCGGCGGTGCTGGATATCATGCTGCCGGGGCTGGACGGATTTACGGTCGGCCAGCGATTGAAGCGGGACCGTCCGTCGATGCCGGTGATGATGCTGTCGGCGCGCACGTCGATCGACGACAAACTCGAAGCGCTGCGGTTTGCCGACGATTACCTGACCAAGCCGTTTCATCCGGACGAGCTGGCCGCGCGGATCGAAGTGATGCTGCGCCGCTCGGCACCGGCCGAACCGGAAGGACGCCGTATCGGACATCTCCTCGTATACGAACGCGAGAACCGGGTAGAGAGTGCGGATACCGGCGAAGAGATTGCGCTGACCGGCAAGCAGTTTCATATTTTTATGTATTTCCTGCGCCATCTCGGACAGATTCTGACCAAGGAACAGATCTATGAAGCGGTATGGGGCGAACCTTATATGGACGGCGACAAGACGCTGATGGTGCATATCCGGTATCTGCGCGAGAAGATCGAACGCGATCCCGGCAGCCCGCAGATCGTGGAGACCGTCCGGGGCATCGGCTATCGGGTAAAAGGATGAGCAAAAAACGCCAGGTGCCCATGAAGTTCCGGCATTCCTTGATGGCCCGCTATCTGATGCTGGTCGGATTGGCCATTTTTCTGCTGCCGATCATCGTGCTTGTCGTCACGGCCGTGTATCTCGGATATACCTACTTCATCTGGCAGCCGGAGAAGCAGCAGGTCGATCCCGAGCAGGGCGTATCGACAGCGGTTCTGGAGAGCGGCTGGCACGAACTTGCGGCCAAGTTGGACGGAGCGGATGCGTCCAAGATCGTTGGCGTTATGCGCGAGTTTCACCTCAAGAATCCGCTGGTGGCGGTTGCGGCGGTGGATGCGCAGGGACGGACGATCGCGGAAGAGCCGGAGCGTTCCGGCATTCCCGATGTCTGGACAGCCGGATGGACGGCGGAATTCATGAAGCGGGCCAACGCGTATCAGGCGCCCGAGTTTACGATCGTCGCTTTTATCGGAGAAGGTCAAGACGATATGCGGGATACGGGGCAGGGGTTTCTGGTTGCGCAGGTGCCGCGGGAGCTGACGGCGACGACGGTACCGGACCAGAATCTGCGGCTGTCGCAGGTCTTTGCGGTCACGCTGTTTGTGCTGCTGTTTATCCTGTTCGCCATTATGTTCTGGGCGTTCTTCTATCGGATCCGCAGACGTCTGGTCCGGCTTCAGGCAGCCATGACCGCTTACGACGAACACGGGATGCCGATGCCGGTCGGACCCGAGCGGCGGCGCGACGAGATCGCCGCGCTTGGAGGGACTTTCGACGAGATGGTGGCGAAGCTGAGGGCGGGCCGGGAGCGCGAGCGCGAAGAAGAAGAACTGCGCAAAAAGCTGATCGCCAATTTGTCGCACGATCTGCGTACTCCGCTGACGGTCATTCGCAGCCATGCCTATTCGCTGGAGCAGGAGCCTCTTGGCGACCGCGGACGGGAATCGCTGGCGCTGATGACGCGTAAACTGGACGATCTCGGCGGACTGATCGACAATCTGCTCTCGTACACCCTTATTGCCGCCGGACGTTATCCGATGCGGATCGAAGAAACGGATGTGCTGCGCATCGTGCGGGCGGCCGCCGCGCAGTGGTATCCCGTGTTCGAGAAAGAACAGATGGAAGTCGATGCCGACCTCCCGGACGAAGCGCTGATCTGGCGCATGGACCGGGAGTGGTTGATGCGCATCCTGGACAATCTGTTCCAGAATGCCGTCCGCCATGCGAAGGAAGGGCGGTATATCGGTCTGGCGCATGGACCGGCGGGAAGAGACGGACGGCGGCCTTTGCAGATCCGGGACAAAGGACCGGGACTCCCGGCCGCACGGCAGCCCGAATCGGCGGCAGCGGCCGGGGCTGCGGAGGGAAACTCGATCGAAGCGGCTCCGACAGCCGAACGTTCGGACGTTTCTGCGCAGGCGAATAATCCGTCCGCATCAGACGGTTATCGGACCGTGCGCCGCAATCCGGCCGAAGGAGCCGGAATCGGCTTGTCGATCGTCGATCTGATGATCCGGGAGATGCAGATGCAGTGGAGCATCGAGAGCGGCGAAGGCGGCACGGTGATTACGATCTGGCCGCCCGCTTCCAAGCCGTCTTGAGCATCGCCGGATCCGCTTTTCGCCTGTGGCGAAATTCCGGCGGCGCTGCCGAAGCTGGACCGATGACCGACGCATCGCGGCTGTGCACCGGTCCGGATTGTGCATACACACCGCTTCCGGATATATACACGGCCTAATCTATGTACAGTGATTGCCAGCGTCATACACAGTGATCACTCTTGCTATACACACCTCATTCGCTTCGTCCATCGGTCCTCAACGAATGGACGGAGTGATTTTTTTGTATTCAAAATGATGATAAACCCTGAAGCGGCGCGGTTTTCGCTGCTCCTCAGCCCTGCCGGTTCCCGGCGGGCTTTTTCTTTTTTCGCAAAATCGTTTGACAGAAATCCCCTCTCGTCATATAGTGTGCATATAGACATACACAGTAATCACTGTACATACACAGTCCGCCGCTCATGCCGATCCGGCACATCCGACAGCGGCGAAATCCCAAGCCATCTTACGAAACAGATAAAAGGAGCGATCAAGATGACATTATCGATCAAGCATCTGGGCAAGCGTTATGAAGACAAGGTTGTCGTGGACGATATTTCACTGACTGTAGAGGCGGGCGAAGCGTTCGGGCTGCTCGGAGGCAACGGCGCAGGCAAGACGACGACGATCCGCTCGGTGCTGGGGCTGCTCGAATATGAACAGGGCGAAGTGCTCTGGAACGATAGACCGTTCCTCACGAACCGTCCGAGTGTCGGCTACCTGCCGGAAGAAAGAGGGCTGTATCCGAAGGAAACGGTCAGCGAACAGCTTGTCTATCTGGCCCGCCTGGAAGGAATGAAGAAGCAGGCGGCGCACAAAGCGCTGAGAAGCTGGCTGGAGCGTCTCGACATCGGCGAACATGAGCACAAGCGGGTCGAACAGCTGTCCAAAGGCAATCAGCAGAAAGTCCAGATCATCTCGGCGCTCATTCACGATCCCGAGCTGGTTATTCTGGACGAACCGTTCAGCGGACTCGATCCGGTGAATTCGGACATGCTGGCCTCGGTGGTCAAAGAGCAGATCGCGGCGGGCAAAGCGCTTGTCTTCTGCAGCCACCAGATGATGCAGGTCGAACAGTTCTGTGAGAATATCGCGATTATGAAAAAAGGCCGCATGCAGATCGGAGGCAAGCTTGCGGAGATCAAGCGCTCTTACGGACGCAGCAATCTGGTGCTCCGCAGCGAGACTGACCTGACGGCGGTCCTGCAGGCAGGCGGCTTCACGGACATTCGGCGCGACGCGCAGGAGTGGATGCTCAAGGTAAGCGGGGAAGCGCAGGCGCATGAGCTGATGCGGAGAATCGGAGAAGCGGGAATTCCGCTGCTGAAATTCGAGATCAAGGAACCGACGCTGCATGAAATCTTTATTGAAAAGGTGGGGGAAGCGGTATGAGAAACTTCGGAATCGTATTCGGCTATTCGTTCAGGGAGCGGGTTCGTTCCAACTCGTTCAAATGGATGACGGTGCTGCTGGTCGCGCTGATTGCGGCAGTCGTCCTGATCCCGAAATTCCTCGGGGACCCGGCTCTCAACGAAGGCACGGTGGCCGTTGTGAATACGTCGCAGCTGGAGATCGGGGATGAAGCTCTCCGCACCGCGGTATCTCCGCTGTATGAATGGGAAATGGCGCAGCCAGGCGACAGCGAGGCGTTGACGGCGCGGCTTCAAAGCGAAGACCTGGCGGCGATTGTCCGGATCGAAGACGGTACGGCTGTCGCGGCTCCGCGGATTACGCTGTCGGTGAATCGCCAGGAGGATATCGATTTCGCGCAGAATCTCGCCGTTTACGTAGAACGTCTGAACACGAACGCCCGTATTGGCGCACTCGGATTGACCGATGCTCAAGCGGCGGCGATGACGGCGCAGCCCGACTTCGCCTGGAACGAACTGAACGGTGGGGGCAAATCGATGGCCGAGACTTATCTTCCCGTATACGCCCTGATCGTTCTGCTCTTCTTTATGATCTATCTGTTCGCCGGGAATGTAGCGACTTCGGTATCCGTCGAGAAAGGATCGCGCATCCAGGAGATCCTCATTACAAAAGTAAGCCCGGGTCAGCTGCTTGCGGGCAAAGTGGCGGGTGTCGGCCTGGCCGGTATGCTGCAGTTCGCCATTATTTTCGGCTTTGGCGCTCTGATCGTCAACTTTGCGGGTTCGGGAGAAGGATTGTCGGTAGGCGGCCTGTCGATCGACTTGTCGATTCTCGGCGGACAGACGCTGATCGTGGCGGCCGTGCTGTACATCCTCGGCTACTTCTTCTACTCGACGCTGTTTGCGGCCGCAGGTTCCATGGTCAGCCGCAGCGAGGAACTCAGCCAGGCCAGCATGCCGGTCTCGATGCTGCTGATGGCCGGATTCACGATTGCGATGGTATCGCTGGGTAATCCGGATGGGACGCTTGCCGTTGTCTCTTCCTATATTCCGTTCCTCACGCCGATGGTGCTGCTGGCCCGGGTAGGTGCCGGCGAACCGGCGCTGATGGAGATCGTGCTTCCGCTTGTCATTCTGGCGGTATCGACGCTTGTCGTCGGCTGGATCTCCGCCAAAATCTACCGCGGGGGTGTGCTGCTGTACGGACAGAAGCCTTCGGTCGTGACGATGATCAAGATGCTGGGTTCCACAGGAAAGAAAGCTTCCCGTTCGCAGACCGGAACGTCCGCTCCCGGCGCAAAAGACGCAGCTTAAGCTGAATCCCAATCTCAAGGAGGAATCGGTTATGTATGAATACAAATTCATCAAAGTGGAACTCGACCGTTTCAAGAGCCAACCTAAAGAGCCCTACCACGATATCGTGCATGAGCACGCAGCGGAGGGATGGAGATTGAATCAGATTTTTGCCCCGACTACAGCCGGCTTCGGAAGTTCGACTTTTTACGAACTGATCTTTGAGCGGGTCGCGCAGGAAGCATAAGGACGAAAATAGGCAGGGTTGTGCGTCATGCTTCATTGAAGCGTAAGCACAACCCTGCCTTTATACTTCGGTCAAAGTCCGGTAGGACGCGATTTTGAACGTCAGCATTTCGTCCGCATCCTGCAGCGTTTGCATCTGCGCCCGAATCGAACGTTGATGTTCAGCCAGCAGATTGAGGCGATCCGCTGCGGTATGGTCGCCTTCCTTAAACAGCGAAGCATACTTCTTGATCGAAGCGATCGGCATCTGCGTTTCCTTGAGTTTAATTACGAACTGCAGCCATTTGATATGCGATTCGGTATAGCGCCGGTCGCCGCCGGCATCCCGAAGCGGGATGATGATTTGTTCTTTTTCGTAATACCGGAGTGTATGGGCGCTGATGCCGAGCAGCTCCGCCGTTTCTCCAATCGTATGCATGGATCATCGCTCCTTTGGATTTTGACTTGACTTAGAGTTAACTCTAATCAATATAATCAACGCATAGGCCGATCGCAAGACCTAAATTCGATCGAGTCCAGGAGGAGTTTCCATGAAGTACACAGTCATTACCGGTGCCAGTTCGGGAATCGGCTACGAAGCGGCGCTGGCATTTGCGGCCCGCGGCAAGAATCTGATCGTGGCGGCGCGGCGCACGGAAGAATTGGAACAGCTCAAATCGAAGGTGGCGGAGATCGACCCCGCGCTGGATGTGGTCATTCGTACCGTGGATTTGTCCGTATCGGCCAATGTGCATACTTTCTACGACAGTCTGGGCGAGTATGAGATCGAGACGTGGATCAACAATGCCGGCTTCGGCAACTTCGCTTCCGTCGGAGAACAGCATCTGCCGAAGATCGAACAGATGATCCATCTCAATATCGAAGCGCTGACGATTCTGTCTTCTCTGTACGTACGCGATTATGCGGCGAAGGAAGGCACGCAGATTCTCAACATCTCGTCGGGCGGCGGGTACACGATCGTGGCCGAAGCGGTCACCTACTGCGCGACCAAATTCTACGTCAGCGCGTTTACCGAAGGACTGGACCAGGAACTCAAAGGCAAGAATCTGCCCATGCGGGCCAAAGTGCTGGCGCCTGCCGCAACGGAGACCGAGTTTGCCAAGCGTTCGTTCGATGTCGACCAGTTCGAATACGAAGGCCGCGTCGCCAAGTTCCATACCGCGCAGCAGATGGCGGGCTTCCTGCTCGATCTGTACGACAACGATCAGACCGTCGGAATCGTCAACGGCTTGACGTACGATTACGAATTGAGAGGCCCGATCTACCCTTACGCCGACCAAAGCCAGACCCAGACCGAAAAAGAGTCTTGAGTGTCCGGATTTCCGCTTCGTACCTATTCCCAAAGCCGTATGCCTTTTCCGGGCATGCGGCTTTTTTTACGCTTTTTTAAACGGAATTTAAACTTGGCAAGGTCTGTCCTTTAACCTGGGCTCTCTATCATAGGAAATAACGATAACGAGCAAAGAGGTGAGGGACATGACAGAAATGATGATCGAGACCCGGAACTTGACCAAGAAATACCGGGGGACCCGTGCCGTGGACGCGCTTAATCTGGCGATCCCGCAGGGCGAAATTTACGGATTTCTCGGACCGAACGGAGCGGGCAAGACGACGACGATCCGGATGCTGCTTGGCCTGATCAAGCCCGACAGCGGTATTGTACAGATCTTCGGACAGGACCTGAAGCGCGAGCGGATCAAGATTCTGCGCCGGGTCGGTTCGCTGGTCGAGTACCCGTCGTATTACGGCCACCTGAACGCGGTCGAGAATCTGGAGACGATCCGCCGGATCCTGAATGTGCCCAAGAACCGGATCGACGAGGTCCTGCATACGGTGGGACTGACCAAGGACGCCAAGCGTTCCGTCAAAGGGTATTCGCTTGGGATGAAGCAGCGGCTGGGCATCGCGTCGGCCCTGCTCGGCAGTCCCGAACTGCTGATTCTTGACGAACCGACGAACGGACTGGACCCTTCGGGCATCCTGGAAATTCGCGAGCTGATCAAAAAAATGCCGCAGGAGCAGGGGATCACCGTCCTCGTTTCCAGCCACCTGCTGAGCGAAATCGAACAGATGGCGAGCAGTGTCGGGATCGTCAACCAGGGGAAAATGATTTTTCAGGACAGTATGCCGAATCTCCAGCGCAAAGCCGGCAGCGAGATACATATCGCTTTGTCCGATCCGGAAGCGGGGATGATTACGGCGCGCGAACAAGGCTGTTTCCCGCGGCTCGATCAAGGGAAGATGGTGTTCAAAGGCATCGATAACGGGCAGATTGCCCGGCTCGTGTCGGCTCTGGTCGATGCGCGGCACAGTATCTACCGCGTGGAAGAGCGCCGCAAATCGCTCGAAGACCTGTTCCTGACGATGACAGGAAGCGGTTCGGCGGATACGGCGGACGCGGACTTCCGCAGCGGAAGCGGCGCTCCCCGAGCGGCGGGCCTGCCAAGGGAGGCGTCGCAATGATCGGCAAGCTGTTTGCGGCCGACCTGCTCAAAACGCGGCGGACCGGCATCTGGTGGGTGGTCTTGATCGGAGCGGCCGGACTTGCGGCCATGCAGGCGCTCAACTTCGGGCTGCGCTACGATTATCTGGTGTACGACACCTATGCGGCCGACCCCTGGGGCGGTCTGATCCAAGAAACGAGTATGTTCGTGCCGATTGCGATCTATCTGGCGATGACCCTGCTGATGGGCATGATCGCCAATATCGAGAATCGCCAGAATTCCTGGAAACAGACCCTGGCTCTCCCGGTCCACCGTTCCGAAGTCTTCGCTTCGAAACTGCTGTGCTGCCTGGTTCAGCTGTTGGCCGCCTGCGTGCTGCTGGCCGCTTCGACGGCCGCCGTCGGACTGCTGCTGGGCTTCGGAGGACCGCTGCCTTATCTGGATCTGCTGACGCTCGGCTTCTATCCGATGCTGGCTTCGCTGCCGATGCTCGGCGTGATGCTCTGGATGACTTTGACGATGCGCAATCAGGCTATTCCGATCTCGCTGGGGATCGCGGCTTCCATGGTATCGGTCTTCGGCGCTTCGATGCCTGAGATCCTTCCGCTGTCCTGGCCGATGCTGGTTGTGCGGGGACACGAGACGCTTAGATTTGTCGGGCTGGGCATGGCTTTGTTCGCCGTGCTCTATCTGCTGGGATCGATTCACTTCTCGAGAAAGGATGTGGCCTGATATGGCGATCTGGATTTCGGCGCTTCGCAGCGAGCGGATCAAGCTGGGCCGTTCGCAAATTATACTTTTGGCCGTCATCGATCCGATTCTCTGTGCAGTGGTCGGGCTGATGTCCAACGTCGGTAATGAAGAAGGCAGTTGGACCGCTTTGTTTATGGTAATGACTCTGCTGCACGCCCTGCTGTTTATGCCGATGATGGCCGGCATCTTCTCGGCTTTTGTCTGCCGCTATGAACATGCCGGCGGCGGATGGAAGCAGATCTTGTCGCTGCCGGTCTCGCGCACTGCGCTGTATCTGTCCAAACTGCTGGTCGTGGCCGGGACGCTTGCGTTCAATCAGCTGCTGTTCCTGATCGTCGTGCTTGGGGTAGGCCTGGGCAAGGGATACGATCTGTCGCTGATTCCGTGGGAAGTGTTCGCCCCCAAACTGATCGGAGGCTTCGTGGCCTGTCTGCCGTTGGCCGCGCTGCAGCTGTTCGTCTCCACCATGTGGAGCAGCTTCGCGGCCCCGCTTGTGCTGAACATGGTCTTTACGGTTCCGAACATTCTGGTCGCAAATTCGGTGACCTACGGTCCCTATTATCCATGGGCGCAGCCTATGCTGGTGATGATGCAGGCGGGCGGCGAATACGACTTCGGCGCGTTCGGCCTGCCGATCGAGAGTCTGATGATTACGGTTGGAGGAAGTTTTCTCGTCTTTCTGGCTGCCGGATTAGTGTACTTCAACCGGAAGCCGGTCTAGATCTTTGAGCGAAAAAAGAAAAAAATTCAAAAAATCCGTTTCTTTCCGTTAACAAGAGGGACGACAATGACGTTGATATAGAAAAGGGGAAAAGTCCCCGGTTCGAACGGATCTAGGCGAAGGGCTTGCCGCCCCGCCTTATCGACAAGGAGGTACGACTTATCATGTTCAAAAGAAAATTTGCCGTGGCTGCGGTGATCGCGCTCTCTCTGACGGGAGGCATCCCTTTCGTTCAGGCGGAAGCCTCGGGCGGAAGCATTCCGATGGAAACGGCTGCCGCGTCTACAATCGAAAGCCCGCACTTCGGCGAATCCGCCTCGGCGCGGCCGGTTCAGATCCGGGAAGCTCCCGGCAGCGAGTGGACCGCTTCGGCGCAGGCGATGCACCCCAATCCGGAGGATCTCGCGGGAGGCAAAGGTTTCTTTGTTTTCTGCGGCTCCATGGCTGTTTCTTTTGTATTGATGCTCGGCGTATTCGGCCTGACGATACTTAGAAGACAGCGCAGAAACCGCTAAGAGTGCGGCAAAGGCGGGGTTCGAGCCGGCAAGAAGCTGGCCGGATCGCGCCGCTTCCAGCCGCGATCTCCATAATCAAAAGGCTGTCCGGAATTTTCTCCGGACAGCCTTTTTTGGATTCCATTCGCGAAGCGGTGCCTATCGGGCTCAGGAATGCTGGGCCAGACTGCCGACTCCCGAGCGAATAATCTCGCAGGAACGTCCGAACAGCACTTGTTCTTCGTCGCTCAAATTGAATTCGATCAGTTCTTCGATTCCTCCGTCGCCGATGATCGCCGGTACGCCGACGCATACGTCCTTCTGGCCGTATTCGCCGTCGAGAATAGCCGATACGGCAATGATCCGGTGATCGTCGTTCAGAATGGAACGGGTGATATAGGCGATCGCGCTGCCGATGCCGAATTGGGTCGAACCTTTGCGGGTGAAGATTTCCCAACCGGCGTCTTTGGTTTTGCGCGCAATATCGCTCAGATCAAGATCGGGGAAGCGCAGCTTGTGTTCATCCACAATATGCAGGATAGGTTTGCCGCCGATCGTGACATGCGACCAGGCCACGAACTGCGATTCGCCGTGTTCGCCCATCGCATAGCCGTGAACGCTGCGCGGATCGACCTGGAACACGTCGGCCAGCAGCGTTTTGAGCCGTGCGGAGTCGATCGAAGTGCCGGTGCCGATCACGCGGTGGCGCGGCAGGCCCGATACCTGCGCCGCGATCATCGTTACGACGTCGACGGGATTGGCGGCGACGACGAAGATTCCGTCGAATCCGCTGCCCATCACCGAGCTGACGACCTCGCGGGTGATCGCAGCGGCTTCGGCGATAATGTCCATACGCTTCTGTCCGGCTTTGACGTTGGCTCCGGCGGTCAGCACCACGATATCCGCATCCGCGCAGTCGGCGTAATGTCCGGCCCGCACGCGCGTGCGCGTGGAAGTGAAATCGGCGCAGTGGGACAGATCGAGCGCCTGTGCCAGGGCATGCTCATGATTGCGGCTGACGATCACGATCTCGTCGCAGATGGACTGATTGATCATGGCATACGCACTGCTCGATCCAACCAGACCCGATCCGATAATAGCGACTTTTCGATTTTTTTTGCCCATATTTGCACCTCTTGCTTAGGATTTATTGGTTTGCATGAAATTTTTCAGGAAACGTGCTTGTTCATTTTAACGGAAAAAAAGTCGATTGTCAGCTGAAAAATCCAGAAATATGTTACAATACGTGACACGGTTAAAGAGGTGCGCGCGAACTGATGAAAGGAAACAGGACAGCGAAACCCGTTTTACGATAAAAGCGCTTTTTTCTGTTCGGAAGGGTAATACATAGAGGTGCCTTTTGCACGGGACGATATGGGGAAGAAAGAGCCCGACGTCAAAAGGCGAATCTTAACGGAGGTGACGGATCGAATGACACAAAATCAACGCTTTGTATTGGCCAGCCGGCCGAAAGGCATGCCGACACAGGAGAATTTCGAACTGAAAACCGAAGAAGCTTCGCAGCCGGGAGACGGCGAGATTGCGGTCGAGACGCTGTATTTGTCGGTTGATCCTTATATGCGCGGACGAATGAACGATACCAAATCGTATGCGAAACCTTACGAGATCGGCGGAACCTTCGGTGGAGGCTCGGTCGGACGCGTGACGCAAAGCCGTCATGCTTCCTTCAAAGAAGGCGATATCGTACAGGGAGGCTGGGGCTGGCAGACGCATCCGGTTGTGAGCGGCGATCTGGCGGTCAAGGTCGATGAGAGTCTGGCTCCGATCCAGACGGCGCTTGGCGTACTGGGCATGCCGGGACTGACGGCGTACTTCGGCCTGCTGGATATCGGGCAGCCCAAAGAAGGCGAGACGGTTGTCGTCTCCGGCGCAGGCGGCGCGGTCGGCATGATCGTCGGCCAGATCGCGAAGATCAAAGGCGCACGGGTCGTCGGCATTTCCGGTTCGGAAGAGAAGAACCGGTTCTTGTCCGATGAACTCGGCTTCGACGCCGTGGTCAACTACAAGACCGAATCGCTGGACGAAGCGCTGGCGGCTGAGTGCCCGGACGGCGTGGATGTCTATTTCGACAACGTGGGCGGCGAAGTGAGCGATGCGGTGCTCCAACTGCTGAACGCGAACGCCCGGATCCCGCTGTGCGGCCAGATCTCGCTGTATAACGTGACGCAGCCGGAACCGGGTCCCCGCTTCCTGCCGCTGCTGCTGACCCGTACCGCCTTGGTCAAAGGCTTCCTGGTCGGCCAATATCAGGACCGCTATGCCGAAGCGATTCCCGAGATGGCGGGCTGGCTCAAGGACGGCCGCCTGAAATACCGGGAAAATATCGTCGAAGGCTTCGAACGTTCGCCGGAAGCGTTCCTCGGATTGTTCAGCGGAGAGAATCTGGGCAAACAGCTGGTCAAAATATAAAAGGAACGACACCGTCAACAGAACGAAGCTGACAAAAGAGCGGAAATACCAAAAGAACGCAGGAAAAGGGCCTTCCGGGATCAACCGGAAGGCCCTTTTTGCGGTTTCTATTGCTCCCGCCGCCTGCGGATTATTTCAAATACTTCGCTTTGAGAGCGAGAATGCGGAGAACACTTTCGTCGATCCGCTTCTCGGAGATCGCGCCGGATTTCACCGCCTGTTTGATCGCCGTGATCGAATCGATCGCATTGTCGGCACCGTGCGCAACAAGCACGATATCGCTGCCGGCTTTGACCGATTGGACGGCCGCTTCGCCGATTCCGTAATTTTTGGCGATCGCTCCCATCGTCATATCGTCCGTCATCACCACGCCTTTGAAGCCCAATTTGCCGCGCAGCAGATCGGTGATGACCGCTTTGGACAAGGAAGAAGGATATTGTTTATCGAGTTTGGGCAGCAGAATATGGGCAATCATGACGACATCCGCGTCTGCGGCGATCGCTTTTTTGAACGGAATCAGCTCCAGCTTATCGAGCTGCGCCAGGGTCTTGTTCACGACGGGCAGCGAGATATGCGAATCGACCGACGTGTCGCCGTGGCCGGGGAAGTGCTTGACCACGGGAATCACGTTCTTGGATTCGAGTCCCTGCATGACCGGAATCCCGAGCTTCGATACCAAGGCCGCATCCGCGCCAAACGAGCGGTCGCCGATGACCGGATTGTCCGGATTGCTGTTCACATCAAGCACCGGCGCGTAGTCGAGATTGAAGCCCTGCGAGAGCAGTTGATTGCCGAGCCGTTCGCCGATCGATCGGGCATAGGCCGCGTCGCCGCGTTGGCCGATCGCGCCGGCTGTGGGAATCTTGTCGACGCCCTTGAGCCGGGCTACCCGTCCGCCTTCCTGATCGACGCTGACGAGCAGCGGAAGAGCCGGTTCCGGATTCGCGGCTTGGACTTCGGCGGCGAATTTCTTCGTCTGCGCGGCCGAATCGATATTGTCCGCGTAGAAAATGACCCCGCCTACGCCGTGATCTTGAATAAGGGCCCGGTCCGCTGCGCGCAGCGAAGTGCCCTCAACGCCGGCGATCATCATCTGGCCGATCTTCTCTTCGAGCGTCATGCCGGCAAGCGTCTTGGCCGCGCTGCTGCCGGAACCCGGCACGGCAGGGTCCGCGGCCGGCTTGTCCGGCGCTTCGGCCGAGCCCGCCGCCGGTTTGTCTGGGCTGCCGGCCGCGGGCTTGGACGAACTGCCGCCTGTCTGCGGTTTCGAAGGTACCGCGGGAGCTGCATCATCGGCGGGAGCGGTCGAAGTGTCGGCGGGAGCCGCCGCAGCAGCCGAAGAGGCTGTGCGGATGACGGAAATATGGTCAAGCGCAGGGTTTTCCTGGATTTCGGTTCCTTCTCCGGCCCACGGTTTGGGCAGCACCCATCGCAGGACGTAACCGCCGGGCAGGTCGTAGCCGAGGATGATCTGATCGACGGTATCGTCTTGGTAAGTCTTGACGCTGTCCGCTTCGCCGAGCTCGCTTAGAATATCGCGGTAGCGGATACTCTTCAGCGACTCGTCGTCGGATCGCAGATCGATGACCTTATTGCCGCGGTAGCCGACCGCGGCGGAATGCTGCGGGTATTCCGCATACACGGCGCTGCCGCTTTGCGAAGTTCTGCCGGGAGCGTTCCATTCCTTCTTCACTTCGTCGAGGCTTGTACGTCCGACCGTGAAGGCTGCGGTTTCGATCCGGCCTTCACGGGCGAGTGCGACAATGGTTTCGATCTGCTGGGCGGACGCCTCGGAATCGGGGAGAACCTCGTTCTCGCCCTGCGCAGCGGCACTTTCTCCGCCTGCCGAAGCGGAAGGCGGGGCGGTCTGCGGCGCTTGGCGTCCTTGGAGGAACCAAGCCGTGCCGGCGATCAAGACGAGCAGGATGAGAACGGCGGATCCTATTTTTATAGAAGAGGAAGATCTTCGGTTGCTGCGAGCCATGAAGACATCGGCTCCTTTCCTTAATGGGTTATCACAAATATCGTCTGCGCTTCGGAGAACCCGGAGCGGCGATGAATGGTGTGTATGGTTTCGGGCGGAACTTTACGTCGTTTCCCGCACGACCAGACCGAACTCGAGCGGCTTCAGCGGAAGCGGGCGTCCGAGCAGGCCGGGGGAAAGCAGGGAAAACGCGTTATAAGCCTGATCGCGGATCGGGTTCTGAACGGTCGTGAGACCAAGCGTCTCGGCGATCGGCATATTGTCGAACCCGACGATGCGCAGCTCGCCCGGAACGTTCCAACCGAGCCGCCGCGCTTCGCTGAGCACGCCGGCCGCCACAAAATCGTTGGCGCAGATCGCGGCCTGCGGGACCGCCGATTCGGCGGCCGAAGATTCTCGGCGATTTTGCAGTCCGGCAATCCGGGCATCCGTTTCGGGCAGAAGATTTGGCCGCACGGCGCTTCGATCGGCCGGATGCCGCTTCGATTCGCGGCAGCCCGGATCCGGCTGTCTGTCGGCCGAACCCGCCAACAGTCGGCGAACCGTCTCTTGTCCGCCGGCCATATGGTACACGGCTTCGAAATACCAGTCGCGCCGAACCTCAAGGCCGCGCTGCGTCATAAGGTCTTCGTAAGCCTGCGCCCGGCGTTTGGTATTCAAGCTGCTCGGCCGTCCGAACGCATTGGCGATATTCGTAATTCCGAGCGACAGCAGATGCTCCACCGCCAGGCGGTAGCCGTCGTATTGATCCATCGCCACGGACGGAATATCCGGGCGGTCCGTCCGCTGCCAGGAGACGATCGGTCCGTATTTGCCGTATGAGCTGACCAGGGACAGCTCGTTGACGCACGTAATGATCAGCAGACCGTCGACTCTTTTTTGCTTCAGATCCTCGAAGGCCTGAAGCTCCCGCTTCCGGTCGGAATCGGAGGTGTAGATAATCGTTTGGAACCCGTGCTCCGCCGCCACTTCGACAAACCGGGTCATGAACGGGAGAATTACTTCGCTGATATTTTCCGTTACCATGCCGATCTGCAGTGTTTTGCCTTTGGAGAGAGAGACGGCGTTGCGGTTCGGCACATAGTCCATTTCGCGGATGACGTTCAGGATCTTCTCCCGGGTCTCGGGACTGACATGGCGGGATTTGTTCAAGACGCGGGAGACGGTCGCTTTGGAAAATCCGCTCAATTTCGCGATTTCTTCAAGATTGGACATAGGGTCGCTCCTTGGGGTTGACGTGGAACGCGTTTCACGGTTTATGCTGGAATCAAGACTTCTTTATCCATTCTAACACACAGGAGTGAATCGATATGAGCACACAGTTTCCGGAAAACTTTTTGTGGGGCGGCGCGGTAGCGGCGAACCAATTGGAAGGCGCCTACCAGACGGACGGGAAGGGCTGGTCGATCCAGGACGTTACGCCAAAAGGCGGCTTCGCCGGACACGGCGGCGACCCGCTGATCACGGAAGCGCCGACGGAAGACAACATGAAGCTGATCGGAATCGACTTCTATAACCGATACAAGGAAGACGTGAAGCTGTTTGCCGAAATGGGCTTCAAAGTGTTCCGTACCTCGATCGCCTGGTCGCGCATTTTCCCCAAAGGCGACGAAGCCGAGCCGAACGAAGAAGGCCTGAAGTTCTACGACGAGCTGTTCGACGAATGCCATAAATACGGAATCGAGCCGCTCGTGACGATCTCCCACTACGAGACGCCGCTGCATCTGTCGCGTCAGTACGACGGCTGGGTCAACCGCAAGCTGGTCGACTTCTACGTGCATTACGCGACGACGGTGTTCAAGCGCTACAAAGACAAGGTTAAATACTGGCTGACGTTCAACGAGATCAACTCGATCCTCGAAGCGCCGTTCATGAGCGGAGGCATCTCGACGCCGAAAAAAGACCTGAGCAAGCAGGATCTGTACCAGGCGATTCACCACGAACTGGTCGCAAGCGCCAAGACGGTCAAAGTCGGACACGAGATCAACCCGAACTTCCAGATCGGCTGCATGGTGCTCAGCATGCCGATTTATCCGCTGACGCCGAACCCGGACGACGTGATCCAGGCCATGGAATCCGATCACAAAAACATGGCGTTCGCCGACATCCACGTGCGCGGCGTGTATCCGGGCTACATGAAGCGCTATCTGCGCGAGAACGGCATCGAGATCAAATTCGAAGACGGCGACGCGGAAGCGCTCAAGCACACGGTCGATTTTATCTCGTTCAGCTATTACATGAGCATTTGCGAAACGGCCGATCCCGAGAAAAAAATCCAGGGCGAAGGCAACCTGCTCGGCGGCGTGCCGAACCCTCACCTCAAAGCGAGCGAGTGGGGCTGGCAGATCGATCCGCAGGGCCTGCGCTACGTGCTGAACTCGTTCTGGGACAGATACCAGAAGCCGCTCTTCATCGTGGAGAACGGACTCGGCGCGGTCGACGAGCTGACCACGAACGATCGGGGCGAGAAGACCGTCGAAGACGACTACCGCATCAATTACCTGAACGATCACCTTGTGCAGGTCGGCGAAGCGATCGAAGACGGCGTCGAAGTGATGGGCTACACGACCTGGGGCTGTATCGACCTCGTCAGCGCCTCCACGGCGCAGCTCAAGAAGCGCTACGGCTTCATCTACGTGGACCGTCACGACGACGGCAGCGGCACGCTTGAGCGCTACAAGAAGAAATCGTTTAACTGGTACAAAGAAGTGATCGCGACGAACGGCAAAAGTCTGAAGCGTTAAGCTTCGAGCCGGAGTGACTGCGGGCTGCGTGTGAAAAAGAAATACGCCTTCCTTATTAGAGGAAGGCGTCCAACGTGTCGAGAAAGTCTGATTCCAAACAAAGTGAGGAGGCGGAGGGAGAAATTCAGTGAAGGAACGATAGTGTTCGCCTTTGAAATCGGGGAAATTCCGCTAAATTCCAATTCTTTTCCCCGATTTCAACACGCGACCGGAACGAATTTCTCCCGCAGCTGACGAGCTTCTACAACGAATAGGACTTTTTCGACAGCCTGACGCCTTCCTTATTAGAGGAAGGCGTCTTTTTGGTGCGTGCGTTGGTGGATGTTGCGCGTCGGGAGGTCGGGCGCGTGGGGCGTGCAGGCGCTGGGTTCCGTAGCGTTTCGCAAACTTGCGGGCACGGCATAGACAGTCACGACAGAGGCGAGTACGTCAGAGCAAATACCTGCGCAGCGGCAGTTATTTTCCCGAATTCCGCCGCTTTTTTCAAAATAACTGCCTCAGAACACTTATTTGGCGAAAAGCGGTGGAAAAATGGCTGTAAACGAAAAATAACTGCTCTGGGGCAGTTATTTTCCAAAAAGGTTCTCTTGAAGCGAAATAGGTGTTTTCTCGCAGTTATTCCGGGACGTATAGTTTGCGAATGCGAATGCGAATGCGAATGCGAATGCGAATGCGAATGCGCGCGGTTCGCCTGGCGAGTCCCGGGGAACGCGGCGGCAGGCTGCGTCAGCGTCTCAAGCTTCCGCCGCACCCGCCGGCGTGCCGCCGCCCGTCGAGCCGCCCGTCATGCGCTTGAAGCGCAGCAGCATGTTGAGACGCCAATGCAGGATCATGCCGAACGCGAGGATGAAGAACACGCCGCCGGTCTGCGGAAGCGTCACGAACTGTTCGACGTATCCGTGCAGAGCGAGCCGGATCACGATCAATATGACGAGGATGAACAGAAACGCTTTGGACCTTTTGACGAACAGGTCGCTGCCGATCTGCTCGAACTTGGTGCCGAGAATGAGCGGGTACGCGAACAGGAACCAGCCGACGAGGAACGCGATCAGCGCGCCCGTCCACGGAATCTGGATATCGCGGATCACGAACATGAAGAAGCCGGTGGCCATCCCGATGGGGGGCATCATGATCTTGCGTGCGGTCAGCGGGCGTTTGCTGGCTTTCATCCGCATGAACAGCGCCATGAACGCCATGCCCGCGAAGAACAAGGTGAACAGGACGCTCAGCAGAATCGGGTTCAGCGAGAAAAATCGGTCGAATACGGAATTGATCCAGTCTATCATCTATTGGGCCCCTTCTCTTGGTGGAGTCGCTGCAAAATCGCAAAAAGCGTGCCAAAAAGGCCGCGGCTTCATTATACCATACCAAACGGGAGGTTTTTAAAGACGCTTTCGCACGAACGAATCGTTTTGGGGTAAGATTAGGAATAAGAGCGCAAATCCCATCGGCTTCCAAACCCGGCAGCCTTTAAAGGAACGGAGTGGCCAACATGAAGAAGAAGATTCTGATTGCCGAAGACGAAATGGTCCTGCGGTTTTTGCTGACGGAAACGCTGGAGGATGAAGGGTACGATATCGACGAGGCCGAAGACGGCAGACTTGCGATGGACAGTCTGCGCTACGGCGAGTACGACCTGATTATTCTCGACTACATGATGCCCGAAGCGACCGGTCTGGAAGTCTGCCGCTGGCTGCGCAGCGAAGGCGGCAGAAACGCGGACAAGCCTGTTATTTTGCTGACCGCCAAAGCGGAAGAGAAAGACCGGGAGCAGGCGATACAGGCTGGCGTGACAAGGTTTGTCTCGAAGCCGTTCAGTCCGGTCGAACTGACAGAGATCGTGCATAAGCTGGCCGGAGAGCAGCCGTCATGAAGGAAGGAACTTCCGGAAGCCTGTCGCGGCGTATCGTTTACGGGATCCTGACGCTGTTTCTTGTGCTTGGCGTGCTGCTTGCGGCGGCGGAGCTGATCGTGCACCGTCAGTATGTCTCGCTGTCCGACGAACTCGACGAGCGGATCGAGCGGCTGAATTTGCTGCAGGATACCGAACGGGCTTTTCTTGAGACGGTCTCCTATCTGCGGGCTTATGCCGCCTACGAACGGGAAGATCTGTATCAGCAGTCGGTATCGTCCCGGGAAGAATACGACCGGCTGTTCCACGCGCTGGAGCATGCCTATGCCGGAGCGGTGCAGCAGGGATTAAGCGGAGTGACCGAACTGGAAGGATTGAACGAACGTTTTGACCGGTATTCGGCCCAGGCCATGAATCTGATCGGAGCCGGCGATATTGCGGCGCTTGCGGAGTTGTCCGAATCGCAAGGCAGCGCGCTTGTCCGGAGAATGGAAACGGAATTTGCCGGACTGGTCGATATGCAGCGCGAACGGATCGGAGATCTGACGGCACAGATTCGCACACTGGGCTATATCATTCTGCTTGTAACGGCACTTGCGCTGATCGCGGCGCTTGGAGCGGCCCTGCTGCTGATCCGCTATCTGAAAAGGTCGTTTATCCAACCGATTGTGGCCGCGGAGGCCGCGGTAGGGAAAATCGAGCGCGGCGAAATCGTGGAACTCGGCGGGTCTTCGCGGGGCGACGAGATCGGCAGTCTGCTCGGCGGAATCGGCCGCATGGCCGAAGGCATTCGCAGCCGTCAATATGAACTGGAAAACAATCTGGTCCGGATGGAAGAGCAGCGCGAAGAACTGGAAGCGCAGAACGACGAGCTGGAAGCGCAGAACGAACAGATTCTTGAACAGCGCCGGAAATTGGAGCGGACGCTTGAGCAGCTGACGCACCGCGAACAGCAGCTGGAAGCGATCAACGCCTATCAGCAGTCGCTGGTCGGTTTGACGGATCTGGGCGATTTTCTGGAACGGGCGATCGGGCAGCTGCTGCTTGTAACCGGGCGGGATGCCGGGATGCTCGTTTTCCGAAACGAAGGGTCCAAAGACGGCGGATCGTCGGAGTCCGGCGGACCGTCCGCCGAAGAAGAGACCCGGCAGACGATTCTGGAACGCTTTGGCGAACGGGGATACGAAGTGCTGTACAGCGGCGGTTATCCGCTGTCGGCGGAAGGATTCGAAGGCGAACCGGCCGGACCGGCGCTGCAGGCGATGCGGACCAATCGCCCCGTTTCGCGGCGCCGCCCCGTATCGGGTGCCGAGAAAGGGGCGCACGGCGCTTACGAGTCCGCCGTGGATACCTATTATCCCGTCTATGACGGAGTGGGCGAGGAGCGTCCGGCAGGCTTCCTGCTGCTGACTCTCTATGGCGACCGCTCGCCGGAACAAGGCGAAGAGGAACTTGCGGACGGATTGATCCGGCAGTTTATCGGAGCGCTGTTCGCCCAGCTCACCCAGGCGGAACGCCAGCGGCAGAACCGCGAGATGAACCGGCTCAACCGCGCTTTGGAACAGGAGAAGCGCAATCTCGGCGATCAGCGCGACGCTACGCAGCAGGTGATCGATTCGATCAACGAAGCCTTGATCGTCTGCAGCCCGCAGGGCGAAATCCTGATGTGCAACCGGATTACGGGCGAACTGCTGGATCCGACCTTCTGCACGGGCCGGAATTTCGCCGAAGCGATGGACGAGATGAACGATAAGCTTGGCATTGTCGCCGATGCGGGGGATCGTATACGCACGGCGCTCGCTTCCGATCTGGACGGGGGACGGACACGCTATTCGTTCGAGCCTCCCGGTCAGTCCGCCCGGTATTTCGAGGTTTATATCCGGCGGATCGAAGATGTCGTTTGGGGCGATGTCCGGCTGTTCGTTTTCCGGGACCGGACCGAAGAAGAAGAGACGAACCGGATGCGCGACGAGTTTGTCAGCGTTGTCTCGCATGAACTTCGTACGCCGCTGGCCAGTATTCTGGGATTCAGCGAACTGATGCTGAACCGCAGCGTCAAGCCGGAGAAAGCGCAGAAATATATCGGAACCATCCACGGCGAAGCCAAACGTCTGTCGGGGCTGATCGGAGACTTTCTCGATCTCCAGCGGATCGAAGCGGGCAAGCAGAATTACCGCATGCTGCCTCTGGATCTCAAGCCGATTGCGGAAGATATGGCGGCCCAATGGGACGGCCGTTCGGGCCATGCGGTGCGGTTGAGCCTGCCCGAAGGCGTCTGCGCGGTGCGAAGCGACGGAGACCGTCTGAAGCAGATCTTCCATAATCTGCTCAGCAACGCGATCAAATACTCGCCGGGCAAAGAAGTCGTTGAATGTGCGATCCGCCGCGGCGAAGACCGCTGGATCGTCGAGATCCGCGATTACGGATTGGGAATTCCCGAGGAAGCCAAATCCAAGCTGTTCGGGAAGTTCTACCGGGTCGACAATTCCGACCGGAGACAGATCGGCGGAACCGGACTCGGACTTGCGATCGTCAAAGAAATGATCGAAGATATGGGCGGCGCAATTTCGTTCGATTCGACGCTCGGGGAAGGCAGCGTCTTCCGCTTCGAGCTGCCGATGCTGGAACTTGCGAATCCGGCCGGCGCCGTGCTGATTCTCGAAGACGACGAAAGTCTCGGGCGTCTGATCCTGGAAGCGTTCCGGGAAGACGGACGTCCGGCGGTGCTGTTCTCCGAAGCCGAAGCGGCGCTGCTTGCCCTGCGTCAATCTCCGGAGAACCGTCCGCCCGTGCTGGGCATCGTCGATCTGTCCCTGGCCGGCGAACTGGACGGTTGGGACTTTATCCGGCTGCTGGCGGGCGAACAAGGCAGCCTGCAAATTCCGATTGTGATCTCCTCGGCGCTCGATCCGCCGCAGGATTATGAAGAAGCGGACCTGGAAACCTATTTGCGCAAGCCGTTTACGGTAAAGGAACTGCTGGCGCTTGGCCGGCGGCTGATCGAAGATCCGCCGTCCCGTCCCGCTCTTGCCATTCCCGCGCCGAGCGAGCCGTTTGCCAGAGCTTCGCTGGAACAAAAAGGACTGGATATCCGTCAGGTCGAAGTGAACTCGGATTTTTCGATCGTGGAGATCGGAAGCGAAGATAAGGAGACCCCTTTATGAATAAATACCAGAAACTATTCACCCAACAGGCGGCGGAGAATCTGGACCGCATGCTGAATCCGGACGCAAGAACGGACGAGCGCACCGTCTACCGAATGCTGCACTCGATCAAGGGAACTTCGGGGACCATCGGTCTGCAGCAGTGGTATGAAGTGTCGCTTCGTCTGATGAACGATTTCCGTGAAGAAGGAGACCGCGTCTTTACGGGAGAAGAGCTGTCGGAGCGGCTGGAAATGCTGCGGCGGCTGCTTGAAGTGCCGGGCCGAGGCGACTGGCCAAGCGAGAGCGGCGCGGGCTTGTACCCGGCGCCGGCTTCCGGGAATTCCGGACCGGACGGGCCGCCGTCCGACGGGCATAATCTGCGCCGGGCGCTGTCGAATCTGACGGGTTCGCCGGATGCCGAAGCCGGAGCGGTTCCCGTAGAATCGGCACCGCAGGTGCCGCGGCGGGAGCAGCCGGAATTTACGGAAGAATTCGAAGAGAAAGCGGAGTCCGAAGGGACGGTGCTGCTGCTCGACGACGATCTGGGACTGCTGGCGCTGTTAAAAGATATCCTGGAGTCGCGCGGATTCACCGTGTTTGCCACGCCCCGTTTCGACAAAGCGGTGGAATGGTTCTACGAAATGAGACCGGACTGCGCGGTGCTTGACGTTCTGCTGCCGGAACAAAACGGATTCGAACTGATGGGACGGCTGCGCGAACTGTGCGACCGCTATATGATTCCCGTAGTGCTGATGACGGCCAAAAGCGACGACGCCACGCGCCTGAAGGCTTACGAAGAAGGCGCCGACGATTTCTTGACCAAACCGATGAATCCCGACGAATTTGTCGTGCGGATCCGCCGTTTGATCCGGCACCGGCGTCGGGTGACCGCGCAGCTAATGCTGGATCAGACCACAGGCGCTTACGGGATGCCGTTTCTTGAAAGCGAGCTGACCCGCCGAATCGGTCTGCTCGGCGAGCTGAACGAACCGCTTGCGCTGGCCGCTGTCGAGTTGGACGGTCTGCGCCGCTTGAACGAGCGGACCGGCTACCGCGAAGGCGACCGCCTGCTCAAAGACTTCTCGGATGCCGTTCGCCGCCTGCTCAAACCGCGCGATATCTGGGCGCGGGATCGCGCCGGCCGGTTTTATCTGCTGCAGCCGGGGATGAATGCGGACCAGAGCGGCGAGTTCCTGGAGCGGATCCTGCTCGACGAGGAGATCGGCGCGATGACCCGCGAGGTGGACGTTACGGCTCTGCACGGCGTCGTCGAAGCCCAGGAAGGATTCACGCGGCAGCGGGCGCTGTCCGGTGCGGTTCGGGCGCTCGAAGCGGCCGCCGGCCGTGAACGCGCCCAGAAGTCCGGCGGCGCTGCAAGCGAAGGCCCGGAGGCTTCCCAACTGAGGCTCGCTTTGATCGACGACGATCCTCTGATGCGCACCATTTTGGAGCAGCAGCTTCAGAGTCTGGAAGAGGAATACGAGTTGGAGATTCGTTCGTTTGCCGACGGAGAAGAATTCCTGAGCGATCCCTGGCATGCCGGAGGATCCCGCTATCTGCTGATTCTCGATCGCATGATGCCCCGGATGAACGGGATGGAAGTACTCGCAAGGCTGCGAAGCGGCGAATACGAGCCGATCTATACGGTGCTGATGCTCACGGGTGTCGGCGACGAACGGGGGATTGCGGAAGCGATCCGTGCGGGTACCGACGATTACATGACGAAGCCGTTCAGTATGGTTGAACTTGAAGCCCGGGTCCGGCGTCTGCTCGGGAAAGTAGGGGCTTTCCAATGAGCGATGCGGGCGTTCTGAGGGTATTGTGGACAGCCGTCGCCATTCTGGTCGTACTAATCGGTCTGACCCTGTTCTACCTGGTCGAACGCAAGGTTCTTCGGACCCGCCACCGTCTGCAGGTCGCCGAAGCGACCCGCAGATTTGCGGATCCTGATTCCCCTCTTGTCGAATATCTCGGCAGCGGAGAGCGGAGCCGCCGCTTGGAAATGTCGGGCGAAGGGCTGCGCCGCGAAGCGCTGGAAGAAGCGCTGCTCAGCCGCCTTGCGCTCAGCGCGTCCCAGACGGAACGGGAACGGATTTATGCTTTTGCCGCGGATTATTTTGCCGAAGAGTACGAATACCTGCTCGGCCGGCGGCGCTGGGGCGACCGGATGAACGTGCTGCTCCATATCGAGAAGTTCCGGATGACCGGAATGAAAGACCGGTTGATCGAACGGCTGGGCCTGCTGGAGAACGGTCCGAACAGCGACGACGAACGTTTTCTGCTCGTGCGTACGCTGGCTTCGCTGCAGGCGCAGGAGACATCGGACTATTTCGACATTGCGGCGGAGCGCTTCTCCGATCTGCAGCTGATGCAGGTGCTGGTTGCGCTGCAGGGAGAGCGTCTGGAGGAACTGGTGCGCCGCTTCGACAGCCTGCCGATCCGTGTCCGGCGCTGTCTGCTGGATACGCTGCGGCTCGGCAATGTGCGCACGGTCGAAGTGTTGGAGCTGCTGGAGAGATCGATGCGCTCCGAAGACCGGGAGACCCGGATCCGCGCGCTCAAAGCGCTGGCCAATTTCGGGTATATGACGCCGGAAGCGGCGGATGTGCTGGAAGAACGTTTTTCGCAGGGCGAAGCCGTTATCTGGCCCGAGCGAATGATGCAGGCCCGTCTGGCCGGTGCCGTGCGCCAAGAACGATTCGCACCGCATCTGGAGAACCTGATGGCCGACCCCGCCTACGAAGTGCGCCGCGAAGCGGCCGCTTCGCTGTCGAATTACCGGAACGGTCTTGAACGCATCGCGAAGGTTGCCGAAGAGCATCCGGACCGTTTTGCGCGCGACATGGCGGTGGAAACGCTGGAGAGGAGGGCTTATGAGCGGAATGTGGTTTGATATTCTGACCGGTGTGCACCGGGTGTTCGGAGTCCTGATTACGATCTACGTCGCGCTGTCGGCCGGCATTTATCTGTTTCTGACCGCAGCTGCGGCGCGCAGTCTGTGGCGCGAACGGGATC
Source organism: Saccharibacillus qingshengii (assembly GCF_013185195.1). Taxonomy (GTDB): domain Bacteria; phylum Bacillota; class Bacilli; order Paenibacillales; family Paenibacillaceae; genus Saccharibacillus; species Saccharibacillus qingshengii. The sequence continues at coordinate 27,950 of NZ_JAAZWC010000022.1, forward strand.
TCAGCGAGATCCAGTACAGCACCGTACTGGAGACCGAGCTTGTCCCTCCGCTGAGCATTATCGTGCCCGCCTACAACGAAGAGATCAATATCGTCGGAAGCGTACGGTCCCTGCTCAGTATCAATTACAAGCAGTTCGAGATCGTCGTGGTCAACGACGGTTCGAAAGACCGCACTGTCCCGATCATGCTGGAAGAATTCAATATGACCGAAGTGAAAGGCCGGGTTCCTTTTTCGGGACTCAAAAAAGAAACCAAGCCGATCCGCGCCGTCTACCGGTCGCTGCGGCATCCCAATCTGGTGCTGGTCGACAAAGAAAACGGAGGCAAGGCCGATGCGCTGAATGTGGGGATCAACGTCTGCCGGTATCCCTACTTCGTGTCGCTTGACGGCGATACGGTACTGGATGCGGATGCGTTTATCAAAGTGGTCAAACCGATCATGGATGCGCGTCCCGGCGAAGAAATTGTGGCAACAGGAGGCAGTGTGGGCATTGCCAACGGCAGCGAGGTCGACAGCGGCTACCTGAGCAGCGCAAGCGTTCGTCTGTCCAACAAGCCGCTTGTCGTGATGCAGGTCGTGGAATATCTCCGGGCTTTCCTGATGGGCCGGATCGGTCTGAGCCGCTACAATATGCTGCTGCTCGTCTCCGGCGCGTTCGGCGTATTCAAAAAAAGCTGGGTCGTCGAAGTCGGAGGTTACGAGACGGGGACGATCGGGGAAGATATGGAACTCACCGTGCGGCTGCACGAACATATCCGGCGCAAGAACAGCAAGGCCCGTATCGTGTATGTGCCCGAACCGGTCTGCTGGACCGAAGCGCCGGAGAGCCTCACCATCTTGAAAAGACAGCGGACCCGCTGGCACCGTGGATTGTACGAAAGCCTGCGGGCGCACAAGAAAATGATCTTCAATCCCCGTTACGGCCGGGTTGGAATGATCTCGATGCCGTTCTTTCTGTTTGTCGAGCTGCTTGGACCGCTGGTGGAGCTGTTCGGTTATTTCACGGTCGTGTCGGGCTTTTTCCTGGATCGGATCAACGTGGAGATTTCGCTGGTGCTGGCTCTGGTCATGCTGCTCTTCGGTTCGCTGATGTCGACGATGAGCGTGCTGTTCGAAGAATGGCGGTTTCACAATTACAACCGGATTTCGGATACGTTCCGGCTGTTCTTTTACGCGCTGTCCGAATCGTTCTGGTACCGCCCGATCATGACGTGGTGGCGCACCGTGGGCTTGTTCGAGGCACTCCGCGGCAAGAAGCACGGCTGGGGAGAGATGACCCGGGTCAATGTGCTTGGAGCGAACAAGAAACCGGGAACGATTCAGGGCGCGCAGCCGGTTCCGCCGGAGAAGAAGGAGTGAGCCGCAGTTGAAAAAAAAGAAACCTTTTCCCCGCTTCTGGGCGGGACTGGCCGCGTTGATGCTGCTTCTGCTGCTGCCGTGGATCATCTGGGAAGTCAGCCCCGCCCGTACGCTGTCCGTCGCCGTGCTCGACAAGACGGTGGCCGATGACAGCTACCGGGAACACAAAGGGCTGTTCTGGGTGCTGAACCAGCAGAAGTACCGGACGGAAACCGGAGACAAATATCTGTACGATCTCGATTATTACGGCAATTATCCGGAGAAGAACGGGACGCGTCCGCAGGAGCGGACGCTTGCGGAGATGAAGGCCGAACCGCAGCTGCTCTATATCGCCGATACCTACGGGTTGGAGGAAGAGCGAAGCGGCGAAGAAGCGGAAGCGGGCGAAGACGTGCCGGCAAATGCCGGCGGCGGCGCTCCCCAGGGACAAAACGGCGGATTGAAAACGGCCGATGTCAACGTTATCGAAGCGGCGGCGGCCCGGGGGACGATGATCGTCGCCGAGTTCAACTCGCTGGCCGCGCCGACGGAAGAAGCGGTGCGCAAACGGGCAAGTGCAATGCTGGGCATGGAATGGACAGGATGGACCGCCCGCTACTTCCCGGATCTGTCGGCCGGCGTCGAAGTGCCGGACTGGGTGCCGGGACGCTACCGGGAAGTGACAGGGCGGGAATGGACGTACACGGGCGCCGGATTCCTGTTTGTCGAGGAAGACGGCGATCTGTTCGTGATGCGCGAAGGCGAAGAGACCGAAGGCGGTGCGCGGATCTCGTTCACCGATGCCGGACGCGGGCGTCTCGGCCTAAATGCGGATAACCGGTATAATTATTGGTTCGATATCGTAACGGCTTCGTCCGGCAGCGAGGTGCTGGCGGAATACGATCTGCAGCTGACCGGCAACGGCCGGGCGCTGCTCGCCGAACACGGAATCCGCGAGCGGTTTCCGGCGATTGTCCGGCGTGAAGCGCCGGGAACCGCCGATTCGGCTTCGCCGGATTCCGCCGCTCCCGGCCAGGTCAGTTACTACTTCGCGGGCGATTACGCCGATCACGACGAATATCCGTTCTGGCGGCGTTATGCAGGCTGGCCGACGTTCAAAAGCTGGTTTACCTTCGACCCGCCGGGCAGCGAAGATGCTTTCTATTGGGATGTGTATGTGCCGCTGATGAACAAGGTGCTTGAAGAAGCGGCGTCCGTCACCCTTCTTGAAGACGGCGGGGATCCGCAGAAATAGAGCGAGTCTTCTTTTTAGACGCGGTGTTCCAACTCTTTCATCCGGGATAAAAAGGCATAAACAGGATGCAGCGGGAGAAACGGAGGGTTTTCGGATGGTTTATCCGTGTATTTCGAAGTTCTTCCGCGTTTTTGACAAATTAGGGATTCCCAAAACGAAAACCTGCGCTTATAATGCAGATGTAAGCCCTTTCAACACAACCCTGACTTGGAGCCTTCGCCACCCGGCGGAGGCTCTCTTTTTTATAGGCTGCGGGGAATCCGTCCGGAAAGAAGGTCGGGCCCCGCTGCTCAACGCCTGACTCACCTTCCGGCCTGCGTAGGAATACGCTTTCTTTAAATTTTTCGTATTCTTTTCTGCATGGACGAGTTATTTACCGGGAGCCAGTTGGGTAATGAAGCAGGAGTCTGCGTGAAAAAGAACGAATAGGATAAAGAGTGAACGAGATACAGAAGGAATGGGAGGAAGATATTATGAAGCACTCAGCCGGGGGACCGATTTATGCCTACGAGCCTTGGACGGTGACCGAGCATACGCTGGACACCGAACAGAATCTGCGCGACGAGACGATCTTTGCCGTAGCCAACGGGTATCTGGGCATGCGGGGCAATTTCGAAGAAGGATATTACGGGCCGCTGGGCACTTCTTTGCGCGGGACCTATATCAACGGGTTCTACGAATCGGCTCCGATCGTATACGGGGAAGAAACGTACGGTTCGGCACGCGACCGCGAAACGATGCTTAACGTGGCCGATGCCCAGATCATCCGGATCTGGCTGGACGACGAACCTGTACATATATTCCAGGGTACGCTGTTCGGTTATTGGCGCCAGCTCGATATGCGCAAAGGCACCGTGACCCGTACGATCCAATGGCGCTCGCTGGAAGGCCGGGAAGTGGAGATCACGTTCGAGCGGATGGCTTCGCTGGACGATCCGCATCTGCTGCTGCTGCGCTGCACGGTCAAACCGATGAACTTCGAAGGTACGGTCCGTTTCGAGTCGGAGATCGACGGCAATGTCGTCAACCAGTCGTCTTCGGGCGATCCGCGTTCGGGTTCTTCGTTCTCGGGTCCCGTGCTGACCACTCTGGAAATGCGCGAAGACCGGACCTACGCGGGCATCATGCAGCGTACCCGGGTCACCGGATTCCACGTGGCCTGTGCGGTCGAGCATAAGCTGACGGGCGGGGAGTACGAACTGACGACGGAAGCTTCGAGCGGCAAAGTGGAGAAACGTTTCACGGTAGCCGCGCAGCCGGGCGACGAATTCGTGATGGAGAAATATATCGTCTATCATGCTTCCGAAGAACCGAATACCGGCGATCTGTGGAGAGAAGGCATCCGTCAGCTCGACGAAGCGATGGAACGCGGCTATGACAGCTACGCGGCGATTCAAGAAGGCATTCTGGACGAATTCTGGCTGTCCGCCGATATTGTCGTCGAAGGCGACGATGCGCTGCAGCAGGGACTCCGATTCAGCGCCTACCACGTGTTCCAATCCGTCGGCCGCGACGGACGGACCAATATGGCTGCCAAGGGACTGACCGGGGAAGGATACGAGGGGCATTACTTCTGGGACACCGAGATGTACGTGTTCCCGTTCTTCCTCCATACGGAGCCGGAGATTGCCCGCAAACTGCTGGATTATCGCTACTATATTCTGCCGGAAGCTCGCCGCCGCGCCGAAGAGCTGAATTTCAAAGGAGCCTTGTTCCCTTGGAGAACGATCAGCGGCGAAGAAACGTCCGCCTATTTCCCGGCCGGAACGGCCCAGCTCCATATCAACGCCGATATCGCCCATGCGATCAAGCTGTACAACGAATCCGTTGACGATCCGAACTATAAGTACGGCAACGGACTGGAGATCCTGATCGAGACGAGCCGCTTCTTCGCCGGTTACGGCAGCTTCATTCCGGGCCGCGGATTCTGTATCAACGGCGTTACGGGACCCGACGAGTATACGGCGCTTGTGAACAACAACGCCTATACGAACGTTATGGTTCAGGATCAATTCGAATATACCGTCCATCTGCTGGAAGAAATGAGAGAACAGCACGAAGGTCAATACGAGGAAGTGTGCGACCGTCTCCAGGTTACCGAGGCCGAGCTGGGCTCGTGGCGCAAGATGGCCGAAGAGATGTTCATTTACCGCGAGCAGGGAATGATCGGCCAAGACGACTCTTTCCTGCACAAAGCTCCGTGGGATTTTGCCAATACGCCAAAAGAAAAATATCCGCTGCTGCTCCATTATCATCCGATGGACATCTACCGGCACCAGGTGCTGAAGCAGGCCGATCTGGTCCTGGCTTTCCATGTGCAGCCGGAACGCTTCACCCGGGCGGAGAAAGCGCGCGGATATATTTACTACGAAGGACTCACGACGCACGATTCGTCCCTGTCCGCCTGCGTGCATTCGATGGTCGCTTCGGAACTTGGGTACATGGATCAGGCCTATGAATTCTTCATGGAAACTTCGCGTCTGGATCTCGACGATACGCACGGCAATGTCAAAGACGGCATTCACGCCGCCGCGATGGCCGGCAGCCGCCTTGCGATCGTCAACGGCTTCGCGGGCATGAAGCAGGACCAAGGCAAATTGAGCTTCCGTCCGCTGCTGCCGGGTCAGTGGGAACGCTGCAGTTTCTCGCTGAAGTGGAGAGGGCGCAGACTGTACGTTAACGCCACTCAGGAATCCACGACGTACCGCCTGCTGGAAGGCGAACCGATGAAGCTGGAACACTTCGGCGTCGAGGTGGAGCTGGAAGAAGAGCTGACCCTGCCGAACCGGGTGTTGGGCGCGGTGCTGTTCGACCTCGACGGAGTCATCACCGACACGGCCGAACTGCATTATCAGGCCTGGAAAGATCTCGCCGACGAACTGGGTATTCCGTTTGACCGCGAGCATAACGAGAAGCTCAAAGGCGTGGACCGGATGACTTCGCTGAAGCTTATTCTCCAAAACGGAGACCGGACGTATTCGCTGGAAGAAATGGAAAAACTCGCGCACAGCAAAAACGAGCGCTACAAAGAACTGCTGACCACGCTGACCCCGGAAGCGCTGCTGCCGGGCGTGCGCAAGCTCCTCAAAGCGCTGCGCCGCGACGGGATCCGCACGGCACTGGCTTCCGCCAGCCGCAACGCGCCGACCGTACTGGACCGACTCGGAGTCACGGATCTGTTCGACTTCGTTGCGGATGCCGGCGCGGTCGCGCTGCAGAAGCCGGACGCGGAAATCTTCCTGAACGCGGCCGAAGGCGTAGGCGTCCATCCGCTGCGCTGCATCGGGATCGAAGACGCCGAAGCGGGTGTGATCTCGATCCACCGCGCAGGCATGCCAGCGGTAGGGATCGGCACGGAAGAGACGCTGCCGGACGCCGACCATCATGTCGCTTCGCCGGCCGAACTTACGCCTGCGCTGCTGCGCGAATGGATGAACGAATTTCCGAAGCGCGATCTGAGAGGGTAAGGGAACTGCGGATCGTTGAATGAATGAGGGCGGAAGTTCCGCTTCGCCGTACGGTTTATCCCGGCAGGGAGAACCGTACGGCTTTTTTGCGTGTTTTTCAAAACCCGAAAACCGTTCGTCGCCTTTACGCCGTCTACTATACATAATCGATTAAAAAAAGAAGACACGTGTGATTGAAGCCGAGGGGGAGTGCAGGTGGACACACCGCTGGAAATTAAGCAGGATAATGCGCGCGCAGCGGCGGAGAACGAAGAACTTTTTATCGAAAAAATAGCGGAACACCGCCGGAAATTGTACGGGATCGCCTTCAGTTATCTGCATAACGAAGCGGATACGCTCGAAGCTTTGCAGGAAGCCTCCTGCAAAGCCTGGATCAAACGCAGATCGCTCAAAGACGACTCGGCGCTCCTGCCGTGGATGATTCGGATCTTGATCAACTGCTGCACGGACGAGCTGAGAAGGCGCAAGCGGGTGATGCCGTCGGCAAAAGTAGGCGAGGACAAGTCGGCGGAAATGATCAGCTCGCACCGGATCGACCTGGATCACATGCTTAACCAGCTGCATGTCAAGTATCGTCATGTTGTGATCTTGAAATATGTTCACGATCTGACATTGGTTGAGATCGCGCGGATTCTGAACAAGCCGGAGGGGACCGTCAAGAGCTGGCTGCACAAAGCGCTCAAACAAATGCGGGAGATGGAAAAAAGCGAATAATCGGCAGACGACAGGAATCGGCTGCGGTACGGGGAGGAAATGAAAATGGAAGATGGGCAGGATAAGCGTGTAAGAGCGATGTACCGTGAAGAATCGCTTCACCAAAGCGGGAAGATCGACGATGCCAAGCTGATGCAGGCTATACGTTTCGGTGTAAATCGGGGGAAGACGGCCTCAAGAAAAAGAACCTACACGTATGCAGGCGGTACGGCCGCAGGATTAGCGCTGGCTGCCGGCGTATTTCTGTCAGTGGAACAAGGGGCTTTAGGACATAGGGAATCGGCGATCGTTCCGGCAGCGGTAGCCGGGCAGCAGCCGGACGAGAACGGAAAATGGGGCGAGTACGAAGTGTTCAAACCCATTACCAAAAACGATCCGATTCTGAGAAGCGCACTGGAAAAAGGGGCAGTAGAACCGCTTAATATCGAAGTGGAAAAAGACGGCTACACGCTGGAACTGTACGGAGCCGTACGCGACAGCCGGAAACTGATCCTGCTGTACCGGATTAGCGGACAAGGCGTGCAGTCGGCCGCCATCAGTTTGGGTACGCTCACCAATGTTTCGGGTGCAGTCATAGGTTCGCAGGAAGCGCGCAGCGATTTTTACCAAGACGGCAGTGTGTATGGGTATGCCCAATTTGAACTGAACGGATCGGCAGGCCAAGAGCTGGAGTCGTTCCGGCTTCAGGCACCGGTATACGGACGGACGCTTAATCCGGGTTATGACGAAAATAGCGAGAAGCTGGCCGTATTGGAGACGGAGGTGCGGATCGGTTCAAATGCTGCGGAAGCGCTTGAGCAGCATTTGGCTGCCGGACAAACCCTGACCGTCGACGGGCAAATCCTGCATGTCGAGGAGGCGCTTGTCACTCCGCAGCGTGGCTATTTCGTCCTTGTACCGGATGCCTCTAACGACAAGAATATTTCCCGATTGATCGGAGCCAAATTGACGGTGAGCAAAGACGGGGAAACGGTTGTATCGAAAGGCGGCGCCGGCGTGGACGTGACCGAAGTTTTGAAAGACGGTTCCTCTCGATTCATCTTTACTTTTAACCGGACACCTCTGCCCCAAAATCCCGACTCTGTCGTGTTCAGTGTAGAAGGCATCGAAGCAATGGGCCAAGAAGAACGGAAATTGGTCGTGAACACGAAGACCAACGAAGTCCTGCAGGCGCCCAACCGGCAGTTTTATGCCAACGTTAATGCCGGTGCGGATAATACCGAAGTCATTTTGTTCGGTTATCCGATCAATTTCGATAAGATTTCCAATACATTCGACCCATCTTCGACGCTGTCTCTTGCGAGAACATTCACCGACGCAGCCGGCCGGGAATACCCGCTGCAAGATTTTACGGTGAACGGCGCTGTTCCGATTAACAAGATTTGGCCCGGCAGCAAATCGACGACGGTCAGCTACCAATATGAACAAAAAGATTATGTACAGCCGCTTACCTTCACCATCGCATCCTACGCCAACGAAATTCTCGAACACAAGGAAGTGAAGCTGAAATGAATCAACGGTGCAGAGCGATTTCTTTAGGTGTTAGAAGAGTAAGCCATTCGAAAGCCGTCTCCTACAGGAGGCGGCTTCAACGTGTCGAGAAAGGTCTGCTGCCAAGTGAAGCGAGGAGGCGGAGGGAGAAATTCAGTGAAGGAACGATAGTGTTCGCCTTTGAAATCGGGAAAATTCCGCTAAAATCCAATCCTTTTTCCCGATTTCAACACGCGACCTAAAGCCTTTCGGAGAAAGGCACATCGGAAGCATACGCTAACGAATTTCTCCCGCAGCCGACGAGCTTACTAAACGAATAGGACTTTCTCGACTGCCTGAAGCCGTCTCCTACAGGAGGCGGCTTTTTGGTGTCTTTCTGTTCTTTTGCCCAGCGTCTGTTAAAATAAATCAATCGTTTTGCCCGGAAGCGGCGTCTTACCTATATCGATTCGATTCGGCAGAAGCCTAATGGACGGAATTGAGGGGGAGGGAATAGAGAATGGGTCAAACGTCGGATGAGGCGGAAGCGGTCTTAGAAGCTTATTCGGAAGAAGAATTATTTTTCGGGCGGATCGAAACGCAGCAGCGCAGACTGTATGCGATCGCCTTAAGCTATCTGCGCAGCGAAACGGATGCTTTGGAAGCCGTACAGGAAGCTTCGTGCCGGGCGTGGATCAAGCGCAGGAAATTGAAAAATCCGGAGATGTTCTCCAGTTGGCTGATCCGGATTGTGATCAACTGCTGCATGGATGAACTGCGCCGAAGAAAACGCTCGTTCCCGGCAGCGGAATTCGAAGAACGACAGGCACAAGAAATGAAGAGCGACGATCGGGTCGATCTGGAACGGGCTTTCGGAAGAATGAAGCCGAAATATCGGCATGCGGTCATGCTCAAGTATTACCAGGATATGACGACGACAGAAATTGCCCGGATATTGAAAAAGCCGGAAGGGACGATCAAGACCTGGCTGCGCGAAGGCTTAAAGCAGTTGAAAAAGGAATTGTGAGGAGGTATGAAGGCAATGGAGGAACAAGAAGAGAGAAGGCTTCGCCAGGATGCCGAGATCACCGGAGAACGGGCAGCCGTCATATCCAAGGCCAAACTTGATTCGGCAGTCCGAAGAGGAATCGGAGAAGGAAGAAATCGCGCCCGTCGCCAGAACTTCCTGCGCATTGCGGGCGGAGGCTTGGCCTTCGCTGCGGCGCTGCTGCTGATGCTAACCGTGCTTCGGCCTGCAGGAGATTTCGGCCCGGATGCCCCTGAATCGGCGCAGCAGGATTGGGGAACGTTTGAAGTTTTCCGGGAAAAGGCGGAAGGCGACATGAAGCTGACCGGAATATTAAATCGCGGAGCGGTTGTACCTCTGAACGGCACGATACAGAAAAACGGCTACACCGTGACTTTGAAAGGAGCCGCGGCGGACAGCCGTTCCATGATCCTGCTCTACAGCGTCAAGAACGATACGGCCCAACCCGCACTCATTGACGGGTCGGCGGTTGAATACCCAAAAGGTCTTCGCGCAGCCACTTCCTATAGTGGAGATGTTCGTCTTCATTCAGGAGAGACTTCTTACCATACATTATCTGTATCGCGGACTGGAAAAATCGAGGAATCTTCCATGACTTCCGTGCTTAATCTGATCGTGACACCGGATACGCCCGAAGCTATGATTTCCAGCAGCTGGAAATACCGAACGGAAATCGCGGTACCTTTCGAGCTGGACCTTCGCGCGTTGTCTGCGGGAGAGCGGACGACGGAATACGACCGTGTCTTGACCGTAGACGGCCAACGTATCCACGTGAGGCGCACGGTCGTCACGCCGATCGCTACCTATGTTGATGTCGCTTACGACAAAGGCAACACTAAGCAAATCTTCGGATTGATCCGTTCAAGGCTGATCGCCGAATCCGGCGGAAGAACTGAGGAGCTGGCTTGGCTCGGTTCTTCTTCCATAAGCGAGACGGATACGGAAGAATCGCTGGAGTTCGAAAGTGCCGCTTCGCCCGATATCGATTCATTGACGCTTGCAATCGACGGTATCTCCGCGCTGGATCGCGACAAGCTCACGCTTGTCGTGGATACGGATGCCATGCGGGTCATCAAGGCGCCGGACTCGAGAATCAGCCTGGAACCGGCGGGGACAGAATACGGCAAAGGCTACATCGCATTCAAAAGAACCGGAGGGACGCCGACAGGCATGGCGGCCAATATGCAGCTGGACTACACGTTCACGGACGGAAACGGAGTCGAACACAGCTCCGAAGGCGGAGACCAATCGGGCACCGTCTCTTATTCGCAGACGGACGCCGACGGTGCAGAGGTGAGCTTGGAATATGTCTATATCGGAGAAAAAAAGTGGCCTCAGCCGCTGACCTTCCATATTGTGCATTATCCCAATCCGATCATGGAAGCGGTAAAAGTGCGGATCGATTGATCTGCACCCGTACGCTTCGAGTTTGCTCCAAGCCTCCCGTTTGGGTATAGTAAGAAAAACGAAAAACGGAAAGGGGCGGCGTACAATGACCTATTCGCAGCGCGGCAGTTCACAGACCGGGGCTTCTTCGGATATTGCGCATCTCGAATACCGGATCGGGGAACTGCTGGACCGGATCGAGCGGCTGCAGGCCGAGATTTCGGCTTCGCAGGGCGGAGCGGACGAGCGTCTTCGCGATTTGCGTTCGGAAGTGGAGCAGGCCCAGAATGAGCTGGAAAAATTGCAGGAAGAACTCGCGGCATACGAGGAATAATGCTGCGGGTTCTTTTTTTATACGGATATACTCATCAATCGACATCTAGATTCCGGCAGTGATCCGTCTCGCTGCGGCTGCCGCTTCGCGCAGCGTCGCTTCTTCATCGATCGTCAGCAGCTGCCGATCGCGCATCAGGAAGCGGCCGTCAACGATGACGGTCTCGACGTCGGAACCGTTTGCCGCATAGGCAAGCAGCGAGTAGAAGTCATGTACGGGCTGAAGATGCGGCCTGCGCATGTCGACCAGGATCAGATCCGCTTTTCTCCCGACGGTCAGCATGCCGATCTCTGCGCCGAGCCCAAGCAGTTCCGCGCTGCCGGCCGTAGCCATATGCAGGGCATCGTAAGCGCCGAATGCCGCGGGGTCACCGGCTGCCGATTTGTGCATCCAGGCAGCCGCGCGGATTTCCTGAAACATGTCGAGCGTTGCCGCACTGCCGGCTCCATCGGTTCCGAGACCGATCGGAATGCCTTCGCGGCGCATGGCCGCAATCGGGGCCGTTCCGCAGCCGAGCTTCATATTGCTGACCGGGTTATGGCTGACGCCGCCGCGCATGCCGCGCAGCAATCGGATATCGCTGGCGCTCAAATGAACGGCGTGCGCAAGCAGCGTATGCGTCCGTGCGTTCAGCAGACCCAACTCATGCAGGTGCTCGGTTGGCGTACGGCCGCAGCGCTCGCGAAGGATCGCGACTTCCTCGATCGTCTCCGCCAGATGGATATGAATCGGAATATTCATCTCTTCTGCCAGGCGGACGATCTCGCCGAGCGATTCCGGCGAGCACAGATAAGGCGAATGGGGACCGAGCATGGTCGTAATGCGCCCGTTACCGGCGCCTTCGAAGCGTCCGATCAGATCAAGAGCTTCGTTCATGCGCCGTCCGTTATCATCGTCCGCGGTAATTAAGCCGCGAGTCAGCGAAGCCCGCATCCCGCTGCGAAGAGTCTCTTCGGCAATCCGGTCCATATGGATATACATATCCGCAAAAGCCGTCGTTCCCGAGCGGATCATCTCGGCCATCGCCAGTCGGCAGCCCACCGCGATATCATCGGGCGTCATTCGGGCTTCGGCCGGAAACATCTTCGATTCCAGCCAATCCATCAGCTTCAGTTCGTCTGCGAACCCGCGCAGCAGCGCCATCGGCGTATGTTGATGCGCGTTGACGAGCCCCGGCATGGCTACGCATCCGCGGGCATCGAGAATCTCGTCTCCGGGTTGTGCCAGACCGGGGGTGCCCGAATCGCCGTTACGGATTGCGTCGATCCTTCCGTTTGCGATCCGAATATCTCCGATAAACGGGCCGCTCTCGGGCCTCTTTTTGTTTTCCATCGTGACAATCGCCGCCCCTTCGATCACAAGGCCGGCTTGTTCGCGTGCGTTTTTTTCGTATTTTTCGGTCATGTCCTCTTCTCCTCTCGCTTTGCAAAACGCGGCGGCACTTGTCGGAATCGACGCATGCCGCAAATCCGTTTCGCCTGCAGCCAAGCATAGACCTTGACGCGGCGTCAAGGTCAAGCGGGGAAGATCGGGAAGTTGGGAACAGGGAGGGAAGGCTCGACAAACGCACCAAAAAAGCAGCCCGGAAAACGTAGAGCCGCTTCGAAGATTCAAGTCGATATCAATAGGGCGTAGACCCGGCCCGACACGCGGGAATATTGGGTCTGCCACCCTTCCGAGTCCAGCAGAGCCAGCAGTTCGTCGAGATGCGCTTCGTACGAATTCCGAATTTGAAAAAGCTCCCCGGCTTCTGATCGCGCAGAAAGCGGCGGCTCCTCCGACCGGGCATTCGAACGTTCAGCCTGTTCAAGTTCACGGATTCGGCGTTCGCGGTGCGCCGAGTCCGTGAACATCGTATCGACCAGGCCAAATCGGCCGCCGGGCTTCAGCACCCGGCGGATTTCCCGCAGGGCCAAAGGCTTCTGCTCGTCGTTCAAGTGATGGAAAGCATAGCTGCTGACCGCGAAGTCGAAGCTGCCGCGGTCGAAGGGCAGATAGAGGAAGTTTCCTGTCCGTGCGTCGAGCTGAGGCAGTTTGGCCCGACAGATCTCCAGCATGGCGCTCGACTGCTCCGCCGCCGACATGATGGCGCCTTCGCGAATCAGCAGCCCGGCCAGATTGCCGGTCCCCGTTCCGATATCGAGCCCCGATTCCCCTTGATGCGGACGGATCAGTTCCCGGACCGCTTCCAACGCCTGCGCGTAATAGGGATGGGCGGGAGAAGCGCCGCCAAGCACGCGTTCGTCGTGCAGGGCGGCCTGTGCGTCGAAATCCCAGACGTCGGTCCAACCGGCATGAAGTTCCCGGATCCGTTTCAATTCGGCGGCCATGACGAACCATGCGTCTTCTTCGACAGAGGCCGCATCCGGCGCGGCGTTCGATTCGGAACGCGAGATCATGCGCCCGACCGTTTCCAGATCGCGCTCCAGCTGGTTTTTCTGCGCAAACAGCTCCGAGCGCCGCCGCTCCAGCGCTTTGCGAATCGCTTCGTCCGTTTCCGCCGAACCTTCGGCAGACGGCAGCGCGCCGATCTCTTCGAGCGTCAGACCGATCTCCCGCAGCGCGGCAATCCGTTTCAAGCGCTTTTCGTCCTCCGGGCCGAAGACCCGATACCCGTTCTCCAACCGCCGGGCAGGCGGCAGCAGCCCTTTCGCTTCGTAGAAACGGATCGAGCGGGCCGACAGTCCGAGTTTTTGCGAAAGCTGCTGAATCCGCATTACAAGGCGGGCTCCGGCTTCATTGCGTCGCGGTAGTATAGCCGGAACAGGATGTCCTGGTTATAATTGCCGAAGCCGCTGCCGAACAGCGTCATGCCGCCAACATGCTGCGCTTCGCTGCGCACGCCGATCCGCAGCTTCCATTCTTTGCTCGACGGGGAGATCTGATCCAGCGTCACGGAAGAGAGCGGCGTGCCGTCCATGAACGTGCCGGTCCGGTTGATCTTGAGCCGCTTGAGCAGCCCGTACTGGTTGATATCGTTCGGCCACCACGCCGGGGTGAGATTCCCGCGCCGTTTGCCGTAATCGCCCGGGCTTGTCCAAGTCCCGAGATCGACGCCGTTCAGATGAAACGTGATATCGGACGGCCAATCTTCGTCGATTCCCGGCGCTTCGGACGAGATTTCCATCGAAATCTCCAGTTCATCGGGCGTTTGGCTCGACAGAAGGAAGTTCGGCGCGCGGTACTCCACAAAGCCTTGGCCGAACCAGAGGATCGAAGCGTTGACCCGTTCGGGCGACAGGAAAAACCGCGGGTCGTCGAACTGGCCGATCATTTTTTCCGTAGTCGCCAGGCCGCAGGTCGGATGGACTTCCCAATCGGTAAAATGGCCGATCGGCACATTGACCGGATGAACGGACCGCCGGTCGCTGCCCGCTTTGGGCAGGGTGATCTCGATGCGGTCTTCGGCCAGCGAGCAGACTTTGCGCGCTCCGCCCCGGCCGGCCATCCGTTCCGTGCGGATGAGTCCGGCCGTCTCCAGTTTGCGCACATGCATGGTCATGATCGCGCTGCTGAGATTCGATGCTTCGGCCAGTTCGCGTACGTTCATCGGACGTTCGGCGAGCAGGGCAAGCAGATTCAGACGGACTTTGCTGGCAAGCGCTTCGTACACGGGCAGCGATTGTTCGGTAATGTCGAGTTCCATGGCTTCCTCCAAATGGTAGCGATTTTCGAATATCCGATCGGGGATCGTTTCCTATCAGTATATAATGCGAAGCGTTCAAAAGCACGGATAACAAAGGTTAGGCGGGATTCGACTGTCGAAAACAAGCGAATTTAGGCGAACTCGTTTCATACAGCATGAATTCCCGTTAATAAGGAGACATAGAAAGACTTCAGAACCGGCTTGGGCATCGAGCGCGGGTTGGCATAAAAGGAGACTGTAAAGATGACCGCAGTTGAACGGGCAAGACATTTCTACGTAGGCACGTACGCATCGGAGGAAGAAGAAGGACTGTTTCACTGCACCCTCAACGAAAAAACGGGCGAGCTGCACCTCGTGTCCGGTATGGGCGGCATCGAGAATCCGTCGTATCTGATCGTCTGTCCGAATCGGACCCATTTGTATGCGGTGAGCGAAAAAGACTATGGCGAGATTGTCGCTTACACGCTTGATCCGGAGACCTATGAGCTGCATCTGCACGGCCGGACCGCTTCCGAAGGCGCAGCGCCGTGTTTCGTCAGTGCGACTCCGAACGGAAAAATACTGCTTGCCGCCAACTACGGCGGCAGCGTGTCGGCCTTCTCGATTCGGGCCCATGGCTTGCTGGAACAGGTGAGCTGCGTGCAGCACTCGGGATCCGGCACCCATCCGCAGCGGCAGGAAAGCGCGCATCCGCATGCGTTCGTACCTTCGCCGGACGGAACGTTCCTGTTTGCTCCGGATCTCGGGACAGACCGGATCGCCAGATATACGCTGGAAGATGAGCGGCTGTTCAAACAAGAAGATATCGAGCTTCCTGCGGGTACCGGGCCCCGGACGCTCGCTTTTCACCCCGGCGGCAGATGGGCTTATGTATCGGGCGAGCTGAATAATACGGTGACGGCGCTGGAATACGAGCCGCAAAGCGGCGGTCTGACTCCGTTTCAGCGCGAAGCTCTGCTGCCGGCAGAACAGGCGTCCGATCCGGCGAACACCGCGGCCCACACGGCAGTATCGCCCTGCGGCAAATACGTGTATGTGTCGAACCGCGGGGACGACAGCATTACGCAGTTTGCCGTCGATCCTTCGGACGGGCGGCTGTCGCTGGTCGAACGCGTATCTTCCGGAGGCCGGATTCCGCGCCACTTCGCGATTCTGGGCGGTTTTTTGGTGGCGGCCAACCAAGAGAGCGGCCGCATCGTTTCTTTTGCGATCGGGGCGGAAGACGGGCGGTTGACTCCAATCGGATATGCGCTGGAACGGAGTCGTCCGGTATGTATCTGCCCGATGCCGGAAGCGGACTCCGCAGACTGGATGATTTGAAAACCAACTGCGAAAAGCGAACAGAAGGAGGCGCGGGCGATGAAAGCATTCGATTACGATCTGGACTATGAAAACCTGGATTTGCGCAAACAGCCCGAGCTGTACCGGGTGGGACGCGGCGAGCAGGGAGTCCTGCTCGTGCAGCCGTACAAGAACGAGATTCTGCCGTATTGGCGTTTCAAAACGCCGGAAATTGCCCGCGAATCTTCCGAGAAGATCCGCGAGCTGTTTCTTGCTTACAAAGAAGCGGAAGATTTTGTCGGCATGGATATGGCGCGCAAATTTCTGCAGATGGGCTATACGCGCGCAAGGCGCTATACGAATTACAAAGGCGGCCGCAAATATGCGGAGAACGGAACGCTTTCGATCAGCAAAGGCGATCCGGTCAAAGCGGAGTCGGCCGCGATTTTTAAAGAAGCTTGGGAACAGGCCAAAACCGATCCGGATTATATCCGCATGAAGGAAGAACACAAAGCGCGCTACGAGAAATAAGGCGTTCTGCGCGTGCGGCCAAGCGGCTGGCCGTTGGCTGGCAGCGGTTCAGGTCCGGGCGCCGGTGAAGCAGGCAGCAAAAAAAGCCGGGGATTCCCGGCTTTTGAAGACCGCGGGTCCTTAAGGGATCCGCGGTTTTTGTATAGGGGATAGCCTGCCCGCCGGATTCAGCGCGGGGACAGTGCGCCTTCGGAATCGGAGACTCCGGCAGCAGCCTGTTCCGACTCGCGATCCGGCGCCTTGATCGGCTGCGCAGCGTGATGGGCGTGATGGGCATGCGCCGCCGAGCTGCGCTTCGGAAAAGTCGCGGGCTCTTCCGCAGGCGGGCGCAGCTGCGGCGAGTAGCCCGCATAGGGCCGCTCGCGCCGTTTGCCTGCCGCAGGCTGCAGCCAGGCAAAGCCTGCGGCCGCAAGCGCCAGCTGCACGCCCAGCAGCCACGGAGCCGCTTCCGCGTTCATCAGCGGATGCAGCAGGGCCGGAGCCGCCGCGAGCAGCGGCACCACGCGCCGCAGCACGGGGCGTTCGGCCCGGTAGCCCGGCTCGAGCAGCCGGGCCGCGAGCAGTGCCGCCAGCAGCCAGGAGAACAGGCGGCACAGCGGAAGCCATACGGAGCCGTACATCTCCGGCTCCCGGATATACTGCCATACGGCGGCTCCCGCGCCCGCCAGCAGGGCCGGGACCAGCGCCGGCTTCAGCAGGCGCAGGAATCCGCCGCCCCAGGACGGCCGTTCTTCCCGTTCGAGCAGCAGAGCCAGCTCGTGGCGGGTCCGATCCAGTTCGCGGTGCAGCACTTCCTGCAGCAGCGGCAGGCGTTTGGATTCGCCGCCCTGCACATACAGAGCCAGATGGCCGTCCAGATCGGATGCGAAGCCCTGCATGCCCTGACAGAGCAGCAGGCGTTCCCGCAGCCGGCTTAAGGCCGGTACCGTCGGGGATTCAATCATTTCGTCTACCAGCGCCGCCGCCGATCCCAGCGCTTCCAGCGCTGTGCGAAGCCTTCGTTCGCGGTTCGTGGACCTCCGGCTCAGCGCCCTGCGGGCCTGTTCGTAGATCCATATCGCAAATGCGGCCGTTGCCAGCCAGACATACGTTTCCATTCCGATTCGCCTTCCTCTCGCATAACCTGTCCTCTCCACTATTACACAAGCCTCCTGCCTCTTCAAGCTTCAATAAAGCGAATTCATGGACAAAGAGGCGGGTCGCGCGTACAATTCGGAACGCAGGGAGAAAAGGCGGCCGTATACGGACTGCGCCGGCGGCTTGCGGAGCGGGAGAGGAATTTTGCCCGGACGACGAAGCTCCGCTGAGAGGCCGCCTCCCGAAACGGGTATTATAAAGAAAGAAAAACGTTCCGTTTCCCGGCAATTTGCCGGAAAGGAATATCCACATCCGGCCGCAAGGCGGCCAAACGAGAGGACGGGAACAAATTGGAATTGATGAAAGTTCTGGTACTTGGAGCGGACGGTGCGATCGGACGCGGTCTGGTCAAAGAAGCGCTTTACCGCAAATGCGAGGTCACGGCTCTGCTGCGCGAACCGTCGCGGCTTCATGAAGAACATGCGGCGCTTACGATCCGAACCGGCGATCTGCTCGGACCCGGCGCGATCGCGGCTGCGGCCGCGGGCTGCGATGCGATTCTGACCGCTTTCGGGTCGGAGCCGGGCGAAGGGTCGCTGCTTCCCGAAGCGGCGCGGCTGATTATCGAAGGCGCGCATGCCGCCGGCGTTACCCGGCTGATCGTGGCCGGCGGTTCCGGCACGCTGCTGACAGCGCCGGGAGTCCGGCTGATGGACAGCCCGGAATATCCGCAGGAACTGCTTCCGTTGGCGCAGGCGCACGCGGAAGCGTATGAGATTTTTGCGCAGAGCGATCTGGACTGGACGTATGCCAGCCCGGCCGCCTGGATCGAACCCGGCCGCCGCACCGGCAACTTCCGGGTCGGGATGTCGCTGCTGGTCACCGACGACGAAGGACACAGCCGGATCAGTATCGAAGATTTTGCCGCGGCGATCGTGGACGAACTGGACGATCCGAACTTTATCCGCGCCCGCTTTACGGTCGGCTACTGATCCGAATCGGCCCGCGCCGACCGATGTTCCTCGAAGGCGAAGCATCCGGAATGCCGGATGCACCGACGAAAGGAGACGATTGAACCTCATGCTAATCGTAACTTCGCAGCAGATGCAGCAGATTGACCGCTATACGATCGACGAACTGGGAATTTCGCCGCTTGCCTTGATCGAATCCGCCGGCCGTGCGGTCGCCGAAGAAGTGCTGGAACTGTGCCGCGAACGCCGCGGCGCATCCGGCTCCGGCCGCCTCCCCGAAGCGGCGGCCGGAACGCGGCCCGACGGTTCCTCCAAGCGTGGGGTAACTTCTGAGAGTCCCGTGTACGAAGACGGACTTATCGCTCCGTTCGACGGAGCGGAGCGGGAACACTGGCTGATCCTGACCGGCAAAGGAAACAACGGCAGCGACGGTCTGGCGGCCGCCCGCTACCTGCAGGATGCCGGGGTGAACGTCTCGATTCTGTGCGCCAAGAGCGAAGACCGCTTCTCGGAACAAGCGGCGTCCCAATACCGGGCCGCCTGTCGTTCCGGCATTCCGGTGCTTGAAGTCGGTACAGTGCCGGACTTCGGGCGCTTTACCGGCCTTGTCGATGCGCTGCTCGGGGTGGGCGCGAGCGGCGAGCCGCGCGAGCCTTACGCCGCGCTGATCCGCGCGGCGAACGACAGCGGACTGCCGATTGTGGCGGCCGATGTGCCGAGCGGCCTGAATGCCGATACGGGACAGATCGCGGAGAACGGTATCCGCGCTGTGCGGACAGTCTGTATCGCCTTCCTTAAGGCGGGACTGGTACAGTATCCGGGAGCCGGAGCCGCCGGCGAAGTGCGCGTGCGCGCGGTCGGCATTCCCCGGTTGGCTGCCGGTCGGATCGCCGAGCGTCCGAATACGCATCTGATCACGGAGCGTTCGCTGCAAGGTACGCTTAAGATCGACGTTTCCCGGCGCAGAGCCGAAGACAGCCACAAAGGCACCTACGGCCATGTGCTCGTTGTCGGCGGCAGCCGGCTGATGAGCGGCGCCGGATTCATGGCTTCCCGCGCCGCGCTGCGGATCGGGAGCGGCCTGGTGACCTGGGCGCTCCCGCAGGCGCTGCTGCCGGATATTGTCGGCCATGTGCCGGAGCTGATGGTGGCGGAAGCCTCGGAAGGAGACGGCTGGCAGCGCAGTTCGGCCGCCGCGATCCTGAAGTTGGCTTCCAAGATGGATGTACTGGCTGTAGGGCCCGGCCTCGGCCGTTTCGACGGCGATGTCGAATGGCTTCGCGAACTGTGGACCGGCTCGGATGTTCCGCTTGTACTTGACGCGGACGGGCTGAATATTCTGGCGGATGCCGGAGAAGACGTCAAGCGGTGGGGCCGCCGCGAGAACGTCGTGCTGACGCCGCATCCCGGGGAGATGGGCCGCCTGCTCGGCGTACCGACCGCCGAACTGCAGCAGGACCGGATCGGTGCGGCTCGGGCTTACGCCGCCGACTATGGCGTCACCCTCGTACTCAAAGGCGCCCGCACGGTCGTGGCTTCGCCGGACGGAGCCGTCTTCGTCAATACGACGGGGCATCCCGGCATGTCGACCGGGGGCACCGGCGATGTGCTGACCGGGGCGATCTCGGGTCTGATCGCCCAGGGTCTGACGCCGCTGCAGGCCGCCGCCTTTGGCGTCTACCTTCACGGCCGCGCCGGCGAGCGCGCGGCGGAGCTGCGCGAGCACCCCGCGTCGCTGCTGGCCGGCGACGTGATCGAAGCGCTCTAGAGCGCGTCTGCCTGCGTGCCGGTTCCGGCTTCGTCCCTGAACCTCGGGATGCCGGATTCCGCTCCGAACATGCCGAAAACCTGTCTTCTTCCCATAAGGGAAAAAGACAGGTTTTTTCGATTTCAAAAGGAAACGGCCGCTCTACGGTAGGTTACACCCGGAAGGTGGACACGGACAGATGCAGTTGATCCGCAAGCTGGGCAAGGGCATGGGAGGACGAAGCCGTCTGTTCGCTTGCGGCTGCCGATTCCTCGCTTGCGCCTGCGATCCCGCTAAGTGAGTGCATGACTTCGCTGGTTTGCGCCGCTTGTTCTTCGCTGGCCGCGGCGATGCCGTTGACCTTGAGCGAAGTGCTGCTAACATGTTCAATAATATCGCTGAAGGCGCGTCCGGATTCGCCGGCATGCTGGAGATTGGTGTTGACGGCCGTTACGCTTCGGTCGATGTTAAGCTGCATGGCGCGAATGATCGACGTGATCTCCTTGGTCGCCGCACCGCTGCGTTCCGCCAATTTGCGCACTTCGTCGGCGACCACGGCAAAGCCGAGGCCCGATTCGCCGGCCCGTGCGGCTTCGATCGCGGCATTAAGGGCAAGCAGGTTCGTCTGGGCGGAAATATCGTCGATTACGCCGATAATATCGCCGATTTTTACCGAATGCTCTTCCAGTTTGCCGACCTGTTCCGTTACGTCTTCCATACTTTGCAGGGCAAGCTGGATCGTTTCGCCGCCGGCCTGGGCCATTTCTACCGTCGCATTCGACAGTTCTGCGGCACCTTCCGCACCTTTGGCTACATCGTCGATAGCGATCGACATATCTTTGAACAGTTCGTTGATCGAACGGGCGGCCTGCAGCTGCACGGATGTCCCGCCGGCAATCTGCTGGGTGCTGGCCGAGATTTCCTGAGACGAAGCCGCTACGTTCTGGGCGGAATCCTGGATGCCGCCGATCAGAACGGAGAGAGTATCGACCATTTTATTGATGGACAACGACAGATCGCCGACTTCGTCTTTGGCCTGGTAATCGGATTTCTCGCGCAGGTCGCCGTCGGCGATCTTTTTCACGACGTCTCCGATCCGTTGGACCGGGCGGCTGATCATGCTGGTAACCAGCGCCACGAGCAGCAGACCGAACACAAGCGAAGCACCGATTACGATCAGCGTCCACATCGAAGCTTTGTTCACATCGCCGGTCGATTTTGTATTGGCGGCGGTAGCGAACTGCTCGTTGAGCGTTCCCAGCTGTTCGATCGATTCGTACATCAGATTACTGGTCGTGGAAACCTTATCGTTCACGTAATTCTGGAATTCCGCTTCGCTGCCCGTTTGGGCAATATCGATGGCTGTTCCGTACAGCTTCTGATATTCGGTCCAATATTTTTCGAAATCGGTGAGCAGTACGGTTTCTTCGGGAGTCAGGTCGGTGGCCCGGTAGGCGTTCATATTGGACGTTACTTTCTCGACCAGCGGCGCGACCGTATCGGCAATTTCTTTCTTTTGTTCCGGGGTGGTAGCAATTGCGATATCACGGGAGATGATGCGCAGTTTCAGCAGGGTGCTTTCGGTAAAGGACAGGTTCCGGATCGGCAGCATATTGTTGCTGTACAGCTGATTGAGATTGTGGCGCATCATGTTGATATTGGCCAGACCGTAGAGTCCGACGCCCGCCGTAATGAGTGTCATGGTCATTACTACCGTCATAAGCTTGGTGAAGATTTTTCGATTTCTGAACCATCGCATACCAAATCACTCCGTTTTATTATATTGGGTCTACCGGGCACGTCTGCTCCTGCAGCCCTGGTTTTTGGGTTTTGCCTTGATACCTGTATTTGTCGTCAACCTATCCGATATTTTTGATACCCCAAACACATAATTGTAAAAAAATATATTTTATACATACCGAGATCCAAACGTAATCCGTACGAAAAAAGGCCGCCATTCCTTGAAGGACGGCGGCTCTGCGAGTGCGGATATCGGATTTCCAGAACTTTGTTTGTGAAATTTATTTGTCCGCTTGCCAAGCTATACAAGCGGGAGCAGCAAGGAATTCGAGTCCTCCCAGATAAGGACGAAGCGCCTGCGGCAGATAAATCGAGCCGTCTTCGCGCTGGTGATTTTCCAGCAGGGGGATGAGCAGACGGGGTACTGCGGCAGCCGTATTGTTCAGCGTATGGCAGAAACGAAGGTTTCCGTCTTTATCCCGATAGCGCAGACCGGCCCGTCGGGCCTGGAAATTGCCGACATGCGAAGCCGAATGGGTCTCGCCGTAAGCGCCCCGGCTCGGCATCCACGTTTCGATATCGTACTGCTTGTAATTTTTTTGCGACAGATCTCCGATACAGACGGCCACTTTGCGATACGGGAGCTCCAACCGGTCCAGCAGATCTTCTGCATTTCGTGTAATTTCCTGCAGCAGCCGCTCCGATTCTTCGCTGTCATTTCGACAAATAACGACCTGTTCGACTTTGGCGAATTGATGCACCCTGTAGAGCCCGCGAACGTCCCGTCCGGCCGAACCGACTTCGCTGCGGAAGCAGGTCGAGATCCCGGCGACCTTAATCGGTTCCTTCACATCCAGCGTCTCATTCGAGAAATACGCAATCAGCGGCACTTCCGAAGTTCCCGCCAACCACGCGTCTTCTCCTTCTATCTTATAGGTTTGATCCTGCCCTGTAGGGAAAAATCCGGTGTCGTGCATCGCTTTGGTCCGAACGATCAGCGGCACGTCCATTCCGGTAAATCCTCGTTCTTCCAGCAGATCCAAAGCCAGCTGCTGCACGGCGCGCTGGAGTTTGAGTCCGTTTCCTTTGAGAAAATAGCTTCGGCTTCCCGCGACTTTGACGCCGCGCTCCATGTCGAATAATCCGTGAATTTCACCCAATTCGACATGGTCTTTCGGCTTGAAATCAAAGTCCGGAATCTGCCCGGCGACCGCGATTTCGACATTATCCGCATCCGATTCTCCGAAGGGAGTGTCCGGCGATACCCGATTCGGCACCCGGTCCATCAGATAGCGGTAGCGGAGCATAACAGTCTCAAGTTCGTCCTTCACGTTCGCCAGCTCTTCTTTTTCCGCCCGAATCCGTTCTTTTTCCAACGAGGCTTCGGCGTCTTCTCCGGCAGCGATCCGGGCAGCTACGGCCGCACTTCGGCGGTTGCGCAGGGTCCGCAGCGCTTCCGCGCGCACCGACAGCTCGCGTCTGCGATCGTCCGTGCCGAGCAGCTCCGCGATCGATATCCCGATTTTTTTGCCGTCTGCCGCCGCCTGAAACTCTTCCGCCCGTTCCCGAATATCCTTGATGTCCATCATGTGCATGCACGCTCCTTGAGTAAAATTGGGGGTAGAAAAAACGCAAAAACGCCCTCTCGTTTGGGACGAGGGGCGTAATCTACGCTCGCGGTGCCACCCAATTTGACCGTTCCCGAAGGAGCGATCCGCTCTGGATTCCGCGATAACGGGCGAATACCGGTTGACTTAGGCGGCCTGCGGATCAACTGCAACTCTGCGCAGGCCCTTGACGAAAACGCCTCGGAGTTGGATGCTCTTCATCGGCATGTAAGGGTTCTGAAATTGTGATCCCCAGTATAACGCCGTCTGCGCGCGTCCGTCAATCCCGCCAATCGTCATCGGCACAAAAAAAGGCCCGGATTCGGGGAGAATCCGGAGCCTGCAGGCGTATCGGGCTGGAGTTGAAGGGAGAAGATACGCCGAAAGGGAAGGAGAAAAAGATATGATGAAGCGGGTCCCGGCGATAGAAGCGAAGTCTGGATGAAGGATACTAGTCGGGAGTCCGCAGTACACCCTGAGGTGAAAAAAGCGGATGAAGTTTGATATCGGACGCGATATGCAGAAAGAGTAGGAGCTGTCCGATTTTGTCGAATGCTTGCTTGGCAGGTTGTCGAGACGTCCAGCCGTGTTAGGCGCTGATGGCGTTGTAACGGTTCGACAGTTCTTCGAACCATTCTTTGTCTTTGAGCTGCAGGGCAAGGTCGATCAGGTTGTTCAGTTCGCCGCGCTCCAATTCGACCTGGTCGTTGAAGCTGATGCTGGCGGAAATGGTGATGCGTTCTTCGGCATTGGCGGAGAGGTCGATATCGACGTTTACTTCGACTTCGGCGTCCATGTATTCTTTTTTCAGGAAGTAGATCACTTCGCAGAGGATCACCGGTCTGACGTAGCTTTCGAACGAGCAGTCCATCACTTTGACCCAGTAGTGGGGGTTGGAGAAGTGCAGCGTCTGACCGGCTTCTTCACTGCTGCCGTTTTGGACATCCTGGGTCAGTTCAAGCAGTACAGGCTCCGCTTCGAAAAACTTGGCGATTTGTTTGTGGAGAACTTCCATGATTCCTTTAGTATTCAGCATGATCATGATTGCTGCACCTCTCTCTTTTGTATTTGTCGTTTATTGAATGAGTTTGTCGTTTTTTGTTGTTGCCTTGTCTTCTTGACTTATTTATCGGTGCAGGGAAATGAAAGTTTATAGCTTTTTTTAAAATGATTACGCAAAAATCTACTCGTAAAAGATTAATAGGAACATCTTCCGATACGCACAACTTTTCACGCACGCAAAAAGGTACCGGACAGTCCTAGAGGACGGCCCGGTACCTTGAAATACAGGGTACTATGGGGGATTCGCAATTATTTATCGAGCTTTGGAAGCTTCTTGGCTTGTTCGTCGACTTCGCGAATCGGTTCTTCGTGCGTTTTCACTTCAACCTTCTTGGAAGTGAACCAGCCGATCAGGGCGATCGAGACGAGAACAATGTAGAACGTTGTTTTCCAGATCGTACCTTCGACAAAATCATGCGGGACCAGACCGATCGCTTCGTGACCGAGGGTATGCATGGCGAGCTTGACGCCCACCCAGCCGACGATAACGAAAGCGGCCGTTTCAAGACCCGGACGGGAGTGCAGCAGTCCGACGAACAGGTTCGCCGCGAAACGCATGATAACGAGACCGATAAATCCGCCTGCGAAGATTACGGCAAATTGTCCGGCGTCCAAGCCGCCGATCGTGCCCCAGTTGGTCGGAGGCAGCGCTACCGCGAGAGCGACAGCCGCAAGGA
Organism: Saccharibacillus qingshengii; assembly: GCF_013185195.1. GTDB lineage: Bacteria > Bacillota > Bacilli > Paenibacillales > Paenibacillaceae > Saccharibacillus > Saccharibacillus qingshengii. The sequence goes on from NZ_JAAZWC010000022.1 coordinate 53,303, forward strand.
TGGAGTCGACCGCGAATGCAAGGTCGGCCAGCTCGACTTTGAAGACCACGCCCCAGAAGCTGACTTTCTTCTTGCCAACGCCTTTGCCGTCCGCGGATTCTTCCGCTTCTTCGGTTTCCGACTTCTTTTTGAGCATGGCCCTAATGATATGGTTGAGCGAGATGAACAGCAGGTACGCGGCTCCGATCGCTTGAATCCACCAGACGTCTACGAGGAACGAGATAATGAACAGGGAACCGAAACGAAGCACAAAGGCTCCGACAAGGCCGTAGAACAAAGCTTTCTTGCGCTCTTCTTCCGGCAGGGGTTTGACCATGATCGCCAGTACCAGCGCGTTATCCGCAGCCAGGAGACCTTCCAGCGCGATCAGTACGAGCAGTACCCATCCGTATTCGAGCATTAACGACAAATCCATGAGCTTCTCTCCTTTTGTGTGGGGATTGTATTCCCTCTTATCCATGAAAAGACCCCAATAAAACAAAAGAGACTTTTACCGCCACAGGATACGATGAGGTACACGGGTGTGCACGAACAAACGTAACCTAAAGCGGTAAAAGTCTCGCTAACAACGATGGTTGCCAACAAAGCCGGGGATATACTCCCGTATTGACGACTTTGCTGTAAAAGCTACTCCCTCTTACCCGGTTAAGGAAAGATCAAGTATGAAATTGGGGTCTTCCATAAGTTACGCTTATCTTAAAGGATAGACAGTCGGCTTGTCAACAAGAAAAGGCGGAAATGGATTTATATAGGTAAAAGTTTACACAGTACAAAGTGACAAGCGGAGACGCCTACCGAATAGAAATCAGCGGATTGGAACGTTCCCACAATACGGCTTCGCCGCGCTCCAGACTTTCGGGAATCCGGATCAGCCGCTGATTCGAGCTGCCCCGGTACAGCAGCGAGACGTCGCGCAGATGCTGCTCGAACCGTCCGTCGACCAGCACCTGGCCGCGCCGCAGCAGTTCATACTCGTCGCTGCCCGGGCGGGCGGCAAGCTGTTCGAACGTGTAGCCGCTGTACATCCAGACATTGAGTCCGGGAATACGCTCACGCGCCAGATCGACGAAGGCGGCAGCTTCCGCCGCCGAGAAGAAAGGATCTCCGCCTGCCAGCGTCAATCCGTCCAGCAGCGGATTGTCCGCCATTTCCTGGATGATTTCGCGCTGCCGGGCGTCGTCAAAAAGCTCCCCGTAATCGAAATTCCAGGTACGCGGGCTGAAGCAGCCTTTGCAGGCATGCCTGCATCCGCTGATAAAGACCGATGCGCGCAGTCCTTCGCCTTCATTAATGGATTCGGGATAATACCCGCAGATATTCATGGATGTTCCGCCTCCTTGGACCGCTCTGCCGTGACTTGCGTTACTCCTGCCGAACCGCCTGGCCGGCGTGCTTGACCCGGTCGCGCACTTCGGCCTGCTTGGCTCCGTTGAACCGCGTCTGATAATCGCCTGTCAGATAGCCGGTGACGCGGCGCAGACGGGAGATACGCACTTCGGTTTCCTTTTTCCCGCAGGAGGGGCACGATTCGCCGATGATGCCTTCGTGTCCGCACGAAGTGCAGCGGTCGATCGGGTGATTGATGCTGAAATAGCTGACGTTCTGATCCAGAGCATAGGCGACGATCTTGCGGAACGCTTCCGGGTTGCTGCGCACATTGCCGTCCAGCTCGATATACGAGATAGCGCCGGCGTTGCACAGTTCGTGGAAGGGCGCTTCAAGCGAAATCTTGCGCGCGGCGGTCGTTTGGTAATAGACCGGCACATGGAACGAATTCGTATAATACTCGCGGTCGGTTACGCCCGGAATCGAGCCGTATTCCCGGGCGTCGTTCTTGGTGAACTTGCCCGACAATCCTTCGGCCGGCGTAGCGAACAGCGTGATATTGAGATCGTGTTTCTCGCTCATCGCATCGCAGTAATCCCTCATATAACGGACAACCTCCAGCGCTTTGGCATAGACGTCCGCGTCTTCCGCGTGGTGCTTGCCGTACATGGCTTTCATGGACTCGGCAATTCCGATAAAGCCGATCGACAGGCTGCCGTGCTTGAGCAGGTCTTCGACCTTGTCGTCGGGACCGAGCGCTTCTCCGCCTTCCCATACGCCTTCGCGCATCATGAAGTCGGACGCTTTGGCCGGCTGTTTGGCTTGAATCCGGTAGCGGTGCAGGAGTCCCTGCATCGCGATCCCGAGCGACCGGTCCAGCATGGCGTAGTAGCCTTCTTCGTCGGCCCATTTGCGTTTGCCGAGCACGGTGCCGTGTTCCAGTCCAAGCTTCACCAGATTGATCGTATTAAAAGACAGATTGCCTTTGCCCGACAGGTGGTTGCGGCCGAAGCGGTCGGCCACGACCCGCGTGCGGCAGCCCATGGTCGCGAACTCCGTATTCGGGTCGCCCGGCACGTAATATTCCATATTGATCGGCGCATCGAGATTGGCGAAGTTCGGGTACAGGCGCTTGGTCGAGCATTCGATCGCTTTGAGGAACAGATCGTAGTTCGGATCGCCCGGGTTCTGGTTGATTCCTTTTTTGCATTTGAAGATCTGGATCGGGAAAATCGGCGTCTGCCCCTGTCCCAGTCCGCGCATCGTGGATTCCATCAGACTCTCCATGACGAGGCGGCCTTCGCTCGACGTGCAGGTGCCGTAGTTGATACTGGTAAAAGGAATCTGTCCGCCGCCGCGGCTCGACATCGTGTTCAGGTTGTGGACGAGACTCTCCGCCGCCTGGAACGTTTCCTGCCGGGTCTCCTGGTAGGCGTAGCGGTACGCATGCGGATAACGGGCTTGGAGATCGGCATTGTCCATATAGATCTCTTCGTCGGTCGGACTGTCCGGTTGGGAGCTGTCTGAAGCGCTGCCGGAAAGAGTCCGCTGTTCTTCGGCAAAGCTCTCGAAATACGCCAGTCCTTTGCGGAAATGCTTAATGAAGGAACGGCCTACGTAAGGCGCCAAGTCGTAATCGAGTTTGTTGGCCGAGACGCCGCCGTACTGCGCGTTCTGCTGGCATTGGAAGATGATCGCGACCAGCGCCATCGCCGTCATGATCGTTCGCGGCGTCCGCAGATCACCATTGCCGGTGCTGAAGCCTTCGGCCAGCAGTTTGTCGAACGGAATAAAGATGCAGTTGGTCGTGCCGACCGCATAATGGTCCAGATCGTGTACATAGACGGTGTTGTCCCGGATCGCCGCTTCCACTTCCTTGGGCAGCACGAGGCGGCGCGCATACCATTTGGCGTACTCGCTGCCGAATTTGCTCATTTTGCCGGAAAAGCTGTCACCGTTCAGGTTGGCGTTCTCGCGCAGGGTCTCGGTATTGAGACTGTCGGCGATATCGCGCCCCAACCGGATCACTTCCTCGAGCGCATCGTTTTCTTGACGGGTTGGGGAGAAGGAAAGGGTCATGCTCATTGGGAATTCCGTCCTTTCGTTATGTAGGTTTATGTGAGCCGCATCCGGATCGTATCGGGAATGCGGGCTGTAAGCACTTATCTGCCAAACACTATATTTGGCCTTCGGCTACTAAATTTACACCTATATATGGGGGTTGTGAAGCGAACGGAGAGGGATTGCCACATAACCGACACAAACGGGCATCGAAAAATTAATCAAATCGTCAAGGTTGAAAACGTCCTTTTTGCACGAACCCAACAGCGGCGCGGGATGAACGCAAATTCGATTTCGAAGCCAAAGGGGTATACAATGAAGAGAACCCAAAAACGGAGTTGACAGACGGTCGAATCCGTGAAAAAAGGAGAGAATCCAAATGGCGATAGCGGAATTGACGATCGTTCCGATCGGAACGGGTACGACCAGCCTCAGCGGTTACGTCGCGGAGATGCAGCGCAAGCTTGCGACGCTTGAAGGGATCAGCTACGAACTGACGTCGATGAGCACGATCATCGAAGGCCCGCTCGACCGAATCCTGGACGCGGTGAAGACGCTGCATGAGCATACGTTCGAATCCGGCGCGCTGCGGGTCTCGACGTCGGTCAAGATCGACGACCGCCGCGACAAGGAAGGGTCCTCCGCGCAGAAGCTGGCTTCGGTTCAGGCCCGGATGACGGAGCAGAGCGAGATGCAGTAGGCGCCGGAGCATCCGGTGTATGAATAACGGTTCAAGAAAGAAGGGAAAGGAGCAAAAAGACGCAGGAAAAGCATGTGAAAAAGTATGTGAAAAAGCATATGCGCAGACCCGCTAAAACTTCTGTTTTTTTGCTCCGAAAAGCTTGCGGATTTTCCGAATCGGTGTATAATAGATTTCGTTGCTGTTCAAGAACAACAGATAGGCTGATGTAGCTCAGGGGTAGAGCAACGCACTCGTAATGCGTAGGTCGGGGGTTCAATTCCCTTCATCAGCATCAATTAAAGCACAGAGAGCGCGAACTTCGAGGAATCGGAGTTCGCGCTTTTTTGTTTGCGTCGAGCGGGACAGAAAAATCGATTTTCGCTCGCTTTAACGCCGCCTAATCATAAAGACCCGGGTTTTTTATAGACGTATGGTTCAATATTCCCTGTTTATTGGATATTATTTTGAGGAAACGCATGAATTCTCTAAAAAATCGACAAATTGTGCCGTAATATATAGAGAGAAAGCAAATCGACCAAGCTCCATCAATTCGATTAAAGGTGATGAACATAGCGATGAGCGTGTCAGAACGAAGAAGAGGAGGCCGCGAGCAGGGTTTCTTCAGAAAGAAAGGCAGGATCAGCCTGCGTGCGCTGTTTTCCGGACTCGTGGTGCTTACTTTTCTGCTGACGCTCGTCATTACGCTGTTTGCGTCCTATCGGTCCGAAAAAGAGCTGCTGACGGAGCGGGTGCTCAATACCAACCACGGCGAATCGCAGCGGATCGCGCAGACGATGAATATGTTCTTCCTCTCGATTCGGACCAGCCTGTCGGCCTTTACCGGCGAAATCTCCGAATTGATTCCGGCAGGCCGATGGGACCGGATCGGGGAAGAACTGCAGCAGATTCAGGAGAGCAGTGGCTATTTCGAATCCGTTTTCGTTGCAGGGACGGACGGAAAGATCCGGGAGATGCATTCGCTGAGAGCCGACGGAAACTTCGATAAGATCGATTCGGAAGCGATGGAAGAAGCATTGGCACAAAGTCTGCCGGGTCTGTCTATTCCTTATAGGGACGCGGACGGAGAGATTATCGTGTTGATGTCGGAGCCTCTCTATAACGAAAATGGCGTAGATATGGGCACGGTCGGAGGGACGGTTCGTCTGCAGGACCCGGCGGTTCTGGGCAGCCTGTTCGGTGTGCAGAGCGGTGCGACGGCGGATTCCTATTATTATGTCGTCGATGATGAAGCCAAATTGATCTATCATCCGGACAAGAGCCGGATCGGGGACGAGATTCCCGACAGTCCGGTAGTCGAGCGTATTTTGCGGGGGGAAAGCGGCAAAGCCGAATTCGTGGACCCGGAGGGCCGCGCTTTCCTGATCGGCTATGCGTCCGTGCCGGCGAACGGTTGGGGAGTTGTGACCCAGACCGCGAACAGCCTGCTGAACCAGCAGCAGATGGAACAGATCAGGGGCACGCTGGTCGCGGTTCTGCTGCCTTTTCTGATTCTGGTCGCCGGTACGCTGTTCCTGGCGCGCAGGCTGGCCGCTCCGTTCGTCGCCCTGGCCAATTTTGTCGTTCGCGCCGCCGACCGGCCGCGTGAAGTTTCCATTCCCGACGTGCGCCGCCACTGGAACCGCGAAGCGGATCTGCTGAACCGGGCCGTTATGCTGTCGGTCAGCGAGATGAGGCGGCAGAATCTCGATCTGACGGATTTTGCGCTGAGAGATTCCTTGACCGGGCTGCCGAACCGCCGGGCACTGGATGAAGCGATGGAGAAATTGGAAGGCGACAACCGGCCGTTCTCGCTGCTGCTGATCGATATCGACCGCTTCAAATTGGTCAACGACCGTTACGGACATGCGGCCGGAGACGAAGTGCTGTGTTCGGTCGCCCATACGCTGGAGCAGGTTATCGACAGCGGGGATATGTGCGGCCGATACGGCGGAGAAGAATTTGTCGTCCTGCTGCCGGGACGCAATCTGCCGGAGACGTACGAAGCCGCGGAACGATTTCGGGTGGCGGTCGCGGCCCACGAGAATTCGCTGCATATTCCGGTTACCCTCTCGATCGGCGCTTCGATTTCACCCCAGCAGGCGACGAGCACCGAAGAATTGTTCGAGCTTGCCGACCGTGCTCTGTACCGGGCCAAAGAAGGCGGCCGCAACCGGGTCGTCATGTAGACGCGCAAAACCCCGATTTTTCCGCAAATCAAAAGAACGCGCAGTTCCCGACCGGGAATTTACGCGTTCTTTTGGTTTGCCTCCGAACAAGCCGTCTTCATTCTCCGCCACCTCCGCCGCCGCCGTCTCCACCGCCGCCTCCCGAATCGCAGCTGCCGCCGCCGTAGGAAGAAGAGCTGTCTCCGCAGTGATTGGAAGAATGCCCGCTGCCGGAATCGCCGTAGAACCCGCCGCCGGAATCGTGCATATAACCGGAACGAGACCCTCGACGCGGCCGGTTGTTTGAATTCCTCGGCTTGGCCAGAGAGAACAGAACGATCATTACGAACAAGATGGGGAGCACAATTGCCATCGTCATGCGATAACCTCCTTGGTTGGGTAAAAGTGAGAGAACGAGAAGCGGAAACGTTCGTTTCGGCTTCTTGCTACATATACGTGCAGGCAAAGTGTAAAGTTCGTTTTTTTTGAAAAAAATAAAACGATCGCGAAAAAAGCGACTTTGGACCCGGAAAACGGCGGCGCGGGATTTGTTTTTTCCCGATGCGAAGGGAGCATCCGACTATTTAACGGGGGTTTCTCGCAGTGGGGCGGCAGTTTGTGCTAAAATATTTATAGAACAAAAAGGGAACGTATGATCTGTTTTTTGAGGAGGAAACGTATTGACCATCGAGATGATCAAACCGCCCGCCGAAGTGCTGTACGAGCGGGAGCTTGCGGCGCTTGGCGCCGAAGACAAAGGCAAACGGCCGCCGAACTGGAAACTTTCTCCGAGTGCGGTCCGCGACTTTCTGATCGGACGCGAACAGCCGGCCGTCCTGGACGGCGAATCCATACCGATTACGCGCAAATTTTACGGGAACGACGTTCTGATCGAGCGCGCGGTCGTCACGCTCGCCGGCAATCGGGGCCTCATGCTTGTCGGCGAGCCGGGTACGGCCAAGACGATGCTGAGCGAGCTGCTGACCGCGGCCATCTCGGGTACCAGCACCAATACGATCCAGGGAACGGCGGGCACAACCGAAGATACGATCAAATATTCCTGGAATTACGCCATGCTGCTGGACAAAGGGCCTTCGGAAGCCGCACTCGTGCCGTCGCCGCTCTATCAGGGGATGAAGCACGGGATTCTGACCCGCTTCGAAGAGATTACGCGCTGCCCGTCCGAAGCGCAGGACAGCCTCATCAGCATCATGAGCGACAAGGTGATGAGCATTCCCGAACTGGCGCAGGGCGTACTGTTCGCCAAGCCCGGGTTCAATGTGATCGGCACCGCCAATATCCGGGACAAGGGCGTGAACGAGATGAGCAGCGCGCTCAAGCGCCGCTTCAACTTCGAGACGATCCGTCCGATCGAGAACGTGGCCATGGAGGCGAAGATCATTCAGTCGCAGGCTTCGAACCTGCTTGTTCAGAGCGGCGTGGACATGGACGTCGATCCCGATGTGGTCGAGCTGCTGGCGACGACTTTTATCGAACTGCGGACCGGGCGCACGCGCGAAGGCTTCAAGATCGAGGTGCCGCAGGCGGTGATGAGCACGGCGGAAGCGGTCTCGGTCTATGTGCAGAGCGCGATGACTTCCTACTATTACGAAGAAGGCGGCCTGTCGCTCGAGCGTCTGGTGCAGAACATGCTCGGCACGGTAGCCAAAGAGAACACCAAAGATTTGAGCGTGCTCAAAGCGTACTTCTCCAAGGTGGTCAAGGAGCGGGCCAAAACGGAAGCATTGTGGGACGCGTATTATAAGGAGAAAAAATGGATCGGCTGAAGGCGCTGGCTCCGGAGGAAGAGCTTGCGGCAATCGAGAAGCTGTTTGCGGAGAAGGTATTCGACCTGGACGGTCCGGTGGTGCATTTCCCGATCCGGCACCACAGTCCGGCCTGCGCCCATCATCTGCTGCGGACCTTTGACGATTACAAACCGGATATCGTGCTGATCGAAGGACCGGAAAGCGGCAATCCGCTGATTCCGGTGCTGGCCGATCCGGCGACGCGGGCGCCGGTCAGCCTGTATTACGGCTACGAGGACGCGAACGGCCGCGGAGCCTGCTATTTCCCGCTGCTGGACTATTCGCCGGAATATGCGGCGATTCGGGCAGCGGCTGCGCGGGGCATTCCCGCGCGGTTTATCGATCTGGACTATCGCGGCCGGCCGGAGGCCGCGGAAGGCGGCAAGTCGTCCGCGCAGGACGAAGCGCTGCTGGCGGGTTCGGCTTTTATCGGGCGGCTGTGCCGATTGAGCCGCGCCCGCAGCTTCGACGAGCTGTGGGAGCGGGCGTTCGAGATCGGCGGAATAGGCCGCCCGACGCGCGAATTCGTGCGCGGGGTATTCGCGTACTGCACGCTGTCGCGAATGACCTATTCGCCGGAGACGCTGCGAAGCGAAGGCGACCTGGAGCGCGAGGAGCGCATGGGCGCGCATATCGCGCAGGCACGTGCGCGGTACGGCCGGGTGCTGGTCGTAACGGGCGGATTCCATACGTACGGTCTGGTGACGCAGGACGAACCGGGCGGGCAAACGGGTAGAGGGCCGGCCGAGGACCAAGCCGCGCCCGGCGCAACCTCCGCCGCAGGCGGCGGCCCGGGCGGCCGCCGTTCCGCGGCGGAGCCGGAAGATTCGCTTCCCAAGGATTCGCCGCCGACCCGTTACGACCGGGAACGCGGCATCGTCCGCAAACAAATGTATCCGATGGTCTACACCTTCGAGGAGGCCGACCGATTGAACGGATATGCAAGCGGGATGCCTTATGTCGGCTACTACGACCGGGTATGGAGCCTGCTTGCACGCGGCGATTCGCAGCCTTACGAACGAGCGGGGCTGGACCTGCTGGCCGGGCTGGGCCGGCGGCTGCGCAGCGAAGGCGAGTCGGTCTCGACCTCCGATGGCATCGAAGCCTACGGCTTGATGCAGGGCCTGGCCGCGCTGCGCGGCAAAAGCCAGAGCGGCGCCTACGAATTGACGGACGGCGTGACCTCTTCGTTCATCAAAGGCGAGCGTACGCTCGCCGCGGATCGGCCGCTGGAGAAGCTGCTGGCGATGATGACCGGCGACCGGATCGGGGAAGTGGCTCCGAACGAGTGGGCCGTTCCGATTGTCGAAGATTTCAAAGCTCGCGCGGCAGCCTGCCGCCTGAACCTGCGTTCGACGGGCAGGCACCGCCGAACGTTGGAACCCTACGCGAAGCCGGCCCACCGCGAAGCGAGCCGGCTGCTGCACTGCGCCGAGTTTCTCGGCACCGAATTCGCAAGCAAGGAATCGGGGCCGGACTGGGTGACGGGCCGGGATATGAACCGGATCCGGGAAACCTGGGCTTATTCGTATTCGTCGCGCACGGAGGCGCGTCTGATCGAGAACTCGATCTACGGCGGCACCGTCGAAGAAGCGGCCGAAGCCCGGATTGCCGAAGAATTGGACCGGCTGCCCGCCCACCACAGCGGCGAAGCCGCACGGTGGCTGCTGCGGGCGCTGGTGATGGGGCTTGAAGCGTTGGCCGGCCGGCTGTTCGACCGTCTGGAATCGGCGCTGCGGCAGGACGGCAGTTTCCTGTCGCTGTGCGAAACGCTCGACAGTCTCGACCGGATCCGTTCGCACCGGCGTCTGCTTGGCGTATCCGACGAATCGCGCTTGAAGATTCTGACGGATGAAGCCTACGAAGCGGCCGTATCCCGCCTTCCGGGATTGAACGGATTGAATCCCGACGAACAGCCCCATGCTGTCGAAGGACTCAAGCTGCTGCATATGCACGCGGCCGGAAGAAGCGGACCTGCCGCGGCGGCGGCCGGAAGCGATCCGGACGAGAATTTCCGCGACCGGCTGGGCGAGCTGTTGGCCGCGCCGAATCTGCCTCCGAGACTGGAAGGAGCGGCGGCTGCGATTCTGGTCCGGCTCGGTGCGCGGGAAAGCGGCGAACTCTCGCTTCGCGCCCGCGCGTACATACAAGGATCGCCGGACCAGGCACTCAAAGCGGCCGAATATTTGCAGGGCTTGTTCGCTCTGGCACGCGATTCGTTGATGCAGGGCAATGAACTGCTGGCGGATCTGAGCGGACTGCTGGAACGCCTGCCGCATGACGAATTTCTTCGGCTGCTGCCGGAACTTCGGCTGGCCTTCACTTTCTTCACGCCGCCGGAAACGTCGCGGATCGCGGCGAAAGTGGCCGAGCTGCACGGTCTTCCGGCTGCCCGACTGGAAGATGCAGCCGTCGACGAGACCGTGCTGCGCGCGGCGCGGAATCTGGATGAAGCCATTCGGAAGGAGTTTGCCTTATGGAAACTGGAAGCGGAATGAGCGCGGAGACGCTGAACCGCTGGCGTCTGCTGCTCGGTTCTTCGGCCGACGAAGAACTGTCGGCCACGGAACATTATTCGCCGGAAGCCTTTGTCTACCGTGAACTCGACGAACTGCTCGGCTACCTGCACGACCGGGAATACGGAGAGAAAGAAGGCTACCGGGGCCGTCAAGGCGGCCGCGGAGGATCGAGTCTGACCGTACCCGACTGGCTCGCCAGGGTGCGGAAGCTTTTTCCGAAAGAGACCGTGGAAATTCTCGAGAAGCAGGCGCTCGACCGCTACGGAATGAGCGAGCTGCTGACCGACAAGGCCGTGCTGGAATCGCTGGAACCGAATATGAATCTGCTCAAAAACATTCTGCAGTTCAAAGGCCGGATGAAAGGCGAAGTCGTGGCAAGCGCCAAAGAAATCGTGCGTAAGGTCGTCGACGATCTGCGCCGCAAACTCGAATCCGAAGCCCGGGCGAGCATTGCGGGCAAACGCAGCCGCTATACCGCCGGCCGCGTACGTTCGCTGCGCAATCTCAATATGAAGAAGACCATTGTGCGCAACCTCAAGAACTACGACCGCGAAAACCGGCGTTTTGTCGTAGACCGGCTTTATTTTGACGGACGGATACAGGCTTACAACAAATGGCATGTGATTGTCGCGGTGGACGAGAGCGGCAGCATGCTCGATTCCGTGATCTACAGCTCGGTCATGGCCAGTATTTTCTACCGGCTGAATGCGCTCAAGACGAGCTTGTTCGTGTTCGATACGCAGGTCGTGGATCTGAGCGGCCGACTGGAAGACCCCGTCGATGTGCTGATGAGCGTACAGCTCGGCGGGGGGACGCATATTGCCAAAGCGCTGCAGTACGGCGAAACCCTGATCGAAAATCCAGGCCGGACCCTGTTCATTCTCGTGAGCGACCTGGTCGAAGGTTATCCGCCGCAGCAGATGTACAGAGCGGCCAAAGATATTCTCGACGGCGGCTCCAGACTGCTGGTGCTGACCGCACTCGATTTCGAAGGACAAACGATACACGACGAGCGGGCGGCCAAAACGTTTGCGGATCTCGGCGCGGAAGTTGCGGCGATCACCCCGAACGCACTCGCGGACTGGATCGGACGCATTGTCAATTAGAATCTTTTGAGGAGGAATACCCATGAAGCTGCAACACCCTGCAATCGATCCCCTGGTCGAAAAATTCGCCAAAGCCTGCTCGGACGACTATTCGCTGGCCGTAGACCGCAAAGATTCGATTGTCGCCTATGTGACGGGAGAATCCGACGTTTTTCCGGATATGATGCTCAACTCGAACGGGTATCTGTACCGGACGGTAGACGCGCTGGAAAAATTGGGACGCAAAGAAGACGGGGAAGTCTTTTTCCGGGCGGCGGCCGTGCTGCTGCGTACCATGGGCAGCGGATATGCCTATCAGGAAAATACGCTGTATCGGATCTGTATGGGCGACGGCCTGAGCGATATCGGCCTGGGTTCCCGCCGGGTGCGCGATACGGAAGAACGCCAAGCCCGGTCGCTTGAGCGCCTGCGCCTGCTGCACCGCTATGCGGGCGAAGAACGGATGCGCAAAATGTTCCGTACGCAGGTCAATGCCAACCGCCGGGCCGGCAAAAACAGAACGCCGATGGAAACGAGTGCGGAAACCCTGCTGCTGCTCAAGCTGTACACGCAGGTCGATCCGGAATTCGCAAACGAAACGCTCGGTCAGCTTCCGGATGCGATCCAGGCGCTGTTGAACGGCGATGCGGACACGCTGCGCCGGGAACTGCTGCAGGCGATCGAACCGCTGGCGATTCGGGATCTTCCGCTCAAAGACACGCTGACCCAGCTGGATTTGTCGCCGGAGTACGTGGAAGCGCGCCGCGCCGCCCTGAAAGACCGGCTGTTTCCGAATTCGGCGCTTGATCCCAAGGAAAAACTGCGCCGGGAACAGCAGAATGCCGTCATGAGCCATCTGCGCAGCGCTTTTTATTACGTACTGCTGTTGAACGGGGGCAAGGAAGGGCTGCTGGAGTCTTCGGCCGCAGCGGATCAAGCGGTTCTGGAAGCCGTTCGTGCCGTCCACGAGGTGCTGCCGCTGGAGACGCGTGCCGAGCTGCTGATGATGGAAAATGCGAGCAAGGATCCGGATGTGCTGCTGGACGGGATCGTACCTGTGGACGAGCCGTTTGCGCTGATCGAGACGCTGGTGCAGGAGATCGGCAGCTATATGCCGGCCTGGAATACGCTGCGCGGCGAGCTGCTGGCCGACCGCAAGCGGGCCGGATATCTGTTCTCCATTTTGCGGCGGCCGCTGCTCAAAGCTTACATCTACCGCGTACTGTCGGATGAAGGGCAGGCTCCGGAAAGCGACGGCGGGATCGAGAAGCTGGTGCTGGAAGCGCTGGCGGACAAGGTGCACGGCAATATTCTCGGTCAAAGTCTGGCCAAATATCTGTCGGGCGAGCTGTCGCTCGAGAGCTATCTGAAGCACAAGCCTTCCACCAACTGGGACGACACGCAGGGCAACGACATCGCGCGCCGCAATCTGCTGATCGCCGCGACGCTGCTGCCGGCCGATTCGGAAATGTATGCGAAGTTCGTAAAAGCCGCCGGCCAGGCGGAAATCGGAACCGCGAATTTCCTGTCCTATCTGTTCAGGTCGCCGACGTTCGACGGGGAAACGTTCCTGCGTCTGGCGGAAGCGGATCCGGACGCCGACGACGAACGCCTGCTGCTGCGCCTGCTGCTCCTTAACGGTTTGAACCAGTATTATTACGCCCGCGTACCCGAAGAAGAACTGCGCCGCATGATTGCCGGACGGCTGGCGAAGTCCCTGGAATACTACAACGATGTGCATGGGGAAGTCCGGCAGACCATGCTGGAAGCGGCTCTCTCGGGCGGCGAACAGCAGGAAGAAGCGCTGCTGGTCCAAGCGCTGCGTCTGGGACTGGGCGATTCGTCCAAACGGGTTCGCGAAATCGCGCGTCTTCAATTGATCAAGCATCCCGACAAAGATTTCTACGTGAAGCTTTATCTGGCTGAGAAAAAAGCCGCCGTGCGCGAGATTGTCATCGACCTGCTGCGCGGGATCGAAGGCGAAGGCGAAGCTTACAAACAGCTGCTGGCCGAAGAAAAATCCGCTGCGCTCAAAGCCCGTCTCCAGGCGCTGCTCGATACGCTCGGCAAGCCGGCCGAATATGCCCATGCCGCCCTGGCTGCCCATGCGGATGCCAAAAAGCGCAGCCGCCTGTCCTGGCTTACGCTCGACGGACTGCCGGAACTGCGCGGCAAAGACGGGCACAAGCTGGACGATGCCATCAAATCGTATGTGCTGACCGAGTCGGTCGATTTCGTCTCCGAGCCGAATCCGCGTCTGGCCGAAGTGGCGGAGTATGCCGATGCCTCTTCGCTTGCGGCCTTTACGGCCGAAGCGCTGCGGATCTGGATTGACGGCGGGGCTCCGGCCAAAGAGAAATGGATTCTGCCGCTCGCGGCGCGCTTCGGCAGCCGGGAAGTCGTCGATCTGCTCGGTCGGCAGGTCAAAGACTGGGCGGAAAACAGCCGGGGCGCAATCGCGGCGGACGCCGTGGGGGCTTTGGCTTTCATGGACGACAATGCGGCTCTGATGACAATCGACCGGTTGGGACGTACGATCAAGAACCGGCAGGTCAAAGGAGCGGCCGAAGAAGCGCTTCAACTGGCGGCCGAGAATCAGGGTCTGACCAAGGAACAGCTCGCCGACCGGCTCGTGACCTCGCTTGGCTTCGACGAACGCGGAGAACTTGTACTCAGTTACGGCGAGCGTACGTTCATGGTCAAAGTCAGCGCCGATCTGCAGCTGACCGCCGTGAGCGGAGAGACCGGCAAAACGGTCAAGAGTCTGCCGGCTCCCGCGCAGAAAGACGATGCGGCATTGGCGGCACAGTCCAAAGCAAAATTTGCCCAGCTCAAAAAAGACCTTAAAACGATGGTCGGCATCCAGGCGCAGCGCCTGGAAGAATCTTTGTCCAAACGCCGTTTGTGGAGTACCTCGGAATGGAGCGATCTGTTTGTCGGCAATGTGATTATGCGGCGCTTTGCGGTGGGCCTGATCTGGGGCGTCTATACGGGGAGCGCCGAGGAATCGAGCGTTGACACGACGTTCCGCTATATGGAAGACGGAACTTTCAATACGGTGGACGAAGACGAATACGAACTTCCGGATGAAGCGCAGATCGGCCTGGTTCACCCGCTTGAGCTGACTCCCGAGACGCTCGAAGCCTGGAAGACGCAGCTGGAAGACTATGAGATCGTTCAGCCGTTCAACCAGTTGAACCGGTCGGTCTATCTGCCGGAAGAAGAAGAGCTTCAGCAGCGGGCCTATACCCGTCTGCCGGGAGGCGACTACTCGCCGACGGCTTTCCCGAAAGCTCTGGAGAAATACGGATGGATCAAAGGAAGCGCCATGGACGGAGGATTCTACAACGATCTGTTCAAAGAATACGGCGAACTGATTGCCCAACTGACGTTCAGCGGCACCAGTATTTCCTATTACGAAGGCATGGAAGACGTGACGCTGGAACAGCTTGAGTTCTTCCCCAACAAAGGCAACGATTATTATTATTCGACGACCAAAGGCCATCCGCTGCAAAACGTGCCGGCGCGCGTATTCAGCGAAACGGTATACGATATTTTGCGGGCAACCGGGCAGTAACGGGAGGGGACGATTCTGAGCGAACAGGATATGCAAGCCAAGTTTGCCCGGCTGACCCGGTTGGCCACGGAAGACTACCTGATCCGTTACGCGAACAAGGGGCTGTACAACCGGGCGCAAAAAGACATGGAAAAAGGCGCTTCGGCGGAATATGCTTTTGGCGAAAATGAAGTCGTCTGCACGCTGAGCGACGGAACGGTCTGTACGCTGACCGAGTCGATCGAGCGCTTCGACTGCAGCTGTCCGTCCGAGAAAATCTGCAAACACGTGCTGGTCGCGATTCTGTATTACGGACAGCACAAGCTCGGCGCAGAAGGAGGAAGAGGCGGAGCGTCCCCGGCCGAATCGGAGGCTTCCGACCGCCTGGAATCGGAAGCCGCTAACGGCGGGGAAGAAAGTTCCCTTCCCGCTGAAAAGGCTTTGGAACGGATGCCGGAAGACTCCGGTCCAAAGCCCGACTTCGGCTGGCTGCTCGAGCGGCCGATTGAAGAACTTGTCGCTCCCTTCCAGGATTCCCGCGTCGAAGAAGCGGCGTTCCGCCTGCGTTATGCGGAGGAATTGGAGATCCGTGAAGATTCCCTGCTTATTGTGCGAATGGTCCGTTCGGGGATCGAAGTGGCCTTTACGGACGTTCCCGATGTCTCCCGCTCCCTGTGTGCGGTGCCGGGGGCCGAAGGCGAGATGTACAGGCTTGAAGCGCTGCTGCGCTACCGGGTCCACCGGGGCAGGGAAGACGGCGAAGCGCTGGCGGGAAACCAGCCGTCGGTCCGGATTCCCGCCGAGATCCTGCACGAATTCCGGGAGAGCGTGAACGCGCTGCTGTCGAGCGGCCTGGCCCGGCTGCCGCGAAGTTTCGCCGTGCGGTTCGAGCTGCTGGCCGTCGCGGCGCGCAGCGGAGGGCTGCCGAATCTGGAACGCGAAGCGCGGGGCATTCACGGCGAACTCGAATTGTTCTTCGCCCGGCATGTCCGCTTCTCTTCGCAGGCGCTGCGGGGCCGCTTGAGCCGCACCGCCCTGATGCTGGACGCTCTGGAGAAAGAGATCGGACCCCTGCGGCATGCGCAGCTGGCCGGACGTTTCCGGAGCCGCTTCTATACCGTGCCCAAGCTTGATCTGTATGCATTGGGAGCGGAGCCGTGGGAGACCCGCTCGTCGTACCGCGGCATTACGTATTATTTCTACTGCGCCGAAGACGACGGGATCTATACGTACACCCAGGCGCGTGCGGCCTATTACGAAGGGGCGGAATTTTCGTTCGCCCGGCATTACGGCGAACGTTCGCCCTGGAAGCCCGATCTGACGCTCAAGACGGCGAGTGCTTCGCTGCTGTCGCTTCGCGCCGTCAAAGTCAGCGCCGACGGCCGATTGTCGTCGGGCGGATCGCCTTCGCTGACGCTGCCGCTCCGACCTCCGGTCGAAGCGTTCGACTTCGGGAGTCTGCTGGCCGGGCGCTTCGCGGATCTTGACCTTGGTCGAAGCGAAGTCCGGTTATTCGGCGGGCAGCCGAAGCGGCTGAGACTGATCCGCGCGGCGGCCATGGAGAGCTGCGTATACGACCCGTCTGCCCAGGCCCTGCAGCTGACGGCTGTCGATATCGACGGCGAACGGCTGCAGCTGACCCTTCCGTATCATGCGGACTGGAAATCGGCTATTACCCGTCTGGAAGCGGGACGGGGCATGCCGGGTGCCGGGGAGTTCCGTATCTTCGCTTCGATCGAAGAAGATGCGGTCTATCCGATCAGTTTTCTGCAGGGAAGCGAACAGATCAGTCTGAAGCTGGATCTGTGAAGGCCAGAGGCCGGAAAAAGGTCGCAAACGCCTTAGGGACGTCTTACGGACAGGAGCGGAGGAGATCGCGTGAACGAATGGGAACGGCTGCTCGGCCGGATCGACGATTGGACCGAGGAACTGCTGCTGCGCGGCAGCGCCCAGTTTGCCATGGAAGATGCCAGGAAACTGGAGCAGCTTGCCGATCTCGCCTCGCGGCTGGGCATGGATCTGCTGGAGCAGCTGCTGCGGCGAACGGCAAACGCAGGCGAGCGCAGTCTTCTGGGGCCGGGTGACGGAGCGGAAGAACTGGCCGGAGCTTTTTTCCGGCTGTGCGGTTATACGGAGCTGGCCCGGCAGGGTGGAGGCGGAACGGGCGGATCCGTCGACGATGAACCCGAGGCGGAACCGGCGGAAGACGAAGACGCCTGAGCATCCTAATCTTCAACCGCTGACCCGCCGCTGCACCGAGTAAAAGCCTTTTGCAGCAGGTAAACCAAAAAGTCCACGATACCGCAGGTTGTGCGGAATCCGTGGACTTTTTGGGTTTCAGGCTGGAACTCGCCTGTTTTTGGTGAGGCCTCTTTTAACGGGGAACGCGCTCCCAGCTGCCGGAGCCTTGGGAGATAAATCCGGCGTCGGACGCCTCGATCTCGACGAGAACGGACCCGGAAGGGCGGCCGCTTGCGATCCGGTCTGCGGCACTGCCGGACAAGCCGGAAGTCCGTTCCCAATAATCGATTTGACCGACGGAGCGGTACAGACCCGGCTTCACATGCTGCCCGACCCGGTAATGCCCGCTGCCGGCAATCGACGAGCCGTCGCGGGGTTGTTCGGCCGCGCTTGCGGGACCGTTCCATTCCGGAGTTTGCGCAGGGCGGCTCTGTTCGGGTTTCGCTTTGGCGGAAGCTTGCGGAGTACGGCCGGTTTCGGATGCGGAACGATCTGCCGGCTGGGTGCTTGGAGAATTCTGCGGCGCGGCCGGCCGGTTCTGCTCGTCGGCGGAGCTGCGCTCGCCGCTGTCGGTCTTGGCCTCGCGGTCCTGAGGCCGGCTCTGCTCGTCGGCGGAGCTGCGCTCGCCGCTGTCGCTTCCGGCCTCGCGGTCCTGAGGCCGACTCTGCTCGTCGGCGGAGCTGTGCTCGCCGCTGTCGCTTCCGGCCTCGCGGTCCTGAGGCCGGTTCTGCTCGTCGGCGGAGCTGCGCTCGCCGCTGTCGCTTCCGGCCTCGCGGTCCTGAGGCCGGTTCTGCTCGTCGGCCGCTTCGCCGCCGCTGTCCCGCCCAGCCGCCGGTTCCTGCGGCCGGCTGCCTTCCGTCGGCGCCTCGCTGCCGCCGCTCTGCGCCGGCCCGGCCTCCGGCGGACGCGAGTTCTCGTCCGCCGGTCTCGACCCGCTCTGCGGCAGCGGGTCCGCTTCCGGCCGAGAAGTTTCCTCGGCCGCCGTCTCGGTCGGGCGGCTCTGCTCGCCCGAAGCCGCTTCTCCGGCCGCCGATCCGGTTGATGCGCCGCCGGAACAGGCGGCCGCCACGGTGAGCAGCGCCGCCGTTGACAGTACCGTCAGCGCCATGCGGCAGGCCCGGCCCGGCTTGCGGGAGCGGCGTTGAATCGTCTTGCCCGGTTCGGGCGAACCGGCATCCGTAGAAGCCTGCGCTTCTAGTGGGATCTGCTTCATCTAAGGGTTCCTCCTGTTCTCGGTATAGGCTTGGCATCCTTCGTAGGGCAGGTATTTTCCCTATTCTAACAGATTTCGTACGGCGGGGTCATTCGTGGGAACGTTCCATGCGCCGCACTCCCGGCTTGTCGGAGCGGAGGCGGCGGCCTGCCGCGGCCGAAGCTTTGGCGGCCCTCTGCCGCTGCGGTCCCTCCAAAGACGGTCTGCCGCGCATATCGTTTTAGTTTTTAACTAAATTTTTATGTAATATTGATCAATTTGTGAAATGACCTCAAAAGGCAGCAGCGGCTTTCCCTGCAAGGATTGTCGAAACGGACGAGCGGGCGTATAATGAAGGCATCTAAGATTTAGGTATTCAAAAAAATGAGTATTTTGCAGCAGATTTATTTTTACGGATATATGTGAAATTAGGTGCAAAGTACGGGTAGGAGTCAGCCATGAAAGGCAGGATGTTGAAAAAGGGGGACCTGATCCTGATCGGGATCGTGGTCATAGCGGCAGTTGCTTTTATCGTGCCGAGGTATTGGAGCGGACAAGAAAGTGAAAAAAATCACATCGAAAATCGCGTCGTGCATATCGAGGTCGACGGCAAAGCGTACAAAACGCTGCCGCTGACCGAGGAAGAGCAGCTGTTCACGATCCAGACGGACAAAGGCTTCAATCAGGTCAAGATCCATGACGGCGGAGTCGAGATGCTCGACGCGGACTGTCCGGACAAACTGTGTCTGGGATTCGGATTTGTAACGCGGCCAGGTCAGCAGATCGTCTGCCTGCCGCACCGCGTGTCGGTCTTTATCGGAGTGGAATCGGGAGAGGAGCTGGAAGTCGATGACGTCGTTGGCTGAAGAGTCTTTGCTGCTCAAGAAAACGGTAATTCTGGCTATTTTCTCGGCGGTCGCGGTAGTGCTCGGGATCGTGGAATCGATGATTCCGCTCGGAAACTTCATGGTGCCGGGAGCGAAGTTGGGTCTGGCGAACATTATGATCCTGACCTGTCTGTACTTCCTCAGCGGAAAAGACACGTTGATGCTGGTCGTACTCAAAACACTGCTGACCGCGATGATCCTGGGCACCTTCTCCATGCTGCTGTTCAGTCTGTTCGGCGCGATTCTCAGCTTCGCCGTCATGTACGGGCTGATGAAGGTCAGCCGCAAGCGGCTGAGTCTGATCGGGATCAGCGTCGCCGGGGGGATCGCGCATAATATCGGACAGCTCGGCGCCGCGGCGATCGTGATCGATTCCCTGCACATTTTCTATTATTTGCCGGTGCTGATGATCGCGGGCGTGGCGACCGGAATCGTCGTCGGCATCGCGGTTCGTTATCTGACCCATTCGCTGGGCCAAATGAAAATGTTCGCACCGTTTGTGCCGGAGAATGATTGACGGGCAGCCGGAGCATTAGGGAAGGAGGAAGCGGCATGACACGGGAAACAGCAGCCGAACTGAGCGGCGTCGACTTTGCTTATGAAAAAGAAGAACCGGTGCTGCGGGATGTGCATTTGCGCGTTGGCCGCGGCGAATGGGTGGCGATCGTGGGGACAAGCGGCTGCGGCAAATCGACGCTCGTTCGGCTGTTCAATGCCCTGCTGCGGCCTGACAGCGGTACGGTATCGGTATTCGGCGAAGAGCTGACGGAGCATAATGCGCCTCTTGTCCGCTCCCGGATCGGAATGGTCTTCCAGAACCCGGACAACCAATTTATCGGGGAAACGGTTGAAGAAGACATGGCGTTCGGGCTGGAGGGCTTGGGACTGGCACGCGAAGAAATGGAGCGCCGCATTGCCTCGTATTCGGACAAGTTGGATGTCTCGGCGCTTCTGCCGCGTCATCCGGGGGAACTGTCCGGGGGCCAGAAGCAGCGCTGCGCGGTGGCGGCCTGCCTGACGATGGAACCGGAGATCGTCGTTTTCGACGAGGCGACCTCCATGCAGGACGAGCGTTCGCGGCTCGAGCTGCTGACCGTCATTCGCGGGATGAAAAATCACGGAGGGTACACGATCCTTTCGGTGACGCACGACGTCGACGAGATGCTTGCGGCGGACCGGATCGTGGCTTTAAAAGAAGGAAAGATCTGCGCGGACCGGACGCCGGATGAATTTTTCGCGGATCCCGGACTGCTTCGCAGCTGCGGTATCGAACTGCCTTTTCGCATGGAGCTTGCCCGGCAGCTGTCGGCTTTGGGTCTATGCGACGCAGAAGGCGAGTATGGAGATGCGGCGGAGGCGGGCCGTTTCGGCAGCGGAAGCGAAGTGGATCAACGAAGGGGGACTCGGTCATGAGAGGCTGGATCAAGCGGCGAGCCGCAGGGAAAAGAAACAGCGAAAAGCGGTTGGATGGCAGAAATCCGGTTGGCGTTGCCCCGGATTCCGTATCTTGTCCGCAGATGGCTGCGGACCGGTCGGAGACGGTGATCGAGTTGACGGATACGGATTATACCTATCAGGCCGGCAGCCCTTTTGCGGCGGCGGCCTTGTACGGCGTGAATATCCGTATCCGCCGGGGAACGCTGGTCGGGATTGCCGGGGGCACCGGCTCCGGCAAATCGACACTGCTCCAACTGCTGAACGGACTGCTGCTCCCGACCGGCGGCTCGGTTCGCGTGCTGGATCATATGCTGGTTCCCGGTCTGCATAAACCGAAACTGAATGCGCTGCGCCGCCGGGTAGGACTCAGTTTCCAGTTTCCTGAGCAGCATCTGTTCGAAGATACGGTAGAGAAAGATCTGATGTTCGGACCGCTGAATTTCGGGATCCCGCGCGAGCAGGCCCAAGCACAGGCGGTAGAGGCCCTGCATGCCATGAAACTTGATGAGAGCCTGCTGAAGCGTCATCCGCTGACACTGAGCGGCGGACAGATGCGCAAAGCCGCGATCGCTTCGGTACTGGCGGCGGGGCCGGAAATCCTCATGCTCGACGAACCGACGGCAACGCTCGATTCGGCCGCGCGCCGCGAACTGATTCTGCTGCTCGCGCGGCTGTGCCGCGAAGAAGGCCGCACGATCTTGGTGGTGACGCACCGGATCGAGGAACTGCTGGAAGTCGCGGACGAATGGATCGTGATGCATGAAGGCCGAGCTGTCTTCCAGGGCGATGCGGATGAACTGGGCGACCGGGCCGATGAGCTGGATCGCTGGGGGATTGCCGTACCGGAGCCGCTGAAGTGCTGGGCGGAATGGACGGCCCGTCTGCCGCAGCTGGCCGCGCTTCCGCTGCCGAGAACGGCGCAGGAGATGGCCCGGCGGATTGCCGAAGCGGTGCATCAATCGGCTAATCCTTCTTCTTCGGAAGAGGAAGCCGGGGATCTTGGAAGATTGGAGGCGAGCGTATGCGCGACAAACTGATGATCGGCCGGATGATTCCGACGGGTTCGCGGATTCACGGACTGGACCCGCGAGCGAAGATCGCGGCCATGCTGCTGTTCACGGCGGCGCTTATTCTCTCGGACGGCTGGCTTCCGGTGGTCGCGCTGGCCGTATTGGCCGCCGTCGTGCTGGCGGCGAC
This sequence comes from Saccharibacillus qingshengii, assembly GCF_013185195.1. Classification (GTDB taxonomy): domain Bacteria; phylum Bacillota; class Bacilli; order Paenibacillales; family Paenibacillaceae; genus Saccharibacillus; species Saccharibacillus qingshengii. The sequence continues at coordinate 75,459 of NZ_JAAZWC010000022.1, forward strand.
CCGGATCCCGCTCAAAACGTATCTTCGCGCGATGCGTCCGCTGCGCTGGCTGATGCTGTTCGTCTTCTTGTTCCAATGGTTTGGGGGAACCGGAGCGGGGAACGCCGATGAAGCGGTCTGGGCCTGGACGTTCGGACCGGTCGCGCTGACCTCATCAGGCTTGTCCGAAGCCCTGCTTGCGGTAAGCCGGATGGCGCTGCTGATCGTTTTTACGGCGCTGCTGACCTTTACGACAGCGCCGTCCATGCTCAGCCGCGGCGTCGAAGGCCTGATTAAGCCGCTTGCCCGCAGGGGAACGGGGGCCGAACGATTCTCGCTTATGATGCGGCTTGCTCTGCGGTTCATCCCGGCACTTCTGGAAGAAGCGCAGACGATTCTCAAAGCACAGGCGGCGCGCGGCACGGATTACGAAGAAATGAATCTGCGGGAAAAGGCCCGGCTGCTGCTGTCGCTGCTTGTTCCGGTAACGGTCGGTGCTTTCCGGCGGGCGGAAGAACTGACGACTTCGCTCGAAGCCCGGGGCTACCGGATCGGGGCGCCGAGAACGGCATACCGCGGGCTCGCCTGGCATAGTGCGGACACCTGGTTTACCCTGCTGTTCGCCCTGCTGCCGATCGCGGCGCTTGCCCTGCGGCTGACCGTATAAACGGAATCGATTGAAAATAGGAATGGAATAGGGTAGAGGTTCAAGATGGAAAAGGGGGAATTTGGATATGGCACGTTATTTTCAGGGAAGAGAAGTGGAACTGCTGGCTCCGGTCGGCACATTCGAGATTTTTGAAACGGTGATTCGGGCAAACTGCGACGCGGTGTATTTCGGCGGCCCCGGGCTCAATATGCGGATGATGCGCAAAGGCTATAACTTTACCCGGGCAGATATCGCGGAAGCGGTCAATATCGCGCACGGACTCGGCAAAAAGGCATATGTCACGGTCAACAACATGCTGAGCGAGACGGACCTGTCGGAAGCAGGCGAATATCTGGCTTTTCTCGATCGCTCCGGTGTGGATGCCATTATCGTGCAGGATCTGGCCGTCCCTTCGCTGCTGCGCGAGCAGAGACTTGCCCTGCCGGTACATGCTTCCGTCATGCTCAATGTACATAATGCCGAGATGGTTCGCGCCCTGCAGGAATACGGCGTAACCCGGGTTGTGACATCGAGGGAAATGGACCTTCGCACGGCGCGGACCATCGAGGAGCAGACGGGAATCGAGATCGAATATTTCGTACACGGGGATATGTGTTCGGTGCACGGCGCCAACTGCTATATCAGTTCGCATCTGTTCGGCATGAGCAGCAACCGGGGCAAGTGCCTGAAGCCGTGCCGCTGGGATTACCGGATGAAAAAGGACGGCTATGTCTACAGCACCCCTTATCCGCTGGCGGCCAAAGACATGAATATGTACGAATATCTGCCGGAGCTGATCGACGCGCATGTCACTTCGTTCAAGATCGAGGGCCGGATGCGCGACAAAGAGTTTATTTCGGCGCTCGTGAACAGCTACGGCGAAGCGATCGACCGCTATCTGGACGACCCTGTCAGCTTTGACCGCGGAGTGGACAGCGAAGAAATGCACCGAAACCGCAAGCGTGATTTTTCGACGGCTTACGCGTTTGGCACTCCGGGATTGTCCAATATTAACCGGCGCTATGAAGGGACGGGCAAATTCTACAGTACGGGCAAAGTGTTCAGTACGCCGACAGCGGAGCGCGAGAGCAGCGAATCCGCGGTGAACGCGGTACGCGAATGGCTGCAAAATACGGCGGCGGAAACAGCGGCGGAAATGTCCGATAGAGCGAATGCCGCCGGAGCGGCCGACACTTCCGGCGCTGCCCCGGCACAATCGCCGGAGCGGCGTACGCCGAAGCTGACCGTTCGGGTCAACAATAAAGCCCAGGCCAGAGCGGCGCTGGAAGCGGGCGTGGACGAACTGTTCCTGTCCGGCGATGTGCTGCTGCCGGATCGCCCGTTCGGACGCCGCGATATTGCCGAATTGGCCGCGATCAAAGGCTCGGCGCGTCTGATCCTCGCCACGCCCCGAATGATGGACGAGATCCATTTTGAACAGTACGATGCGCTGCTGGCGGGAGGCGTCCCCGGACTCGACGGTCTGCTGGTGACCAATCTGGGCGCGGTGCGCCGTTTCAAACGCTTTGGACTGCCGATGATCGGCGATCTGTCGCTCAATCTGTACAATCATATGGCCGAGAGCATGTACCGGGAGCTTGGCGTAGAGCGTATGACCGCTTCGATCGAAGCGAATCTGCCGGACCTTGCCGCCCTGCTCGGACGGACCCGGGGCGAGATGGAACTTACGGTGCATGGTACACCGGTCGTCATGTATATGGAGCACGATCTGTATGCGAATACGGAAGTTTACGAGCCGATCGCCGAAGAAAGCAACCGTTACGTTCGCGACGACGTGCTAGTCCTCATGACGGACAAAGGCGAAAGCCCGGTCTACAAAGACGTACACGGACGCTGCCATCTGACGACATCCAAAGAAATCTGCATGCTTCCGGTCGTAGGCGAACTGATGGGAGCCGGGATCACCCATTTCCGCATCGAAGGTTCGACCTACTCGCCGGAACAACTGACCCGTCTGCTCGGCGTCTATCGCCAGGCCCTGCAGGCACCGGATCAAGCGGCCGTGTTGGCCGAACGTCTGGAGCCGGCCTTTGCCGGGTTTACCCTGGGTGCGCTTGCGTTCCGCCGCGCGGACCGCAGCACGCCGGCCGACCTGCCGGCGCCGGTAGAAGCGAAGCAGGCCAATCAGACACGGGAAGATAGCGGAGCGGCGGAGCTTGAGCCGGTGCTTCAAGAAACGAAAGGGTGAACGGAATGAACGGACAGGAAGCAAATGGAACTATCGACGGCAAAACGGCCCTCTCTGCGATGACGCCGGAAGAAGTCATTGCGCTGCGCAAAGCGCATTTCTTCCCCTGCACGCAGCACTTCTACCGCAATCCTCCGGTACTGGTCTCTGGTTCGATGCAGCATGTCACGGACGGGGCGGGCAAAAGATATACCGACTTTTTTGCCGGGGTATCCGTTGTAGCCAGCGGGCACTGCAATCCGGCAATCACGGAAGCGACGGTGCGGCAGACGGGCAGACTGCAGCATACGACGACGATCTATCTGACCGAACCGTCCGCCCGATTGGCGCAGCGCATGGCCCAACTGCTGCCGGCCTACCCGAAAGTCTTTTTCTGCAACAGCGGCTCCGAAGCCAACGAAGGAGCCTTGATGCTGGCTCGGCGTCATACGAAGCGCAGAGGTTTTATCTCGCTGACCGAATCGCTGCACGGCCGCACGGCACTCACGATGAGCGTCACCGGTTTGGCCATGTGGCGGGGAGATCCTTTTCCGGACGATCAAGTCTACTTTATTCCCCGTCCTTACGGGTTTGGCGTGGATCCGCAGGAAGCGGCGGAACGTTCGCTGAGCGCGCTTGGCGATGTTCTGCGCGAAGCGGGCGACCAGATCGCCGCGATGATCGTCGAGCCGATCCAGGGGAACGGAGGCATGATCGTGATGCCGGACGGGTATCTCGCCCGGGCCAAAGCCCTGCTGGACGCGTACGGCGTACTGCTCATTGCCGACGAGATCCAGACCGGGTTCGGACGGACCGGACAACTGCTCGCTTCGCAGCAGCTTGGCGTGCAGGCCGATATCGTGACGATGGCCAAAGCGCTTGGCGGAGGAATTCCGATCGGAGCTTTTGCCGCGTCGGAAGAAGTCGCGGCTTCCCTGAACACGCCGTCGGCTTCGACGTTCGGCGGCAATCCGGTCTCGGCGGCGACTGCCTTGGCGGTGCTGGATTATATCGAAGCGGAGCGCCTGCCCGAACGCGCGGAGCGGCTTGGCCGCGCCCTGAAGCGGGGACTGGAGCGGATGCGGACTTTTTACCCCGAGATCGTCTCGGAAGTGCGCGGCCTTGGGCTGATGCTGGGCGCGGAACTGTATGCGGACGACCCGGTTCGCGGAGCGGCGGTGGTTGACCGGGTGCTGGAAGAAATGAAGGACCGGGGCTTCCTGATCGGCAAGAATGGCGTGGCGCGCAATGTCCTGGCTTTCCAGCCGCCGCTTGTGATCGACACGGCCGATATCGAATCCATGCTGGAAGAACTGGATGCGGTGATCGGCGGTATCGATCAGGAGCGGCTGAGAGCGCAGGAGAGCGGAGAGGCTGTAGGCGATTTCGTTGAACAATCGCCTGGGGAACGCGCATAATGAGCGCCGTCATTCGCAGTGCGCTGATCAAGACGCGCGACTTCGGATCGCTCGTTATGTTTTCGCATACGCTGTTTTCGCTGCCGTTTGCCATTATCTCGATCGTATGGGCAGCGGGAGGCGTACCCGGGTGGCCTACTGTTCTGTGGTCGCTGATTGCATTGATTGCCGCTCGCAACGGGGCCAACGCCTTCAACCGGTTAGCGGACCGCGAATTCGATGCGGCCAATCCTCGCACCGCACATCGGCATCTGTCGCAGAAACAGTTGAGTGTGCGCGAAGTTTGGATCTTCGTGATCGTCAACTATGCGGTCTTCATCGCTGCGGCGGGTATGCTGAACATGCTGTGTCTGATTCTGTCTCCCGCCGCCATTTTTCTGATTTCTTCCTATTCGTATACCAAACGCTTTACCTGGCTCAGTCATCTGTACTTGGGCTTTACGATTGCTTCGGCTCCGATCGGTGCCTGGTTTGCGGTAACGGGATCGTTCGCATTTACCCCGTTCGTACTGGGCACGATTGTCATGCTGTGGATCGGAGGGTTCGATATTTTGTACGGTACGCAGGATATCGACTTCGACCGCAAACAAGGATTGTATTCGATCCCCAGCACGTTTGGTCTCAAGCCCGCCCTGTATATCTCGCGCTTTCTGCATCTGGTGATGATCGGGCTGCTGCTGTTTCTGTTCGTTCTGCGAGATCTGGGCGCGTTCTACCTGATCGGAATAGGGTTGGCCGCTTTCCTGCTGATGCTGGAGCACGGAATCGTCAAGCCGCATAATCGCAGGCTGATGAAGATCGCTTCGTACAATCTGAACCAGGTAGTCAGTATGCTGATTCTCCTGTTTACCCTGCTGGATTATTTTCTCTAGGTTGTCCGAATCAAATTTGATGTTTGCGTTCATCGGAAACACGCACGGTTCAAGCGGGTGTTTGAGGGGAAGCCCCAATCCAAGTTCAAGGCGTACACATCAAAAAGGACGTCCGGTTTGTACCGGACGTCCTCAGGCTGTCGAGAAAGTCCTATTCGTTTAGTAAGCTCGTCGGCTGCGGGAGAAATTCGTTCCGGTCGCGTGTTGAAATCGGGAAAAAGGATTAGATTTTAGCGGAATTTTCCCGATTTCAAAGGCGAACACTATCGTTCCTTCACTGAATTTCTCCCTCCGCCTCCTTGCTTCTCTCGGAATCATACTTTCTCGACACGTTGAGGACGCCCGGTTTGTACCGGGCGTCCTTTTTGCATCTGCGTATCCAGTTAAGCCTGCCGCTTGGCCCGGTGCGGGCGGAGCGGCAGCTATTTCTGCAGTTCGTTCAGGAATCGGCGAATGCCTGATGTGACCAGGTCATGGTCTTCCTGATCCGGAAGTCCAGATACGGTGATCGTGCCGATCAATCCTTCGCCGGCCACCATCAGCGGGAAAGCTCCTCCGGCCAGAACGAATTCTTCGTCGCTCAAGCCGTAGTCGGCGCCCAGCGTTTTTCCTTCGCTGCGCAGCAGCAGGGCGGTATGCCAGGAACTTTTGACGAAGCGTCCTACCGTATTGTTCTTGCGGCGGATCCAATCTTCATTCTCGGGCGATGTCCCTTCCATGGCATGAAGGAACAAGCGATGTCCCCGGCGGGTTACATCGACGGTTACCTGCTTGCCGGTTCGGCGTGCTTCGTCAATCAGCGTCAATCCGAGTTGAAGCGCCGTTTCGGCGTCGAACATCGGAAAACGCAGTTCTTCTTCTTCCCGCCGCATGTGCGACAGTCTTTCTTCGGGAGTAACGGACATAGGGGGAAATATCTCCTTTGTAATAAGCTTGGATGCTTGGTTGTCGGATTAAATCAATTCGACACGCTCCGGCGATTTCCTTTTCCCGGAGCCAGGTTGTTTGTCTATCGGCGGATGCAGCACTTTTGCGGCTTATACGAATAGGCCGGCGGAAGCTTCCCGCCGGCCTGCTTGCTTTATATGCTTCTTAGAACTTCCGTCCGCCCAGTTCGTCTGCCAATGTCAGCAGGTCCGCGTGAGCCGCATAAAGGCTCAGCGAACGGGCGATTTCACGGGCGGATTCGAGTTCCGCGTCGCAGAATCGCTCTGCCCGTTCCAGGGCACCGCTTACCCGGATCTTGTCGAGCAGCGGCCCGAGCTCTGCCGGGGACGTGTCCGGACCGACCGTCCGAATCTCGGCAGCGAGCTGCGGATCTTCCAGAGCGTACAGGACCGGCAGCGTCACCTGTCCCCCGAGCAGATCGCTGCCGGACGGTTTGCCGAGCTGCTTGGCCGAAGCGGTGAAATCGAGCAGATCGTCCCGGATCTGAAACGAGAGACCCAGATGTTCGCCGAAACGGTAAAGCCTGCGGCACAGCTCTTCCGGAGCCCCGCCCGCCCGGGCGCCGAATTCCAGCGACACGGCCATCAAATGGGCTGTTTTGCGGCGTGATTTGAGCAGGTAATCGTCAAGGCCGAGATCGTAGTCGTAGGCATGTTCAAGCTGCTCGTATTCACCCAAGCACAATTCGGCGGTCGCCACGGCGGTAAAAGGCTGCTGCTGTTCGCTGCCGTCCGGTTCTTCGACCTGGGCCAGCAGCTCCACGACTCTGGCCGACATGTAGTTGCCCACGTAGAGCGCATTCGCCGGGCCGATCAGCGTATGAAGCGAAGGTTCCCCGCGCCGAAGCGGAGAACGGTCGATCAGATCGTCGTGAATAAGCGAAGCGGTATGAATGAATTCCGCCGCAGCCGCAAGCTGTACGATGCGGCTGTCGTCTTTTCGGTCGCCGAAGCGGCTCCCCACCAGGACAAGCATAGGCCGCAGGCGTTTTCCGCCGGCTTCGATCGTCTTCAGAAGCGAGCGTTCCAGTTCGGAGTCTTTCGGTACGTCTTTGTCGTATTTGACGATGCGTTTCATTTCCCGGTCAATCTGGCGAAGGTCGATACGGAGCTTGGTATGAAGTCCCATCTTATTTCGCCTCCTTTTGGCCGGTCAAAGCCTGTTCAAAAGCAGCCGCAAGCTGAACGCTGCCGCTCCGGCCCAGCGCCCGGGAGATCTGGACTTTTTTGACGAAAGGAGCCAGACCGCGCAGCAGAGCTTCTTCTTTACACTTGAGCGCATATTGAATGTACAGGCTGTAGAGATAGTCACCGTCCAAAATGCGGCGGTTCAGCCCCGGATCGTCCAGCTCCAACGGTCCGCAGTGGCGGGAGAACGCGGCATCCAGCAGCATGTACACGGCCAGCAGCCCCGGCTTCCGAAGCGGTTCCACTTCGCAGCGGTCGAAGACGGCCAGCGCTTCGAGAAGTCCGGCCTTCTGCGGATCGAGCCGGATTCGCGTAATCGGGTCGATCTCGGCCTGGAGGCGCTCCTGCGCTTCCCGGATCATTGTGTCGTTCATTGAAGCACCCCTTGACGGACTAACAAAATACCGAATCGGCTGATATACCGTGTTCACTCGGATTCCTCCACATTATGAGACAAATTCTTTGATTATGCAAAAGCGTCGGGTTGAAAAAAGCGGAGCCATGTGCGTTGTAAGCTGCACATGACCCCGCCCGTAACGCCAAGTCGGTAGGTCAGTCTGTATAGAGATACCAACGTTTGGCAAACCAGGTTTTCTTCCAGTGTTTCTTGAGCCAAGGCAGGACATAATAATCGAGACCGAAGATGCTGCCCGAACCGCCGATGAGTGCGAATGCGGCGAACCAGTACCACCACATATCGGTCGGAGCCATACCGGAAGACCAGATCATGAGACCCATGCCGATTGTGGCGATCGAAGCGATCGCGGAGAAGAGACCGGCGATAAGCATAAGACCAAAGATAATTTCGGCGGCAACCATGCCGATTTGGAAAGCGGTAGCCAGCCAGGTATAGCCGCCATCGCCCGAATAGAACATCAGATCCATCATCGAGCTGACCATATCCGAGATGAAGCCCGGAACCGGAATCGCCTGAACGGCTTGTCCGGCATTTTCGACCGCGGAAGCCGCCGTTTGGGCATCGACCGCCGTAGCCACGTTGCCGACCGCTTCGGAAGCGGCGCTGACGACATCGGCATTCGGGTCGGGCGGGATCAGGAAGATATTGTTCGGATCATCGATGACTTTCTGGAGCTTGTCCCAGCCTTCGTGCAGCCACATCCAGCCGACGAACACGCGCAGCGGAACGAGCCAAAAGTTCGGCGAGCGCTTGGAGAAGTGTCCGCCCAGGAAGGTGCGGCGATCATGGGCATGGAAAATTTCGTGCATCAGATAAGTCCAGACTTTGTTGAAGCCAAGAACGGTGAACAGATACAGGACGTTGATCGCATGTTTGGCGAACATCGCGAAGAATCCGGTCAGCGAGAAGAATTTGCCCGGCAAGCCGACGCTTGCGACGCCGTAACGGCTGCCGATCGAGACCATCATGCCGTGGAAAGCCGGCTTGTAGGACTTTTTGGTTCCGCCTTTGATATCGGCGGTGATATTGTGTGCGATCAGCGGAGCGGCATGTTCGGCGTTCTCAACCATCTGCGGAACCGGACGTTCTTCGCCTTCCGGAATAAAGAAGATGTTGTCGCCGACGACATAAACGTTTTCGTGATCGAGACTTTGCAGCTTGTCATTGGTTTCGATCCGCTTCCGGCCTTTTTGCTGGACATCGAGCTTGTCGAGGATTTCGGCCCCTTCGACGCCGGCTGTCCAGATTACGGTGCGAGCCGTCAACTTTTGGTCGCCGAGATCGACACCCGTCTCGGAAACTCCGGTGATCTGCTTGCCGGTGATGATCTCGATGTCGAGCTTCTTGAGATAACGTTCCGACTTGGCAATCAGTTTGTCCGGCAGCAGAGGAAGAATCTTCGGCGCCATATCGGCGACGATCATCCGGACCTCGGACGGATCAATGTAGAACTCGCGGCACAGTTCACTGCGGTATTCGGCCATCTCGCCGATCAATTCGACGCCGGTGAAGCCCGCGCCGACTACGACGAAGGACAATTTCTCCCGTCGAACGGCCAGGTCGCTTTCTTTGGCGGCCTCCGTGAACATCTGCCGGAAACGGTCTTTCAATCGGACCGCATCGTCGTAAGACCAGAGCGTGTAGCTGTTTTCTTCCGCTCCCGGGATACCGAAGAACGTCGGCTTGGAGCCCGTTCCGATGACGAGATAGTCATAGGCGTAAGCCGCCTGCTTGCCTTTCAGCGAACGTTCGGTAAAGTCGATATTTTCGATTTCGTCCAGGATCACATCGACTTTGAGACCTGCGAAGATCTTTTTGAGATCGATTTTGACCGCGTCTTCCGGAGTCCGGTTTGCCGCTACTTCATGCAGTTCGGTCAGCAGGGTGTGGTAGGGATTGCGGTCGATCAGCTGGATTTGTACATCCGTATTTTTTTTTGAAGTTTTTTGCCAATTTCTTTGCAGTCAGAACGCCGCCATAACCGCCGCCGAGTACGACTATCTTTTTCATCAGGAAAACCAACCTTTCCATAGACGGACTTGGCGCGCCCGCCGGCCTGCGTGATCACTACGCAGGGCGGGCGGCGATCCGTCCGTTGCTTCAGATTAAAATAGAAATGAAATGTCTGCAGTGCTGCCTTGAACCCAACTTATTTTGCTTCTGCCAGTGCCTGTTCCGCGAGCTTCAGATAGGAAGCGACATGGATGGTAACCCCGCTGATCGCGTCGGTCGTTCCGTCTTCTTTGGTCTCCACGGCTGCCGGATCCTGTTTTTCGATCAGGTACTGCTCGGTTTTTTCCGCTTCTTCATGCCATTCCGCTTGGGCGCCGCCGGCTTTCATGCCGTACTTGCCTTCTTTGGAATTGGTTTTCTTGTCTTCGCCGGCTTTGTTGATTCCGCTGAAGTTGACGGCTACGATTCGGCCCGCTGCCACGGTGACGTCGGCCGTTTCTTTCCAGCCGCTCTCCGGATCGAAGTCCGAAGCTTCGGCGCGGTAGGCACCGTCTTTGTAGGGACCGGCTTCAACCGGACCGGCGGCCAGTGCCGCTGCCGCAACTTCCGTGAAATCATTCACATGAACCGGAACGCCGGACACCACATCGGTGTAACCTTCCGCATTGGTCGTGATAGCGGCCGGATCTTGATTGTCGATCAGGTATTGTTCGACTTTCTCGGCCTGTTCATGCCACTCGGTCGAACCTCCGCCGGCTTTCATGCCGTATTTGCCTTCTTCCGAAGACGTTTTCTTGTCCGGCCCGGCATTGATGCTCGAAGCGCTCCAGGTAGCGTCGGTAATCTTGCCGCCTTCGACCTGAAGGATGACGTAAGGCTGCCAGCCCGACTCCGTATCCATATCGCCTTGAGCAAAATACATGCCGTCCTTGAGCTCCGAAGCTTTCTCGGCCGGAGCCGTTTCGGCTGCCGCAGGCTCGGCTGCTTTGTCGTTCGCGGCTGCCGCCGTTTCTGTCTTCGCCGGTTCCGTCTTGGTTTCGGCCTGTTCGTTATTGCTTCCGCATGCGGACAAAGCGCCGATCAACAGTACACTGCACATCATGACGGACCAGTTCTTTTTACCCATTTTCTACCCCTCCGTTGTCTCTGAAAGAATCGTTCGGACGTACAGCGATTTAACCGAAAACGACTGCGTCAGATCGGGCTTCGTCCGCTGGGACAACCGCCGGATAGAGGATGCTTCGTAGGTCTAATCTCCGTCCGCTATCGTTTTCATTTGAAGAATAACATACAATTTGAAGTATTCATGTGATAATAACCACAAAGTATGTGGCATTTGTCTCATGCGCCGTAAAAGCCGTCAAAATTCGATTCTTTTCTCGACTAGGCCATCCGTATCAGGAAGAGAGGAAGCGGATTCACAAAAAGAACGCAGGGGTAATTCAGGTTAAACGGATTCCAACCAGTTAGGAGCTGACTTCATGACAAATCCGATCGAAACCAAAGTAATCAAAGGCAGATGGAACCAGACGCAGCACGAGGCGAAGAAGCAGTGGAGCAAACTGACGGAAGCGGATCTGGCCTATATAGACGGCGAAAAAGACCGTTTGATCGAAAAGGTTCGCGAGCGGTACGGACACGATGCGGAATCGGCCGAACTGGAATATAAATCCTGGGCTTCGGCCCTGACCGCGGGCGGCGACCGCTAAGACGCTGTCCATGCGCGGCTTCGGCCGCCTACCGTAATCCCATCCGTTCGTTTCATACCCGAAGCAGAAGAGAGGGGACGCAGCCATGGTGGAACTTCGTATCGTGTCCGGCAGGATCATCGAACAGCGCGGCAGCATCGTGATTACCGTTCAAGGCGATCTTGTAAGTTCGTACGATTTGCGTTATTACCGGCTTCCCGAGACCGACACGACAGGTTTATCTGCGGAATCGGATCAGGAAGAGTCCACAGAAGCTTCATTCGAGGCTGCAGCTCCCGCTCCCGTCGTTTTGTCCGATTGGAAGCGCCGGGTGTCCCTTTATCCTTCTAAGCGAGGCAGCAAAAAGAGTGCTAACCGTGCCTGATGGTTAAACTGTACCCTACAAGATGGACACTTTGAAAAAAGTCATCTTGTAGGGACTTTTTGTGTACAATAAAGAAAAAAATGAGCGGTGGTCGAAACCAATGTCTAAACAATTATTCACAACTAAACAGCA
>NZ_JAAZWC010000023.1 GCF_013185195.1 Saccharibacillus qingshengii
TCAAAGGCGAACACTATCGTTCCTTCACTGAATTTCTCCCTCCGCCTCCTCGCTTCACTTGGATTCAGACTTTCTCGCCACGTTGAGGCGCTCCGCAGGAGCGCCTTTCAGGCGAAGCAGCTTAGGCTTTTTTCCACACCATAGCGTACTCGAGTTCGTTCGTCGCTTCGTCGGTTTGCTGCTTTTCAAGCTCAAAGCCCTGTTTTCGGTAAAACGCGTTCGCCTGCGCGTTTTGCGCGTACACGTTCAATCGGACTGTATCGCGGTCTTTTTTGACGCAATCGAGCAGCCTCCGACCGTATCCCCGGCCCTGGCGCGATTCATCGATAAACAAGGCGGCCAGTCGCGTGTCCATAACGGCCGCAAAACCGACGATCTCGCCGTTCTCCAGGCACATATACACGTCCGACTGCGGCAAATACTGCTCTTCCATTGCCTGCTTGTTCGTGGTCCAGTAAGCCGAATCGATAAAAGAATGCGCCGAAATCGACGTATCGAGCCAGATCTGGGCCAACAGCGGGAAGTGCTCGGGCCGTGCTTTTTGAATCTCGATCTGATCGGCGTTCGTTTCATACTCGTTCATGGCAGACTCGACCCCTTCGCTTCGTTTTTTATTCCATACTTAACCGGTTCCCCGATTCGATGCCGGCTGCCGCCAACCTCTCCTCGTTCTCTTTTACCCGTGCGATATCGTGTCCCGTCGGATTCTGGAAAATACGCAGTCCGAACGTCGGCGCGACAGCGAAAATATGGTCAAAAATATCCGCCTGCACCGACTCGTAGACCGCCCACGCCGTATCGTTGCTGAACGCGTAAATCTCGAGCGGCAGCCCGTTGTCGCCCGGCGCCAGCTGTCTGACGATCAGGGTCATGTTCTGGTGGATCTTCGGATGATGCCGCAGATACCGCTGAATATATTCCCGGAATACGCCTACATTCGTCAGCTGGCGGCCGTTTACCTGGCTGTCCCGGTTGATCCGATGTTCCCGGTTATACGCTTCGATCTCGTCGAGCCTTGTCGTCAGATAATCGGTCAGATAATGGATTTTCTTGAACTCCTGCACCATCTCCGGCGTACAGAACACAATGCTGGTCGCATCGACCTGAATACTCCGCTTGATCCGCCGTCCGCCCGACATCTGCATGCTTCTCCAGTTGCGGAACGAATCCGAAATCAGCGCGTAGCTCGGAATCATCGTAATCGTTTTGTCGAAATTCATGACTTTGACCGTGTTGAGCGTAATATCGATGACATCGCCGTCCGCGTTGTAATTCGGCATTTCGATCCAATCGCCCACGCGCACCATATCGTTGGAAGACAGCTGAATCCCCGCCACCAGACCGAGAATGGAATCTTTGAAGATCAGCATCAGCACAGCCGACAAAGCGCCCAGACCGCTGAGAATGTACAACGGATTTTGCCCGATCAGACTGGAGATGACGATAATGCCGCCGACAATGAACATCACGATCTTGACGACCTGAATATATCCTTTGACCGGACGGATCTTGGAGATTTCGAACGACCGGTAAATTTCTTCGAAAGCATTCAGCAGCGCGTTCAGCACATTAATCGTCGCCACGATCATGTACACGGCAGCCAGTTTCTCAATCAGCGGCTGATAGACCGGAAAGACCGGCGCGGCAAAATAAATGATGATCGCCGGTACCAGATGCGACAGCTTGTGGAATACCCTTTTCTCCAGTACGGTCGTGCTCCAGCTGTGCCGGTACTTGCTGATCAACCGCGAAATCACGTTGAGCACGATTCTTTTCGTAATCAGATTGGCAATGATGCAAATAGCGGCGATGAAGAGCACCATGAGGATATTGGACACATACAGGGTCATCGTGTCGTTCATGCCGTAGCGTTGAAGTTGATTTCTGATAAAGTCCATGAGGTCCTCCCAGCCCAGTGATTCGTTGTTGGCAAGCCTTTATTATAAAGGATGGGCAGGGTGGGAATCAAAGTCGGACCAAAGAAGTAGAGCGTTTAAGGATACCGCGTAATAAGGTTCTCCGACCATTCCGGTACTTTATCCACACCATAGATCATCTTATTCGGTCTGATTTCCGCAATAACTTCCGAGACGTATGTATGATCCATTAAAATGACCTGATCTGCGGTTTCTATAGCTGGCTTTAAATTCTGCAAAGAGTGCCCATATCGCCAACGAATGTCTTTCTCCGCTTTATAACCCCGCGCTTTGGCCAACTGCATATTTTTCAAAAAAAGGTGCCGGATAATGTAGTTTCGACAGTGAAATTCTGCTTGGCTGCAATTAAAGCCCGAATTCTTCTAATCGCTTCTTTTCCTGCCGTTAAATCGGCACTTCGCGGATCATTAGGGTTAAGACGCATAGCAATTTGATCGGGATCTACTACCTCGCCGATCCATTCTTGCATTTGCAAGCTGATTGTACTTTTACCCGCTCCATTGGTTCCAGCGAATACGGTCATGACAGGCCCTAATTCATTCGACATATTTTCTCTCCTGCCGGTTCCCTTCGGAATCGAACAAGATTTCAAATTTATGACCCTTCGCATCTTCACGAATGTGCACATCATTTTTTATATAATAGATAGACGCCTCGGACTGCTTCGCCCTGTGACGAACATTGACATAAGCTTGATCCAAAATCTCCTGCAGCTGTTCACGGCTTATCGCCATATCGATCCCTCCGTTGTCTATATGGACTGTAATTTGTTAGCCTAATTATACCATAAGCAAAAACCAGCTCTCCACGGCTTGGAGGCTGGTTTTGCTTATATAGGCTTGATCCCCGGTACCTTGTGAGCGTGAAAGGTAACGTTACTCAGAGAGACGGAAAACGTTAATCCCTGTTCCGAAAGCGGCTTTTATCTCTCCCAGTACTGCTGCGCGATTTTCTGGCCCTGATGGATCTTCGCCCACTGCTCCGCCTGAGTCAGCTCGTTGCCGCCGTCGCAGGAAGCAAAGCCGCATTGGTGGGACAGCAGCAGACGGTCTTTGTCGATGATGCTCGAAGCTTCGTCCAGCAGGCGCAGCACGCGTTCTTCGTCGTCGAGTGTGTTCGTCTTGGAAGACAACAGGCCGAGAACGATCTCCGTGTCCGGCTTGTCCCGGAACACTTCCAGCGCTTCGAGCGAACCTGCGCGGTCGTCGTCCCATTCGAGGAAGAAGCGATCGTATTTGAGCTGCTTGAGGAACAGGTTCGCGATCTTCACGTACGAACCGCCGCCCATATTCCGGGAATCGTAGTTGCCCCGGCAGTTGTGCGTCCACATTTTCAGACCCAGCTCATGTCCGAAGTCGATGATCGTATTATTGATGTCGATAAACTCGGCCGCCAGCGCCTGTACCTGCTCCTGATCGATATTCTCGCCCGTGTACGGGGAGTTCGGGTTATCGTCCGCGAACAGCTCCCACAGGCAGTCGTCGAACTGGAGAATCTCGCCGCCCGCGTCCGCGAAGTCCTGCACGAAGTCTTTGTACGCTTTGACGAGACCGGCTTTGAGTTCTTTGGCGTCCTTGTACACGGAGTCCGTGCCGCCGATATTGTCTGACCACGACAGCTCGCCGAAGATATGGGACGGGGACGGCACGCACAGCTTCGTCTCGCGGTCGCCGGCACTATTTTTGAGCTGCTTGAACGATTTGAGGAAGTGGTGGTTGCGTCCGCCAAGCTCGCCCGTGATGCGCAGCCCGATGTCTTTGCGCGTCTCGTATTTGGAACTGCCGTCCGTATCGCGGAAAAAGTATCCGTGATCCGCGATATACCGCTCAATCCCCTGGAAGCCCCACACGAAGTCCAGATGCCACATCGATTTGGAATACTCGCCGTCCGTGATAATCGAGAGGTCATGCCGGATCTGGTCCTGCACGACGGAGTCGATCGCCTTCGCTTCGCACTGCTCGTAGCCGTCGAATTCCTGGTAGAACGGGTACTGGATATCGTCGCGATGCTCGATCTGCGTCTTGTATTCAAGCAGATCGGAAGGGCGCAGCAGGCTGCCTACGATTTGAAATTTATCGGTCATGGGGATGTGCCTCCTTGGATGTGTGTAATTTGTGCCAAAGCACTCGGTTAATTATGTGTGGTTATTGTAGCACGGGTGCAAGGGGGGTGGAGTAGACGAAGAAGGTATAGCTGGTTATAGGGGATGGGTATATAGATTGAATTTTCGTTGGACGGACGTATAATCGTTATAACAGTCAAACAAAATGCATAGGAGGCGAGTCGTTAAAATGTTAGAAATTGAACGCAAAGTAACCAAATTCGGTAACAGTCTAGGAATCAGCATGACTGAAGCATTGAAACAAATCGGGTTGGAGCAAGGCGATTTAGCCAATATCAGCGTTGACCCGACCTCCGGAAAAATCACGATCAAGAAAGCAGTAAAAGTTTCGCTTCCCGAAGGAATAAGCGCAGATTTCATGGATACCTTGAACGATGTCATGACCGAATACGATCAAACCCTTCTTGGACTTAAAGACAGATGAGATCTCTTCGCTACCTTTCCGTTCAAGAAGTGATTGCGATAAATGTAGCCATGATCCAACGCTATAGCCCTGGCGAACAGATCGGAGTGAAAGAACCCGGACTACTCGAATCAGCCGTACATCGACCGCAATCTTCCGCCTTTGGCGAAGAGGCTTCAATTTGTTTGTCGTCAAAAGGAAAGGTGTATTGGGGTAGGCGATGGGCTAGTCGATGTAAAGCGGAACAATCCGCTTGGAGTGTTGTCACGGAGGGCTTCTCCTTCCTTATTTGAAAAAGCAGCATAGAAGCCTGGGCAGACCAGGAATGCTTCTATGCCACTGAAATAGATGACTATTTATTATTCGTAGTCCAATGTCTTGAAGCTATCGACTTTCCAACCATATTTGGTTTTAAAAAGTGTAGCTTGATACGTTACCTTATATTCATAACCTTCAGAATTTACAATAAGCTTTTGAGTAACGGTTCCGCTTTGTTTGCTGGCTGATAATTTAAAAGTCGCTTTTTTACTGGCATCAAATGCTGGCAAAAGTAAAGAGAAGTCGTCGCTGTTCAGATACATTGGACCTACTTTGCCGTTTCCAAAGCTTATCATGCCTTCTGTTTCAATTTTGTACAAAAAATTATACGTAAAGACTGATTGAAGATTTTTTCTTAAGCTTCCTGGCAGCCCTTCAGCAGCCATATTGATCTGTTTGTAATACGCCTGCCGTAAGATTTTTATAGCTTGTTGAGCATTGATTGTTCTGACTTTAGCTCGTTGGCTGTCTCTTACTCCGTCTTGACCATATACAACTTCTTTATATTTATTTTTGCCTGCGTCCCATTTGTATACCAGCTTGTCGTAAACCCCTTCTGCTTTGGAAAGAGAACGCGTTTCTATAGAACTATAGAGCTGATAGCCTTGAATCTCATCATTTCCGTCTTTATCATCATCTGTAATTTTTGCAGTATCCGTATTTAGGACATCAGTAAGGTAAATTTCTTTCAGAGTATTATTTTTGAAGACATTGACGGAAACAGAGGCTCCGCCACTTCCGCCGTTATGCACAAGAGCCAGCATATTTTTGTGAGTTTTATTTTTGATACGTCGAATTTCATAAAAATACTCAGACTCCACATTCCTGGCCAATAACTTCGTTCCATTCTTCGAGTAGATCCCTATGTAAGAAATCCACGGACCGTACCCGTCTTTGCTTGAAGCCGACAAGATGATCTCCTCAGACTTGTCGTTGTTCACATCGTAAAACATGGGACTGGAGATTGACTTGGCATCCAGTCCAAACTGCTTGGCAAAGCTGGCTTGAGCCGAATATGCCGCCTGCATTTCGGCAGACGGTGCTGCTTGAACTTCTGATACGGATACCGATACCGTTCCTGTTAATACCAAACTGACTGCCAGAAAAGCAGCTCCAATTTTCTTTTTCATGTTTTCTCCTTTAAGGCTTTAGCCTTATAAAATGCGTATCCTACCCACTTCATTTTTCTTATGAGACTTTATTCCTTATTGATTTATTTATACCATCTTCGCATTTGTAAAGGAATAGCAAGCAAGTAATTAGACTCCTATAATCATTTGAAGAACTTAAACAAATAAAGAAATAGAAAAGAGACACCCTTGAAGGGTATCTCTTTAGATCAAACAATGGAAACGAGTGGTCAAATCCCTATCCGAAAGTTAAGAAGTTAAGCGCAAGTTAGATTTTTTAGATGGAACCCTAGGAAAAGGCGTCATAATAAGGTTTTTTAGTTTCTTCAGCTTGAAATCCTGTCTATAAGAGAGCATCACGCAAGTTACGTGCAAGTTAAATTTTCAGGCCCAGTAAGGCACATATTTCATATGTCTAGGAGCTGTCTCAGGATCTTTGGCCTTAACTTTCCCAGCTTCTACCGTGTCTCTAATTATTCTTGATGCAATAGAATTTTGCTTATCATCCATTCCGAAGCGCTGCCGTAAAGTTGTATTGGTCATAAAGTCGCGCATTACATATCTAAGGCAAGCATGTAAATAGCAGGCTCGTACACGTTCTTCACGGTCCATCTCCTTAAAAGGCTTATGAGCAAATAGCGTAATACGAGTATGCTGTTCAGTAACTTCCACAACTG
This sequence comes from Saccharibacillus qingshengii, assembly GCF_013185195.1. Lineage (GTDB taxonomy): Bacteria > Bacillota > Bacilli > Paenibacillales > Paenibacillaceae > Saccharibacillus > Saccharibacillus qingshengii. The sequence continues at coordinate 6,588 of NZ_JAAZWC010000023.1, forward strand.
GGGCCGGAAGTTGATAAAATTCAGTTTGCGAAACGACTTTATCAAATCCGCTTCCTCTTTCTTCACATACTCCGATACGACGCATAAAGGAAGCCAGTGCCTCATTTCTGGATCGGGGAGGACTGTCTATAAAACGTTCAGCCTGTACAAGAGGAATTCCCGGATTTGTAATTTCCATTCGATCAGAGAAAATTTCGATCATCGGCCCTGTCCCTCGCAGGGAAAAATCTTGATGAATAATCGCATTGGCAATCAACTCTCGTACAGCCAGCTCTGGATACATCGAAACTTCCGTTCGTAAAGCCTTACCGATAAATTCATTACGTGGCAAAATATTATCTACAAATCCAATCAATCCTTCAAATCCACAGGCGTAACCTTTAGCCCCTTCCTGCTCTCTTTCAGTAGAAGTTCTATCTCGATCTTTATAAATAATTACTCTGACTGGCTTACGTTTGAAGTGGTTAAACTCTGATAGTTTCCTAGCAAAGAGAACAGCCCCTAGATTGGTGATATTCCATCCTCCAGCTAAGTTTCTAATAATCATATGGTCAGCCTGTAATTGCTCCATAATTTTTCTTCGTTCTTCAGGCAATGGAATATCAAGCAATTGAAAATAGGAAGGGTAATCAAGCTTCTGTAGAACCTCCGTTTCCTCAAGATGCTCAGCTGCAACTAGTTCCTCAAAAGGGGTTTTATCGAAGGCTCTCCATAACGCTCTTTCCTTATCCGGGTAATCTTTGAGATTTTTCTTATAAGAACCGATTCGAATGTATTCCGTTCCTTTAAACTGTACCGGTTTGTCCGTTGCACGTTCGATTTCAAGAATTATAGTTCTACCGACTTCTTGTTCAAGTTCATAAAATACAAAAAACACTTTAGGAGATAATAATCTAAGCAGCCAGCTCTCTAATTCTTCATTACCTATTTTTGAAGTATGCGGATTGAAATCCGTTCCTACAATATCGTGGGTATTGTCATCTAAGCCCCAAATCATATAGGCATGACTTTTACCTTCCAAAGCAGCTGAATTGCTTAGTGCAGAAATATATTCGCCGATCTTTTCTGGATCTTGATTATTATGCTTAAATTCGATCCAACCTGTTTCTCTAGGTAAATTTCTTAACTCATTTAATAGGCTGCGTAGATAATTCTCCGTTCGACTCAACACGATCGTTCCCTTCCGAATATCCTGATATAGGCTCATTGTAGAGTTGATACCTACGCTTTTCAATGAATTTTCCTGTAAGACCAAATAAAAAGTCGCCAACCCAATCAATGGGTCAGCGACTTCTTATTTACTACATATGGAGGCGAGGGGAGTCGAACCCCTGTCCGAAGGCAACGCAGCATAGGCTTCTACGGGTGTAGTCACAGTTTTGATGTCACCCGAGCAGCGCCCCGTAAATACAAAAGGAAATGATTCCCGCCACATGAGGATTATGTTGGTATTTATTCACCAAACAAGAAATGGAGGGAGCAAAATGCTCCAACAGAAAATAGCTTTGCTCGCAGCAAGTCCAAAAAATATTGGACTGCTTTGTGACTTGATCGGAAACATGCCTAAAATCGATATGAAGACAAAGGGAGGCCATGTCTTTTGGGACAATATGGCCGTGTCCAATGGCTGGAAAATTCAAAAGAACAAATTGACCAACCATTGTCGCATCCTTGACCCTCAAGATGTTCGACGTGCTTGGGGATCAGAGTCGGTTATGATGAACGCTCTGGATCGTTTGACCTCCCAAGCATCAGCAACTTCAGGCCCTTCCCCCTCTCCCCAAGCAAGCTCTAGCGGGACTCTGGTATTTTGTCCATCCTGTGGGTCGCAAGTTCCCGACGGAAACTTCTGCAAGCAGCGTGGAGCAAGCATGAACTAAACCCCTGGTACAATAGGAGCTGCAAAGATGCAGCTCCTTTTGTGTTTTTTGCATCATCTTGTCTTTCCGTTACCCAAGCAATATTTCACGTTCACTGGAAGTGTCGGCTTCTTCCGCATTTCCTCCTTCGACAATATTTCTTATCAATTTTTGACCTGTGTTCTCATCCAACTTTAGTCCTTGAACATTTAGCCTTCTTCCTCCCCAATCCAAGGGACTGAATACTGGAGCCGCGTGGACATCCAATCTCAGCGCTTCCTGACCCAACAGAGATTTCACTCTACACTCAGCGGCTCTCAACTTCTTTATTTTTTGTCTTATGTAATATACGTTACAATGGTACTGCCATTGTTCCAAAGTAGCTTCTTCTGGAGTAAGCGGTTTGTTTTCCTTGTCAAAAGTAATGCAGCTTTCATGATGTGTTGCTACTTCTGGCCAAGACTTATGGCATGGGTTAAAGGCCAAGTTCGGCGGATAATTAGTCAGGCTCGGATTAACTACATATTGTCGCGGGGCATAGGCAGCAGAAGCTTCTTCATGAGAAGAATACAACTTACTGATTTCCAGCGCCGCTACTCCAAAGTATAAAGGTCCTTGTCCATTATCTTCTAGACGTAGGTCTTTATAAATTTTTCGATCTACCCGTGTTACATAGATATATGTGTCGCCTATGTTAAAATTTCTAAGCCCGCGACATAATCCGCTAATCAATGGCCGTCTATCATTTATACTGGAAAAGGGATCGAAAAAAGGATCGCTACACGGAGAGCGGTCGACAAGAGGATAAGGAATTCTTTCAGGATGCTTCTGGGCATATTGGAACCATTCTTTTCTGGTAACCCACGATTCGAATGTAAGCAGCTTATACATATTATTTCCTCCATTAAATTTATTCCTGGGCAATAGCCTTATTGTTACATATGTGTACTATGAAAAAGGAGCCTTCTTATGCTGCACCATATCAAATACGGTACAACCACTATCGAATATAAACTGATCATTAAACCCAATAAAAAAGACGTCTCCATCACCGTCGATCTACACGAAGGAGTCCAAGTAATCGCTCCAGAATCCGTTTCGCAGAAGCAGCTTGATAAGATTATGTATCAGAAAGCACCTTGGATCTTAAAGAAGCAGTATGCTTTCCGTGAAATGGAAGACGAAGTTACGCCTTTAGAGTTTTTGAGCGGTGAGAAGATTCGTTACCTGGGTAGAGCATACAGACTCAAAGTAATCAAGCAAAACACCCACCAGCCTTCGCTCTTATTCAAAAATGGAAGGTTCATTGCAACGCTCCCTTCGGGTCACAACCAAGAGCAGCAGACAGAAGAGTTAAAGCTTCTCTGTATCGATTGGTATAAAGCTCAAGGCACTTCCAAGCTCAAAGAACGTCTCAAGCACTATAACAAACTTACTGAGCTTACTCCATCTTCCGTAGTACTCAAAGATCAGGAAAAACGTTGGGGCAGCTGTACAAAAAAAGGAGAGCTTCTCATCAATTGGCGTATCATGATGGCCCCCCTTCGCATTGTCGATTATGTGCTTGTGCATGAAATGGCTCACCTGAAGGTTCCTGATCATTCAGAAGCCTTCTGGAGTTACCTGCGCTCTATTATGCCTGACTATGAAGAGCGGAAGGAATGGCTGCGGATCAATGGCCCTAGACTCAATTTATGACTTATTTGTGAAGAAATTTGTACCTTTTTCAAGGAGCGCCGTACTTTTACCCTTTGTCGCAATAGCTATTGTACCTCCCAGTAAAACAACTGCAGCTCCGATAGCATACTTTGAAATGGTTTTATTGTGTTCTCGATTCTCATGAGATTCTTCTGCAATCTTTTGTAAAACGAATTCTATTCGATTATAGATTTCCTTTCTTTGCTCAAAACTTAAATCTCTGTTCAGTTCTTCTTTGAAAATCTCAAGCACTTGCTCGAATAGCCTCGTAGTATTTTCCGAAGCAAACTTGTGCGTTTCACTGAAAGATTTTAAAGCTTCAAACAACGATGTCATAGATGGATTTAAATTTCGAAGATACTCTCCGAAAGCTTCCGTATCTGGATTCTTTTCACTTACAAACTTTTCAAAAGCTTTGCGTAGTTCCTCTGGACTTGAATCCGCGTATTCCTTGCTTGATGATTCTGTTTTTCGATTATAGTCTTTATGCTCCATTGATAAGCCTCCTCTATTTTTTATAATGAATCCCTGCCAGATCGACGAGTTGGATCGTTAGCGACTCCAGCTTCTCCTCTGGGCATTTCACGATGCGAAGATGTCGTTTGATCTGTTTGCGCATTTCGCGCTTCACGTCATCCTTCTGCGTCCATTCGATTACAGCAAGCTCCTGTACTTTCTCCGTAATGACTTCAGTCAGCGCTTTAAGCGCCTCCTTGTCCTTTTCCTCAGGAAGCTGCTTCTCCAGCATTAGGAAAAACGGATACTGCTCTTTGGTCAGTCCCAGACTTTCTCCCTGCTTGGCAGTATTTCGCATTTCGTCGATAATATCCTGCATACTCTTTATCATCTCAAGAATATCCATCTGTTTCTGTTTCCGAGCGTCGATGATTTCCTTCAGACGTTTCCCGAGCGATGCGTAGTAAACAGGGTTCTCATCCAGCTTAATCCGAATTTCATGCTTGATCGCATGCTCCATTTCGGAAGCTTTGGCTTCACCTTGGAACTGATTCACATGACTTTCGAACTTGCTGGATAGAATATCGATCGGATCATGTAGGATCTCTACACTGGATGCTCTCAAATGCTCTGCGATCAGCTGCCTTACCTTTTCCCCCAGGTCGCTGATATCCATGCCCTCTTCTTTGTATCTCGACTTGGCCGCTTGACGTACTTTGCCGAGAAACTCCAGATCGTGAATGTACGGCTGAGCCAGTGGATTCGGCAGTACCATATCCATACTCTTGGCAAACTGCTTAAAAAGATGATCGAATTCGTTGCGTACGTCTTCGGGTTCCAGTACTTGAATGCAGCTCTCCAAATCGTCATGACGAATGTAGTCAAAGTAGCGCATCGCGGCACGGTGTCTGGTTTGCAGTCTTGGGATCTCGCTTTCGATCGGCATAAGTGCGCCTTGGATATCGTCTTTGGAGAAAATATCGAGTGCTTTCTCTAGGAAGCTGGAGACGCCAAAGTAATCGACGATCAGACCGTAGTCTTTACCGTTATACGTTCGGTTTGTACGAGCGATCGCCTGCAGCAGATTGTGTTCCCTGAGCGGCTTGTCCAAATACATCACCTGTTCAATCGGCGCGTCGAACCCTGTGAGCAGCTTGTCACAGACGATCAGGAAAGCCAGCTTGTCTTCGTCCAGCGGCTTCTTAAAGCGCTCGATCAGGAGCTTCTCTTCGTCTTTGGAGATCGCATATTTTTTCTTGTGTTCATCATCGTCGTTCGTAGACGAATAGATCACCGCCGATTCCAGATCGCTGAGTTCATCCATCTTCTCTTTGTATGTAGCCGCTGCATCTCTGGAGACCGCTACGATCTGTGCTTTGAATCCGTTGGGCTGAATATGTTCTTCGTAATGCTTGATAAGATCCAATACGATCTGCTCAATACGTTTGGGAGTGGCTACGATTGCTTCTTCATTCGCATACTTCTCTTGAATCCGTTCGCGCGTCTTGGCATCGTATTCTCGGAATTTACGGTCGAAGAGCTGATCCAGCGTTTCGCCTTCCACATGCAGATTGGTCATTCTGGCTTCATAGAAGATTGGAACAGTCGCTCCATCGTCGACAGCCTGCTGGATCGTGTATTTGTCGATATACGAGCCAAAGGTACGTGTCGTGCTCTTGTCTTCTTTGTCGATCGGTGTTCCTGTAAAGCCAAGGTAGCAGGCATTAGGCAAAGCGGTACGCATATTCATCGCCAAGCCTTTATACTGCGAACGATGCGATTCATCGATCATCACAATCACATTAGATTCGGTAGACAGCTCTGGGAACTGCTCTTCTTCCTTATCTGTCTGAAACTTCTGCACCAGCGTCATAATGGTAGCGCCTGGCCCTTGCTTCAGCAGTCTCTTCAAGTCTCGAACGCCGTCGGCCTGCTGAGGGTTAGCGAATCCGCAGCGTCGGAACGTACCTGTGATCTGATTGTCCAAGTCCTTGCGGTCTGTGACGATCACAATGGTCGGGTTCTTCAGCTCTTTGATCCGTCTGAGCTTAACAGCCAGATACAGCATGGTCAACGATTTGCCACTTCCTTGCGTATGCCAGACTACCCCGCCGCGATCTCTAGGGTCTTTGGCTGTGAGGATTCGGTTGACGGATTTACCTACCGCTCTGAACTGCTGGTAACGGGCCAGCTTCTTGATGACTCGTCCTCCCTCTGGCTCGAAGACGATAAAGTTCTGGATGAGATCCAGCAGGTTGGTCTTGGATAACATACCCGCTACGAGAATATCCTGCGGTGTGGGATTTGTCCCCACTTCTGGGCTTGTCAGCGGATACGGGTCTTTCCATTCTCCATAATGCTGTACCTGCGCCATGATAGTTCCCGCTTTGGCTCTGTCGTTGCTGGTGGCGATCAGGATCTGGTTGTAGTGGAACAGGTTCTCATAGCTCTTCTGGTAGCGCAGCATCTGCTTGACTGCTTTGCCGATCTGTTCGTCGATCGATACCATTGGGCTTTTACATTCGATCAAGACAAGCGGCAGGCCATTGACGAAGACGATCAGATCGGGACGAATCCCTTTCTCTTCTCCTCCTTTGACAGAGAACTGGTCCACGACGAGAAATTCATTGTTGTCTGGGTTGTCGAAATCAATCAGTTTGACAGTTTGACCCTTTTTGCCTTTGCCGAGATCCTGTTGAACAGAGATGTAGCTGACCAGCATATTGTGGAGTTTCTCGTTGGCCTCCATTAGGCTGACGGCTTCGATGTGGGTGATGGAGCGGACAGTCTTGTTCAGGTTGTTTTCCGATATCCACGGATTTAGGCGAAGGATTGCGCTTGATAATCGTTCGGTAAGTACCACTTCAAGGCTTGATTTGCGTTCTACATCCAGAGAAGGGCCATGCATATATGCATAGCCCATTTCTTGAAGCTGCTGGATCAGTCGGTTTTCAACCAGCTTTTTTTCGTTCCATTCTTTGGTTGTGCTCATACCAATACCTCGGGTTGATCGACGTTTACGCGGACTTTGCCTGTGAGAAGAGACTGCATGAGAGATTTTTTTAAATTTGAGAGCTTATTTAACCGTTGCTCTTCCACTTCACGTCTTTGATCAAATGAACACAAAATTTGAGCTATATGATTCTGTTCTTCAATAGAAGGAAAAGGAATCTTCAAATTATTTATTATGGTCAAGGTAAGCCTTTTGATCGCGTTCCCAGTCATTTTGAGTGCCATTTCTTTTCTAAACATTTCTGAGTTAAGGTATTGGCACAGGAACATATTGTTCAATACTTCGGAACACCGTATAAAACATACACTGGAAAGCAAGCTAAACTCTTCGTCAATCGTGTTCACCAAAGCATTCCCTGTATTTGCTCCATCTTTGGTAAGCAGGACGTCTCCCCTTTTTACATTACAACGCTTATATATTTTTTCGTGATCTTCTTGTGATATATATTCTGTAGTGTTCCAATCAAATTTAAATGGTCTTATATTTCGAGAAGTGACGTATAATACGCCTTCTTCAACTGTTTTTGGAGAAAAGTGTGTACCATCCTGAATTTTTTCAGTTGTTTCTTTGAGGCTTTTGACTTCCCATGCTTTTGGCATCTGTCCTACTTCTGTTTGCTTGAATTCTGTATGCCCAATCCCCTTTGTCAGCAGCTCCTTCATGAGACCTTTCTTTACAGTTTCCGTCTGCTTGATAATGGCTTCTGTTTTTTCAATGGCTTCATCGACAGAAGAAAGGATTTCGGCGATTTTTTGTTGTTCATTTATTGTTGGGAGCGGCACCTCAATGTTTAGAGTATCCTTGGGTGTTACCCGCATTCGACTGCCTGTAGATCCTGATTGTAGGTTCAGTAGCTCTTCTTGAAACCCCTGAGACTGAAAGCAATAACTGTAAAAATCTAAGCTTATATTTTCTTTGATTGGTTCATATACAATGAATTCAGTAGAACATATAGAAGCTACGCTTGTCATGTCATGATCGTATCTCCAAACACGATTAATACGAGGATTAAGCTTTGATAAAAGTATGCTGGGAGCTTGCAATAAATATTTATTTGACTGGATAGTTCCACCTTTTTGCAAAGCAGGAGCTCTGTTTTTATCAAAAGCTGGAATACTGAAATGTCGAAAATCTCGTGAAGGCTCCTTTTCAGGAGAAATTGACTTCGTAGAGATCTTAACTATTTTTTTAAGAGGAATGTAATTGTATAAGCTATGCATGATATCCCAACTCCTTCAAGAATCCATACATCTTTGCTTCGACCTCTTCACGTTCCATCTCCAGCTGCTGTAGAGCAGCGATCGCCTCTTCTACCAGGATCTCTTCCTCTTCTTCTGCAGAATCAATATAACGAGCAATGTTCAGGTTGTAATCATTCTGTCTGATCTCATCCAGATTGACTACACGGGCATACTTTTCTATGTCCTGCCAAGCATCGTAGGCGGATATAATCTTTTCAATATCCTGTTCCCTTAGCGTATTTTGGTTCTTGCCTTCCTGGTAGTCCAGTGCTCCGTTGATAAATAGCACTTTGCCTTTTTTATGCTCTTCCTTATTGCGATTCAAGATCACAATACAAGCAGGAATGCCTGTTCCATAGAAGAGGTTGGACGGCAGGCCGATTACAGCTTCAACCAGTCCTTCTTCGCCGTACACGCCTTCCAGCAGTCCTTCTCGAATCTTTCCTTCGGCTCCTCCGCGGAACAGGATGCCGTGCGGCATCACGACGCCTGCTTTGCCGTTATGATTAAGCGTCGAAGCCATATGCTGAACAAAGCCAAGGTCTCCTTTATCCTTTGGTGGAACGCCAAAACGGAATCGACCATAAGGATCGACTTCCGCTTCTTCGCGTCCCCAGCTGCTCAGAGAGAAAGGCGGATTGGCAATTACGCGATCATAAAGAATCAGTTCGCCGTCTTCAACCAGCTTCGGCTCACGGATTGTATCTCCTCTTTCAATGCGGTGATCGCTCAGTCCGTGGAGTAGCAGGTTCATTTTGCAGATTGCCCATGTATTCAGGTTGCGTTCCTGTCCGTGCAGCGTGAGGTTGCGGGGATTGCCGCCTTTGGATTTGATGTAATCGACGGACTGAATCAACATACCGCCAGAACCTGCTGTCGGGTCACAGATCCGCATCCCTTCTTCAGGTTTGATCAGGTTGACGATCAATTCAACCACTTTGCTTGGCGTGTAGAACTCTCCGCCTTTTTTGCCTGCATCGTCGGCGAATTGCTTGATCAAATATTCGTAAGCGCGTCCCAGCATATCGGGTTCGGTCAGGTTATCGTTGCGTAAATTCAATGTGCCGAAGTGCTGAATAAGCCGCAGGATCAGTTTGTCTGGCAGCTTTTCGCGATCGTTGAAGTCAATACTGGCCAGTACGCCTTGCAGCTTTGGATTTTCTTCTTCCAGCTTCTCAAAAGCCACGTTGATCGCAGCGCCCAAGTCGCTGGTCAAGGAAGACAGATAAGCCCAACGCGCTCGTTCGGGTACGAAGAACTGGTGCTCGTCGCGGTCTGTCCAACCGTAGGATTCTCCTTCTTCTTTTTCAATCTTTTCGGCAACTTCAACGAATACGTCGTTCAGACGTTTAAGGAAAAGCATGCCGAAGATGTAGTTTTTATAGTCAGAGGAGTCGATGCTTCCTCTCAGAATATTTGCGGACTCCCATAGATGGGATTCGAGCTGCTGCAGTGTAAGTGTACTCATGTTTGCCTCCTGGTTTTGATCTTGCTTATCTGTATATTCGTCTATCTGTTGTCACCGTAAGGAGTACAAGCAGATATTTACATCATACTACAATTCAGCTGAATTTCTGCAGTTGGTGGAGAGATTCCTTTATAGCATTTTTTTGAAAGATACTTGATGCCCCAATTGGACAGTATCTACTTCCCATTCCGCCATCAACCAGGACTTGGCGTGAGAATGACTTAACGTATTGGCCCACCATGGACGGTGATCATACGCGGATTGAGGCAGTGAAAAGCCAAGAATCTTTTCCATTTGCTTTACGGACAAAGTTAGCGAATCCGAATCGCTTTCTGCAAGATACCGATAAAGCTGTTCGTATTTACCTGAGTAAGGCTTTTGGAGTGCCGCTTTCGCTGCAGCTGGGCTTGTCTCCGTGGCTTTCGCTTCCAGAGCGAGTCTTTGCTGCTGCATATTATCTGTAGCTGCAATCTCGATTCGGCTTTCTACAGCCTGCGTTACTTTTTGGAGCATATAGCCGATTCCTGTACAACCGCTAAGCGGGAATGACAACTCTTGGTTTGCCGTAAAGACTTCTTTTGCTCGGTTCGTGTAATGCTTTCCGCCCAGTACGGTAATCTGCTTGTAATCGGTCAGTCCTTTGGTCTGTGCTTGCTCGATCAGCTGCTGGGTGGCGATCGTCTCGCTGCTTGGCTTCACAAAGGAGACGTTATAGTCTTCGGGGATCAGATCTTGAGGATATAGAAACCCGTGTTTGGCCGATAGAATCACCCAATGATCGAAGAACATGCTGGCATACCTTTGACAGGCGGCAGCAAATACTCCTGTATACGCATATTGGGCTTGCACGGCTTCAAGGCTTGGCTGCTTATCCCAAATCTTTGCGGCTCCGCAAGGAACAATGCAAAGGCGTTCAGCATTCTCCATTTACAATCGCCTCGATTCGTTTAAGGTCTACTGTATTCAAAGGTTCCTTGTAAAGTTCATTGACCTGCCAGAGTCCGCTGTCTCTGATTTTTTCATTGGGAGAATGCAGACCCAGCCAGTGACTTGAAGGTTTGCACTCCTTGCAATGGGACAGCGTAGATACAAGCCGTGATTCTAAGTAGAGGCGTTCCTGTTTGTCCTCGATAGGCAGCACGACAAATGAGAACTGGCTTTGGATATAATCGCTGACCTTCTTTTCCATATCGGCTTGATGCACAGCGTTGATCAGATGTCCGTTAGCTGTCTTGGATGCTTTCGTCGTGAAGTCGATGTTCCATACGTCGAGGTACGGATCTTTCGCCTGGTTCAGCAGACTTCTGCCAATGTTTTTGCGGAAGATGCTTCGATCTTTGTTTGCCTGTATAAAGTGCTGCTGCAGTCGAGAACGAAGTTGATTGTTTCCTGTATGCGTTCCTACACGTACAATCCGTTGTCCTTCATGTCCCATCTCACCTTTTTCAAACAGCAGGTAGATTCCGTTCTTTTCAATTTGTTTGTCATCAAAAGGAATGGTGTATCGGGGTAGGCGATGGGCTAGTCGGTGCAAAGCGGAACAATCTGCTTGGAATGTTGTCACGGCACATGTCTCCTTCCTTATTTGAAAAAGCAGCATAGAAGCCTGGGTAGACCAGGAATGCTTCTATGCTGCCAATGTGGAGCGCTGTTTCTTATTCCCAGGTCAATACCTTAAAGCTATCCACTTTCCAGCCGTATTTAGTCTTGAAAAGTGTCGCCTCATAAGTATCAGTATAATATTCGCCTTCAAAACTTTCACGAATATCTTGAGTCACCGTAGCACTTTGCTTGCTCGATGATAACTTAAAAGTCGCTTTTTTACTTGTGCTAAAAGCTGGGAGAAGCCAGGAATAGTCGTCACTATTCAAGTAAATCGGGCCAACCTTACCATCACTTAAATTGATCATGCCTTCTGTTTCTATTTGGTTCAAAAAGTTGTAAGTCAGAACCGATTGTAGACTCTTTTTTAAAGCTTCTGTCTTAATAACAGGATTCATACTCACCTGCTTGTAACGTGCTTGTTGCAAAAGCTTTAAAGCCCCTTGAGATGTGATCGTCCCAACTTTTTTTCGTTGGCTGTCTCTTACTCCGTCTTGACCATATACAACTTCTGTATATTTCTTTTTGCCTGCGTCCCATTTGTATACCAGCTTGTCGTAAACCCCTTCTGCTTTGGAAAGAGAACGAGTTTCCAAAGCACTATAAAGCTGATATCCTTGAATCTCATCATTTCCGTCTTTATCATCATCTGTAATTTTTGCAGTATCCGTATTTAGAACATCAGTACGGTCAATTTTTTTCAGAGTGTTGTTTTTGAAGACATTGACGGAAACAGAGGCTCCGCCACTTCCGCCGTTATGCACAAGAGCCAGCATATTTTTGTGAGTTTTATTTTTGATACGCCGAATTTCGTAAAAAGAATCTGACTCCACATTCTTGGCCAACAACTTGGTTCCATTCTTCGAGTAGATCCCTATGTAAGAAACCCACGGGCCGTATCCTTCTTTACTCGGAGCCGACAAGATGATTTCCTCAGACTTGTCGTTGTTCACGTCATAAAACATGGGACTGGAGATTGACTTGGCATCCAGTCCAAACTGCTTGGCAAAGCTGGCTTGGGCCGAGTATGCCGCCTGCATTTTGGCAGACGGTGCTGCTTGAACTTCTGATACGGATACCGTTACTGTTCCTGTTAATGCCAAACTGACTGCCAGAAAAGCAGCTCCAATTTTCTTCTTCATATTCTTCTCCTTTTAGGGCTCCTAACCCTTAGAATACATACCGTTTTACGGATTTACACATGCCCATGCTTAACTTTGCTGGAAAACCTTTATAAATCAAGGATTTGATTGATTGTTGTTAGAGGGGGAATAAATGAAGTTTTTATGCCTTTACGGGAGGGGGAAGCACCATTTGTAAACGTTTTGAACAGGTTATAGCGAGAAGATCAAGTTCAAAAATAGAATTGCAATGACTACGAAAACAAGGAGCGCAAACAGACATCCGAATCCTGCTCGTTTTCCCTTTTTGCCAAATAGGAAAAAGCATCCCAAGAAAATTAAACCTGTTATTACACCTGCAGGTAAGACGATCATATTTGCCGCCTTTCAAAGCTCTCTTATAGAAGACTCCAATTTCCGAATTTTCCAACCCAAGCTATACACCAATGCTTAAAACCTGTTGAGCGTAAATCGGCCACCCCCTATATTGTAAGCCAACAAATACCTGTGCAGATGTAAGCAAGGTTTTATCCACTCCATCTTTCTTATGAGACTTTATTCCTTATCGATTTATTTATACCATCTTCTTTCTTGTAAGGGAATAGTAAGTAGGCAATTAGAATTGATCCATACACGCAAGATTCCCCTGGCTTGTTACCAAAATTCCTTGTCAGGTTGAACACACCTTAAATTGATCCTGCCCTCTTCATATATGTCTATTTTCAAGACTCTGCAATCGTTGTTCGCTGACGATTCGGAGTCTTTTTTTGCTTTACAGAGAAATTCGCGGGAGTGAGAGTACCGCATGGTCAAGGAGGAAACGGAAGGGAAAGATTTCAGCCAAGCAACACCACCACATGTTGAGAGGAGAAAAAGAAATGACTGAAAAACGAGGATTGCCTGAAAGTTTGCATACGTTGATGAAACAGCTGGTGCAGCAGAAGCAAATTCATATGGCAGGTACTGTGCTTTTTGTTTACTTTCAGCGCCATTGGCAGCTGGATGAAGAGAAAGCCGCTTATTACACCGTTCGTTACTTCCGCAAGTATTTCCCTGTCCAGTGGGAAAAGGAGCAGCAGAAAGAGCAGCGCCGAACCTGATTGCCTTATGGGCTACAGCGTCAGATTGTCCAGTTTTCACTTTTATTCATAGGAGGTTATATCCATGTTCAATGCTTACCAATTCAGAACCGTATTGTCCCACGCTTTGTGCGAAAGCGAAAACAGCTATACTGTCGAAGAGGTTCTTTCCCGCTTCCATTCTCCGCATCTGCTTTGGGATGCTACCGAGCAGGAATTGATGGAGATCCGCGGAATCGGCAAGAGCAAGGCACGTCAGATCCTGTCTGCTATCCACCTTGCCAAAATGCTCAATACACCGTCGCCGTATCCTCATGTAATCAGAAAGCCTGAGGACGTATTCAACTTGGTAAGGCACGAGCTGGGATATTTGCAGAAAGAGCACTTCGTTTGTTTATTTCTGAATACCAAGAATCATCTGATCGATAAAGAAACGGTTTCGATCGGCTCTCTGAACAGCACGATTGTTCATCCAAGGGAAGTCTATCGCGCCGCTATCAAGAGAGCCGCCGCTTCAATCATCTGCTGTCACAACCATCCATCAGGAGATACGACTCCAAGCCAAGAAGACATTATGATAACAAGCCGCCTTGCTGAAGCAGGTAAGATCATCGGTATAGAGCTGCTGGATCACTGTGTCGTTAGTTCGGTGGGTTTCACCAGTATCAAAGAGCTGGGGTTTATGTGAGTTCCGTATCTGCTTGAAGCAACCGATAAGCCCCTTACGCTTGATCTTCTCCTTCAATCCTCCTCGTTGACACCTCCTTACCAAACTCTTACGATAAAGGCGAAAACAACCCCTCAGGAGCGTGATCCCTTGTCCCTCACCAGTTTGATTCTGTACCACCCAGAAATCAAAGCTCTTTTCGCTACAATCCCTAATATGAAAGCTTCTTTCGCATCAACTGACAGTGAAGAGCTTCCTTTTCCACCTTCTCCGCCTATTGTGGTAAGCAGGGCCAGTAGAGCAACGTCCATTATTGGCCACGCTTACGACTACTGGCTCAGAGCTTATATTCAGCGAATCAATGACTGCCCTCAAGAACTTTATGAGGATAGCTTAGCAGCCTCTTTCGCTGTTCAAATGCTTGCTGGGCCTATGCCAAGCCTTCCTGAAACTTATCGTCAAATTGTAGACCGACGAAACGCCTACATCACGAAAGCCTGCGACGTGACCCCTGGCTTGATCCAAGGTGCTATTGTGCTTGGCAATCTGGATCAGTACTACCGCTCTGGACAACTCGTTGAGGGCGGCGTTCTCCAGGTAAACGAAGCGGATGTGGAAGACCTACAGCGGCTTATCCAAGAAACGGAGTCTCATTCATCCCTTTTTCTTGCACAGAACAGCTTGGTATGTAATCCTTGTTTTGGAGAGGCCATTACACAGCTTGTAGGCGGCGCTGATGGCGATTTACTGATGGACGGTATGTTGATCGATATTAAGGTTGAATCGGCCTTTAAATGGAAAATAGCCTATCTCAGACAGCTTCTTGGCTACTGGATACTTTCGTGCCTGACTCCCCGTTTTGAAGGTGAAATCGAGCATCTGGCCATATGGAATCCCCGCTACTGCCGCTTGGTTTATATCCCTGTTCAAGAAGTATGCCGCTCGATCAATATGGTTGAGTTTGTAGATGCTTTTCTGAACATTATTTGCCTACCAGGCTTTGACATGGCTTCCCACATTCTTAATCGCGATAAACAGCGCTTTGTAGAAGAGGTTCTGCAAGTATGGCAGTCTACAGACAATCCGATCAGAAGACAATATAGGTGAGGAGGCAATGGCGCCTCCTCCCTGCTTATTGCATTACTTTTTTTACAAGTTTGCTACTAGAGGAGGCAGACTCTTCACTCCTATAACAGGCGCAATTCCCAAATTCCCCAAAATCCCATCGTACTTGTTCCTGGTCGTACGACAAAAGAGATTCAGGTTGTTTTCTTGTAACGCTTTGATGTAAGTCAATAATAGATAACTTAGATTTACATTCAGGCTGTCTTGTAACTTCCTCAACATTTCACCTTCCGTTGTGATCTCCAGGTTGGTTAAACCGACGAGGTCCAAGTAACCTCTGAGTAAGTTTGTGGTTACGGAAGGCTGAATAATATCCCTTAGTTTAGCCTGCCTGACTTGAAGCTTCCTCTTTAACTCTGTTGACTTACATGCTACTTCAAAACGTATGACACCTTTACTCATACCAGTTTCCTCCGCACTCTTCCCTCTTGAAATGCAGCAGGCGTGTCTGTCGTAAAACATCATCTTTCTTGAAGAGTTTTTGAACAAAACAGTCGATCCATCGCCCAGAACATCCTTTTCGTGCTGGGCAACTGTATGCTTGGAAATAGCATTCAAGTAATCTTGCACCTCATCACCAACTTGAAAATCGTACTTGATGTCTACCCTTTTAACACGAGCGTCCTCTAGTGAATGGATAAGTTCCCCTCCAAGCGTTTCTGTAACCAAACGTTCTAGCTTGTTCACAAGCAGAGGAGCCTGTGCTGTCTCAATAGGGATCATGCTATTACCGTGCAGAAACCCTCCACAAGAAGCCACTTCCAACGTCAGCTTCTGATTCTCGACTGTATGCTTAACGAATACGCCTTCGTAGTTACTATCGTATAAGTTGTAATTCTGTCCTTCAGGAAGAACACGAATGTTATGGCCTCTGTTCCCATTCCTCGCCATCTGCTGTAGCTGTGCCTGTGGTATCCTTGCTTCTGTTTCAAGTTGAAGTGTGTCGATATAAAGCATAAGCTTCATCCTTTCTGGTTTGTGATTTGTTCGCGAAATGGACACTTTCTACGATTATTATCAGTAATATGATATCTGGTCTTCGTTACTTCATTTTCCAACTATCCATCATCGTAGACTTGCCTCCATGTTTTCTTTAAGACAGAGAACTGAATTTTCAAGGGTCGTTTCTTTTCTTCCATTTCCAAGTTCATACTGCACCATCTTCCTTTCTTCATCTTTCTATTACATCTCCTCGTGCTTTTCCTGATCTTTTTGAATGGAGGAATTCATAACTTGTAAGACGTCTTCATAATAAAGCATTTTCCTGTTTTGGTAAAGTGTAATATTATTGAACCTGCAATTTGAATCATTTATACTGTTACTAGAGAAACAAGGAGGTCAGTCAAGTGAAGAATGATAACGTGGGAAGATGGATTGAAGCAGAAGAGCTTAAGCAATTTTCAAAATTGAAGTGGAACGAACGGATCAAATGGGTACGTGAAGAGTTGAATAAACTTTATGTGGGCCACTACTCTGTGAAAAAGGTGGCTGCAAATAGCAGAGTAATTAGTCATTCAGGCCTTTACAATCTGGAAGGCAGCACAAGCCCTCTTCCAAGGCAATCTACCATGGAATCATTGGCGGCATACTACCAAGTACCTGAAACCATTTTTACAGCCACTCAACCACAGCGCTTCTTTTTGGGAAGACGCTACGAAGAAAATGACATCCGATTAGCTCAATATGAAGTAGAGATCCACTATACGTTGCGTAGCCCTATTGCCAAAGAAACTCCAAAAGAAAGAACCTTTCTTTTGAAAACAAGACATATGGACGCAGAGGAGCTTCTTCAGCGATTGGAACATGAAGTTGACCTTACGTTAAAAAGATTGGAAAAACAGAGCCGATTGGACAAAGCTTACGATACGCTGAGAAATGTCAAGGAGATTGAGTAATTCACTCTCCAAAAAATTGAATACAGCTGATCAATGAACTTTCAAAAGGCCTGGTTCCTTAAGCGAACCAAGCCTTTTTGTCATGCCTTTAAATCCTCAACCAGCTATATTCCAATGCTTGGATTTGAAATGAGAATTTGTAGCACAGGTCGAAAGGAGTAGTGATGTATTCAATGAATATCGCGCTTTATTTGAGGGTCTCTTCCGAGCAACAAGCAGAGCGTCAGCTTTCGATTCCTGCTCAAAGAGAGGCACTGAGGAAGTATGCCTTAAACAAAGGTTGGAACATTGTCGAAGAGTTTGTAGACGAAGCCAAGTCAGCCAAAACGGATGAGCGGCCGAGCTTTCAAGAAATGATTGCTGCTGCTCAAGGAAATAATGCCAACTTCCAAGCCATTCTGGTACACAAATTTGACCGCTTTAGCCGAAGCAGAGCCGATCATGTGATTTACAAAGCTCTGCTCAAAAAGCAAGGGATTCAGGTTCTTTCTGTCACTGAACAAACTGACCCTGACACCCCCCATGGCATGCTTTTGGAGGGAATACTGGAAGTGATTTCGGAATTTTATAACCTGAATTTGAAGCAGGAAACGCTCAAGGGGATGAGAGAGAACGCAGCTCAAGGCTACCACTGCGGAGGCAGGGCTCCTTTTGGCTATCGTCTGGTTCGAGAAGGAAGCAAAGTGAGTTATGGGTTGGGCCCACAGGAAGAGATCGACTTGGTTAAGCAAATCTTTAGTATGGCCTCTGAAGGTATGGGAGGTAAGAAGATTGCTAGAATTCTGAACGCACAAGGGATTCCGAAAGGTCGGAGATGGGCTCCATCTACAGTCTTGTCCATCTTGCAAAATGAGGCTTACCTGGGGCAGCGAGTGTGGAACAAGAAATCTGAAGTAGGAGGTTACAAAAATGCTAAAGAAGAATGGATTATCTCTAAAGGGTGTCACCCTGCCATAATCAATGAAGATATTTGGGTGATATGCCAAGAAAAAATTAATGCAAGAAGACCAGGTATGTGAGTCACATCTGAACACACAATAAATACATTTGACAATTAGAAAGGAGTAAGATATATTTGATTTGTAAGTCACATCTGGCCAGATGAATATCACATTTCGAGGAGATGTAACTATGACTAATCTTTGGATGCTTCGCCCAATCCCGCATGGTCACAATCAAATGCAATATTTCTTGTCTCACAATCGGATCGCTGTTGGTTATCCTCTGGACACAAATCTTCAAAACTTTTCTCAACAAGAAATTCGGAACAAGATCCGCGAAGTAGATGCAAGTTGGGAAACAGGTATTAATAACATTGAAAAAATTGTTTACCTGATGCAAAAAGGCGATATTGTCATTGTCCCTGAGCAAAACGCAAGAGATGTTTACTTCGCTGAGATCGTCAGCGACTACATCTACGAACCAGACCTTGATAAAAATGATGTAGTAGGTAGTGGATTCCCGCATCAGCGTGAAGTCCTCTGGTATTTTGATAAGAAGCCTTTTCCACGAAACGAACTGCCTGATGCCCTAACGAAGTCCCTTCGTTTCCCAGGAGCAACGGCAGAGCTTACAAAGCACCTCCCTCTGGTTGCTGAAATTATTGGCAATACCGATCTTATGCAGCAGATGCAAACCACCACCCTTTCGTTTGAACATCTCTATGACAAAGCTCTTCAAGTCGTTGAAGAAGCCCTTGAAAGCAGAGATCAGAATATCGCTCTTAAAGCGGCAGAAATCGTTTTGAACTACAGCAAAGTATAAGCTTTTTCTTTTCTTACAGGCATGCCTTAACGGTATGCCTGTTTTTTATGTCCAAAAATAAAAAAGGAGTTGTTCCCTTATGAATGTAGCCATTTATGCACGCGTATCCTCTGATCGTCAGGCAGAAAAAGAAATTTCGATTCCTGCTCAAGTAAAAGCGATTCAACAATATTGCCAGGAACGTGGTTACACGGTCGTCCAAGAATTCATCGAAAAAGGAAAGTCGGCAAAGACTGATGATCGGGAGGAATTTCAGAAGATGATCGCTTTGGCAAAACGCAGCAGCCGCTCCTTTGATGCTATCCTCGTCCATAAGTTTGATCGGTTTTCTCGTAAGCGAGATGATCACGTTATTTATAAGGCTCTCTTAGCTCAAGTTGGCGTTAAGGTCATTTCCGTAACCGAGCAAACAGATGCAGACACGCCGCAGGACAAGCTTTTGGAAGGCATACTGGAAGTGATGTCGGAGTTCTTCAACGCAAACCTTGCTGCAGAAGTACGCAAGGGAATGAAGCAGAACGCCAAAATGGGTTTCAATAATGGAGGAACTGCTCCTTACGGTTACCGTACAGAACACATGGCATTGGCTCATCAAAAGACAAAAGCAGTCTGGGTTCTCGGACGGCAGCAAGAGATTGAAATCATCCGTTGGATCTTCAATCAATATGCGTATGAGGGAATGGGGTACACCAAAATTGCCGCTGAACTCAACAGGCAGCAGATTCCTACACAAAAAGGCGGCACATGGTCGGCAAGCACAATACGAGCAATCATTTTCAATGAATCTTATATGGGACGCCGCTGCTGGAATAAACAGGACTATCAAACGAAAGGAAAGAAATGGAGAGATCGTTCCGAGTGGATCATTACCGAGAATGCTCATCCTGCCATCATTACCAAAGAGCTTTTTGAAAAGTGCCAGATCGTTGCAAAGGAGCGTCACAAGGGCGGCGGAGAAACCCATAAGCCTGTCGACATGAGAGCTGCGTCTCCGTTTTGGCTTCGGGGAGTAATGATCTGCGATAAATGCGGCTCGCCTATGGTTGGAAACTCAACTTCGAGCAAAATGAAAGGCGGCCGAAAGCAGTATTATGTATGTGGCGGCTATATGCGTAAAGGAAAGGATTTTTGCTCTTACGCGGGTTGGAACAAGAACCGTGTCGAAGAGATCGTCTCCAGCCGTTTGCGATTAATGTTCATGCAGCTGTTGATCCAGGACGGATTGGAGCAGGAAATCAAAAAGAACTTTAACGAAAGCAATCAGCATAAATTGGCCGCTAAGCAGAATATGGAGAATGAAGTTTCTTTCTTGCTTAAGAGAATCTCATTGATTCAAGAAGATATTCAGGCGGGGAAAGCAAAATTTTATCATCATGAAATGTTGTCTGAGATGGAAAGTGATCTTCAGAACAAAACAAAGGAGCTGCAGGCGCACTCTGAAAGCTGGAGTGAGGTTGCAGTTCCCGAGGAACTGATCGCATCCATCAAGTATGATCTCCAGGCTTTTCTTAGCCTTCTTGATCAGGAAGTACCGAATGTGCAGCTGCTCCATACGATTGCCAAAAAGTTCATCTCTAGGCTTTGCATCAATCGGGACACAGGTAAGCTGTACCTCACTTTAAGGCTATTGCACGAACAAAGTGTGATCTACGAAAAGACCCTGGTCGCAGAGTGGAAATGATCAGAATTATTTGAGCCGAGGTATGCCAATGAAGGACTTTCAAAAATGTTCTTATCCCCTTCATTGCTTGCGACAAAGGCAGGCATATCAAGGTTCGAAGAACCGCAACGAATAGCAAAACAAAAAAGAGACACCGCTTAAGGGTGTCTCTTCTGGTCTTACATATGGAGGCGAGGGGAGTCGAACCCCTGTCCGAAGGCAACGCAGCATAGGCTTCTACGGGTGTAGTCACAGTTTTGATGTCACCCGAGCAGCGCCCCGTAACCGGCTCCGCGTTGGGTCAGCCTGATTGTCTTCTTCCGTCTACCCCCAGGCGGAGACTAGACGGCGTAGCCTACTAATTGGGTTGGGCCCTCATCCCGGCACATAGGCGATGCCGAGCGAGAGCACGCATCACAGTTTCTTAGGCTGCGAAAGCGTAGTTGGTTTGTTGTTTGCCATTTAATAGGCTTTAGCGTTGATAAAGCGGACGCGTCCCCACTACCCGCTACCCATGCCCGAACTACCCCCGTCGAATCCATAAACGCCCCCTGGTCGGAAAAAGGTCGCCCTCCGAAGATCGAAGCCGGCGCGCATTTTTCATAAAAGGGAACTTCCGGATTAAAGGGCCGTGTTCTTGGAACCGCGAGGTTCCGGCACGAGCCGCATGTTCCTTAAGTTCGCACGGTGTCTTTCCCTCCATAAAAGAAAGAACCGTTCGCGGGAGTGCAAGCACTTCCCACAGACCTTGATTATACCACATTTCGCGGTGTAAAGGTAGATTACCCTGCCAGATACGCCGTAAAACCTGGAAATTCTCTTCCGGTCGCTCAGCGGCTGATCTTGCGAACGCCCGCCTGTCCCGCTTAACGCTGGCGAGATTTGAGAGCCCGCTGGATATCCCGCTGTGCGTCGCGCTTGGCGGCCGTGTCGCGCTTGTCGTGCTGCTTCTTGCCTCGGCCGAGGCCGATCAGCAGCTTGGCGTAGCCGTTGCGCACGTAGACTTTGAGCGGCACGATCGTGTAGCCTTCCTGCTTGGCCTGGCCGATCAGCTTGCGGATCTGCTGTTTGTGCAGCAGCAGCTTGCGCGTGCGCGTCGGATCTTCCGGGTTATTGCGATTGCCCTGCTCGAACGGGCTGATATGCATGTTGTGGACGAACGCTTCGCCGCCGCGGATCGTCGCGAACGCGTCGCCGATATTCGCTTTGGCTTTGCGCAGCGATTTGATCTCCGTGCCGGTGAGCACGAGTCCCGCTTCGTACGTATCCTCGATGAAATAATCGTGGGACGCTTTTTTGTTCTGCGCCAGCACTTTGCCCTGCTCCGTATTTTTAGGCATGTCTTGCACCCCCTCTGCTTCTTTATTTAACGCTCCTATATTGAATTGTAACAAGCCGACTTTGGAAAAGGCAAGAAAAGGAGCTTCCGGCGATCATCGGAGACACGTTAACGGATCCAGACGACGCTTAGAGCGCAAATTTCGCGTTCCTTTTTTTCTAACGGATCGAGAGAACCGTTAGAAGCGCCAACCGGCTGAATTCCGCCGGATTAGCTTCCCCATTTACCCGCTAACGGACATGCGATCCGTCAGCTCGCTGCCCAAGACCCAAAAATGCCGCTAACGGATATGTAATCCGTTAGCGGCCGGGATCTTATTCTTCTGGCCGAAGCCGCTTGGTTGGCCTGCAAAGCGCACCGATCGGGCAGTTTCAGCCCGACCAGGCCGCCGGCTTGGCCTTGATCGCGTGCATATCCTGCACGCGGCGCCTGCGGCCGACACCGCAGCACAGGCCCGACTCCTCGGCCTTATCGCTTACAGAGAACGCACGCGATGCAGCCTATCGCCTTAAACCCGTTTACTTGTCTTTGCGCGGCGGTCTGCTGCCGCCTGTCGATCCCGGACGGCCTCCGCCGCCGGAACGGCCGCCTTTGTTCGGCCGTTCGTTGCCGTTGCGCGAGAACGTTGCCGTCTCGCCGCCGTAGCCGCCCGTGCCGGAACCGAAGGCAAATTTGCCTTTGCCCGGTTCGCGCGCGCCTTCCGGCGCACCCGCGCCGCTGCCTGCGGCCGCGGAACTGCCCGCTGCGCCGCTCGAGCCGTCAGTACGGCTCGGACGAGCGCCCCGTCCGCCCTCAGCCGGCGGACGGCTGCTCCGCTCGCCCGCTCCGCTCGGCGAGCCGTTATACGCATCTCCGCCGCTCTGTCCGGCTTCGATCTGAATGCCGCCTTGGCGCGATGGCTTGCGCGGCTCGGAACCGGCTTCGCCTCTTGGCGCGCCCTGACCCGCGCTTGCGCCCGTGCCGCCGTCCTGGCCGCCTTTGCCCTGGCGCAGCTGTGCGCCAGCTTCGCCGCCGGTCGCGCTTGGACGCGGACTGCCGCCTTCCGCGGATTCGCCACGCGAACCACTTGGACGCGCGCTGCCGTTCTCGCCGCTGCCGGCTTCGCCCGGCACACCGCCGCCTTTGCGTCTGCGCTTGCGTCCGCCGCCAGAAGGTCCGGCTTCGCCACCTGCGCCTTGTTCCTGCGCCGCAGGTGCGATTACCGTTGTTCCCTCGGCCAGAGCGGCACCGCCGCCTTTGCCTTTGCGTTTGCGGGTCCGCTTTTTGCCTCCGGCCGGAGCACCGGCTTCGACCGCGCCGCTGCCGACGACCGGTGCGGTTCCCGCTGCCGGAGCCGGTGCTGCCGCACCGTTCGGCCGGAACACGTCGCCCTGCTTTTTGCCTTTTTTCTTGCCTTTGCCTTTATCCTTGCCGAACTTTTCTTTGCCGGTTTTGTCGCCGCGTCCGCCTCTAGGCGCGCCGCTCGGTGCACCGTCGCCGCGTCCTCCACGGCCGCCCCGGAACGCACTCTTTTTCATATCGACCAGCTCGAAATCGATCGTATGCTCTTCCATGCTCACCTTAGATACGCGGATCTCGACCAGGTCGCCGATCCGGAAGATGCGCGACGTGCGCTCGCCGACCAGCGTCAGGCGGGACTCGTCATAATGGTAGTAGTCGTCGGTCAGATTGCTGATATGGATGAGGCCTTCGATCGTGTTCTCAAGCTCCACGAACAGGCCGAAGCTTGTTACGCTGCCGATAACGCCTTCGAATGTCTCACCGACTTTGTCCAGCATGTACTCGGCTTTCTTCAGTTGGGCCGTATCGCGCTCCGCATCGACCGCCACGCGCTCGCGAATCGACGACTGCTGCGCGATATCCGGCATGCGGATGTTGAGGTATTCCTCGCGCGACTGCGACAGCTTGCCGCCGTGATCCAGCACTTCCCCGATCACCCGGTGGATAACCAAGTCGGGATAGCGGCGGATCGGCGACGTGAAGTGCGTATAGTATTCGGCCGCCAGGCCGAAATGGCCGAGATTGGCCGAATCGTACTTCGCCTGCTTCATCGAGCGCAGCAGCAGCGTGCTGATCGCTTTTTGCTCCGGCGTATCCTGCACTTCTTCCAGCAGCGACTGCAGCTCGCTCGGCTGGATGGTGCCTCCGCGCGTGCCTTTGACCTGGTAGCCCAGATTGGCAGCGAAGGCCGCGAACAATTCCAGACGCTCCTGATCCGGGTCTTCGTGGATGCGGTACAGGAACGGAACTTTGGCTTTGCTGAAATGCTCGGCCACCGTCTCGTTCGCCGCCAGCATGAATTCTTCGATGATGCGTTCGGCGATCGAACGCTCGCGCGTCACGATATCGATCGCTTTGCCCTGGTCATCGAGCAGCACTTTGGCTTCTTCGAAATCGAAGTCCACAGCGCCGCGCTTCATCCGGCGTCCGTTCAGCTTAAGCGCCAGCTCCTGCATCGTACGGAACGTGTCGGCCAGATAACCGTAGCGCTCCTGCAGTTCCGGATCTTCTTCTTCCAGCATCCGGCGCACGTTTTTGTACGTCATCCGCTCGACCGTTTTGATCACGCTTTTGAAAATATCGTAACGAACCAGCTTCATCGACGCGTCGAATTCCATCTCACACGACAGCGTTAGGCGATCCACGCGCGGATTCAGACTGCAGATCCCGTTGGACAGGCGCGGCGGCAGCATCGGAATGACCCGGTCCACCAAGTACACGCTGCTGCCCCGGTTATACGCTTCCTGATCGAGCTGGGAGTTTTCTTTGACATAATAGCCGACGTCCGCGATATGCACGCCGAGCACGTAATTGCCGTTCTCCAGACGTTCCACGTTGACCGCGTCGTCCAGGTCCTTGGCGTCTTCGCCGTCGATCGTGACAATCTGCTTGCCCCGCAGATCGCGGCGGCCCTGACTGTTGATCTCTTCGTCCGAAATGGTCTCCGGCGCGGCTTCCGCTTCTTCCAGCACTTCGTCCGGGAAAGACTCCGGCAGTTGGTGCTTGCGGATGATCGACAGAATATCGACGCCCGGATCGCTGTTATAGCCCAGCACTTCGATGACTTCGCCCTGCGCCGCCGCCCGGCCTTCCGGATAAGCGGTGATGCTGACGACGACTTTTTGCCCGTTCAGTGCGCCTCCGGCGCGTCCCGCCGGGATAAAGATATCGCGCGTGATGCGCTTATCGTCCGGAAGTACGAAGCCGAACGACTGCTCGTCCTGATACGTACCGACGATCTGCGTTACGGCACGCTTAACAACGCGCACCACTTCGCCTTCCATCCGCCCGTTCGAAGAACGGCGCGATGCGATACGAATCAGTACGGTATCTCCGTTCATGGCGCTGAGCATGTCGTTTGCGTTGATATATACGTCGGCGTGCTCGCGGTCCTCGGGAATCAGGAAGCCGAAACCTTTCGCATGCGTTTGCAGACGGCCGCGCAGCAGATCCATCCGCTCCGGCACCCCGTAACGCTGGGTACGCGTAAGCACGATTTTGCCTTCTTCTTCGAGCGCGTTCAACATGTTCATAAATTCCCGGAACTGTTCCTCGTTGTCGATGCCGAAGTGCTGTTCCAGCTCTTGGTACGTCATTGGCTTGTATGCGTCTTCTCGCATAAAGCCCAGCAGCATGTTTTCTGTTATCATGGTTATCACCTCAAAATGGCTCCGGCTGCCTACAGACCGCCCGACCGGCTGCAGATCGCGAATGCTCGATTTTTGCTTCTTCTATCAGTTTCATTATACGCTAAAAGTACCCGCGTCGGAGCCTGCCTAATCCGGGCCGGCTCTTTGCTGTCCCATTAATCGCACCTATGCAAAAAAGCCCCCGTATCCCTTGAATCCAAGGATCAACGAAGGCTTCCCCGAACGAACGAGCCGTTCCGATCGCTGGGTTTAGTTGGTCAGAGCTGTAGTCAGAAGCGCCATGATTACGAATCCCGCACCCAAAACGACTGTGATCCGCTCCAGTACCAAATCCATCCCGCGAGCTTTGGATTTGCCGAACAAATGCTCCGCACCACCGGAGATCGCGCCGGCCAGACCCGCGCTTTTTCCTTTTTGCAGCAGCACTACCGTGATTACCCCAACGGAAAAGATCAAGAGAACTACCTTCAGAAAGATTTCCATGTCATTCCACCTCCTAAGCATAAGCCGTATACCTTGTATAATAAGTAGGTTAATCCGATTGTTCCATTATCGATCCAAACACAGAAAACAGCACTTTCATTCTACCATAACCCTGGTTATTTGACAATCAACCAAAATTGGGCTTAGGGACGGCGGAGGCATTAAAAAGCCGCGCTGCGGCTGGATCTCCCGCGGCACGGCTTGGTTACATTGGCGATAGGGACGTACAATCAGAGCGGCTTTTCGCCTAGCGGCGCTGCTGCTTGCCCTGAACCGTACGGTCGGTCCATAGAATATATCCGGCGGATAATGCCGTAAGGACCAGAATGGCCATGATGATCATGGCATCCGACATGCTTTTTCCTCCTCTGCTGATCTGACTCCGGGTGACGTGCGGGAATGGCCTGGTTTTCGAAAGATGCGAAAAAGGTCACCTCTCCTGCTCTGCTTACGAGGTTAGCTGACGGATTGGGACGCAAGAGTCGCCCCGCCTGTGCGCATCCGGCAGTTCCGGCTTGACGCAAGGCTTCACCCCGTGAGAGCCGGTCGCGGCCTCTCGTTTGGTTCCCCCGTTTTATCGAAAAATTCAGCAGTCAATTCCTAGTGGGTATACGTGTTAAGTGACGAATCTCATCATCCTTTCCAAAGAATAGGCGGCATGCCGGAGTCTTCGCAAATCCAACGGTCGAAGTCCGGAAAATCGGCACGGATCCCAAGTGTTCCAAACCCGTGAAAGCAGTCGTCGTTTCCTTTTTCCATGGGAGGCGCACTGCTTTTATGAACCGTATCTTAACCCCTTCTGACACTCCGTGTAAAGGATGAACTTCACCTGTTTTTGGGGGTTTGGGCGTTAATAAGTGCACTTGAATCTTCCAGGAAGTCCGATCTTTCGTTTTCGCGAAAAACCTCTTCTTTGCTTCCTTTTGCTCAAAAAAACTGATAAAAAAACCACGTTTTTTTGCCTTTTTGTTTTTCGGTGCTTCAAGTCTGAAGAAAAGCGGGGCTTTTTAAGGTTTTCCGCCGTCTTTCGAATTTTTTTCGATATAGCAAAGAAGATCCAATCCGCCGTTTATATCCGTGATTATCGCGGTTTTGGCGGCATCGCAAAAACCCGTTCGGCGATCGAACGGGTCGTGAAGCGATCCTTGCAAATCTTCTTTCAAACGGCACCGGTTGATCCTTTATACGCCTGCGTTCAGTACCGCCCAAGCCTGTTCGAGCTTAAGGTTGTAGGCCGGATCGTCGGCGGAATTCATGAACCGCACGCGTCCGCTTCCGCCTCCCGCAAGGCCGCGTTCTTCCAGAATGCGCGCGACTCTTCGCACCGTGCCGGCACTGCCGTCGATCACCCGGATATGCGGCGGCAGAAGGCTCTCCAGCAGCTTGGTATAGTACGGATAGTGCGTGCAGCCCAGTACGATCGTCCCGTAACGGCTCAGATCGAAAGAAGCGAATTGGCGGTTGAAGTAATCTCCCAGTTCGGCCGGATCAAAATTCAATCGTTCGCAGTAACCGACCAGCTCAGGCATGGGCAGCGAATCGACGATCCCCTGATCGTCCACGCGCGTCACCAAATCCCTGTATTTGGCCTGACTGAGCGTCAGCTCCGTCGCCAGCACCAGCACGCGCTGCCCGCTGGCCCCGTTCATCTCGACTGCCGGTTTGACCGCCGGTTCCATGCCGATCACGGGCACCGCGTAGGTCCGCCGCAGTTCGGTCGCCGCCGCGCTGGTCGCCGTATTGCACGCGATCACCAGCGCTTTGATACGCTCGCCCAGAATGCGCTCCGCCGACTCGCAGACATATTCCGTCACCTGCTCTTTCGTCTTGGGCCCGTAAGGCACATGCAGCGTATCCGCGAAAAATATAAAGTCCTCATTCGGAAGGCGGCGGACCGCTTCGTGCATCACGGTCAGCCCTCCGATTCCCGAGTCAAAAAAAGCGATGCTCATCCTGCTTCCCCTGCCGTTTCTTTTTCGTTGGTGTAATTTCTTGATTTACGTCGTGTATGCAACCTGTGCGTCCATGTCCCGGGTCTCGTCAGCCTCTTATTATAGCCTTCTCCGGAGGGAAACGCCATGAAAAGCCGGTTAAATGCCGCTCAGCCGCTTTTCCCCGATCGTCTGCAGCATCGCGTTCGCAAAAGCCTTCAGCCGGGATTCGGGCACCGCCGGTCGGCTCTGCGCTTCGCCTGCATACAAAGCGAGCGCGGGGCGCACAACATCGCTCCATTCCGGCAGCGACTTCGCGGCCCATTCTCCGCCTTCCTTTTTCGACGCGACGGCTCCTTCTTCCAGAAACATCAGCACCCGGCACAGATTGAGCGTAAGATAGACCGGATTGTCGGCAATCTCCGCTTCGGCGTTCGACACGTCGCTCCAAACGGACTCCACATAATCCGCCTCCGGCACAGCGGGATACAGGTCGCGCAGAGGCCGCCCGTACAGCAAGGTGCCGCGCTCGTAGGCGACGGTGACCTGGGCAGCCAGATCGGCGTCTTCATAATCCGCACACAAATACTCCGGGTCCGAAGCATAACGATGACGGTGCGCGCCGGAATAATGATAGACGCAGGGAGCAGGATGCACGAAATGGCGCAGCACCGATTCTTCCACGACACTGAACTCGAGATCCCGGCCTTCGGGGAAGCCGTTATGCACGTCAAGGATGCTGCGGGTCAGTTGGTACAGCCGATCCCGCTCCGGCCGCTCGCGCACGACGACAAGCAGATCGATATCGCTGCGCGCCGGATTAAATCCGCCGATCGCCAGCGAACCGTGCAGATAGATGCCGATTACATGGCCTCCTAGCGCTTCAATTATGCTTGAAGCCGCCCGATCCGCCGCTTGGCGCGCTTCGTGCAGATCGGGCGTTTCCGTCTGCTCCGATTCGGTCGACCGGTCTTGCGGCGAATGTCCGGGAAGAATCGGAGAATGGGTTGGGTTCGTTGAATGGGTTGGATTCGTTGGTTCTGAGGGGTTCATAGAAGCCTCTCCTTTTGCAAAAGTAGATTTATACGACGGCCGCACTTCTGCGTGCAGGCTAACGTCATGACGATTCGTCAGCATTCGATTCAATCCCGATTCGGCAGCTTGGCTCGGCTGAATACTTCCGCCGCATACGGCCAGGCCTGTCTGGATAGCCGATTCCGCCCGGTTCCGGCGGATTACGGTCCCCGCCTGGGTACGGGCACGTTCGCTCTCACCGCTCAGCGCTCTGCGGCCGCGTGCAGGGCTCCGATTGCGCCGCTGTACAACCCGCTGCCGGGAATCACGGCCTCGGAGCCAAGCATCTCTGTAAACCGCGTGGTCAGCTCGCGCAGCAGTTCGTTGTTCTCGTACGTCGAGCCGACGTACACGACCCGGCGCGCTCCGTGCAGCTTGGCGTATTGAACGCCGACTGTCGTGACGATCTCCGCCACCATGCCGACCACCGCCGCCGCATAATCCTGCGGCCGTGCGCCGCCTTCGGGCGGCAGAGGCCGCGCAAAGTTCGCGGCCGTCAGGTCGCCGGCAATCGGCGGCGTCGCCGGGGCATAGATCTGCCCCACCGTCAGATCGACCGCCTCCCGGTCGCCCAGCGGCGCCAGCCGCGCGATTTCCGCGTAATCGCGCACCCCGCACAGCAATTCGGTCAGACCGACGATCGTGCCTCCGCCCAGACCGATCCCGCCGAGCCTCGGCCGCTCGGCCCCGTCGATCAGGTGCAGCGACGTCCCGGTTCCGACGTTGACGAGCACAAATCGCTCCGCCGATACATTTGCCTCGCCGCGGCGATCGCTCCCGCTGCGCAGAATCCGTACGGCACCTTCGGCCGTCGCTTCGAATTCCGGCACGGACACAAAGTCCGTGCGATCCGGCAGCAGAGCGCGAAGCCGCTCCGCCTGCCCGCCGGTGAACCCGAGGCGCGTATCGGGCGGAAGGTGCCGCTTGATCCAGTCGGCGGCATCTTCTAGCCGCGAAGTCGGGAATTTCAACAGTTCCGGCAGCGGCGCGTAAGCCTCTTCCGGATGCCGCTTCTGCCAGGCTCGGTCCGTCTCCGGCAGTGAACCTTCCGAATACGGCCGGACTTCTTTGTCTTTTTGCCCCTCCTGCTCTTCACTGCTGCTCAGCCGTTCTCCGCTCCCCGAACCGTTCTGCGAGTAAGCGATCTTGATCAGCGTTCCGCCTGCGTCGATACCCGCGTATGCCGTCATGTCGGTCGTCCTCCCGTTTGCGCCGCGGCGGCCGGTCACCCGGCTTACCGGAACCTGCGGACCGCGCCGTTTCTTCATTCATCATAAACGCCCCGCCGCCGCACGCCAACTTTTTGAATAATCCTCGATTTACCTCTTGATCTTTCGCGTCCGATCCTTTAGAGTAAGACGAGTTGACATTGTATAACCTCAATAAGATGGTTTGAGGGTATCTACCGGGAACCTATCTCCCGACTACAAAGTCGCGCCCAAGGCGCCTTTGCAGTCGGGAGTTTTTGCGTTCTCGCAGCTTTCCGCACTCCTTTCGCGCCGCACTTTTCAGGAAAAAGGAGACCCGAGTTTACATGAATCTGAAAGTTCTCGTTCTGACAATCGCCGCGTTTACCGTAGGACTTGTCGAACTTATCATTGGCGGCGTGCTGCCGCTGATCGCCGGCGATCTCGGCGTATCCGTCAGTACTGCAGGCCAGCTCATTACGGCTTACGCACTCGTCTACGCCATATCCGGTCCGACCCTGCTCGCGTTCACGGCCCGTTTCGAACGCCGCAAGCTGTACCTCTACTCTTTGGTCATCTTCATTCTCGGCAGCCTGCTCGCGTTCTGGAGTCCAAACTTCGGCGTTCTGCTGATCTCCCGTTTCGTAACGGCGGCAAGCGGCTCGCTGATTACGACTCTGTCGCTGACCCTAGCCGTCAAAGTCGTGCCGGAAAATTACCGCGCACGCGTCATCGGCATTATCTCGATGGGCATCAGCTCGTCGATCGTACTGGGTGTTCCGCTCGGCGTTCTCGCCGCCGACAAATTCGGCTGGCGCATCCTGTTCCTGTTCATCGCGATCTTCGCGCTGCTGGCCATGTTCGTCGTGTACAAGTTCATGGAGCCGGTCGCTCCGCAGCAGGCTATCCCGCTGAGAACGCAGCTGGCTTCGCTTAAGAACTTCCGCGTCGTCGGTGCCCATCTGGTGACGGCGCTTATGCTGGCCGGCCACTACACGCTGTACGCCTACTTCACGCCGTTCCTTACGAACGTTATGAATCTCGGCGCTTCGTGGATCAGCATCGTGTACTTCTTCTTCGGCCTTGCGGCTGTCGCGGGCGGCATGATCGGCGGTTTGATGTCCGACAGCCTGGGCGCCAAAAGAAGCATTATGATCGTCGTCGGCGCGTTTGCGCTCACCATGTTCCTGCTGCCGTTCTCGGCTTCGTTCGTACCGCTCTTCGCGATCCTCGTCTTCGTGTGGGGCGCGCTGAGCTGGGCACTCTCGCCGGCGCAGCAGAGCTATCTGATCGACGCCGCTCCGGAAACGTCGGAAATCCAGCAGAGCTTCAACTTCTCCGCTCTGCAGGTCGGCATTGCCGCCGGATCGGCGATCGGCGGCGTCGTGATCGACAATACGCCGGCCGTTACGTTTAACGCCTGGATTGGCGGAGGGATTGTTCTATTGGCCTTCGCCGTTGCGATCTATACGCTTTACCGCAAGCCTTCGACCCGCCGTCCGGAAAAAGACAGCCGTGAAGTCGGATCGAAGCTGGAACCGACTTTCGGCGGAGATTGATTGAACGTTTACCTGAAATCGGGCTTTCAATATTGAAATAGCAAAGCTAAAATAAGAACCCTCTTTATGCAGTTAGGCTGCTTAAAGGGGGTTCTTATTTGTACAGCAGCTTATAACATGTGCCGTCGAGCATACGAGATATGCAAAAACGTTTTTTATTTGGGGAGCGTTTAATGTATACAGCTTTGATTAAAGGAGTGATTTCGCATACGTAGAAAAGCCGTTTTTTCGTCCTTTTTACTTGTAGTTATACTCTTACTCTCCGGCTGCGGCGGCAAAAGCGGCCAGGAGTTATTAGTCGGCGTCCAAGACAGCAAAGACAGCCTAAGTTTTGCCGAAGATCAAGCGGTCCAAGATCCGGAAGCGATCGAAGAATTCAAAAGCATTGTTGCCGAAGATCTTGAGAAAGCCGCAAATTCGCCGAAAGGCGATCCTCACTATGTCATCATGGTAAACAACTGGGATGACTCGACAATGGAAATAAAGATGGATTTATGGCTGCAGCAGGACGGTACGATCATTTTCAATCGCGGATCTCGAGAGTATGGATACTATGTACTCGACAAGGAAAAAAGCAGCCGAGTCAAAGAATTGACAAGCATCCAATAGGCACCCTGCACATCCAAACACAAAAAAAGAGACACCGCGTCCGGCGTCTCTTTTTTGTGCTTCCCGCGCAGCTCCGGCGTCCCGGAGTATTGGCGAAAAGCGATTGGTTAGATCTTAGCTGAAATCCGCTTGAACTCCTGACGGAATCCTATTGGAATTTCTTTTGATCCAGGTTGTAGAACGATTTCAGGCCGTTGTATTGAGCCAGTTCGCCCAGCTGATCTTCGATGCGAAGCAGTTGGTTGTACTTGGCAACGCGGTCTGTACGGGAAGGAGCACCCGTTTTGATCTGACCGGCGTTTGTCGCAACCGCGATGTCCGCGATTGTGCTGTCTTCGGATTCGCCCGAACGGTGCGAGATAACAGCAGTGTAGCCTGCACGTTTTGCCATTTCGATCGCGTCGAAAGTCTCAGTCAGCGTACCGATTTGGTTAACTTTGATCAGGATCGAGTTACCGATGTTTTCTTCGATACCGCGGCCCAGACGCTCGGTGTTCGTTACGAACAGATCGTCGCCGACCAGTTGGACTTTGTCGCCCAGTTTCTCAGTGAGCAGTTTCCAACCTTCCCAGTCGTCTTCGGAGCAAGCATCTTCGATCGTGATGATCGGGTACTTTTCAACCCAAGAAGCCATAAGGTCAACGAACTCTGCGGAAGTGTAGGATTTGCCTTCGCCCGCGAGTACGTATTTACCGTCTTTGTAGAACTCGGTGGAAGCGACGTCCATACCCAGGAAGACGTCTTTACCCGGTGTGTAACCGGCTTTTTCGATCGCTTCGATGATTGTGGAGAGAGCTTCTTCGTTCGACGTGAAGTTCGGAGCAAATCCGCCTTCGTCGCCTACTGCTGTTGCCAGGCCTTTGCTGCTCAGTACGGATTTGAGGTTGTGGAAGATTTCCGCACCCATGCGCAGAGCTTCTTTGAACGTAGGCGCGCCTACTGGCAGAACCATGAATTCTTGTACGTCAACGTTGTTGTCGGCATGCTCGCCGCCGTTAACGATGTTCATCATAGGAACCGGAAGCTGTTTCGCGTTGAATCCGCCCAGGTAAACGTACAGCGGCAGGTCGAGAGCGTCAGCCGCAGCGCGGGCAACAGCCATCGAAACGGCCAGGATCGCGTTAGCGCCCAGTTTGCCTTTGTTTGGCGTTCCGTCCAAAGCGATCATCGCTTTGTCGATGCCCAGTTGGTCAAGAGCATCCATGCCGATGACTTCAGGAGCGATTGTTTCGTTTACGTTTTTAACCGCGTTTTCTACGCCTTTGCCCAGGTAACGGCTTTTGTCGCCGTCGCGAAGCTCTACGGCTTCGTGAACGCCTGTCGAAGCGCCGGAAGGAACGATTGCGCGGCCGATTGCGCCGGATTCCAGGTATACTTCAACTTCAACTGTAGGGTTACCGCGGGAGTCAAGGACTTCGCGTGCATAAACGTCAGAAATAATCGTCATTTTAATTAATCTCCTTTGAATTCGTGTATTGGGTTAGGAGCGGCCGCCGTCCGCAAGAACGGCAGCTGACACTCCATGTTAACACTTCAATATGCCGCTTCACCGTTAACTATGCCACACTTCAAACTTAATGAGAAGTTTTGCGTGCGGAAATCACGGATTGTCCGGTCATTTCGGACGGTTGAGCGACCTGCATCAAGTCGAGGATCGTCGGCGCGATATCGGCCAGGATGCCGCCTTCGCGCAGCGTCACTTCTTCGCTGGTTACGATGAACGGAACCGGGTTGGTCGTGTGCGCCGTCTGCGGGCGTCCGAACTCGTCGATTTCGGTCTCGGCATTGCCGTGGTCGGCCGTGATCAG
Organism: Saccharibacillus qingshengii; assembly: GCF_013185195.1. Lineage (GTDB taxonomy): Bacteria > Bacillota > Bacilli > Paenibacillales > Paenibacillaceae > Saccharibacillus > Saccharibacillus qingshengii. Next base: position 40,876 of record NZ_JAAZWC010000023.1, read on the forward strand.
CGCGACTCCGCCTTTGGCGAGGATCGCGTCCACGACGCGGCCTACGCACTCGTCGGTCGTTTCGACCGCTTTGATCGTCGGTTCCATCATGCCGGAGTGTCCGACCATGTCTGGATTGGCGAAGTTCAGGATAATGCAGTCCTGTCTCTCCGCTTCAATCTCGGCGATGCAGGCATCGGCGACTTCGCGTGCGCTCATCTCCGGCTGAAGGTCGTAAGTGGCAACCTTCGGCGAGTTGATCAGGATGCGGGTTTCGCCTTCCAGTTCCACGTCGCGTCCGCCGCTGAAGAAGAACGTCACGTGTGGGTATTTCTCGGTCTCGGCAATACGCAGCTGCGATTTGCCGTTCTGTACGAGAACTTCGCCCAGTGTGTTGTTCAGGTTCTTCGGCGAATAGGCTACGCTGCCCTGCACGTTCACGCTGTACGTCGTGAACGAGACGAAGCTCAGCGTTTCAGGCTGTGCGTCTCCGCGGTCGAAACCGGCGAAGCCCGGAGCCGTCAGCGCTTCGGAGAGCTGGATCGCGCGGTCGGGACGGAAGTTGATGAAGATGAGCGAGTCGCCCGTTTGAATCTTCGCGGTTGGCTGTCCGTTTTTGGCAATCACGGTTGGCAGAACGAATTCGTCCATCACGTTTTTGGCGTAGGAATTCTCCACCGCTTCCAACGCGCTGTCGGCTGTTTCGCCTGTTCCGTAGACCAGAGCGCGGTAAGCCAGTTCGACGCGTTCCCATCTCTTGTCGCGGTCCATCGCGTAGTAGCGGCCTTGCACGGTCGCGATTTCGCCTACGCCGATTTCGGCGATCTTGTTAACGAGCTGTTCCATGTACTTTTTGCCGCTGTCCGGAGCCACGTCGCGTCCGTCCATGAAAGCATGGATGTATACGTTGTGGAAGTCCAGTTTTTTGCACAGTTCGAGCGTAGCATACAGGTGCTCGATATGGCTGTGCACGCCGCCGTCCGACAGCAGACCCAGCACGTGCAGCGCTTTGCCGTTATCTTTGGCAGATTGAACGGCACCGACCAGCGTCGCGTTTTCGAAGAAATCGCCTTCGCGGATCGATTTGGAAATCCGGGTCAGATCCTGATACACGATACGGCCCGCGCCGATGTTCAGATGGCCCACTTCGGAGTTGCCCATCTGACCTTCCGGCAGACCTACGGCTTCGCCGCATGCCGTCAGGGTCGTGTGCGGATACTTGTTCCAGAAACGCTCGTAGTTCGGCTTTTTGGCCTGTGCGACCGCATTGCCTTCTACGCCTTCGCGCAGTCCGAAACCGTCCATAATGATCAGAGCTACAGGTTTTGGAGCTGTCATTACTTCGCCCCCTCAACCAGGGCCGTGAAGGAGTCGGGCTGCAGGCTTGCGCCGCCGACGAGTGCTCCGTCGATATCGCTTTGGCCCAGGTATTCCGTTACGTTCTCAGGTTTCACGCTACCGCCGTATTGGATACGGATAACGTCGGCTGTCGCTTGGTCGTACAGATCGGCCAGCACAGTACGGATGTAAGCCGTCACTTCGTTGGCATCCGCGGATGTCGACGATTTGCCTGTTCCGATCGCCCAGATTGGCTCATAAGCCACGACAACTTCTGCCGCTTGTTCTTTGGACAGGCCTTGGAACGCGCCTACCGTTTGAACTTTGCAGACTTCTTTCGTTTGGTCGGCTTCGCGCTCTTCAAGCTTTTCGCCTACGCATACGATCGGAGTCAGGTCGTTGCGGAAAGCCGCTACGACTTTTTTATTCACGATCTCGTCGGTTTCGCCGAAGTACTGGCGGCGCTCCGAGTGACCGATGATGACATAGTCCACACCGAGTTCTTTCAGCATAACGCCGCTGATTTCGCCCGTGAATGCGCCGTTGTCTTCGAAGTGAAGGTTCTGTGCGCCCACTTTGATTCCTGTGCCTTTAACCGCTTCGGTCAGGGCAGGAAGGTTGGTGAACGGTGCGCAGATGACGGTTTCCACGCCTTCTACGACAGCACTGCCTTTTACCGCTTCGGCAAAGGCCAGCGTTTCGGATACGGTTTTGAACATTTTCCAGTTGCCGGCAATGATTGGCGTTCTCACGAAATAATCCACTCCTTTTAGTGACTTCTTTGAAAACCGGTGTCGGCGAAAAACGTGCTCAGATGACGCTGCGAGTTGTAGAGGCCTACGATCGCGTGTTGAAATTCGATTTCTCTTATTGAAGCATAACAGAGGTGGAAATCGAATTTCAAAGGCGAACCCTTCGTTTCTCCGGCTCTCTACAACTCTTCGCTGCATATTCGGCGCCTGGCCGACTTGAACCGCTCTTCAAAATCGCTTTAAAACTCGCTCCGCAGGATAGGGCGGAAGGATCGACTAGTACGATCCTTCTCGACCTCTGCTTCGGAGATTAGTTATATCGTGCTATGGACCGGGTCGTTTCCGGGCATTCAAGAATGGACGGGAACGAAACGGGAATCTTACTTATCGTTGAGAGCGACAACACCCGGAAGGGCTTTGCCTTCCATGAACTCCAGGGAAGCGCCGCCGCCTGTGGAGATATGGTCCATCTTCTCGGCCAGACCGAATTTCTCGGTTGCCGCAGCGGAGTCGCCGCCGCCGATGATGGTGTAGCCTTCGGTTGCTGCGCAGGCTTCGCCTACGGCACGGGTACCGTGGGAGAAAGGCTCGATTTCGAATACGCCCATCGGTCCGTTCCAAACAACCAGTTTGGACTTCGCGATCACGTCCGCGTACAGTTCACACGTTTTCGGACCGATGTCGATGCCTTCCCAATCGGAAGGAATGCCTTCTTCGACGTCGATGATTCTCGTGTTGGCCGAAGCGCTGAAATCATCGGAGATGACGATGTCGACCGGCAGCATGAAGTTCTTGCCGAGTTTCTTCGCTTTCTCGATGAAGCCCAGAGCGACGTCGAATTTGCTGTCGTCCAGCAGCGATTGACCGATTTCATAGCCTTGGGCTTTGAAGAAGGTATACGCCAGGCCGCCGCCGATCAGTACGTTGTCGGCGATGTTCAGCAGGTTGTCGATTACGTCGATCTTGTCTTTGACTTTCGAACCGCCGACGATTGCCGTGAACGGGCGTTCCGGGTTCAGCAGGGCTTTGCCGAGAACGTCGAGTTCTTTTTCCATCAGCAGACCGGAAACGGCCGGCAGAAGGTGCGCGATGCCTTCAGTCGAAGCATGTGCGCGGTGAGCGGCGCCGAAGGCGTCGTTTACGAACAGATCGGCGAGCGAAGCGAACTCTTTGGCAAGTTCCGGATCGTTCTTCTCTTCACCTTTGTGGAAACGCACGTTTTCAAGTACCAACACGTCTCCGTCTTTGAGCTCGGCGATTTTAGCCTTGACCGTCTCTCCGATCGACTCGTCCGCTTTGGCAACCGGTTTGCCCAGCAGTTCGGACAGGCGTTCCGCGGCGGAAGTCAGTCTCATCGACTCGACAACTTCGCCTTTTGGACGTCCCATGTGGCTCGCCAGCAGCACTTTCGCGCCTTTTTCGGTCAAATATTCGATCGTCGGAATCGTTGCACGGATACGCGTATCATCCGTAATTTTTCCGTCTTCGAGCGGAACGTTAAAATCGACGCGCACAAACACGACTTTGCCGCTTACTTCTACGTCACGTACACTTTTCTTATTCATAAATTAAATCCCCCATGCCCTCAAATTTAGAATTCAGGATTCCAAGGAATACGACTCTCGCAGCGCGGCAACTTAGAAAAAGCGGAAACAAAGAACTTCTGTTTCCGCTTTTTCCGCATGTCGCACATTGACCGGATTCCCATGAACGCGGTCAACGTACCCAAAGATTGCTATTTACTTGCCGTTCTTCGTGCGAAAATGTCCGGAATTACTGAGCTTTTTTCGCGAAGAATTCAAGCGTGCGAACGAGTTGAGCCGTGTAGGACATTTCGTTGTCGTACCAAGCTACTGTTTTAACGAGCTGCTTGTCGCCAACTGTCATTACGCGGGTTTGCGTAGCGTCGAACAGGGAACCGAAAGTCATACCCTTGATGTCGGACGATACGATTTCGTCTTCTGTGTAACCGTAAGTTTCCGCGTCGGAAGCAGCTTTCATTGCCGCATTGACTTCGTCAACCGTTACTTTTTTGTCCAGAACCGTTACCAGCTCAGTCAGGGAACCTGTAGCAACCGGCACGCGTTGTGCAGCGCCGTCAAGTTTGCCTTGCAGCTCAGGGATAACCAGACCGATTGCTTTTGCAGCGCCAGTCGTGTTAGGAATGATGTTTTCTGCTGCTGCACGGGCACGACGGAAGTCGCCTTTAGGGTGCGGAGCATCCAGAGTGTTCTGGTCGCCTGTGTAAGCGTGGATCGTAGTCATGAGACCTTGAACGACGCCGAACTGGTCTTGCAGCGTTTTTGCCATAGGAGCCAGGCAGTTCGTTGTGCAAGATGCGCCGGAGATAACCGTTTCCGTACCGTCGAGGATCTCGTGGTTAACGTTGTAAACGATTGTCTTCATGTCGCCAGTTGCCGGAGCGGAGATCACGACTTTTTTAGCGCCAGCCGTAATGTGCTTCTCAGCGCCTTCTTTGGTTGTAAAGAAGCCTGTGCATTCCAGAACGATGTCAACGCCGAGCTCTCCCCAAGGAAGTTCTTCAGGGTTGCGGTTCGCCAGAACCTTAACTTCTTTGCCGTTCACTTTGAAGAAGCCGTCGTGTACTTCGACTTCGCCGTTGAACTTGCCTTGCGTTGTATCATATTTCAGCAGGTGTGCGAGCATTTTCGCATCGGTCAAGTCGTTGATTGCGACAACCTCGATACCTTGCACGTCTTGAATACGGCGGAAAGCCAAACGTCCGATACGACCAAATCCGTTAATTCCTACTTTTACAGTCATTGAACAGTTCCTCCTAAGAAAATGGTTTTTGAAGAAATGTTTTCATTTATTCAAGGCGCGTTCCTTCATCATGAATGAAAAAGCGTCGCCATGAGTAACACAGGTCAATTGCTCTCCAATACGTCTACGATTTCCAGCGCGGCCGCTTCGTCGATCACCAGAATGTCTTCCTGACCGAACCGCAGTACCGCATGAATCGCCTTCGCTTTCGATCTGCCGCCCGCAATGCCAAGTACGACGTCCGCCGCCTTGATATCGTCGAGTCGGAGCCCGAGAGTCAGCATGTTATGTACGACGCTGCCGCTCTCGTCGAAGTAATAGCCGAACGATTCGGCCACCGCTCCTTTTTCCTGAAGCCCGCCGGTTGTCTGTTCATCCAGCTTCCGTCTTCTCGCCATATCCACCGCGTTGCCGATGCCGTGCACAATGATGCGCGCGGTCCGGATCTCGCGGACGATTTCCTGGATGTTCGGGTCGTGTACGAGCGATTCGTACGCTTCCCGGCTCAAAAGATCGGGCACATGCAGCAGCCGGTAATCGGCGCTTACACGTTTGGCCATGTTGGAAGCGATGGTATTGGCTTGGATTTCCAGGCTTTCGCCCAGTCCTCCGCGAGCCGGAACGAACCAGCTCCCTTTGAGGGGGCCGTTCACCGGATAGGTCAGCTGCTCCGCCATCTCGGCCAGAGTCGTGCCTCCCGTTACGGCCACCACGTCTCCACCCCGCATGACGCCGAGCAGCGCTTTGGCTCCGGCTTTGCCGAGCTCGCGCTTGGAGAGGGGCGATTCCTCGCAGTTTCCCGGAACAACCACAACTTTCTGCAGTCCGTAGAAACGGCGAATCTTCTCTTCCAAATTGGACAATCCCACTAATTCCTTCAATACCGGTTCCAGACGCTCAAGAAGGAGTTGTCCGGCATCGCTGATCCGCATGCCCGCCGTGTCCGTTTCAATCAAGCCCTGCGCTTTCAGCAGATCGGTCTCGGCTCTCAGCACGCGTTCGGTCATCTGAAGGGAATGAGCCAGTGTTCGGCGTCCCGTCGTGCCCGTCAGCATAATCTGATGTAGGATGGTATACCGTTTCTTGAGAGTTTCCATGAGATCGGGAAGCAGCTGCTGCTGAATTTCGAGAATGTTCTGCATGCGTTCCACCTCTGCAAACTTCGTCTGCCCGTATAATTTAAATCAGTGGACATCTATTGTCCCGGGAACGCTTTTTATGTCCCACACCTAGTTTAACCAATTTGACGTCGTGATGCAAGCTTTGCCATGCCTATATTTTGGATTCTTTCGATTGCGTTCCCGCGCTACTATATATAGGCAAAAAACGACCGACAAGCGCATGATGTAGGGGTGTTTTTGTCCTCTTTTTCACAATTTTCGCAGGGCTTGCAATTTCGCTTGGCGCCTAGTATAATAATCATTGCTGCTGTTTATAAGCGTGCGCCCGTGGTCCAATGGATATGACGTAGGCCTCCGAAGCCTGAGATCCAAGTTCGATTCTTGGCGGGCGCGCCATTATTTTTACAGCATCTCCGCTTTCCGAACGGTTCCATAATTGGAAGCCCGTTATTATTTAACTGTATTTTTCCTTTCTGACGCCGATATCGGCTATTTTTTTTGCATAAAGTTTGACTTTCTTTGACTTTGTGTTTGGGATTGTTTATCATATGGGTAATACCAGCTGGACGTTTATCGGGCCTTCGTTTGCACAAGGTTCGACAGCTCATCCAGCCTGGGCATCCATTCCAATTCTAAGAGCGGACTTCATCCGTTCACAAGGAGGTTTTTCACTGTGGGTTACATTCCTATGGTCGTTGAACAAAGCAACCGCGGCGAGAGAGCTTACGATATTTACTCCCGTCTGCTGAAAGACCGGATCATCTTCCTCGGTACCGAAGTCAACGATGTCGTGGCCAACGCGATCATCGCACAGCTCCTGTTCCTCGAAGCGGAAGATCCGGAGAAGGACATCTACCTTTACATTAACAGCCCGGGCGGTTCGATCACGGCCGGCATGGCGATTTTCGATACGATGCAGTTCATTAAGGCGGACGTATCCACGATCTGCGTCGGCATGGCCGCTTCGATGGGCGCATTCCTGCTGAACGCCGGCGCCAAGGGCAAGCGTTTTGCCCTGCCGAACAGCGAGATTATGATTCACCAACCGCTCGGCGGCGCTCAGGGTCAGGCTTCGGATATCGAAATCCGTGCCCGCCGCATCCTCGCGCTGCGCGACAAGCTGAACCGCATCCTCTCCGAGCGTACCGGCCAACCGCTGGAACGCATCGAAAAAGACACGGACCGCGATTACTTCATGGAAGCTGCTGCGGCAGCCGAATACGGCATTATCGATAAAGTGATCGAGAAACCGATTGCCGAAGCCGGCGTGAAGTAAACCGATTATCTCTTAAAAAAACAGCCGTCCGGCTTGCGCCGGACGGCTGTTTTGCGTAGATTGGCGCAACTCGGCGCTCATCAGCCTGGATTTGCGGTCAGTTACGGTCATCGCCGTGCCTGTATCGGTCATTTGCGTTCATTTGCGTTCATGAGGCGGTCATTACGCAACCGCACCGCTTCGTCTGCGTAATAGGTGCAGATACATAATCATTCGCACCTACATCCGAGGAGGGCAATGCCCATGCAGTTTCGCCATAACGATTTTCGCGTCTTCAGTTCGCTCCGCAGAGAAAATATGATTATCGAAGTCATCCAGGCTGGCGGACTGCCGGAGAATTATAACGCCGACTTGGCCAAGTCCGTGAACCATCACGATTCGGAACGTTTCGGCTGGCAGCAGGTGCGTATCCTGCTCGACAATTCTTCCGCCATTCTCGAAGCGGGCGCCCTGCAGTTCATGTTCGGCAATATTGAAATGGAGAACCGCTCCGGCGGCGTGGGCGGCTTCGCCAAGAAGTTCGTCGGCAGCGCCGTAACGGGCGAAACCGCGAGCAAGCCGGTCTACCGCGGCACGGGCGAGATCTACCTGGAGCCCAAACGCAAAGACTTCACGCTGATCGAGCTTGCGCCGGGCGAAGAGATCATCGTGGACGACGGCCTGTTCTACTGCGCGGAAAATACGGTCAAAGTCGGCGTCGCCAAGCAGGGTAACGCCTCGACGGCTCTGTTCGGCGGCGAAGGGCTGTTCCAGACGAAGATCACGGCGTCGGACAGCAGTTACGTCGTACTGGAACTGCCCGTTCCGGAATATGAGCTTGTCCGCTATGAGCTCAAGGGAGAAACGCTCAAAGTCGACGGAACCTTCGCGGTGCTGCGCAGCAGCACGATCGAATTCTCGGTTGAACGCTCCACCAAATCGCTGATCGGCTCGGCTTCGTCCGGCGAAGGCATGCTCCAGACGTTCCGTGGGCACGGCGAAGTGTGGCTCGCGCCGACACTGCCGATGCGTGCCGGTCCTTTCTAACCCCGACACGCTGCGGCCTTTGTTATCCAACCCTCACGGCGTATCCAAAAAAGCCCCGGACTTTCCGTATACACGGAAGTCCGGGGCTTTGCTTATCGTCTGCTCAACGGCCCAACAAAGCGGAGAAATCGGGCAGCTCCAGACCTTCGAGCTGCGAGATATCGCCTGCAACGTCGGCAGCGGTCTTCTCTTCGAGGACACGCTCCATGGCCTGCTGTGCCGACAAGAAGATCGGATTCATCGCGGCCTGGATATTGCGGCCGACTTCGCAGTTCGGGTTCGGGCTGTCGTGCAGCGCGAACAATCCGCCTTCCCCAACCGCTCCCACCGCTTTGTAGACTTCCAGCAGCGTAATGGAAGACAGCGGCTTCTTGAGACGCGCGCCCGCGATCCCGGCTCTGGCTTCGACCAATCCGGCGCGGCCGAGCATGCCGGTGATCCGCCGGATCACCACCGGATTCGTATTGACGCTTGACGCCATAAATTCCGAAGTCGCCGTGCCGGGAGCCGAAACGCTCAGCAGGATCAGGATATGCACGGCTACCGGAAATTTCGTGCTGATATTCACTTCGCATTTCTCCCTTCCGACGCTTCATCTGGATGTTTTCGTGAAACCATTCTAGTTACATTGACCGACAAAGTCAACCTTTGGTCGTTTGCGCGCTGCAGATAATCTGTGTCCATCCGAAGCGGTCTTCCAGATCTCCGCGCTGAAGCGCAGTCAGCTCATCGTACAGACGGCGCGTCCATTCGCCTGTCTCTCCGCTGCCGATCTTGAACGTCTTGCCGTTCCAGCCGATTTCGCCGATTGGCGAAACAACGGCCGCTGTGCCGGTACCGAAAGCTTCCAGCAGCGTACCGTCTTCGGCGCAGCCGCAGAGTTCGTCGATCGTAATCGGACGCTCTTCGACGTCATAACCGAAATCACGAAGCATATGAATCGCCGAGTCGCGGGTGATGCCGTTCAGAATGCTTCCGCTGAGCGAAGGCGTTACGATCTGGTCGCCGATCCGGAAGAAGACGTTCATGCTGCCTACTTCTTCGACGTATTGGCGGTGTACGCCGTCCAGCCAGAGCACCTGCGAGTAGCCGGCTCCGTATGCGTTCTCCTGCGCCTGCATGCTCGCCGCGTAGTTGCCGGCCGTCTTGGCTTCGCCGACACCGCCTGCAACCGCCCGCACATCGCGCGTCTCCACGTGAATTCGAACCGGATTCAGACCTTCCGCATAGTACGCGCCGACCGGCGACAGAATGATCATCATCTTATACTGGAGCGACGGATTCGCGCCCAGATGGTTCTCCGTTGCAATCGCAAACGGACGGATGTAGAGCGACGTTCCCGGTTCGGAAGGCACCCAGCTGCGATCGAGCTTGATCAGCTCTTTGAGCGATTCCAGAACGAACGTCTCGTCGATCTCGGGAATACTCATCCGGCGGCAGGAGCGGTTGAAGCGCTCGAAGTTCTTCTCCGGACGGAACAGACGGATATTGCCGTCTTCGCCAACGTATGCTTTCATGCCTTCGAAGATAGTCTGGCCGTAATGAAAGACCTTGGCGGCCGGGTCCATCGGGATCGGTCCGTAAGGAACGATCTTGGCGTCGTGCCAGCCTTCGCCCTTTTTGTAATCCATCGTAAACATATGGTCCGTCATATAAACGCCAAACGACAGGTTGGCGGTATCCGGTTTCGGTTTGTGCTGCACTGCCTTTTCGATCTTCAGTTCACCCTGCATGATGCACGCTCCTCTTTTTATATTGAATCCTATCATCGTCTTACCTATATTAATAATATCCTTTTCGTCGGTTCTGCATACCCCAAAAGTATGAAAGGAGGAGAAAAAAGATGGATTTGCGCCAGCTGCGCTATTTTGCAGCCGTGATCAAGGAAGGACAGATCACTTCCGCCGCCAAAAAACTGAATATGGAGCAGCCTCCGCTGAGCCGTCAGATGAAGATGCTCGAAGAAGAACTGGGCACGCCCCTGTTCGACCGCACCGGCCGGAAACTGGTACCGACCGAAGCAGGCAGACGGCTGTATGAACGGGCCGAAGAAATGCTGGTGAATCTCGAAGAAACGCTGCTGGAGATTCGGGAACTGGGAGAAGGCGTCGGCGGCACCCTCTCGATCGGAGCGGTCGTCTCCTGCGTGTCGCTGCTGCCGGATGCGATTGAACGTTTCGGCAAAGAATATCCGGCGGTTACTTTCAAGATTCAGGAAGGCGACCACTTCCAGTTGGCCGAGCTGCTGCGCAAAAGGCAGATCGAGCTGATCGTCGCCCGCCTGCCGTTTGAAGCTCCGCCGGGGGCGGACGATTACGGAATCGCTTCTCTTCCGCCTGATCCGTTGGCCGCTGCGGTACCGACGGCCTGGGCCGAATACGCGGGGCGCCGAAGTCTTCGCCTGGAGGAACTTTCAAGGCGGCCTTTTCTGACGCTCAAGACCGACCGGACCACCGGCATGCACGAAAGGATCATGCAGGCATTCGCCGCGGAAGGCAGCGTTCCCCGGATTTTTTGCGAATGTTCCAGCGTGGCCGTCATCTTGGCTCTGGTCGCCCAGGGACTCGGTGCCGCCCTGCTTCCCCGTTCGGTGCTGTCTTCGTTTCGCTCGGAAGATTTCGGGATGCTCGAACTGGAAGACGCCGCTTTGCAGGCCGAAGTCGGACTGGTCTGGCTGCAGGATCGCTATCTGTCGAGAAGCGCGGAGCGTTTTATCGAAGAACTGATCGGGCAGCCGGAACGTGCGGCATTCCGGGCGCCCCTGCCTTGAGCCGAACACGAGCAAAGCCCGGAGCGGCGCGATAACTTTCGCGCGGCTCCGGGCTTTTTGTACGGCGGGTAAGCGAACCGGCCGTCGATCTTATAGGGTCATTTCGCCAACGTTCCGCTTACAGTCCCGCGAACGGATTCGTTCCTTTTGGAAGCAGGGAAGCGAAGGTGAAGTCAAAAGACGGAATACCTGCCGCGTAAGGCGTATATTCATACTGCTGGAAGAAGATCGTAACTCCGCCATTTCTGACGTAGAATCCAGGAGTGCTGCCGATCGTTTTGAAGCCGTCCGCTTCCAGCAGCGAGCCGTCTTTCTTGAACTGCGCGGCGATCTTCTTGTCGATGGCACTGCGGTAGTCCGGATTGGATTTCAGCAGTTGGGCCAGCGTGACGTTCTTGCCGGTTTTGACATTGAAGTTGTATGCCGTTTGAACGGTACCGCCGTGCGCACCGCCGTAGAACGAGTAATCCTGCAGCACGACGCTGAACAGGCCGTCTTTGTTGTAAGAGATCATGTAATTGGCATCGGCTTCGTAATGCATTTCGCCGGGAAGCTCTCCGAATTCTTTGACTCGTCCTTCAAAGTCTTTCTGAAAAGCCTGCGCGTGCTGCTTAAGCGCAGCATTGATCTTGGAGATGCCGGCTCCGCTGCCGGACAGCTGCGGATAACGGATATCGACGATTCCGTCTTTCACTTTGCTCTCCAGCTTCTTCTCGGTTACGGTTACGCCCGCAGCGGCAGTCGGCTTCAGAGCCAGAGTGCCCGACGCGGCGTTCCATACGGAATCGATGCCCGCATAATCGCGCAGCAGGGAGCTTGGAAGGTACATGACTCCGTTGTTGACCCGGCCTTCTTCACGAAGTCCGACTCCGTTTGCACCCACCCAGACTTTGCCCTGGTAAGGCGAAAGGGTCAGTTTATTCGGCGATGTGCCAAGCTGGTACAGTCCGGTCGTCTTATCGTAGGTGAACGACAGGCCTGCGGCTTTCGCCAACGTTTTTACCGGAATGTAAGTGGTGCCGGAAGCTTGAAAAGCCGCGGCTCCGATGGCTTTGCCATTCCAGGTGACTTTCACGTTTTTCGCTGCTGTTGTACTCGAAACCGCGGAAGCGGCGTGCGCCTGGGAAGTCCCCGTCCAAGCGGCGGTCGGCAGCAGAAGACCTGCGGTCAGGACGGCGGCCGTCATCATTTTCGTCGTTTTATTGAATGTTTGTTTGGTGTAGTTCATTTCATTCAGCTCCTTCGCATCGTCGCGATGTCTATGTCTCTATCCCTTAGTGATTATAAAGGAGCCGACGCGGGAATGGATGACAAGAAGCGTTACAGTATTGCAACTCCAGCCCGGGCTTTTTTACAAAATTGTCAAAATTCCCGGCAGGATTTTAACTTACGCATCGGCGCCTTCGTTTCCTTCCTGCCAGCGGGGCGCACTCATAATGCTCGAGAGTCGGCCTCCCGGAGGTGCGGGACGTACCGGGAAATCCAGTTCCAGAATGATCATCGGCAGTCTGCCTCTTTCCAGATTGCGATCGGCAAAATATCCATAGAACGAATACAGAGACCCGCAGGGATAATTGTCGGCATCGGACTCCTCGTAAGCGCGGAAAACGGCATCGCTCTCGATATCACTGAAATCCGGCTGCCGCTTCAAGTCCGCCGCATAATCGGATCCCGTCTCGAGGCATCCGCCTTTCTCTACGTTTTCCGTAAACCATTCCAGCATACGGTCCAGCAGGCGGGCAGGGCGGCTGGGGGAAGCGATCAGAATTTCGGGATGTCCGAAGCTGTATTCCAATCCAACCGTAAACGCATAGTTCATTCCTTCGTCGGAGAGCACGATCGGCACCCAGCCGTTTTGCATAAGCTGCGGAAGATAGGACAGTCTTTTCCGTGCAAAATCCGCATATTCACTGCAAAATAGCGAGTAACGTTCGATCAGATTGCGGCCGGGATTTTCATGCAGCAGGTCTCGATAATATTGTTTTTGGGTTTCGGGAATGTTTAATGTTTCGATCACTGGAATCACCTCGCTTTTCGGTTCCGAAGAATTTGTAACCACGTTCGTTTCTTACTCCTTCTTTAAACCTCACATCCATTTCCAAACAGTTTAACGGTCTTTTTTTGTAAAATATTCATCCTCTGCATAACGAAAAAACCCCCGTCCGGCGCGTATTTAAGCAAGAAAGCCGCCTTCGCGCAGGGCGCAGGCGGCTTTCTTTATTCAGCGATGTCGGCGGAACGTTTATTTCATTTCATACTGCACGGTGAGACGGGTCGTAACCGTGATTTCGCCCGGTTCGATCGATGTTCCGGCAGACGATTCGCTGGCCTTGGCCATGGCGCCGTCATACTGCGCGTAAGCGATCGGAGCCTGTGCGTCGTCCTGGCTGATCGTGATGACCGCGCCGAGACTCCGGTTAGCGGCTTTGGCGATGGCTGCCGCTTTGGTGTTGGCGCTTGCCATGGCTTTGGCGATCGCCTGCTCTTCGTACTTGTCCGGATTTTCGGAAGCGAAGCTGATATTCTGGATCCGGTTGGCGCCCGCTTCGGAAGCGGCATCGAGCAGCTGTCCGATCTTGTCGAGATCGCGGTACGTTACTTTGATCGAGTGGGTCGCGCTGTAATCTTTGAATTTCTGGCCTTCTTTATCCGTGTAGGTATAGTTCGGCGATACGTAGAACTGCTCGGTCTGGATATCTTTGGCAGCAATTTTCCAGTCGGTCTTCAGCAGCGTGCTCAATTTGTTCATCGTCGCTGCCGTTTTCTTCTGCGCAGCCGCGGCTGTAGCCGCATTCGATTCTACGCCGATGTACAGATAAGCAACGTCCGGTGTCACTTTGATCTCGCCTTTTCCGACCACATTGATGACATTCATCATGCTCACCTCCGCCGCCTGTGCTTGTCCCATGCCGAACGAAGCGGGAAGTGCCGCTCCTCCTACCAACAAAGTGCCGGCAATCAATACACTGCCCAGCGGTTTCATCCACATTTTCATCATTTACCCCTCCTGATTATCGTTGATTACCCTCTAAACGACCTGTTGTCAGAAAAGGTTGCAGCGGAAGCGGCTTACCGGGACTTTTTTCGCAAAAATAAAAAGAATCAGCAAAAAAGCCTCTCCGCCGCTTTCCCTGTAAAAGGGATAAACGGCGAAAAGGCTCGGTATGTCCGAAAAAGCGAAACTTTAGGCGGCCGGTTCTTTCTCCGCCTGTGCCTGATCGTCGATCTTGGCTGCCCCGGTAACGGTACTGGTCAGCAGAAGATCGTTGATAGCGGCATTTTCCGCGCGTGTCAGCACTTTGCGGGATTGGAAATCGGCCGCGCCGGAAGCGTCGATCTTCACTTCCGGACCGTGATAACCCAATGCCACCAGCAGTTTGACTGCGGATTCGGCCCACTTGTCGGTTTTCCCTTTCAATTCGATCGGCTCCAGCAGTTCATCCGGATACAGACCGCCCATCGAGTTGTAGATAATCAGAGCCGCTTCCTGACGGGTAATCGGACGGTCCGGTTCGAACAGGCCTTTGGCGTTGCCCGAGATGAGGCCGTATTCGTAAGCCGTCTGAACGGCCGCCGCATACGGATGCCCTTTGACGTCTTTGAGCTGCGGCGCTTTCTCGGACAGCGGGATCGCGGAGGTCCGCATCAGCATATCGACATACTCGGCGCGGGTGACGGCTTCGTCCGGTCCGAACGACAGGTTCGGATCGTTCGGATAATAGCCGAGCGACTGCAGGTCGAGAATATACGAAGCGTACGGATGTGTCGATTTGATATCGTTGAAGCCGGCCGGCACCTGTCCTTTTTGCTCATAGCCCATCGGATTCAGGTACGGCTCTTTCAGATAGGAGACGCTTCCGTCCGCTTCGGTCTTGAACGCGACCAGCATCTTGTTGGCATCCATAAACAGCCCCGGTCCTACCTGGCGCAGCGCACGTTCGCCGGTCAGCGGGTCGGAGATGACCATACGTCCGCGCGATCCGGGTCCCACTTTGGAGACCACGCTTTCGACGCGCAGGTCTTTGTAGAGACCCGCATAGCGCTCAAGCTGCTCCGGCGCTTCCGCCGTGAACGCAGGAAGCTTCGCTTCCGCTCCGTACTGCGGGAAGAAGCGGGCGATAAAGGCGGCATACAGCTGTTCGCGCAGCGCTCCGTTCTGGTTGTAGACGACGAAGACGCCGGTATCCTGTTCCGGGATCAGGAACATCAAGGAACTGGCGCCGGGAACATCGCCGGCTTTGGTAATGACTTTGCTGCTGCTGCCCGCGCCCGGAAGCTGCGAAGGCGCTTCGAAGCCGTAGGTGGCGTCCGGCAGCAGCGGATGGATGGCCGAACGGTATTCGGACATGGCCGCTACCGTATCCGCCTTCAGCAGCTGCATGCCGGAAGCCGTCTTGCCTTCGTTCAGAAACGCGGTCATGAACTTGGCGATGTCTTCCGTTGTCGATAGCATGCCGCCCTGTGGCATAAAGCTTTGGCTGACCGCGTAAGGCTTGACGGTCTCTTCGGCCGCGTATCCGGTCACCGAGCGCTTCAGCAGGTCTCCCTTGAGCTGGAAGCCGCTGCTCTTCATGTCGAGCGGAGCGAAGATATTCTGCTCCATATACTGCTCATACGGCACTCCGCTTGCCTGCTGTACGATATAGCCCAGGAGCAGGAAAGCAAAATTGTCGTACATGTAAGCGGTACCGGGTTCGCGCACGACATCCGGCATATATTTGGTTACGTACTCTTTCATGCTCAGGTCTGTGTTCGGCTTCGGATCCAGGTCTTCCTGACGGGCATCCTGAATCTTGAAGCCGCTGCGGTGTGTCAGCAGATCGGCGACGGTAACCGGTTCGGCGAACGGGTTCTCGAAGGTTACCCCGCCGAGATATGTACGAATGTCCGCGTCCAGACTCAATTTCCCCTGCTCCACAAGCTGCATGACCGCAGCTGCTGTGAACGTCTTCGAGACGGAAGCCATCCGGAACACGTCTTTTTTCGGATCGACCGGGCGTTTGCTCTCCACGTCGGCATACCCGTAGCCTTTTTGCGCCAGAACCTGACCGTCTTTGACGACGACAACGGCGGCTCCGGGAGCCAGCTCCTGAATCGCCTCCTCAGCGAAAAATCCCTCCAAAAATGCCGTAACGGACGAAGCGGTAAGCGCCGTGTCGCGGGCGGCAGGGGAGGATACGGCGGCAGGTTCCTGTGCGGCATACGAAAGAGCGGGTGGGAGCAGGGTCAGCGCAAGCGCGGAAGCCATAACGGCTTTGGTCCATTTGACCGATGCCGCCCTCCAAATATTCGTTTTTTTCAATTCTTTTTCTCCCTTCTCTTTCTTTGATGGCGGAACTGGCGGACGAATGCGGGTAATCAGCCTACATAGCGAGCGTATCGGCACTCCTTTTTACCCTTTCCGACTTAGGACCTAAACAGGATAAAGGCGGCTTTATCGCAAGAAGTCTAAATATATTTAGGTAAATTGGAAAAAACAGCGAAAAACCCTCTGCGGTGTGCAGAGGGTTTTACCTGTAAGGAATGCTGCAGGAGCGCTGCGCGCAATATTCTTATTGGTTTTCCAATTCTTCTTTGCTGACGAGACTCATTAAAGCGGTTACAGCCTGCTCAGCGTCCGCGCCTTCCGCACTGATGTGAATTTCGGTTCCGGAACTGATAGCCAGGCTCATGATCCCCATGATACTTTTGGCGTTTACTTTTTTATCTTCCTTTTCTACGAAGATTTCGGAAGAATATTTATTGGCTTCCTGAACGAACAAAGCCGCAGGTCTGGCGTGCAGCCCCGTCTTCAGTCGAACGACTACCGGGTGTTTGGTCATGAGCAATCTTACCCCCTATACGAAATGAAGTTCCTGTCGAAACGCATTATTATACTCAGTATAACATAACTTCGGTTGCTCACACTAGTATAAAACCCAGCGGGCCGTTTGCAAACCTTCCGGGCCGCCGATTTGCTGACGTACCCAAAAGACCGGGACGCTTGTTCAGCTGCCCCGGATTTTCTCCGCCATGATATCGAGTTTGCGCAGCCGATGGTTGACGCCGGATTTGCTGACGGTTCCTTTGAGCAGCTCGCCCACTTCCTTGAGATTGATCTCGGGGTGGGCTAGGCGCACTTCCGCCACTTCCCGCAGCTTGTCCGGCAGATTCTCCAACCCGATTTCTTTTTGCAGAAAACGGATATTGTCGATCTGCCGCACCGCGGCGCCGATCGTTTTGTTGAGGTTTGCCGTTTCGCAGTTTACGATCCGATTGACCGAGTTGCGCATATCGCGCATGATGCGAACGTCCTCGAATTTGAACAGAGCCTGGTGGGCTCCGATAATATTCAGCAGTTCAATGATCTTTTCGCCCTCTTTCAGGTAGAAAATGAAGCCTTTCTTCCGTTCGATACAGCGGGCGTTCAAATGGAACTCGTTCGCCAGATTGACGAGCGACTGGCAGTGTTCTTCGTACATGGAGGCGATCTCCAGATGGTAAGACGATCCTTCCGGATTGTTCACCGAACCGCCGGCCATAAAAGCACCGCGCAGGTAAGCGCGTTTGCAGCAGTTTTTCTTGACGATGTCGGGGCTGATACCGGGCAGGAATTGAAATCCTTCCGAGGTAATCTTCAGCGATCCGAGCAGTTCCTGTACACCGGCCGGAATCCGGACGATATACACATTATTTTTTTTGAGACGCATTTTCTTGCGGACGAGCAGTTCCGTATGCACACTGAAATGCTTTTTGATCAACGAATAAATGCGGCGGGCGATCGCCGCGTTTTCGGTCGAAATATCCAGAATGACTTTTTTGTTGGAGAGCTGGATCGAGCCGTTCATCCGAATCAGCGCAGACAGCTCCGCTTTTTCGCAGCAGGCTCCCGCCTCCACCATCGTCAGTTCTTTTTTGGTTTGAGCCGCGAACGACATGGGCTGTTCACCCCTTCCGTATCATCCAGTCTTCCACGAGTCGGTTAATATGTTCACTCAATTTGTCCGCGTCATGCCGCAGATAGGTACCGTATTTGACAAAAGTATCGGCAATAACGGTACAGTTGGTTCCCGCGATCTCTTCCAGATCCAGCCGGACCGGTGTCGCGCCTTCTTCCGCATAACGCAGCTGCACGTCTTCGGGAATATGCCCGCTGTTGACCAGCACATAATCGAACAGATGGCTGCCGACATGATCGTAAACGGCTTGAAGATGATCGCCCACGCTGAAACCGTCCGTTTCCCCCGGTTGGGTCATCACGTTGCAGATATACATCTTGATCGCATTGGACGCGACCACCGCTTCGGCCAACTGCGGAACCAGCAGGTTCGGCAGCAGGCTTGTATACAGGCTTCCGGGTCCGATCAGAATCGCATCGGCGCGCTGGATTGCCAGCACCGCTTCCGGCAGCGCTTCGACTTCCGCCGGCTCGAGGAAGATCCGCTTGATCTTCCCGCCGTATTCGGGAATACTCGATTCGCCGGTCACGATCGTGCCGTCTTCCATCTCCGCATGCAGAATAACGCCTTCTTTTGCCGCCGGATAGACGCGTCCGCGAACGGCGAAGACCCGCCCGAGCTCGCGCACGGCGGTCACAAAGTCCCCCGAGATGTCCGTCATCGCCGCCAGGATCAGGTTGCCGAGACTGTGTCCCGCCAGCCCATTCCCCGTCTTGAAGCGATAGCTCAGCATTTCGGACAGCAGCGGCTCCACGTCGGCCAGCGACGTGAGCACGTTGCGGATATCGCCCGGAGGCGGCATCTGCAGTTCGCTGCGCAGGATGCCGGAGCTTCCGCCGTCGTCGGCCACCGTTACGATGGCCGTAATGTCGAGCGGCTGCTCCTTCAGTCCCCGCAGCATCACGGAAAGCCCCGTTCCCCCGCCCATGACCACGATGCGCGGACGGCGGACGGGCCGCAGTGCCTGTTGTTTAATACTCATGAATGTTCACTCCTCCGTACGTCGACCGCTTCCGATATGACGTTCTTCGCGAACGGGCTTACCGCCCCGCTTCGCTTATTCAGTGGCGGTCCCGATCGGCGTCCCGGTGATTGACACGCACTTTTTCGGTTTCGCTAGCTCCCAGCATCCGGCCCAAATATTCGGAAATCGCGACCGAACGGTGTTTGCCGCCCGTACAGCCGATTCCGATAATCACCTGGCTTTTGCCTTCTTTTCGATACTGCGGGATAAGGAAATGCAGCATATCCAGCAGTTTGGTCAGAAACGTCTGGGTCTCCGGCCATTTCATGACATAGTCGTAAACGTCGCTGTTCTGACCGGTCAGCGGACGCAGATTGTCGACATAATGCGGATTCGGCAGGAAACGGACGTCGAAGATCAGATCCGCATCGATCGGTACGCCGTATTTGAAACCGAACGACGTCACGTTGACCGAGAGGCGGTTGCTTTCCATATGGGAAAATCGGGAAATGATCTTCTCTTTGAGCACCGCCGGCTTCATGTTCGTCGTATCGATAATCTGCGTCGCCGAATTCTTCAGCTCTTCCAGCATTTTGCGCTCAAGGCGTATGCCGTCGAGCGGCATGCCGTCCGGTGCGAGCGGATGGCGGCGGCGCGTTTCCTTGTAGCGCTGCACCAGTACCGCATCGGCGGCATCAAAGAACAGAATCTCGCTGTGAATCGTAAAATGGTCTTTGATGTAGGCGAGCGATTCGGACAGGGCCGCGAAAAATTCCCGGCCCCGCAGGTCGATGACCAGCGCGACCTTGGCGATTTTGCCGTTCGACTGTTCGATCAGTTCCGCAAACTTGGGGATCAGGACCGGCGGCAGATTGTCGACACAGAAGAAGCCCAGATCTTCCAGGCTCTGTACGGCGATCGTCTTGCCGGCTCCCGACATTCCCGTAATGATCATCAGCGTGGCGGACGCAGCCGCCACCTTATTGCTCGAAATCTCGGTCATGCGGGTTCCCTCCCTGGAATAGCGATCATTAACGAAGCATCAAGCCCGCTGCGCCGACCATGCCTGCATCGTTGCCAAGCATCGCCGGTACGATTTGTACGCCGCGCTGCAGCGGATCGGGCGTCAGCTGTGCAAACGTCTCGCGAATCGGGTCGAACAGAATGTCGCCCGCTTTCGATACGCCGCCGCCGATGATAAAGCTTTGCGGGTTCAGTACGGCCGCTACGGCCGCCATCGATTTGCCGAGATACAGCGCGGCGCGTTTGACGATGCGCAGCGCGACTTCGTCGCCCGCTTTGGCCGCGTCGAATACGGTCTTCGCGGTAATCTCGCTGGCGTCGGAGATAAAGGTGCGCTCTCCGCGCTCCACGGCTTCTTTCGCCATGCGAATAATGCCGGTAGCCGAAGATACGGTCTCCAGACAGCCGGTCTTGCCGCAGCCGCACTGGATCGCTTCCAGATCCGGCACGACATCGATATGGCCGATCTCGCCCGCCATGCCGGCGGAGCCTTGATAGATGCGGCCGTTGATGATGATTCCGCCGCCTACGCCGGTTCCCAGCGTATAGCATACACAGTTCTCGATACCCGCTCCGGCACCGCTCCAGGCTTCGCCGAGAGCCGCGACGTTGGCATCGTTGTCGATCTTGACGGGCTTGCCCAGCCGCTCCTCGAGAATGGCGCGGATTGGAACGTCTTTAAAGCCTATGTTCGGCGCCATGACGATGATCCCGTCACGCACATTGGTGAATCCGGCAACTCCGGCGCCGACCCCGGCCAGTTGTTCCCAGGAATACGGTGATTCTTCAACGACGCGGCGAACGTAGGCCGCCATATTGGAGATTACCGTTTCCGGACCTTCGGATACTCCCGTTGGCCCTTCGTAAGTATGCAGCAGGACGCCGCTCTCGCTGCACAGACCGACCTTGATCGTGGTGCCGCCCAGATCCATCCCGACGTAGACATTTTCAGACATGATACAAGCCACCTTTTTTCTTCAATATAGAGAATATGGGAACCGATCAGACCGTTTGCTTGGACCCGGCCGCTTCGGAACTGCAGCCCGCCCGGGAAAACGCTACAATCCGTTTCCTTCGTCTCCCACTATAAGCGAACGCCCGGTTTCGGTCAAGCGAGTGGGCCGCGGCGCAAAGCCTCGCCCCGCAAGGGTCGAAAGCCTTCTCCCCAATGCCGCCCGCCCGCTTTTGCCCGTTCGCCTGCCGGGGCGGCGGGCAGCGGAACACCCGGGGGCGTTGAAACCCTTGCGGGGCGGGCGGTTGCGCGCTTTTCCCCGATTGTATAGAGCAAAAACCCTTTGTTCGCCGGCGGCGAACAAAGGGTTGAAAACAAAAGGTGAGAAGAAGCGGCCGGGATCTCGATCACACTTCCGACAAGATGCGTTTTTGTCCGTCCAATTCGCGAATCGGCGCTACATTTTGGGTAAATTCGAGAGTCCCGAGATAGGTTCCCGCTGCATCCCGAATCGCAAAGTAGCGGATATAGACGAACTTGTCCTTGAACGGAATCCAGAAATCTTCATGGTCTTTGCGGCCCGCTTTGAAATCGTTCAGCAGTTCTTCGACCACATGCACGCTTTGCGGCGGATGGCAGTTCTGTACGGAGCGCCCGATGACCGCTTTGGTACGCGCGAAGATCCGTTCTTTGCCGTGCGAGAAATACCGCACGATATCGTTCTCGTCGATAAAGGTCAGATCGACAGGCAGATGATTCATGATCAGTTCCATCTGCTGGACGGAGAGAATCCCCGTATCGAAGCGGATATAACCGTCGGACACCGGCGCGGAGTCCGCCGCACCCGCCTGCGGATGTACCGGACGGCCTTCTGCCGCAGCATCCATCGCGGCGGCCTGCCGGGCCAGATCGGCCGCCTGCTCGGCCATTTTCGCGGCCTGCATCGCCATGGCCGAGGCCTGAGCGGCCAGATCGGCGGCCGAAACGGACGGCTTCGTTTCTGCGGTCGGAAGCTGGGCCTGTTCCCGTTCCTGCCGAAGCATGTCCGCGACCCACTGCGGCATTCCGGCCGGTCTGCCGGTAGTATCGGCTCCGCCTTCCGCCTTGAACGCCGGCACCGCCTCTTCTCCGCCCGGTCTACCCGCTTCTACGGCAGGCCTTTCAGGACGGGTAGGCCCGGCTCCGCCTTCCGCCTCCTTCGCCTTGTCTCCGGGCGCCGAAGCACGGGCGGGAATCCAGCGGCTTGTGCCCGGAATCAGGCAGTACCCGATTTCTTCGGTTTCTTCCGCGATTTTCACCCATTCGTCTTCGGTCAGCTTTTTCAAAGCCATCGGCAGCAGGATATTTTCTTCCTTGAAGATCATTTCTTCGACTTCGCGCACCGCGTTTTCGATTCGCTCCTGCACCTGCACGCGATCGCCTGCGTATTCGGCCAGCATCTTTTTTGCCGCTTTGATCTCCGCCCGGATTCCGTCATCCACGCCCCACATGACCTGGGTAGGACCGTAAATGCCGTAGCGTTCGAGATAAGGAAACAGCAGATTTTCTTTACGCGAGTAATGTTTGTCCACATCGAGGAGCAGATTGAGATCTTCCAGCAGTTTGTAGCGGTTGGCATCGGAATCGTCCTTGACGAATTTCTCCAGATGCAGGGCAATCGAGAAACCGGTCAAGCGCTCGAGCTCCCGGTTTTCCAGCTTGAACGTATGCACCGGGTGTCCGGGCTGCGCTTCGGGCGCCGAAGGAGCGGCACCGTGAATATCCGAGATCGAACCTTCGAAGATCGAAGCGTGAACGGAACACAGACGCTGGACTTCGGAGACGGGAATGCCTTCTTCGCGCATCAGCGAATCTTCGAGCAGCGAGATTTCTTCCACCTCGACGCTGCCTACCGCTTCCCGGAACCGTTCTTTGACCTGTGCCGGATCGACTCCTTCATGCAGCTGCTTGATGATCGCCTTCAACTCTTCCCGCCGCCGCAGCTGCTGTTCGTCCATATTTTTCGCCGCGTGTTCGCGGTTGTTGATCAATTCGCTCATGGCTCTCGCTCCTCCTTGAATGGTCGTGCCCGTTGGGTCCGCGTGCCGCATGTTCGTACCTAATTTATCCTTCCACTTCGTAGCCGTGCGCTTCGAAAGCCTGCCGCAGAACGGCGGGGTCGACACGCTTCATCTTCGCTCCTTTGAGAGGGGTCATGAACCGGCCCATCGTATCCAGCATCCCCGGTTCCGCAATCCGCCGAAAACCAAGCCCCATCATGATCGTCGCGATCCCCGGCTCCTCGTTGACCAGCTCGTACAAACTCCGGTTCAAATCGATCTTCTTGCCCATGTTACGCCCCTCTCCGGCAGCGAACGCTGCGTCTGTGCGCGGCCCGCCTGCTCTTTCAAATTTTTATGAAAACAATTCTCAATCAAAATGTAGCACGCGTTTTCGATTGGACTTGTGATTCTACGCACAAACTCTCGATTGATAAAAAAAAGAGCCCCGCCTTGCGCAGCGGATGCTCTTTGGGAAATGGATCTGTCCGTTTTCTTGGCGCGTCTGCCTTGTTTTCCCGGGCTTTGTTTATCAGGATTCCTCGTGCCGACTGCCCGCCGCTTCGTCTTCTCCGTCCAGCAGTTGGCTCAACATCCGCTCCCGGTGGTTCAGAAATTCGCGGGTGACGATATAATGCTCCGTTTCTTCCGCCCTGCACGCTTGGATCCCGGCTGCCGTGAGATTGTACAGCCGGCTGTCCGGATAAGACATCAGCAGCGGCGAGTGCGTCGAAATGATAAACTGTGCGCCGCTTCGGGTCAGCTCATGGATACGGGTCAGCATCGCCAGCTGGCGTACGGGAGACAGCGCCGCTTCCGGCTCATCGAGAATGTACAGACCGTTCGGCCCGAACCGGTGCATAAACGTGGCAAAAAAAGCTTCGCCGTGCGACTGCTCGTGCAGCGAACGTCCGCCGTAGCTGTCGATGATTCGTCCTCCGCGGGGTTCTTTGTCCAGCTCGTCGATCGTCGTCGCCACATTGTAATAACTCTCCGCCCGGAAAAAGAATCCGTCTTTCGGCCGCACCGTTCCCCGGATCAGACGGATATGCCGGTGCAGCGGTGAATGGGTCTCGGCGGTCGCGAAGTTGAAATTCAGTGTCCCGCCTTCCGGATTGAACCCCCACGCGGCCGCGATCGCTTCGAGCAGCGTCGACTTGCCGACTCCGTTCTCGCCGACGATATAGGTTACCCGCTCATGAAAATCAAGACTTTCCAGCTCGCGGACCGCGGGCAGACTGAACGGATAGCCGCCGGGCAGCGGGGACTGCCCTTCCTCCAGTTCGACTCTCCGCAGATAGCGCCGGTCCATTCCGTCTTGTCGTACATTCGGCATATCCAATCCTCCTCCGAAATTGCAAACCTGTAGGTTCCCGCCAAAAAAGAACGCGCAGACGAGAAAGTCCGTTACGGATTTTCGTCTGCGCGTTGGGTTGGGATTCTAGGACGGGAAGGCTTCCTTCCCGCGAAAATTTAGCGGTCGAGCGACTCGCTCCAGTCGTGTACGACGCTGCCTTCGAGATACTTCTCGCAGTCCATCGCCGCCATGCAGCCGCTGCCCGCAGCCGTGATCGCCTGACGGTATTTGGTGTCCTGCACGTCGCCGCAGGCGAATACGCCCGGAATGTTGGTCTCGGTGGTGCCCGGCTTGACGACCGCATAGCCGTGGCCGTCCAGATCGAGCTTGCCCTGCAGGAACGTCGTGTTCGGCGTGTGGCCGATCGCCACGAATACGCCGTCCGCTTCGAGCAGCTCTTCCTGGCCGGTCTCGTTGTTGAGTACTTTCAGCCCTTTGAGGCCCGTATCGCCGGCTACGACTTCAAGCGGCTGGCGGTTGAGCGCCCACGAGACTTTCTCGTTCTCGCGCGCGCGATCCTGCATGATCTTCGAGGCGCGCAGCTCTTCGCGGCGGTTGACGACCGTTACTTCGGTCGCGAAGCGCGTCAGGAAGCTGGCTTCTTCCATCGCGGAATCGCCGCCGCCGATGACGATCAGCTTTTTGCCGCGGAAAAAGAATCCGTCGCAGGTTGCGCAGGTGCTGACGCCGCGTCCGATATTTTCCTGCTCGCCCGGAATACCGAGGTAGCGGGCCGAAGCTCCGGTGGAGATAATAACCGAATCCGCTTCGATCGGCTCGGCGCCTTCAACGGTAATCTTGAAAGGACGCTGGGAGAAATCGACGGCGTCGACCCAGCCGTTCATGAATTCGGCGCCAAAACGCTCCGCCTGCTGACGCATATTGTCCATCAATTCCGGTCCCATGATTCCGTTGGGGAAACCCGGGAAGTTCTCGATATCAGTGGTCGTGGTCAGCTGGCCGCCCGGTTGAAGACCTTCGATTACGAGAGGTTTCAGGTTGGCTCGGGCCAGGTAAATGGCGGCGGTCAGGCCGGACGGGCCTGTTCCGATGACTACGGTTTTGTGTTTCTGCATGTGGGCATCCTCCTTGGGGTTCGTGTATATCCTGCTATCTGGGTCAAGACACTAGAGTCCTTTTCGATGATTTCTTCCGTGTACGGTCATCCGTTCCTTGATGCTGCAGACCTGATCCATCCGCTTGACGTAACGGCCTACGGTCGAAGCGGACACGCCGTAGCGGCGGCCCACTTCTTCGTAAGTCGAAGTTCCGTGACGAAGCTTGTCGGTCAAATAATCCAGCGCGGCGGCCCAGCCCTCGACGTAGGAGAGGACGGGAACATCCGGGTACAAGCGGCGCAGGAAATCGGTCCACAGCGCTTCGAGATCGCGCCGCATACTGAAGTCTCCCGGCGTGCAGGAAGCCCGAATCGAAGCATCCAGCACATCCTGCCAGCGCTTCTCCCAGACGGGAAGTTCCGCCGGTTCGCGGGAGAAGTTCGCCGCGCGCTCTTCTTCCTGCGCCGGCTCGAACTCTTCCGACCCGCTCTCGCCCAGGGCCGTGCGGGCCAGCTCGCGCAGAGAAGCCGATTCCTGTTCATTGTCCGCCAGTTCGCGCAGAACCGCCGTCATCTCCTCGTCCGCCAGAGGACGACAGGCCTGGAGGGCATGACGCTTGTCTTCTTCGCTGCCGGAGCGAAGGGTGCGGATCAGAGCGGCGCGAATCGCCGGCGAATCTTCCGGCAGCCGCTCTTCCCAGCGCCGCCACAATTCCGAACGGCGTACGGTTTCCAAGCGGTAATGGTAGCTGACCGGTTCATTGATCCCCGTGCTGCGCCACTCCGGCAGCCGGCTCAGGTAATAAGCCGCCGCTTCGGCGTCGGGATCGAGCTTCACCGCCGCTTTCCACAATTTCTCCGCGGCATCCGGTCTTGCACTGAGCAGAGCGGCTACGGCGCAGTAATGATGAAGCGAAGCGTCGCCGGACGCTTCTTCGGATGTCAGCAGCCGGCGGAAATGCCGATAGGCCGCTTCGTGCTCGCCCAGAATGCCGAGAGTCGTCGCCAGCTTGAAAGCATGTTCGCGGTGCAGCGGAACGACCGCCGCCAAACGCCGTGCGAGCTGCGAAGCTTCTTCCGCTCCAACCGGCCCGGAGTGCCGGCGGAAGATCGCCAGGTTGCACAGGCCGTGCAGATTGCCTTCATCGCGCTTCAATACGTCTTCCACCGTCTTGAGAGCTTTGTCGGTCAGCCCCATATAATAATAGGCGAGCGCCAGATTGTTCGAAGCCGCCGCGAATTCCGGATACTCTTCAAGCAGTTCTTCCAGCAGATCCGCCGCTTCGGAGAACATGCCTTCTTCCAGCATCGTCCGAGCCCGGTCGTGCCGATCCGAACCCCGGCGCGCCAAGACGGTATGATCGCGGATCTTGCGCTTCAACTCGACCTGCAGCAGATCGATCATCTCTTCCGCCTCATGGAGAAACTGTCCGGCCGCATCTTCTTCAAGATACTTCACCAGCGCTTCTTCGGCTTCTTCGAACCGTTCCATATTGGCGAAGTTGTTGGCCATATAAAAGCGGCATTCCGTCATCGAAGGGTCGACCTGTTCGAGCACATGCAGCAGCACGGCGTTCGATTCTTCATAGTCGCCCATCTCTGATAATATACCCGCCATATTGCAATGATTCACCGGATTATCCGGTTTGAGTTCAACGGATTTGCGAAAATATTTCAACGCCTTGTCATATTGGTAGCGATCCAGCGCGCGGACGGCTCTTTCGAAAAAAAAGCTTTCGTCCATCGATAAAGAAACCACATTGGTCCGCGGCTTCTCTTCACGCCGATAGTTCCCGTTCACCTGAGCAAGGCCCCCTTTGTTAACTGCTTAAAATCGAATAGCGAAATCAGTATACCATAATTACCCGGTCCCTCCCAACAAAAGGGCCGCCGTGTCGGGACCTTCGCCGGATACCCGACTCCGAAAAACCATCGATTAAATGCCGGAGTCGCTGAACAGCGTCGCAAGCGAGCCGCCTTCCAGGATGATATGAATAGCCCGGGCCAGCATCGGAGCGACCGGAAGCACCGTAAATCGTTCCGAATGTTCTTCGGGCAGCGCGATCGAATCGGTGATGATGACTTCCTGAATACTCGGATGATCCAGCCGCTGCAGCGCTCCGTCGGAAAATACGGCGTGCGTAGCGCAGACGATCGGGTCTTTGGCATTGCGTTCTTTGAGTCCTTCGACGACCTTGAGAATCGTAGAACCGGTATCGATCAGATCTTCCATAATGATCGGAGTCCGCCCTTCGACGTCGCCAATTACATGGGTAATCATCGCTTCGTTATGAGCCGGACGCTTTTTGAGCATGATCGCGACCGGAGAATCGAGGCGGTTTGCCAATTTCTCGGCAAGCTTCGCCCGTCCCGCATCCGGGGAAACGACTACCGGATCGGTAATATTCTTGCTGCGCAGGTAATCGGCAATCAGATCCAACGTAGTCAGATGATCGACCGGAATATTGAAGAACCCTTGAATGGCGGCGGCATGCAGTTCGATCGTCACGACGCGGGTCGCACCTGTCGTTGTGAGCACATCCGCTACCATCTTGGCCGAGATCGGCTCGCGCGGAGCGGCTTTGCGCTCCTGCCGGGCATATCCGTAATAAGGAATGACGACATTTACCGTACGTGCCGAAGCCCGCTTGGCCGCGTCGATCATCACCAGCAGTTCAACGAAATGTTCGTTGATCGGGTGGGACAGCGACTGAACCAGAAAAACATCCAGGTTGCGGATACTTTCCTCGTAATGAACATAACTCTCGCCGCTTTTGAACTTGGTCAGTTTGACTTTGCCGGGCGTAACGCCCAGATCTTCGCAGATCCGGTCCACCAGACCCGGATTGGAAGATCCTGAAAATACACGCATCCTGTGCTGCATGGCACCCTCCCGCATCTTTTTGATTAAACCGCGACGCAGACAGCGGCGCGGCGAATTGAACCCATTTGTTCTTTTCACCTTAACCTGCCTTGATTATACCCCAATCGAAGGAGAGGCAAAAGCAAAGAGACGCCGAAACCGGCGTCTCCCCCGTTTTATTCCGTTAAAGCGATCATCGTCCGCGCCCGGCGATCGAATGTCGCCACTTGGCGTACACCGAGCGCAAGCAGCTGCGCACGGGCTTTATCCAGGTTCTCGGACAGCTTCGCCGGATCGTGCGCATCGGATCCGAGCGTCAGCGGAATGCCGAGCGCAAGTGCGCGCCGAAGCAGATTTTCCGACGGGAACATTTCCGCGCACGGCTTGGTCAGTCCCGAAGCGTTGAGCTCCATCACGATGTCGCTGGCCGCGATGCGGCTCAGCGCGGCGTTCTCCAGCGCTTCTTGCTCCGCGGACTGCTCCGGAGCGGGTCCGTACCCGAACCGCTTGATGACATCGAAATGACCGACGATATCGTAGAATCCGGTCTCCACCGCACGGCCGACCGCCTCGTAATACGTGCGGTAGACGTCAAGCGGTTCCCGTCCTTCCCATCCGGCCGTCTGCCGGAAATCGGTCACATCCCATTCGCCGAGAAAATGGACGGATCCGATAACGTAATCCCACGGGTAAGCATCGACGATTCGCTTAATCTCGTCTTCGTATCCTTCGATATAATCGCCTTCGAGTCCCAGCTTGATGTCGATTTGGTCCCGGTATTTTTGCTTCAAAGCCAGAACTTCCTCGACGTAACGCGGCAGCTCGTCCATCGGCATCGCCATTTCCGGATAATACTTTGCCGGATCGACATGGATCAGCGGCATATGGTCCGACAAGCCGAGCTGTCCCAAGCCAAGCTCGATGCCGCGCTGCACGTACTGCTCCAGCTTGCCGACGGCATGACCGCAGCGTTCGTGATGCGTATGGTAATCGATCCGCATAAGATTCTCTCCTCTCGCTTGTCCAATAGAAAAGGCGGACCGTCCCGGCTGCCCTGCCGGTTGTCCGCCGCTTTGATCTGCCGCTCTGCCCAGATGCGGGCCTCCGTCCTGCTTCGAACGAACCCCCGTCGACCAGGCCCCGGGCCAGCAGGTCGGCCGGATCGATCGGGTCCACCCGGTCCGATCCTGGGCGTCCGGCCAGCTGAATCCGGTCAGTCCCGGCGCGGGCGTTCGTGCCGGCGTGCCAGCTCGTCCATGATCTCGTCCAGCGGCAGCTTGCGCTCCTGCAGCAGCACGAGCAGATGATAGATCAGATCGCTCACTTCGAGGCGGAGTTCGGCGTTGTCGCCGTTCTTGGCCGCGATGATCGACTCCGCCGTTTCTTCGCCGACTTTTTTGAGAATCTTGTCGATCCCTTTTTCGAACAAATAAGTCGTATACGCGCCTTCCGGCCGTTCGCGGTCGCGCTCGGCGATGATGCCTTCCAGCTCGCCCAGCACGTCGAAACGCCCGGCCGATCCTTGTGCTCCGGCAGGAGCCGCCGATGTCTGCGCGAATTCCGGCTCCGAACCGAGCACGCGCTCGCTTTCCGCTCCGGCTCCGATCGCGTCAACTCCGACCGCTTCGGCCGCTGCGCCTGCAAGTTCGGCTTTGTTGAAGAAGCAGCTCACCCGTCCCGTGTGGCAGGCCGGCCCGGCCGGCAGAACGCCAACCAACAGCGCGTCGCCGTCACAATCGTAGCTCAGCGAGACGATCCGCTGCACGTTGCCGGATGTCGCGCCTTTGTGCCAGAATTCCTGCCGCGAACGGCTCCAGAACCACGTCTCGCCCGATTCGATCGAGCGGCGCAGCGATTCTTCGTTCATGTAGGCGAGCGTCAGCACTTCCTTGCTCTGCGCGTCCTGCACGATTGCCGGAGCCAGTCCCTGCGCGTCCCATTTGACCTGTCCCGCAAACTGCTCGGGCGGGACGGTCACATCGTTTTGTCTATTCATCTGATTTCGACTCCTTTTTGCTTCAATTGATTCTTCAAGTCCGGAATCGCGATTTCTTTGTAATGGAAAATGGTCGCCGCAAGCCCCGCATCCGCCGTGCCTTCCGTGAACACGTCGTAGAAATGCTCCGAAGTGCCCGCTCCGCCCGAAGCGATGACCGGCACCGACACTTCGCGGCAGACCGCGCGCGTAAGCTTGAGGTCGAAGCCGTCTTTGGTGCCGTCCGCATCCATGCTCGTCAGCAGGATTTCGCCCGCTCCGAGCGATTCGGCGCGCCGCACCCATTCCAGCGCGCGAATGCCGGTCGGTTTGCGCCCGCCGTGCGTGTACACTTCCCATTCTTCCCACTCCGCATTGTACTTGGCGTCCACCGCCAGCACGATGCACTGCGAACCGAAACGGCGCGCGCCTTCGGCAATCAGCTCGGGACGCAGGACCGCCGCCGTGTTGACCGCCGTTTTGTCGGCGCCCGCGCGCAGGATCCGCTTCATGTCGTCCACCTGCGAGATGCCGCCTCCGACCGTGAACGGGATCGTGATCTCTCCCGCCGTCTGGCGCACCACCTCGACCATCGTGGCCCGTCCTTCGACCGACGCCGAAATATCGAGGAAGACGAGTTCGTCCGCGCCTTCCCGGTCATAGACCGAAGCCAGTTCGACCGGATCGCCGGCATCGCGCAGATTGACGAAATTGACTCCTTTGACTACGCGTCCGTCCTTGACGTCCAGACACGGAATAATTCGTTTCGCGAGCATACGGCTCCTCCTTTCGACTCCAGTTTTTTTAAAATTCCGATCTGCTTAACGTCCGACCGCCTGCAGCGCCGCCGCCAGGTCGATACTGCCCGTATACAGCGCTTTGCCGACGATTGCTCCGCCGATACCGTCCGCCGCATGAGCCGCGAGGCGCTCCAGATCGGCCTGCACGCTTACTCCGCCCGAGGCGATCACCGTTTTGCCCGAAGCTTTGGCCAGGCTCAGAATCGCTTCCACGTTGGGTCCCTGCATCATGCCGTCGCGCGAAATATCGGTGAAGATGAATGTCTCCGCGCCTTTGGCCGCCAGTTCCTTCGCCAAATCTTCCGCACGCACTTCCGACGTTTCCAGCCAGCCTCTCGTCGCCACGAAGCCGTTTCTCGCGTCGATTCCGATCGCAGCGCGGTCTCCGTATTCGGCCAGCACTTTTTCCGTGAAGACTTTGTCTTCGATCGCCGCCGTGCCCAGGATGACCCGGCTCACGCCGAGCGACAGCAGCAGACGCACATCTTCGAACGTGCGCAGGCCGCCGCCGATCTGAACAGGCACGTTCAGCGCCGACGCGATGCTGCCGATCAGTTCATGGTTGACCGGACGACCCGCTTTGGCTCCGTCGAGATCGACCAGGTGGACGTACTGCCCGCCGAGACTTTCCCACTGCTTCGCCGCATCCAGCGGGCTTTCGTTGAATACCGTCTCCTGGTCGTAATCGCCCTGCAGCAGCCGCACGCATTTGCCGCCGCGAATATCGATTGCCGGATAAATCGTAAATGCCGTCATCGTCAGCTCTCCTTTTTCCTTCATATGCTTGTCAAAAAAGCTCGTCCGGTCAGATCTTTGCCGATCCCTCGGACAGCTTCAGGAAATTCCGCAGCAGGTTCATGCCCAGTTCCCCGCTTTTTTCCGGGTGGAACTGCATGCCGTAGACGTGATCCCGGCCCACGATCGCCGTAACCGGCAGCCCGTAGTCCGCCGACGCGATCAGATCGCTCGGCTCGCCCAGTTCCACATGGTACGAATGGACGAAGTAGACATGCCCTTCTTCCAGTCCGCCGAGCAGCGGTTCCCCGCTTCGCGTGAAGTCCAGCCGATTCCAGCCCATATGCGGCACTTTGAACTCTCCGCTTGGGAAGCGCACCGCGCGTCCCTGCAGCAGCCCGAGGCCTTCGTGGTCGCCGTGTTCCGCGCTTCCGTCGAACAGAAGCTGCATGCCGAGGCAGATGCCGAGCAGCGGACGGCCTTCGCCCGCGGCGCGGCGCATGACGAGGTCAAGGCCGGTGTCGCGCAGATGGCTCATGGCGTCGCCGAACGCGCCCACTCCGGGCAGCAGCACGCTGGAAGCGCGCATGATCTCGACTTCGTCGCCGGTAATCAGGTACTCGTATCCGAGCCGCTCCACCGCTTTGCTGACGCTGTGCAGATTGCCCATGCCGTAGTCGACGATCGCGACGGTCATGTTACAGCACTCCCTTCGTCGAGGGCACCCCGGTCACGCGCGGATCGATCGAAGTCGCTTCGTCGAGCGCACGTCCGAGCGCCTTGAACACCGCTTCGATCATATGGTGGGTGTTGCGGCCGTAGTGCACGATGACGTGCAGCGTGATCCGCGATTCCAGCGCGAACTTCCACAGGAACTCATGCACCATCTCCGTGGAAAAAGTACCGACCAGATTGGACGGATACTCCGCGCGGTATTCGAAATGAGGGCGTCCGCTTATATCGATGATAACCTGGGCAAGCGCTTCGTCCATCGGAACGAACACGCTGGCGTAGCGCTTGATGCCGCGTTTGTCGCCGAGCGATTCCAGCAGCGTTCCGCCCAGGCAGATACCGATATCTTCGACCGTGTGGTGATCGTCGATATCGATGTCCCCGTCCGCGTCGACGTTCAGGTCGAATTGGCCGTGCTTCGCGAACAGGTCGAGCATATGGTTGAGAAAAGGAACCCCCGTCGAAATTTCCGATATGCCGGTTCCGTCGATTCCGAACGACAGCTTGATGTCCGTCTCGTTCGTTTTGCGCGCGATGCTTGCGCTCCGCGCTCCTGCCTGATTGGCTTCCGTCATCCCTGTATCCCCGCTTTCTCGTCTGTTGAATTCGGCGTGCCTTCTTTGTTTACCCGCACTTCGATCGCGCGGGCGTGGCCTTCCAGTCCTTCCCGGCGTGCCAGCTCCATGATCGTCGCGGCATTGGCGAGAAGCGCCTCCTTGCTGTATTGGATCAAACTCGATTTTTTGATAAAATCGTCCACGTCGACCGGCGAAGCGAACCGCGCCGTGCCGTTCGTCGGAATGATATGGTTCGGTCCGGCGAAGTAATCGCCGACCGGCTCCGAACTGTACGGACCGAGGAAGATCGCCCCCGCGTTCTCGATCAGACCCAGGTAATCGACCGGATTCTGCACCATCACTTCCAGATGTTCCGGCGCCAGCCGGTTCACCACGGCGATGCCTGCTTCGAGGCTCTCGGTTACGATAATCGCGCCGTAGTTTTCGATCGAAGCCCGCGCGATATTCTCGCGCGGCAGCAGCGACAGCTGGCGTTCCACTTCGGCCGAGACGTATTCCGCCAGACGCTGCGACGTCGTCACGAGAATGGCCGAAGCCAGTTCGTCGTGCTCCGCCTGCGACAGCAGGTCGGCCGCCACATATTCCGGATCCGCCGTCTCGTCCGCCAGGACGACGATCTCGCTTGGTCCGGCCAGGCTGTCGATATCGACCAGCCCGTACACTTCGCGCTTGGCCAGCGCGACGTAGATATTGCCCGGCCCGCAGATCTTGTCGACCCGCTCGATACTGTCCGTGCCATAGGCGAGCGCCGCGATCGCCTGCGCGCCGCCGACACGGTACATCTCGGTCACGCCCGCTTCCGCGGCTGCGACGAGAATGTACGGGTCGATCCCTTCGCGGCCGCCCGTTGCCGGCGGCGTGACCATGACGATCTCCGGCACGCCCGCCACCTGGGCGGGAATGACGTTCATCAGCACGGAAGACGGATAGGCGGCTTTGCCGCCCGGCACGTAGACGCCTACCCGGCGCAGCGGCCGGATAATCTGTCCCAGCAGGCTGCCGTCCGGCTGCAGGTCCATCCAGGAGTTGCGCTTCTGCCGTTCGTGGAAAGCACGGATATTCGCGGCCGCCGCCGCGATCGCTTCGATAAAGGACGGCTCGACCCGGCTGTAGGCCGCCTGCAGCTCCGCGTCCGTAACGCGCAGCTGCGAAGCTTCGAGCTTCGTCCGGTCAAGGCTCTCCGTATAACGCAGCAGCGCCGCGTCGCCTTCCGACTTGATGTCGCCGACGATCCGCTTGACGATCGCGACCTGCTCTTCCGAACCGTATTCCACGTCCCGGCGCAGATCGAACTGTTCCGCCTGTACGATCTTCATGGTTGTTCCTCCCGCTTCTTCATTGTCCGTTCTATGCCTTGGCCGCTCCGGCACCCGGCATGACTTTCTCCAGCTTGTCGCACAGCTGCTGGATCGCGTCGTTCTTCATCCGGTAGCTGACCCGGTTCGCGATCAAGCGGCTCGTAATGCCGAAGATGCTCTCCAGTTCCACCAGTCCGTTATCCTTGAGCGTCTGTCCCGTCTCGACCATATCGACGATCCGGTCGGCCAGGCCGATCAGCGGCGCCAGCTCGATCGAGCCGTTCAGCTTGATCACTTCGACCTGCTCGCCCTGCTCGCGGAAATAACGCGCCGCCACGTTCGGATACTTGGTCGCCACCCGCAGATGGATACCCGGCTGCCGATCCGGCAGCGCGATCACCGACATGCGGCAGCGGGCGATGCCCAGATCCAGCAGTTCGTACACGTCGCGGTTTTCTTCGAGCAGCACGTCCTTGCCGACGATTCCGATGTCGGCTACGCCGTATTCGACATAAGTCGGTACGTCGACCGGCTTCGCCATAATGAATTCCATATTCGCTTCCGGAATCGGAATGACCAGCCGGCGCGAGTCATCCACATCGTCCGGAATGACGATGCCCGCTTCGCGGAACAGCTGCGCGGCTTTTTTGTAGATGCGGCCTTTCGGCATTGCCACTTTCAGCACTTCTCCCATGCTTCTCTCCTCCTCTTGTCCAAGGTTGTGTTTCTATAAGCATCCGGTTGCCGTCTGCGACGATCTTTCCGGTTTTATTTACATGAAGCCGCTTTGCGGCAGGGACTGCCGCCTCCCGCTTACTGGACGGGTGAATTCTCCCCCGCAAAATGCAGCACCCGGCTGTAGCGGCCGCTCTCGTTCTCGCTGTCGGCGTTCTCCGCCGCAAGGCGCGTGACCGCCGCCCCGCCTTCCGCGCGGATCCGTCCGGCTTCGGCCAGTGCTTCCGCACGGCGGCTCGCTTCGTACACGATCAGCGCCGGGCGTTCTTCTTCGCCGGCCGGATCGTCTACGCCGTCAAGGATACGCGTCGTCTTGAGAGCGAAGCCCGTTGCCGGAACATCGCGGCCGAACTGCCGCAGCAGATTGTCGTAGCGGCCGCCGCTGCAGACAGGGAATCCGAGTTCCGCCGCATAGCCTTCGAATACCATGCCCGTATAATACGAGAAATCTCCGATCATCGTCAGATCGATCAGAACATGCTGTGACACGCCGTAGTCGACCAGCGCCTCCCAGACGCTGCGCAGATGCGTAAGCGACTCCAGCGCGAGCGTATGGCCGCTCAGACCGGCGGCCTGCTCGCAGACCTCGACTCCGCCGCGCAGACGCAGCAGTCCTTCGAGCTCTTCCTGCTGTTCGCGTTTGAGACCCAGCGACTCCGTCGTCTCGCGGAAACCCACATAATCGCGATGCAGCAGCCGCTCTTTCAGCGCCTGCTGCGCATCCGTGCGACCCGGCAGCGCTTCGTCGAACAGCCCGTTCAGGAAGCCGACATGTCCCATCGCGAACTTGAACGTCTTTACGCCGGCTGCCTGAAGCGAAGCAATCGCAAGCGCAATGACTTCCGCGTCCGCTTCCGGCGAACGGTCTCCGACAAGCTCGACGCCCGTCTGGAAAAACTCCGCTTCGCGGCCGGCTTCTTCTTCGATCGCGCGGAACACATTCGCATGGTACGACAAACGCAGCGGCAGCGGTTCTTCACGCAGCAGGGACGAGGCGACGCGCGCAATCGGCGCCGTCATGTCCGAACGCAGAACAAGCGTCTGTCCGCGGCTGCTCAGCAGCTTGTAGAGTTTACGGTCCGGGGTCGAGCTTGCAATCCCTACCGTATCGTAATATTCCAAGGTAGGCGTCTTGATCGGGTCATAGCCCCAGTTGGCCATGCAGTCGAGCACACTGCGTTCGATCCGGCGCAGCCTTCTCGTCGCACGCGGCAGATAATCGCGCACGCCGACCGGTTTTTCAAAGCCTTTCGGTTTGGACATTGTTTTCACCTCTGTGAGTTCGTTTAGTACGGTTTACCCTTAATCCTATTCACCATATCGGAAAGCCCGCCGCCGGGCAACCGCAATCGGAAGCGGTCCAACCTGCAGCCGGCTAAATTCATATATTCGAATGCTTTACTATGGTACAGTGATAACATGGTAGTAAAATAAAGCGTACGACTATATTAGCATTTGCCCGGCGGTCGAGTCAACGTCCCAACGACAAAATCGGCCCGAAAAACCGCACCGCAAAAAGGCCCTCCCCTGTCCGAACAGGAAAGAGCCTTTCGCGTCTTCGTACAGCCGGGAAGCGGACGGCACTCTGCCTTGCCGTTTCTTCCCCGTTGGCGGAGGAACCGGCCGTTTGCGGCCTTGCGGGCCGCTGCCCTGCTCACACGCTGCGTTTGGAAGCCGAAGCGGAAGCGGAAGGGCCCGTTTTCTTTTTGCGCAGAGAAGAAGGTACATTCCCCAGCAGCACCCAGGCTCCCGGAATCCAGCGCAGAATCGCCTGCGTCAGGATCCAGGAGACCCCAAGCGCACAGATCAGCCCTCCGTATACCCAGACAAAGTACGTGAGCGACCCCATCTGCACCTGGCTGAAGAACCAGTCTTTCGTATCCCGGTAATATCCGAGTACAAGCGGATGCACCAGATAGATGGCAAAAGACAGCTCTCCGAGCCGGGTCAGCGTCTTGATCAGCCATTTCGGCGCTTTGCGATACAGAACGAACGAAGTCCGCATCAGCACAAGCGCCGTCAGCATCGTATGCAG
Source organism: Saccharibacillus qingshengii (assembly GCF_013185195.1). Lineage (GTDB taxonomy): Bacteria > Bacillota > Bacilli > Paenibacillales > Paenibacillaceae > Saccharibacillus > Saccharibacillus qingshengii. Next base: position 78,003 of record NZ_JAAZWC010000023.1, read on the forward strand.
ATTCCACAGCAGCTCGTACCAGAGCGTATCGACGATCAACCCGTTCAAGCGCACCTGCTGGTAGAACCAGATATGGGTAATGGTAACCGCAGCCCACGATACCCAGAGCAGACCGTTCAAGAACCAGGCTTTAAAAGGCAGGTTCTTCGGATCTTTCATCAACCAGCCGCGCACCTTATCGAAGTGAATCGCCAGAACGGCACCGATCATGTAATAAGACAAGTATGTAATCGCGAGACTTCCTTTGCTCTGATACTGCCACTCGTATTTGTTCCAGATCACGAAGGCCCATTGCAGCGCAAGTCCGATCGGAATCGCCCAGCGGATAAACCATTTGGACGATTTGAACAGCATCAGCATCAGCGGGAACAGAATATAGAACTGCACACTGATATACACGAAGTACAGATGCGTATACGCCGTACCTTCCTTGAGGTTTTTCCAGTAGCGAGCCAGCATTTCTCCGTAGGTTTCCACACTTGTCCCAAGCGTTCCCGCCACATGCATCTTATAGATGAAGTAGATGGCCGAGAAAAGCACATAAGGCAGCAGAATGTAGAGCAGACGCTTTTTGTAGAACCCTCCGACCAGCTTGCCGTCCATCGGACGGTTGAAGTAGTTGTAGAACAGCACGAAGCTGCTCAGCATAATGAACGAAGGCGTCCCGTACCGGAAAAATACGTTAATGACATTGATCAGATAAAAAGCTTTCAGATTGACCGATTCCACCGTTGCGAGAGAGGTGGCGTGTACATGCAGTACCCCCAGAATGGCGAGCGCGCGAAACGTGTCCAACTGCGGCAGCCGCTCTCTTTTGATTGAAACAGAACTCAACTCGATTGCTCCCTTCCCCGGCTGCCCGGCTGCAAAAAACTCCGGCCCCCGGTTGATCTTTCGGCCCGCAAAGGCCTCAATTTCGAAACGAAAAGCGGGACGGCTCAAGCGCCCCCCGCTGTACGCTCCCTTCGAATTATACCCCTAACTCGTCCTTTTTATCCCTTTTTTCGGGAATTTTCAGCGAACACTAAGCGGGCAGCCTGCCGGATCGGGCAAAATCAAGGGTTTTTTCGTTCAATGATCCGCAGCGGATTCCCGCCTACGAAAGTCCCCGCTTCGACGTCCCGATGCACGACGGATCCGGCCGCCACGACCGCGCCGTCGCCGATCGTCACCCCCGGCAGAATCGTCGAGTTGGCTCCGATCATCACTTCGTCCCCGATCACCACTTCGCCAAGCCGATATTCGCGAATCAGGTACTCGTGCGCCAGGATTGTCGTATTGTAGCCGATTACCGTATTGCGTCCAATCGTAATCTTTTCCGGAAAAAAGACATCGACCATAACCATAAGTCCGAAAGCCGTATCCTGGCCCACGTTCATATGGAGGATACGGCGGTAGATCCAGTTTTTCAGTTCAAGAATCGGACAGTACCGGGCAATTTGGATAAAAACAAAGTTTTTGACGCCTTTCCAGGGGCTGACCGTCTTGTAGATTTGACGCAGTGCATTCGGACCGTCTTCGACGAAATGGCGCTCCGTCTTCCTCATGCTTCTCTCCGCCCGATGCCGGTCACTTCGTAGAGGTCCCGCATATCATGCAGCATGAAGTCCGGTTTGTAAGTCGACAGCGTTTCTTCTCCTTTGAGCGACCAGGCAACGGCAGCCGCGCGGACACCGGCGTTCTGCGCCGATTGGATATCGGCCGGGCTGTCGCCTACCATCAGAGCCGTCGAAGGATCCACGCCCATCTTCTCCAGCGCCATCAGCACCGGTTCGGCATGCGGCTTGGGATGGGTCACATCCGTCACGGTCACTATCGCGTCCATGTATCGGTACAAGTCGAACATCTCAAGCACTTTCATGGTGGTCGGCCGGATCTTGGTCGTCACGACCCCAAGCCGGATCCCCGCTTCGTGCAGGTCGCGAACGACCTGCTGCACATGCGGAAACGGCTTGACCATCGAATCGTGGTGAGCCAGATTATATTTGCGGTAAGCCTGTTCCAGTTCGCGCACATCCTCAAGACCCGAGAAGATGCGCAGCTGATTCTGCAGGGTCGTGCCCATATGCGGAATGATCGTCTCGCGTGTCAGCGGAGTACCGGTCACCGCATTCATGAAGGAGTCGATGATAAGCTGGTTGGTATCGATAATCGTACCGTCCAGATCGAACAGTACGGTTTGGATCGTCGAATTCATGCTGACTTCACTCCTTGCGCAAAGGATCTTCGCCCGGAGGCGCTGCGTCGGTAGGATCCGACGACTTGCGGTTCATATGGGCGAGCGGTTGGGTATCCCTGCTCTCGGCTTGGTGAGCGCCTTCCACGCGATGGCGTTCGTCTGTAGCCGCAGGAGCGGTCGAGAACTTCGACGATACGATCGGATCGGAATAGCGGATATTGGCTTGTCCGTTCCTGCGCCGCACAATAATCAGAACGACGGCAATCACAAAGAACAAAATCGCCACCAGCTGCGAAATACGTACGTTGCCGTACGCCGCATCCAGATACCCTTCTTCGAAACCGAACCAGGTCATCGGCGTCCACATCCCGTGAATCAGCGAAGCCAGCCAGTTCGGTCCCTGGAAGGCGAGACTGTCGGTACGAAGTGCTTCAATGAAGAAGCGGCCGATCGCATACCAGATAAAGTAGCCGATAAAGATCTCGCCGGCACGCACGAATTTGCGGCGGCGAATCACGAAGATCAGCAGGATGCCGAGCAAATTCCAACACGATTCGTACAGGAACGTCGGATGATGGAATACACCTGCGATGTTCATCTGGTTCACGATAAAGTCAGGCAGATGCAGCGTACTGCGCAGGAAACTTTCGCTGACTTCGCCGCCGTAAGCTTCCTGGTTGACGAAGTTGCCCCAGCGGCCGATCAGCTGGCCGGCCAGCAGGCCCGGCGCGCAGAGATCGGCGATCCGCCAGAAACTGTACCCTTTGATACGCGTGTAGATGACCCCGCAGATTACGGCGCCGATCAGCGCTCCGTAAATGGCGATTCCGCCTTCCCAAATCGCAAAAATCTTCAGCGGATTTTCTTTGTACTGGTCCCATTGGAACGCCACATAATACAGACGTGCACAGATAATAGCCGACGGAACGCCGAACAGCAGGATATCCATAAAGAGTTCCTGCGGCAGTCCGAAACGTTTGCCTTCGCGCATGGCGATAAGCATGCCGACTACGGCGCCGAGTCCGAGAATCAACCCGTACCAGTGCACGGCCAGCGGACCGAGGTTAAAAGCGATCGGATTGATCGCCAGTAATGCACCCATTCTTGTTCCTCCTCGTGCGTTGACCGCATCAAATATTAAATTTATCGGATTCGCTCAACACCCTAATCCAGATCGTCCGCATCGTTATCGATCGTCGCGGTCAACTTGTGCGTAAACTGCTGCGCCGCATTGTAGCCCATACGTTTCAAGCGGAAGTTCATCGCCGCCACTTCGATGATTACGGCCAGGTTTCGACCCGGACGTACCGGAACCGTTACAAGCGGTACATCGGTATCGATAATGCGCGTCGTCTCCTCATCGAGCCCCAGACGGTCGTACTGTTTGTCCGGCTGCCAGTTCTCGAGACGAACTACCAGTGTGATGCGTTTGTGATTGCGGATTGCACCCGCGCCAAACAAGGTCATCACGTTGATGATGCCGACCCCGCGGATTTCGAGCAGGTGGCGAATCAGCTCCGGTGCGGTACCGTCGAGCTGGTTATCGGCGCTCTGACGAATCTCCACCGCATCATCGGCAATCAGTCGGTGACCGCGTTTGACAAGTTCCAGAGCCGTCTCGCTTTTGCCGATACCGCTGCTGCCCGTAATAATGATGCCTACGCCGTACACATCCACCAGAACGCCGTGGATGGTCGTCGTCGGAGCCAGTTTGCGCTCCAGGAAACCGGTTACGCGGCTGCCCAGACTCGTCGTCGACATCCCGCTCCGCAGAATGGGAATATCGCGTTCTTCACCGATCTGAATCAGCTCTTCCGGCACGTCAAAAGACCGGGTGACAATAATGCACGGCGTCTCTTCGCTGCAGAGCCTGCTCATCCGGTCCAGCTTGTCTTCTTTCGAGAGCATATGATAAAAAGTCAGCTCGGTTTTACCCAACAGCTGAACCCGCTCCGGCGAATGATATTCAAAATATCCGGCCATTTCAAGCCCTGGCCGATTCAGATCGTCGACAACGATCGGACGACGCAGCCCTTTCTCGCCCGCTACGACCTCGAACTGAAACTGCTGCACCAGCTCGGCTACTTTTACCTTTTTAGCCATTGCGTATTCTTCCCTTCTCATGGTCGTTCTGATATGGAATGGTCTACCGCCTTTTAAACGCTATCTTACTCATCGTAAAGGAAATGCACGTTGAAAGCAATGCTCCTTACCCGCCGTTCCAAACGAAAAAGCCGCCCCGAAGGACGGCTCGATCGACTTGCTGGAACAGTTTAACGGAATTGTTTGGCGTCGTAGAAGACGTTGACTTCCGTTTCTCTGTCAAAGATATGAACTTTGTTCATGTCGATAGCAAGTCTGACTTGCGAACCTTCACGCACGCTCGAACGTCCGTCTACACGGGCGATTGTCGTGTCAGCGCCGAGGCCGCTCAGGTACAGCAGCATTTCGTGACCGAGGTTCTCGGTAACTTCAACGTTGGATGTGAAGATCGTGTTTGGCGAAGCTTCGAGGAATACCGGCTCTTCATGAATATCTTCCGGACGAAGGCCCAGGATAACTTCTTTGCCAACCATCGATTTTTCGCGCAGGACTTGAGCTTGGCCGCGTGGAACTTCTACGTCCATGTTGTTCGCCTGGAAGCGCAGAACTCCACCTTGATCGACCAGATTGCCGTTGATGAAGTTCATCGTTGGGGAACCGATAAATCCGGCAACGAAAATATTCGTCGGATTGTTGTACAGTTCTTCCGGCGGAGCTGCCTGTTGGATGATGCCGTCTTTCATAACGACGATACGATCGCCCATGGTCATGGCTTCGATCTGATCGTGCGTTACGTAAATGCAGGTTGTTTCAAGACGCTTAACCAGTTTGGTGATTTCCGCACGCATTTGACCGCGCAGTTTGGCATCCAAGTTGGAAAGAGGTTCATCCATCAGGAAGACCTGCGGATCGCGGACGATTGCGCGTCCCAGGGCAACCCGCTGACGTTGACCGCCGGAGAGTGCTTTAGGTTTACGCTCGAGCAGATGCTCGATGTCGAGAATCTTCGCCGCTTCGCGTACGCGTCTCTCGATTTCTTCTTTTTTGACTTTACGCAGCTTCAGACCAAACGCCATGTTCGAGTATACGTCCATGTGCGGGTAGAGGGCGTAGGATTGGAATACCATCGCGATATCGCGGTCTTTTGGAGCGACGTCGTTAACGACGCGGTCGCCGATGTACAGTTTGCCTTCGGAAATTTCTTCGAGGCCTGCGATCATGCGCAGCGTTGTCGATTTACCGCAGCCGGAAGGACCGACGAGAACGAGGAATTCTTTGTCTTTGATATCAAGGTTAACGTCGATTACCGTTGCTTTGTCGGAACCTGCGTATTTCTTATAAATATGTTCTAAGCGTACACCAGCCATTGAGTGTTGCCTCCCTGTATTGAGGATATGTGTATGAAGCTGAGCTGCTTTCTTTTAACTGTTCCCATCTTACCTTGAATACGCTTTCCTGGCTATTCACAAACTGCACAAAAATCCGCTCAGTCTTTTGTCACTTTATCCAATAGCAGAGCCAGCTTCATGGAAACGGCATCATTGAAGTTCCGAACATCGAGTCCGGTCTCCTGTTTCACCTTGTCCAATCGATAGATCAGCGTATTGCGATGGATATACAGATGCTTGGCCGTTTCGCTCACATTGCAGTTCATCCGAAAAAAAGTCTCCAGCGTCGTCAACGTCTCGCTGTCCCCCAATACAAAAGCGCGCCCTTCGATTTGTTCCATGAACTGTTCCCTGCGCTCCGCCGGAATACTGTAGACAAGACGCTCCAACCCCAATTCCCACGGCAGATGCACATGACGCGTCACATGAAACGTTTTCCCCAAGAAGACGCTCTCCCGGAGCACCCGAAGCGCCGGAACAAGTCCGTGTGCCGGCTGCAGCGGTTCGGAGACCGACAGGTTGAAGATTCCCGTCCATTCGCTCGCGATCAGTTCGTACAGACCAAGCCCGAAGGCCTCCAGCAGCTCGCGGTCCGATTCTTCTTCTTCATTCCGCTCTTCGGAGACTTCCAATACGTCGAGACGGTCGACCAGCAGCAGCCATTCCCGTCCGCGCAGCGGCACCACCAGGACTTCCCTTTCCAAAAAGGTAGACAGCAGCTGCTGAAGTTCTTCGTAACCTCCAAGAGAGTTCTGGGCCCCTTCACAGATCAGCAGAAAAGGAATGAGCTCCGTAAAAAGACGGCTTTTCAGCTGAAGTCTATCGGGCAGTTCATGCGGCGATTCTCCGAGCTCCAGCCGATCGGCCAGCCAGCGGCCCAGCTGCTGCACTTCGGTTTCTTTCTCCGGGAGTTTCGCTTCTTCCGTATCCGATACCGACGTCTGGACAAGCAGCGCAATCAGCTCGCGTACAGAGAGGTCTAGGTCTACACTCCCGATTCGAAAAGCGACCGGCTTGTCGGAACCCCACTTTTGGCTTTCTTCGTTGTTCAAAAAAAACCAGGTGGCTCCGGCATATATCGCGCCCTGCCGCAGAACTTCGTACTTTGCCGGTGCGGCTCCATCGCCGATTCCCGATTCGCTTTTCGCGCCGGATAGCTCCAGCAGGTTCTGCCGTTCCGCTTCCGTAATCTCGATCAGCTCTACCGGCTTTCCGACGATCGATTCCAGCCTCCGCCGGATTTCCTGCACATTCATAGCCTGCCCTCCAACACCCGTTTTCTTTTATCTTAACATAAGCCCGAATACGCAAAAAAGCCGCATCCCGTCAAAAACGGAACACGGCTTCTTGATGAGCCATGAAGGACTCGAACCTTCGACACCCTGATTAAAAGTCAGGTGCTCTACCAACTGAGCTAATGGCTCTTACAAAAAAACTGGTGGAGGCTGATGGATTCGAACCACCGAACTCGGAGAGAACAGATTTACAGTCTGCTGCGTTTGGCCACTTCGCTAAGCCTCCACAATACAAAGATGGCTCGGGACGGAATCGAACCGCCGACACAAGGATTTTCAGTCCTTTGCTCTACCGACTGAGCTACCGAGCCATACTCTATAAAAACCAGTTGTAAAATTAAAATGGCGGAACCGACGGGATTTGAACCCGCGATCTCCTGCGTGACAGGCAGGCATGTTAACCCCTACACCA
>NZ_JAAZWC010000024.1 GCF_013185195.1 Saccharibacillus qingshengii
CGTGGCTCCAACGAGAACGCGAATGGTCTACTTCGAGAGTTTTTCCCCAAAGGCTACGATTTTGCGCAGGTGACCGACGACGAACTGGAACGAGCTCTGAATCTGATCAACAACCGCCCTCGCAAATGTTTAGGCTGGAAGTCCACCCACGAATCGTTTCAGGACGAACTGTTGCACTTGGATTGACAATTCGTCTTTAAAAAAATTGTTTCATTCTTGGTACGGTCGGGTAAATGGAAAATGTTCTCCACTTAAAAATTGATGAGAACTTCATACATAGAGTCTGGAATATAATTGAATGTAATCCCTTCAAATTCCAATTGACATCCCCGAAGACACGATGGTATATTCGAGTAGTGGATCACACCTATTTATCTGATAACGAAGGGAATGTTCGTGCATGCAAGGTAAAGTGAAATGGTTTAACGCAGAAAAAGGTTACGGTTTCATTGAAACGGAAGAAGGCGGCGACGTTTTCGTTCACTTCTCGGCGATTCAAATCGAAGGATTCAAAACGCTGGAAGAAGGACAATCCGTTGAGTTTGACATCGTTGAAGGCGCTCGCGGACCGCAAGCATCCAACGTCACTCCTCTGTAAGTCGTCGCAGCCGTATACCTGACCTACATAGATGATTAAGCACTAATGATTTATGCTGGTTGGAGACACATGGCTCAACAGAAAGACCCCACTTATGCGGGGTCTTTTTTGTATGGGTTTGAATCACAAAATATCTGATTCCACTATATTTTTCAATTGTAAAAAAGTTAAAATAGATTTAATGCGATAAAATTCATAGAAAATATACATATTCAGAAAATAAGCGTTTACGAGAAGGGATTTGCGTTTAAAACGCATTAGGTAGATAGGACTATTTGCCTGGTTCTGCTTCACGCACGTTTGCTTAACAACATCTGAGGAGGGATCACACACAGTGAGGGGAACGAACAAGAAAGTATGGGCGATGTTAATTGCCCTAGTGCTCGTACTACATACGATGCTTGGCGCAGGAATCGGACAGGCACAGGCTGAAGAAGCGACGCCAACCGGACAAACCGTAGAGCAAGAAATCGTACCATCGACAGAGGGTAAAGTTATTCAAGAAGAGATACAGGCTGAATCCGGACAGACCGAAGACCCAATCGTAAATGAAGAAGGTCCCGTAGTCGAGAAAAGTCCAGCCATTGAAGAAAGTGCGGCAAGCGAAAGCGAAGAAGTCATAGAAGCTGCTCCGGCAGCGGATTCTGGAACTCCTGTTGTCGATGCCCAAACCCCTCCGGCAGACGAAAAGACTCCGGAAGCAGACGTGAAGACGCCTGCAGAAGAAGACACGGCTGCAACGGACGAAGAATTGGCCAAAGAAAAATCGGCCAAAGAAGAAGCCGAACTGGCTGCCAAAGCAGCAGCAGAGGCAGACGCAAAAGTAACATCCGTAATTGAAGAAAACATCATCACGAACGTGTCGATTACAACCGATAGCGGAAGCATAATCGATGCCGACCACCCGGTTGATGTAAACGATGCGCTTCAACTGAACTATCAGTTCGCGCTGCCGGACGGTAAAGGATACGGAGACGGTTCGACCTTCGATTTTGACGTTCCTTCGCAGTTCCCGATTTACAACGCAGTCAACACATCGCTGTTCGCTACCGATAGCTCAGGCGAGACGATCGGTACGCTTCAAGTTACCACAGACGGTCACGTCAAACTTACGTTTAACGATTACATTGCCAAGCATTCCGATGTAAAAGGCAGCTTGAAGATCGGTACGGTACTGACGGAACAAACCGTAAACAAGCAGGAGCAGGTGACCATTTCTTTCCCGATCGCGGGCGGACTTGTACCGGTTATCCTTTATGTCACAAAACCGGACAATACCGATCCGATTCGAAACGATGCCAACCTGTTCTACAAACTGCACACCTCTACTAATTACGCGAATAAACAGGCCGCATGGGGCATTTTCATCAACAAAGACATGCTCTCGCTGAACAAGGTCGTCGTAAAGGACACATTCCCGAATGGTGGGCTTGAGCTGGTCAAAGCTTCGATCGCTGTCGAAGTCGAAGGCACTGAAAACGGCAAAGGAAACGGTCAGTACAGTGCTTACGCAGGGAATTACACGGTAGACGTATTGGAAAACGATTTGCGTAAAGGTTTCGTCGTAACATTCAATGAGCCGGTAACGCAAAGTCTTCGAATTACGTATACGACCAATTACGACAGCAATAAATTGACCGACGCTACAGTGAATCAAGGATTCGTCAACCGAGCGAACCTGACCGCCGAGATCCTTGGGAAAGACGGACAAGGTCCTGCGGAACAGATTGCCAAAGAATCGCAGATCGCCTTCTACGAGCCTTTCGTTGACAAAGGCGGCGCGCAAAGCGGAGATCGCCTGAATTGGTCGATCACGATCAACAAAAACCAGTCCACGATCACCAATGCTACCATCATCGATACGGCAGGCAACAGCCAGACGCTGGATCGCGAATCATTCCGTCTTTACCAAGCAGCCGTGGATCGCAACGGCGTGGTAACCAAGACGGGTACCCTGCTGACAGAAGGCACGGATTATGTGTTGAATATGGCAGCGGACGGGACAACCGGATTTACCCTGACGTTCAACAATTCGATCAATTCCACTTACGTGCTAGAGTATGCTTCGACCTTCAACGCCGCTGAGACGAAAGACCTTACGGAAATCGTCAACAACGTTCGTTTTACAGGTGAAGGCATTCGGGGCGGTATCGTGGAAAGCCAAAGCAAAATCACGGTACGCGTAACAACGGGTTCCGGTTCGGGTGCCGGGACGATTCCGGTAACACCGCCGACGACGCCACCAACAACACCGCCGACGACGCCACCAATAACACCGCCGACGACGCCACCAATAACACCGCCAACAACGCCACCAACGACGCCACCGGATACGACAATTCCGGAAAATCCGGTTCCAGTAGGACCTCCGGTCGTGATTCCGACGCCGCCAACTCCGGTAACTCCAACTCCGGATACGACGATTCCGGACGAGCCGACTCCGATCGGACCTCCAGTCGTGCCGACGGAACCTGACACGACGATTCCGGACGAGCCGATCCCGCAGGGACCGCCGGCCGTACCTTCGGAACCGATGATGCCGATTCCGGACGAAACGACTCCGGTCGGACCTCTGATCGTTCCGGTCCAAGAGCAGCCGATTCCGATGCAGCCGATCGTTTCGATCCCGGATGAGCCCGTCCCACAAGGAGTGCCGGTTGTGACCGGAACGGTAGTACCAAGCGAAGAGACACTGCCGCAAACGGGAGAAAGCAGCAGCCTACCCTATGTGATGGCTGGAACCGGTCTGATCCTCTTCGGACTGCTGATGAGACGCCGCTCGGTTAAGAACGCCGAATAACGGATTGCGTGTCGCAGTGATGGATGTGCAGCCCAACCCCGCTTTCGCGATTGCAGCGAAGCGGGGTTTTTTATCTGTATGAGGCTCCTGCTTCTATGCGCAGATACATTCCCGCGTTTGCCCGGCCGCTTTTGAGGTTAAAAGAGAAGATAACGGCATTCGGAAACGTTGTCCCTGACAATTTTGTCCGATTTGTCGATAAAGCGTTAACACTCTTTTTACTCGGCGTTAACGCTGTGTTATAATGGTGACATAAGGAGGAGTGCCCTATGGACTTTGCGATTCGAGGACAACAAATTGAGGTTACTGACGCTCTGAAAGACTATGTCGACAAGAGACTCAGCCGACTCGACAAATACTTCGATATCCCCCCTGCTACGGAAGGTACGGTTACGCTCAGCGTGACCCGAGGTATTCACAAGGTAGAGGTGACCATCCCTCTCCCAGGCGGTATTTTCCTTCGTGCGGAAGATCGGAGCGACGATATGTATACGTCGATCGACTCGGTATTGTCGAAACTGGAGCGCCAGATTCGGAAACACAAGACCAAGATGAACCGCAGATTCCGTCAAGACGAGAGCCTCAAAGGCTTGTTCGTGGACGAAGGTGCCAATGCTTCCGTTTCCCCGTCTACCGACGAGGAAGAGGACGAACTCCAGGTTGTGCGCAGCAAGCGATTCCTGCTTAAACCGATGGACGTTGAAGAAGCCATTCTGCAGATGAACATGATCGGCCACAACTTCTTCGTATTTTCGAACATCGAATCCGAAACGGTCAACGTGGTTTATCGCCGGAACGACGGTAAATACGGCCTGATCGAACAGGAATAAGGCATCACTTTCACAAAAAAATAATTTTTTTAAAGAAAAAGAGCCTTATCCGCATCGGATGAGGCTCTTTGCGCGTATATAATATGTTGGAAAGTTTTACGGAAGAGCGGCCAGGCGGCCTTTTGCGCGGTTGCCCGTGCCCGCTCAAGCTGGTACAATTTAGGCAAACCATCCGTTTTGCACGAAAGGGGCACAACATGTTAGGACTTGTCAAAAAAATCTTCGGGGATATGAACGAACGGGACGTCAAGAAGTTCATGCGTACCGTAGAGATCATCAATAAAATGGAACCCGATTTCGAAAAGCTTACAGACGAACAGTTGAAGCATAAGACCGTCGAGTTCCGCGAGCGCCTGGACAAAGGGGAAACGCTCGACAGCCTGCTGCCGGAAGCTTTTGCTACGACGCGCGAAGCTTCCAAGCGCACGCTCGGCAAGCGCCATTACGATGTGCAGCTGGTCGGCGGTATCGCTCTGCATAACGGCCGGATCGCGGAAATGAAAACAGGGGAAGGCAAGACGCTGGTAGGCACGCTCCCGGTTTATTTGAACGCGTTGACGGGCCAAGGCGTTCACGTCGTAACCGTCAACGATTATCTCGCCCAGCGGGACAGCGAGGAAATGGCCCAGGTCTATAATTTCCTCGGCATGACCGTCGGTCTGAACCTGAGCGGGATGGAGCATTCGCAGAAGCAGGAAGCCTACGGCTGCGATATCACGTACGGCACGAACAACGAGTACGGATTCGATTATCTGCGCGACAACATGGTGCTGTACAAAGAACAAATGGTACAGCGTCCGCTGTACTTCTGTATCATCGACGAAGTGGACTCCATCCTCGTCGACGAAGCGCGTACGCCTCTGATCATCTCCGGTCAGGCACAGAAATCGACGGAACTGTATTTCCTCGCGGACCGCTTCGTCAAGCGTCTGCAGGCGGAAGAGGATTACACTGTCGATATCAAGATCAAATCGGTTTCGCTGTCGGATAAAGGCGCGGCCAAAGCCGAACGCGATTTCGGCATCGACAACCTGTACGACCAAAAGCATGTCATGCTGAACCATCATATCGTACAGGCGCTCAAAGCGAACGTGATCATGCGCCGCGATGTCGACTACGTCGTGGTCGAAGACGAAGTCGTGATCGTCGACGAATTCACGGGCCGTCTGATGGCCGGACGCCGTTACAGCGACGGTCTGCACCAGGCGATCGAAGCGAAGGAAGGCATCACGGTTCAGAACGAGAGCATGACGCTTGCGACCATCACGTTCCAGAACTACTTCCGGATGTACCGCAAGCTTGCCGGCATGACCGGTACGGCGAAGACGGAAGAAGAAGAATTCAAGAAAATCTACGGCCTCGAAGTGCTGCAGGTACCGACCAACCGGCCGAACCAGCGGAACGACGCACCGGATATCGTCTACAAGAGCGTACCGAGCAAGTTCCGGGCAGTCGTAGCGGAGATCGAAGAGCGCCATGCCAAGAATCAGCCGATTCTGGTCGGTACGGTCTCGATCGAGAACTCCGAAGTACTGTCGGAAATGCTGAAGAAAAAAGGCATCCGCCACCAGGTGCTGAACGCCAAGTATCACGCCGAAGAAGCGGAGATCATCTCGAGCGCCGGTCAAGCCGGTTCCGTAACGATCGCGACCAACATGGCCGGACGCGGTACGGATATCGTGCTGGGCGAAGGCGTCTCCGAAGTCGGCGGTCTGCATATCATCGGTACGGAGCGTCACGAATCGCGCCGGATCGATAATCAGCTGCGCGGCCGTGCCGGACGTCAGGGCGATCCGGGTTCGACCCAATTCTACCTGTCGCTGGGCGACGAATTGATGAAGCGGTTCGGCGCGGACAACGTGCTGAACATGATGGAACGCCTGGGCTTCGAAGAAGACCAGCCGATCGAGAGCCGCATGATTACCCGCGCGGTAGAATCGGCCCAGAAACGGGTCGAAGGCAACAACTTCGATACGCGCAAAGTCGTTCTCCAGTACGATGACGTGATGAATCAGCAGCGCGGCGTAATCTACAAGCAGCGCTTTGAACTGCTGGAATCCGAGAACGTGAAGCAGATCGTGCTGGATATGATCCGCGCCACGATCGAACGGATCGTAACGGCACATACCGGCGACGATATCCCGGAAAACTGGGAATTGGAGCAGGTAGCCGATTACATCAATGCCAAGCTGCTCGAAGAAGGCGAAATTACCCGCGACGAGCTGTGGGGCAAGGAAGCTTCGGAAATTACGGAATATCTGTATGACCGGGTGCTGCAGCGCTATAACGAACGCGAAGATTCGCTTGGCGAAGCCATGGTCCGCGAATTCGAGAAAGTCATCGCGCTGCGCGCGGTCGACCGGAAGTGGATGGACCATATCGACGCGATGGATCAGCTTCGTCAGGGTATCCACCTTCGCGCTTACGGCGGTACCGATCCGCTGCGCGAATACCAGTTCGAAGGGTTCGAGATGTTCAATCAGATGATCGCCAGCATTCAAGAAGAGGTTGCGACGTATATTATGAAAGCCCGCGTCGAATCGAATCAGCAGCGTGAAGCGGTTATCGATGAGAAGAAGATCAGCACGAACAGCCCGACACCGGACAAGAAAGCTTCCCGCAAGGAACGCCGCGCTCAGCGATAATCTCCCGGGCCAGGCAGCAAATCAGTGAAAGCTCTCCCGGCGCATGCCGGGGATACGGCCCGGTTTCCGATATGCTTTTCGGGGGCCGGGCCGAAGGGCTGTTTACGGGCGGTTTATCCGCCGACATAAAAAAGAGAAGCCGCAAGCGGCTTTTTAGACTACCAACGAGGTGAAGAAAAATGATCGATCCGAATGTCAGACACGATCTGCGCGAGTTGACGCAGAAATTAACCAACCTTAGGGGGTCACTTTGACTTAGATCTCAAAGAAGAAATGATCTCCAACTTCGAAGAGAAAATGGCCGCTCCAGGTTTTTGGGACGACAGCGATAAAGCGCAGGCACTGATCTCGGACATGAACGCGGTCAAAGGCTCGCTGGACCAATACTTGAAAATGCAGCAGGATTTCGACGATGCCGTGCTGATGGCGGAACTTGCCGACGACGAAGACGATCAGGAAATGGCGGACGAAGTAGCGGCAAGCGTGGCCGATCTCATGACGCGCATGGGCGAGTTCGAACTGCAGCTGCTGCTGAGCGAGCCTTACGACAAGCTGAATGCCATTTTGGAGCTGCATCCGGGCGCCGGCGGTACCGAGTCGCAGGACTGGGGACTGCAGCTGCTGCGGATGTACACGCGTTGGGCCGAGAAGCGCGGCTTCAAAGTCGAGACGCTGGATTACCTGCCGGGCGAAGAAGCCGGCATCAAAAGCGTGACGCTGCTCATCAAAGGCCATAATGCTTACGGCTATCTCAAAGCGGAAAAAGGCGTGCACCGCCTGGTCCGCATCTCGCCGTTCGATTCGTCGGGCCGACGCCACACGTCGTTCGTCTCGTGCGACGTCGTGCCGGAGATCGACGACACGATCGATATCGATATTCGCACGGAAGACCTGAAGATCGATACGTACCGTGCCAGCGGCGCGGGCGGTCAGCATATCAATACGACCGATTCGGCCGTTCGGATTACCCACCTTCCGACCGGAGTGGTCGTGACCTGTCAGAATGAACGCTCACAGATCAAGAACCGCGAACAGGCTATGAAGATGCTCCGCTCCAAGCTGTACGAGCGGGAGATCGAAGAGCAGAAGCGGCATTTGGCGGAGATTCGCGGCGAACAGTCTGAGATCGGCTGGGGCAGCCAGATCCGCTCGTACGTGTTCCATCCTTACAGCATGGTCAAAGACCATCGCACCTCGCATGAAGTCGGCAACATCGGCGCGGTTATGGACGGCGATTTGGACGGATTCATCGATGCTTATCTGCGCAGCCAGCTGAAGATCGAACCGTCGGAGTAAGCGGGAGCCATGTCAACGAGCAAAGGCGGCAGAAAGCCGCTGGTCCCGCTTCACGGTGCCAAACGAAATGCCCTCGATACGACGCTTATCGTCGTGGGCGCTTTTATTACGGCGATCGCGTTCAACCTGTTCCTGCTGCCCAATCAGATCGCGTCCGGCGGGGTATCCGGACTGTCGATTATCATCAAGGAATGGTTCGATTTCGAACCTGCTTTTACCCAATGGATCTTCAATATTCCGCTTTTTATCGCCGGAGTGATTTTCCTGGGCAAACAGTACGGGGCGCGTACGCTGGTCGGTACCGTCTGTCTGCCGCTTTTCATTTTCCTCACGCGCGACTGGCCGATCTCCACGACCAATCCGCTGCTCGGCTCGCTGTACGGCGGAATCGGCGTCGGCTTGGGACTTGGGCTCGTGTTCCGCGGGCGCGGTTCCACCGGCGGACTCTCGATCGTCGCCCAACTGCTGCAAAAGTTCAGTGGGCTCAGTCTCTCGCTGTGCGTGATGCTGGTCGACGGCACGGTTATCGTGCTGGCGGGCTTTACTTTGTCGCTCGAGAATGCGCTGTACGCGCTGATCGGCCTGTACGTGACCGGGAAAGTCATCGATGCGGTCGAGATGGGGTTGGGTTATACCAAAGTCGCCTACATCATCACCGATAAACGCGAAGAACTCACACAGGTTATCTTGAAAGACCTCGACCGCGGGTTGACCGAACTCAGCGCGCGCGGCGGATATACCGGCGAATCCCGTCCGGTGCTGATGGTCGTGATCGGCCAGAGCGAAACCAGCCGCCTTAAAACGCTGGTCCGTTCGGTGGATCCGGAAGCTTTTGTCGTGATCAGCAACGCGCAGGAAGTGCTCGGCAAAGGGTTCAAGATTCAACTGTAACCGCAGCTCTTGATTCGTAAGAAAACCGTTTCCAAAGTCCAGAGACTTGGGGAACGGTTTTTTTGTAAAAACGCACGGATTCCCCTTCCTCCCGCAGAATGTGAACTTTTCCTCTTAAGGTTGTATTTATATGACGTCGAACGTATAATAATACATATTATTCGGGTTCTATACAGCCTATATGCATGGATGTGCAGCAGGCATGCGTTTGAACCCTACAGAGCGGAGGCCAGAAAGAATGAGCAAAGACAAGATCAAAGCGGCGATCGTGGGCGCTACCGGTTACGGCGGTGCGGAGCTGATCCGTCTGCTGCAGGCGCATCCCCAGGTGGAAGTGAGCTGCGTGCTGTCGTCTTCGAGCAGCGGTACGCCGCTGAGCGCAAGCTTTCCCCACCTGACGGATATCGTCGAGCTGGAGCTTGAGCAGATCGAACCGGCGAAGATCAAAGCCAAAGCCGATGTCGTCTTCCTGGCCACGCCTGCCGGCGTAAGTGCCGAACTGACTCCGAAGCTGCTGGAACAAGGACTCAAAGTCATCGATTTGTCGGGCGATCTGCGTCTCAAGGACGGAGCTGTCTACGAGAAATGGTACAAGCGTCCTCCGGCATCCGAAGAGGTGTTGGCCCAGGCCGTATACGGGTTGAGCGAAGTCTATGGAGAATCGGTGGTGGGCCGAGCGGCGATCTCGAATCCGGGATGCTTTCCGACGGCGACGCTGCTGGGCCTGATCCCGGCGGTCAAGGCGGGCTGGATCGATCCGGCGACGATCATCATCGATGCCAAAACCGGCGTGTCCGGAGCGGGCCGCGGAACGGGGCTTGGCACGCATTACAGCGAAATCAACGAAAGCGTGAAAGCCTACAAGGTGAACGCGCATCAGCATATTCCGGAGATCGAACAGGTGCTGGGCGAGACGGCCGGCCAAGAAGTGGTCGTGACGTTTACCACACACCTGATTCCGATGACCCGCGGTATTTTGAGTACGATGTACGCTTCGGTCAACGAAAAGCGGAGTACGCAGGAATTCATCGATTTGTATCGAACCTTTTATGCAGGACGTCCGTTCGTGCGCATCCGGGACAACGGCGTCATGCCGGCAACCAAAGAAGTCTCGGGCTCGAATTACTGCGATATCGGCTTTTCGGCGGATGAACGGACCGGCCGCGTGACCATCGTGTCGGTCATCGACAACATGGTCAAAGGCGCCGCCGGACAGGCTATACAGAATCTCAATCTCATGATGGGCTGGGATGAGGCGACAGGTCTTCATTTCGTTCCGATGTATCCTTGATTCCACAGCGATTATACAGCGAAAGGCGGAAGCGGCTCATGGCAGTTCCTTCTTATACCGTCGTCGAAGGCGGATCGATCATTACGCCGAAGGGATTCCGGGCATCCGGTCTTCACTGCGGTTTGAAAAAAGCGGACAGAAACGATATCGGTGCGATCGTATGCGAGGTTCCTGCTTCGGCGGCTGCCGTCTATACGACGAACTTGTTCCAGGCAGCCCCGCTGCAGACGACGCGCGACAGCCTTGTGAACGGCGTATTGCGTGCGGTCATCGTGAACAGCGGGAACGCCAATGCCTGCACAGGCACCCAAGGCGACGCGGATGCAGCGGAAATGCGCGATCTGGCGGCCCAAAGTTTCGGTGTGGACCCGGAAGACGTGGCGGTCGCTTCGACGGGCGTCATCGGCGAGAACCTGAAGATGGACTGCGTACGAAGCGGTATCGCCCGTCTTGCGGATGTGCTGGCAAACGACGCGGACGCCGGAGAACAGTTCAGCCAGGCCATTCTGACGACCGATCTGGTCAAAAAAGAACTGTGTGTCTCGCTGCCGGTCGACGGACAAACTGTGACAATCGCGGGCGCGGCCAAAGGCTCCGGCATGATTCATCCGAATATGGCGACCATGCTGGCCTTTATGACGACAGATGCCAAAATCGGCAGCGAAGCGCTGCACAAACTGCTGCGGCGCACGACCGAAAACACGTTCAACATGATTACGGTGGACGGCGATACGAGCACCAACGACATGCTGGTCGTGATGGCGAGCGGATTGTCCGGCCAAACCGGGGAATTGGACGAAACCCATCCGGACTGGCTGGCTTTTGCCGAAGCGTTCGTACGCGTCTGCGAGCATCTGGCCAAAGCGATTGCCCGCGACGGAGAAGGCGCGACCAAGCTGGTCGAAGTCACCGTAAGCGGCGCGGAGAGCGAAGAGTCCGCACGGGCGATCGCGAAGACGGTTGTCGGCTCAAGCCTAGTCAAAACGGCCGTATACGGCGCGGACGCCAACTGGGGACGCATCATCGCGGCGGTCGGCCGCGCTGGCGTGCCCGTTCATCCGCATACAGTCGATATCAAGCTCGGCGATATCGTCGTGCTGACCTCTTCCCAACCGGTCGCATTCGATGAGGAACTGGCGCTGGAATATTTAAAAGGCGATACCGTAACGATCTCGGTCGAGCTGAATATGGGCGACAAGCAGGCGACGGCATGGGGCTGCGATCTGACTTACGATTATGTGCGCATCAACGCGGCGTACCGGACATAAGCTTGAATTTGTGAAAAAAGCGCAGCCGGCTGCGGCCGGACTGCGAATTGATACTTAGCCGGAACTGTTCGGCGCTTCTGGAGGGATAGTCATGCAGCGACAAGTGTACCGGTTCCCGCACGACAACGGCTCTTCGGCCCCGCTTCGGACGGGCACGGACCAACCGAACGTGCAGGCCTCGTTCGTCATGAAATGCGGAGGCAGCACGCTGGCCGCTTTGCCTGAAGCTTTTTTCGCCGATCTGGCGCAGCTTCAGGCAGACGGCGTGCGGCCGGTGATCGTGCACGGCGGCGGACCGGCCATCTCCGAGAATCTGGATAAGCTCGGTATTCCGACGGAGTTCGTCAACGGACTTCGGCGCACGACCGAAGAAGTGCTCGACGTCGTGGAAATGGTGCTTGCCGGAACGATCAACAAGCTGATCGTGCGGCGGATCCAGTCCGCCGGAGGCAGAGCACTGGGACTGTCCGGCTCCGACGGTTCGCTGATTCAGGCGGAGCCGGTTGCCAACGCCGCCGAAGTCGGTCTGGTCGGCGACGTCGTACACGTGGAAGCGGGGATAGTCTCCGGCGTGCTCGGAATGGGCTATATGCCGGTCATCGCTCCTCTGGGCGTGGATGCCCAAGGACAGCGCTACAACATCAACGCCGATACGGCGGCCGGCGCGGTCGCTTCCTTTGTCGGTGCGCCGCGCATGATCGTCGTGACCGACGTGCCCGGCATCCTGAAGACGGTGGACGGCGTCAAGGCGGCGCTGCCGTCCGTTACTTTTGCCGAGATCGAAGAGATGATCGCAAGCGGCGAGATCTACGGCGGGATGATTCCCAAAGTCCGCGCCGCGATGAAATGTATCCACGGAGACGTGCAGGAAGTCATGATCGTCGACGGCCGCGAAGAACGCGTGCTGAGCCGGCTTCTGTCCGGCGAACAGATCGGGACTGCGATCCGACGATGACGTTCGGAAGAACGGACTTGAACAATACCCTAATCCCTGATTTTTGTGAATGATTACCCCGATGAAGCAGGCCAAGCGGAGGGAGAAGTGCAGGGGAGGAGTGCCAACGCACTTCTCCCTCCGCTTCTCGCCGAACCCAGGAAGGAGCGTGCAAGACCATGACCGAAGAAAGCGCATTGTTTCAAACCTACGCCCGCAATCCCCTCGCCCTCGTCAAAGGCGAAGGCAGCTGGCTGTGGGACGACCAAGGCAACAAGTATCTCGACTTTATGAGCGGCCTCGCCGTCACCAACCTCGGCCACGCGCCGAAGAAGGTCGGAGACAAGCTCAAAGAGCAGATCGATACGCTGTGGCATACGTCGAACCTGTTCGTCATTCCGAAGCAGGAAGAGGCCGCGAAGAAGCTGGCCGAAGTGGCGCAGGCCGACGCCGTGTTTTTCTGCAACAGTGGCGCCGAATCGAACGAAGCCGCGATCAAGCTGGCACGCCGCTATTTCCAGAAGGTCAAAGGCGAGGATCGCTACGAGATCATTACGCTCGGCAAATCGTTCCACGGCCGCACGCTGGCTACGCTGACCGCGACCGGACAGGACAAAGTCAAAGAAGGCTTCCTGCCGCTTCCCGCCGGATTTGTTACGGTGCCTCCGCATGATATCCATGCGATCGAGCAGGCGATCAACGAGCATACGGCCGCGGTCATGATCGAAATGGTACAGGCCGAAGGCGGCGTTTATCCGCTGGATCAAGCGTACGCGCAGCAGATCGAACAGCTGTGCCGCGACAAAGGCATCCTGCTGATCGTCGACGAAGTGCAGACCGGCATGGGCCGGACCGGAGCCTGGTTCGCGCATCATCGCTACGGCATCAAGCCTGACATTTTCACCGTCGCCAAAGGCATTGCTTCCGGCTTCCCGGCCGGGGCGATGATCGGGCGCGCCTATCTCAAAGAAGCCTTCACCGCAGGCAGTCACGCGACGACGTTCGGCGGCACGCCGCTGGCTTCGTCCGCGATCATCGCGACGATCGAGACGATGCAGGAAGACCGTCTGCCGGAGCGGGCCGCGGAAATCGGCGATCTGCTGATGAACAAACTGCGCGAGCGTCTGCAGGGCAATCCTTTTGTCAAAGAAGTGCGCGGACTCGGTCTGCTGATCGGTATCGAATGCGCGGAACCCGTAAGCGAATTGGTTCTGGCCGGACAGAAGCGCGGTCTGCTGTTCGTGTCGGCCGGTCCGAACGTGATCCGGCTGCTGCCGAATTTGTATGTGACCGAAGAACAAGTGATGCAGGCGGTAGAGATCGTCGCTTCGGTGATTGAAGAGAAAGTGCCGACGCCGAGCGCTTAATCAAGAAAGAATCCGCCGCCGATGCGGCCTTATGAACGACGCCGACGGAGCGTTTGGCGGACCGGGACGCAGCATCCGGCTCGCAGACGCTCCCTTTTTACGAAATCGATGAATTCCAGGAGGGTTTGATATGGATCTGAATCAACAGGCGCACGGGCTCGCTCTCAAAGGACGCGACCTTGTCGAATTGACCGACTATACGACGGAAGAAATCCAGTACCTGCTCGATCTCGCGATCGAACTCAAACGCAAGCAGAAAGCGGGCGAGACGTTCCGGCCGCTGGAAGGCAAAACGCTGGGCATGATTTTTGAGAAATCGTCCACGCGTACCCGCGTTTCGTTCGAAGTAGGCATGTTCCAACTTGGCGGACACGCTCTTTTCCTCAGCAAAAACGATATTCAGCTCGGCCGCGGCGAAGCGATTCCGGATACGGCCGGCGTGCTGTCCCGCTATCTCGACGGCATCATGATCCGGACGTTCGGCCATGAAAACGTGACGGAGCTCGCCAAATACGCGGACATCCCGGTCATCAACGCGCTGAGCGATCTCGGCCATCCGTGCCAGGTGCTGGCGGATCTGCAGACGATCCAGGAGCATAAAGGTTCGCTGCGCGGCCGCAAGCTGGCCTACATCGGCGACGGCAACAACATGGCCCATTCGCTGCTGCTCGGCGGCGCGAAGATGGGCATGGACGTTAGCATCGCAAGTCCAGAAGGCTACGAGTCGGATGCCGACATCGTGCGCCAGGCCCGCGAGATCGCGAACGTCACTGGCGCGAAGATCTCGATCGTGCGCGACGCGCGCGAAGCGATCGAGAACGCCGACGCCGTGTATACGGACGTCTGGGCGAGCATGGGCTTCGAGGAAGAACAGAAAGTGCGCGAACTGGCGTTCAAAGACTACCAGGTCAACGAAGAGCTGGTACAGCACGCCAAATCCGATTATCTGTTCCTGCACTGTCTCCCGGCGCACCGCGGCGAGGAAGTGAGCGCGGGCGTGATCGACGGCAAAAACAGCGTGATTTTCGATGAAGCCGAAAACCGGCTGCATGCGCAAAAAGCGGTTATGGCGACGTTGATGGCGTAACGCTCTGCCCGGACTCGGGATCGCAGCGTGCAAAAAGAAAAACGGCGGATTCGGCCCAGGCAGGAAAACGACGTTTCTGCGCCGAACATGAATAGATTGAATTTAATGGATCGCATACAGACAGTGAACTTTTAGAGCGGAGGAATATAGACTTATGGCAAAAGAAAAAATCGTACTCGCCTATTCCGGCGGACTGGATACCTCGATCATTCTGAAATGGCTCAAAGAAACGTATGACGCGGAGATTATCGCTTTTACCGCGGATATCGGGCAAAAGGAAGAGCTGGACGGCCTCGAAGAAAAGGCTTTTGCCACAGGCGCTTCGAAAGTGTATATCGACGACCTGCAGGCCGAATTCGCTTCGGACTTCATCTATCCGATGTTCCAGTCCGGCGCCTTGTATGAAGGCCAATATTTGCTGGGCACCAGCATCGCGCGTCCGCTGATCGCCAAGCGGATGGTCGAAATCGCCCGCGCCGAAGGCGCGACGATGATCGCCCACGGCGCAACAGGCAAAGGCAACGACCAGGTTCGCTTCGAACTCGGCGTCGCCGCGCTTGCCCCGGACATCCAGGTGGTCGCTCCATGGAGACTCGACACGTTCCGCGAGACCTTCCCGGGCCGCGCCGAGATGATCGCCTATGCCGAGAAGCACGGTATTCCGGTCACCGCTTCCGCCGCCAAGCCGTATTCCACCGACCGCAACCTGCTGCATATCAGCTATGAGAGCGGCGTACTGGAAGATCCTTGGTTCGATCCGAGCGCTCCGGAAAACAAAGAAATGTTCCTGCTCAGCGCCGACCCGCAGGATGCGCCCGACGAGCCGGAAATGCTGGAGATCGAATTCGAGCAGGGGAACGCCGTTGCCCTGAACGGTGAAAAGCTCAGCCCGCTGCAGGTGATGGACAAGCTGAACGAACTCGGCGGCAAGCACGGCATCGGCCGCGTCGACATGGTCGAGAACCGCTTTGTCGGCATGAAGAGCCGCGGCGTGTACGAGACGCCGGGCGGCACGATCCTGTTCACCGCCCACCGCAAGATGGAATCGCTGACGATGGACCGCGAGGTCATGAACCTGCGCGACTCCCTGCTGACCCGCTACAGCACGCTCGTCTACAACGGCTTCTGGTTCGCGCCCGAACGTCTTGCGCTCCAGGCGCTGGTTACCGAAAGCCAGAAGAACGTGAGCGGCACCGTCCGCGTGAAGCTGTACAAAGGCAACGTTATCGGCGCCGGCGTCAAAAGCCCGGTCAGCCTGTACAACCCGGACATCGCCACGATGGAAGCCGATCCGAGCCAAGCTTACGATCAAAATGACGCGACAGGGTTTATCAGCCTCAACGCTTTGAGATTGAAAGTGGGAAAAGGCGTAGAGCAAAATCAAAGAAAGTAATGGTTTGAGGTGAAAAAGAGTGGGTTCCGGGGGGAGGTTCGTTCCGGTCGCGTGTTGCAATTGGGAAGCTTGATTAGACTAGAAGGAGGCTTCCCAATTGCAAAGGCGAACGCCAAGCTTATGCTTCCGAAGTGACTTTCTTCGAAAGTCTGTAGCTCCTACACTGAAACTCCCCCCTCCACCCACGCTATTCGCCTTTTTTATAAGGAAGTAAAAGGGCGTCCGGCTTGCGCGAGAAGCCGGACAAGATCTTGACCTTGACCTTGCGCAGCCAAAAGCAGGGTTCCCCGAACGGGAACCTGGCCGGACAGGAACCACGAAGTGTTCCGTCTCCGGCCCCGGGTCTTGGCTGGACAAGGCTGGCGCAGCCGCCTGTATCCAGCCTCGGGTCTTAGCCGGACAAGGCAAGCGCAGCTGCCTGCCTCCGGCTCCGGGTCTTCCGGTCGAACAGGGCCACGCGAAGCGGCCCGCTTTCGACACCGCCCTTGGCCGGACAGGAACCACGAAGTGTTCCGTCTCCGGCCCGTCTTGAAGTCCCGTCCGCGCGTCGCACCAGGCAGCAAGCCGCTGCCCGCATCGAGCGCATCCCGCACCGCAGTCAGCCGCGGCCCGCCGAAGGCCGGGCAAGCGCGGCGGCACGTACCGCCAGCACCACCACTAAACTAAGCAAACCTCCCGCCCGAAGCCGACCGCAATCTCTGCCCTTTACAGGTGTCCAGAGGGCAGTCGCCCTTTGGGGCCCTCCCTCGGGGAGGGTTTGGGAGGGGGGAGGTCAATGATGAATAAACTATGGGGAGGCCGTTTCACCAAGCCGACCGACCGTCTGGTCGAGGAGTATACCGCCTCCATCGATTTCGATAAAGCACTGGCCGAAGAAGATATTCAAGGCAGCCTGGCGCATGTCGCCATGCTGGGCAAATGCGGGATCATTCCGCAAAAAGACGCCGACACGATCGCCGAAGGCCTGATTAAAGTCCTGCACAAGATCGAAGCCGGCGAAGTCGAATTCTCCGTTTCCGACGAAGACATCCATATGAATATCGAAAAGCACCTGATCCAGGAAGTCGGTCCGGTCGGCGGCAAGCTGCATACCGGCCGCAGCCGTAACGACCAGGTCGCGACCGACATGCACTTGTACCTGCGCAGCCGCGTCGTCGAACTGACAGGTCTGGTGCAAGCGGTACAACAAGCGCTAATTGACCAAGCCAAGCAGCACACCGACACGATCATTCCCGGCTACACGCATTTGCAAAGAGCGCAGCCGATCCTGTTCGCGCATCACCTGCTCGCTTACGTCTCCATGTTCCAACGCGACGCGGAGCGATTGATGGACAGCTACAAGCGCATCAACGTACTGCCGTTGGGCGCGGGCGCGCTTGCGGGAACGACATTTCCGATCGACCGCCATTTCGTGGCCGAGCAGCTGGGCTTCGACGGCGTGTACGAGAACAGCCTGGACGCGGTCAGCGACCGCGACTTCATTTTGGAGTTCCTGTCCGGCGCTTCGATTCTTATGATGCACATGTCCCGTCTTTGCGAAGAGCTGGTTCTGTGGAGCAGCACCGAGTTCGGCTTCGTCGAGCTGGATGACGCGTTTTGCACGGGCAGCAGCATCATGCCGCAGAAGAAGAACCCGGACGTGGCCGAGCTGGTTCGCGGCAAAACGGGCCGTGTTTACGGCAATCTGATGGGTCTGCTGACGGTGCTGAAATCTCTGCCGCTTGCGTACAACAAAGACATGCAAGAAGACAAAGAAGGCATGTTCGACACCGTAGCGACGCTCGACGGCGCGCTGCGTTTGTTCGCTCCGATGATCGCGACGATGCAGGTTCGTACCGGCCGCATGCGTGAAGCGGTCAACAAAGACTTCTCGAACGCGACCGACATTGCGGATTTCTTGGTCGGCAAAGGCCTTCCGTTCCGCGACGCGCACGAAGTCATCGGCAAAACGGTCCTGTACTGTATCGAGAACGGCAAGTATCTGCTTGACCTCACGCTCGAAGAATTCAAGACCTTCTCCGATCTGTTCGACGACAAAATCTACGATGTGCTTCAGCCGGAGAACGTGGTCAATGCCCGCAACGTCTATGGCGGCACGGCCAAGCCTCAAGTCGAAGCGGCTATCGAACGCGCGACGACAACGCTTGAACGCACCACCGAGTGGTTGAGTACCCGACTGTAAGCCGTTATTTTATCTTACCCGGAACAGTATGAATGCCGAAGTGCGGAGGTAACGGTTGAAGAAAGTGCGGTAAAGC
This sequence comes from Saccharibacillus qingshengii, assembly GCF_013185195.1. Lineage (GTDB taxonomy): Bacteria > Bacillota > Bacilli > Paenibacillales > Paenibacillaceae > Saccharibacillus > Saccharibacillus qingshengii. Next base: position 18,659 of record NZ_JAAZWC010000024.1, read on the forward strand.
AGCTGCGCAGATCGCGAATGCAGCCGAAAATGCGCGTTCGCAGGCTTGCGTATGCTGCTCTCGACCGCTTCGTTCAAAGGTCGGCTCGAACGGATTTTTCCGCAGTCCTTATGCTCGTTCGTCGTAGTAAGCCTTTGCGAAAGCAAAAACGTCTTCCTCCGCGAAGGCGTTTTTTGCTTTTTCCTTTATTTTGAAAAAAGCAAAGTTTGTTTGCAGAAACTCGGGAATCGGGTAAAATGTAGAAAAAGCGGCCGGCTAATCTGTCGGCCGCTTAATTCGCATTGTTGCAGACTGCGAGGCGCAATCTTAATTATGTTCAAAGAGTTATTTATCAACTTTACGATTCTGGCGACGTTGTTGTTTTTCGGTAATGTTTTTTTAAATCGTTTTCGTAAATCCTCGCTGGCTGCGCGTTCCGGTTCTTGGTTGCCTTGGTTCACCGGAGTCGCTTTGGGCGTCGCGGGCATCCTCATGATGGAATTCTCTTTTCCGATCGGAGAAAATTCGGTCATCGACCTTCGTCAAACGGCGATCATTATCGGCGTGTACGTCGCGGGAATTCCCGGCGGTCTTGCGGCGAGCGTGATCATCGCGGTATTCCGCTTTTTCTTGTTCGGCGATTTCGGTTTATCTTCGTACGTCGGTGCGTCCAACGCGCTCGTCACGTTCCTGCTCGTCATTTTGGTATTGAAGAAAGGACAGTTGGAACCTAAAAGATGGGCTTTGGCTTTCGCCGTTCAAGTCGTTGTGCTGCTGGTCAGTTTCTATATCATGATCGGCCCGAGTTTCGTCAGCATCATACCGGTCTATTCCGTGATCATCGCGGGAACCGCCGTCTTTACCTTCCTCATGCTGCGCCATCTCAAAAATTCCAACGAACTTTTCGCTTTTATGGAAGACGCCGCGCATCGCGACTTCCTGACAGGCCTGCATAATCCGAGAGCTTTTCATATGCTGTACGATCGACGCGTGAAGCGTGCCCAGAAGCACGGAGAAGAGTTCGGCCTAATCCTGCTCGATATCGATCACTTCAAGCGCGTAAACGACACGCACGGACATCCGGCCGGGGATATCGTGCTCAGGCAGCTCGGCAAAATTCTGACCTCGTGTTCGCCTGTCGATAGCTATGCGGCCCGTAACGGAGGCGAAGAGTTCGCGATCGTGATCGACCGTCACGAAGAAGAGTCGGTCGTGCGCGTCGCGGAACGGATACGATCGGTCGTAGAGGGGCATGCTTTCGTATTGGATGACGGAACCCGTCTGGAGTTGACGGTCTCGCTCGGTTACGGCTTGTCGTACGCGGGAGCCCCCAGAACCTTGTTCCGCCGCGTCGACGATGCCTTGTATCGCGCGAAGGAAAGCGGGCGCAATCGGATCTGCAAAGCGAGCAACGAATTAGGGCGCTCCAACGAAGCCGCATCGTCCGCCGGCCGAACCGATGCTCCGACTTCCGAATAGGATCTTAAAAAGTTTTCGCCGAGCTTCAACGCCGAAAAAGCCATGTCTCATCGTTACCGGGACATGGCTTTTTCGCATTCGCGCATAATAGCAGTCGTTTGTCATTTCGCAATCTTTTCCGTCTAGAATGATACGAACAAAGCCGGCGAACGCTCTTTACTTGCTCGGATCGCCGAGAGGGAGCCACTCCAGCACGTTTTGGATCATTTTATCCCAATATCCCCATTCGTGTTCGCCGGGACCTTCTTCGTACGTAAAGTCCAGATCGCTGCCTTCGGCAGCTTTTTTGAACGTCTGGTTGTCTTTGTACAGGAAATCTTCGGTGCCGCAGCACTGGTACAGCTTCGGCTTCGGCATGCTCGATTTCGATACGCGATCCAGCAGGTACAGCAGATCGTTTTCGCTGCCGCGTACTTTTTCCTCGCCGAAAACGGTACGCAGGAGGCCGGAGCGGGGGTTGTCGGGGTTTTCGGTCATCGAAGCGATGTCCAGAGCTCCCGAGAGGCTGGCTCCCGCCGAGAACAAATCGGGTCTGCGCAAAGCCAACTTGAATGCCCCGTATCCGCCCATCGACAGTCCTGCCGCGAAGTTGTCTTCGCGCTCGGCCGACAGCGGGAAGAAGGAGCGCGCCAATTCCGGCAGCTCTTCGCTGATAAACTCCCAATATTTTTCCCCGTAAGCCATGTCCGTATAGAAACTCCGGTGTACCTGCGGCATGACGATCGCGATTCCGTAAGCGGCGGCGTATCGTTCGATCGACGTCCGGCGTACCCAGATCGTGTCATCGTCGGACAATCCGTGCAGCAAGTACAGCGTTTTATGCGGCCCGGGACGTTTGACGTTTGCCAAGCCGATCTGCGAACGGGTCTGCTGCGGCAGAATGACGTTCATCGACGTGCTGAGGCCGAGCGATTCGGAGTAAAAGTTGCAGGACAACAATGCCATAAGTAAAGTTCCTCCTTCGGTGTAAGTACCTTGAATGCATAATGCGAGAGTCGAGATCCAATCGATGATCGTTGAAGAAAACGCTTTATTCGACTTGTCTATCATACCACTTTTGTTGACTTTCATGCGATTTCCACAAGTCATTGGGATCAGGGCCGAAAGACCTAAATAATCGTTGCTCCTCCTCCTGCCTCAACATATAATGAAAGAAGTGAAAAAGACCGATATATAGACGAATATGGCCCGTTTCCCGGTGTACGGAATATGACATGGGCGTGTCGGAAGGAGGAGAACTTTTTTGCTGAAAAGGTTTAAACAAGAGCAAGGATTTACGCTTATCGAAGTGTTGGCGGCAATGCTTATCCTAGCGATTGTGGCATTGGCGTTCACGGCTTATTTCAGCAATGCGCTGACCTTCTCCAAGTCGAACCAGAACAAAACAATTATGTCGAACTTGGCGCGCAGCGCGGTTGTCTATATGCAGAAGCAGGACTTCGATCGGCTTGAGGCTTATTTCAATTCGTTCTCTCCGGAAATAACTTCGCAAACGTTCGCCTCGTGCGGAACTTCGTCCCCGGGCGCTTGTGCGTTTGCCGATATTTTCGACGACGGCAGCACGGATGTGATTACTGCTGTGTTGAGCCCTTCCGTCAACGGCATCGATTATCGAATCGTCATCACCCATCAGAGCGAGCTTGCCAAGTCTGATGCGGAGGGCGGGAACCTGCTGCTGCCGATTACGGCAACGATCAGGCCTATATCGGCGGGAAAAAGTAGCCTGGGAGCCGATGAGGTTACGGTGGAGGGATACGTGAATGCGAAAGTTATTCGCTAAACTGCATAGAGAAGAAGGCGTGACATTGATCGAACTGATTGCAGTGTTGTCGATCATGAGCATTATCCTCGGTATTATCTCGACGACGATTTTTTTCGGATTTCGCAGTTACAATCGGATCAGTGTGGAGAACAACCTGCGCGATCAGGGCGATGTGCTGATGTCCTCGATTATTACGGAGTTGTACACGTCGGCACCTGATCGGGTATATCCGCTGACCGACGACAGCGGCAATACTTACGGCATTCAGCTCGTGGAAGAGAATGCCGATGGTACGCCGAATATGGACACAGCCGAGGAAATCGTTATTCAGGACGGTCAACTGGAGATTCATCGCTCCAAGACGGACACGACGGCTTCCTACGAAGCGACGAGAATCAGAGGGGGGGGCAAGTTGGTAGTTTCTTCAGCCAATGCGGATTCGTACATCGGACTCGAGGGCAAGAACTTGAACGTCTTTGGTTATTTGGAGACCGGATTGATTAAGATCAAGCTGGTCCTTTGGATGGACAACGGCTCGGATGCGTCGGAGATTACGCTGGAGAGCCGCTTTGGATTCTGACGGCACGATTATGAAAAGGAGAGCGAAAATGAAACGGTGGCGTGAAGAAAAAGGTTCTGCGCTCGTAATGGTCATGTTCATGATGCTGATCCTGACCCTGCTCGGTGTGACGATCCTCAGTGCGACAGTAGCCGGATCGCGACGAACGCTGACGCGCGAGAACGACATTCAGAGCCTTCAGTTGACGCAGAAAGTGCTGGACGAGTCGGTAGCGTTTATTTCGACGAAGCTGAACGCGAGAGTGGCACAGCCAAGTTTTGATGCGAAGAATCTGAAAATCGAGATCGAGAATATTGTCAATACGATTCCGGTGAATCCCGACGGGATTCCGGAAAGTAAAGATAACGTGCAGACGAGCGTTTTGCCCGGTGCTTCGGGAAGTTTGATCGTACGGCCGACGGTCGTCGCCGATTTTCCGGATGATGATTCTCTGCGAGCCGGTACGGCCTATACGGTTACGCTCAAAGCGGCGGGAATCGTCAACGACGTTAAACGAACGCTGACCCAGGAAGTTAAAATTAACATGTACCCTGATTTTCTGAAATACGCATTCGGTTCCGAACAAAATCTGATTCTCAACGGTGCTCCGTACATCAATGGCAACATCTATGCGGGCAGCAATCTGATCGTAACGAATCGTCCGGAGTACGTGTATGAAGGCCATAAATTAGATACAACGAGCTTATATCCGAAAATGGTCACCGGAGGCCTGGTTTTCATTCAAGGACTGGATCGTTTTCTAAGCGGCGACCAAAAAGATCGCGTGACCCCGATTATCGCGGAAGGTGACGCCAAAGTAGAGGATCGGGTGAAGCAAGCGCTTGGTATCGGCGTTTCGCAGCTGCAGATCAAAGACCGGCAGAAATTTGTCCGGATCAATGTGGAGGAATCGTTTATCGACAAACTCGCCGAAGCGTTAACGTATACCGGAGCCTCGTCGAGCGACCTGTTGGCAAGGTATAAAAGCGAGGGAGCTTCGCCTTCGGCCAGCATGTCGGCAGTCGTCAATAGTTTGCAGGATACAGGCATCAAAGTGCTGGAAATGCCCAAACCCGCCAAGATTGAGCCTCTTCCGGTGCTTGAGAATCCGGAAACCGCGACGACGGCGCAGATCCTCAAGCATAACCAAGAAGTCGCAAAAGTTATTGAGGACAATCAGAAAGAAACCGACCGATACAATCGGGAAATCGGAACGCTCGAAAACGAACTGAGAAGCCTGTCTTCGACGGCCGTTTTCAAAGGCGACCTGGCGCTCGACGGCAAAATATTCTCGACGTTGGGCGCAAAGAACAAAAAAAACTGGTTGATTGTCAACGGCAGCCTGACGCTCGCCGGAGAAGAGCAGCCTACCAACGTATTGGGCAACGTATTGGTTACGGGAAGCGTGCGATTCACAAACACGGTGAACGTCGACTCCACCATGTTCGTCATGGGGGATACGACCATCGAAGACGCGACAATTCTCGGCAAAGAAGAAGACGGGCAAAAGAAGGAGATCGTATTGATCTCCAAAGGCTCCGTTCTGCTGAATCGGGTGGACGCCTTCAAAAACAATGCTGCGGTTCAGACTCTGCGCGGTTTCTTCTATACGGATTCGACGGCTGTTTTATACGGGGTAGGTTCGAACTTCGTGCTGGACGGCGGATTTTTTGCCAAAGGCAATCTAACGATCAATGCGGTGATCGGAAACTCCGCGAAGGGAGACGGCGATATTGCTTTTGCTACCCAGGGACCTGACGGCAGTCAGGCTTCCGATTCCCGCTTCAAAGTTCATTACAATGACGATGTTTATGCGCACCAAAGGATCGGACTGCCGCAGGTCGAACAGGTCAGTCTGAGCGTGGGCAAATTGCAGTTGGAATAGGAAACTGTATGCGAGATCAACCTGCTCGGCTATGACGCAACAAAAGAATCCCCCGATGCTCGATTTGAGCATCGGGGGATTCTTTTGTTTTTTCCGTAGGTGTGTCAGTCTTAAGCATCATTCAAATTTTAGAACAAGTTATCGCCGATAGGACCGCTACCTGGGTCGGTCGGATCCGTCGGATTGACTGGCGTATTTCTGGAAGTGACCCGAATTTCCGTGGTCGCCGTAATCCTATTGTCCAGCGATCCGTCCGGTGACGGATACATCACGGTCACCGTCGTGGAGGTACCGCCTTTGACGCCGGTCACTAACCCTTTATCGTTCTTCTCGTTTCCTACAGCAGCCGAGTTCGGATTGTCGCTCTTCCAATCCAGCACCGGAAGAATCTGCGGCAATTTGCCGACCATGACTCCCGGCGCAGGGTTCAGCAGAGCGTTCAGGTTGAGGCTCTGGCCTTCTTGAACCGTGATCGGACTCGGCAGCTGCAGTCCGGTCAGTCGGGCTTGAACCTCGATGTCTTGGTAACTGGTCATACCGCCGACGGTTACCGTTATTCTGACTTTGCCTTCGAGACCGTTGTCCGGTTTCAACGTAGCGTAGCCGTTCTTTGTATCGGAGAGCTGCGCATAAGGCTGAGTGCTCGAAGAATCAACGGTCCACCTGCCGTCCGTACCTTTTGTAAGATTCTGTACGGTCCATGAATAATCGGTCGGGCGCTTCGTCCAGCTGTTAAGATCGTACGTGTCGAAAGCTGCTTTCAAATCCAGCTGGCTGTTGAAGTAAACGACAGGCTGTTCAGGAAGCGATTCAAGTGTTTCGGGTTCTTTGCCTGTCACTTTACGGATATTCACGTCGACTACGCGAATCGATTTGAACGCCGGAGCTACCGGAGCTGCCGCACCTTCGGCAGTAGCCGTTACCTTTACGACGACTTCTCCGGGTTTGTCCAAAGAGATAAGTGAATTGGCAAGAGGAGTTCCGTTCGAAGCCGTGTTGGTAAGGCGTCCCGACGTGTCTCCTTCGCTTACACTCCATAGCACCGATTTCAAAACTGCTTTTTCCGGTTCCACTTTTGCGATCAAATCGATTGAATGACTAGTCGAAGAACCGCTTTTGGTGACCGGAATCCAATTTGGACCGTCGACCGAAATGCTTTCCAACGGATTGATGACATAGATGGTATGGACGGGCGCCGTCCAATCCCGGCGGCTGATTTCGTTTCCGGCTTTGTTTTTCTTAATTACGGTTGCCGTTAGCTGCACATCTGCCGAACCGATCTTTTTGCCGCTCAGAGAAACCTTGGCTTCGCTTAAAGGCTTTTTAAGGAGAGCAATAGAATTTTGGTTGCCGTCTGCCGTTTCCGTTCCGCCGGACAAGGTCCATCTGATGTTCGTGAGTTCCAACGAGTCATCGTTGACAACAGCTCTAATGTCGTCGATCGTTTCGTTCAGCCCAACGGAATGACTGCCTTCAATCGAAAGCGGAGAAACAGCCACGGTAACTTCGGCCGATTTTTTGATGCCGCTTCCGTCATTGGCGATTGCCCAGATTCGGGTGGTACCCGGAGAGATGCCTGTAATCGTAGTTGTACGGTCAGTAGGTCCATTCTTCAAGATGCTTACGATGGAAGGATTCTCACTTTCCCAGGTCAACGTTTTATTCAATGCATTCTCAGGAAGGACTTTGGCAGAAATCGTGAGACTGTCTTTGATCCAAATAAAGCTATCCTGCAGTTCGATCGAAGAAACCAGGACCGGTACATAGAAGTCGACGGGCGGGAAAATGACGGACTGGTTTTTACCAGGCGTCGGTTGTGCTGAAGAAATAGTAGGACCTAATCCTGTAAATGTCTTGTTATAAATAGCAACATTGCCCGTTATTTTACTGGCTACTATTGCACCCTGAACATTACTTCCCGTAAATGCAACAGTTCCCGTAGGAGCTAAAAGCGTTCCGTCAATTACTGCATTGCTGACGGAGAAAGTTCCAGTTCCTACATAGTTCACAAGCAAAGATTGTGTAGTTGTACCCTTTGTGAGAAACCCGTCTGTAAAACCAGCGTTGTTGCCGCTGACGTTTATGATTGTGGTAGAGTTTTCTGGCACGGTAAGGTTAGTTTTTGCAAGAGGCGTAGTATCAGTATTAATATTAAAAATGTTCATTGTAGGATCTTTACCCGTCAGATATAAGTTGCCCCATTTAGCTTCTACAACCCCGTTAGCAGCCATGTTTTTATAACCGTCAGAAAGGGCAGAGAACGATTGAATCATGGTTGGGAAGCCGTTGATGCCGGAGGAAAGCAGACGCTCATTAAGCTTATCTTGAATAGCTGCAGGAGCATCTTTTATGGCTCGGTCGCTAGCAATATCGATTGTACCACCAAACACCGCGTTGGAAGAATTCAAATTTGTTTGGGTACCTAAGGTCAAATTACCTACAGCGTATAACTGGCTATCCAACAGTCCAACATTGCCAACCGATAGGTTTCCTGTCGTCCAAATTGAACCGTTGGTTATTCTAGCTCCACCCCCAGGATTAGAGAAATTTAAACTTTTGTTTGAAATCACAGCTTGGTTAGCTACAGCAAATGAAGTGAAATTAATATCCGAATTAGAAATGATAGATCCTTTAATAGGACCTCCTCCATTAATGGTACTTGCCACGTTGCCGGTCAAAATCAGACTATAATCTTTTAATATTTTCAATGCCGTAGACGTCGGGTCTGCTGCCGGCTGCGGAAAATCGACGTAAGACAAATGCGCTTTATTCAAAAGGTACGGGTTTTCCCGCGTCTTTTTGGGAATAACGGTTAGTGTGAAGAAGATATCGCTGCCGCTTTTGGCTTTATACGATTTTTTGTCGTCGGACAGCACGTAAGTGATCGGATTGGTGAACGTTTTGCTGATCACGTATCCTGTATTCGCATCGCCGCTGTCAATGACCACTCCATCCGGCAGAATCGAAAGTCCTGTCGCCGGGTTCTTGGGAAAGTCCAGATTTGGCGGCAGCGTCTCCGTATATTTGACCTTGGTAAGTTCCATCGTTGGCATCGGCGTGCCGTTGGTCGTTACTTTGCTAAGCTCGATAGGCTGCGCTTCTACTTTGTAGTCAATTTCGATGGAATCGCCGACCTTAAATGTTTTTTGCGCGTTCGCATTATTGATCGTGCGGGAAGTTTTCAGGATCGCTTCCTTTTTTTCAATGACAAGGTCGATGTTCTGAGTCGCTTTGGCTCCCTGTTCGTCCATTGCCGTAATTTCGATCCGAATCTTCCCGCCGTCGACGGCCAAAGGATTGGCAAAGGTTTCGCTGATGACTTGTCCTTTTCCGATCGTCTTTTTGGCGATGGCCAGGTCGGGACGCTCTTGATTGTTTACCCAAATTTTTGCAGAAGAAGTGAGATTAAGATCTTTGATATCCAAATCGTTGACTTTGTAACTAAAGCTTAGATCGCTGAGATACGAAGGAAGCGTGCGATCGGAAGCTTCGGGAGTGATCACTTGAATCGACGGAGCATGATTCGAACCGATGAATGCACGGAACATCGTATTGACGAATAACTTTTGTTCCCATTCCGGGAATTTTTTATTGACGTGGCCGGTTCCGGAGTAAGTCACGTTTCCTTTGGAATACGTATAATAATGATCATAACTGTCGTCGCTATCCCTTTTATACGTATCTGCGTCTTCGCTTACGATGTTATACCAAGGAACGACCTGGGGATCCTCGAGATTCAGCATGTAATACTGGTCATGCGTTTGAAGGACCTGGCCCACAAAGCCGCCGTCATTAGAAGGTTTGAGCGAGAGATCAAACGGGAACTGCGTCAGCATGCCGCTGTTTACAATCTTCGTGCGCGTGGAGGGATTAGGAGCTCCTAATCCCAGGTTCGTATAAAGTCCGGTTTGCCCGGTCGTCGTTTGGAAATTCTTGACCCAAGCGTTTGAATTGCCGCCAATCATGGTATCGTGCGTGAACATGACCGCCTGACCGGTATTAATGAAATCATTTACGTATTTGGCGGTTTGGTCGGTTAACTCGCTGGAAGTTTTCGAATTATAATTATCTATGAATCCGAAGATGACCATGTCGTATTTTCCGTTCAACTTGGAATACGAATTTTCATTGCTTTCCGTATTAAAATCTTTGAACAAGATTGGCGTAATTTGAATATCGTAGTCGTCCGATTTCAAATAATCTTGTTTCATGTTCGTTTCCGTTCTTAGGCTGCTGGCATTGTCGCTCGGCATGACCTGGAGAACGCGGATGGTCGTTTTCTGGTCTCTGACCCTGAAAGCACCGGAAACGTAATCGCTTTGATTGTTGGCGTTGAGCACCAGTTTCCAATAGATGGGACCCGAAAAAGTTTGCGGCAGCGTATAAGTGATCGTGCCGTTTTGTTGATTGATGGTTTTGCTGGCGACGACGTTAGCGGCCGTCATCGGCAGTACTTTATCTACGCTGGCGTAAAGTGTCACGTTGACCGGCGTGGAGAAGTCTTTGACGTAGTTTGCGTTGAAATTGAAAGTCAGCGTATCGCCGGGTCTATAAATTTTTGTAGGATCTTTAATGAAGTCGGTCGGTTGGGACAGAACTTCAAGCTGCGGGCGCTGTTTGAACGAAGCGTCGCCTGCTTTAATCTTGCTGACGAGAGCCCGAAAAGTGGCGCTGTCGGAGGCTCCGACGTAAGAAACGCTGCTGGCCGGCTCGGTCAAATAAGTATTGTAGAAAGAGCGAAGTTCGCCGGACGGTTGTTTGTCCGCGATCGCGGTATTAAAAATCACCGGCAGATTCCGGCTGATGTATTTCTTTTTAATTTCTTCTACTTTGAGCTTTGTGATATCGTTCATTTTTTTGGTCGTATCGTGTGCCTGCGACTGAGCGTCTCCGGATTGGGAAGTAAACTTGCTTGGTTGTTCGGTACTGTAAAATCCGGAATTTTCTGCTTTTTCGGCTCCGAAGTAGATCGCGTCGTATTTGCCGTCCAATTCGTCGCGCAGGGCGACGAATTTTTTCATGCGCATGGTCTCGACGACGACGTTTCCGTTAACACCGAGCGCTGAGGACAAAGAATAGCTTCCGTCCGGTTTGGGATTATCCACGATCTCCAAAATTTTGATTTTATAAGGCGGATCAGACGCCATGGCTTTCCAGATCCCGAACGGCACGCTGATCAACACGAGAGCCAGAAGCATCGTCCAGACCCACATCATTCTCTTCTTCATCAAGTAATTCCTCCTTTATTTCATCCGATCTATTTGGTTACTCGTTTGTAATCGTTTTTTCCTAGATTATTTCATTATTCAGTAAAAAACTTCGAATTCAGCTAAATGAATTGTCAAAATTCTGCCTGTATGATATATAATCATTTTAGGTCATAAGACTTACGTTCTCAATACTATTTACTCAGTACTCGAAAAAAAATGTATGAAATTGCGAGTATACACGATTTTTCGATTTTTTTCTCAAATCCTCTTAAAAAACCCTCCCGATTCTACGATATATAAAAAGACGCTTCGGGCCGTCGGTCCCAATTTTGGTGAACCATTTGTCTCAGGCGCCTGTTAATCCTTAATCTATTTCGGTTGGAAACGACAAAGTTTGAATCTCAAATTTCAATAAATATAGGCGGAGATGAAGCGGGAATGGCAATCGTTAAAAAAAGGCTCGGCGACCTGCTCGTCGAGAACGGTATTATTTCCGAAGAGCAGCTGCAGCAGGCGCTCGTCGAGCAGCGGGAAACCAAGCGTAAGCTCGGCGACCACCTGATCGCGCAGGGCACCATCACAGAGCAGCAGTTGATCGAAGTGCTGGAGTTCCAGCTCGGAATTCCCCACGTCAGCCTGTTTAAATACCAGATCGACCCGGCGATCACGCAGATCATTCCGGAAAGCATGGCCAAGCGCTATCAAGTGCTTCCTTTCATGAAAGAAGGCGGGAAGCTGATGGTCGCCATGGCCGATCCGCTTGATTATTTCGCGATCGAAGATTTGCGGATGAGCACGGGTTTCCGGATCGAGCCGGCCATCTGTACGCGGGACGAACTGCAGCGCGCGATCGCCCGGCATTACGGCATGCGCGACTCGATGAACCTCATGATGGGCGAGCTGCCGAGCGCGGAAGAGATCGAGGAGACCGAGATCACCGACGAAGATTCGCCGATCGTAAAACTGGTCAACCAGATGATCCAGCAGGCCGCTCAACTGCGGGCATCCGACATTCATGTCGATCCGGGCGAGAACAATCTGGCGATCCGTTATCGGATCGACGGATCGCTGCGAACCGAACGGATGATTCCCAAGCAGATGCAGGGCTTTATTACCGCGCGCCTCAAGATCATGGCCAAGCTGAACATCGCCGAACGGCGTCTGCCGCAGGACGGCCGGATCAAGATGCAGGTCGATTATCGCATGATCGATATTCGGGTATCTTCATTGCCTACCGTGCACGGCGAAAAGATCGTGCTTCGGTTGCTCGACTTGACGACCGGCGTACAGTCGATGGATAAGCTTGGATTCGATGACCGCAATACGACCGTGTTCAAAGAAATGATCGAACGTCCTTACGGTATCTTGCTGCTTACGGGTCCTACCGGCAGCGGCAAAACGACGACGCTGTATTCGGCACTAAGCCACTTGAATACCGAAGAAGCGAACATCATTACGGTCGAAGATCCGGTCGAGTACCAGATCGAAGGCATTAACCAGGTTCACGTGAACCCGGCGGTAGGCTTGACGTTTGCGGCGGGTCTGCGTTCCATTCTCCGGCAGGACCCGAACATCGTGATGGTCGGGGAAATCCGGGATACGGAGACGGCAGAGATCGCGGTTCGTGCCTCGCTCACCGGTCACTTGGTTCTGTCTACGCTTCACACCAACGATGCGGTAAGCAGTGTGACACGGCTTCGGGACATGGGCATTGAGCCCTATCTGATTGCTTCATCGCTCATTGGAGTCGTGGCTCAACGTCTGGTCAGGAAAATATGCCCGGAATGCAAAACGGAGTACACGCCTTCGGAACAGGAAAAAATTCTTATGCAGAGTAACGGGATTTTCGCCGATAAATTGTACAAAGGCAGAGGATGCGGCAATTGCAGTACGACAGGTTATCGCGGTCGGGTAGCCATTCACGAAGTTCTGCCTATGACAGATTCCATGCGGCGTCTGGTCAATGAATCCGGCAGTATCGAAGACATGCGTGACGTTGCGAAAAGAGAAGGCATGAAGTCGTTGCTCGAAGACGGCTTCCGCAAAGTCGGCATGGGCATCACGACGTTGCAGGAAGTCATGAAAGAAACCGTCGCCCATTAACGGAAGGGCATCGAACAATGGCGAGGAGCTGCTGAGGATGAACGAACAAACACGGACAATCGAGGAGCTGCTGCGCGAAATGCACGCTAAAGGCGCATCCGACTTGCATATTGCAGTCGGTGCTCCGCCAAATGTGCGGATTCACGGCTCGCTGATGGTTTTGGCCGGCGGTATCGTCAGTCCGGCAGAAGCGGAAAGCATGGCCGATGAGCTGCTTGGCGAGGAACGGGCGATTCGGTTCCGTACGGAAGGCGAGTTGGACTTCGCTTATGCGCTGCCGGGAGCCGATCGTTTCCGGATCAACGTGTATCGGCAAAAGGGATACGCGGCCATATCGGCTCGTTCCATCCCCGAACGAATTCCGACAATGGAACAATTGGGATTACCTGCTTCACTGGCTGCACTCGCCCATCGGCCGCAGGGACTGATTCTGGTTACCGGCCCGACGGGAAGCGGCAAGTCATCGACATTGGCAGCCATGATCCAAGATGTAAATAGCAAGAGCAGCAAACATATTGTGACGCTGGAAGATCCGATAGAGTTCATGCACGAGCATCGCAAATCGCTGGTGCACCAACGGGAAGTCGGATTGGATACGGCAAGCTTCGCGGACGGGCTGAGAGCTGCGCTCCGGCAAGATCCAGACGTCATTTTGGTCGGGGAAATGCGGGACCTGGAGACGATCTCGGCGGCGATTACCGCAGCGGAGACGGGGCACTTGGTATTGGCAACGCTGCATACGACGGATGCGCCCAAGACGATCGACCGGATCATCGATGCTTTCCCCGGCCATCAGCAACCTCAAGTTCGTACGCAACTTGCATCGGTTCTCACAGCAGTGATCTCGCAAAGATTGCTTCCGAACCGTGGTGGTCAAGGACGAACATGCGCAACCGAGATTCTGGTCAACACACCGGCTGTCGCCAACTTGATCCGCTCGGAGAAGATCCACCAGATCCGCAGCGTGATGCAAACGGGCAAGGCACACGGCATGCATACGCTGGAGATGAATATCCGCGAACACTTGCAGCGCGGACAGGTTGATCCGACCGCCGCCAAAGAATACATGACGGAGGTGACCGCCTGATGGCGCAGTTCGAATATCAGGTGCGAACCGGCAGCGGCAAGCAGCTCAAAGGAAAGTTGAACGCGAGCGACAAAGCCGCCGCGATGGAAGAACTCCGCAAACGCGGATTGAAAGTCTTCTCGCTCGTCGAGAAAAACAATACGGTATTGTCGAAAGAAATCTATATCGGCAATCCGGTCAAGTCGATTCACTTCATTATCTATTGCCGTCAGTTCGCGACCTTGATCCGTGCAGGGATTACGATCGTGGATGCGACTACGATCTTGGCGGGACAGACAGAGAGCAAAGCGCTCAAAGGCGCGTTGATCCAAGTCTCATCGAGCCTGCTCAAAGGGATTCCGTTCTCGCAAGCCGTACAAGAGCATAAGCGAATTTTTCCTTCGTTGTTCGTGAGCATGGTGCGCGCGGGGGAAGAGACCGGGGATCTGGAAGGGACGTTGGACCGTCTGGCGTTCTTTTTCGAAAAGCAGCACTCGACTCGCGAAAAAGTAAAGTCGGCGCTAACTTACCCGGCGACAGTAGCAGTTCTTGCGATCGTATCTACGGTGTATCTGCTTTGGGCGATTGTACCGCAGTTTATTACAATGTTTGCTTCGTTCGACGCGGAGCTACCCGCGATTACGATAGCAGTTCTTGCACTAAGCAACAGTATTCAGCATCACTGGTATTTTTGGGGCTTGGCGATTTTGATATTGATTGCTACATTCTTTATTGCGAAAAGAACAGATAAAGGCTCCTACTGGATCGACTACATGAAGCTGAAAGTTCCGGTATTCGGCAAGTTGAATCAAAAAAGCTCGATTGCACAGTTCACTCGTACCTTTTCTTCATTGTATGCAAGTGCGGTTCCTGTGCTCCAGTCATTAACGATTGTCGAAGACGTAGCGGGCAATAAAGTGATCGGTAACGTAATCCGCAGCGCGGGCGATTCGCTTCGCCAAGGACGGTCGTTATCGGCTCCTTTGGAAAAATCATGGGTATTTCCGCCGCTCGTCACCCAGATGATCGCGATTGGTGAGGAAACTGGCGCTTTGGGCGATATGCTTGGTAAAGTTGCTGATTTTTACGAAATGGACGTAGATAATACGGTTGATCGTCTCAAGTCTTTACTAGAGCCGTTACTTATTACATTTTTGGCAGCGGTGATCGGTGTCATCATGGCCGCTATCATGCTTCCGATGTTTACACTGTACGGTAGTATCGGTTAAAAAGCGCGCGGCTCTGTGTGAAGTGCCGAATTTTGATTCGGATATGTACGGCGCCGCGATCTGATCCTAATTTGGGGTCAATGGCAATACCGGAGATTCTCCGGAAAATTAACTCACGGGAGTGAAGATTAGATGAATCAAGCAGTAGAAATGGCTAACGAAGTAGAAGT
The DNA here is from genome assembly GCF_013185195.1 of Saccharibacillus qingshengii. Classification (GTDB taxonomy): domain Bacteria; phylum Bacillota; class Bacilli; order Paenibacillales; family Paenibacillaceae; genus Saccharibacillus; species Saccharibacillus qingshengii. The sequence goes on from NZ_JAAZWC010000024.1 coordinate 34,101, forward strand.
GAAAGAATCCGGCAAGTCGACATTCATGCAACGCGTATGGGCAAAAATGGGTAAAGAAGAAAAAGGCTTTACCTTGATCGAACTCTTGGCTGTTCTTATCATCATCGCAATCATCGCAGTTATTGCAATTCCACTGATTGGTAACATTATCAACAACTCGCGTCAAGACGCCGACCTCTCGACAGCAAGACAAGTTTATGACGCTTCGCGTATGTACATCATTGGTGAAAAGAACGGTGCTTTCGATACGACAGCCAAGGTAACGGTTGAGGAACTTCAAACAGCTGGATACCTTGAAAAAACAGTTGTTCTTCCAAGTACCAAAAATAAACTTGATACTACAGGAGAAGTTGTATTTGAAAAAGGTGAGCTTAAATCGGTAAATCTGAAAAGTACTAAAGGTGCTTACAGCGCAGAAGAAGTTCTAGGAGCTGAACCAGCGGCACCAGCTGAAGAAACTACCCCTTAACTTTAAAAGTAAAATGTTTAACAAACCGGAAAAACCACCGTTTTTCCGGTTTCTCTTTATGTTTACTCTTCTACCTCTTCGTCTAAGATTGGAATCTCAGCAGAATGCCAAAAAAATTGTGAAAAACCGGAGCAGTCGCTTTTACGCTCTAATTTCGCCTTTCGGCATAACCTAATCAAGAAATTGGAGGGTAACAGCGATTGGAACAACCTTTTGGCGGGAAGCGCCTTATTCCAATCCTCCATGACTTATGACCATTTTCATCGCGATCTACATCACCATCGTCGGCCTATTATTCGGTTCTTTTTTCAATGTCGTCGGACTCAGGGTCCCTCTCGGTGAGTCCGTCATTCACCCGCCGTCGCGTTGTGGAAGCTGCAACACGAGACTGGGCGCAAAAGATATGGTTCCGGTATTCAGCTACATGTTTTCAAAAGGTAAATGTCGACACTGCGGCGTCAAATTCTCACCGGTCTATCCGTTATTCGAAGCGGCAGCCGGGCTACTTTTCTTATGGATGTTTCTCCGCTTCGGTCTGACGGGCGCAATGGCAATCGGGATTGTGCTTGCCAGCCTATGCGTTATTGTTACGGTCGCGGATTTGAAATATATGCGGATTCCCAATAAAGTGCTGCTTTTTTTTGCGCCGATTTTGATCGTGCTTCGTTTTGTTTTTATGGACGCGGCATGGTGGCATTACATACTCGGCGGCGTATTCGGCGGCGGATTGATTTTGTTGATCGTGCTGCTGACCAAAGGCGGTATGGGGATGGGAGATGTTAAGCTATTTGCTTTGTGCGGGTTTGTGCTGGGCATTGGACCTGCAATATTGGCTTTTATGTTGGCTTGCGCATTCGGAACGATCGTCGGCTTAATACTGATCGCTTCGAAAATTGTTCAACGCAAACAGCCCGTTCCGTTCGGACCGTGGCTCGCGCTGGGTACTTTGATTGCTTATCTTTACGGAACGCAAATTATCAGTGGATATTTCTCGCTGATCGGTTAGGAGGACATACTCGGCATGCTGGGATTCGGAAGCAAAAAAGCGGGACTTACGATCGAACAGAACGGCGTCCGCTTCATTCAACTTAAAAACAACAAAACCTGGGAAGTCGAAAAACAGAGTTTTCTGCCTCTCGATTCCGGTACGATTATCGAAAATCAGATTGCCGACGAGGAAAAGCTGCGTATTCAAATTCGTCAGTGGGCGGAGCAAGAAGGGTTAAAGGGCAGCCGCGTCGCTTTGTCCGTGCCGCCTTCTCAAGTCATCATTCGCAAAATGGCGATTCCGGCCGTTCAACCCAAGCAAGTCCAGCAGCTTGTGGCGCTTGAAGTGGAGACGGGGTTGCACCTTCCTTTCGAAGAACCCGTGTATGACTTTATTCCGATCGGACGCGAGAAACAGGTCCAAGAAGACGGTCGCGAAGAAGAGATCACGCGTGTGCTCGTATTCGCCGCGCCTCGAAAACTGATTTCCGAATATGTCGAGATTTTGGACGACGCGGGCATTAAAACGGACAGTGTGGAAGTATCCGCAACCGCATTGTCTCGTATGGCCGAGATTTCGCAGGGGCATCCTTTTACGGATACGATGCTCGTTCATCTTGAACATGCTCAGTTGGATGTCTACATGTTCCGCGAAGGACATCCGATCTTCCTGCGCACGATCAATCTGCTCGATATCGAACAAGAAGTTCCGTTGTTCGAATCGGAATCTTATTTGGCGCAAAAGTCTTCATTGGCCGAAGACCAACTCTCGATGGAGCAGCTTGTCGAGATTACAGCCGAAATTTCCCGGATGCTTAATTTCTATCAATATAGTTTGCATGACGGCGCCGCGCGAATTACCGAACTGGTCGTGACCGGAACGGAAGCCAATCGGCGCCAACTGGTCGGAGAACTGCGTCAGGCATTGGCAGAGATCGAAATTCATGAATTGAAACTGGAATCTTCGCCGGGCAAGCAGGAAGATCCTTCGCTCAACTTGTACCGGGTAGCGGTAGGCGCAGCCTTACGAGACGAGAAGAATAGCTTGATTGACTTACTGCCTCGCAAAGACCGCGAAACCAAGACGCTTCCTTACGCGTTAGGCGCGTTGCTTTTGGTCTGGATTTTGGCTGCGGGAGGAACCGTCTTCTACTATGTGTCCGTACAGAACGAGACGGAAGCCCAGGTCGTGCAGATGGAACAATTGAATACGGAACTTCAGGTCAAGCAGCTTAAACTGCAGGAATCCAATACGGGTGCGGCTTCGCCGCAAAAGCTTATTCAGGCTATTTTGGAAACGCGCACGGATGCGGCTGCGGTTCTGAACGAGATCAATAGCGCGATTCCGCAAAGAGGGATTATCCGCAATATTGCTTATCAGCAAGGTACTTCGATTGATTTGACCGTAGACTTTACGCAGATGGATCAGGCATCCGTTTTTCTGGCTAGTTTGAAAGAAATGAGCTTTACGGTTGATGCTTCCATCTCCAGACTTTATCAAGAGACGGATACGGGAACAGCAGCGGCGCGATTGTACGGAGCCGTATATCGGATCAACATGCTTCCGAACACGACAACCGCTGCGGTAGGCGAAGCGGCAAATGCTTTGATTCCGGAAGCCGGTTCCGGCGCGGATAATACGGATTTGGAGGAAGTGAACGATGATGCAACGAATCCTTAACAATAGACAAGGTATTATTCTTGGCATCACGGGGCTTTTTCTTCTGATCCTTGCGTTCTATATGCTTGCGATCAAACCGAAGGTCGAGCTATGGAATACGCAGGAAAGCGAAATCTCCAGCCTTAACCAGCAGAATGCTCTTTTGCAAAGCAAGATTGACGAGCGTGATCAAGAGTCGCAAGACGACAGCCTGACAGAAGAAGCGATTGCTGCGGCACTCCCGCCGAATGCGGATGCCGAGCAATTGATTTTGGATATTAAGCAAATCGGCGAACAAGCAAGCGTCCGTTTATCCGATGCTGCATTTGCTTATGGAGGCGAAAGTGACGCAACGGCCGGAACGTCTATTTCCCAGGTCCTGAGTGCGAATGGTTTGAATACGGTTTACGTCACGGTTAACGTAGAAGGAAATTATACGCAGTTGCGTACTTGGATCGATCTCGTTCAAAAAACGGATCGCGTCACGACTGTGGATTCGATTGCTTTTCAACAGCCTGCGCAGCCGAATACGCTTTTGGCCGCGACCATTACCTTCACAGCCAGCTACCTCCCCTCGACCGCAGTCGCTGATCCTGCCGCGACAGACGCCGCTGTGGATCCTGCCCCATAACCGACACGAAACAAACTGGACGGCCGCCTTCGGCATCGGTTATACTGGGAATCAATGACGTACAAAACCATAACGTTAGTGCCGGGGAAGCCCCCCGTAAGCTTCGGAGCCGCTTGCTAGCGTGCCCGGGGCTTTTTTTCAAGAGCAAGAAAATAAGAAAAACCTCCCCCCGGCTTTATGCATGATGGGAAGTCCGGCTCTCTACTCATGCCCCTACAAATTTGTTACAATGGGATACATAAGCAGGAGCATAGGCTGTACGACCGATTGACGATCGACGGTCGGGCTGTAAGATAGATGGAATGTGCCGGACAGGCGGTACCAAGGAACGAGAGGCGCGCGGGGGACGCGATTGCGCCTTGAGCTTCAAATCCAAATTCGGGAAGTGATACCGTGATCGACATGCAGGATGTGTGGAAGACATATCCGAACGGAACCCATGCGCTTCAAGGGGTTTCGCTCCAGATTGACCGCAGCGAATTCGTCTACGTCGTCGGTCCTTCGGGCGCCGGCAAATCGACGTTCATGAAGCTGATCTATAGGGAAGAAGTTCCGACAAAGGGGCAGATTTCCGTAAACGGATTTAACCTCGGCAAGCTCAAGCAGCGCAATATTCCGCTGCTGCGCCGGAATATCGGGGTTATTTTCCAGGATTATCGGCTGCTGCCGAAGTTGACTGCCTACGAGAATGTGGCATTCGCGATGGAAGTCATCGAAGCGCCGAGAAAGATCATGAAGAAGAGAGTCATGGAAGTGCTCGACCTGGTCGGGCTGAAGAACAAAGCCAACCGCGAACCGGCCCATCTGTCGGGCGGCGAGCAGCAGCGGGTCGCGATCGCCCGTGCGATCGTGAACAACCCGTCGGTGATCGTCGCGGACGAACCGACCGGCAACCTGGATCCCGAGACATCCTGGGGCATCATGCAGCTGCTTGACGAGATCAATTTCCGCGGCACCACCATCGTCATGGCGACCCATAACAAGGAAATCGTCAATACGATGCGCAAACGGGTACTGGCGATCGAGAACGGACACGTCGTCCGCGACCAGCTGAGGGGAGAATACGGTTATGAATTTTAACACCCTTCTGCGGCACTTTCGCGAGGGCACGAAAAACGTATTCCGCAACGGCTGGATGTCGGTCGCTTCGATGCTGTCCATCGTCGTCTCGCTTTCGCTGCTCGGCGTCGCGCTGCTGCTCGTCTTGAACCTGGACCGGGCGGCCGACGAGGTCGACAGGCAGGTAGAGATCAGCGTATATCTGAATCTCGACATTCAGCAGGCCGACCGCGACCGGGTCGAACAAGAGATCCGGGACATGCCGGAAGTGCAGGAACTCACCTTCGTCTCCAAAGAAGAAGGGCTCGAGGAGATGCGCGAGACCCTCGGCGATGCCATGGTCAAAGGATACGAAGAGACGGGAACGAACCCGCTTCCCGATATGTACAAGGTTCAGGTCATCGAGGCCACGACGGTGCCGTTCGTGGCGGACAAGATTCTGGCGCTGAACGACGGACGCCCGGAAGCGCCGATTTACGAAGTCGATTACGGCAAAGGAACGGCGGAACGGCTGTTCCAGTGGACGCAGACCATCCGGGTCGTCGGACTGGTGCTCGTGATCGGACTCGGCGTCATGGCCATGTTCCTGATCGCGAATACGATCAAAGTCACGATTATCGCCCGCCGGAGAGAAATCGCGATCATGAAGCTGGTCGGTGCGACCAACCGCTTTATCCGCTGGCCGTTCTTCATTGAAGGCGTGCTGGTCGGCATGACGGGTTCAGCGCTGACGCTGGCAATTCTGCTGTACGGATATTCCAGGGTAGAGCTGGCCGCATCCAGCTGGAAAGCCTCCCTGTTTACGATGATTCCCCTTCACGAGATCTGGCTCTGGTTCAGTATTCTGATCCTTGGGCTGGGATTCCTGATCGGAGCCTGGGGCAGTACCATTTCGATCCGTAAGTTTTTGAAGGTCTGACGGTAAGCTGCCCCAACAATTCGGAAAAAAGGATGGGAACCCGCTTTGAAAAAAACAGCTTCGTTATTGGCCGGCGTGTTGTTGGCCGCAGTGATCGTTCAACCCGCAAGTCTGCATGCCGCGCCTTCGACGGACAAGATCGACCGTCAGCTTCAGGAACTGCAGCAAAAAGAAAAAGAAGCACAGGCGCAAAAAAAAGCGGCCGAATCGGACAAGCAGGAAGCCGAGCATTATAAAAACAAAACCAACGAGTATCTGGAACAGGTCCTCGCGAATATCGAAGCGGTCGGCAGCAAGCTGACCCAGGTCAGCATGGAGCTGTCGGAGACCGAAATGCAGCTGCAGCAGACCGAGAAAGAACTCGAAGCCGCCAAGCAGCGTATCCTTGAGCGCGAAGGACTGCTGGATACCCGGGTTCGGATGATGTATACCGACGGTGCCGTTTCCTATCTGGATGTGCTGATGGCTTCGGCCGACTTCGGCGACTTCCTGAGCCGGGCCGATTCGATTAAGCGGATCATCGGGCAGGACAACACGATTCTGGAAGATCACAAGCGCGACCAGGAGATCGTGATCGAGAAGCAGTCGGAACTGGAAAGCCAGCATGCCCGCCAGAAGACCCTTCTGGCCGAAGTCGAGTCCCACAAGAAAGAGCTCGATGCGAAGGAAGAAGAGAAGCGCAAGCTGATTGCCAAGTTTGAACTGGATATCGAAGAAGCGGGTGAAATCAGCCAGGAGCAGGATTCCATGCTGGTCGAGTTCGCCACCAAGCGCTCCGATCTGGAACGCGAGAAGCGCGAGATCGAAGAAGCCCGGCGCAGAGCCGCGGCAGAAGAAGCTCTTCGCGTAGCCCAGGAGAAAGCGCGTGCGGCTGCGGCGGCGGAGAAAGCCGAAGAACAGCGGCAGGCGGAAGCCGAAGCGGCGCGTGCGGCGGCCGAAGTTCAAGCGGCCCAGGCTCCTTCCGCAGGCGACTATTCGTACAAAACGGGTGATCCGGCGCCTACACCGTCGCCGTCACCAACGCCGGAAACACCTTCGACTTCGTCGGGTTCGGCTTCTTCCGGCGGCGCAATGCTGACTCCGGTCGACAGCTTCCGGATGTCTTCGGGCTTCGGAACGCGCGTCCACCCGATCACCGGCAAAGTGAAAAAGCACACCGGCGTGGATATGGCGGCTCCGCAGGGAACCGATATTCATGCGGCCGAAGGCGGCGTCGTTACGGTCGCCCAGTGGTGGAACGGTTACGGCAATACGGTCGTGATCGACCACGGCAACGGAATCTGGACGCTGTACGGCCATATTCGCGACGGCGGCATCATGGTTTCTTCGGGACAAACGGTCCAGCGCGGACAGAAGATCGCCGAAGTCGGTTCGACCGGCAATTCGACGGGGCCCCATCTGCACTTCGAGGTGCGGCAGAACGGCGAACCGATCGATCCGGTACCTTATCTGGGCTGGTAAGCCCCAGCACTTCAAGTTCCCGCCCGGCGTATGTCCGGGCGGGTCTTGCGCTTTTTCCGGGCATCGTACACAATAGAAAACACGACAATTCGAGGATTCTGCCAAGGAGGCTTGCACCATGATAAAAAAACGGACAGCGATTCTGTTGGTCATTGTCGCAATGATCATCGGAGGGGGAGCGGTGCTTGCCTTGACGAACTATCCGATCTTCGCGAGCAGCGGAGCGAGCGCAAGCACGGGGCTCAATACGACCGAAATAAACAAACTCAATGCGGCGGTCAAGCTGATCGAAGACAACTATTATAAGGATGTGGACCACGAGAAGCTGGTGACGGGAGCCATTAACGGCATCGTCGGTGCGCTGGACGATCCTTATTCCGCGTACATGGCAGCCGAACAGGCAAGCGAATTCAACGAATCGATCGAAGGCTCGTTCACGGGAATCGGCGCCGAAGTCGAACTCAAGAACGAGAAAGTGACGGTCGTATCGCCGATCAAGGGATCTCCGGCCGAGAAGGCGGGCATTCAAGCCAAAGACGTTCTGCTCTCGGTCGACGGCAAGTCGTTGGCGGGCCTTGATCTGCAGACGGCCGTGTCGAAGATTCGCGGTCCGAAAGGCAGCAAGGTCACCGTTATGGTTCAGCGTCCGGGAACGCAGGACCCGATCAAATTCGAGATCACGCGCGACGATATCGAACTTGAAACCGTCAATGCGCATATGGAAAAAAGCAAAATCGGCGTGATCGAAGTGACGCAGTTCTCGGCCAATACGGGGGCGCGCTTCAAACAGGAACTGACCAAGCTGGAGAAGCAGGGCATGGAAGGCCTGGTCATCGACCTGCGCAACAATCCCGGCGGCCTGCTTAACGTCGTGGTCGACATGGCCGAACAATTCGTGCCGAAAGGCAGCATCATTGTACAGGAAGAAACACGCGGCGGCGCACGTCAGGCTGTCCGTTCCGAAGGTCGGGCCAAAGGCAAGGATTATCCGGTTACCGTGCTGATTAACGGCGGCAGCGCAAGCGCTTCGGAGATCATGGCGGGCGCATTGAAAGAATCCGCGGGAGCGAAACTGCTCGGAGAAAACTCTTTCGGCAAAGGCACCGTGCAGACGAGTATTTCGGACAGCCTGGGCAAAGGAACGCTGCTCAAGATTACCATCGCCAAATGGCTGACGCCGGACGCCGAATGGATTCACGAAAAAGGAATCAAACCGGATGAGAAAGTCAGCCAGCCGGATTACTTCAAGGTGGCGCCGATCAACAAAGAGAAAACGCTCAAGTACAACATGAACAACGAAAATGTCAAAAGCGCGCAGATCATGCTGAGCGGACTCGGTTACGAGACCAAACGCAAAGACGGTTATTTCGATGCCGAGACCAAAAAGCAGGTTCAAGCTTTCCAGAAAGCGCAAAAGCTGACGGTCAGCGGCATGATCGAAGCCAAAACGGCAGCCGCTCTCGAAGCCGCTACGCTTAAACAAATTACCGATCCGACCCACGACACCCAGTTGAACAAAGCGATCGAAGAATTGAAGCAGGAAACGCTTGCTCCGGCGTCGAACTCCTAAACATAGCGGTTTGAACAAAGGGAAGGCGTAAGCCTTCCCTTTTTTAGAAGCGGGACGAAAAGGAGAAACCGATGAACGAATACCTGGAAATCATCCTGTCGGCACTGCTGGAACTTGTAATTCAGCCTTTCTATTGGGCAGGATTGTTGATTCTGCTGTTATATTATCGCCGTCAAGGCATTTTGGAGCGAAAGCTTTTCCATATCCGCCTGCATGGATACGGCGGATATGCGGCGCGTGCACTGCTCGGCGGAATAGGGGCCGGTGCGCTCGTATCGCTGATCATGGCCGGACTCGGATTCACTTTGACGGTGCAGGGCGCGACCCTGCTCTGGGTCACTGCCCTTGTACTGCTGGTGTTCCGGATCCGGTTCGCCAACTTCGCTTACGCGGTAGGCGTATTGGGCGCCCTGCAGTTCGTGCTGCGTCTGATTCCCGGACTGCCGGATGAGGGCGCCGCAGGCAGCATCCTCGCCGCCTTGAGCGGCTTGAACATCGCCGCGCTGCTGCTGTTGGCTGCTCTGCTGCATCTGGCGGAGAGCGGATTGATCGCCTGGCAGGGCAAAGACTTCGCCCTGCCGACGTACATCCCGGGCAAGCGCGGCCGCCCGGTCGGGGCTTACGTCCTGCGCATGCTCTGGCTTGCGCCGACGCTGCTGCTTGTGCCGGCCGAAGGCGGGCCGATCGGTCCTCTGCCTTGGCAGCCGCCGCTGAATACGTGGCTGGGTCTGCCGGAGGCGGCGAGCTATACGCTGCTCGCCCTTCCCGTCATGCTGGGCATGGCGGAAGCGACCTGGACGCTGCTGCCGGAGCGCAAAGCCGCCCGCGCGGCGCGGCGCGGTCTTATGTTCGGCGCGGCGCTGCTGGTGCTGGCGCTCGGGGCCGTATTCTGGCCGCCGATGACGGTGATTGCCGCCGTCGCCGGTATCGTGCTGCGCGAAGCGCTGATCCGCGACGGTGTCCGCGAAGAAGACGGACAGCCGGCGATGTACGCGCACTCCGGACGCGGGCTCAAGATCCTGGCTGTTCAGCCCGGCAGTCCGGCCGAAGACATGGGCATTCTGCCCGGCGAGACGCTGCTAAAAGTCAACGGACTTCCGGTAGGCACTACGCAGCAGATGCATGAAGCGCTGCGGATCAATTCGGCTTTTTGCAAGCTTGAAGTTCAGAACCGCAGGGGAGACAGCAAGTTCCTGCAGCGGCCGATCTATGCGGGCGACCACCATCAGCTTGGCTTTGTGTTTGCTCCGGATGCGTCTTCGGCTTCGGAGCAGCCGTTCCGTCCGCTTTCGCTGCCGGGATTGTGGAGCGTGCAGGCCGAGCAGGGGCGGGGGTCTTCGGAAAGACTTCAGCTTCCGGCCGCGGTTCTTCCCGCTCCCCGGGGCGGTGAAGAGAAACCGGCCGAACCGCAGCCTGCAGACAGGCTGCCGCGCAGCGAAGCCGCGGCCGACCCGGCGCAGCGGGAAGTTGCGGAACAGGTTTCTTCCAACGAACAGCAGCCTCTGCCGAATCAGCCGGATAAGACGGAATTTTCCCAGTGAAAATTCCGTCTTTTTTTGCGCTTTTTTAATCCGAATCTGCCGCTTGAAGTCAGGTAGTTCTTAAGACTCTGAATACCATCTGGATATGTATCCGTTTACACGAAAAAACGACGATAAATTGGAACTTTATTCATAAAATTCGCGCACAGATTTTACGGGAAGCTGATAGAATGAAGAAAAATAAGCGAGTAAGAGACTTTTAGACTACTATCCTTTCAACTCTTAATCGGAGGTTTACGTTCGCCTGAAATAACAATTCCGTCGGAGACTTCGTACACGCTTCAAGTACGAAATCTCAGGGGAGCGTAACCTTACCTTTAGTGTTGACAAGGGACTAGATGAAAAAGGGCGGTGGGGCACATGAGAAACCTGAAGGTGAAAACAAAGATTTTGCTGCTGGTACTGCTGTCCGGGGTCATGCTTGTGGCAGTGGGATACACGGGGTTTGCCACGATGAAAAAGATGGCGGAGACTTCGGAGACGATGTATCAGAACAATCTGCGGTCTCTCAATGCGATCGGGCAGGTCGGTTCGAACAACAGCGCGATCGAAGCCTATGTGATGGAAATGATGCTAAACGAAGACTATACGGCAGACCAGAACTTGTCGATGGGCATCAGCGACCGAACGGCCCGCAATGCGATGGCCTACGCCGAATTGGAGAAAATCCAGTTGAGCCCGGCCGCCCAGGCACTGTATGCCGAATACAATCAGCTGACACCGAACTATTTTAACGTCCGCTCCCGGATCGTGGACTTGGCGACGCGCAACCAGAGCGAAGAAGCTTACCGTATGTTCCAAGAAGAGCTGCAGCCGATTCGCGAACAGGTCAACCAGACGATGAACAAACTCAACTCGCAGCTGCTGAGAGAAGCGCAGAGCAGCAATGAAGCTTCAACCGAGCTGGCTCAAAGTTCGACCCTTCTTATTGTGATCTGTATCGGAGTCGGCGTCCTGCTGATCGCGGCCGGCGGTTTGTTGATCTCGCGCCTGGTTTCCCTGCCGCTGCACCGGATGCAGAAGCTGATGCAGCAGGCGGAAGCCGGCGACTTGAGCGTGCAGGGCACCTATTTGTTCCGCGACGAGATCGGGCAGGTGACCTTGTCGTTCAACCGGATGATCGAAGGGCTGCGCGATATGATCCGCCGGGTCGACGAAAGCGCCGTAACCTTGTCGGCTTCTTCGCAGCAGCTTGCCGCGGGGGCGGAGCAGACGACCGAAGCCGCCGCGCATATTGCCACTTCGTCTTCGGAGCTGTCGGCCGGATTCGAGCAGCAGGTCAATACCATTGCCGATGTCGGCGGGTTCGTCGACGAGATGGAGAAGGGCATGCGGCAGCTGGATCGAAGCGGCGAAGAAGTGGCGGTCTCGGTAGACTCCGCGAATGCCGCGGCGGAGCTGGGCAGCCGGGAGCTTGAGAAAACGATCGGCCGGATGAACGAGATCGACCACAGCGTCACTCACGCGCTGGACGTGGTGACCAGCCTGCGCCGCCGTTCGGAGGAGATCGGCACGGCCGCCGTATTGATCGATCAGGTGGCGAGGCAGACCAATCTGCTGTCGCTTAACGCTTCGATCGAAGCGGCAAGAGCCGGGGAAGCGGGCCGGGGATTTGCGGTCGTCGCCCAGGAAATCCGCAAGCTGGCCGAGAGTGCGGCGGCTTCCACGCGGACGATCGGGGAGATCATTGCCGCGATTCGCGAAGAGTCGGAAGCTGCGGTAATCTCGCTGAACGAAGGGGCGGATCGGGCCAGGCTCGGCGTGGAGAGCGGCCGGGAGATCTCGGAAGTGTTCGGACGAATCCGCAGCACGGTCTCCGAAGTGCGGCAGGAGACAAGCGAGACGAGCGGGCTGATTCGCGTTCTCTCGCAGCAGACTTCGCGGATTGCCGAGGCTATGCGCGAAGTCAACGCGATTGCCCGCCAAGGGGCGGCCGGGATCGAGGAGGTCAGTGCCGCCGGAGAAGAGCAGCTGTCCACCATGGAAGAAGTGCAGGGATCCGCAAAATTCCTTTCCGGACTGGCCGAGGAGCTGCAGACGACCCTGTCCCGTTTCACGTTGGAAGCATCGCCCGGGGAAGAAGGCGCTGCGCCGCAGTCCGCCGAACCGGATCGTCTCGAAGAAGCCGCAGAGGAGAACGGTCTGGCGGAGACGGACAAGAGTTCCGGCCAAGAACCGCTCCACACGGTAGCCTAACGTCCCCGCAGATACAAGATCGCGATCTGGGTCCGGTCCCGCAGCGACAGCTTGGACAAGATTTCGGTGATGTAATTTTTGACGGTACCTTCGCTCAGATAAAGCCGGCCCGCAATTTCGCGATTGGACAGTCCTTCGGCGATCAGGCCGACCACCTGCCGTTCCGAAGGGGTCAGGCCGTAGGCCGCCAAACGTAAGGAAGCATCCGGGTCTTCGGAGCCTTCCGCAGCGGGCGCCTGGACCGGCGGAGGGGAAGGAAGCAGCAGGCCCGCAAGCTTGGCCGCGATATCGGGGTGGATCAGCATACTGCCTTCGTGCACGGTCTTGATTCCCTGGATGATCCGGTCGGGCGCGATATTCTTGAGCAGATAGCCGCTGGCGCCGCCGCGGATCGCTTCGACGATGAACTCGTCATCGTCAAAAGTCGTCAGGACCAATACCCGCACCTTAGGAAAGCGGGCTTTGATCTGCCGGGTTCCTTCGACCCCGTCGCAGACCGGCATACGGATATCCATCAGGACCACATCCACGGCCAGTCCTTGTTCGAGCAGCAGCAGCGCTTCCCGTCCGTTGCCGGCCAAGCCGCTCACCTCGATCCCGGGATCCATGCCCAGCATGATCTGCAGGCTTTCCCGGATAAAAATGTCGTCGTCCGCGATGATGATCCGGATCATGATTGTTCCTCCTTGGAGCGAAAAAGAAGGCAGTCCGCTGCCTTCTTTTTCGCTTTTTCTATTCGGGGTAGGTGAAGCGTTCTTCGGCCGTGCTTATTCCGTCGTACCCGTACGAATCGGCAGCCGCGTCACCACGGTAAAAGGCGGACCCGGATCGATTCGCAGTTCGCCGCCCAGATGACGGGTGCGCTCGGTCATACCGCGGATGCCCATACCGGCCCGGACCGTCGGCGCCGCCTGGGTCTGCAGGTCGTCTGGTTTGATGTCGCCGGCTTGGCCGCTGCACACTTTTGTCGTGACGGCATCCGGCTCATAGATCAGGGTCAGTTCGATGTACTCCGCCCGACCGTGCCGCAGCGCGTTGGTCAGCGACTCCCGGGCATTCTGATACAGGGCGACGCGGTAGCTCGGGTACAGCGCGTAGGGAATGCCCTGAATACGGTACGTCGTCCGCATGCCGGTTTCGCGGCCCGTATCGTCCAGCAGCCGGTCCAGCGCATATTCGTGCTCGGCCCGGCTGACCGTGGTTCCTTTTTTGACCGACAGCCGAATTTCTTCCATACTTTCTTCCAACTGCCTGCGGATTTGTTCCAGCATGCCGGAGGCCCGCTCGCGCTCCGTCGGCAGAATGCGCATCGCCGCTTCCATCATCATCTTGATCCGGATCAGCCGGTGACCGATATCGTCGTGCAGTTTGCGCGCAAGCCGTACCCGTTCTTCGTCCTGGGCTTCTTCTTCGATTCGCAGGGCAAAAGCCGCCAGGCGCTCGCGTTCTTCGCCGAGTTCGAAATGATGCATCCGAAGCTCGTCGTACCGCACCACGTCTTCAAGGCGGCGGCGTTCGCTGATCTCAAGCATCAGAAGCAGAACGGCGCTGAGCAGAAAAGCCAGATTGGCATTGAGCCGCACGGAGATTTCCGCTCCCGCGAGCGCAAGGTTCAAAGCCAGCAGGTGGCCGGCGGCCATCAGCCCTTTGGAAAACGGATCGCTCTGCATATAACCGGGCAGACTGGACAGCGACAGAAACAGCAGAGCCGGGCCGAAACGTTCGACGAGCCAGAAAGAAATCAGAATCTGCACGACCTGAAACGCAGTCCGCAGCCGCTCCGGCAGACCCAAACGTTCCGCAGCCGTCAGAGCCGCAAACAGCAGAACGCCCGCTACATACGTTTTGATCTCCCCGCTTGGCGCCGTGTACAGGCCTGCGGCGGCCGAAATCAAAATCAGAACTCCGCGTATCGCAAACCTCAATATTTTCCACTCCCGTCGCTATCCCTGCATTTTGCCGCGGCACCTTGTCTTTTTTCGATTATAGCATGCGGGTCCGGCCGGAGCGGAGGTGACTTTGGTCATCTCCCTGCGTCCAACCCATGACTTTCTGTACCTGTGCCAATAAAGAAAGCCCCGTACAATACGGATATAACCAGTGAAGCGGAAACCGCGAAAGGGGACAAGAAGATGTCTTTTGTAGAAATCAAAGATGTTGTCAAGCGTTACGGAAGCCGGATTTCGGTCGATCATCTGAATTTGAATATCGAAGAAGGCGAAGTGCTGGGGCTGCTCGGACCGAACGGCGCGGGAAAAAGTACGACCATCGGGATGATCTGCGGGCTGATCGGAATCGACAGCGGCGAGGTCCGGGTAGGCGGCCTCTCGGTCAAAGAATCGCCGATGGAAGTCAAACGCATGCTCGGCCTGGTGCCGCAGGATCTGGCGCTGTACGAGAAACTGCCCGCCGAAGAAAACGTGATGTTTTTTGCCCGGCTGCACGGCCTGCGCGGTTCCCTGCTGAAGCAGAGCGTGAAGGAAGCGCTGGAATTCGTCGGTCTGGAAGACAAGGCCAAGGAGCTGCCGGCGACTTTCTCGGGAGGCATGAAGCGGCGTCTGAATATCGCCTGTGCGATTATGCACCGGCCCAAGCTCGTCATTATGGATGAGCCGACCGTCGGGATCGATCCGCAGTCGCGCAATCATATCCTGGAAGCGGTGCGCGAGTTGAACCGGGCGGGTTCGACCGTCATTTATACCAGTCATTACATGGAAGAAGTCGAAGCGGTCAGTTCGAGGGTCGCGATCATCGACCGCGGACATCTGATCGCTTCCGGCACCCAGTCGGAGCTGTGCGAGCGCGCCGCTCAGCAGGAACGCATTCTGCTGCAGGTCACGCCGGTTACGGAAGAACTGTTGAGAGAACTGAAGGAGCATCCGCGGATCGAAGCGGTCGAGGCCGACGGAGACCGGATCACGCTCTACCTGTCTTCGGCGCAGCGCAGTCTGCAGGATGTGCTGTTTATCTGCGCCCGGCACGAAGCGCTGATCGGCTCGCTCGAATGCGAAGCGCCGAATCTCGAATCGCTGTTCCTGAATTTGACCGGACGCACGCTGAGAGACTGAGGAGGAATAGACGATGCGAACTTTTTATATCGTGGCGCTCAATCAGCTCAAACGGACGCTGCGGATGCGCAGGGTGCTGATCAATATGTTCCTGCTGCCTCTGATCGTCATCTCTTTGCTGGGGACGGCACTGGGAAGCGTAAACGACATGGGCGGAGCCGAAGACGCGAAGATTGATCCGGTTACGCTTGCGCTGGTCAAAAGCGAAGACTCGCCGCTGCTGGACGGTTACCTGTCCGACGAAGGCGTGGCGCGTTATCTGAACGTTGTCGAAGTGCCGGATCGGCAGCGGGCGCAGGAGAATCTGCGGACCGGAGAAGCCGATTATGCGCTGATCGCAGCTCCGGGCTTCGATCGGGCGGTGGTGTCTGGCCGGGCCGCTTCGCTGGAGCTTATCCGCGGCAGCAGCCATTCGGAGAACCGGGTAGCGGAAAATGTGCTGCGGCCGTTTATCGATGCGCTGAACGACCGTTCGGCGGCAGCCAAGCTGCTGGGGCCTCAGGCGCTGCAGACCTACGAACAGCTGCCCGCTGCGTTAGCGCAGGTGCAGGACGGCGTACTCGGAGCGGAGGGCGGGAGTTATACGGCGTTTCAATATTATGCGGCCTCCATGCTGGTGATGTTCATGATGTATTCGGGACTCAGCCTCAGCGGCAGCCTGCACGGGGAAAGGGAAAACCGGACGCTGCAGCGGATGTATGCCATGCCGATCCGGCCGATTCATCTGTTCGCGGGCAAAGTGGCGGCGGCCGGTGCCGTAGCGGGACTTCAGTCGCTCAACATTATCCTGATATCCAAATGGGGCTTTGGCGTCGATTGGGGCGGGCGGCCGTGGATGCTGGCGGCGGTATGCCTGCTGATGATCGTTTTCACGATGGGCATGGCAATTACCGTTACGTTCCTGACAACGACGCAGCCGCAGAGCGCTTCGATCATGCAGGGGCTGATCGTGGCCATGACGTTTCTCAGCGGAGGATATGTTCCTTTTGAAGGCTGGATCCAAAAGATCGGCAATTTCACGGTAAACCGCTGGGCTTCGGAAAGTATTCTGCGTATGATGCTGCACGAACCGGCCGGGCATATCGGAGCTTCGATCGCCATACTGGCGCTCATCAGCGCACTGCTGCTTGCCTTGGCGCTTACGGTATACGGAAGAAAGGGGTACGCGTATGAATAGCATATGGATCGCCCGGAATCTGGTTCAGCGGGCTTTGGGAAACTTCAGGGGCATTCTCTCGTATCTGATTCTTCCGGTAGCAGTCGTATCGGGGGCCGTGGGACTGCTGGGCGGCGGAATATCCTCGCCGGATGCGCCGATCGCTTACGTCAACTTGGACAGCGGACCGGCGGGCGAGCGGCTTCTGGCCGGGTTGGCTGTCCGCGAAGGCCGGGAACTTCAGGCCGAACCGGACGAGGCGGCGATCAAGCGGGGCGTGACGGATCGCGATCTGCAGTTCGGCGTCGTGATTCCGGAAGGATACAGCCGCGCCCTGATCGAGGGAGGCTCCGCCGCGCCGATCTATTATCAATTGAATCCGACCGAAGATTCGATGCTGCTGAAGCTGTCCGTGGCTTCGGAACATAAACGGCTGTCCGATGCGGCGGCGGTGGTCCGGGAAGAAGCGGCGGAAAGCGGTTCGTCTTCGCCGGAAGAGGTCTCCGGACGTTTCGGCGAACTGCTTGAAGCGCAGGAAAACGAAGCTGTCCGCGCGGTGGTGACCGACCCGCAGCTCTATCCGAAAGACGGCATCCACAATGTGATCGGGTTCACGCTGCTGTTTCTGATGGGACTGGCCGGCACCTGCGTATCGCTTATTCTCGAAGACCGCAGACAAGGCACGATGGCCCGCATTTTCACGGCACCGGCCGGATCGCTCCAGATTGCGCTGGGCAATTTCCTCGGATGTTTCGTGCTGGGCTGGCTGCAGATCGGCCTGCTGCTGCTCGTCACGCGGGGAGTGCTGCGTTACGATTACGGGGTTCCGCTGTGGCTGCATGCCGCCGTGCTGACGGCTTTTATGCTGGTGACGATCGGACTTGCCAGCGCATTGGCCGGTATCGTGCGAAATCCCGACAATGCCCCGATGCTTAACACCTTTATCATTACGCCGACCTGTATGCTGGGAGGCTGTTTCTGGAAGATCTCGATTATGCCGGATTATCTGCAGACCGCTTCGAATTTCATGCCCCAAAAATGGGCGATCGAAGCGGTGCAGCGGGTGGCGGATGGCGGAGGACTGCACGAAGCGGCCATGCCCCTGCTGATTCTGCTGCTGATGGCGTTCGTGCTGCTCGCAATCGGCTCCGTCATTTTGAAACCGGGCGAACGCGCCGCCTGAAGCGGCGGCAGACGAAAACACCCCGGCCAAACCTCGCAGTATACGGGGTTCGGCCGGGGCTTTTTCGAGTTTTGAAATACGCTTCTGCGAAATCTATCCGGCCGGGGCAGCCGGCGCCGCGGCACCGTCGGACTGAAGCTGGCGGAGCACGGTGATCTCTACCCGCCGGTTCTGCTGTCTGCCTTCCACGGTAGCATTGTTGCCGACCGGCCGCGTATCCGCGTAACCGGCATATTGGAATTGGGACGGAGGCAGGCTGCGGACATCGATAAAGTAGCGAAGGACCGACAGCGCCCGATCGCCCGACAGCTCCCAGTTATCGGCATACCGTCCGCCTTTGATCGGCTGGTTGTCGGTATGGCCTTCGATACTGATCGTCGCGCCGATCGTGCCGAACAAGCTCGACAGCCGATCCAGAATACCCGCGGCGCCGCTTTTGAGATCGGCCCGGCCGATATCGAACAGGAAGCGGTCGCTCAGCGTGATCGAGATCCCCTGCGGTTTGTCGGCGACAAAAATCTGGTCCTGCAGGTTGTTTTCTTCCACATAGGATTGAATGGTCTGAAGGAAGCCGGCCAGCTGCCGTTCCTGTTCGCGGAAAGCCAGTTCGCGCGTGGTCGGCTCGTCTTCCGGCACCGGTTCGATCTGGGCTTGTTCTCCGCCCGTGCCTTCGTCATCTCCTTCGCTGCCGGGGATCTGCTGCCCCTGTTCGCCCGTGATTTTCGGTCCGCCATCCAGAATGCTGGTACCGGCTTGAAACGTCGTTTGCAGCGATCCCGAGACGGCTTCGTATTTCTCCGCATCGATCGTACTGACCGCATACATGATAATAAAAAAGATCAGCAGCAGCGTCAGCAGATCGGCATACGTAATCAGCCAGCGTTCCTGTTGATGCGCGGGGCCTTCCCGGCGTTTGCGGCGGCGTCTGCTCATCGCGAAACCGCTCCGGCCGGTCTATCGCTGCGTTCATCGTCGAGGTAAGTGCCGAGTTTCTTGCGGACCAGATTCGGATTCTCCGCGTTCTGGACAGACAGCAGGCCTTCGAGCATCATCTCCATCACTTGAACCTCCTCTTCGCCGCGCGCCCGGATCTTGGATGCGATCGGCAGGAAAATCAGGTTGGCGCTGGCGACTCCGTACAGGGTAGCGATAAAAGCGACGGCGATCGACGAACCGAGATTCGCCGGTTCCGTCAGGCTGCCCAGCACGCGGATCAATCCCATCACGGTTCCGATAATTCCCATGGTAGGCGCATAGCCTCCGGCGGATTCGAAAATTTTGGCATAGCCGTCGAACTTGTCCTGGCGTTTGTCGATCTCGAGTTCAAGAATATGCCGGATCAGCGACTGGTCGCTTCCGTCCACGATCAAGCTGAGACCTTCCCTCATAAAAGGATGTTCGTGCGTTTCCGCCGTTTGTTCAAGCGCCAGAATCCCCGAACGCCGGGCGACGGAAGACAGGCCGGCGAGATCTTCGATCAATTCCTCGGAGTCGGACGGGCGCGAACCAAAAGCCAGACGGAGCGCTTCGGGGAGCTGCCGCAGTCTTTTCCACGGGAAGCTGATGACTACCGCCGCCGCCGTTCCGCCGAATACGATCAGGGCGGCAGCGCCCTGGAGCAGGCCTCCGGCCTGCCCTCCTTCCCACAAGAATCCGCCGATCAAAGCGGCAAATCCGGCGATAATTCCGATAACAGTCGTAATGTCCATGCATTCGTTCCTCTCTGCAGCAAAAGCTTGAAATGAGCGTCTTCCGTTTTCATAAATAATTGCATCAGGGACAAAAAGAGAGTATACTTAACGGGAACAAGCATTCCTATTCCGGGATGTTCGACGAGCGGAGAATTTTGTTCTTCGCTGCCGAACTGTGCCATTTTTTGTCCGGATTCCGGCAAAGCCGAAGCTCTTCGACAACGAACGCCGCCTTTATTTTCAAGGCTTTTTGCAGGCATGGAAACGCGGCACCTACAGTCTTTTCCGCATTTTCGATCGACAGCCGCTTAGCCGGTGCAAGTTTTCCATGCGGAAATGTGGTTATTTACAATATAAGCATCCGAACGGCGTGTCAAACGAAAGCGATGCGCCGGTTTTTCGTATTCTCTGCTTCAAATACTATCACTTCAAACGACGAGGGTGAAATAGGGCCAATGAGCGATATTGTAATCAGCAACAAACCGTTTGAGATCGTCTCGGAATTCACACCGCAGGGCGACCAGCCGCGTGCGATCGACCAGCTGGTCGAGGGCATACACGCCGGAAAGAAACACCAGACGCTGCTTGGAGCGACGGGTACGGGCAAGACGTTCACGATCGCCCAGACGATTGCGAAGCTGAACCGTCCGACACTGGTCATCGCCCACAACAAGACCCTGGCCGCCCAGCTGGCCAGCGAATTCAAGGAATTCCTGCCGAACAACTCCGTCGACTACTTCGTCAGTTACTATGACTATTTCCAGCCGGAAGCCTATGTTCCTTCTTCCGATACGTATATCGAAAAAGATTCGAGCATCAACGAGGAGATCGACCGGCTCCGCCACTCCGCGACCAGTTCGCTGTTCGAACGCCGCGACGTCGTGATCGTCGCCAGCGTATCGTGCATCTACGGTCTCGGTTCGCCGCAGGAGTACGGCAATCTGCTGCTGTCGCTGCGCGTCGGCATGGAGAAGTCCCGGCAGGAGATCCTGTCCCGCCTGGTCGATATCCAGTACCAGCGCAACGATATCAACTTTGTCCGGGGCACGTTCCGCGTCCGCGGCGACGTGGTCGAAATCTTCCCGGCTTCGCGCGAAGAGCACGCGGTCCGGATCGAATTGTTCGGCGACGAAATCGAACGGATCAGCGAGATTAACGTCCTGACCGGCGAAATCACCGGCGAACGCGATCACGTCGCGATTTTCCCGGCTTCCCACTTTGTCACCCGCGAAGAGAAGATGAAGATCGCCATCACGAATATCGAGCGGGAACTCGAAGAGCGCCTTGCCGTGTTCAAGGAAGAAGGCAAACTGCTCGAAGCGCAGCGGCTGGAACAGCGTACGCGCTACGATATCGAGATGATGAAGGAAGTCGGATTCTGCTCCGGCATCGAGAACTATTCGGGTCCGCTGACTTTCCGCGAACGCGGGGCGACGCCGTACACGCTGATGGACTACTTCCCGGACGACCTGCTGATCGTGATCGACGAATCGCACGTGACGCTGCCCCAGATCCGGGCGATGTACAACGGCGACCAGGCGCGCAAGAACGTTCTGGTCGACTACGGTTTCCGTCTGCCTTCGGCACTCGACAACCGTCCGCTGAAGTTCGAGGAATTCGAACAGAAAGCGGACCAGCTCATCTACGTCTCGGCGACGCCGGGTCCGTACGAGATCGAGCACTGCCCGACGATGGTCGAACAGATCATCCGGCCGACGGGTCTGCTGGACCCGATCATCGAAGTGCGCAAGACCGACGGACAGATCGACGATCTGATCGGCGAGATCCGCGACCGGATCGAGAAGGACGAGCGCGTGCTCGTCACGACGCTGACGAAGAAAATGTCCGAAGATTTAACCGATTACCTCAAGGAAGTCGGGATCAAGGTCCGCTACCTGCATTCGGACATCAAGACGCTGGAGCGGATTGCCATTCTGCGCGATCTGCGGCTCGGAGTCTTCCATGTGCTTGTCGGCATCAACCTGCTGCGCGAAGGTCTCGACCTTCCGGAAGTCTCGCTTGTCACGATCCTCGACGCCGACAAGGAAGGCTTCCTGCGCTCGGAACGTTCGCTGATCCAGACAATCGGCCGGGCGGCCCGGAACTCGGAAGGCCGGGTTATCCTGTATGCCGACAAGATCACCGACTCGATGGAAAAAGCGATGAACGAAACGCAGCGCCGGCGCGACATCCAGCACGCACACAACCTGCAGCACGGCATTACGCCGCAGACGATCAAGAAGAGAGTGCGCGATGTCATCGAAGCGACCAAAGCCGCCGAGAGCGGCAGCGACTTCCTGTCGGGCATCGACGGAACGACCAAGCTGACGAAACGGGATCGCGAGAAGCTGGTCATGCGTCTGGAGAAAGAAATGAAAGAATCCGCCAAGAACCTCAACTTCGAACGCGCCGCGGAACTTCGCGACGCTCTGCTGGAACTCCGCGCGGCGGACTGAGCCGCCGCATACCCTGGTTTTTTATTCCGACATCATGCCTATTCTATCTCATATACAGCGTCCGCATCCGTGCGGACGCAATCTTTTTCCCAAGAACAATACTTTCCTGCAGAAAAGCTCTCCAAAAAGAATGGCCGCACGGATCTACCGGAAGCGTACGGCGAGCAGCAGCGCAGGGGGAGGCTGTATCCTGAAGAAGCGCAGCGCTCGCCTTTGAAATCGGATTTCTCCCCCTAGAGAACATCATCCAAGAAATCCGATTTCAACACGCGATCGTAAGGATACGGCCGGACCCGCAGCGTCTCTCCGAGCGCAGACGATTGGCCAGCCGGCAAACGTTCTTTTTTGAAAAAGCGTCCTGCCGAGAAAGTAGACAAACAGAATGATTTATGTGGAGGTTGAGGCCGGTGGCAAGCGAAAATATCGTAATCAAAGGTGCCAGAGCACACAACTTAAAAAACATAGACGTCACGATCCCCCGCGATCGTTTCGTCGTCCTGACGGGCCTGAGCGGTTCGGGCAAGTCTTCGCTCGCGTTCGATACCATTTACGCCGAAGGGCAGCGCCGCTACGTCGAGTCGCTGTCCGCTTACGCGCGGCAGTTCCTGGGCCAGATGGAAAAACCGGACGTCGACTCGATTGACGGACTGTCGCCGGCGATCTCGATCGATCAGAAGACGACGAGCCGCAACCCGCGTTCGACCGTCGGTACCGTTACGGAAATTTACGACTATCTGCGGCTTCTTTTTGCGCGGATCGGCAAGCCCCACTGTCCGGACCACGGTGTGGAGATCACTTCCCAGACCGTCGAGCAGATGGTGGACCGGATCATGCAGTTCCCCGAGAAGACCCGGCTGCAGATTCTGGCTCCCGTTATCGCGGGCAAAAAAGGCGAGCACAAAAGCCTGTTCACCGAAATCTCCAAGCAGGGCTTCGTCCGTGTCCGAGTCGATGGCGAACTGCGCGATCTGTCGGAGACTATCGAGCTGGAGAAAAACAAGAAGCACACGATCGAGATCGTCGTCGA
Source organism: Saccharibacillus qingshengii (assembly GCF_013185195.1). Classification (GTDB taxonomy): domain Bacteria; phylum Bacillota; class Bacilli; order Paenibacillales; family Paenibacillaceae; genus Saccharibacillus; species Saccharibacillus qingshengii. Next base: position 57,175 of record NZ_JAAZWC010000024.1, read on the forward strand.
CCGGATCGTGATCAAGGAAGACGTTCAGACCCGTCTGGCCGATTCGATCGAGACGGCGCTGAAGCTGTCCGGCGGTCAGCTGCTGGTCGATATCATGGGCCAGGAAGAGCTGAGATTCAGTTCCAATTTCGCCTGCCCGATCTGCGGATTCAGTATGGACGAGCTGGCGCCGCGCATGTTCTCGTTCAACAGCCCGTTCGGCGCCTGCCCGGACTGTGACGGACTTGGCGTCAAGATGGTGGTCGATCCGGAACTGCTGGTGCCGGACGAACGCAAATCGATCGAAGACGGCGCTTTTACCGCCTGGAGCGGAGGCTTGTCCAATTATTATCCGCAGTTCCTCGCCGCCATGTGCGAACATTACAAGATTCCGACCAACGTGCCGGTATCCGAGCTGACTGCGGAACAAACGAACAAGATTCTGTACGGAACCGACGGCCAGAAAGTCAAATTCCGCTATGAAGGCGACTTCGGCCGCAGCAAAGAAGTTACGGTAGCATTCGAAGGCATCATTCCGAACCTGGAACGCCGCTACCGGGACACTTCATCCGAGAGCATGCGCGAATACATCGAAGGCTTCATGGGCACCAAACCGTGCGGTACCTGCAAAGGCCAGCGTCTGAAGCGCGAGATTCTGGCAGTGACCGTGGGCGGAGTCAGTATCTCGCATGTGACCGATCTGTCGATCTCCAAAGCGACGGAATTCTTCAACGAACTCGAATTGAGCGAAAAAGAACGTTCGATCGCAAACCTGATTCTCAAAGAAGTCTGCAGCCGGCTCGGCTTCCTCGAAAATGTCGGCTTGACGTACCTGACGCTCAGCCGCGCGGCCGGCACGCTCTCCGGCGGCGAAGCGCAGCGGATCCGTTTGGCCACGCAGATCGGTTCGAGCTTGATGGGCGTGCTCTATATTCTCGACGAGCCGAGTATCGGCCTGCATCAGCGGGACAACGACCGTCTGATCAAGACGCTGCTGCATATGCGTGATCTCGGCAACACGCTGATCGTGGTCGAACATGACGAAGACACGATGATGGCGAGCGACTATATTATCGATATCGGTCCGGGAGCCGGCGTACACGGCGGCCGGATTATCGCGGAAGGCACGCCGCAGGAAGTGATGGACAATCCGGACTCCCTGACGGGGCAGTATTTGAGCGGGCGCCGCTTTATTCCCGTTCCTTTGAGCCGCCGCAAGCCGGGCGAGCGCTGGCTGGAAATTCGCGGGGCGAAAGAAAATAACCTGAACAACGTTAATGTGAAGGTGCCGATCGGCCTGTTCACGGCGGTCACCGGCGTATCGGGTTCCGGCAAGTCTTCTCTCGTCAACGGCGTGCTGCACAAAGCTCTGGCCCGCGACCTGAACCGTGCGCGCGTCAAACCGGGCAAGCATAAGGAAATCCGCGGCATGGAGCATGTGGACAAGGTGGTCGAAGTCGACCAGTCGCCGATCGGCCGTACGCCGCGCTCCAACCCGGCGACCTACACCGGCGTATTCGACAACATTCGGGATCTATTTGCGACGACAAACGAAGCCAAAGTGCGCGGTTACCAGAAAGGCCGTTTCAGTTTCAATACGAAGGGCGGCCGCTGCGAAGCATGCAAAGGCGACGGCATTATCAAGATCGAGATGCACTTCCTGCCGGATATCTACGTTCCGTGCGAAGTGTGCAAAGGCAAGCGGTACAACCGCGAAACGCTGGAAGTCAAATACAAGAGCAAGAATATCGCCGACGTCCTGGAAATGACGATCGAAGACGCGGTCGAATTTTTCCAGAACGTGCCGAAGATCAGCCGCAAGCTGCAAACCCTGCTTGACGTGGGTCTTGGCTACGTCAAAATGGGCCAGCCTGCCACCACGCTGTCCGGCGGCGAAGCGCAGCGCGTGAAGCTTGCTTCCGAACTGCACCGCCGCAGCACCGGCAAAACGATCTATATCCTCGACGAGCCGACCACGGGCCTGCATGTGGACGATATCGACCGCCTGCTGAACGTGCTGCACCGCCTGGTCGAATCGGGTGATACGGTACTCGTGATCGAACACAATCTCGACGTCATCAAGACGGCCGACCACCTGATCGACATGGGACCGGAAGGCGGAAGCGGCGGCGGCGATGTGGTCGCATCCGGCACGCCGGAGCAGGTCGCCAAAGTGAAAGGTTCGTATACCGGCCATTATCTGGCGCCGGTCCTTGAACGGGATACCGAACGTACCCGTCTGGAGAATGCGCCGGACCGCGAGACGGCCGACAAATAATAAGCGGAACGCGAATATTGGCCCGAAAGCGGCCGCCTTTGGGGCGGCCGCTTTCTTTTTTTGAATTTGCCCAACTTGTATAAAAATAGCTTCATTTTTTCTAAAAGATGGAATAGAGTGAAGAAAGAGAGTAACGAAGCTCTACACGATATAAAACGATCCGGCCGGGCCTGGTCAAATCCCGCTTTTTGATATGCAAAAGGCGGAGTTTGTTCTGCGGCTGCCGCCCTGCGGATCGGTTAAATCGGGAATGATTATGCCGGAATCCGGACATGCGAAGAAAGAGGGTTGTCGACGGAATGAGAAAAACGGGAACGAAAGCGGCGTGTCTGCTGCTGTCAGGAGCAATCGGAATCGGAGGCTTCGGTCTGTTCGCCCAAACGGAAACCGCCGCGGCAGCTGCCGCAAAGCCGTCCGGCTCGGCTTACGCCAAAACGGTTCCGCAGATTATTGCGCAGGTATCGCCTTCGGTAGTGGGGATTACGGGCGAGGTACCGGTCGATCACTCGGAAGAGTGGGGACTTGAAGAAGGCACGGAAGAAGCGGAAGGGCATGACCGGGCACACGGATCGGGCGTCATTATCCGTTCGGACGGCTGGATCGTGACCAATGCGCATGTGGTCGAAGATATGCAGAATATCCAGGTGGTCACGTCGGAAGGCAAGTCTTACAAAGTCCGCACCGTATACAGCGATCCGATCAGCGACGTGGCCCTGATCCGAATCAACGTGAAAGGCTTCAAACCTGCGAGATTCGTGTCGGCTCAAAAAACGACGCTCGTCGGCGAGCAGGTGATCGCGATCGGCACGCCGGTATCCTTATCGCTGCGCAACTCGGCAACGGTCGGAATCGTCAGCGGTCTTAACCGCGCCGCCGGAGCGGAGTACCGGTTGATCCAGACGGATGCGACAATCAACCCGGGCAACAGCGGAGGTCCGCTGGTCAATATGCAGGGCGAGATCATCGGAATCAATTCGATGAAATTTGCGGCGGTCGATATCGACAATACCGGCTTTACGATTCCTGCGGCTACCGTTCAGTATATCGTGCACCAATTGTTCGCCAAAGGGGAAGTGGTGCGTGCCGGCTTGGGACTCCACCTGGAAGAAAGCTTCTCCGCGATGGTCGGTCTGCCTTCGGAAGATCCGTTGACCGTGACGGAAGTGATCTCCAAAGAAGCGGAAGCCGCCGGCGTCCAAGAAGGCGATGTGCTGTACAGCGTTGCCGGTCACCGGATTACGGCTGTGGTTGACCTGAACGAGCTGATGAAATCCTATGTACCCGGGCAAAAGGTCAAGGTGCTGATGCAGTCCGGCGGGGATATCGTGGAACGCAGCATCAAATTGACGAACGAATGAGATACGGTCTGCGCACGGCGAATCTGCCGGCAGGACGCGAAGAAAAAAGAGGGGGAGAGCGAGTGAGACTGGCAAAACAGGGTATGGCGCTTCTGTTCGTTCTGCTGCTGTCGATCGGAACATCCTTATCGGCTTTGGCGGCCGAATCGGTCACTTTGACACTGGAAGTTCAGATCGGAAGTACATCGGCGCTCGTGAACGGAGAGAAGACCAAGATAGAAAAGCCGTATACGCAAAACGGAACGGTCATGGTACCGCTTGGCGTATTCCAGCGCGCATTTGGTACGAAAAGCCGGCTTGAAGGCGAAGATGTGGTTCGCCTGTCCTACGGTTCCAAAGCGGCGACGTTCACGATCGGCAGCAAGACGGCCTGGGTAAACGGCAGCAAATCGGCTTTGGCCGCTGCACCCGTAATGAAAAACGGTACCCTTATGGTCCCTCTGCGTCCGGTAACGGACATGTTGGGCGCCGCAGTCAAAGTGGCTTCCGGCAAAATTGTCGTTACGCTGAAATCGGATAACGGAATTCCGGGACAGAAGCCTGTCAAAGGCGACGAAGAAGGCCTTTCCGGACGGGTCGGCAGCAGCTATGCGGGCTGGTCGATCGATTATCCGGAAAATGCGACAGCCGAGTTGGGAGACAATGAATTCTCGGCTATACTCGGTGACCCGGACGGCACTTATATGCTTCAAATTCATGTCTGGGAAGAAGACGCGTCCGTTTCGGTACCGCTCTCCGATGTTCTGGAGCAGTTGGAACAAGAAGCGCTGGAATCCGGCGAAACGGTCGTGGACCGGGAAACGTTCCCGAATGCCATACTGCCTTATGCCCGCCTGATTACGCGGGACTTGGACGGTCTGTATTGGGAAGCCCGCCGCTATTACGATCAAGGGCGCGTGTATACCCTGTACCTCGGCGATTCGCTGGTCGAAGATTATCGGGAGCTTGAAGAACGTGCCGAACTTCTGGACTCGTTCCGTCCTTCTTTTGCAACGCCGGGAATCAAGACCGAAGACCTGTCGACGATCAAAGACGGACAGGTGTCGGCCGCTTCGTCGGATTACGGAGTGACGCTGAAACTGCCGGCCGAGTGGATTCCGACAGACACAGGTCAATTCGAGTACGCTGCGGAAGACGGTTCTTCCCTGTCGCTGCAGGTTACTTCAGCTGCCGCAGGAGAAACGCTGCAAGACTGGCATACACTTCTGCAGAGCCGGATGGATGAACTGTTCGTCACCGGAAAGGCCAAGCCGATCGTCAGCGAACCGCTGAAGGCTGCCGGGGTGGACGGACGCCTGGAGAAGCTCACGTATCAGCTGGGTACCGAGGAGTATCACTGGAACTGGCTCGTGCTGCAGCAGGAAGGATACTTCTACATTTTGCGTTATTCGGCTCCGGCCGAAGCGTACAAGGAACAAACCTTCCGCCGGATCATCGGCTCGCTCGATATCGACTTCGATACGGTCGCTTCTTCTTTTGGGAAGCTCGGTCAAATCTCGTACCTCAAAGACAAATCGTTGAACGTCACCAAGAGCACGACGGATTTCCAAATCAGCGTTCCGGCTTACTGGACCAGTATTCCCGGAAGCGGCGTGCAGCCCGAGCTGCGCTACTCCCTTCCCGGCGGTTCCCTGTCCCTGACCCTGATCGGCGAAGGTGTCGAAGCGGCAGCCGCCAAAGCGGCCCGGGGTTACGCCGATTTGAAGCTGGATGATCCGACGATGTCCGTGGAACCGCCGCAGCGGACTTTGTTTGCGGGAGCTCCCGCTGTTCGTCTGGCCTATACGGGAACGGACGGCAGCCCTTATCAGGCAGAAGACATTTATTTCCGCCACGGAAACAGCACCTACTGGATGCACACTCAGCTGGATCAAGCGATGGCGACCCCGCAGCAGTTGGACGGCATCAAGCGGGCGCTTCAATCGTTTAAATTCCTTAAGTAAAGAATGGCGTCTGCATGCGGATGGAGATAGACCGGCTCGGGATTTTCGGGGTTCGGTCTATTTTTTTGCGACAATCGATGATCAAAAGGAGTTTTGCCGAATGGAACCTTCGCTTTTGGAAAAAATCGAGTTGGCTTTTCATTATAACGATGCGACGTGGCATAACGTTTTTCTGACCCTTGTGTATCTGCTGGTCGGTATCGCGGTTGTTGTGGCGCTTATTCCGCTGGTTCGTCCGCTGTTTGGCAGCTTGGACCATAACCGGCCGCGTCGGCATCCGCTGCGAAGTTTCGCGCTCCGCAGTATCGTCGGGCTGGTTCTGCTTGCTTTCCCGCTGGCGCTGTTTTTGCTGCTGTCCGTGATTCTTCTGGGGGCGGGGAACGCGCGTGTCATTTCGGATCCGGTAAGCTATGAGCAGTCCGGCAGACCGGTCTCGGTGATGCTGGTCGACAAGTTCCTGGCCAATACGATAGAGAACGGAACAGTCAGCGGGACAAGCCAAGCCTATGCGTATGCGATCGATACCGAATCCGGTACTCCGATCTGGAAAACGGGAATCGGCAGCGCGTACGAACCGGTTCTGCTTGGGCAGACTCCGGAACGAATCGTTTTGTGCGACGGCGCAGGGCTGACGGTTCTCGGCAAAGCGGAAGGGGAGAAGCTGGCGGACCGGACCACGTTGGAACAAGCCAATGTGGCGCTGCAGGGCATATTCCCGGAAGATCCTCAAAGTTATGCCTGGGACGATAAAAACGGGCGGGCCGTCATGCGGGGACTGGATGGAGCCTTGTATGCGGTCGATCCCGATACGCTGCAGGGCGAGGTTCTTGACGGTGAGGATCCCGCCGCGTATTTCGATGAATCCGCAGCGCCTCAAACCGATTCCGGGCGCGAACGTCTTGGGTTGATTCGTTCCAAGGCCGACCCGGAATCCTATCTGTCTTTTCTTAATGAGCAGCAGGCGGAAGCCTTGAAGCAAGGCACTTTCGGCAGCGGCGGGTCGGCTCCTGCAAGCGGAGCGGCCGCAGATCCGCGCAAACGGATCTATGCAGGCCAACCGCCGCGTACAGGTGCAGCATCCGCAGCGGAGTGGACACCTGTAGGGGAGTCTGTTTTTTTGAACGGCGGCTTTTTGATCGGGAAAGAGTCTCCTGACGACCCTTCTTCCGATCCGTACCGGATCAGCGAATTCCCCTCGTACGACAGCCTTGTTCAAGCGCCGGATCTTCCGGATCTTCAGGTGTCTCACCGCAAGAATCGGGAAGCGTACGAGCAGACTGCCCGTGAGCTGTTGGCGTTGAACGGAGCGTCCGAAGGGCCGCCGTTTCGTTATGCCGATCCGGAGAGCGGGAAAGACCGGCTGCTGATTGTACACGACGCGGCGGCAGCGGACAATCCGAATCTCCTGCTCAGTGCTTTTGATCCCGAGAAAGGCAGCCTGCTATGGACCGCGGATACCCGATTGAAATCGATTGACGGGTTCAGTCTTTCCGGAGGGATGCTGGCCGTCGAAGGGCGAGCCGCACAGGAGAGTTCCTATCTGATCCTGCTCTCGCTGACAGACGGGCATTCCGCAGGGTATGATTTTCAATATGATCGAATCCTGGGGTTTTGAGCCGGGTATGTTCAAAGGGTTGGCAAAGATAGACGAGAGATACGCGGATTATGCCGGCGTGTCTCTTTTTTTGTTAGCTGACAAGCAATAAGCCCTGTCAAAGAGACCTCGACTCTGCTACAATAGATAAGTTAAAAATTAAGATATGACGCCGATTCGGACGATATAAACTTCGACTAACACAAGCGGCTCAACGGGGAAAAGAACGGGATTCCCGAAGCGGTGCGCAGGAGGATACAGATAAATGGATACACGGACAATTACAAGACGCGACGTCGAACTGCTGGCCCCGGCCGGCGATTGGGACTGCATGCGCGCGGCCGTTGCGAACGGCGCGGACGCGGTCTTTTTCGGCGTCGAGAAATTCAATGCACGGGCACGGGCCAACAACTTCCGGATGGACGAACTGCCGGAGATCATGGGTTTCCTGCACAGCTACGGGGTTAAAGGCTTCCTGACGTTCAACATCCTCGTCTTCGAAAATGAACTGGAAGATGCGCGCGGGCTGATCGATGCCTGTGTAGTCGCCGGAGTGGACGCGGTAATCGTACAGGATCTGGGCCTGGTCAAAATGATCCGCGAGATCTCGCCGGATTTCCCGATTCACGGTTCGACGCAGATGACCATCACGTCGCCGGAAGCGGTCGAATTTACGAAGCCTTTTAACATGGAACGGGTCGTATTGGGCCGGGAGAACAACCTCAAGCAGATTCGCAAGATCGGCGATCAGGCCAAGCTGCCGATGGAAGTGTTCGTGCACGGGGCGCTGTGCGTCTCGTATTCGGGTCAATGCCTGACGTCGGAAATGTGGGGCGGGCGTTCCGCCAACCGCGGCGAATGCGCGCAGGCCTGCCGTCTGCCGTACGATCTGATGGTCGACGGGGAACATAAGCCGATGGGCGATATCGCCTACCTGCTGTCGCCCAAAGACCTTGCGGCGATCGATATTATGCCGGAGCTGATCGAAGCGGGCGTGACGTCGTTCAAGATCGAAGGCCGTCTCAAAACACCGGAATATGTCGCGAACGTGGTCAGCAAGTACAATGCCGCCATCAACCGCTACTTCGACGGCGACGATGCCAAGCCTTCGGAAGCGGAAGTGCGCGAACTGCAGCAGAGCTTCTCGCGTGGTCTGACGCACGGCTTCCTGGACGGCACGAACAACAAACAGCTCGTGGAAGGTACCTTCCCGAAGAGCCGCGGCGTCTACCTCGGCCGGGTCGAGCAGATTCTGCGCGACGGTGTCGTCTGCCGGATCGAAGCTCCGCTCAAGCGCGGTGACGGCATCGTGTTCGACGCCGGAGATCCGACGAAGAAAGAAGAAGGCGGACGCGTGTACGACGTGCGCCGCAAAGGCGTGAAGCTGGAAGGCGAAGCGGATCAGGGCTGGGTCATCGATATCGTGCCGGGTCGCAATGACGTCGATCTGCGCCGTCTGCATGTGGGCGATCGGATCTGGAAAACGAACGATCCCGCGCTCGACCGCCGTCTGCGTCAAACGTACGAAACGGACAAGCCTTACCGGGTATTCCCGCTGGCCGTGAAAGTCACGGGCAATCCGGGGCAGCCGCTCGTCTCCGTCTGGACCGATCTGGACAAAGGCACGACGGTGCGCGTCGAATCCGAGATGGAGCTTGAGATCGCCAAGAAGCGCCCGCTCGGCTATGAAATTCTGGAAGAACAGTTCGGCCGCCTCGGCGGTACCGTCTACCAGCTCGAAGAGCTGGACGTGCAGCTGCACGGCGACGTGATCGTACCGATGCGCGAACTGAACGCCATGCGCCGCCGCGCGGTCGACGAACTGGCCGGCGAGCGTCCGAAGCCGCCCGTCTACGTGCAGCGCGATATCGCCGTCTACGGCGATTCCAAACAGCCTGCGCAGCCGATGGAGCGTTCCGAGGCCCGCCTCACGGCGCTGTGCCGGAGCCTGCCGCAGGTCGAAGCGGCACTGGAAGCCGGCGTGGGCATGATCTACGCCGACTTCGAGTTCATCAAGCAGTTCCCGGCGGCTGTCGCAGCCGTACGGGCGGCCGGCAAGCGGATCGCGCTGGCAACGCCGCGGATCCACATGCCGGGCGAGAACGGCTACCATGCGAATATTCTTCGCCTGGAGCCGGATGCCGTGCTCGTCCGCAATACAGGGGCCCTGTATTACTACCTGCGCCACCGCCAAGAGAATCCGGATAAGAACCATCCGGAACTGATCGGCGACTTCTCGCTCAACGTGGCGAACCACAAAGCCGTCGACCTGTTCCTCGAAGCCGGTCTCGACCGCGTGACGCCGTCGTACGACCTGAACATCCAGCAGATGGTCGATCTGCTCGGACGTTCGCAGACGGGCAAGATGGAGATTGTCATCCATCAGCATATGCCGATGTTCCATACCGAGCACTGCGTCTACTGCACGTTCATGAGCGAAGGCACCGACTTCACGAACTGCGGCCGCCCGTGCGAAGAACAGCGTGCGTCGCTGCGCGACCGGATCGGCATGTCCCACCCGGTCCGCGTCGACGAAGGCTGCCGCAATACCGTCTACAACGCCATTGAGCAGTCCGGCGCCGAATACCTGAACGAATTCCTGAACGCCGGCGTTCCAAGCTACCGGATCGAGTTCCTCGAAGAAACGCCGGAGCAGGTGCATGAGGTCCTTGACCTCTACACCCGCGCCCTGAACGGCCAGATCAGCGGTTCCGAAGTGTGGCGCAAGCTGAAAGCGACGAATCAGCTGGGCGTGACGAGAGGGCAGTTGGTGAAGTAGGAAACGGACTTTCCTGAATAGAGAGGCCCAAAGGGCAAAGCACACAAAAAGACGTTCCGCAGCCTAGATGCGGAACGTCTTTTTGATTCGTTTAAGATGCTGTAACTTCATGGCCGCCGTTTTCTCCGTCTGTCCGCTCAGGTACATGGCTTTGCCTGCATTCAGTGTGATCGCAGGAGTCACGGCGAATTCGCGGCCCTGCATTTGGCCTTCCGGCAGCGCATTGAGGTGTTCGACGTTGGCCAGCATATGCCGATAAGCAGGTTAAAGCTGCTTTGGTTATCTTTTTTGGAGATGACGGATTATAAAATGAAGTGCAATACCTGGAATTGAATACAAAGAGATTCATTACCGGATTCGTGTAGAATGAAGTTACTCTCACACTTTTATAAATAGAAGCAACCATATGCAACACTTGTTCAGCATAACCGAACGTAGCAAACTAGAATGCTTACTCAACCAAAGAGCCAGTGTCAGCCTATCGGCTGGCAGCTTAAAAGTAGTCGTCAACCGATAGCTTAAATACAATGAAACATTGTTCAAAATTAGGCTTGATACACCATGCTCCAAAGTTCTCTTTCTGGTTCCTGAATGTTGCACCTTAAAAGACTCAATCGCTTTCCAATTTTATTGGTTGCGTACAGGTCCTATTCTACCCGAAAGGTTCTAGTGTCCATGTTAAGAGGTGCATTTCCATTCGCACATAAAACATTTTACGCGAAAATAGGAGGGAACTAACCCATGAAACTACTCGTCACCGGCGGAGCCGGCTTTATCGGCAGCAACTTTGTTCTGTATATGCTTCAGCAGCACCGTGATTACGAGATCGTCAACGTGGACGCACTCACTTATGCAGGCAATCTTGAGAACATCAAAGCCATCGAACAAAATCCGAAGCATACGTTCGTCAAAGCCGACATCTGCGATGCCGCCAAGATGGACGAGCTGATCGGGCAGGGCGTCGACATCGTTGTTAACTTTGCCGCAGAGTCGCACGTAGACCGCAGTATTCTGGAGCCGGATGTATTTGTGAAAACGAACGTGCTCGGCACGCAGGCACTGCTCGACGCAGCTAAAAAGCATAACGTAACCAAATTCGTGCAGGTTTCCACCGACGAAGTATACGGAACACTTGGCGAGACCGGTCTGTTCACGGAAGAAACGCCACTGACGCCGAACAGCCCGTACTCCGCTTCCAAAGCGGGCGGCGATCTGCTCGTGCGCGCTTACCAAGAGACGTTCGGACTGCCGGTCAATATTACGCGCTGCTCCAACAACTACGGCCCCTACCAGTTCCCGGAGAAACTGATCCCGCTCATTATCTCCAAAGCGCTGAATGACCAGCCGCTGCCGGTATACGGCGACGGTCTCAATATTCGCGACTGGCTGTACGTGGAAGACCACTGCAGCGCGATCGACCTCGTCATTCACGAAGGGGTGAACGGCGAAGTTTATAATATCGGCGGCAATAACGAGCGGACCAACCTGCATATTATCCGCACGATTCTGGAACAGCTCGGCAAGCCGGAATCGTTGATTACGTATGTGCAGGAGCGTCCGGGCCATGACCGCCGCTACGGTATCGATCCGGCGAAGATCATGACCGAACTGGGCTGGAAGCCGAAGCATAACTTCGAGACTGGTATTCGTGAGACGATCGCTTGGTATCTGGACAATAAGGAATGGTGGACCCGGATTCAATCGGTCAAATACGAGCCGTATTATGCGAAACAGTACAGTCAACGCTTCGAAGGAACGCAATGAAAATACTTGTCGCCCGACCAGGTTCGGTACGTTTATCCGCCGAACGAGTCTGGACGAGCTGCCGCAGTTTTTCAATGTGCTGATGGGCCAGATGAGCGTGGTCGGACCTCGGCCGGAACGCCCGCATTACGTGGAGCTGTTCCGCGAACAGATTCCGAATTACATGCTGAAGCACCATGTGCCGCCCGGAATTACCGGTTACGCCCAATGCGCGGGACTGCGGGGCGACACGTCGATCGAGAAACGGATTGAATACGATCTGTTTTATATCGAGAATTGGACGTTTCTGTTTGATATCCGGCTGGTGTTTATTACGATGTACAAGATGCTGACCGATAAAAACGCGTATTAAAAAACTGCCGCTCTCCCGGATTCAGGAGGGGCGGCAGTTTTTATGTTTGAGGTTACATCCACAAATACCAGATCAACCAGCTCAGGAAAGCGCCAAGCCAGGATACGTTTCCGAATACCGCTACGATCTTGCGTTCGTTCCATCCGTATTTCAGGCTGTAATGATAATGGATCGGGGTCATGCGGAAGATTCTTTTCTTGGTGCGTTTGTAGTAGGCGACCTGGATGATGACCGAGAACTGTTCCGCAAAATAGATAACAAACAGCAGCGGGACCAGGATTTCGACTTTTTCGATGACGGCCATCAGCGAGAGCGAGCCGCCGATGGCAAGCGACCCAGTGTCGCCCATGAAGGCTTTGGCGGGGTACTTGTTGTAGATCAGCAGTCCGAACAAAGCGCCGACCATGACCAGAGAGAACAGTTTGATCGCCGGTTCATCCGAGATGACGAAGAAGAACAGGTAGGTCGGAATAGCGACGATGATCAGCAGTCCGTCCAGGCCGTCGGTGAAGTTGATCGCATTGGCCGAACCGACGATAAACAGCAGCATAATGACAAAATAAACGGCGGCCGGCAGCGTCCAAACGAATCCGCCGGGGAAAGCAATGGTCGGCTCGACACCGAAGCTGTTCATTGCGATCAGCAGCAGCGTAATGGTGAAAGCGAACTGCATGATCAGTTTGGCTTTGCCGGAGATGCCCTGCGGATCCTGGAACGCGGCTTTTTTGAAGTCATCGCTGAAGCCGACGATGCCGAGCAGGATGAACGAAGCAGCCAACAGCCACATCATGGGAGTCGGCTGGGCGATCAGCGCGACGAGCACGCCGACCATGAAGACCATGCCCGCCATAAGCGGCGTACCTTTTTTGGCTTGGTGATCGGGCGGCAGTTCTTTGCGGATCGGCTGCAGCCATCCGATCCGGCGAAGGGTACGAATCCACACCGGCGACAGCAGAGCGACAAGAACAAAAGAGAGAACGGCGGCAATCAATGTGTAAAAATTCATGGTTTTCGGTAATCTCCAATCGGCGTTTCGGATTTTGAAGCGGCTCTATCGGTTAATAATAGACATCAAGGTTATGTAGGACGTTGATACAAACGCTGCAACTCCCTTATTTTAAGCAATTTGCCCGTCCGCCACAAGAGAAGTCGAAGAGAATTTGGCTTTTTCCGATTCCACACGCTAAAATGAAAACAACCGAGCAGCCATAAGGTGAGGCTTCATTCGGGTGAACGGAACCTATGCGGCGGACGATAAGGCGGCTTAAGATCGACCTACATATAGAAGTTTAAATCGCTTAGGAGGAAATCAAAATGACTACACAGAAAATCCGCAAGGCTATTATTCCGGCTGCCGGTCTCGGCACGCGCTTCCTGCCCGCCACCAAGGCGATGCCGAAGGAAATGCTGCCGATCGTCGACAAGCCGACGATTCAGTATATTGTCGAAGAAGCCGTCAAATCGGGTATCGAAGACATTATCATTGTTACCGGCAAAGAAAAACGCGCGATCGAAGATCATTTCGATACGTCGTTTGAACTGGAGCACAATCTCGAAGAGAACGAGAAATGGGCCATGCTCGAAGAAGTGCGCAATGCTTCCAATATGGCCGACATCCATTATATCCGCCAGAAAGAACCGAAAGGTCTGGGCCATGCAATCTGGTGCGCGCGCAAGTTTATCGGCAACGAACCGTTTGCGGTTCTGCTCGGCGACGATATCGTCGAATCCGACACGCCGTGTCTCAAACAGATGCTCGACGTGTTCGACAAACACCAGGCTTCGGTCGTCGGCGTGCAGGAAGTTCCGTGGGAAGATGTATTCCGCTACGGGATCGTGGACAGCGAAGCGATGGAAGGCGAAGACCGCACATTCCGCGCCAAAGGCCTGGTCGAGAAGCCGGACCGTGAAGACGCGCCATCGAATCTGGCCATTATGGGGCGTTACATCCTGACTCCGGAAATCTTTGATATTTTGGAGAATCAGACGGTCGGAGCTGGCGGCGAGATCCAATTGACGGACGCGATCGCCACACTCGGAGAGACGCAGGAAGTTCTGGCCTATAACTTCGAAGGGCAGCGGCACGACGTGGGCGTCAAGCTCGGCTTTATCGAAACGACGATCCATTACGCGCTGCAAAAAGACGAAATGCGCGAGCCTCTGGCCGCTTATATGAAGAAGGCGCTGGCCGAACTCGAAGAAAAGCGTTAAAATAGCACAAACGAGAAGCCCGGCCGTGAGGCCGGGCTTCCTTGTGGCGTTCTAATAGAAGGACGTCCGGTTATCGAGATGTCGATCTACTGACCGTATACCCGATATACGGGAACAAAGGGGAATTGTGCAGTGCCACCGAATCCGAAAGTCTTGTTAATCATTCCTGCGTTCAACGAAGGGGAAAGCATCGGCCCGCTTCTGATTGCCCTGCGGGAGCAGGGTTTGTCGGCGCTGGTCGTGAACGATGGTTCGACCGATGATACGGCCGAAGTGTGCGCCGCGGCCGGCGCGGATATCGTCAGTCTGCCCTGCAATCTGGGCATCGGCGGAGCTGTGCAGACCGGGTATAAATACGCGTATGCGCACGGCTATGAGATTGCGATTCAATTCGACGGCGACGGCCAGCACCGGGCGGAATTTATTCCGGCGCTGATCGCTCCTCTGCTGAGCGGCGAAGCGGACGTTGCGATCGGATCGCGTTATATCGAGAAGGAAGGATTTCAATCAACTTTTCTGCGCCGCGCCGGTATTCGTTATTTCAGCGGCCTGATCCATGTGATCAGCGGACAGACGGTGACGGATCCGACTTCCGGCTTCCGGGCGGTCAATCGGAAGATTATGGCCATGTTCGCCGCCCAGTATCCGACCGATTATCCGGAACCCGAGTCGATCGTGCATGTCCTGCGCCTGGGCGGGCGGATCGTCGAAGTGCCGGTGCTGATGTCGGAACGGGCCGGAGGACGTTCTTCCATCCGCAGCCTGCGTTCCGTTTATTACATGATCAAAGTCTCGTTGGCCATTCTGATCGATGCACTGCGCAGAAGCGGGGCGAAGCACTTATGATTACGCTGAAACTGCAGCTTCTACTGATCGCATTCAGCTTTGCCGTATTTTTCATCTTCGTCAACCGAACAAGGCGTTACAAGTTGGAGCTGAAATATGCGCTGGTCTGGATTTTCCTGAGCACGGCAGGGGTGATCGTATCCATTTTCCCGCAGGTCTTCTTTTTCATTGCGGATGTCATGGGGATCGAAGTGCCGGTCAACGCCGTCTTCCTGCTTGCCGTCTCGTCTATTTTTCTGATTCTGTACAGTATGACCGTATCGCTCTCCAACCATTCCCGCAAACTGCGTACGTTGACCCAGGAGCTGGGATTGATGCATCACCGGATGGAGCAGTTGGAACGCCGACTCGAACGCACGGAAGGAGGGGCGGCGGATGCGGACGAACGATAAGAGTCTGCTGCGCCTGCTCCCGCCGTTTCTGCGTAACCATCTGCTCGATTTTATCAAGTACGGCGTCATCGGTGTATTCGGTACGCTTCTCCAAACCGGAACGCTGCTGCTTTATGTCGAAAAAGGACACGGAGATCCGCTGATCGGCTCGACGCTCGGATTTATTTTGTCGCTGCTGTTCTCGTATGCCGCCAACTCCAGATGGACCTTCAAAGAAAGCTCGAATTCGGCATCCGTGCTGGTCAAATATACCATCGTCTCTTTGACGGGCCTGCTGCTCAATCTGCTGATTTTGTATCTATTCGACCGCGTGCTGGGCTGGTGGTACGGTTACGGCCAGCTGACTTCGATTGTCCTGGTCCCGATTCACAACTTTATTCTGAATAAAGCGTGGGCGTTCCGGACGCCGAAACGGGAAAGAAGGTAACCTTGTTCTCTTTACAAAAAGAAACCCGGCAAACGCGTATCCGTCTCCTGGCGCTTTGTCTGCTCGTTTTTGCGGTGAGCTGCATCGTTTCGCTGGTTTACGGCGATCGGCTGCTGCTCGGCTCTTATGCCAAAATGAACGACGACGATGTCAAGTACGTACAGACCGCCAGGTATCTGCTCGAAACGGGCGTGCTGACCTACAATACCGGCAGCGAACCGTCGACTTTCATTATGCCCTTGTTTCCGCTGATGCTGGCGGGTATCCAATGGATAGCGGGCGATGCCGGAGGTGTAGTGCTGCTTCGAATCGTTCAGGCCGCGTTTCAGGGATTCGGCGTGTATCTGATGTTTGTACTGGCTCGCCGGACCTTTGGCAGCAGCCGGACCGCCATGACAGCCGCGGTACTGCTTGCTATGTATCTGCCCGATTATTTCATTTCCGGTTCGGTGCTGACGGAATCGACTTTTCGGCTGTTTCTGATGCTGACGGTGTGCTTCCTCATCCAAGGCCTGGATAAGCCGGGAGTATGGAATTGGGGGATGTTCGCCGTCTGCTGGACCGCGCTCTGCTATTTCAAACCTCATGCCGCTCTGCTTCCTCTTATTCCGGGAATCTTTTGGCTGATCCGCCGTTATCCGTTTCGCCGAATGCTCGCCTATACCGCGATTATTCTGGGTGTATTCGCCGTACTGATGTCTCCGTGGTGGATCCGCAATGAGGAAGTGTTCGGACGTTTTATCCCGTTTACTGAAGCGGCCGGCAGTCCGTTGATTCTCGGGTCGACCGCGTTCGGACAGGTGCCGGACGGCTTTTACGACAAATACCCCGAATACGGCGGCGATGTCATGAGCGGTTCCGACGACTCGATGGCTCGGGCAGCCGGGCGCATGGTCGCCTACGGGTTCATGCACGAGCCGTTCAAATACCTGGCTTTTTACACGGCGGGGAAGTTTGGCGGATTATACGGTATCGCATATTGGGAGCGGCCGATTCTCGGGATCACCTGGGCCCATTATTTCCCGATCCATGCCGCTTATGTGCTGCTCGGCCTGTACGGCATGTGGCTGGCTTGGAAAAGGAAATGGAGCGCCGCTTCCATCCCATTTGCGGTGCTGGCTTATTTTACGCTGATTTATGTACCTTTTATCGCGATTCCGCGTTACGGTTATCCCAACCTGTTTTTGTTTGCGCTGTTCGCGGCGCCGGCCCTGCTTGCCATTTACGACCGCCGCAGAGCCAAACGGTCGATTTCTTTGGAGAAATCGACCGTGCGCGCAGACGTTTAAATGGAGAATTTGGCGGTTCCGCCTGCTGCGAGCTGAGACCCTTTGCCGTCCCGTCTTCGGGGCGGTTTTTGGTATGAAAAAGGCTTCCGCATGACTGTTCGCATATCATGCGAACAAAGAATTGACACGTCCTTGTACGTAGCATAGACTTATCTTGGAACAGCCTGCCTTCGCCGCTTGAAGAGGCAGGTCGACAAGGCGGATGGAGGAATGGCATTGAGTCAGATATTCGAGACATGGAGACATGTTTTCAAGCTGGATCCGGACCGTGAAGTGTCCGATCAAGATCTGGAGGCAATCTGCCTGTCGGGCAGCGACGCGATTCTGGTCGGCGGCTCGAGCGGCGTGACCTATGAGAATACGGTTGATCTGATGTCGCGTATTCGGCGCTACGAGCTGCCCTGCGCACAGGAGGTCTCGACGCTGGATTCGGTCGTGCCGGGATTCGATCTGTATCTGATCCCGATGATCCTGAATACGGATCGGGCGGAATGGATTACCGGGCATCACCGTTCCGGCCTAGAAAGCTTCGGGGAAGTTATCCCGTGGGATATGCTGGCCGCCGAAGGCTATATTGTGCTGAATCCCGATTCTACCGTTGCGCGCCTAACCGGAGCACAGACGGATCTCGATGCGGCAGCCGCCGCGGCCTGCGCCCGCATGGCCGACAAGCTGATGCGGCTGCCGATCGTCTACGTTGAATACAGCGGCATGTACGGTGACCTTGACCTTGTGCGCGAAGTGCGCCGGGTGACGGGGGAAGCATCCGTCTTCTACGGCGGCGGTGTCCGTGATTACGCATCCGCTTTTGCCGCAGCCGAAGCCGCCGATACGGTTGTCGTCGGCAATATCGTTTACGACGACCTGAATGCCGCTCTTGATACCGTTCGCGGTGTCCGGAGCGCGAAATCGCCAACTTAAGTTTTACTTGAACCCGCATCTTCGTGCGTACATCCGAGCGGTATAGGTGGGCTCTGTATCAAACTATCCCGGAATGCATAATCTTGTGCATTCCTTGTACGCTTTTGTCTCTGCACGTTTAATCTTTTATCCCTACCCAGATGCCAATGCGCAGCGTATTCTCCAAGCGCAATGAAAGGAGCACCACATCATGTTTAACCTCGACGAATCGATCGCCCGCCTGAATCCGCAGCAGCGCAAAGCCGCCCTCAAGACCGAAGGCCCGCTGCTGATCATGGCCGGAGCGGGCAGCGGCAAGACCCGGGTGCTGACCCACCGCATCGCCCACCTCATCCGCGCCAAGAAAAGCGCGCCGTGGGGCATTTTGGCGATTACGTTTACGAACAAAGCCGCCCGCGAGATGCAGGAACGCGTCTCGGCCCTCGTCGGACCCGAAGGCAAGGAGATCTGGGTCTCGACGTTCCACTCGATGTGCGTCCGCATCCTGCGCCGCGATATCGACCGGATCGGATTCTCGTCCAGCTTCTCCATTCTCGACTCCGGCGATCAGCTGTCCGTCATCCGCAACTGTATGAAGGACCTGAACCTCGATACGAAGAAATTCGAACCCAAAGCCGTCCAGGCTCTTGTCAGCGCGGCGAAGAACGAGCTGATTACGCCGAAGATGTACGAGCAGAAGGCCGGCGGCGACTTTATGGAATCCATCGCGGCCAAAGTGTACGGCATGTACCAGAAGCGCCTTCGCAGCAACAACTCGCTCGACTTCGACGACCTGATCATGAAGACGATCGAGCTGTTCAACGAAGTGCCCGAAGTGCTGGATTCCTATCAGAAAAAGTTCCGCTACATCCATGTCGACGAATACCAGGATACCAACCGAGCGCAGTACATGCTGTGCCGCATGCTGGCCGACAAGCATCACCAGATCTGCGTCGTGGGCGACAGCGACCAGTCCATCTACCGGTGGCGCGGCGCCGATATCACGAACATCCTGAATTTCGAGCAGGATTACCCGGAAGCCGAAACGATCCTGCTGGAGCAGAACTATCGCTCTACGGCGAACATCCTGAATGCCGCCAACAGCGTCATCGGGCGCAATACCGGACGCAAGCCTAAGAACCTGTGGACCGATCAGGAAGGCGGCGCCAAGATCCGCGTGTTCCGCGGCAGCACCGAGCATGACGAAGGATACTTCGTCACCGGCGAGATCCACAAGAATATCAAAAAAGGCATGGTCTACAAAGACCACGCCGTCCTGTACCGCACGAACGCCCAGTCCCGGGTCATCGAGGAAATTCTGATCAAGTCCGATATTCCGTACCAGATCGTCGGCGGCATCAAGTTCTACGATCGCAAAGAAATCAAGGATCTGCTCGCCTACCTGCGCCTGCTGTCCAACCCGGACGACGATCTCAGCTTGGTGCGCGTCATCAACGTGCCCAAGCGGGGGATTGGCGATACCAGCGTGGCCAAGCTGGCCGCGGCGGCGACCGAACGGGGCATTTCCATGTTCAAGGTGCTCGAAGTGGTGGACGACCTCGGCTTTGCCGGACGTACACGCAACGCGCTGGTCGAGTTCTACGATATGATCGTCGCCCTGCACCGGATGGTCGATTATTTGTCCGTGACCGAATTGACCGAGAAGATTTTGGAGATGAGCCAATACCGCGTCGAGATGCAAAAAGAAAACACGCTGGAGTCCAAAGCCCGTATCGAGAACATCGACGAGTTCCTGTCCGTTACGCTGGAGTTCGAAGCGCGGACGGAAGAGAAGACGCTGGTCGCGTTCCTGACCGACCTTGCGCTGATTGCCGACATCGATACGGTCAACGACGACGAGAAAGACAAGAATCAAGACGATGCCGTCGTCCTCATGACGATGCACAGCGCCAAAGGCCTGGAGTTCCCGGTCGTGTTCGTTATCGGCATGGAGGAAGGCGTCTTCCCGCACAGCCGGGCTTTCCTCGATAACGACGAACTGGAAGAAGAACGCCGATTGGCTTATGTGGGCATCACCCGGGCGGAAAAGCAGCTGTACCTTTCCTGCGCGCAGATGCGCACGCTGTTTGGCCGTACGACGGCCAATCCGCCTTCCCGTTTCCTGCAGGAGATACCGGAAGAGCTTAAGGAAGATACCGGAGTCAATCCCGACCGGTACCGCCGCGGCGGCGATCCCGACAAAGGCTATGGTAATTCGCGCGGAGGCGGCCGGGGCTTCGGCGGCGGATCGTCGACCGGCGGCTTCGGCCGCGGCGAACGTCCGGCTTCGAGCACCGCGCCTACGGGCATGGGCCGGCCGGCTGTCGCTCCCCGCGGTTCCGGCGTGACCGTCACTCCGGCGGGAGGCAAGCCCGCCGCGCGCAGCACGAACAACACCGGCGCTTTCCAGGTCGGCGACAAAGTCGCGCACGGCAAATGGGGCGAAGGCACCATCGTAGCGATCAAAGGCAGCGGCAACGATACGGAATTGAATATCGCTTTTAAAGCGCCGATCGGCATCAAGCGTCTGTTGGCCGGATTTGCACCGATTACCAAAGTCGAATAAAAAAGGACGGGAAGACTATGGATGCGATGCACGAGATGGAAGGGTTGGTCGAGCAGCTCAACCGCTACAGCTACGAATACTACACGCTGGACCGCCCGACGGTCAGCGACAAGGAATACGATGTGCTTTACGACCGGTTGATCAAGCTGGAGCAGGAGAGCGGCTTCGTTCTTCCGGATTCTCCGACGCTGCGGGTAGGCGGTGAACTGCTCAAAGGTTTTGCGCCCCATCGGCATCTGGCTCCGCTCTGGAGTCTCGACAAAGCGCAGAATGAAGAAGAGCTGGGTACCTGGAATACGCGGACGTTGAAGCTGTGGAACGACTACAACACCAAAAATCCCGAAGATCCGCTGCCGGAATTGGAATACGCGCTGGAGCTGAAGTTTGACGGCCTGACGCTGAATCTGACCTATACGGACGGCAAACTGGTGCAGGCGGCGACGCGCGGCAATGGTACGGTGGGCGAAGGCATTTTGGAACAGGTCAAAACGATCCGTTCCGTGCCGCTGTCCATTCCGTTCAAGGAGGGTACGATCGAGGTGCAGGGCGAAGGGATCATGAATCTGTCCGCGCTGGAGTCGTATAACAAGACCGCGGCAGAACCGCTCAAAAATGCCCGCAATGCCGCGGCCGGCGCACTGCGCAATCTCAATCCCAAAGTAACGGCAAGCCGTAAACTGAGTGCTTTCTTCTATAATATCGGGTACAGCGATGCCAAGACGTTTAGTAGTCACCTGGAGATGATGGACTTTTTGCGGGACAATCATTTCAAAGTGAATCCGTATATTTTCTACTTCAACAAGTTTGAGGACGTCATGGAGCAGCTGCACGACATCGTAAAAAGACGCGGCGATCTCGATTACCTCATCGACGGGGCGGTCATCAAGATCGTTGATGTGCGTACGCGTTCCATTCTCGGCTATACGGGCAAGTTTCCGCGTTGGGCGGTCGCCTACAAGTTCGAAGCCGAGGAGACGACTACCGTCCTGGAGTCCGTATCGTGGGAAGTGGGCCGCACGGGCAAAATCACGCCGATCGCAAGACTCGAAGCGGTGGAGCTTGCCGGTGTAACCGTCAAGAATTGTACGCTTAACAACGTCGGCGATATCGAACGCAAAAACCTCAAGCATGCACTGGGTACCCGGGTCTTTATCCGCCGTTCGAACGATGTCATCCCCGAGATCCTCGGCAAAGTAACGGAAGAAAGCGACGGGGAAGAGATCGTCTATCCGGAAAATTGTCCATCCTGCGGGTTCCCGCTTGTTCAGCGAGGCGCGCATCTGTTCTGCGATAACCGTTTGTCGTGCAAACCTCAGGCAATCGGACGGATTACCCACTTCGCTTCGCGCGATGCGATGGATATCGAGACGTTCAGCATCAAGACGGCGACGCAGCTTTACGATGAACTGAACGTGCGCGAGCCTGCCGAACTGTATGAACTGGAGCAGGAGTCGCTGGTCAAGCTGGAACGGTTTGGGGAGCGCAAAGCCGCCAATCTGATCGAAGCGCTGGAGCAGAGCAAAACACGGGATCTGGCTTCTTTCCTGTTTGGCCTGGGTATTCCGAATACCGGCAAGTCGACGACCAAGATGCTGGCGGAACATTATCGGGATCTCGATAAAGTGATGAACGCCACGGCGGAAGAGCTGATCGAGCTGCCGGACGTAGGCGGGATCGTGGCGGAAAGCATCGTGAGCTTCTTCAACGATCCGTTTATGCGTGCCGGCGTGGAGAAGATGCGTCGTCTAGGGGTGGAACCGACCGTGCCTGCCGCACCTGCAGAAGTGAAAAAGGATTCGTACTTCAGCGGAAAAACGGTTGTTCTGACCGGTACGCTGCATCAACTTACGCGCGATGAGGCGGCCGAACAGTTGGAAGCCTTGGGGGCCAAGGTAACGGGCAGCGTATCCAAAAAAACGGATATCGTGATCGCCGGAGAAAAGGCGGGCAGCAAACTGACCAAGGCACGCGAACTGGGTATCGAAGTGATCGAAGATGAAGACGAGTTAGTACGGCTGCTGAACGAATAACGTCCAGCCTGCTGCTGTAGAAAGAGACCGGACAACCGGTCTTTTTCTTTTCTGTTTAATGAATTGCGAAAAATCCTTGCTTTATTATTAGGCAGGTGTTAAGATACTTCTTGTCGCTTCTGACAGATGCTCAACACCATAAACAACCAGGTTGTGAAACTTGGAAAATAGATGTTGACAACGAGAACGGCAAATGATAAGATATAAAACGTTCGGCAAACAAGTTGTCGATCGCAAGTTCTTTGAAAACTGAACAGTGAGTGAGTCGCGATGGTGAAGATCATCGTGAGAATAAAGGTTCTTGAGCAATCAAGAATCGCCACGTTTTAACGAGCACATGGTGCTTTCTTTTAA
>NZ_JAAZWC010000025.1:0-69108 GCF_013185195.1 Saccharibacillus qingshengii
GACATGGAGAACACCTCGTTTTTGAGATTTTCTCTGAGTTTAACATAATTATGCTTTTAGGGTTGATGATGTACTAGATTTACAGTGTTATAAAGTTTTTGCTCTTACCAACGAGGTAAGTCGCTTGTTTTATACCTAACCATGGACTGAAACAAAGCTGTTTACATCAAAATAATCTTTTTCCAGCGCCATGACAATTACACGAACTTATGTGAACAGAGAAAAGGCGCTAAGATAAAAGAACGCTTTATCTTAATCTTACTATCGTTTAATCAAACTAAAGAGTTATGAATAACCCTGATTTACACCCCTTCGTGTTCCTGCAGCCCCTTCCATTCCTTCTTAAATTTTAAATTGGTTCTTCATTGGTTGTGATTTTGTAGTCAATAAACTTTTAAATAAGAATCTAATTAGCGGGAAAGACAGTACTTCTTCAATAAGTAGCATTTTCGAATACTTGGCATTTTTGAAAATAAATCATGTTAATACCTTGAAGAATTACTGGTTAAAAGAAAAATGCATAATATATAATATGCTACTAAAACTCACTTTCTTTTGTACGGAAGGTAACAAGCATATAAGGTATTACAATAATTTAATGATCAACATTTAAACTGGGGAATTACGTTTTTTTCATGTTTTTAGCCAGTTTAATGATAACGAATACTTATGTAGAACTGTTGAAGAACGTCTTCAGTAAAAGCATTATGTATTCAAGAATTAGCTAAGTACTTGGACAGCAAATTTAAAGAATTTTCCGGATACAGGTCACTTTTCCACACTGCTACACCTAGCTAACCTTTTATATGAAGAAAGACAATCGAGTGCGGAACGATCGAGGTCCGACTAACATGTAGACTATCTTTAAAAGCATACATTTTGAGATGTTCTAAAAAGAACCAATGTTCTTTCATAGAGCCTTCTATGCCCGAGAAAAAGATATACCTTCCAAATAGATATCTTAAAACCTAAGTAAACAAAACTTATAGCTGCTCAAGAAAGCACTTAACTTTATTAAAATGATCATAAGATTGACGCTTTAAGCAAGAAGGTTGACGCTTCATACTAGTTACGTAACTCTCTGAAATTTGTAAAATGGACATATACAGCAAATCTATGCTGAATCCACTAAACAAAAGAGGAGCGGTTCCTTATGCAAAATGTGTTGTTGAATAACGGTGTGGAAATGCCTATTCTTGGTTTTGGTGTATTTCAAATCGACGATCAAAATGAATGTGAACAAAGTGTTTATGAGGCCATTATGGCAGGCTATCGTTTAATTGATACGGCCGCTTCGTATCAAAATGAAGAAGCTGTCGGTAGAGCCATTAAACGCAGCGGCGTAGCGAGAGAAGAATTATTCATTACCACGAAAGTTTGGGTGCAGGATGCAGGCTACGAAGCTACCAAAAGTGCCTTTGAAAAGTCTTTGGTCAAGCTGCAGCTCGACTACCTCGACCTCTACCTGATTCATCAGCCGTTCGGCGATGTATACGGTTCTTGGCGGGCGATGGAAGAACTGCACAAAGAAGGGAAAATCCGAGCCATCGGTGTCAGCAACTTTTCCCAAGATCGCTTGATCGACCTCATCCTTCATAACGAGATCATACCGGCCATTAACCAGGTCGAGACCCATCCCTTTAACCAACAAGTCGATAATGCAGATTTTATGAAAGAAAACAACGTGCAGATCGAGTCATGGGGACCTTTTGCCGAAGGGAAAAATGATTTATTCCACAATGAAGTCTTAATGTCCATTGGTGAGAAATATAAAAAATCTATCGCTCAAGTCGTCCTGCGTTGGTTGACTCAAAGAGGCGTTGTTGCGATTCCAAAATCGGTCCGCAAAGAAAGAATAGTTGAGAACTTTAACATTTTCGATTTTGAACTGTCTCAAGAGGATATGAAGCGGATTGCAGATCTGGATACGAAGCAGTCGCTATTCTTCTCGCATCAGGATCCGGCTATGGTGAAGTGGATCGGTACCCGTAAGCTTGAACTTTAGTCAACAAAAACTTAATGTTCGAAGCAGGAAAGGACAATAAATCATGCGTAAACGTCAATTAGGCAATTTGGAAGTATCCTCTATCGGTCTTGGTTGCATGGGAATGAGTTTTGGCTATGGCCCGGCATCCGATGCTAAAGAAATGACTAGGCTTATCCATTCTGCTATTGATCGCGGGGTAACTTTTTTTGATACGGCTGAAGTCTATGGACCGTTTACGAATGAGGAACTTGTTGGAGAAGCACTTCAGCCTTTTCGAAATAAAGTAGTTATTGCGACCAAATTCGGATTTGACCTACAGGGTACAAGACCAACCGGACTAGACAGTCGGCCCGAACATATAAAAGAAGCCGTAGAAGGTTCACTAAAACGGTTGAAAATCGAATCTATAGACTTGTATTATCAGCACCGCGTAGATCCCGACGTACCGATTGAAGAGGTTGCGGGAGCTATGCAAGACTTGATTCGAGAAGGAAAAATCAAACACTGGGGCCTTTCTGAAGCAAGCGTAAGCACGATTCGACGCGCCCATAAGGTTCAACCTCTCGCCGCCGTTCAAAGTGAATATTCCATGATGTGGAGACAACCCGAAGAAAACTTGCTGCCCGCGCTCGAAGAACTCAACATTGGATTCGTTCCTTTTTCTCCATTGGGAAAAGGGTTTCTTACTGGAAGCGTCGATCAAAACACAACTTTTGATAGCTCTGACTTCCGTAGTATCGTCCCACGCTTCAAGCCGGAGAATCTTAAAGCTAATCAGACGCTGATTGAGCTTGTGCAGCAGATTGCCGCTAACAAAAAGGCGACTTCGGCTCAAATTGCCCTGGCTTGGGTCTTGGCGCAAAAGCCTTGGATCGTCCCGATTCCTGGCACTCGCAAATTGGAACGACTGGAAGAAAATCTGGGAGCGGCAGATATAGAATTGACCTCCGAAGAACTTCGGGATCTGAATAAAGAACTCTCAAAGATTGAAATCGCAGGAGAACGCTATCCGGCAGAGCATGAGAAAAAGATTGATAAGTAAGATCTCCGCTCCTAGAAGTGAGCATTCAAGCAGCGTATGAAATGTTGCTATTCGTCCCCGAACTTTTCGGAAAACAAAAATAGACTGGACCTCTTTTAAAAGGGTCCAGTCTATTTTTTGAAAAGAAAGAAATCGATAACCGCAGCCTAATGCTCGCTCTCCCCACAAACCACTACTTTAAACTTCCACGTAAAGCTTGTCTAATGAAGATTAGGTGCTTCATTATCATTTTGAAAGTTTGATGCATTTAGCTGCCCGGCACGCCAATTTGAAGGTGTGTCGCCTTCCCAAACTCGAAACGCCCGATAAAATGAATTCTGATCCTCATATCCAAGTAAAAAAGCAACTTCTTTGATATCCAACATCGGATCCGTTAAATAACTTTGGGCCTGCTCATGTCTGGCTTCGGTCACTAATTGTTTAAAGCCTGTTCCCTCATCCGTAAGGCGCCGCTGCAAGGTACGATCGCTTAGTCCAAGTTCGCTCGAAACAAGTTGAATATCAGGACGGCCAGCGGAAAGGTTCCGTTTAATCATCCATTTGACCGTTTGAGTAAGTGAACTGTTTTGCTGCTGTTCATCCAACATTCTCTCCAAGGTCGGAGTTAAGATTTCCAACAGTTCTGCGTTGTATGAGTTGAAATAAAGGTCCAGATCTTTTCGATAAAGGGTCAAGCGGTTATGTTCGGCACCGGTCCGAACCGGACAACCAAAGTGCTTTTCCAGGCTGTGCACAGGTTCTAAAGACTGTTCCAGCTCTACAAGATGCGGCCTTATCCATTCTTTGGTTCCGTGCCGTCCAAGCTCAAGCAGCGTGATAAGTATGCCTACCGCCAACATGGCTGGCACAGGCTTCTCCGCGTACAGCCAGTCAAATTCTATCGTACAATATTCGTCTTTCTCGACGATTAGAAAACGCTCGGGAGCGCACATTTGTTTATAGCGAGTAAGTCTGGATAAGGCATCGCGGTAATCACGTGCGTGATAGGCGGCCAAAACGCTAGGAGGCAGTTGGGCAATATCCCGGTTGACCATCAAATCAAGAACAAGAACCGCCGAATCCCTGACAGAATCGGACAGAACTTGCCATAAGGTGAAGTATTGAGCGGTTGTAACCGTACTCGTATCGCTTATCAGAGTCACGGGGAGCCGGGCTGTACGAACGATATCCAATGGCGATACATTAATCTGCTGCATCCTCTTCCAAAATCCGATGGGTATCTTAACCGCATCCAAAGAATAAGGCATCACATGCTTCACTCCTTTCAGGGTCATAAGATTATCTATATATTTTACTCATCGAATACGCTTATGTCTCTAGCTGAAAACGACACGGCTCTTGCATGTTGTGCCAACTTTTGTTTTCTTATTCTTTAAACGATGCTAAAATTTACAGTTTCCAAAACAGAACCTTCAAAAAGAACGCAGCCTGATCAGCTGCATGCTTTTTTGAAGTTCATTTTGAATCAAATCTCTTGTTCAGCGATGAGTTTTTGCTTTGCTTATTTCACTGGGGCAACACCGCTTGTCATTCCTTTGAGTTCGCCAAGGGTAGTTTGATTACCTTCTTCATCTAAAAGGATGGTATCGTCGCCCTGGAATTCGCCTACCTGCGCTTTAGAGCTGGCAGATGTTGAGGCATGATTAGGAAGAATCTCTACACCAGGAATTTTTGAATTATCCCAACCAACAGGAGATATATTGCTGGAGACGAGACTTAAACTAACAGTTAAAGAGAAAGTTATACTAAAAAAATTAATCATTTTATAGACCTTCTTTCACTGTAGGTAGAATTAATAATATTCACTCGTAATTTTACTTCGATATAGACAGTAGGACTATTATAAAACTATTATAGAAATTTTTGCAAATACCAAGATCCCAGCTGAAGAAGCTAGGATCAGAGATAGCGGAGTTAACAGAAGGCAGCTCTCCTAAAGTTGTTTGATTCTCCTCTACGCTAGGACTAGATGCAAAAGCACATTCCTTTATCTTTGATCAAGGGATCGACGTGGCAAGCAAGTCTGATTTCGAGAAAAGCGAGGAGGTAGAGGGAGGAATTCAATGAAGGAACGATAGGGTTCGCCTTTGGGGTTCGAATTGATTCAAGATCAGGATTTGAACTTGCGCCGTTAATCGAGAAAACTCCGCTGGAATTTTCCTGAGGAAGCCGCTTTTTGTTCGTCGTCTGTCCGCCCGCTTCGCAGCTCTTTACAAATTCCCGACCGCAGGAGTAAGATAAACCTGTAAGTTGTATACAGGTATACCGGTTCGATAACGAGATTTATATTTTATCCAGGAAGAGAGAGTGGACAGCATGAAAATCGGAATGATCGGGCTCGGGAAAATGGGATACAATCTGGTTCTGAATCTGCTTGAGAACAAACATGAAGTGGTAGTCAACGACGTGAATCCGGAGCCGGGACGGGAATTGGCCGGCAAAGGCGCGATCGCGGCGGAGTCCGTGGCCGAACTGGTCGGACAGCTGGCGAAACCGCGCGTCGTCTGGGTGATGGTACCGGCCGGAGCGATCGTCGACGGCGTGCTCGAGGGCTTGTCGGAACTGCTGGAAGAAGGCGATATCGTTATTGACGGCGGCAACTCGCAGTACAAAGATTCGATCCGCCGTTCGGAGATGCTGGGACGCAAAGGGATCTTCTTCTTCGACGCGGGTACGAGCGGCGGCATGTCGGGCGCGCAGAACGGCGGCTGCTTCATGATCGGCGGCGACCAAGGCGCTTTTGCAACGATCGAACCGCTGTTCCGGGACCTGGCGGTCGAGAACGGCTATCTGTACACCGGACCGAGCGGAAGCGGGCATTATCTCAAAATGGTGCATAACGGTATCGAGTACGGCATGATGCAGGCGATCGGCGAAGGATTCGAAGTATTGGAGAAAAGCGCGTTCGATTACGATCACGAAGCGGTGGCCCGCGTCTGGTCGAACGGCTCGGTGATCCGCAGCTGGCTCATGGAATTGACGCAGAACGCTTTTTCCAAAGACCCGAATCTTGACGAAATCCGCGGCGTGATGCAGAGTTCCGGCGAAGGCAAATGGACGGTGCAGGAAGCGCTCGACCTCGAAGTCAGCACCCCGGTCATCGCATTGTCGCTGCTGATGCGCTACCGTTCGCTCGAGAACGATACGTTCCACGGCAAAGTGGTCGCGGCGCTGCGCAATGAATTCGGCGGTCACGCGGTCGTCAAAGAAGACTGAGCCAAAATCCAGCAGCGGGGAGTCGTTCCATATGCAATATCCTTCGGCTTGGCTGCAGGGGGCTTCGCTCGGCGAATCGATTGCCGGCCGGCTGCGCCTGCAAATTATTGGCGGAGAGATCGAACCGGGAGAGATTCTCTCGGAGAATCGGATTGCGGAAGGGTTCGGGGCCAGCCGCTCGCCGGTTCGCGAAGCTTTCCGGACGCTTGCCGGCGAAGGCCTGATCCGGCTCGAGCGGATGGGAGCGGTGGTCGTGGGGCTCGAGCTGGACGCGGTCAAGGAATTGTACGATGTCCGCTATCTGATCGAGAGCTTCGCCCAGCAGCGGCTGGCTTCCCGGGATAACGCAGCGTTGATCGCCCGGCTTGAACAGCAGATCGACGGGATGAAGCTTGCCGCCAGGTACGGAGACTGCGTAGAGTTTGCCCACCAGGATTTTTCGTTTCACGAACGGATTGTCGAAGAAGCGCAGCACACGCGTATCCGGCATTTGTGGACCAGTATCCGATCGATCGTGATGACGGTTATTCTGCTGACGACGGAGAAAGAATTCGAGCGGGGCGAGAGCCGGATGATCGAGGTCGCGGAGAAGCACCGGATGGTCATCGAAGGCCTCAAATCGGGCAGCGAAGAGAAGATCCGGGAAGTCGTCAGAGCGTATTTTGACGATTCGGATGCTACGCTTGGCCGCAGTTTGTATTAATCGACGAAAATAAGCGGGTCACTCCGTATCCGAAAGGAAGATTTCCACAGGATGAGCGAAAAGTTGATGATCGGCGTCGATATCGGCACGACCAGCACCAAAGCGGTAGTCTTTACGGAAAAAGGAGAAGTGGTTGCCCAGGAGAATGTCGGCTATCCGCTGCATACCCCGTCGCCTTCGGTGGCGGAACAGGATCCCGACGAGATCTACAGAGCCGTCACTTCGTCGATCGCGGGCGCGGTGCGCACGGCGCAGGCACGGCCGGAGCAGATTCTGCTGCTGTCGTTCAGTTCCGCGATGCACAGTCTGATCGGTGTCGATGCGGACGGAAATCCGGTTACCCGCTGCATCACGTGGGCGGACAACCGCAGCGCGGCCTGGACGAAGAAGCTGAAGCGCGAGCTGAACGGAGACGGGATCTACGCCCGGACCGGTACGCCGATCCACCCGATGTCTCCGCTGTCGAAACTGCTCTGGCTGCGCCATGATGAACCCGAGTGGTTCAACCGTTCCGCCAAGTTTATATCGATCAAGGAATACGTCTTTTTGCGGTTGTTCGGCGAGTATGTCATTGATCATTCTATCGCTTCCGCTACCGGGCTGTTCAATCTGGAACGATTGGATTGGGACGAGGAAGCGCTGCAGACAGCCGGCGTGACGCCGGAGCGTCTGTCCCGGCTTGTTCCGACGACGCATGTCATGCACGGCCTGCAGCCGGCGGCGGCCAGCGAATTGGGTCTTGCCGTGGATACGCCGTTTGTCGTAGGCGCAAGCGACGGCGTGCTGTCCAATCTGGGCGTAGGCGCGATCCGTCCGGGGGTCGTCGCGGCGACGATCGGAACAAGCGGCGCGATCCGCACCGTCGTGAACCGTCCCGTTACCGACCCCAAAGGCCGATTTTTCTGCTACGCGCTGGCGGACGGATTGTGGGTGATCGGCGGTCCGGTCAATAACGGCGGCATGCTGTTCCGCTGGGTACGCGACGAATTTGCGGCTTCGGAAGTCGAGACCGCCAAGCGGCTGGGCATCGATCCCTACGAAGTCTTGACCCGGATCGCCGAACAGGTGCGTCCGGGCAGCGAAGGGCTGCTGTTCCATCCGTATCTGACCGGAGAACGGGCGCCGCTGTGGAATCCCGATGCGCGGGGATCGTTCTTCGGCTTGACGATGAACCATCGCAAAGAGCATATGATCCGCTCCGTGCTGGAAGGCGTCATCTTCAATCTGTATACGGTCATGCTGGCTATGGAAGAGCAGATCGGCCGTCCTCAGAAGATCCATGCGACCGGCGGATTCGCGCGTTCGCCGCTGTGGCGGCAGATGATGGCGGACATCTTCGATCAAGAAGTCGTCGTCCCGGAGAGTTTCGAAAGTTCCTGTCTCGGCGCGGCGGTGCTGGGGTTATACGCACTTGGGCGCGTCGATTCGCTGGATGTCGTCGAAGGGATGATTGGCGGTACGCACCGGCATGAACCGATCGATGAGAATGCCAGAATCTACAAACACCTGCTGCCGATCTTTATCTCCGTTTCGCGCAGTCTGGAGCAGGAATACGAAGCGATCGCCCGGTTCCAGCGGGAGATGGCGGGAGAACTCTGAGCCTCCGAAGACGAAGCCTGAGCTGTAACGACTCCTTTCATGCCAAAAAGCCGCTTTTCCGTTTGGCATAGGCCATGGAAAAGCGGCTTTTGGTATTTTGGGTTTGCCAAGCGGCAGATGCGGGCCTACCGGCGCATGACCGAAACTGCGCTCAGCGTGCCCGGCTCGGCGAATGGTCGATCGAGGCGGCCATCACTTCGCCGTATGCCCAATAAGACGGGGGAACGTCGCTCCAGGTCATCGGAAGGCCCTTGTCCGCGGGACGTTCGATCAGGCGGTTGATCAGTGCGGCGGTCTCGGCTCTCGTCACCGGCCGATCGGGGCGGAAGCTGCCGTCCGGATAGCCGTCCATGGCGCCGTGCGAAGCGGCAGCCGCAATCGCGGCGGCGGCCCAATGTCCTTCGGTATCTCCAAAAGCGGTATCCGGTCCGCCTGCCCATCCGTATACGTTCACCAGGATTTGCGCCATTTCCGCCCGGGTTACGGCACGTTCGGGTTCAAAGCGGGCGCCTCCCGTACCCTGCATCCAGCCTTTGGCCGCAGCGACGGATACACCCGTCGTAAGCCATTTGCCGGAATCGATATCCCGGAAATCCGGATCGGAAGCAGCAGGCTCCCCGCTCATTGTCCGCTGCAAGATGACTGCCAGCTCCGCCCGGATCACGGGCTGTTCGGGGCGGAAAGTTCCGTCCGTATAGCCGTTCATATAGGCGGGATACTTGTGCTTCTCCGGCGTCAGTGCAAAAGCGTAGGGCGGGGATACGGCTTCGCCGGCGTGCAGGATGCCTGCGGCTCCGGCGTTTCGGCTGTCATAAGGCAGATAGCCTTCTTTTTCGCCGACGATGTAATAATCGCCTTCCGGCTGAACCAGCCGAAGATCCATTCCGTTCTCGCCTGGGACGGACGCAGCCGACGCAGGCTGACCGGGAAGGCGTCCGCTTGCGCGGTTGGCGGCCGTGTCGGCCCAATACAGCCCGATCTTCACTTCTTCGAGAGGCAGACCGGTAACCGCATCGGTGACGCTGATCCGCACAGGCGTCGTGACGCCGGTTTCCAGGGCGGAAGCGGGCACGGGAGAAGCTTCGGAAGCGGCCGGGAGCAGAACTCCGGCAGCCAGCAGCAGAGCGACAAAGGACGAACCGACGCGTTTGGGGACGGGCGTGCCGATGTTCATGGAAATCGCCTCCGTATCGGAATGGGATCAGCGGACAATCGAGTGGCGGACGGGGTCATGGGGGTCTTACTCTATACATAAACCTTTAAAAATCGGGAGAATCCGATCGCGGTCTCCCTGAATGGAAAAAGTTACGGCAGGGAGGCCCATACGGAAAAAAAGCCTGCCGAGCCGCATGCCGGGAAGGCTTGCGGTCTCGATAGACTTCTATTCCTGAAGCGCCGGCGGTCCGGATGATTGCATTTGAGGATGGAATCATACGAAGATTGCAGTCGGGATCGAAAAAAAGCATGCGACCCGGACAAGCGGCCGGCGCGGGACTTAAGCGACGTTGCGGCGGCCGGAACGGAAATCGGTCCGGCTGGCGAAGACTTCGCAGGATGCGCCGCGAAGCTTCGCGGTATAAGAACCGGCACAAACCGGACTTACGCAGTGGAACGAAGAGACGTCAAAAAGCCTCTTCCCATACAGATAAGAAGAGGCTTGAACAAGCGGAATCTCTTCTTATCTCTCCGTTCATTCAACGTTCCGCCAAGCGGAAAAATACGAATAAACGTGCAAGAATTAGCACCGTGCCCCCAATGGGGTCGGTTGCCGGGCTTCATCGGGCTGGTCCCTCCGCCTGCTCTTGATAAGATGTTTCAGGGTCTGGCTTATAGAGAATACATATGTTTGAATTATCGCATGACCCGCCGAAAACTGTCAACGGACCCTTGGAAGGTTTCCTGCTTCTTGGCCGCTGCCGCTTGCAATTCCGGCCGGCGATCCTATAGGCTGGATAGACATAGAGAAAGCTGGGCCGAAGAACGGAGGATGCGCGATGACCAAATGGAAAGTAACCTGTATCCAGCACGATGTGATCTTCGGAGACCCCGAAGCCAATTATGTACGGATGGAAGAACGGATTGACCGGGCGATGCAATCGAATCCCGATGTTCTGGTGCTGCCCGAATTGTGGACGACCGGCTACGACTTGACGCGGCTGGACGAGATCGCGGACAAGGAAGCGCGGCGCACGAAAGCTTTTCTTGCAGACCTTTCACGCAGGTACCGGGTACATCTGGTCGGCGGGTCGATCGCCCAGCGTACGCCGGCAGGCGTATTCAATACGCTGCTCGTGTACGACCGCGAAGGCCTACCGGCTGCGGAGTATCGCAAAGCCCATCTGTTCAAGCTGATGGACGAACATCTGTATCTTCAGGCGGGCGAGCAAAAAGGACTGTTCGAACTGGGCGGTGTCCGCGGAGCGGGAGTCATCTGCTACGATATCCGTTTCCCCGAATGGATCCGGGTTCATGCCGCGTCCGGTGCCGACATTCTGTTCGTTGCCGCCGAATGGCCGCTCTCCAGGCTGGCTCACTGGCGCGCGCTGTTGATCGCCCGGGCGATCGAGAATCAATGCTGGGTGGTCGCCTGCAACCGAAGCGGCAGCGATCCTTCGAACGTATTCGCGGGGCATTCGATGATTGTAGGACCGTGGGGAGAGATCGTCGCCGAAGCGGGAGAAGAAGACGAATTTTTGACCGCAGACCTCGATATGGACGAAGTGGCGAGAGCAAGAGGACGGATTCCGGTATTTGAAGACCGGAGACCGGAGCTGTACCGCTAGCCGCTTGTCCCGATAGACAAAAGCGTGCGGGCAGCTCCGGTCTCCGGTGCCAAATGGAGCGGTTGGAATCGACGGGATTCAGACCTTGATCTTGCGACCTTTCCAGCTTACGGAGTGGAACACGTTCACTCTAATGAACGAATACAAATAGATGCCTACGAAAAACGAGAACCAGATCGGATGAATCGCAAAAACCGCTTTTTTGAAATTGCCGATCCGGCCGGCAAACCGGGCGGTCTGCATCGCATACAGGACATACAAGCCTCCGCTGAGCAGGATAGCGGCCGGATTCCAGGCGATCAGGGCAGAGATCAGGGCGGCCGCGGCGATGAAACTGCCGGAGATCCAGAAGATGACCATGAGCATGACGACCGGATGTGTCGACTTGGAACCGACGGCGAAACTTTTGCACCAGCCTTCGATCAGGCTGCCCAGGCCTTCCGGGTACATACGGAAAGACAAGATGCCTTTGCCGCCGAGGCAGCGGACAGGAAGATCCTGCTCCACAAACGCTTCGCCCAGCGCCAGATCGTCCATGATCGCGCCTTCGATTTTTTTGTGTCCCCCGGACAAAAAGTAATCGTCGCGATTGCACAAAATACACGGACCAAACGAACCGGCCGTTTTAAACCGCGAACCCCAAAGGGTGAACAGATTCATGCCGACCACGACGATGATATTGAAAACGATCGAGATATATTCGTACAGACGCTCCACGGTATGGAAAGGTTGCAGAGCCATAATGCCCCGCGCTCCTTTTGCTTGGTAGGCATGCAGCAGATGGCTTAATCCGTCCTCGCTTTCAAACTGGGTATCGGCGTCCAAGAACAATAACCAGCTTCCGGTGGCCTGCTCGGCTCCATACCAGCAGGCCGACGATTTGCCCGACCCGTCGTTTTGAAGCACCTTTGCCCCGAAGCTTTCCGCAACGGCGGCCGTCTTGTCCGATGAATCGTCGTCCACCACCAGAATTTCGTAGGCCGTGAACCGCTGCTCCTGCAGCGACTTCAGCAGGGGCAGGATTCTGCGCTCTTCGTTTCTGGCCGGAATAATGATGGACAGAAAAGGTAGGCCGGCCGCCGATCCGGAAGAGGAGACCGGGATCGGCAGCGACCAGAATACCAGGCAGCCGGCGATCACGGCCGCAAGTCCAATCGCCAGTTTAATGAAGTCCAAAGCCGTTATAACATTCGCCCCCTTTTTTTATTTGATTTTCCTCGCTCATTTTACCGAATAATCGAACGGTTCTCCCGTATCGTCCTGGATCAATTCCTGGGCGGCAATTCGGGCCGACAAGAGCACGATCGGGACGCCGGCGCCGGGATGCGTACTGCTTCCGGTGAAGTACAACTGTTCGCAGTCGCTCGCTTTGCTTTGCGGGCGATAATGGTTGCTTTGTTTGAGAATAGGCTGCAAGCCGAACGCGGCGCCGTTATACGCATTGAACTTCGAACTGAAATCCAGCGGCGTCGTATGCGTTTCGGCCACGATTTCATTGTCGATATTTTCAAAGCCGCGAATCTTCTTCAACTCGTTCAAAATGTACCCGCGATAATAAGAAACCGTCTCCTCGTTCCATTCGTAATTGGATTCGGCGGCGTTCGATACGGGCATCAGAATATACAATCCGTCTTTTCCTTCGGGAGCCAGGGACGGGTCGATTTTGGAAGCGATATAGACATAAAAAGAAGCGTGGGTCAGTTTTTTGCCGTCGAAAATATCGTTAAGATTCTGATCCAGGTTCTCATTGAAAATAAAATTGTGCACATGTTCGATTTCTTCGTACTTTCGGTCCATGCCGAGGTAGAGCAGGAAACAGGAACACGAATATTTCATGCTGTCGACTTTTTGATCGGTATATTTCCCTTTGGCCGGCTTGTCCTGGACCAGATTTTTGATCGCGTACGGGAAGTCCGCATTGCAAACGACATAATCCGAAGCGATGTTTTGTCCGTCCACGACAATGCCTTCCGCTTTTTGATTTTGGATAGAGATCTCCTGGACGTCTTTGCCGTAATGAACGACGCCTCCGAGTTCTTGGAAGAGCCGCTCCATCGACAAAGCCATCGTATACATCCCGCCTTTGATAAACCACACGCCGTACAAGAACTGCAGCATGGGAATCATCGTATAAAAAGAAGGACTGGTCAGCGGAGAGATGCCGATGTACAGCGTTTGAAAGCTGATCATCTGCCGCAGCCGTTTGTTTTTGATATATCGGCCGACGAACTTATCCGCAGTGTCGTAAGGTTTCAGTTTCAACGCTTTTTTCAGCATGGGGAGGTTATAGAATTCATTCCGTTTACGGAAAGGCCTCGGAAGAATGTAATGCTTGGCAATAATGAATTTCTGATAAATCTCATGCAGATACCGGAAAAAGCCTGCGGTGTCTTCTTCGCTCATCGCTTCGATCGTTTGGGTCAGCTTGGTCAGGTCGGAGGAGATATCAAAAGGCTGGTCCGGAATATCGCTGAAATAAGCCCGGTAAATCGGATCCAGCCGCTGCATGGGAATGTAATCGTCCGGATTGCGGCCGCACACTTCGAAGACTTCCCGGTAGAGTTCCGGCAGCATCACGATGCTTGGCCCCAGATCGAATTTGTATCCGCCGTCCAGCTCGATCCGGTTCATCTTGCCTCCGGGCGTCAATCCTTTTTCATAGATTTCCACCCGATAACCCGCATGCTGCAGCCGGATGGCCGTGGCAAGCCCTGCTACCCCCCCTCCAACGACAATCACCTTTTTACTCATGCAAACCCTCATTTCCATCCTGTATTTGCTTCATTGCTGTGATTACAGAAGCCATTTTCTCAACTTTTTTAATGCGCTGCGGTTTGTATCGGAGTACGGCGGGAATTTCCCTTGAAAACGCAGGTAATGGTAAGTTTGAACCTTCGTTTTCTCATAACTGAAAGCCAGAAAGCCGGCTTTGCCGTGATAAGCGCCGTATCCGCTTCGGCCGACCCCTCCAAAGGCGATATGGGGACTCGCGGCATGATGGATCACTTGATTGACGCTGACCGTCGAGGAGCGCATATAGTCGTTGAACCGCTGGATTCGATCGTTGTTCGTACTGAAGATATATCCGGTAAGCGCATCGCGCTGAAGACAGCCTGACGATAGCAAAGACTCCAAATCGGTATAGGGAATGACCGGAAGAACCGGCCCGAAAATTTCTTCTTCCAACACCGGACTGCCCGGCTCCATATCCGTCAGCACGGTCGGCGCGACAAATCGGTCGGATCGATCATTCGTACCGCCATGTCTGACCGTACCCTGACCGATAAATTCGACCACTTTCTGAAAATGGGCCTCGGTACAGATCCGGCCGTAATCCGCGCTTGTCTGAGGCTGCTCGCCGTAGAAAGCGGACAGCGAAGCGGAGATTTCATCCAGCGTTTGTTCGTACACGGACCGATGGACGTACAGCGTATCCGGCGCGATACAGGTCTGACCGGCATTCAGAAATTTGCCCCAGACGATGTCTCTTACGGCAGCCGCGGAAAAGCCCGTTTCGTCCAGAATGCACGGGTTTTTACCGCCGAGTTCAAGGATCACCGGCGTCAAATGTTTGGCTGCCTGCTCGGCCACGGCTTTCCCGGTGGTGCCGCTGCCCGTGAAAAAGATCAAGTCGAAGGGAGCCGAGGTGAGGCGGCTTGCGGTCCGGGCATCCCCCGTCACCACGTAGAGCTGTTCGGGAGGGAACGTTTGATTGATCGCTTCTTGAAGCAGCTCGGCCGATGCCGGCGCGGATTCGGACGGCTTGATGACGCAGGAATTCCCGGCCGCAAGGGCTCCGATCACCGGCATCAGGGTAAGCTGAACCGGATAATTCCACGATCCGATGACCAGGACACTTCCATGCGGCTGCCTTTTTTTGCGGAGCACTTCGACGGAGCCCAACTTGAGGTGCCGCGAGCTCTTGGGCCGGTTCCACTTGTCGAGGTGTTTGCAGACGTAATCGATCTCATTCAACAGCACGGCGATCTCGGACGAAAAAGACTCGAACGCCGGTTTGCCCAAGTCCGAATACAGGGCATCGGTAAATTCTTTTTCCCGCTCCACCAGAATCTTTTTCAGCTGGATCAGCTGCTTTTTGCGCATCTCGCCGGAAGGAACCCCTTTGGATAACCGTTCTTCCCTCTGCCTTTCCGGTAAACTCTCCAGCAAAGGGTATTCATTTTCCGGCATGGGCGGAATCCCTTTGCACGATTTTTTGGCTGACCAGTTGGCCGCTCAGCGTGACCATAGGCATGCCGCCTCCCGGGTTTACGGTTCCGCCTACGAAATACAAATTGTTATAACGTTCACTTTGTTTCGGATGCTTGAAGCCTTTGTTTTTTTTGCGATCGGACAAGGTTCCATAGATGGCGCCCCGATCCGAACCGTACATCTGTCTGATCTTGTCCGGCGTCCAGACATCTTTGGTGACGATATTGGCCCGCAAATCGTCCAGACCCATTCTCTCGAGCTTCATCAGGGTCCGCTCGGCAAATTGTTCGTATTCCTGCGGGGTAATCGGTTTCTGGTCTTGAATATAAGGAATATGCGGCAGCACTTTGATGTTTTCGTATCCTTCCGGAGCCTGTGACGGGTCCGTCTTGTTGACGTTGACCAGATAAATCACCGGATCCTCCGGCAGTTTGTGCTGGTGGAAGATGGACTGCATCTGCTGCTTCATATTTTCCGCGAAAAAGAAGTTGTGGTGGCGAAGCTGCGGGTAGCTTTTTTTTACGCCCAAATGCATAACGAGACCGGAGCTGGCCGGTTTGAATTTTTTCTTTAATTTTTCCATATAAGCGCTGTCTTCTCCCAGCAGTCGTTCGTAGACCGGGATGACTTCCATATTGGAAACGTAATAATCCGCGGTTAACCGCGATCCGTCTTCCAGCAGGGCTCCCGTGATTTCGCCGTTCTTCTTTTCAAGCTTGGCGATCGATTTGCCGAGGTGGAAATGAACGCCCGCTTCTTCGGCCAGCTTCACCAAACCGTCGGCCAGTTTATTCAAGCCGCCGGGTACATACCAGACTCCCTGGTCATGCTGCATGTAGATCATCATATTCAGCACGGCCGGGGCGTCGTAGGGAGACGAACCCACGTACTTGATAAAGTAGGACAGCATATCGCTGAACTGTTTATTGCTGATCCGTTTGTCGATGGCTCCGCGGACGGTAGACAGCAGATCGAAGTTTCTCAAAGCGGCAAACAGGGTCGTATGTTTCATGATTTCCCGGGTCGTATCGACGCCATGCTTGAAGTAGGTCTGATCCGTCATATCGTAAAGCTTTTTGGAATAGAGAAGGAGGTCCTGATACTCGCGCATGTCTTTTTCGCTCAAGGAAGAATTCTGCTCCTGCATTTCCTGGAGATCTTCGTATAAGTCGATGATATTGCCGTCAGGGAAAAAGGACCGCCATTGATGATCCAGCTTCTCGATCGGAACGTAGTCCTGCATGGATTTGCCGCTCGCCGTAAACAGCTTTTCAAAAACCCAGGGCATCGTCAGGATAGAAGGTCCCAAATCAAAACCGAAACCGTCCTGGTCCAGCCGGTTCAGCTTGCCGCCGATATGATTGTTTTTCTCATACAAAGAAACCTCGTATCCGGCTTGTGCCAATGAAATCGCAGCCGACAATCCTCCAAGTCCGCCGCCGATCACCAATATCTTTTTGTTTGTCGTTTTCACTTGTCGGTTTGCTCCTTCTTATCGATCCAAAATGGGTTTCATTCTTGCGCCAAGCCGTTACGGGCCTTCGATTGATTTTCCTGCCGCTTCCCTGATGGCGGATGCGACCCTTTGCCAGGCTTCTTCCGCTTTTTCTTTGGGACCGAAGTGCGTAAAAGAGTGTTTGCAGTCTTTGAATACTTTCGACTCGACCTCGACTCCGGCTTCTGTCAGTTTCTTCGCATAATATTCCGCTTCCGGTCTGAATGCATCGTCCTCCGCGATGAGAATAAGAGCCGGAGCCAAGCGGTCGCTTAGGGCGGCGCGAACCGGAGAAGCGAGAGGATGCTCCGCCTGGCCTTTGCCCGGTACGTAGCATAGATTCAGAAAATGGGCGACCTGGGGATATCGGGCACGCCACTTATCCGTTTCCGGTTTATCCGCATACGGCGTGGCAAAATCCAGCATCGGGCAGGACAGCACCTGAAGCAGCGGCTGCCGTTCTTTTTTTTCTTCCAGATACAGACAGAGAGCAGCGGCCAGATTGGCGCCTGAACTTTGTCCGCCGACCATGATTTTCGCCGCGTCGATATTCAATTCGCCGGCGTTCTGCTTCAGCCACCGAAACACTTCGTAGACTTGTTCAAGCGGTCTTGGAAAAGGATACTCCGGCGCTTTTGCATAATCCACGTTCACGACGACGCAGCCGGTCCGGTTGGCCAGGTAGCGGCAGTAGGGATCGTCCATTTCCTTTTCATGCATAATAAAAGCCCCGCCATGAAAATTCACGTAAACCGGAAACTTCTTCGCTTCGGCCTGCAGGGGATAGTAGAGGGAGAGATCCACAGGTTTTACGGATGTATCGACCTGCCGCTCTTTTTTCTCTTTCACCGGTTCAACAAGGAGCATAGGCCGCTTTTTGGCCTGATTGGGCAGGAGGCGCATCAGCTTTGCCGTGATAAGGGTGAACACTCGCATAACCTCGCTTTACCGTTGAACTTGAATAAAGCCTATGTATACGCCAGTCATGATTATTGTTACCCGTAAACGAACGCGGCGGCTACAGAACTTGATAACTTCCTCAAAAAAGTTTTGTTCTTGGGCAGGATAAGTCCCTTTTCATTCCGAAACGATCTGCGATTCGCGATAAGAAGAAAGACGCCCGACTTTTTCTTAGTGAAGTCGGGCGTCTTTATCGGTTGGCATGGAGCGGGTCCTTATTAGGATGAATCGGGATCAATAGCCGGGTTCAAGCAGCTTCTCGTCAAAAGAAGGCACCAGGCCTTCGCGGGCGGCGCGGACCAGCAGCGAACGGATCGCCGCATAGCCGTCTTCGCCCAGATCGGCCGTGAACTCGTTAACATACAGTTCGATATGCGAATCGGCGACGGCCGAATCCATCTCCTGCGCGTGCTCCAGCACATAAGCGCGCGAGGCTTCGGGATGGGCCCAGGCGTATTCGACGGAAGCGCGTACCCACTGCGCGACGGAGCGGGCATCCACGCTGCCGCGTTTGGCGATAATCGCGCCGAGCGGAATCGGCAGTCCGGTATCGCTTTCCCACCAGTCGCCGAGATCGGCGAGCTTGTGCAGGCCGTAGTTCTGATAAGTGAAGCGCGCTTCATGAATCACAAGGCCCGCATCGATCTCGCCGCTCTGCACAGCCGGCATGATCTTGTCGAACGGCATGACCACGACTTCGCCAATCCCGCCCGGAATGGCTTGAGCCGCCCATAAGCGGAACAGCAGGTAGGCGGTCGAGCGCTCGCTCGGTACGGCAATACGCTTGCCGGACAGATCGCCCGGCGCGGCGGCGCCCTGGGTCAGCACAAGCGGTCCGCAGCCGCGGCCGAGCGCTCCGCCGCACGGAATGAGCGAGTACTCCTGCAGAACCCAAGGCAGGGCGGCATAGGAGATCTTCATGACTTCCGGACCTTCGCCTGCGGCGGCCCAGTTGTTGGTGATATCGATATCGGCATAGGCGATTTCAAGTTCCGGTGCGCCTTCGATCAGGCCGTGCGCCAGGGCATGAAACACGAATGTGTCGTTGGGACAGGGGGAAAATGCGATCTTCAAGCGAAAAACACCTCCGGTAATAGTGAACTTGCCGTGCGAAGCGCGCCGAGCGCTTCGCCGATCTTCCAGGCAGCGCGGTCGCGGGGACCGACCGCGTTCGAGATTGCCCGCAGCTCCAGCGCGGGCAGCCCGAACTGCCGGGCGGCCTCCGCGACGCCGAAGCCTTCCATGCCTTCGGCCGCCGCGCCGGGCACGCGCGCGGCCAGCGCCTGCGCGCCCTCAAGCGTGCCGGTCGTCGTCGCGACCGTCAGCACCGGGCCGAGGCGCGCCTCGAGGCCGGCGCCGCTAAGCGCGCCGGCCAAAGCGGCCGAGACGCCGGACTCGGCCGGAATCACGGACGAGCCGAAGCCCAGCTCGTCCACGGAAATAAAGCCGTCCGGGCTGTCCGAGCCCAGGTCGGCCGCAATCATGCGGCTCGCGACAACAAGCGAGCCGATCTCCGCCGTGCCGGCGAATCCTCCGGCGATGCCGGCACTGACCACGCGCAGGTAGTGTCCGCGCGCGAGAGCGGCGGCGGTGCCCGCCGCCGCTGCCGCCGTGCCGACGCCGGCGGCGATCACGTCGAAGCGGGGATCGTCCGCGATTCCTTCGAGAACCGCCAGGCGTTCGGCTTCGACGGCCGTGACGATAAGGACTTTCGGGGCGGATCGAACGAACGGATCCGCGGGCTGCCGGCCTTGTGGATTCGGCTGGTGCATAGAATCGACTCCTTGTATAATGAAATGCGTTTCCATTAATAAATATTTGAAGTAACTTTATTTACGTTACCGCTAAAATAAGGACTTGTAAAGCGAGCCTCGGCGTTCGCATCCAAGCCGAAGAAGGAAGGAATCCGATCCCATGCCGGAAATCGACGATCACCTGGACACCGGACTGTCCGTTCTGTTTATCGGCTTCAATCCCAGCCTGCGTTCGGGGGAGACCGGGCATCATTACGCGAATCCGCGCAACCGGTTCTGGCGGATTCTTGAAGACTCGGGCCTGACTCCAAGGCGCTATGGACCGGAAGAAGACGGCGAGCTGCTGAAGCTCGGTTATGGCTTCACGAATATCGTGGCCCGTCCGACGCGGGGGATCGACGACATCGGCCGTGAGGAATACCGGGAAGGCCGCGAGATCCTGCGCGCCAAGCTGACGACCTGTCTGCCGCAGGTCGCCTGTTACGTAGGCAAAGGCGTATATACCGAATTTACCGGCCGTAAACGGGCAGCCTGGGGCTTCCAGAAAGAGTCCGCCGTCGACGGAGTGATCGATTTTGTCGCGCCTTCGTCCAGCGGTCTTGTACGTATGCCGCTGAAGGAAATCGTGGAAATTTATACCGAGCTCCGGCTCTTTTTGGAAGAGGAAAGTTGATCGCGGGAACGAGCGGACAATTTTTTTGGCATTTTTCTCTCGGGAAAGCCGATTTCTGCCGATATACTCTCTAACTATAAGTCGGAAAGGAGGAGCATATGGAAACCGTACAGGGCTCTTACAACTTGGGATTAGTGCTTGTCTCCTGCATCATTTCGGTTCTCGCCTCCTATTCGGCCCTGAATCTGTCGGGAAGAATTCATCTGGCCCACGGACGCCTGCGCGCTTTCTGGCTGGCCGGCGGAGCCGTATCGATGGGGATCGGCATCTGGTCTATGCATTTCATCGGAATGCTTGCTTTGC
The DNA here is from genome assembly GCF_013185195.1 of Saccharibacillus qingshengii. GTDB lineage: Bacteria > Bacillota > Bacilli > Paenibacillales > Paenibacillaceae > Saccharibacillus > Saccharibacillus qingshengii. The sequence goes on from NZ_JAAZWC010000025.1 coordinate 20,728, forward strand.
AGCTGCCGATGCCGATGACCTACAATATCCCGTTGGTGATCGTATCCATGGTCGTGCCGATATTCGTATCCTTTATTGCGCTTTGGACCGTTACGCGAAGCAAGCTGACCCTGAAGTCGCTGCTGGTCGGCGGACTGCTGCTCGCTTCGGGCGTGGTCGATATGCATTATACGGGGATGGCCGCGATGGCGATGAAGATCAGCTACGATCCGAAACTCGTCACGTTGTCGGTACTCATCGCGATTACCGCTTCGATGGTGGCGCTGGCCCTTATGCGCAGGCTCCGGGAAGAAGGCAGCCGTAACCTCTATAAATGGGCGAGCTCTTTGATTATGGGCGCGGCGATCGCCGGCATGCATTATACCGGAATGGCGGCGGCGCATTTTCACGTGCATGAGCACCCGGCTTCCGCGATCGGCAGCAACCGGGTCGACACGCATACCCTGGCGCTGATTATTGCGTTGAGCAGTCTGCTGCTGATTGTGGTCACCATCTACGGGGCATTTATCAACGGACGGCTGACTCAAAAAGACAAGATGATCCGCAGGCAGGAAAAATGGTACCGGGCGCTGTATGAGAACAATGTCGACGGGATCATCACCATCAGCACCTCGGGCGAGATTATCGATCTCAACACGGCCGCGCTGGAAATGACCGGATCGAAAAGGGAAGACTTCGTGGGTCACCCGGTCGCGGTGCTGCAGCGGTTTTTCGATCCGGACTCTTATCGCGAAGCGCAGATCCAGCATGGAGAAGCTTTTAGATCCAACGCGCTCGCGTACGAAACGCAGATTCTGCATCCGAACGGGCAGCCGATTCATCTGGGCGTCGTAAGCGTGCCGGTCAATCTCGACAACGAAATGACCGGCACCCATATTATCGTCCGCGATATCAGCCAGCAGAAAAAAGCACAGGCGCAAATCGAGCATCTGGCCTATCACGACGAGCTGACGAATCTGCCCAACCGGCGGCAGTTCGATTCGATCGTACAGGAGAAGATCGACGGGCTGCAGGGAAACGGACGACTGGCTGTCATGGTGCTCGATATCGACCGATTCAAAATGATCAACGATTCGCTCGGCCATGCTTACGGCGATGCGTTTCTGCAAAAAGTCGCGCAGCGGATCGAGGAAGTGATCGATACGGACAATGTTTCGCTGTCGCGGATGGGCGGGGACGAATTCGCCCTACTGGTTCATTCGTTCCCGTCGGTCGAGGAAGTGGCCCGCCTTGCGCAGCGGATCGTCTCGATTATCCAGATTCCCTATACGCTCAAAGACAACGACTTCTACGTCAGCGCAAGTATCGGGATCGCTTTGTATCCGGAGCATGGAGAGAGCCGGGAAGAGCTGATCAAGAATGCCGATTCCGCCATGTATGAAGTCAAACGCGGCGGCAAAAACGGGCATCGGTTCTACTCGGCGGATCTCGACGAAGAACTGCTGTTCAAGATCGAGATCGAAGCCGATCTGCGCAAAGCGATCGAACGCGGCGAGCTGGAAGTCTACTACCAGCCGCAGTACCGGATGCCCGACCGCGAGCTGATCGGCATGGAAGCGCTGCTGCGCTGGCACCATCCGGTGCGCGGCATGATTCCGCCGGGCAGATTCGTGCCGATTGCGGAAGAAACGGGACTGATTATGGATATCGGCCGCTGGGTACTCAGAGAAGCCTGCCGGCAGGCCAAATCCTGGCACGACGAAGGCCAAACGAAGGTCCCGGTCTCGGTCAATTTGTCCACGCAGCAGTTTCACCAGCCCGATCTCGAATTCGAAGTCGAACGCATACTGGTGGAGACCGGTCTCGAAGCGAAATACCTGGAACTTGAAATTACGGAAAGTATGATGATGGACGCTGCGGCTTCGATCGAGATTATGAACCGTCTGAGCCGCCTGGGGATCCGTCTGAGTCTCGACGACTTCGGTACCGGTTACAGCTCGCTCAGTTATTTGAGTACGCTGCCGATCAGCCGACTCAAAATCGATCGTTCTTTCGTCATGAAGCTGGAAGAAAGCGGAAGCGAACGGGCGATCGTCACGACGATCATTGCCATGGCCTACAGCCTGGGAATGGACGTGATTGCCGAAGGGATCGAGACCGAAGGCCAGCTGGCGATTCTGACCGGGCAGCAGTGTCTGGAGTTTCAGGGCTACTACTTCAGCCGCCCCGTCCCACCCTCCGCCTTGTTCGCAGCCCCACCCGACGAAGACGAAGAACAATCAACAGAACGCGGAGCCTAAGGGCTCCGCGTTTTGTTGGTTTAAGGGTAAAAAGTCCCGGGAAGATTGGAGGGTTCCGCTTCGCTTTGTCATTTTGCCGGAATTCTTAAATTTTTGACATTTGTCGTAACCGGATGCGGACAGACAAACAAAAGAGACCCAAGTTCCAACGACAAGGTTGGAAATCAGGTCTCTTTTTCCGGTAAACGACAGGGAAGCCTGTGGATACTAATCAGCCTTTGATCCCGTCTTTATAATGCTTGCTCCAGTGCTTGTCTCCGGTATGAAGAGCGTCTTGTACGGTTTTTTCCAACGTTTGCAGCAGTTCGGCTTTGATCTGCGAGACTGTATCGAAATAGACGCGTTCTTCGTTTCCGTTGACCCGGTCTCCGTAAATGGCCAGGGCGGCGTTGTCGCAGCGGTGTTTCTCTACGAGTTGGTCGATCGACTGAAAAGCATGCTCCACATAGTACGAAATACCCTTATGTTCGGACGGCAGCAGTTCTCTCAGTTCTTGAACACGGTTTTGCATTGGCATGTTAAGTCACCTCTTTATGAATGTAAATTTACAATATCACATTTTCACAAAATGTTCATTAATTTTTCCTTAAATCTTTTTTTACATATGAATTTAAGGTTGAAAAAGAATGAAAGCAAGGAAAATGCGGGTTTGCGTACTTGGGCTCTAAGCGGCGGGTGACCTTCGTTTTCGTTTTATCAAGTGTCTAACTTGTGTCTACTAGATATTTCGGAACATTCTTTTCAATCGTGAATAGGAAATTACAATGCTCGCTCGATAAATAGGTAGGACTATTCGACTATTTATGGTTCTGACGAAAAATCGCGAAAATTCTAATAATCTGTAACTTTTTTTAACCGCGGTGTAAAGACATCTTTTCTCTCCTATCCCTATACTGAAAGACAGGAGTTGGAACCGGGCTTAAGCAGGGCAGTACCCGTATGAAAATTCCGTAGTATCCGGAGCGGCGGCTGTCGACAGACAGGATCGGACCGTCCCACCGGAAAAAACGGAGGTAGTCGAGATGAAAAAGTTCGATTGGCGGAATGTATGGAAAAAAGGAAGCTTGGTCGCCCTGATCGCCGTGCTGCTGCTGACAGCGGCGCAGCGGACGGAAGCGGCCGGCGCAAAACAGGTTCCGCTCGGGTACAACGACGAGCTGACCGGGATCAAGGCGGAGATCAACGGAGGTTCCTTGTATGTGCCTCTGCGCGAGACTTCACAGCAGCTGCACCTCAAGGTAGGCGGAACGACAGAGAAAATCGTCTTGGAGGGCAGCAAGCACAGCATTGTGATCGTTCCGGGCAAGCAGCAGGCGATCAGCGGATCCAAGACCGTTGCGCTCAAGACCTATGTCAGTGCGGGGCGCACGATGATTCCGATTTCCCTGCTCAAAGGAACGTTCAACTTCGGAATTGCTTACGATTCCAGCGTGCCGCTGGTGCGGATCACGAGCGGCAAACAGCTGCTCAGCCTGCAGAGTTTCGTCGATCGGAACCGGGCGGTACTGAAAGGCGAAGACCGCGGCAAGACGGAAGAGAAGCCTCAGACCGTCAAACCGGTCTCCGCGAAGCCGATCTATCTAACCTTTGACGACGGCCCGACCGCCCATACGAACGAACTGCTCGATATCCTGCAGAAGTATGAAGCCAAAGGTACCTTTTTCATGCTCGGACCGAATATCGCGTCTTATCCGAAATCCGTCAAACGTCTGGTCGATTCCGGCAATTCGGCGGGGCTGCACGGCATGACGCATGTCAAAGACAAGTTTTACGCGTCCCCGGCATCCGCCCTGGCGGAAATGAAGCAGGATAACGAGATGCTGTACAAAGCGGTAGGCGTCAAAACGACGCTGATTCGTACCCCTTACGGCAGCAAACCTTATTTCAAGCAGGCTTACCGCGATAAGGTGCTGTCTTCGGGTTTCCGCTTGTGGGACTGGAACGTCGATTCCGAGGACTGGAAATACCAGACGGATCACGCCAAAGTCGTACGCAGCATTCTCGACCAGATCGATACGCTTGAACAGCAGGGCACCGTCCCTGTCGTCTTGATGCACGATCAGAAGGCGACGCTCAAAGTTCTGCCCGAAGTCCTAAAAACGCTGAAGAGCGAAGGGTTTACGTTCGAAGTCATCGGGCAGAACACGACTCCTGTGAATTTTTGGCACGACAAACGGTAAAATGGAAAAGATCCAAAGACTCTTTCCTCGGGAAAAGAGTCAACGTGTCGAGAAAGTCTGATTCTGAGAGAAGCGAGGAGGCGGAGGGAGAAATTCAGTGTAGGAACGATAGTGTTTGCCTTTGAAATCGGGAAAATTCCGCTAAATTCCAATCCTTTTTCCCGATTTCAACATGCGACCGGAACGAATTTCTCCCGCAGCTGACGAGCTTCTACAACGAATAGGACTTTCTCGACAGCCTGACTCTTTCCTTGGGGAAAGAGTCTTTTTCTTTTGCTTAAAGGGTTCAATATGCCTGTTCAATGTGGGATAATCGACTCAGGTTAAGCAGGTACGTATGGGAAAACCGACTCTGGGTATGCAAGGGGCATGCCGGAAAGGATCATGGATCAAATCGCAACCTTAGAATGTGAAAACGGAATCGAAAAGGTGGGGACCGCGCAGATGAAACTGAATTTGGGGAAAAAGATGGTGGCCGGATTTATCGCTATTTCCGGGGTGACTTATGCAACAAGCGCGTTTTTTATTTTCTTCTTGAAACCTTATATTGCCGACTCGATGGCCGATTGGCTGTATATGACGATTATTCTGCTGCTGGGAGTTCTCTGGAGCGGCATTCTCGGCTGGTTTGTCTCCAGACTTCTGACGAGGCCTATTGTACGGCTGGCGAATACCGCGCGCGAAGTATCGGGCGGCAATCTCGCCGTAGAGGTGCCGGTGCGAAACGCGCAGGACGAGATTACCGTGCTGAATGATGCTTTTCGTCAAATGGTGGGAAGTCTGCGCGATATGGTCGAAGATATTGCGTCGGGTGCGGGAGTCACGTCCGAAAATGTACGGATGATGAGCAGCGCGATCTCCGAAGCGGCCGAGCAGATCGAAGAGATCTCCGGAGGGGTCGACCGGATTCACGAAGGCGTCGAACGGCAGCAGCATGCCACCGAGAATTCCCGCCGCAACGCCGACGAGATGCTTGAAGCGTTCCGCGGGATGCAGGGCAGCTCGGAAGAGATGATCGGATTGTCCGGCAGCATGGAAGGTTCCGTTCGTTCGACCCGCGATATCTTCCTGGCTTTGCGCGAAGGGATCGGCGAGCTGGCCGAGTCGAGTGTCCGTTCGCAGGAAATGGTAGGCAGGTTGGAACGCGAGGCCGCGGATATCGAGATTATCAACCGCTCGATCCGGGATATTGCCGAGCAGACGCATCTGCTGGCTTTGAACGCCTCGATCGAAGCGGCACGGGCCGGCGAACACGGAACGGGCTTCGCCGTCGTCGCCCAGGAAATTCGCAAGCTGTCCGAACAAAGCGCCGATTCGGTCGGACAGATCGGCGAGCGGATCCAGCGGATTCAGGACCAGGTTCGCGATACGGTGCTGCTGATCCAGCAGCAGAGCGAGCGGGTCTCGCAGGAGTCCGGACATACCGGAGCGGTGGAAGAACAGCTCGTAGGCCTGGAAGGAGCGGTATACGGGATGGTCGATGCCGTCCGCAGTATCGAACTCATGATTTCGCAGCAGACCGGCCGCGTCGACCAGGCGCACCGGCATGCGGGCGAGATCAGCGAGCGTGCCGTCTTGTTCGCCGAAGAAGCCAAACGGATCGCCAGTTCGATCCATGAAGAAACGGCGATTATGGAAGAACTCTCGACGTCTTCGGAAGAACTGAACCGGATGACTGGCAGACTGCTGGACAAGACGACGGCTTTCCGGATGTAAAAAGGTTTTTAACGCGAAAATCCCGCAGCGTAATCCGGAACTTCTCCGGTGCTGCGGGATTTTTGCGTTTGCGGCGGTAAGGAAACGTAGGCGAATACCGGTTACAGTCCCTGCGCAATCGTAATCAGGGCGGTGACCGTCGCGATATTGAGCAGCGTCGAGACCAGTACGGTCTGAGCGGCGAAATCGGGCTCATTGTCATATTCTTCGGCCAGAATCGACGAGTTCACGCCGGTCGGCATTCCCGATGCGATCAGCAGAGCCTGGGCGGGTACCCCTTCGATACCGAGCAGGAGAATAAGCAGATAGCCGATGACCGGAGCGATCATGAGCCGCAGAATCATGCTGAAGTAGATCGAGGAGCGTCCGAGCCGCAGCGGATATTTGACGATTTGCGCTCCCAACGTCAGCAGAGCGACCGCGACCATCGAATTCTGGATGTAGCCGAGCGGCTGCGTGACGAAATTCGGCAGGGGCACGGCGAGCGCATGAAAAGCAAATCCGAGTACGAGCGCATAAGGAACGGGCATTTTCAAAAAGCCGATAATGACGCTGCGGTAATTGCCGCTCAGTTTGGCTCCCTGAATCGAAAGGACGCCGTAAGTGAAAGTCAGCAGACTCTGGAACGACATGATGAGCGCCTGGATCGATGCGGCAAGCGGCGATGCGGCAAAAACCAGCTGATTGATCGGAAGTCCGTAATTGCCGGAATTGTCCAGCAGCACGCTGTTGGTAAAAGCGGCTTTCATTCCGCTGGAATACTTGAGAGACCGGGTAAGGGCAAAAGACAGCAGGTAGAGCACCCCGACATAGAGGCTGTAGAACAAGGCTACGCCGCCCAGCAGTTCGATCGAAATATTCGACCGGTACAAGCTCATGAACACGACGGCCGGCGTAATATAGTAGAAGTTGATCTTGGACAACGTATACAGATCGAGCCGAAACAGCCGCTGCATCACGGAACCGGCGGCGATCAAGACAAATACGGGCAGCACGACATCAAGCAGAATCCGGACAATCATCGGGGCCTCAGCTTCTTTCGGTCGGGTTTTCGCCCTAAGGACGAGTCGTGTTTCATTATAGCATCAAAAATCGCCTAAGCTTCAACGATCCGGCCGATGCCGTCCGCGGGGCTGCGTATCTCTGTACAAGCGGCGCTTCTTTGCGGTAAAGTGGAAGAAGAAACGGCGCGCCGCAGCAGGCTGCGCGACCCGGGGAGGAGAACGAAGATGACAGAAACGACAGAAACGGCCGAACGGGTCAGATTGTCGCAGTGGGATGCGATCGTATTGGAGAGTGTGCGTGCCCTTGGACTTACGGATGAAGAGATTTTGCACCGGACGGCGGATGGGACGCTGCCCGAGCCCCAAGATGAAGCCATCTCGAGCTTCGAACCGCTTCGGGTGCTTCAGGCCGAACAGCCCGAACTATTCGGGCAGGCGGTCACCGCTGGTTACCGGATCAAATACAATACGCTTGGCGGCATAAACACCTGGATCCGAATCGTATTCGGACACACCCCGGAAGTCGAGCGCGGCGAAGGCATCGAAGGCGTGTCGGCCGAACTGACGCCGGAAGAGCGCGATCGTCTGGCTTCCGTACTCTCGATCGGCTGGACGATCGAACGTCAGGGCACGGAAGACCATTCCCCGGGAACGGCTTCGTATCGCGTTGTACCTGTCCGCTCCTAACCGGTCTTTACCCTATCCGGAGCAGGGCAAGTCAAACTTGGATTGTCTTATCGATCCGCTCGGTGTCCCCAGAGGCTTCTGCTTGTTCCTGCAAAAGGAGCGGGCGGAAGCCTTTTTGTCCATGAAGATGAAGGCAGGACGGCGGAAAAGCTCCTTTTGCATTCAGGGTTTCAACGCTCGTTACGTTGTGCGCGATAGGCGGTAAACCTATTCAGGTGATTTTATACGTTAACGCGTTTATGCGAGTCGGGTTTTTGATACCCTGTACCCGGTTTGTTCCGTCTTTTCCCGGTTCTTTTTCCAAGGAATGAGTCTTCGGCAGGAGTTCCGTCTATAAAGGCTAAGTATTGTCCGTATTGGGGTAATTATAGATTCGACCCTACATATTTATACATTTTGGATAGCCCAAATAAAAATATAGATTCAAAGGAGAGCTGGAGATGGAATTGTTCGAACGTCCCGGAGAAGAACGAACACGCACGCAACGCCGCGAATGGCCGAACGAGTCCGGACGCACGCTTCGGGCTTTTGTCCTGCTGCGCGAACCGGAATGCGACTTTCCGCGTTTTATCCGCAATATGAAGAACGATTGGGGGATCGAAGCCGATGCGCTGCCCGAAGAAGGGAAAATGCTGTTCACGGCGGAAGGACTGCGGGTATCGTGCGAACTGGTAACGGAGCCGCTGCCCGAGAGCGAAGTGGAAGAACGCTGCGATGTCAATCCGCTGTGGTCCGAAGCCGCGAAGCAAATCAAAGGGTACCGGGCGCATGTCACGGTATCGGTATCCGGCGTCACGGACCCGCTCGTCGGCCATGTGCTGTTCACCCAGATTCTGTGCAGTTTGCTGAAGCAGGAACATGCGCTTGCGCTGTACCGCTCTCCCATGTTCATGCCGGCGGAAGCCTATGTACGCAACGCGATGCTGCTCAAGGAAGGCGAACTTCCGGTGCAGCTGTGGGTGTTCGTGGGATTGTACGAGGAGGAGCAGGGTGTATCGTCCTATACGGTAGGACTGCGCAATTTCGGCCATGAAGAAATCGAAGTGCTGCGTTCCAGCCATGATCTGGTCGACGTGTTCGAGCTTACGTTCCGCGTGACGGGATATATCGTGGACTGCGGCGCAACGCTCATGGACGGCGAAACGATCGGTTTCTCCGAAGACCAGCGGCTGCTGCTCCAGTTGTCGCCGGGGATTGCGGTGGAAGGACAGTCGATCAAGATCGGTTATTGAATACGCCGGGTCGGCGGCAGCGTGGAAGTAAACGTCTGCTGTCGACCTGCGGCTCCCGTATTCGGCCGTTTCGGAGCAGGTCTATTTTACCGGAAAATCGGGCCGGTAAACGGAGCCGGATTCGCATAGAGGAAGTTGTACGTACAACTAATCGGACAGAGCCCGTAACATCGAGAGAGGCAAAAGAAGGCCTACGGTAACGACGGATGGGAAGCCGATTCTTGCAGGGCTGGCTCCGGTGATTGCGGGAACATTGGGCGGCGCTTACCGCCCCCCGGTGGAGACAGGCAGGAAAACCAGCTGCTGCGCCGAATACGTAATCGAGATTTGAAACGTTTTCGAAAAAGGGGAGAACCGGCATGACCGAAGCACTGCAAGGCAAGGATGGACAAGGGGAAGGGAATAGAGCCGATCATCGGTCGGCTCGGAAAATTCTGTTTCAGGGCGACTCGATTACCGACGGCAACCGGGGGCGGGATACGGACCCGAATCATATCCTCGGGCACGGCTACGTCTTCTGGATTGCGGCGGAGCGCGGATGGGCACTGGCTTCGCGGCAGCCGGAGTTCATCAATCGCGGGATCAGCGGCAATCGGGTGAGCGACCTCGAAGCGCGCTGGGCCGAAGACGCGATCGACCTGCAGCCGGATACGATCAGTATACTGGCCGGCGTCAACGATATCCTGATGTCGATCGCCGAGCCGGGAGGATTCGATCCGGCGAGCTATGAGGCGGGCTGCCGCCGGCTGCTCGAGCGGACGCGCCGGGAACTTCCGGACGCCCTGCTGGTGCTGTGCGAGCCGTTCATTCTGCCCGGCGGGCATACGGATGCCGACTGGACCGCCTGGAGAGCGGCGGCGGATGCCTGTGCGTCGGTCGTCCGGACGCTTGCAGGCGAATTCGGCGCGGTTTTCGTGCCGCTGCAGGATGCTTTTGACGCCGCATGCGAGACCGCTCCGGCTTCGTATTGGATCTGGGACGGCATTCATCCGACGACGGCCGGACACGGGCTGCTGGCGCGGCGCTGGCTGGAAGTCGTGCAGGGAAGCGCGGCGGCGCTCGTCTGAATCCGCTTCGCCGTGCCGGCATAAGCGGGGAACCTGATCCAACAAAAAGGCTGCGAGCCTGCATCCGTCTTTCGTTTCATGGATTAATCCATGAAGCGGGAGAAGAAGGATGCGGCTGCGCAGCCTGTTCGCTTATTTCCGATAATATTTCCGATAAACCGCAGGTGTCGCGTTTTCGTACTTTTTGAACGTTTTGATAAAATAGCCCGGTTCATTGAAGCCCAGTTCCGCGCTGATCTGCGAGACCGGAAGATCCGTCTGCTCCAGCAGCTGCCGGGCCCAGACAATCTTCAGCCGGGCGGCGTAGCCCGAATAGCTTTCCCCGATCTCTTTGGCGAACAGACGGCTGAAATAGCTCGGGCTGATATGACAGAGTTCGGCCATTTTCTTCAGCGGCACCGATTCGTTCTTGTGCGCAAACAGATAATCCAGCGCAGGCTGAAGAACGGGGTGTTCGGAGCGTTCGCTTCCGACGGAGCCCGCGCCAAGCGTCGCATCGGCGAGCAGGCGGGCCGCGTCGCGGCGGGCATTTTCCGGATGGCGCAGCGTATAGCCCGGCAGCAGCTCGGACAAGCTCGGCAGGGTACCGCTGCCCGACGCTTTGTCGAAGATCTCCGCGATCCGGTTCTTGTTTGTCGCTTCTTCCACGATATAGCTGCACAGCAGCGAGAGCATATTCGAGATCGTCACGATCTCCTGATACGACATCACCGGAAGATCGGCGTAATGGTCTTTGAGTTTTTCCCATTTCTCGCTGTACAGCTTCTTGTTCTTGGAAGTCAGGATCTGCTCGAGTTCGGTCGAACCGGCGTGATCGGACAAGCGTACCTGCCCCGCCATCACGGCGCCGATGTATTGGCCGTCGATCATGACAGGCACGGCGATATCGATAATATTGTAATGGCAGAGATAGATGTACGGTTTGTTCGAACGCACCGCTTCCAATCCGCCGCGGGAGTCGCATTTCTGACAGTAGGGGAGCAGGTCTTCGTCTTGGCGCACCGCGTTGCAGAACGATTGGCAGGCGCTGTGCCGCGTGACGGCATTTCCTTTGTAATCGACGGTCAAGATGGCGAGTTTGGTGACGGAGGCGAGCGAATCCTGGAGGCGTTCCCACTTTTCGAGGTCGAACACGGTCTGGATACTGAGAAGTTCGCCGGTCATGGCAGTTCCTTCTTTCGAAAATGGGATTTTGAGTACATACATAAACGCATAAAAGCATGTAAGCGATGACAAAAAGGTGCAACTTTAACCGGTAGGACATCAAATTACGATTGCAGATTATAATATATTGCTTTAAAAGTCCAATGTAAACCTTAAAATTGTAGATTATGATAAAAGAAAGCGGCATCAGGATGCGCAATCGCAGCTCACTCGCAGTTTCAATCGTATTTTGATATCCTGCCGCGGCTGCAAATCAATGAAAATATCACTACTATCTGGAGGGATTTAAGATGAGAAAAGCTTTTATCAGTCCGTCGAAATATGTGCAAGGCGAAAATGAACTGCTCAACCTGGGTTACTTTGTCGGCTCGTTCGGCAAATCGGCACTGCTGATCGCGCACCCGGACGACGCGGCAAGAGTCAAAGACAAGCTGGATGCGACAGCGGAGAAGTTCGGAATCTCGTTCGTTGAGAGCGGTTTCATGGGCGAGTGTTCGCGTCAGGAAGTTGCTCGTCTGCAGGCGATCGCCGAAGAGAACAACTGCGACTGCGTCATCGGTCTCGGCGGAGGCAAAGCGATCGATGCCGCCAAATGCGTAGCCCAAGGCGAAGCGCTGATCATCTGCCCGACGATCGCCGCAACCGACGCACCGACGAGCCACTCGGCCGTGCTGTACACGCCGGAAGGCGCTTTTGACGACTACGCGTACTTCAAGCAGAGCCCAAGCGTGGTCCTGGTCGACACGACCGTTATCGCCAACGCGCCGACGAGATTCCTCGTATCCGGCATGGGCGACGCGCTGTCCACCTACTTCGAAGCCCGCGCAACTTCCCGCTCGTATTCGAAAGTCAACGCGGGACTGCCAAGCGGCGCAAGAGAAGGCAAAGCGGCTCCTGCGATCGGCACGAACGCGGCGATGGCTCTGGCCACGCTGTGCTACGAAATGCTGCTCAAAGACGGCGTCAAAGCCAAAGCGGCCTGCGACGCGAACGTGGTTACCCAGGCGCTTGAAAATATCGTCGAAACGAATATCCTGCTGTCGGGACTCGGTTTCGAAAGCGGCGGCTTGGCCGGCGCGCATGCGATCCATGACGGTCTGACCATCCTTGAAGAAGCGCATCATTACTTCCACGGCGAAAAAGTAGCTTTTGGCACGATTGCCCAACTGGTCCTGGAAAACGCGCCGACCGAAGAACTCAACCAGGTTATGGACTTCTGCCTGGACGTCGGTCTGCCGGTCTGCCTGGCGGATATCGGCGTGAAGTCGATTACCCGCGAACAGCTGCTGGAGATTGCGGAGAAAGCCTGCATTCCGGAAGAATCGATTCATGCCATGCCTTTCCCGGTTACGGTAGAGCAGGTGGCAGCGGCCGTTCAGACCGCCGATCGACTCGGCAGCGCGTACAAAGCGGCCAGAGGCCTGTAAGTTCCCAACGCGCCGGGCTGAGGCCCGGCAAGTTCGACCAATTAGGAGGTAAGCCTTTTGAAAAAAGTCATCAACAAACCCGAAGACCTCGTCATGGAGATGTGCAGCGGACTCGTCCTTGCGCATCCCGAACTGGAATTCCTGCAGAAATATAAAGTCATCAAGAAAAAAGAACTGAACGCAAACAAAGTAACCCTGATCAGCGGCGGAGGCAGCGGCCATGAACCGGCGCACGCCGGCTTTGTCGGCAAAGGCATGCTGGATGCGGCGGTCTGCGGCGACGTGTTCGCTTCGCCGTCCCAGATCCAGATCTACCAGGCGATCAAGTCGACCGCCAGCACCCAAGGTACGCTGCTGATCATCAAAAACTACAGCGGCGATATCATGAACTTCAAAAACGCTTCCCATCTGGCAGCCGAAGACGGCATCGAAGTCGATTACGTTCGCGTCGATGACGATATCGCGGTCGAAGACAGCCTCTACACGGTAGGACGCCGCGGCGTGGCGGGCACCGTGCTCGTACACAAGATCGCGGGCGCCGCAGCCGAAGAAGGCCGCAGTCTGGCCGAAGTCAAAGCGGCGGCGGAGAAAGCCGCGGCGAACGTACGCAGTATCGGCTTTGCCCTGACGTCGTGTACCGTGCCGGCAAAAGGAACGCCGACGTTCAAACTCGGCGAAGACGAGATCGAATACGGCGTGGGCATCCACGGCGAACCGGGGATCCGCCGCGAGAAAATGGCGACGGCCGACGAATTGGCTGCGCATACGGTCAAGGATCTGCTGCGCGACATGAAGCTTGAAGACGCCGAAGGCGAAGAAATCGCCCTGCTGGTCAACGGCTTCGGTTCGACTCCGCTGCAGGAGCTGTATCTGTTCAACCACGCGGTCACGCGCGAATTGACGGAGAAGAAGATCAAGATCAACCGGACGTTCGTCGGCAACTACATGACGAGCATCGACATGGCCGGCATCTCGGTCACGTTCATGAAGCTCGACGACGAACTCAAGGAACTGCTGTCGCGCGAAAGCGATACGCCGGCGTTCAAAGTATCGGGTCCGGTCGTGCAGCCGGCTTACGAAGAACTTCGCAGCTCCGGCGCGGACGATGTCACGGCTTCCGCTTCGTTCACGGTTGAAACGCCGGCCGAGTATGCGCAGGTATCGGGCGGCACGATTACCCGCGACAATGTCGTGTACGTGATCGACAAGATGAGCGAGATCATCATCGAGAACGAAATCCCGTTCTGCGAACTGGATTCGCAGGCCGGCGACGGCGACTTCGGCATGAGCGTCGCCAAAGGCTTCAAGCAGCTCAAGCGCGAATGGAAAGAAATTCTGTCGCATGACGATCCTTCGATTGGCGGTTTCCTGAACGAGTGCTCGCTCGTCATCATGGAATACTGCGGCGGCGCTTCCGGACCGATCTGGGGTTCCGCGTTCCGCGCGGCCGGACGTTCGGCGGGCGAGAAAACGGAACTTGACGTAGCCGGTTTCGCCGAGCTGCTGCAGGCTGCGGTAGCGGGTATTCAGTCGACCGGCGAGCGTTCGTTCGGACGCGGGGCGGTTGTTGGCGACAAGACGCTGATCGACGCGCTCGTGCCGTGCGCGGATGCCTGGACGGCAAGCGCAGCGGCCGGCGACGACGTCAAGACGGCCTTCGCCAAAGGCGCGGAAGCGGCTGTGGCGGGAGCCAAAAAGACGGAGGAGATCGTGGCGCGCATGGGACGCGCGGGTACGGTCGGCGAACGCAGCATCGGCTATCCGGATGCGGGCGCGCACGCGCTCGGCGTGATCTTCACGCAGCTGTCGGAAAGCTTGAAGTAACAAGCGCGCTTCCTGGCGCGCATACAAGAGCGGGAGAATAACGGCAGCCGGGCGATCCGGCTGACCGCCTCTTTGCTCTGCGCTTCCAACGCCCGTATCCGGCATTTCCGCCGCTTGAAGGAAGCGTGCGGCATACCGGTTTGTCCGGTGTCCCTAATTCAGCCTTCCGCAATTTTAATTAGTTGTTCGACCGATCGATTCCCGTTCAGCTTTACGATTTTATACTGATGCGACCAAGGTCGCGGGGAGATAGCCAAGTGAAAACCTTATCCAACCTCTTCAAGAAACCGGCAGGACTGCTCGCATTGTCTCTGGTTCTGGTTGTGCTCGGCAGTCTGCTGGCCGGCATGTTCAACACATCCTTCTACAAAGTGAACGTCAAGGAAATCTCGTTCAAAGCCGATCACGGCACGCTGCACGGCCTGCTGTATATGCCCAAAGGCGCAGGACCCGACGATCCCCGTCCGGTTATCGTGACCACGCACGGCTATCTGAACACAAAGGAAATGCAGGACGCGCCGGCGATCGAAATGTCGCGCCGCGGCTATATCGTACTCGCGCTTGATATGTACGATCACGGCGATTCCCGCTGGGCTGGCGATATCAAGGTCGGCGAGCAGTTCTCGACGTTCTGGATCTACTCGCAGTTCGATGCCGCCAAATATATGTACGAACAGGATTACACGAAAAAAGACGAGAACGGCAACGCGTACCTCGCGGTCAGCGGTCACTCGATGGGCGGCTTCTCCACGCTGCTCGCCATGTACATGGACGAGATGAATTCGCTGCAGGCCGGACACCGGATGATCTATACCGGCATTTCGGTTGGCGCGGACTTCTCGTACGCCGCCGCCGTTGCGCCGCAGGATCAGCTGACGGCCGCTTACGGCGACCGTACGGTCGGCATGATTGCCGGCCATTACGACGAGTTCTTTTTCAATAAATCCGATGAAGAGAAAACGGCCGCCGAGAAAGCCGTCGTCGGCACCGTCATGCACAAGGACTTTGCCAAAACGCTGTCGGGACGCGCCTTCCTCGGACTCGCCGAAGGCAGCGAAGAAGCGAAGCAGGGACAATATTACACGGTGGATGCCGGCGACCTCAAGGTTGAAGACCAGGTCGTCCGTCCTTCGCAGACCGGCGAACGGATCATCTATACGCCGAACCAGACGCATCCGTGGAATCACTTCTCGCCGGAAACGACCGGCTATCTGATCGATTTCTACACCCATGCGTTCGAAGGCGTAACGTCTGCCAGCCAGACCGATGCGGGCTTGTCTTCGGGCAACCAGATCTGGTGGCTCAAGGAAGCGTTCAACTTCATCGCCATGATCGGATTCTTCCTGATGATCGTGCCGATGTCGGTACTGCTGCTTCGTCTGCCGTTCCTCAAGCAGTCGATTACGACGGTTACCGCTCCGCTGGCCAAACCGCTCGGCGGCGGGCAAAAAGCCGCTTACTGGATCGCCGTCGTGTTCAGCGCGCTGATTCCGGCGATCTTGTTCCCGACGCTGATGGACAAATCGGCCGGCGGTCTGCATACGCTGACCCTCATTGCGATCGTGCTGCTTGTCGTCTCCGTGATCGCGGCCGTGATCGGCTTCGCCCGTTCGGGAGCTTCGGCGGCTATGCGCCACGTCGGCATCGGCGGTCTCATTCTCGCGGTCGTCTCCGCCGTGATGTGGATTCTGTTCGCCAAAGCGGACGGCATCGTGCCGCTCAGCCCGTTCTTTAACGAACCGACAACGAACCAGATCGTCTACTGGGCCCTTGTGTCCGCGTCGATCACGGCGTTTATCACGTTCGCGTTCTATTACTTTAACAAAAAGCATGCCGGCGCCCGCTTCTCGGATTACGGCATCAGCTTGAATCCGATGACGATTGTCGCAAGTCTGTGCACGGCGGTCATCGCTGTTGCGATCGGCTACCTGCTGCTGTTCGTCATGCAGGCGATCTTCGGCACGGACTTCCGGATCTGGACGTTCGCGGTCCGCACGTTCACGGTTGAACATTTCATTACCGGACTGCGCTACATGCCGTTCTTCCTGATCTACTACTTCGTCAGCGCCGTGGCGCTGAACGCCGATACCCGCTCGCGCAAAGGCGGTTATCTGCTTGCGATCTTCCTGAACGTGGGCGGCCTGATCCTGTGGCTGATCGCCCAATACGGTCTGGACTTCGCCAGAGGCGTAGCGCTGTATCCGGCTCAGAACCTGAACGGAATCCTTCTGTTCGCTCTGGTGCCCGTGCTGGTTATCGCCGCTGTCTATGCACGCAAACTGTTCGAGAAAACAAACAATGTCTGGCTGCCGGCTTTTGTAAACACGATTTTGTTTACGCTGGTGACGGTCGCCAACACGGTTATGTTCTGGAACCTGGTTTAATCCTTCAAGAAACGCCGGATTTCGATCCGGCGTTTTTTTGTTTTCGCTAATAATTCCTTCTTTCCTAGCAGATAATAAGGATAACAAGCGTACAAGGAGCAGTCGGAATGAACAAGATGCTGGGGGAATTGTTTCAGGGGAAAAAGTTTGTGGGTTCCAATCTCATCAAAGCGAATATCTGGTTTATGGTCGTCTTCGTACTTAATGTGACGATCAGCTTCATGTACATGGCTTATTCGGTTCAAGCCGACTATCAGCAGGTTCGGCAGGCGGCCGATCTGCGCATCCAGCTGCTTACCCTGGAGAATGCCCTGGTCGATCAGGAAACGGGCCAGCGCGGCTTTTTGCTGTCGGGCAAAGAAGAATTTCTGGAACCGTTCGATCAGGGGGCGCAGCTGTACGAACGAACAGCGGCCACCTTGCTTGGCAGAGCGGAACATGTCAGCGAATCCGCCGATTTCAAGCAGAATAAGGCTCGGCTGATCGAAATCGGTCGAAGCTGGAAAAAGGAATATGGAGACCCCCAGGTGAGAAAAGTCATGGTCGGGGGTACGGTTACGAACACGGACCTGGAAGCCAGCCGAAGCCGGTTTGATTCTTTCCGCAGCCTGGAGGCCGAACTGCTGGCTTTCGTGGAACAGCTTCGGGATAAACGCCGAACGGATATGCTGCATAACCTCTATTATCTGTTCGCGATTATGGGAACGATTTTTGTAGCGGTCCAGTCTTTTATGCTCTACTATCTGCAAAAAGGCCTGACGCGGATCGCCAAGCCGATTATCGAACTCGATCAAGCCGTCGCTTCGTACAAAGGCGGCAATATCCAGGCGACTCTTCCGGCTTACGGAGAAGCCAACGAGATCGGGCGGTTGATCGAGAACTTCCGGCTGATGCACGAAGAAATGGAGAAAGAGAAACGTACGCTCGACGAAACCTATCAGATGATCAATGTGCTGAATCAGGCGCGCAGCGTGGAAGAGTCTTACCGGGTTACGCTGCAGTCGATCGGGGCTCTGGTTTCCTGCGATCGGCTCTCCATCATTATTCGCAGCGGAGACAGGGGATTCGCGATCAAGGCGGTTTTCGAAAACAGCCAACTGGATTACCGGGATATTCCGCTCGGCGGGGAAGAAGGCGATATGTACCAGCTGCTCCGGGGCGGGTTCTCGATCCTGCATGAAGACTGGTCGAAATACCGGGCGAAAGGCTCGATTACCGACGGACTGTACGAGAACGGTATCCGTTCATCGCTGCATATTATTCTGAAAAAGGAAGCCCGGGTCTTCGGCGTGCTGAATCTGCTCTCCAAAGAGCCCCACGCTTTCTCCGTTCAACAAAAGGAACGGCTGGAACAGCTTTCGCCCATGATCGTGACCGCGCTCGAAAATGCGAAAGAAACGACGCGGATTCAGGATATGGCGCTGCACGACGGGCTGACCGGACTGTGGAATCGCAGATATTTCGAAGCCTGCATGGACACTTTTGACGTCGAGCGCGGACAGAAAGGACCGGATTACGCATTCAGTCTGATCCTGCTGGATGTCGACCGGTTCAAGCTCTTCAACGATAACTGGGGACATCAGGAAGGAGATCTGGTGTTGAAATACCTGGCGCAGCTGCTGGAAACCTGCGTGAGACCCGGCGATGTCCCGGTTCGTTTTGGCGGGGAGGAATTCGCCGTTCTGCTGCCGCATACCCGGCTGGAAGAAGCGGAGGCTGCCGCCGAACGGATCCGCAGACGGCTGGAGTCGGAATCCCCGTCGCGCAAATACAAGATCACCGCAAGCTTCGGAGTCGCGGAATGGACCGACGGGTTCGACCGCCAGCAGCTGATCGAAGCCGCCGACCGGGCGCTGTATCAAGCCAAGGAAACCGGTCGCAACCGCGTCTGCGCTTACCGGGAGGAACCCGGCGGAGAGCTTGTCTGATTTCTCCCGCAGCCGCTGAGCCTCTATAACGAATAAGAGTTTCTCGACCGTCTGGCAGTCCGATCCAATCGGGCTGTCTTTTTGCAGTTTGGAGAAAACGTTTGCGAAAGGGCAGGGATTAAAAAGCGGAGCTCGAATGTTTAAGGCACGAAGCCAACAGGAGAGGGGACAACAAGATGACAGAAAGCCGCATCCAGAACTACCGACAGATTCGTTTGGGGGTCGATTATTATCCCGAGCATTGGGAGGAATCCATGTGGGAAGAAGACGCTGCCTTGATGCGCAAATCGGGCGTAAGAGTGATCCGGGTCGGCGAATTCGCCTGGAGCCGGATGGAACCCCGGGAAGGGGAATTCGATTTCGGATGGCTTGACCGGGCGATCGATCTGTTCGGTCGGCACGGAATCGATGTGGTCATCGGTACGCCGACGCATACGCCTCCAAGATGGCTGACGGACAAGTACCCGGACGTACTGCCGATCATGTCCAGCGGAGCCGTCTACCAGCCCGGCGTTCGCGGACACCGCTGCTTCAACAGCCGCTCGCTGCGCACATTCGGCGAGCGGGTGATCGAACGGCTGGCGGAGCGCTATGCGTCGCATCCGGCCGTCATCGGCTGGCAGACGGATAACGAATTCGGCATGCTGGACAGCCAGAGTGCCCAGGCGGCGGAAGATTTCCGCGACTGGGTGTACCGGAAATACGGAACGCTCGACCAGCTGAACCGGGAATGGGGAACGGTCGTCTGGAGCGGCGAGTATTCCGATTGGAGCGAAGTTACGCCGCCGCTCGGCGGATCGCCGTATCAGAATCCGTCGTTCCTGCTCGATTTTGCCCGTTTCCAATGGGACACGATCGCCGATTTCCAGGCGGGGCAGATTGCGGCGATTCGCAAGTACTGCCCGGAACATTTCATTACGCACAATTTCCACAGCTACCCGCAGCGCATGGATCTGTATCAAGTCGGCGCCGAACTGGATTTCGCTTCTTTCGACTATTATCCGAATACGTCGCCGGGCAAAGCCGCCACATCTCCGTACAGCGGTGCGCTTTCGCTTGACGTGACCCGCGGGGTGAAACGCCAAAACTTCTGGATCATGGAACAGCTCAGCGGCTCGCCGGGAGCCTGGATGCCGATGTGGCGTATGCCCCAGCCCGGCTATATCCGGGCTTATGCCTGGCAGGCGATTGCGCGCGGCGCGGATACGGTCGTTCATTTCCGCTGGCGCAGCGCTCCGATCGGGGCGGAGCAGTTCTGGCACGGTCTGATCGACCACAGCAACGTGCCGGGGCGTCGTCTCGCCGAATTCGCCGGGATGAGTGCCGAAGTCGAGAGGCTGGCCCCGATGCTCGAAGGCACTTCGGTAGACGCGCAGGTGGCGATTCTGATGTCGCATGAGCAGCTTGAAGCGCTTCGGATTCAAAAGCAGACCGACAACTTCGATTACTACGAAAATATCAAGGAATATCACCGGGCACTGACCAAACTTGGGATCGTGTGCGACGTGATCGATTGGCGTCAACCGCTGGACGGCTACCGGGTGGTTATCGCTCCGCATCTGTATCTGCTGGACGACGAAGCGGCGGAACGTCTGTCGCGCTTCGCTGCCGACGGAGGCACGCTGCTGCTGACGGCGCGGACCGGCGTCAAGAATATGCGCAGCGTATGCGTGATGCAGCCTCTGCCGGGGCTGCTCTCGGACTGTGCCGGCGTGAAGGTACGCGAATACGATCCGCTGGGCAGCGATATTGTCCGGCTCGATACGGAAGACGGAGAGCAGTTCGCCTGCAGCCAATGGGCGGACATCCTCGACCTGGAACCAAGCGGACGCACGGAAGTGCTTGCGCGCTACGGAGGCCATGTCTGGTTTGCCGGAGAAGCGGCGGTGACCCGGCATCGGTTCGGCCGCGGAGAGACCTACTATCTGGGTACGCATCCCGAAGAACCTTATTTGCGTTCGCTGCTTCTGCAGATCTCCCGTGAGCGGGGGATCGGGCATATCGAAGGGCTTCCGGCAGGCGTACAGGTCTCGGTACGCAGCGGGGAGAGCGGAGCCTATCTGTTCGTTCTGAATCTTGGCCGTGAACCGCGGCGCGTTCGGCTGGGCGGCTCTTATGCCGAGGCGGCATACGGAGAAGGACTGCTGAATGGAACAAACCCGGCCGGCGAAATCGAGCTGGAGCCTTACGGGGTCGAGATTTTCCGGGCGTGAGCTATTTTTATTAAAGTTTCTAACTTTATTTTTATTTTCCTCTTGAAAATCTCGAATTAAAAGTAATAATAGAGAAGCAGGACACTTTATCGATCCGTTTTCATTTTCGAGAACGAAAGGGGTTAGAAACCGATATGATTCAGACTTATCCGGCCAGTTCGCGTTTCGAATACGATAAAGGCTGGCTCAAAGGCGGCCACAGCTTTTCTTTTGGCGAATATTACGATCCCGAGAACGTCAAATTCGGTCCCATGCGGGTCTGCAACGACGATATTATCGCGCCGGGCAAAGGGTTCGGTGCGCATCCCCACAGCGATATGGAGATTATCTCGATCATCCTGTCGGGCCGGCTTCGCCACGAAGACAGTCTCGGCAGCGTTGCGGTGACCGGCTTCGGCGGCGTACAGCGTATGAGCGCCGGAACCGGCGTGATCCATACCGAGCATAACCCGTCCGACCACGAAGACGTGCATATCCTTCAGCTCTGGTTCGAACCGACCGAGCGCGGCAAACAGCCGTCTTATACAACGGGCGAATTCGATACGGCCGCTCTTGACGGCGCGCTGATCCCGATCGCTTCCGGCCAGGGCATTGAAGGCGTCACCGATCTGGGGCAGGATATGACGATCTATTTGAGCCGGCTGGAACAAGGGCAGCAGATCGATTTCCGGCAGGCGCCGGGACGCCGCGTCTTTCTGTTCGTGATCGAAGGCGAGCTGACCGTGACCGGCGAAGGCGGCACTTCCGCGTTGGGACGCCGCGACACGGCGCGCATCACGGAAATGCCCGAGCTGTCGCTGAGCGGATCGAGCCCGGTCTTCTATATGCTGGTGGATCTGCCGTAAGCGAAAAGGAGGAAGCGAACATGACTATGCAGGATCACGACCGTATTCTTGTCAAACATGCGGTAACGGGGCGAATGTTTGTGAACAGCGGCGTCGATGATGTGACGTATACGCTGGAACGCCTCGAAGAAAACGGGGCCGCCGTGCTGGAGATCCGGGGCATTTCACCCTGGGCGGCCGAGGATATCCGCAGTGTGCAGCGCGAGCTGAACGTGTTCCATTTCGAAGAGCCGCCGGGCCAGCCGCCCGTCAAGCATTGGTTCTATGTGGGCGAGCACGACGTCGTTTATAACGAAGCGACTTCCACGCTGACCATCCGTACCGGTGCCGAAATCACGTACAAACCCGACGAATATTGGGCGTAATGCACCGGCATATTTCCGGGCATACTGAAGAGGAGCTTCCCCATGGGAAGCTCCTCAACGTGTCGAGAAAGGTCTGCTTCCGAGTGAAGCGAGGAGGCGAAGAGAGAAATTCAGTGTAGGAGCTAAAGCATTTCGAAGAAATGCACTTCGGAAGCTTATGCTATAGTTCGCCTTTGAAATCGGGAAAATTCCATTGAAATTTGATCGTTTTTCCCGATTTCAACACGCGACCTAAAGCCTTTCAAAGAAAGGCACATCGTAAGCATCTACTAACGAATTTCTCCCGCAGCCGACGAGCTTCTACAACGAATAGGACTTTCTCGACAGCCTGAGCCATTCCCCGAAAGGAACGGCTTTTGGTTCACGTCTATAGGCGGTTCGAGATTTAACCCAATTCCACCGTGACTTCGTGACTCGTGCCCGCTTCGAAGACCGGCAGTACAGAGCCTTCGATCGGTTTGCCGTCCACGGTGACGGACTTGACGCCTTTGGATACATGGCTCGGGTTCTGGATCGCAATCTTGTATTCCGCGCCGCGGAACGAGCGGGTGATGCTGTATCCGTCCCAGGCTTGAGGAATACAAGGGTCGATACGCAGACCGTCGTAATCCGGATGAATGCCGAGGATCGCCTGCGTGATCGCCACGTAGTTCCAGGCCGCCGTACCGGTCAGCCAGGAATTCTTCGCTTCGCCTTCGCGAACCGCGTCACGCCCTGCGATCATCTGGGAGTAGACGTAAGGTTCCATGCGGTGCACTTCGCTGATGTCTTCCAGATAAGCCGGCGCGATCTTGGCGTACGTCTCGAAGGCGCGGTCGCCGCGTCCGATCACTGTCTCGGCGATCGTGACCCATGGGTTGTTGTGACAGAAGATGCCCGCGTTTTCTTTGTAGCCCGGCGGATAGGTCGAGATCTCGCCGAGGTTCAGATAATACTTCGAGTAAGCCGGCTGTTGGAGCATGATGCCGTAATCCGTCTCCAGACGGTCGCGGACGGAATTGAGCGCCTTCTCGGCCAGGCCTTCTTCGACACCGATTCCGGCCATGACGCAGAAGCCCTGCGGTTCGATAAAGATCTGGCCTTCTTCGTTCTCATGGCTGCCGATCTTCTCGCCGTGGTAATCGTAGGCGCGCAGGAACCAGTCGCCGTCGAAGCCGTGTTCGATCGTAATCCTGCGCATGTTCTCGACTTCGCGTTCGGCACGGGACGCTTCCTCTTCCAGTCCGCGTCGGCGGGCCAGTTCCGCGTAATCCGGTCCCGCGAAGACAAACAGTCCGGCGATAAAGACGGATTCCGCCGTTTTGCCGTCCAGGTTGGTCGTTGTCTGGAACGATTCGCCCGGTTCGTTCGAGAAGCAGTTCAGGTTGAGGCAGTCGTTCCAGTCGGCGCGGCCGATCAGCGGCAGGCCGTGCGGACCGAGGTTGTTCGTTACGTGGTCGAAGGAACGCTTGAGATGCTCGAACAGCGTCGCGCTGCCCTGGCGTCCGCTGTCGAACGGTACATCTTCGTCCAAAATGCCGTAATCGCCCGTTTCTTTGATATAGGCCGCCGTGCCCGTAATCAGCCAGAGCGGATCGTCGTTGAAGCCGCTGCCGACTTCGTTGTTGCCCTGCTTGGTGAGCGGTTGATACTGGTGATACGCGCCGCCGTCGTCGAACTGGGTAGACGCGATATCGATAATCCGTTCGCGGGCGCGGTCCGGAATCTGGTGCACGAAGCCGAGCAGATCCTGATTGGAGTCGCGGAAGCCCATGCCGCGGCCGATGCCGGATTCGAAATAGGAAGCCGATCTCGACATATTGAACGTGACCATGCACTGATACGGATTCCAGATATTGACCATCCGGCTGAGTTTCTCGTCGCTGCTTTGGATCGAATATTTGCCGAGCAGACCGTCCCAATAAGCGGCCAGGTCGGCCAGCGCCGTATCCACCTGGGCATCCGTCGCGAACGCTTCGATCATGGCTTTGGCCGGTTTCTTGTTGATGACGTTCAGACTTTCCCATTTCTCTTCCTGCGGGTTCTCGACATAGCCGAGCATGAAGATCAGGGATTGTTCTTCGCCCGGAGCCAGTTCCAGATCGATCCCGTGCGAAGCGATTGGAGACCAGCCGCTGGCGACGGAGTTGCCGGACTTGCCCTGCGAGGCGACCTGCGGCGTATCGAGTCCGTTGAACGCGCCGAGGAAGCTGTCGCGGTCGGTGTCGAAACCGTCGATCTTGCGATTAACGGAGTAGTAGGCGTAATGGTTGCGGCGCTCGCGGTATTCGGTTTTGTGATAAATGACGGAATCTTCGATTTCGACTTCGCCGATGCTTAAGTTCCGCTGGAAGTTAGTCATGTCGTCGTGCGCGTTCCACAAGCAGAATTCCAGATAAGAGAAAATCGAAAACCTTTTCGGTGAATCGCTGGTGTTGCTGACTTTGACGCGATAGACCTCGGCGTTGAATCCCAGGGGGACAAAGGCCAGTTGATTGACTCGAAGGCCGTTACGCTCGCCGGTGATCGACGTATAGCCGAGGCCGTGGCGGCATTCGTAGAAGTCGAGATCGCGCTTGACCGGCATCCAGCCCGGTGTCCAGTAATCACCTTCGTCATGCACGTAGAAGTAGCGTCCGCCGTTGTCGAGTGGAACATTGTTGTACCGGTAGCGGGTCAATCTTCTCAATCTGGCGTCGCGATAGAACGAGTAGCCGCCCGCCGTGTTCGAGATCAGACCGAAGAACTGCTCGTTCCCCAGATAGTTGATCCACGGATAAGGCGTTTTGGGCGTTTGAATGACGTACTCTTTGCTGGCATCGTCGAAGTAACCGAATTTCATTGTTCGAACTCCTCTCAAATAAACCCTCGTATGGTCGTAAAAAACTCGAGTATAATAGGGATGTAAGCGGTTTACAATGGGATAGCGTAAAATGACCCGAAATGTTCAGAAATCGTTTTCGTAAAATAGGGAAAAGATCAAAAAAGCCGCGGTTCATCCGCAAGGATGACCGCAGCTTTTACTCTCCCCAGACTCGAATCCGGTTGCCGTCGTTCATTTCAAGTTTAAAGCCGTCGGCCGACAGGGAGGCATGGCCGCTGCCCGTGATCTGCCGGTCGGCAGGATTAGGCAGCGGCACGCTGAAGTCCGGCGAAGACTGCAGCGTCTGACGCGGTCCGAGCGTATAGGAGCCGAGAGAGAAGAACAGATCTTCGCTTCCCTCGGCACTGCCGTAGGCGATACTGCCCGTCTGCCGGACCGTGATCTCGCGATTGCCGCGGTTGGTCACGATAACCGAGCATTGACCGGTCATTTTGCCGTCGCCCAGCACATACGTACAGTTTGTCTGGTCCTGATCGACATTCACCGTGTAGACGCTCGCAGGAATGACCATCTGTACGCCGGCAAGCGCGGCACTGCCCGCCATCGGGAGCAGCCACAGCAGCGCCAAGCCGAACAGAATGCGGTGACGGTTAAGCGAATCCCAGATCAGGAACAGCGTCCAGAGTGCAAGTCCCAGAAAGAGCAAGCCGGTGTACATAAGCTGTCCGCCGCCGGGAAGAGGAATGGAAATCGGCACCCGGATCGCCAACAATCCTTCTTCGTACAGCGGGCGTATGCCCGGATAGCGGATGTTCAGAACCGTAAGAATCGCGGTCATCATCATCGCCAGCCGGAAACGCTTTTTGCTGCGAATCCATGGAGGTTTGCCCGGGGCATAGTCGTCTGCGGTCGGGTTGTACATGGCTATCGCCTCCTTTTTCCACAGGATAGGGCCCAAAAGACCCTTCCTGGGTTAAACGTTTCGTCGACACCCAAAGTTATATTTAAACGGCGATTCGGGTAATAAAAGCTGCAGCCACAAAAAAGAACAGCGGCACCGGACCCGTATCCGATCGGTCTGCCGTACATAAAAGAATGGGGGATTTAGCCATGGTTATACGCGAAACCGAAGAAGCATTCGTACTTGTCCAGCAGCACGACCACGCGGAGTTGTCGGGGGAAGCCGCCGCCCGCTTTGCGGACCGCTTCTATATGATGGAACGGGTGGAAGAATCGCCGGACATGCCGGAAGTGACCAAGGAGGCGATCGTGCTTGGCGTGACGGAACACGACCGGGGCTGGATTCGTCCCGACGATACGCCAGTCTGGGACGATCACCTGCACGCGCCGTGTTCGTTCAACGAATATCCGATGCTGCCCAAGATCGTCTTTTACCGGATGGGCGTCGACGAACTGGAAGAGAAACATCCGTACGCCGCGCTGCTGAGCAGTATGTACTACAGCGTGTTCGAGGATATCCAGACGTCGGAACGGGAAGACTGCCTGGCGTTCGTGCACCATGAAGAAGAACGGCAGCAGCGGCTCAGCGCCAAATACAGCGGCGTGCAGCAGGAGACGCTGCTGCTGCACCGCCAGATCCTGCAGACCTGCGACGGCATCTCGCTCTATGTCTGCCTGAACGCGCCGGGCATCGCTAAGGAAGACGAGCATCCGTGGTTCAAAGACGGCGTGCCGGGCTCCGAACCGTTCGGCGGCGGCGGGCTGCTTCAGCTGAACTGGCAGGATGAGTCCACGGTCAAGTCCGAGCCTTCGCCGTTCGACGGCCCGTTCAGCGCCAAGCTGCGCGAGAAGCATGTGCCGAAAGCGCGTATCCGCGAAGTCGGGATCGCGCAGGCATACGAAGAAGCGGCGTGGAGCGAGCGGGAGATTCGGTTCGTGTAACGACTGTAGCTCGCGTGTTTTCATTTTTTCAAAAGCAAAAGGACGATCCCGCCTCTTAACCGGCGTGGGATCGTCCTTTTTTATACCGATTTCATACCGTAAGATTCCCGCCCGCGGCCGGCAAGGACGCCTGCGTCTTCCTATCGGTTTCGTCGACTTGCGCCGACTCTTTCTCTATCCCGTACAGCGCCAGCGCCTTCCTCGCCGTTTCCCGCATCCGCCATTTCAGGTAATCGCCTTCGATCACGCGGACCCTTTTGCCGAGAAAACGCAGTTTGGTCAGGACGTACTGGCTCTCGCTGCCCGTGAAGCTGAGGTGTATCCGGTAGATCTGGTCGCTTTCGTCGAACTCGACGCGCTTGTCGAAGCAGGAGAAAGCGTGCAGAATCCGCGTCAATTCCCCGTTGAACATCTTGATGACTTCCACGCTTGCTTCGTGGCGCGGGGCTTCGAGCAGCCCTGCCGCACGCGCGGACATCTCTTCGTAGCGGCCTCGGGACATCCGGGCTTCTTCGACCGAGACGATATGGCACAGCCGCGTGTTCATGGGCGAGCGGGTAGCGGAATTGTACCAGAGCAGATACCATTCGCGCTTGACCATCGAATACTCCAGCTTGCAAGGCAGGCCGGGTTGGGACGGATTGAGCTTGCCTTTTTTGGTCATGCACTGAATGGTCATGCCCTGCCGATTACGCAGGATACGGCGGATCGGAGCCAGCAGGGGATGCACGGTCTGCGTTTCGGCGTTGCCCGCTTTTTCCTCGAGTCCGTCCAGCAGATCCGGCATTTCGTCATCCAGCGTGCATTCCTGCAGTTTGGCAATCGTACGTTCTTCCAGCGCTTCGGACGCCGCCGGATGATCCAGCATCGATTTGAGCCAGGACCGTTCCTGCGACGTGAGCGTGTAGACGCCTGTTTCCTCGAGCCGGGACGACAGCTGATAGCTGAAGATTTTCTCAAACGGATGCGTCATAGTAGGCCTCGATCTCCTTCCATTCGTCGATAAACGACTGTCTGAGTTCCGCCGGTTCCAGCACTTCGCAGCTTGAGCCGAATCCCCGCAGCCACGGACGGATCTCGGTGACGCCGTTGACTTCGATCTCGTATACGAACGAATTCTCGTCGGCTTCCACGATCTGTCCCCATTGGCCCTGCATGCGCACGCGTTCTTCGATAAAGTCCGCCTGTTCGCGGCCCGGCCGGTAGAATCTCGCACGCACGGTGACGGGTTCGCCGGTATCGATCAGCCAACTGCGGCGCAGGCGTTCGTCGAGATTGGCTTTTTTGAGCGCGAAGTAGGCTTCCGGCACTTCCTGTTCTTCTTCGATCTCGATCATGCCTTCCATACGGAACTTGACGACCCGCCCTTTGGAGGCCGCGCCGATCAGATACCATCTGCCGTATTGGTGGTCGTAGACGACTTTGAGCGGCAGGGTGCTCTCGCGCCGGACTTCGGTTTCGCGGCCGAACAGAGGGTTGGTGTCTTTGGCGGCGTAGCTTTTGCGGTTTTTGGGCGAAAAATACTGGAACGAGATACGACGGCGCAGATGGATCATCCGCAGCAGCGTATACAGATGGGCTTCGTCCAGAATCCGCGCGTCATAATGATATTTGTACGAAAAAGGCTCCAGCAGTCCATCGTCCCATTCTTCCGCAGGCACCACGGACTTGAGCGCTTTTTTCAGGTTGTCGCGTAGCAGATAACCCTGAACCGACGGGATCTGCGTGTTCGCCATGATATCGACGAATTCGTACAGGTCGATCAGTTCTTTTGGCGACAGGCAGTCGGTCAGTTCGTTGTTGAGGATGTAGCGATAAGGCCGGCCGCCCGGCTCGCGCCGCACGACGCCGATCTCTTCGAGATAGCGCAGATCGGAGCGGATCGTTTTCTCATCCGGCATGGCCGCGTCGACCGGAAGCTGCTCGCAGCAGGCGTCGAGCAGTTCGGCCGCGGTCTGCGGCTGGCCTCTGAGCGCCGTCAGCAGGAGCGGCAGGCGGCGGCTCTCGGATTCCTTCATCGACTTGGCACGGTATAGGAACAGCAGCACCGGCTCGGCCGAGTCGGCATATCCGTAGCGGAACAGATCCGCAAAGTCCGCGTCCCCGCTGATCTCGCGCAGGCGGCGCACCGTCTTGTCGAAAGTATGTACGGAAATGCCCAGACGTCCCGCGAACTGCTGCCGGTCGTACCCGCCTCCGCTCAGCGCCAGCAGGCGCAGGAACTGGATTTCTTTGTCGAAACTTTCTTTGGCCATGGGACGTTCCTCGCTTTCTCGCTCCGATGATCGGGATCCGTTTGTCTGTTTTCATTGTAAAGGAATCGGAGCATGTATGTAAAAAACCGAAGGTTCTCTCGTAGACTCATTTTAAGCGGAAAAGAGAGCGGACGGACAGGGCGGAAGTATGGCGATCGCGGTATCGCCTGGCATACTTCGCGCCTTGGCGGGAGCATGGCGATCGGGATATCGCCTGGCATACTTCGCGCCTTGGCGGGAGCATGGCGATCGGGATATCGCCTGGTATACTTCGCGCCTTGGCGGGAGCATGGCGATCGGGGTATCGCCTGATATACTTCGCGCCACCGTCGCAGCCGGCGAGGTACTTCGCGGAGCAGGTATGCTCGATGCCTTCGGCATTCCGCAGAACTGCACGAACACCGGCACCGTCCTGCTCGAACCCGGCAAGTTCGGTCGTATATTCGACCGCCACGCCAAGCTCCGCGAGGCGGTCGGCCAGCAGACGTTCGTGGCGGCCCTTGAACGCAATATGCCCGCGGCGCCTGCCGTTGGCCCGGAAGTTGAATCCCGGCGCAGCATATCCGTGCTTGAGCGCCGCTTCGACCAGATCAAGCTGACGGTAGAGTTCGAGCGTGCGGGCCTGCACGGCAAGCGCGCGCGAAGTGATGCCGGGTTCGGTTCTTTTGTCGACAATGCGTACGCGGATCTGCTGCTTCGTCAGCCAGAGCGCCAATACCAGCCCTGTCGGGCCGGCTCCGCAGATCAAGACTTCGGGATCGGATGTCGGCATGGATCGATTGAGCTTCCTTTGTACAACTTGTATGAAGGGGGAAGAGGGAGCGTAACCTTACCTTTAGGGGTTGACAATGGATTACCCGGTTTGGGGCGCGAAGTCTAATAGACGATTCTATGATCGTCATACTTGCGCCCTGTTCCCGTTTCGCTCCCCACGCGAAGATAAACGCAGGCCAGGGACGACGGCATTCGCCGCAGTCCCGGATCGTCCGAGGCGCTTGGAAGGGTTACTTCGACTTCTAATCGTGCAGGCGCCGGTTCGAATCCGGCTTCCGTCATCACGCGGCGGAATAGCTCAGGGGATAGAGCGGCAAACTTACCTTTCCTCCTTTTCCTCGGACATGCTTGCAAGACCTGGACACGAATCGCCGGCGAGGCGCGGGAGAGGGATCCTTCGACAACCTCGGTAAAAAAACGGCAGCGGGCGGGTTCGAGCCCCGCCATCGCCTTCTCCGTTTTTTCTTCGCCGGCTTATCGTGCCAGCTTGTCGTAAGTATCCGACATGCCGTATTCGACAGCTTCATAGAAGTACCGCTTGGACGCAGGAAGTCCAACTGCGATTCTCCGGTCAAAGGACTGGACGGTCGGCGTGCAAGCGGCACCGCATCCCTACAAACAAGGAGGAACTCCCATGAGCCGCGCCGTTCAACGGTTTACCGAATCCCTTTATAATACGGAAGGATACCGGGCCCATCACCGCAGTGTCGAAGACGAATATCTGCAGA
Organism: Saccharibacillus qingshengii; assembly: GCF_013185195.1. Classification (GTDB taxonomy): domain Bacteria; phylum Bacillota; class Bacilli; order Paenibacillales; family Paenibacillaceae; genus Saccharibacillus; species Saccharibacillus qingshengii. Next base: position 51,466 of record NZ_JAAZWC010000025.1, read on the forward strand.
TGCTGCTGACCAACACGCTTGGCCATACGTTCTATGCCGATGCCCACGATCTGCTGACGCAGGCGGCGGAAACGCACGAAGCCATGATCGAACTGAATCCGGAATTTATGGCCAAAGCGCTTGGATTCGCCCGTCAAAAAGGCTTTATGCGGCTGCAGCCGATCTACGGCTTGGCGGTGCTGTCCAAAGCGCGTCCCGATCTGTTCGTCCAGGTGTTCAAGCACGTGATTCTGATCCCGCCGGATCTGATGGATTTTCTGACGATTCTCAAAGGCATGGGCCGCGGCCAGGGAGGCCGGGCGGTCAAACGCCAGGTCGCGCTGTTCCTGCGGCAGACCTCGGAATACTGGGCGATCAAATACGGCGGCCGGGGCCGGGGATACAACCTCGGCGATGCGATCGCGACGGCGCATCCGATTCCGGCCGACGAGCGCCAGCAGGCCCTGTTCCGTTATCTGCGGGGACACGAGACGACGCTTGCGGACCTGCCGCAGATCGCGGCCGTCCAGCAGCTCAAGAAAGCGGGCAAAGACAAAGAACGCATCCGTCTGATCCGTGAAGGCAAGCTGCCCTACGAGACGGTGACGGGCGCGGTCACGGCGAACAAAAAGATCTGGGAAGCGCTGCTGTATCAGATGCCGACATTTGCGCTGCTGCGCCATCTGAACATGCTGGACCGCGAAGGGCTGCTGGAGCATCCCCAGCATCTGCGTTACGTAGTCGAACGGTTGAACGACGCCGAGGCGCTGCGCAAATCGAAGATTCTGCCGCTGCGTTTTGCGACCGCCTACGGCCAGGTCAAGCATCCGGTCGTCAAGGAAGCGCTGGCCCAGGCCGTCGATCTGACTTTTCAAAGTTTGCCGAAGCTGCCGGGCCGTACGGCGATCCTGCTCGATATTTCGGGTTCGATGGACGGCGAGTATCTGCGGACGGGTTCCGTATTTGCGCTGGCGCTGTACAAAAAGACCGGTGGGAATTCCGTTTTTCTGACTTTCGATCATGAGGTGCACGATCCGCAGCCTTCGCGAAACGCATCCATTATGCTCCAGGCGTCGCGGATTCGGGCCCGTGGAGGCACGGATACCGGAGCGCCGATGCGGCGTCTGGCCGAGCTGCAGGAGAACGTCGACCAGATCATCATCATCACGGATGAACAGCAGAACGAAGGCAGTCCTTTTTATACGGAGCTTCAGCGCTACCGGGCCAAGATCAATCGCAAGGCAAGGGCGTTCGTGGTCGATCTGTCGCCTTACCGCGGAGCGATGGTGCCCAAGGAAGATCTGAACACGCATTATATTTACGGCTGGAGCGATCAGGTGCTGGCTTATATCTCGGCGGCGGCGCAGGGTTTCGATTCGATGAGCGCGCATGTATCCCGGATAGAACTGGACCGAATGCAGGGAGAAGAGAGCAAGCATATCGATCAACGCGGGTAAAATAGAAGAAAAGCGAATAACGGACCGAGCCGTGCAGAGCATACGGAGCGGCCGTTTGCAGGAGAAGGAGGCCGTCATCATGAGTTACGAAACGATCGGAAAAGTACGGGTATGGGGCAAAGTGGACGAAGGTGCGCTCAAGCAGGCCCAGACGTGCGCCTACCACGGAGAGGTCGTGCAGACGCTGCTGATGGCCGACCATCACAAAGGCTACAGCCAGCCGATCGGCGGCGTGGTTGCGTACGAGGGACAAATCTCGCCGAGCGGCGTCGGCTACGATATCGCCTGCGGCAACAAAGCGGTGCGGACCAACCTGATGGCAGCCGACATAAAAAAGAAGATGAAGCCCATCATGGACGAGATCGGGCGCCGTATCGAATTCGGGGTCGGACGCTCCAACGCCAAGCCGGTGGATCACGAGCTGTTCGACGATCCGGATTGGTCGGTCTATCGGCAGATTAGCGGGAATGTGCATGACAAGCTCAAGAAGCTCGCGCGCGAGCAGCTCGGAACGGTCGGCAGCGGCAACCATTACGTCGACCTGTTCGAAGAACCGGAGACGGGCCGGCTGTGGGTCGGCAACCATTTCGGCAGCCGGGGCTTCGGCCACAAGACGGCGAGCGGGTTCCTGAATCTGGCGGCGGGCCGCGACTTTCTGGGCAAAGCGCCGGGCGAGAGCATGGATCAGCCGCCGGTGCTGCTCGATCTAAGCAGCGAGAACGGCGACCTATACTACCGCGCGATGAAGCTGGCCGGGCGTTATGCGTATGCGGGGCGCGATTACGTGATCGACCAGGTGCTCGGGATCTTGGGCGCGACGAGCGACTTCGAAGTGCATAACCATCACAATTTTGCCTGGAAAGAGCGGCATGAAGGCAAAGACTGCGTCGTCGTGCGCAAAGGGGCGACGCCTTCGGCTCCCGGGCAGCTTGGCTTTATCGGCGGCAGCATGGCGGATATTTCGGTGATCGTGCGAGGCAAAGACACGGCCGAGAACCGGGATTCTTTTTATAGTACGGTGCACGGAGCGGGCCGCGTCATGAGCCGAACCCAGGCTGCGGGCAAAATGAACTGGAAAACGCGCGTGCGCGTCGGCGGCGAGATTACGGAGGAGCGGATGATGAGCGCGGTCAAGCAGTTCGATGTGGAGCTGCGCGGAGGCGGAACGGACGAGAGTCCGTTCGTGTACCGCAAGCTGCGCGAAGTGCTGGACGCCCACTCCGAGACGATCGAGGTGCTGCACACGCTCAAGCCGATCGGCGTGGCGATGGCGGGTGCGAACGAGTACGATCCGTACAAGGATTAGACATACCCCGAGTCCCGTTCCTGCGAACGGGGCTTTTGGGCATGGAAGAATAAGGGGAACTCAACGGTTCCAAGAGAGCAGGCAGGCCGACGGCCCGGAGATGAAGTAGAATAGGGAGCAGGAACCTGCCGATAAGACACTGCTGGAAAAGAGGAGAATCCAAGATGGACCCATCGAACAAGAACCGCGCATCCAAGCCGCCTACCGCGGAGCGCGACAAGAAAATCAGCAAGCTGATGACGATGATGCTGCGGCATGCGCCGGAAGAATTCGGACTGCGGCTGGATCCGGAAGACGGATCGTGCGAACTGTCCGAACTGCTGGCAGCCGTGCGTCTGAGAACCGGTTACGAACAGATCACGGAAGAAGAGATCCGGGGCGTGGTCCGCCGTTCGGACAAACAGCGCTTCGAAATTCTGGAGCCGCAGGATCTGGCGGAAGCGGGAGCTGCGGCGACAGCCGGAGCGGAAAAGCCCGGCGAAGAAAAGGCTGGACAGCCACGGGAGGCAGAAGCGCGGGAAGGCTTTGACGCAGGCGATGCCGCGCCGCGGATCCGTGCGCGCTACGGCCACAGCTTCGGGAAACTGACCTATCCGCAGGGTACGCCGCCGGAGACGCTCTATCACGGTACGCATCTGCAGGCGCTGCCTTCGATCCAGGAACACGGGCTGCTGCCGATGGGACGCGAGTACGTCCATTTGTCGGCGGAGACGCAGTTTGCCGCTCTGGCCGGGCGGCGGCGCGGCAAACTGGCCATGCTGCGGATCGATACGGCCGCCGCGTCCCGGGCAGGCGTCGTCTTCTATGATGCCGGCAGCGGGGTATGGCTGGCCGAACGTGTGCCGGCGGACGTGCTGACGGCAGAAGGCGCGGAGGAATCGGATGTTCAAAGGGGGAATCGGCGATGAAGGCATCAGAGGGCAGTAAGCATCCGAACGCGGATCGCCGCACGATCGATATCGGAATCAATCTGATGCACCGGTCGTTCGGAAGCGACCGCGAGCAGGTCGTCGAGACCGCGGCCGAAGCCGGCGTTACGCGGCTGATTCTGACCGGAACAAGCGTCCGCAGCAGCGAAGCGGCGGCGCAGTACGCGGCGCGTTATCCCGGCCGGCTGTACGCGACGGCCGGCGTGCATCCGCACGACGCCAAGAGCTGCGGCGAATCCACGCTGCGCAGCCTGCGCGAGCTGGCTGCGGGAGACGCCGTTGTCGCGATCGGCGAATGCGGATTGGACTACAACCGCGATTTCTCGCCGCGGGAGGTGCAGCGGGAATGGTTCGCGAAGCAGATCGCGCTGGCCGCGGAACTTGCGCTGCCGCTGTTTCTGCATGAGCGCGACGCGCACGCCGACTTCGCGCAGCTGCTGCGCGAACATCGGCCGAAGGATCTGCCGGCGGTCGTGCACTGTTTTACGGGCAGCGAGGAAGAACTGCGGACGTATCTGGAGATGGGGCTGCATATCGGCATCACCGGCTGGATCTGCGACGAGCGGCGCGGCGGAGCTCTGCGCGAACTGGTGCGGCTGATTCCGCCGAACCGGCTGATGATCGAGACGGACGCGCCGTTTCTGACGCCGCGCGATCTGCGTCCCAAGCCGAAGGACGGCCGCAACGAACCGGCTTTCCTGCCGCATATCGCAGCGGCAGTAGCTGAGTGCACTGGACGGAGCACGGAAGAGATCATGCGGGAGACGACGGAAACGGCGGAACACTTTTTCAACTTGTAAGAGCAATATCGAAGGACGGAATAGAACATTTCGAATTGAATATGTTAATATGAGTGTTATTAAGCGGAAGACAACAGCGCAAGTCCAATCTGGCCGATAACAAGGCATGCGAAGGAGATCGAAAGGATGCGTAAACTTGTATTTTTCGTAGGAGGCGCCGGGAGCGGCAAGACCACGCTGGCAAAAGGAATCACTGACAAGCATCATGCGGTCTTCCTGGATATGGATACCGTGTCCCGCCGGGCAAGCGAGAAGATCATGCGGATTGCGGGCCACGATCCCGACGACCGCGATTCGGCGGCTTACAAAGAATTGTGCCGGGATCTGGGCTATGAAATGACGATGGATGTAGCGCGGGAGAATCTGGAGCTGAATGCCGACGTATTCGCGGTAGGGCCGTTCACCAGCGAGATCCGGAATGCGAACTGGATTCACGAAGAACTGGCGAAGATCGGCGCCACCGTCAACGACGTCGAAGTCAAAGTCGTGTACGTCTATCTCGCCGATATGACGCAGTACAAGAAGCGTATCGAAGAACGCGGACACAAAGCCGACGAGTGGAAGCTGGCGAACTGGGACCTGTTCGTGAAGCGCATGGAACGGACCGATGTGGCGTGGGACCTGCCGGGCGATTCGGTTCTCTATTTCGATAACTCCGCTTCGACGCTGGAAGAAAATACGCTTGCGGTCGAGCGTTTTGTGTACGGCACACGGGATTAGACGAAAAAAATCTGCGTGCCGCCGGAACAATAGGCCGGGCGCAGCTTGCCAAAAAAACGAGGCTTCTCCACTGGGAGAGGCCTCGTTTTTGGTTAGTCTTATATCGTATTTGGTGGGTATGACGCTGTCCAGCCGCGGAATGATCCGCGATAGACAGGCTTGCATGCGGAACTTACGGTTCTTCTTCCCGGTCGTACAGCCGGCTCTTCGGCTGTTCGTCCTTCAGATCCCTGGACAAACGGCGGAAATGCCGCATATGAAGCACGAAAGTGTAGGCACGCAGCGCAGCCAGCAGAACAGGCAGCAGAATGCCGGGCAGCGTATACAATTCGAAGTAGAAGATGGCGGCAATCGCCAAGGCGACGAACAGCACATCGAACATCATTTTCTGCTGCAGACGCAGCTGGAGCTTCCGCTTATCCATCCGCAGGTTCTCCGCTGCGTCCGCCTGCCGCCTGGCCTTCCGCCGCTTCCCGCAGCCGGACGGCAAATTCGTCTTCCGACAGGATCCGGACGCCGCTGCCGCCCGCCGCAAGCCGCGCGGCCGACTGCGTCTTGCCGCTCATATACCCGCCTGCGGCGTATTTCGCATAGTCGCTGCGTCCGACGACCACATAATCGGTCTTCCATTCGACCGATTCGGCGCACAGCGCGCCCAGTCCGGCGGCTGTGCGCTGGGCTTCTTCGCGTTTCATGCCGCTCAGGCGCCCCGAGAACACAATCCGCTTGCCGTAGAGCGGATTGCCGCGGTCGGCCGCCGGATTCGGCGCAGGAGGCGCGGCTTTGCTCTTCGCAGCCTGACCGGGCGCGATGCTGCCGGCCGCGGAACCGCCGGTCTTCCCGGCGGCCGCTGCGCTTCCCGTTCCCCGCGCGGCGGAAGCCGCTGCTTTTCGGCTCCGTCCGCCTTTGGCGTCCGAAGAAAAGGTGACATGCTCGCCGCTGTCGAGCATCTGGCCCAGCCGGTAGCCGTAGCGCTCGGCCAGCCCCCCGCAGTCCGACGCTTCGCCTTCTTCCGAGCAGCGAAGAAAGATACGGGCGGCCGCCCGCGCGTCTTCCAGCGCGTCGTGATGTTTGAATGCGTTCAAGCCCAGTTCGCGGGTAACCGTATTCAGTTTATGGTTCGGCATATCCGGCCAGATTCTGCGGGCCAGCAGGCACGAGCACATGTAGCGGATATGCGGCAGTTCCAGTCCGTGCGTCTCGGCGCTGCGCCGCAGTACGCTCATATCGAACGAAGCGTTGTGCGCGACCAGCACGCGGTCTTCGATCCGCCGCCGCAGTTCGGGCCAAATATCGGCAAAAGACGGCGAGTTGACGACCTGGTCCGGCGTGATGCCGTGTACCGCGATGCAGAAGTAATCGAAGTCGTCGTGCGGATTGACGAGCGTGTAATATTCGTCGACAATTTGCCCGCCGCGCACCTCGACAAGACCTACCGCGCAGACGCTTGCCCGTTTGGCATTGGCCGTTTCAAAGTCGATGGCCACAAAGTCCATAACGTCGATCCTCCTTTTGGGAATAGAATGCCGGTCAGCTGCCGATAAACGGACAGCGCCGGACGAAATCGGGTTTGCCGACCTGGTCGACCAGGAAGCGCGCAACGTCGCCGTTGTAGATCCGGTTGCCTGTCATCCGTTCGGGATCGGCTTTGACCGCGCATCCGCCCTGGCCTTCCTTGACGACCGGCAGACGGACCAGCGTCCATTCCACGGAGCTGTGCTGAAGCACGTTCAGTTCCTGCAGCCGGTCGGAAGCGAACTGCGGATGAAGCGAACGCAGCATGCGGGAGACGACGCGGCCTCCAAACGACTTGCGCTCGCCCTGGACTTTGAGCGACAGTCCGGTTACGCCGATATAGCGCCGTACGCCGGCCCGTTCCATTTCTTCGATCACACGGCAGGTCACCGTGCTGTAAAGCGGTTCTTCTTCCGGCGGTCTGCCGAACGTATTGATGACGGCGGAGCAGCCGGCCAGCAGTTCGCGCAGCGAATCGAAACGCGTAACGTCTCCTTGCACAACGGACAGTCTCGCGGCCATTTCCGGCGGAAGCTGCATGCTTCGCACGTTCCGGACAAGCATCCGCACCCGGTAGCCCTGCTGCAGTGCACAGCTGACGACATAGCGTCCCACGCTGCCCGTTCCGCCGATGACGGCGATGAGCTTAGACTGATTCATGTGACCCTCCATCTATATCGATCCTGGAAATTCGGTATCGGGATCTGCCGCCGCTGCGGCGGCAGTCCTCTTTACCATTATGCGATTCCGGCGTTCCGGTTTCAACTTTGCAGCCTTTGGGTCGGCATACACCCGGTTCCGCCCGCCGGCGCACGGTTTGACCCCGGCGCGCAGAGCAGGCAGGATCGGACTTGAGCGTTCAGACTTCGGAGGATCTCTTCCGGAGTCTTTTTTTGCCTTGGCGTGATACCAAGCAGCTTCAATCGGGTATTGATACAAGAGCAGCCTGCCTGCTCGATCGACCGAATTCCATGACAATCAACCCGGGAGAACACTATGATCCTATTTGAAGAAGTAACCAAAGTTTATGACGACGGGCGTACGGCTGCCGCCGGATTGTCTTTTGAAGTCCAAAAAGGCGAATTTTTCGTTCTGATCGGCCCTAGCGGCTGCGGCAAAACGACGGTGCTCAAGATGATCAACCGTCTGATCGAAGCGAGCGGAGGGCGGATCGATATCGACGGCCGTCCGATCGACGGATACAAGCTGAACGAACTGCGCTGGAATATCGGGTACGTGCTGCAGCAGATCGCCCTGTTTCCCCATATGACCGTGGCGGAGAATGTCGCGGTCGTGCCGGAGCTGATGAAGAAGCCCCGCGAAGAGATCGACAAGACGGTGGACCGTCTGCTGCACCAGGTGGGACTTGACCCGGACGTATACCGCGGCAAACGTCCGGACGAACTGTCCGGCGGCCAGCAGCAGCGGGTAGGTGTGGTGCGCGCGCTTGCGGCCGATCCCGATATCCTGCTGATGGACGAACCGTTCAGCGCCCTGGACCCCGTCACGCGGGAAAAGCTGCAGAACGATCTGTTGGAACTTCAGCGCACCATCCGTAAGACAATCGTATTCGTGACCCACGATATGCGCGAAGCGCTCAAGCTCGGCGATCGGATCTGTCTGATGAACGGCGGACAGATCGTACAGATCGGCACACCGGACGAGATCGTGAACCGCCCCGCGAACGACTTCGTGCGCGAGTTTCTGGGCGGGGAGAACGCGAGACTTCCGCTGCGCGGAGCCCGCTTGTCCCTGACGGCCGAAGAACTGTGCGAGCCGCTTGAACCCGACAGCCGTCTGGCGGTCGACGGCGCGGTCACGATCGGAGCCGACACCGAGCTCGGGGAGCTGCTGTGGCATCTTGCGGCGGAAGAACGGCTGCTGGTGCGAAGCGGCGATGTGGTGGTCGGACTCCTCGAGCGTGAACGGACGCTCAAGCGGATTGCCCGCGAGCTGGACGAAGGGGGCGAAGAGCGATGAATACTTTTCTTGATGTGCTTGGCGAACGCCAGGGTCAGCTCTGGTCGACGCTTGGCGAACATATCGCCCTGTCGTTCATATCCCTGCTGATTGCTTCGCTGATCGCGGTTCCGCTCGGCCTGCTGCTGGCGCGAAGTCCCCGCTCCGCGGAAGGCGTGATCGGAGTCACCGCCGTCCTGCAGACGATCCCGTCGCTGGCGCTGCTCGGCCTGATGATTCCGCTGCTTGGGATCGGCCGTGTCCCGGCTGTTGTCGCGCTCGTCATTTATGCGCTGCTGCCGATTGTACGCAATACGTATACCGGCGTGCGCGAAGTGGACCCTTCGCTGCTCGAAGCGGCCGACGCGATGGGCATGAACCGCCGCCGGAGGCTGATCCGCGTCGAGCTGCCGCTGGCGATGCCTGTCATCATGGCGGGGCTGCGTACGGCAACCGTATTGATTATCGGGACAGCCACGCTGGCCGCGCTGATCGGCGGGGGCGGTCTCGGCGAGCTGATCCTGCTCGGGATCGACCGCAACGACACGAACCTGATCCTGCTCGGCGCTATCCCTGCAGCCCTGCTGGCGATCATTTTCGATACGGCGCTGCGTTTCCTCGAGAAGCTGTCGCTGAAGCGTTCGCTCGCGGCATTGGGCGGGTTCGCTATCGTAATTGCCGCGTTCCTGGTTATCCCGCTCTTCGGCCAATCGGGCAAAGCCGACCTGGTGATCGCGGGCAAACTGGGGGCGGAACCGGAAATCCTGATCCATATGTACAAAGAATTGATCGAGCAGGATACCGACCTTGAAGTTGAACTGAAGCCGGGTCTCGGCAAGACCTCGTTCGTATTCGCGGCTCTGCAAAATGGGGACGTGGATATTTATCCGGAATTTACGGGAACGGCCATCAGCGAATTCATGAAGACGACCGCGGTCAGTACCGATGCCGCGGAAGTGTATGCCCAGGCCCGGGACGGCATGAAAAGCAAGTTTGACATGGCGATGCTTGAACCGATGGCCTACAATAATACGTACGCGCTGGCCATGTCGAAGAAATTGGCCGACCAGTACAAAGTCAAGACGATCTCCGATCTCAAGCCGCTGCAAAATAACCTGGAAGCCGGATTTACGCTGGAGTTCTCCGACCGCGAAGACGGCTACCTCGGGATTCAGGAGCGGTACGGAATCAAGTTCCATACCGTATTTACGATGGAGCCGAAAGTCCGTTATCAGGCGATCGAGAGCGGCGACATCGATCTGCTCGACGCCTATTCCACGGACAGCGAGCTGGCGCAGTACGATTTGACCGTGCTGGAAGACGATCAAGGACTGTTCCCGCCTTATCAGGGCGCTCCGCTTATGCTTCAGAGCACTCTGGAAGCCCATCCGGAGCTGGCCGGCACGCTGAACGTATTGGCCGGGCAGATCACCGACGACGAGATGCGGAAGATGAATTATGCGGTCAATGCGGAAGGGCGTCCGGCGGCGGAAGTGGCGCGGGAGTTCCTGACGGCCAAAGGGCTGCTTGACAGCCGTTAAGAGCGGCCGAAGAAGCGGATGACCCGGGAAAGGGCGGATCGACATGCAAGAAGGAATAGGATCGGTTCCTGCGAAACCGGCCGAGTATTATCCCCGCAAAGGCAAAATGCTGCAAATTGCTTTGTTTGGCCTTCTATTCATTATAGCGGGGTTTTATCTGATGATTATCGGCTTCGGGCCGGGGGAAGATCATTCGATCTTCGGCGGAATCATGGGGGTACTGTCGCTGCTGCTCGGATTGGCGGGATTGGTTTTGGGGCTGAAGCGGTCGTTAAGCCGGCAGCCGGGGCTGATCCTCGACGAGAACGGGCTGTACGACCATACATCGGCTTCGGGCGCCGGATTTGTGGCCTGGAGCGCGATCAGCCGGATTGAACCTTATGCGCTGATGAACCAGCCGTTTATCGGCGTCGATCTGTACGATCCGGCCGAATTTCTTGAGCGGTGCGGCGCGCTTTCCCGGGGCTTGATGAAAGCGAACCGCGGACTCGTATCGTACCCGGTCAATCTTGCGATGCAGGGTTTCGGGCGCGAAGCGGCGGATATTCTGATCGAGATGGAAGCGTACTGGCAGCGTTACGGCGCTCCGGGCGCAGCGCCGAGCAGCACGGAAGATCCCGACCGAAGGTACTGAGATTGGGCGGGGGATAACGGTTTCCGAACGAATACGTCAAAAACACCGAAAAGGCCGCGGCCTTTTCGGTGTTTTTGTGTGGGCTGCGCGTCTGCGCAAAACTGCCAAACCTGTTTATTTCGGCACGTTTCCGCCCGCAATCCGGTCTCCCGAATCGCCGGAAGGATCGGTCTTCTGATCGTCCGGGCCGGCATGGATGATCACCGAGCGGCCGGCGATCGACATCGGGCTGTCCGGCTGAAGGTCCGCGCCTTCAAGGAAAAATTCCTGCGAGACTTTGCCGTTTGCGGCCACGGTCAGGTTCTTGGTGAAGTCGCCGACATGCGCGCCTTTGGGATTGTGATGGCCGTGCTCGTGGGTGGTCGGATTGAAGTGGCCGAGCGCGGTCGCGAAATCGCCGCCTTTGATCGGCATCTGGTGAATATGGATACCGTGCGGGCCCGGCGGCAGTCCCATCAGATTAACCTGTACGCGTACGCCGTCTTTTTCTTCCGTCAGATCGATGCTGCCGCGGGTTTTGCCGTCGGCATTTTTGACGATCGTCTTGGCGGAGCCGGCCGAGATCGCTTGGTTCGACGCATCCCAGTACACGGGAACGTCAAGCATATCGCCGACGGCACGCACGGGCACATAGGTCGTACCGTTGTAGCTCAGCGCCGAAGGATTGGTTCCGTTGTGATGGCCGGTAGGCGCCGGTGTCTGCTGGCGTTCGCCGAACGCGAAAAAAGTGACTTTGGAGACGACCGCGGAAACGGATGTGCCGGCTGCTCCGGCCGTCAAGCCCGAGAACAGGACGGCTCCGCATACGAATGAAGCCGCGAGGTGCTTTTTGCCGAGAGGTTTTTTGGCCATGTCTGGAATTCCTCCTTGGAAGTTGGGATCGGACGGGAAAGCGCTCTTCGCTGGTCCTTACCCGTGCCCGAATCCGGCGAAACGAAAGGTGTAAGCTGTTTTATAGTCAGGTCTGTAAAATAGTGCTACCCAGAGAGCGGCCGATTTGCTACAGTAGAAAAACTGGATTTGGCTTCAGGGAGAAACGATGCTTCGAACTTTATGGAATAAAATGGTATACTTTAATTATCCTTAATCAGGGAAGAGGGATCGCGGTTTGCATAAAACGATCAGTCTGGCGCTTGGTTCGATCTGCGCCGTCTTTCTGTTTTTTACCATGATATCGGCGATCCGTTTCGTACAGTCCGCCTGGCAGGTGCCGCAGACGCAGATGCAGGAGACGGACCGGTACCGGCTTGTGCTGATTACGCAGGATCTCGGCACGCCGTTCTGGAACAAGGTGGGCGAAGGCGCGGAAGAAGAAGCCCTGCGGCTCGGCGCCAATCTGGAAGTATGGGGGACGTACGGGGAAGACCGCGAAGATTTTCTCAAACAGCTTGAGATCGCGATCGATTCCAAAGTGGACGGGATTATCGTGCAGGGCATGGACGAAGACCAATTCGACCATCTGACCAAAGTCAAAGCGGCTTTTTCCGGGATTCCGGTCATTACGGTCGCAAGCGATGTGCCGATGTCCGAAAGCATGCGCAAAACGTATGTCGGTTCCGACGCGCGGGCTGCCGGGAAAATGCTGGCGGAGCGGCTTGTCCAGGACATGGGAGCAAAAGGAACCGTGGTGCTGATGGGCGACGAACGCGAAGAATACGATCAGAAGCGGAGAGTCGAAGGCGTTCGCGGCGTATTGGACGCTTATCCGGATATTCGCGTGGAAGAGGTGACCACCTCCGACGAAGAAGAGAAGGTCGCCGCGGCCACGCAGGCGGTCATGAACCGGTTTCCCGGTGTGAGCGCTTTCGTCTCGGTCGATGCCAATCTGACGGCGGCCATGGTCCAGGAGATCGGACGGCGCTCGCAGATCGCCCCGTATCATCTGTATTCGTTCGACGATAACCCGGAGATCCTGCCGCTGCTGCGCCAGGGCAAGCTGGACGGCATCGTGGAACAATCGCCGGGCGAGATGGGACAGACGGGGGTACGCATGATGATGCGCTGGCTGGACGGGGAGACCGTGCCGCTGGACACCGAAGGCTATCCGACCGCTATCCGCTTTCTGACGACGGAGGATGCGCCATGATCGGAATCCAACGCAAAATCTGGACGCTCACGGCACTGGTCATGTTCATCATGGCCGCGATCTGGATCATGCTGACTTATTACAACCAGAAGACGCAGGATCAATACAACGACATTTTGCAGCGGTATCTGAATATGAACGAAGTCACGGCGGCGAGCCGCCAGACCGTCAACTCGCTGAACATCTACCTGCTCACGCCGACCGAAGGCAATCTCAGCAGTCTGCGGCGGAGCGAAGAAGAACTGCGCGCTGCCCAGAGTTCGGTCGGCCTGCTGCGCAACGGGAAGAACGATTTCGCGCTGACGAGCTACATGAATTTGATCGACAGCCTGCTCGAAACGACGGACCGTTCGGTGCGGTTCAAATCGGAGCGGGAAAGCGAGGAATCGACGCGGACCTTTGCCGAAGCGACGCGCATCTCCCGGTATATCTCGGAGATGACGCTGCAGCTGCTCGATATCGAACTGAACACGTACGAGCGTTTCTACCGCAGTATCATCGAACAGGCCCAGGAGCTGAAGAAGCTCGGCATCTGGATTCTGCTGTCGATCACATTCGGGCTGCTGCTGTTCACCTACTGGTTCTCGCTCAGTATCACAAGGCCGGTGCAGCAGCTGACCAAAGCCGCCCAGGAGCTGGCAAAAGGCCGGTTCGAGCGGCAGATCGTCGTGAATTCGACGGACGAGATCCACTTTCTGGCGACCACTTTCGAACGCATGCGGATCAATATCAACAACCTGATCTACGAAATCCGGAAGAAAGCGCGGCTTGAGAGCGAACTCCAGCAGAACCGGCTGCTGCTTCAGGAGAGCCAGCTGCGCAGTTTGCAGAGCCAGATCAATCCCCATTTTCTGTTCAATATTCTCGATACGCTGTCCAAAAAAGCTTTTCTGGAAGGCGCGGAAGAAACAAGCGATCTGCTGGTCAGCGTCGCCGGCCTGCTGCGCTACAATCTGAAGCGGCTCGACCGCGCGGTCACGCTCTACGACGAAGTTCGCGTGATGCGTCAATACATGGAGATCCAGTCGGCGCGCTTCACGGATCGGCTCAATCTGGTGACGGAGATCGACGAGAAATGCCTGTCCGTCCAGATTCCGGGTCTGACGCTGCAGCCGATTGTGGAAAATGCGGTGATCCATGCAATCGAACCGTCGGAAAGCGGAGGGACGATTACCGTAACGATTGCGGACGGCGGCGACGCGGTGTGGCTGACGGTCGCGGACGACGGCCCGGGCATGAGCGAAGAGAAGCGGACGGGCATTCTCGAAGAGCGCGAGATGCAGCCGGAAGGACACTCCACGGGAATCGGCTTCGGCAACGTGGTCCGGCGGCTGAGATTGTTCTACGGCATCAAGGATGTAATCGAAATCGACAGCGGAGAAGGGCGGGGCGTACGGGTCCTGCTCAAATTACCGAAGACAAGGAGAAGCGACAACGATGACGAAGCTGCTGATCGTGGATGACGAACAGGTCGGTCGGGAAGGCCTGCAGGCCATACTGCAAAAAGGTTTCCCCGAACTGACGATCGAACAGGCGAAAAACGGGAAGATGGCGGTGGAACTGGCGGAATCGTTCCGTCCCGAGCTGATTCTGATGGATATCAAAATGCCGGGCATGGACGGGCTGGAAGCGGCGGAGATTATCGGCAAAAAATACCCGGCGATCAAAATCGTCATGGTTACCGCTTACGATACGTTCGATTATGCACGCCGGGCACTCAAGCTCGGGGTCAAAGACTACCTGCTCAAACCAAGCAAAGCGGGCGAAATTAAAAAGACGGTCGGCCGCGTGCTGGAGCAGATCGGCGAGGAAAATATCGAACGCGAGCGCAGCCGTCTGCGCGAAGACGCGTTGGAGCGGGTGATGCCGGTTATCGAGACGGACATCGTGACCCAGCTGCTGTTCGATCATGTGCACGAAGTGCATTCGGACGAACTCGTGTCCTGGCTCGGGGCGGATGCCGGCAGCGAGACTTTCGCGCTGTCCGTGCTGGTGCCCGACGGAGCCGAAGGCGCCTACGGCGCAATCCGCGACCGGGTACGCCGCGAAGCCGCGGGCTGGGTCGGGGCGCTGTACGGCCGGCAGATTCCGGTGATCGCGTTCCGCGACCGCAGCCGGCCTTTTCGCGCCCAGGCTTCCGACCTGGCCCGGGGGCTGCTCGAAGCCGGCAGAACCCGTTCGAACGTGCACGAAGGCTGGTTCGTCGGCGTGGGCAGCGTCTGCGCTTCGCTGGCGCAGGTGCGGCAGTCCTACCGCGAAGCGCTGCTTGCCACACCGGACCCGCAGCAGCCTGTCCGTTACCGCCTGTATACGGACAAGCCGGAGAGCGGGAATTCGGATTCGGTACTGGATTATCCCGACAAGCGCTGGGAACAGCACTTTTTCGAACAGATTCGGGTCGGCGACTGGGACGGGATCCGGACGGAAACGCTGGATTTCCTGCGCCGCTGCGAGAGCGAAGGGGCGGACCACCTGCAGGCGCAGCAGCGCGTATCGGAGCGCCTGTGGGTCGCGCTGCGCGTACTCGCGGAGATGGGCGTGGACATGGACACGCCGACCTTCTCGTTCCAGGCGCACGATTACCGCCAGCTGCGCGCCGAGACCGGCTCGATCCTGGACCGGATCAAGCAAGCGTACGCGGAGCACCTCGACCGGATCAAGCCGGACACCGTACGGCGGATCAAGCAGTATATCGCCGAGCGTTCGCACGAAGACATTTCGCTCGAATCGATCGGCGAGAAGTTCGAACTGAGCCCTTTTTATATCAGCAAACTGTTCAAGGAGCAGGTCGGCGTCAACTATATCGACTTTCTGACCCAGTGCCGAATCGACAAGGCGAAGAAGCTGATGAGCGACCCGGCCCGCAGCCTCAAAGAAATCACGTTCGAAGTCGGCTACCACGACCCGAACTATTTCAGCAAAGTATTCAAAAAGATGTGCGATATCTCGCCGACGGAATACCGCAAAGCCCTCCTGGGAGGCGCAGAATGACCACCGAACGAAGCCGCATAGCAGGCGAAGAGGAATGTCGGTGGGAAACCACCGAACGGAGCCGCGCAGCAGGCGAAGAGGAATGTCGGTGGGAAGCTGCCGAACGGAGCCGCACAGCAGGCGGAGAAGGCTGTCGGCGGAGAAGCGCCGAACTCCGCCTTCGCCTACTGCCTCTGCTCGCAGTACTGGCGCTGCTGCTCGCGCTTGCAGGCTGCTCCGGCAGCGAACAGCCCGCGCCGCCCAAGGCTGCCGGCAGAGCCGTTCCGTCAGCCTCGACGCCAAGCGGCACCGGCAGCGCAGCGCCGGCTTCGGATGAAGACGCTGCGTCAGCGGCGGACAAGCCGGATGCCGTAAGCGGCGAGAAGCCGATCACGATCGGCTTTGCCATGGATACGCTGCTGGAGGAGCGCTGGAAGAAAGACCGCGACCTGTTCGTCGAAGCCGCCGGGAAACTGGGGGCGGACGTGATCGTCAAGTCGGCTGCCGGCGACGATGCGAGGCAGATTTCCCAGGCGGAAGCGATGATCAGCCAGGGCGTCGACGTACTCGTCGTCGTGCCGCATAACGCCGAAGCGACAGCGGCCATCGTCAGCAAAGCGCATAAATCCGGAATCAAAGTGCTGTCGTATGACCGGTTGATCAAAAACGCGGATGTCGATCTGTACGTTTCGTTTGACAATATCGAGGTGGGACGTCTGCAGGCCCAGACGATTGCGAAGCTTGTTCCTTCCGGCAATTATGTCTATATTGGCGGGGCCGATACGGATAACAACGCGCATCAATTCAAAGACGGCGTGTTCGAAGTGCTCCAGCCGCGGATCGATCGCGGCGATATCCGGATTGTCTACGACCAGTGGTCCAAAGACTGGAAGCCCGTATACGCACTGGACCATACGCGCGAGGCGCTGGACGCCAACGGCACCGGCGGGATCGACGCCGTGATCGCGGCCAACGATGCCACGGCGGGCGGCGCGGTGCAGGCGCTGGCGGAATACGGCCTGGAAGGCCGCATTCCGGTCGCGGGCCAGGACGCGGACCTTGCGGCGATGCGCCGGATCGCTTCCGGCACGCAGACGATGACCGTCTACAAGCCGATCGGCCGGCTGGCCGAAGAGACGGCGCGCCTGGCCGTCGCGCTCGCCAAAGGCGATCCGACCGGCGCGACCCGCCGCGTCAACAACGGCAAGATCGAAGTGCCGTCGATCCTGCTTAAGCCGATCGCCGTCGATGCCTCCAATCTGGAGGAGACGGTGATCGCCGACGGTTTTCATTCGCGGGAAGACGTGTATGGGGCGGAAGAAGGCGAGTAAGGCGGAGGTTTAGCGGGGATGCAGCGCCGCAGCCGAGCTTTTTGGACAAATACCTGCATGGCGACCGTTATTTCCTCCAAAGGCCGCTCGGGACGGAGAATACCTGCAGGAGAGCACCTATTCTAAGCGGATCGAGCGGAATCAGGTACCGGAACCTCAAATAAGTGCCGCCGCGCACTTATTTGGATCCAACCAGCCGTTAACCAAGAAATAACGGTTCCTGTGCAGTTATTTTGCGTCAGGCCGCCCCGGAAGCTCCAAACTTCCAATTTCCACTCCAGTACTGCCCGCCTTCGACTCCGGTACTGTCCGCTCTCGACTCCAGTACTACTCGCCTTCCACTCCAGTACTGCCCGCCTTCGACTCCGGTACTGTCCGCTCTCGACTCCAGTACTACTCGCCTTCCACTCCAGAAC
>NZ_JAAZWC010000025.1:69114-75310 GCF_013185195.1 Saccharibacillus qingshengii
GTACTGCCCGCCTTCCACTCCAGTACTGCCCGCCTTCGACTCCCACACTGCCCGCTTACCCTGCCCAACGACCCGAGACCTTTTCCACGCCGGAGAAGGTCTCTTTTTTGTCCCCGCAGCGAAGCGGATTTCAGCTGGATGGTATTTTTTTGCAAGCGCTTACCCATTCCCCTTAAAAAAGTACAGACGGTCGCAAAAGAGTGCTAACGATAAGCGCTTACATGGAGCTGCGGCGGTGCTATATTTGATCTTGCCAGAAGGAATCAACCACACCAGACAAACCGAAAGGGGTTCGTTCATTTGAAAAAGCATTTTAAGGGGATTGTGCTTCTCATTGCGGTCATGATGTTCTCGATCGTTGCCAGCGCCTGCAGCAATACCGGCGGAAGCGGCGGAGGAAGCGTCAGCGTCGGTATCGTACTGCCAACGAAAGATGAGCCGAGATGGGTACAAGACGAGCAGCGCTTCAAGGACGCGCTGTCCGGCACGAAGTACACGACCGAAATTTTGTTCAGCCAGGGTTCTTCCGCGAAAGAAAAAGAGAACGTGGAAACGCTGCTGAATAAAGGCATCAAAGTGCTCATCATCTGCCCGCAGGACGGCGACGCCGCAGCGGCAGCTGTGGAAGCAGCCAAAAAAGACGGCGTAACCGTCATCGCTTACGACCGTCTGATCACAAGCACGGACGCCGTCGACTACTATGTCACGTTCGACAGCCTCGCGGTCGGCGCGGCTCAAGCGCAGTACCTGATCGACAACGGTACGGGAAAAGGCCAACCGCTGTACCTGTACGCCGGTGCCGCAACGGACAACAACGCATTCTTGTTCTTCCAAGGCGCATGGGAAGTCCTTCAGCCTAAGATCGCAGACGGCACATTCATGATCGCGAACTCGCCGGAAGCGGAAGCACTCAAAGATACCAAAGATCTGTCCCGCGACCAAATGAGCAGCATCATCGGCCAGGTTACAACCAACTGGGATCCGAACGATGCCAAGAACAAAGCCCAGACTCACCTGACGTCCGCCGCTGCCGACATGAAAGGCGACGTTGCCATCCTTGCTCCGAACGACGGCACGGCCCGCTCGATCGCCGACGTATTCGGTTCCGACAGCGCCGTAACCAACTACGTCATTACCGGCCAGGATGCCGAGCAGGCTTCGATCCAGTATATCCTCGACGGCAAGCAGTCCATGACGGTCTTCAAAGACGTGCGTACGCTCGTTAAAGACGCAATGGGCATGGCTGTCGAAGTACTGGACGGCAAATCCCCGGAAACAACAGGCTCTTACAACAACGGCAACGTAGACGTCAAAGCCAAACAAACCGACGTAATCGTGGTCGACAAAGCCAACGTACAAAAAGAGCTGATCGATTCGGAATACTACAAAGCGGAAGACTTCACGGGACTGTAAGGATCGAACCCACTTGGGGAGCGATCAACCACAGTAAATAGCCGGCTGGGATAGGGACGGGGATGCCCCGTTCCTCTTTCCCGGTACACCGGGCAGCAAGGGGTGCGACAGAAATGGGCGGAAACATATTGGACAAAAAGCAAGGCCGGACAGCCGGAGGCCCGGACGGCAACATTTTGGAGATGCGCGGCATTTCCAAAAACTTTACGGGCGTCAAAGCGCTCTCGGATGTGAATTTTCAAGTCAAAAAAGGCGAAATTCATTTTCTGGTCGGCGAAAACGGTGCAGGCAAATCGACATTGATGAAGGTGCTGAGCGGGGTCTATCCGTACGGCACATATGAGGGAGATATCGTCTACGAGGGTACGGTCCAGCAGTTCGGCAAGATTACGGACAGCGTCAAGACGGGAATCGCGATTATCTATCAGGAGCTGGCTTTGTTCCCGGACCTGAGCGTGTACGAAAACATTTTTGCGGGAAACGAAGTGACGCGCGGCGGTGTGATCGACTGGAACGAGACGATCATCGAAGCGCGTAAAATGCTGCAAAAGGTCAAACTGAACGTCAATCCGGAAACGATTATCCGCGACCTGGGTGTCGGCAAGCAGCAGCTCGTCGAGATCGCCAAGGCGCTCAGCAAAAACGTCAAACTGCTGATTCTGGACGAACCGACGGCGGCGCTGAACGAGAACGACAGCGAGAACCTTTTGGAACTTTTGCGCGAGTTGAAGAGCCAGGGCATTACCTGCATCATGATTTCGCACAAACTCAAGGAAGTCATTGCGATCGCCGACAAAGCGACGGTCATCCGCGACGGCAAAACGATCTGTACGCTGGACGCTGCCAAAGGCGAGATTACCGAAGCGACGATCATCAAGAACATGGTCGGACGCGATATCGAAGACATCTACCCGAAACGCCCGGACAAGAAGTTCGGCGGCCATATTCTGGAGGTCAAGAACTGGACCGCTTACGATCCGACACTTGGCCGCAACCTCGTCAAGAACGTCGACCTCTATGTGAAAAAAGGTGAAATCGTCGGTATTGCGGGCCTCATGGGCTCGGGCCGTACGGAGTTCGCGCTCAGCATTTTCGGCAACCCAAGAAATTACAAGCTGGACGGCGAGCTGTATGTCGACGGCAAACCGAGAAAGTTCAACCACACAAGCGACGCGATCAAAGCAGGCATCGCTTATGTAACGGAAGACCGCAAAGGCGACGGCTTGTTCCTGATCCAGGACATCAAGAGCAACGTCAGCGCGGCCAACCTCAGGGGGATCTCGCCGGGCGGCATCATTAACGACAACGAAGAAGTCAAAGTTGCCAACGATTACAAAGGTTCCATGAACATCAAAGCCCCGTCCGTAGAGCAGATCGTCGGCAACCTGAGCGGCGGCAATCAGCAGAAAGTCTCGCTCGGCAAATGGCTGTTCGTCGGCCCGCAGCTGCTGATTCTGGACGAACCGACGCGGGGAATCGACGTCGGCGCCAAATTCGAAATCTACACGATCATGAACAAACTGATCGCCCAAGGCATGAGCATCATCATGATCTCGTCCGAACTCGGCGAAGTTCTCGGAATGAGCGATCGCATCTATGTCATGGCCGAAGGCCGGATCAAAGGCGAAATCGCGGCCGAAGAAGCCGATCAAGAAAAAATTATGCATTTCGCCACGCAATAGGAGGGGAAAACCGTGAACTTCTTTCAAGAAGCCAAATCTTTGCTCAAAGTAAATATTCGCGATTACGGGATGTATATCGCTTTGTTCGTCATCATGCTTACCTTCACGATCCTGACGAACGGACTGTTCATCTCGTCGCGGAATATCAGCAACCTGCTCGACGCCACCGGTTACATTGCGGTATTGGCGGTCGGCATGACGCTGGTCATCGTCATCCGGCATATCGACTTGTCGGTCGGTTTCGCCGCCGGCTTTATGGGCGCAATCGCCGCCATCATGCTGTCGCAGCTCGGCGTACCGGTCTACTTTACGATTCCGATCATCCTCATTCTGGGTATCGTCATCGGAATGTTCAACGGCGTGCTGGTCGCATCCGTCGGGATTCCGGCCTTCGTCTCGTCGCTTGCGGCGATGCTGATCTTCCGCGGCGCCCTGCTTCAGGTGACCGAGAAGACCGGCACGATCATTGTCAAAGACGATACGTTCAATGCGCTCGGCAACGGCTTCCTGCCTTCGCTCGGACATATCGCCGGGCTGAACGTCCTGTCGCTGATCCTCGGCGGACTGGTCATTTTGTACTTCGTGTACGCCGAAATCTCCAAACGCAACCAGAAGATCAAATACAAATTCGAAGTCCCTTCCAACAAGATCTTCGCCGTCAAACTGGTCTTCGTATCGGCGATCATCGCTTACGTAACCTGGATTCTGGCCGGCTACAACGGATTCTCTTGGACCGTCGTCATTACGCTGCTCGTCGTTGCGATCTATCACTTCCTGACGACCAAGACCGTACTCGGCCGTCATATCTATGCGGTCGGCAGCAACCCGGAAGCGGCGCACCTGACCGGGATCAACGTCAAGAAGATCACTTATATCGTCTTCGGTTCCATGGGCATGCTGTCCGCTCTGTCCGGTATTATGTACACGGCCCGTCTGCAGTCGGCAACGACAACGGCCGGTACCCTGTTCGAGCTTGATGCGATCGCAGCCGCTTACGTCGGCGGTGTATCCGCAGCCGGCGGCGTCGGCAAAGTTACCGGCTCTATCATCGGCGCGGTCGTTATGGCCTCGCTGTCGAGCGGCATGAACCTGCTCGGCGTCGGCATCTCGTATCAGTACATGATCCGCGGCGGCGTATTGGCCGCAGCCGTAATCTTCGATGTCATGACCCGCAGAAAAAGAGGCTAAAGCACAATTGGCCTGTTCGCTCCAGCTCTTGTGTTCAAGTCACTTCCGGCTCCCGTTAGGGTGCTTAAGCCGCTTTCGCGATTCTTCCGCTTGTCGGGAAGAATCCGCGCAGGCGGCTTTTTTGCGTCGATCGGAGCCGTTTCCAGTACTTGACCAGCACTTAAAAAATCTAACGGATCGAGACGACGCTTAGAAGCGAATTCGAGCGGTTTGGAAATTCTAACGGATTCAGATGACGCTTAGAATGGAATTCGGCTTGTTTTTGGCGGGAAAAGATTGCCGAAAAGCGTCTAACGGATATGCGTTCCGTTAAAAGTGGGGAAAGGCTTGATTCGGCGCTGTAAGGGACATACAATCCGTTAGCCGAGCCGAGCCGAGCCGAGCCGAGCCGAGCCGAGCCGAGCCGAGCCGGATCTTTCAAATTGGGCGTGCGTTGCTATGACCGTCCAGCCTCCCGTAGGGATCGCGAATCCGGTCGCCCACAACTCAGACGAGCCGGTCGTCTGCAGGCTTGCTACCTTTTCCACATCCGATCTGGTAAAGTTACAGGGTATGGTCTTACATAAGGCGCTTCTGCGCCATCAAGTAAGCCGAAAACGATTTCAATCTCAAGGAGGAGTCATAATGAGCGAGGCAGCAAGCGGCAAGATCAAGTGGGGCATTCTGGGAACGGGCTGGATCGCCGAGCAGTTTGCGGCCGATCTGAAGCACGCTTCGAACGGCGAACTGTATGCGATCGGATCGCGTACGCTCGAGAGCGCCGGCAAGTTTGCGGAGAAATTCGGCGCGCCGGTATCGCACGGCAGCTATGAAGAATTGGCCAACGATCCGGACGTGGACGCGATTTATGTGGCGACTCCGCATCCTTTTCATAAAGAAAACGTACTGACCGCCCTTAACGGAGGCAAAGCGGTATTGTGCGAAAAACCGTTCACCGTCAATTCCCGGGAACTCGAGGAACTGATCGTGACGGCGCGCGAGAAAAAGCTGTTCCTGATGGAAGCCATGTGGTCGCGCTTCCTCAAGCCGCTTGTGCAGGTGCGCGAATGGCTGTCCGAAGAACGTATCGGCGAACTGCGCATCGTCAAAGCCGAATTCGGCTTCGATGCCGGCTGGAATCCGGAAGGCCGCCTGCTGAATCCGGAACTTGGCGGCGGCGCCCTGCTGGACGCGGGAATCTACCCGGTTTCGTTCGCTTCGATGGTCTTCGGGCCTAACCCGGATACCATCTGGACGACCGCCCATATCGGCGAGACGGGCGTGGACGAGCATTTCACGATTCTGCTTGATTACGGCCAGGGAAGAACGGCTTCGCTGCACGGAGGAGTGCGTCTGGAATTCCCGAACGACGCGTATATCCACGGCACCAAAGGCTATATCCATATCCCGCAGTTTCTCTTCGCGAAGGAAGCGACGCTGCATGTGAACGGCGAAGAGCCGGTCACGGTAACGGACGACCGCGAAGATCGCGGCATCAAAGGCTACGCCTACGAAGCCGAAGAAGTCGGCCGCGCCCTGCTGGAAGGCCGCCGCGAGAGCGGCGTCATCTCGCTGGCCGAGTCGATGGGCATCATGCGCCTGTTGGACAATGTACGTGCGCAGTGGGGTTTGAAATATCCGTTCGAGTAACGCAGCCGAATAAGCGTGATTGAGCAGGCCCGGTCTTCTTCCTTGAAGACCGGGTCTTTTCTTTTGACGGATTGTCAATCCAAGTGCAACACTTCTTCCTGAAACGATTCGTGCGTAGATTTCCAGCCTAAACATTTACGAGGCCGGTTATTAATCAAGGCGAGAGCTTGTTCGAGTTCAGCATCGGTCACCTGCGCAAAATCGTGGCCTTTGGGGAAAAACTCTCGAAGCAGGCCGTTTGCGTTCTCGTTGGAACCTCGCTGCCAAGAGGAATACGGATCGGC
>NZ_JAAZWC010000026.1 GCF_013185195.1 Saccharibacillus qingshengii
TTATTCTACACGAATCCGGCCATGAGCCCTTTTTGTATTCAGTTCGAGGTGTTGCACTTCATTTTACAATCCGTCAAAAAGCCAAGGCGTTCTCTATGGAGAACGCCTTTTTGAATTCCTTTTTTTAAAATCCAAGCCGGACAATGATCGATATTTGTCGAAAAAAGCAAATTTTTTTACGATTTAATCTTAAATTTTGTCAATTTTGCTCGATATAGAGAATATAGTTTCCTATATTGGCTGCGGAGGTTTACACCCACATGATTAAAATCAGAACATTCCTGGCCCTGATCTTCGCCGCTTTTGTCATTCTGCTGAGCGCAACATTCGGTTTACTGCTAAGCGGACGGTCCACACAGGCGATCGAAAAAGAAATCGGGGTCTCGCTGGCCGGAACGGCCTACCAACTGTCGGACAAACTCGATAACTTCATGTGGTCCCGATCCGGCGAAGTACGGCTGCTGACCGAACTTGACCCGCTTAAACAGCCCGCAGACCCGGAGAAAGCCCAAAGTCTGCTCAATCAGCTGCAGTCGAATTTCCCTTCTTTTTCATGGATCGGCTTCATGGATGCAAAAGGCAAAGTGCTGGCGGGGACAAACGGGATTCTGGTAGGCAAAAACATTGCCGAACGGCCGGTATTCGCGGAAGGGATCAAAGGTTCTTTTATCGGCGATGTGCACGAAGCGGTGCTTCTGGCCAAGCTGCTGCCCAATCCGAGCGGCGAGCCGCTGCAGTTTGTCGATATCAGCTATCTGGTACGCAGCGATGCAGGCAAAACGGTAGGCGTTCTCGCGGCGCACCTCAGTTGGGAATGGGCCAAAGAAGTCGAACGCACTCTGCTGCAGCCTCTCTCCGATTCAGGCAAAGGCTTTGAAGTCTTTATTGTCAGCCAGAAAGACGATACCGTACTGCTCGGACCGGAAGGATGGGCAGGCCGGGAACTCAAACTTGCCAGCGTAACCCGTGCCCGCAGCGGGCAAAACTCCTGGATACAGGAAACGTGGCCGGACGGCAAAAAATATCTGACGGGTTACGCCTATGGAGACGGCTACCTCGACTATCCCGGACTGGGCTGGACCGTGTTGGTCCGGCAGCCCGAATCGGTCGCTTTTGCACCGGTCGACAAAATCAGGCAGGATGTGATCGCGGCCGGTCTTATTGCGGCAGCCTTGTTTGCAGGGATTGGACTGCTGACCGCAGAATTCATCTCCCGGCCGATTCGCAGACTGACTCTGGCCGCCGATCGGGTTCGCCGAGGCGAAGCCGCGGAGATCCCGCAGACCAAAAGCTTCAAAGATATCGACAGTCTCTCGTACTCGCTGCACAGTCTGCTGGGCTCGCTGCTGCGTACGGAACATGCTCTGGGACATATGGAGAATGCTGCGCTGCGCGACCAGCTGACCGAGATGCCGAATCGGCTGGCGTTGGAACGGTATCTGGAAGACACTATTGAAGGACTGGACCGTACTTCGGAGACTTTGGCGTTTATGTATCTGGATCTGGACGGGTTCAAAAAAGTCAACGATACGTTCGGCCATCAAGTCGGCGATATGCTGCTGAAAAAAGTCGCCAAACGTCTGCAAACGACAACGCAGCCCGGTGATATCGCGATTCGGCTCGGCGGAGACGAGTTTCTGCTGATTGCGTGTAGGCCGATCGAAAGCGTCCAGGCGGAAGCCGAGAAGCTGGCCGGCGAAGTGCTGAAACTGATCAACAATCCGTTTATCGTCGGCATGCATCAGCTGTCGATCGGCTGCAGTATCGGTGCGGCCTTCTATACTCCGGATATCGAAAGTGTAACGGAAGTTATCCAGACCGCCGACGACTGCCTGTACCAATCCAAGAAATCGGGCAAAAACCAGGTCACTTTCCACAGAGCCGATCCGGCTGCAGATTAAACGTTCTTCTGACGCTTCATCCGTACACTTCAAATGTACATTTCAAAAACC
The DNA here is from genome assembly GCF_013185195.1 of Saccharibacillus qingshengii. Lineage (GTDB taxonomy): Bacteria > Bacillota > Bacilli > Paenibacillales > Paenibacillaceae > Saccharibacillus > Saccharibacillus qingshengii. Next base: position 1,953 of record NZ_JAAZWC010000026.1, read on the forward strand.
GCACGGCCCCGACAAGAAGTCGGCTGCCGTGCGGTTTTTTTGGACATGGCGGCTTCGAATGCCGGGCAGCTTATGCCGGGCAACCGATTTCTTTTTACCGATTCCCGGCTTAGTGGCGATTCTGCGCGGCATCCGACTTACGTTCTGCTCCGCCGCGGAAATGTTCTCTCACCGTATCGTAGGCGAGCTTCGGACGGCGGTAGCCGTCGACCAACCCTTTGCTGTTGCGGGTACAGCCGCGGCTGAGCAGCCAACCGGTCGCTTCCGTTACGCGGCAGTCGCCGAACTGCCAGATGAAGACGCCCGCAAGCGGCGAGTCTTCATCCAGATAGGCGCGCAGATTGTCGTCCAGAATATCGCACTGCCGTTCCTCCGAGCCTTTGACACGCTCCCGGCTGCGAAATCCGTAGTAGCCGTCGGCGCCGAATTCGCTCAGAATCAGCGCTTTCCCTTCCCCGCCGAGCCGGCCCGCCCACGCCGCGGTCTGCTGCATCAATTGGCCGGGATCTTCGTCCGTGTACCAACCGGGATACAGATTAACCGAGACGATATCCGCCAGGTCCAGACAAATATCCCGCTCCCCGTGATGCGAAGCGAATGTACGGGGACGGGAAGGATCAAGCTCGCGGATCAGCGCAAGTTCGCTCTCGTAGATGCTTCTTCCGTAGAGCGTATCGCTTGCGCACTCGTTCAAGATGGCCCAGATCACGATCGAAGGATGGTTTCCGTGCTGCTCCACCATCTCCCGCGTAACCGCCTCGCTCTGTCTCCGGAAATTCGGTTGGCGCATCTGCTGTTCCGACAAACCGCGGGCATGGTTCTCTTCCCAGACAAGCAGACCGAATTCGTCGCACAAGTCGAGAAAGCGCTCGTCGTTCGGATAATGGCTGGTCCGCACCGCATTGCAGCCCAGATCGCGGATCAGTTCAAGATCATGCAGCATATCGGCAAAAGACAGCGCGGCGCCCGAACGGGCATGGTCTTCGTGCCGATTGACGCCCTGGAGCCTTACCTCCAGTCCGTTCACCCGCAGCTGTCCCCCTTCCGTATCGATACGCCGAAAGCCGATCCGGTCGATCCAATCGTCGACGGGGATTTCGGCTTCGCCTTCCGCTCCTGGTTCGATCCACAGCGCCCGCAGCGTATAGAGCACCGGAGAATCCGGATTCCAGGCTTGAGCCGACGGATACGACGCCGTCCGCTCCACCGTCACGCTTTGGCCGGCTTCGATGCGAAGCGTTTCGCGCAGCGGTCCGCCGCCTGCCGTCTGCGCCTCGTCCAGTCCCAGCAGCAGCTCTCCCGTCCGCACCGTATCGCCGATATTGCGAACCGTCGCCTGCCAGCGTCCGTGCCAGGTTCCTTCCGCCCACTCCGGCCAGAAAGCCGCGCGTTCGATATACACCTCTCCGATCTCCTCCAGCACGACCGGCCGGATCGGTCCTCCATACGTGTAATAGTCGTTCGGGATATGCAGGGCGGAATGTTCGCCGAACGAATTGTCCGCGTACAGTCGGATTTCATGTTCGCCCGGTTCAACCTGCTTCACGACCGTCTCGAACGCCGTGTACGCATTGTAATGATGCGCGATCCGCTCTTCGTCCAGATAGACATCCGCCGTATGGCTGACCCCTTTGAACTCCAGGCGCAGATTCGTTCGGCGGTCGACCCGGATCTTCCTCCGGTACAAGCCGACTCCTTGATAAGTCCCGAATTCGGGGTGGGTCTCCCAGCAGCCGGGTACGGGCAGACGGTATTCCATCCGCTCGGGCACTTCCCCCTGACGGCTCACCGGCTGAAAATCCCATAGGCCTTCCAGTTCTTTGACCGGACGCACCTGATGCGTGTCGAACAAGCGAATCATATGTTTCATCCTCTCGGTTTCGGTTTGGTCTGGTCTCGGTTTGATTTCCGCTTCCTGCCCGGTTCCATGTCGATTTGGATTCGGCTGTCTGAATAGACCCGGTAGGAATCCTATCTCCACATCCTTGATTATTCACGCTTTCCAAGCCAGAATACGCCTTTTGGAGTGCGATCTCCATGTTTGTTCCGTTCTTTTTCATGTCAAAAATGATTCGATCACAAGCTTGGCGAACCCTGCGATTTGCTCTATACTGACCGAAAAAGAATCCGAGAGGACGGAGGTGACGTTATGATGAATGCCCTGCACGATCCGGCTGTCAAAATCCGCTGGGCCGCTTATAAGAATACGTCCGGCACGTGGAGCGATATTCGCCGAAATACATCCGTGCACAGCCTGTATTGGATTCGCGCGGGCAGGGGCCTGTTCGAATCGGAGCAGGGGCGTTACGAAGCGCAGAGCGGGGAACTGTTCTATCTGGAGCCCGGTTTGGGCATGAAAATGGCCGCTCTCGGCGGCCGCGAACTGCAGATGACGATGATCCTGTTCGATGCCGTGGAACTGTCGGACAGCGGCGGCCATTGGCCGTCTCCGTCGCCAATTGCCCGCTTCGATCTGCCGCACCGGTCAGTGTGGGAAGGCGACCGGGCGGTCGAACTCGATACCCGACTTGGCCGGATCACCGAGGAATGGACGCCGGGAACACCGATGCGGGAAAGAGAAGCGGGCGCCATGCTGCTGGACCTGCTCGCCCGGCTGTATACGGAAGGGGCACCGGAACAGAGCAAAGCCCGCGCTCTGTTCGAGCAGGGGCTGCAGGTGATCGGCCGGCGCTTTGCCGAACCGCTGACGATGCAGCAGGTGGCAGACGAGCTGCAGGTCTCGGTCTCGCATCTGCGCACATTATTTTTGCGCTACGCCGGCGAGACGCCCAAGCAGATACTCTCGCAGCTTCGGCTGCGGCAGGCGGAACGTTATCTGCTCTATACCGACCTGACGCTGCACGCCATCGCCGGATCGTGCGGATATGGCGACGAATTTCATTTCAGCCGGACGTTCAAAAAGCATAAAGGCTTCTCGCCTTCGACATTTCGCCGAAACGCGAAAGAAGCGGACGATTGAGGCCGGAAGATCAGGGTTAATGCGAATTGCGTGCGACCGTAACCGATTCGGGATTCCGCTTGGCCGTCTTGTCGGGAATCGGGAACCCGAATTGTTCTTCCTCAGCGTGCGAAGAATCTCCGGTTCCGGTGCAGCCGCCCAACCGATACAGCGTTCCCGGGCCGCCTCTTTTAATCGCGAGCGGTTGGGCAGTGATCTTCTGGCAGGTGTAGGACGCTTTGTCCGAAAGACCAAACTTCTCATAGCTGTTGTCGTAGACGTAATGAATAGACCTGCCGTCATAACTCAAATTGTCGAAGATCGGATCGCCTTCGATCGTGTAGCTTGTGAACTGAACGGAGTCGGGACGTTTGTGTTCCACGTTTTCCACAAAAGCTTTCCAGGTGCTCATATGGGCGACTTTTCCAAACATTGGAACGATGTCCCCGTTCTTCTCGGCCCGCTCCGAATCGTAGCGGACGTTATGGATTCGATCATACAGATCTTTGCGGGGCTTGGCGCCCAGAATAAAACGGGAACCGCGGTCGTTCAGATCTTCGATCAGCCCTTCTCCCTGCCCCGCGTTTTCCAGCCAAAGCAAGTAGGTTTTCTCTATTCCATCCATTTCAAGGCGCACGCCGAAATCGGCCTTCGCCTGATTGCGATCGCCTTTGAATGGATCGGGCTTGGCGGTTTTGACCGCGTGCCGAAACGCTTCCACCTCTTCCGGCTGCGTAAACGTAACGAATTCACGAAGTTCTCCGAAAGGAATATACCGGTAGGTGATCACCTGCTCTCCCGCCGGTTCAAGACTTTTGACCGGTTGGATCGGGATCGTATCCGGCATTCGGTCAAACGGCGACGACACCGGTTCAGGCGGCTTCGCTTCTTCCGGCGAGCATGCGCCAAGCGTAAGAAGCAGCAGACCGGCAAAAACACACTTGATCCAAATCGACATCTTACCTCCTCCTCTTTTCCTCTAAACGTTTATATAAGGAAAAAAGTTACAGGTCTCAGGAATCGTCTTCCACCCTGAACCCGAATCGTCCTCCGCCGTTTTCTCCGTGATCGGAACAGCCGGCCAGTCTGTATACCGCTCCTGTCCAACCCGATTTTTCGACTCTGCGGGGCTCGGACAGGATACGCTCGCAGGTATCGAATACCTTATCCGGCGACCCATAGCCATCTTCCGAATTGTCGAACAGATAATGGATAGACCGGCCGTCATATTCCAAATTATGAAAAATGGGATCGCCTTCCGCCGTGTACAGAGCAAGCTGTACGGACGCCGGATGGGCCTGTTCGACCTGCTCCATAAACCTGTGCCAAACTTGGATATTGATCGTGCCGCCCGGTCCCTGAATCACATCGCCGTTCTTCTCCGCCCGATCCGTTCGATAGCGAATAGAAGCGATACGCCCCCGCAGATCTTCGGATACCCCGGAGTCGATCTCATACGCCGTATTCGTATCCGACTTCTCCATCAGCATACCGGGATTCCCGGACGCACCGAGCCACAGCTGAAACTGTTTCGGTTCCCCGCCCGCTTCGTATCGAATCTCGTAGTCGGCCGGCCCCACGTCCGGTATCCCTCTGAGCCGATCGGCCTGCCGGAAGGCTTTGCCAAAAGCTTCTGCGTCTTCGGCCTTGTCCAGCCTGCCGAGCGGCCGGGGTTCGTCAAGCGGGATGACGCGGTTGACGATGACCGGTCCCTGAACCGTTTGGGCGGAGTCTCCTGTGGAACAGCCGGTAAATACCGCGGCAAGTGTCAACAAACCGAGTATTCCCTTTTTTGTTTTCCGTCTCTTTGTGGATGGCATCGAATCTCCCCCTTCATCCCATAAACGCCGCGGCAGCGAAAAGAGTTGCAAAAAACCCGCTGCGAGCCGAAGCTCCAGCGGGTGATCTATAGAAAATCGATTATCTGAAAAACTTGCCGGCTTTCCAGTACAACAGCTCCTGCCAGCGCGGACTGGTCTGGATCATTTCGTGCATTTGCTCCAGATCGACGCTGCGGCCCGCCGCATTGCTGACAATCAACGAACGGTCACGATATTCGGTCCGATAGCCGAACCAGGCCGCGATCAGGGGCACAATCTCGTCGCGATAAGGGCGTACCGTCAGCAGCTGCAGAAAAGTATGATAACTGAGGGAGTATCCGGCATCAGGCGCTCTGCGCACGTATTTCGGTTTGATCGCCGCTTCGCATTCGGGACATCTCTGCTGCATCCCCAGCCGGTAATTCGGGGTTTCGAACCGGCATGCGCAATCGGGACAGCCTACCAGCGCCAGATCGCGCCGGGCATTATCGGGAACATGAACATTCATGGGAATCTCTTCTCTCCTTTTCTCTGGGGCTTCTTCTGGGTGTTCACCTGCGACGTTTCTTGGTTCCCTATTGTACTCTTTTTGATCCAACAAAAAAAGGCCCGGTTCAAGACCGGGACTTCGATTGTCGGGAAAGCCATTCTACTTCGGATCAGCCCCAGACTTCGTCCGCCACTTCCTTGACGAAGCGGAGCTTGGCCCACTGCTGCTCTTCGGTCAGGACATTGCCTTCTTCCGTCGAAGCGAAGCCGCACTGCGGGCTGACGCACAGCTGATTGATATCGACGTACTGCGCCGCTTCTTCGATCCGTTTGAGGATCTGCGCTTTGTCTTCCAGCTCGCCGAACTTGGAGCTGAACAGACCCAGCACCACCTGTTGGTCTTTCACGTATTGAAGCGGCTCGAAGCCGCCGGCGCGTTCGCTGTCGTATTCCAGATAGAAGGCCGACACGTTGGAACCGCCGAACAGAATCTCCGCGATCGGGTCGTAGCCGCCGCCTTCGCCGGCATAGGTCGACTTGAAATTGCCGCGGCAGACATGCGTGGTGACGACCAGATCGGCCGGGAGATTCTCGATCGCCAAGTTGTTGACGAACAAGAAGCCTTTGGCCATTTCGTTGATATCCACGCCCACTTCTTCCTGCATTGCGCGGAACTGACGGTCGCTCAGTGCGCCCCAGGTGCAGTCGTCCAGTTGGATATTGCGGCAGCCCGCTTCGTAGAAAGCGAGGATCGCATCGCGGTAAGCCGTGCCTACATCCGTGTACAGATCCTGACGGTTCGGATAGAATTCGTCCACCGTCTTGATGTTGTCGCCGCGGAAGAGTTCGAACAACAGCTGTGCAGGTGCCGGAATCGTCTGACGGGCCACGACGTCGTCGCCGGCCGCGCTTTTCAGGAATTTGAAATCTTCGACCATCGGATGCTTCGCGCCTTCGCCGACTTTGCCGGTCAGGAGAGCCGTTTCCGCGCGGGATTCCACGCCGTGGAACAGGTAGCCCGTATCGGACGCTTTTTTGTCGACGCCACCCAGCCCCCAGAAGAAGTCCAGATGCCACCACGAACGGCGGAATTCGCCGTCGGTTACGCCTTTGAGGCCCACTTCTTTTTGCTTGGCGACGAGCTTCACGATCTCTTCGTCTTCGACTCTGCGCAGGTCTGCCGCATCGATCTCGCCCGCCGCAAACCGGGCGCGCGCTTCTTTGATCGCCTGCGGACGCAGGAAACTGCCTACGATATCGTGACGGAAAGGAACCGTGTTTCTTTGGGTAGCCTGCTCGAAAATGGTGCTCATGGATAACATCCTCCTCGGGAATATCGAATACGATTTTAATGTTCAGGCAAGTATCTGCTTGTTTGAACCGTTAATCGTCGAGCGGAAGGCGGCCTGCCGACTTCGACGAGAGATTAGGAAATACTATATCATCTCCCGCTTGGAGCGGCGTAACGCCTAAAAACTATACCCCGCTATATCAAAATCTTATAGCGGGGTATATTGGTCGGAATTAGAAGCGCGATGCGTCAGCTTGCTGGCGGTTCACAGCGGGGCGTTCAATCCGCCCAGACTTCGGCAGCCGTATCGGCCACGAGTCGAATCTTGTCCCACTGCTCGTCTTCGGTCAGCAGATTGCCTTCTTCCGTCGAAGCGAAGCCGCACTGCGTACTCAGACACAGTTGGTCGATCGGGACAAAAGCGGAAGCTTCCGCGATTCGGGATTGGAGCACTTCCTGGCTCTCCAATCCGCCGTGCTTGGTCGTCACGAGGCCGAGGACCACGAACTGTTCCTTGATAAAACGCAGCGGTTCAAAGCCTCCGGCGCGTTCGTTATCGTACTCGAGGAAGAAAGCATCGACGCGGCAGCCGCCAAACAACTCTTCCGCGACCGGCTCGTACCCGCCCGAAGCGAACCAGGTCGAATGGAAGTTTCCGCGGCAGACATGCAGGGCGATCGTCATATCGGAAGGACGCTCCGCAATCGATTCGTTGATAAGCCGAACGTAATCCGCGGCCAGCTTATCCGGATCGTTGCCCTGGCTGCGCAGCTGCGTCCGGTGCAGCAAGCTGCAGAGTGTTCCCCAGGTCGTATCGTCGAACTGCAGATACCGGCAGCCCGCCGCATAGAAAGCGCGGATCGCGTCCCGGTAGACCGTCACGATATCCGCGAACAGCTCTTCGTCGCTGTCGTAAGCCGCTCCGCCGTGATAACGCTGCACGAAATGGAACAGCGCCGGAGAAGGAAGGGTCATTTTGGCGACTGCGTCTCCCGCCAGCGCCTGCAGCGACTCGAAATGCCGCAGCATGGGATGGCTCCCGAAAGCGATCTTGCCCGAAATACGGAACGATTCCGCCCGCTGTTTGGCATCCGTACGGCCGGCGGCTGCGTTCAGGTCGATTTTCTCCGTGCCTTCGATTCCGAAAAAGAAATCGAGGTGCCACCACGAGCGGCGGAACTCGCCGTCGGTGACAACGGCAAGGCCGAGCTCTTTTTGCCGCTCGACAAGCTTGGCGATTTCCGCCGTTTCAAGCTCATACAGCTGTTCGTCCGTCAGCTTGCGTTCCCGATGCAGACGCCGGGCTTCGAGAAGCTCCGGCGGCCGCAAAAAACTGCCTACGAGATCGCAGCGAAAAGGCGGCGAAGTTCTGATTGTGCCGATCACTGGACTTTGCATACGTTCCTCCCGATTCAAAAATGGACATGTAAAACGCTTCTCCGTCAAAACAGAAACTGGTTCGCCGCGAAATACCGCCGGGCCACCAGATCGTTCAGCAGATCGATATAGGCGGCCGCGATCGCGCTTGGCCTGCGGTCTTTGTGCGCAATCCAGCCGATCGTGAACAATTCGCCCGTTTCTACTGGTACCGACTTCAATACCGATCCGTCGAGCTCTGCGGCCAGAATCCCCGTGCCCACCGTATAACTGTCGGTTCCCGCCAACAAACTGGACAGCGTGGCCCGGTCGTTGACCTTGACGCTTCGCCCCGCCTCCGGCAGATGCAGCAGTTCCTCCGAGAAGTGCAGCGAACTGCTCTCTCCCTGATCGAACGTAATATACGGGTAGGGCGGCAGATCGTCGATCTTGACGATTTCCCGATGGGCAAGCGGATGGGACAGCCCGACAAAGATATGCGGCTGCGTATTAAACAGCGGCGTAAATTTGAGGCTTCCGTCGCTGAACATCTTGTTCATGACCCGCGCATTGCGGTCGCACAGATACAAGATGCCCAGATCGCTGCGCAGTGTGCGCACGTCTTCGATGATGTCGGACGTCTGCGTTTCACGCAGCGAGAAGGTATATTCGGCTTCTTCGCGCCCTTCCATCAGAGCGGAGAACGCTTCGGAAGCAAAAGCGTAATGCTGCGTCGAGACGGAGAAATGAACCGTGCTGCGCCGCTTGTTCTTGTAACGCCCTTCCAGCAGTTCCGCCTGTTCGACGATCTGCCGGGCATGGGCCATAAATTCCACGCCGTCCGCGGACAAGGTGATCCCCCGGTTGGTTCGATCAAAAATGGTCACGCCGAGTTCCTGCTCCAGATCCTTGATCGCGTTGGACAGACTCGGCTGCGAAATAAACAGGCGTTTGGCCGCCTCGTTGATCGAGCCGCATCCGGCTACCTCAATCGCATACCTGAGCTGCTGCAAAGTCAATTCCGTTCCCCCGCTTTCAACTTACGCCGTACTTTTTGTCCCAAGATCCCTGCTGCTTGCGAATAAACACGATTTGCCCGATATGGTAGGCGTTATGGATGGTAAGATGGGTAAAATCTCCCGTCCATTTCTCGACTGCGGCATCGTCGGCTTGTTCGATCGCTTCAATCCAGCCGGCCATCACCGAATCGTAAGCGTCCAGCGTCTGCTGCCAGGTTCCTTCGCCGCGCTCCCGCGGATCGAAAGTATCGTCGTTGCTGCCTTCAAAAGTTTCGATCGTTTCGCCGAGGAACCGCTTGAGATACCGTTCGTTATAGAAGTTCAAATGCTGCACGATCTCATGTACGCTGTTCATTTCTTCGTTGCTTTTCCAGTCGGCCTGCTTTTGGGTCAGTCCTTTGACGGCAGAGGCCATCGAAGTAAACCAACCATTTTCGCTGCGGCAGGCCCGAAGCTGATCCAACAAAATCTCCCGATTCTTCATGTGTTCCCTCCCGATCTTCGAATGGAATGACGGCGGATCACGTACATTTAACGGCGTTCGGCCAGCTCCAGATGATAATCGCCGACCGCTCCTTCTTCATACAAATTGTCCAGCGATGTCGAATAATTATGAATATCCGCGGCCTGTTCGAATCCGATCTGCGGAATAAGCACGCGAAACGTTCCCCGGTAGAGCAGCGTCGCCACGTCGTGATACTCGTCATGGGTGACTTTGAAATCGAAGGCGACCGCTCGGCGTTCTTGTCCGGGGTCTCCGACCGTAAACTCACGCAGATTCGTCACTTCAAATCGTCGATCATCGATCCATACGGGATTCGTATTCATGGCATCGCCTCCTGTATGCTTGATATAGATAAGGATCGAAAGCAGTTTTACTATAATGGATTTGCAGGCGGGATTCCAGCCCTTTGGAAAGCCAACGCTTTGAAATGAAAAATTTGCGCCAAAAAGGAGACCCCCATGAGCCTGAACAGCCAACCGATTACGAGAAATTCGCCTTCCGCCGCCCGGATTCAAACCCTGTACGAAGAAGCTTTTCCCGCAAACGAAAGAGCCCCGCTGTCTATCCTGTACAGGAGAGCGCGCAGGCCCTTCGTCGATTTTACCGCTTATTACGAACAAGATACCTTTATCGGCTTCACCTATCTCGCCCGCCGCGAGAATCTGGTCTTTCTGATGTATCTGGCTATCGATCCTACGCAGCGTTCCCGCGGATACGGCAGCCGGGTACTGGAACAGATTCGCGCCGCCTACCCGGGCAGCCGAATCGTCCTGAATATCGAAGCGCCCGATCCGGCCGCGGCAAATGCCGAGGAGCGCCTCCGCCGGCGCGAATTCTATCTGCGCAGCGGATATGAAGCTTCCGGGTATCTGATCAAGGAGTTCGGCGTCCAATATGAAGCACTCGTTCAGGGAGGCGCTTTTGGCCGGGAAGAATATCTGCGCCTCTATAAGCGCTTTATGGGATTTCCGCTGTCCGTGCTGGCCCGTCCGAAGATTGTTCAAGCGCCGGACGCGCCGCCGCCGATTGGCGGATCAAGAACATGAACATACCGACCAGCACCAGTACGCCGCCGCCGATCTGAATCCAGGTCATATGCTCGCCGAGCAGCCAGACCGCAAGCAGCGACGCGCCGACGGGCTCGCCCAGAATACTCATGGAAATCGTCGTGGCGTTGACATAGTTCAGCAGCCAGTTATTGATAACATGGGCAAGCGTCGGCACGATCGCGAGCAGCACGAACACCCCCCATTCCCGAGCCGGATAATCGAAAAATTCCTGCACCGTCGCCAAATTGTAAAGGGTCAGAAAAACGGCGGCGGCCAGGAAAACGCAGAAGCTGTAGATCCAGTGCGAGACTTTTTTGACCGCGTTCTGCCCGATAAACAAATAGCCAACCACCGCGATCACGCATAGAAACGACAGCAGGTCTCCCCGGATCGCCTGGGCGCTCAGTCCGAAATCGCCCCAACCGATAATCATGACGCCGACCGTGGCGACAATCAGCGCGAAGATCGACGCCCGCGTCGTCCGCTCCCGGAACAAGATAAATCCGGCGGCCAGCGAAACCAGCGGCTGCAGCGCGAGGATGATCGTCGAACTGGCTACCGTGGTCAACTTCAGCGATTCGAACCACAGCGCAAAATGCATGGCCAGAAACAATCCGGAAAAGATCAGCAGACGGGCTTCTTTGCCGCCGATCCATTTGAATTCGCTGCGCTTGATCCAGACGATCGGCAGCATTAGGAAGCAGGCAAACCACATCCGGTACATACTCAGAATTGAAGAAGGCGCGTCCGACCATTTGACGAAAATCGCCGAGAACGAAACGGCAATGATCGAAATGGTCAGCGGAATAGCAATTGATTTTTTCATGGTTCTCTCTGTCTCTCCAGTCTGTCGGATCTGTGGGATGTGTGGGATGTGTCTCGACATCAACGGATACCATGATATCAATATTCTCTCCAAAAAGGTACTCCTTGCGCTTCGATTCTCCCGAAATGCCCGATCGCCTGCCATTTGAGTCAAGTTTCCAAGCATCGGTTAAAATTTTTTAAGCGGGAAGGGCGCGGAGGCGCGAAGGGTACTTACCTGATGAGGAGTGAGTTTATGCTTGAAAATCATAAAGAAGTCCCCGATATCGAAAAACTCGTTCAAGAAATGTGCACCTTCAGTTTTAATCATGCCCCCGGCAAAATCGGCATTTATCCGGACGAGCATAGTTTGATTATTCATCTGGAAGACTTTATGGGCGATGAGATTCTTAACCTAATCAAGCTGCAGGATCAGGATGCCCTGCGATCCGTCCAGGAATTGATGGTCGAACATCTGCTTCCCAATCTGGCAAGCAAAATCAAAGAAACGAACGGATTGGATATCGCCCATTTTTATTACGATTGGTTCGATAAGGACCTGTCCGGCATGCTGATCGGTATGGGCAACGAACCGGCACAATCCGCGCAGCCCCAGCTGTATCCCGGCCAAGACGCCGTTCACGAGAAGATTGGCCAAGTCACCTACGAAATCGAGAAAATGCCCGACGAGACGTATTCCTATTGGGCAGCCGACCATATTCTCGTGATTGTCCGTGAAGGAATTCTAATTAAGCTCGAGAAGGCTTTCCTAGATCAGGGAGCCGACGAAATTCTGAGAAAAGTTAAACGCAATCTCGAAAAAACCGCCATTCAAAAAGAAGCCAATACGCCTATCGAGAAACACCTGAACCGAAAAATCAAAAGTTATTATCTCGATTGGGCTTTCGATCAAAACAAAAGCTTTTTGATTTATGTATTCGAAAAATAGCCGCAAACCCAAACAAAATCCGGTCCCGCTGTCGAAAGACAAGTCGGTCCCGGATTTTGTGCGTTTTTGTGAGTTATAGAGGCGACTCCCCGTCCATTTACTTGGAAGCGTTCCGCTTCTCCTGTTCGCGCAGCTCGATCCGGCGGATCTTGCCCGATGCCGTCTTGGGCAGATCCGTCACGAATTCGATTTTGCGCGGATATTTGTAGGGGGCGGTCCATTCCTTAACGCTTGCCTGCAGTTCCTTGACCAGCTCCGGCGTTCCTTCCGCGCCGTCGCGCAGCACGATAAACGCTTTGACGATACTGCCGCGGATCTCGTCCGGACTTGCAACAGCCGCACATTCCTTGACGGACGGATGTCTCATCAGTGCTTCTTCGACTTCGAACGGCCCGATCGTATAGCCCGAACTGATGATAATATCGTCGCCGCGGCCTTCGAACCAGAAGTAACCTTCTTCGTCGAGACTGGCCCGGTCGCCGGTAATAAAGTATTCCCCGCGCATGGATTGTCCTTTGCGTTCGGGATCTTTGAAGTATTCGCGGAAAAGTGCCGGCAGTTCGCCGTGTACGGCAATATTGCCGACTTCGCCCGGAGCAACCGGTACCCCTTCGTCGTCGACGACAAGCGCAAGGCCGTCCGCCATCGATTTGCCCATCGCACCCAGACGAACCGGCGAACCGACCAGATTGCCGATCAGCAGCGTACTCTCGGTCTGGCCGTATCCGTCCCGGATCGTCAGACGATGATGCTTCCGGAATTCGTCGATGACCCCCTGGTTCAGCGGTTCTCCCGCCGAGACGGCGCTGCGCAGATTCGTCAGGTCGTATTCGTCCAGCCCGTGGGACTTGACCATGAGCCGGTATTCGGTTGGCGTGCAGCACAGAACACCGATCTTGTAATCCTGAAGCAGATGCAGATAGCGCTTCGGATCGAAGGCGCCGCTGTAGACGAAGCCGGTCGCCCCGCTGCCCAGTACGGACAGGAACGGACTCCAGATCCATTTTTGCCAGCCGGGAGCCGCCGTTGCCCAGACCGTGTCTTCTGCGCGGATATCCAGCCAGGAAGAAGTGATCCGCAGATGCGCGTAGGCCCATCCGTGCGTATGCACCACGCCTTTGGGATGACCGGTCGTTCCCGACGTATAGGCGAGAATTGCCATATCGTCCCAGGAAGTTTCCGCCGTTTCGAACGTATCGGGCTGCCCCTGCATCAGCTCGTTCAGATCGACCCAACCTTCGGCCGCCGCAACATCTGCCGTCTCGGTCACCCGAATCCGGTGGTTCAGCGCCGGAAGCTCTTCTTCGATCCGGTCCACTTCGCCCGTAACCGACGGCCAGGAGATGACCGCGCGCGCTTCGGAATGGATCAGGCGGTAAGACAGGTCTTTGGCCCGCAGCATTTCCGAGGACGGAATGATGACCAGTCCAAGCTTCAGGCACGCCATATAAATGACATAAGCCACGATGCGCCGGGGAACGGTTACGAGTACTTTGTCTCCTTTTTGCAGACCCAGTCCCGCTAAGCCTCCCGCAAGTTGATTGGCGCGCTTCAGCAGTTCGCCGTATGTGATCTCCGCCCGCTCGCCGGCTTCGCCGAGCCATTTGAGCGCGATTTTCTCGGGAGCGTAATGCTCCATTTCGGAGGTCAGGTTATATCTTTCCGGTGCAATCCATTCCCTATACTTCATCCGACATGTCTCCTTTTTCCTACCCAGTATTAAGATCAGATGGCTATTAGTATAGCACGTATTAGGACCAGGTGTTAAGCGAGGAGCTTCTTTATGTGTCCGTGACATGAAATCCCGTTCGAATAAAACGTTTGCAAGTTCTTTAGTTATTTGTGATATGTTTCACAACATTATATTTCAAATCTGTTTTAATAAAAGGGTAATCTATTCTATGGAGGCGAACAACATGAGTTTTGACGGTGCAGTAATCGAACGGCAGGGCAAAAAGTTTGCGGCGGTGACAGTCAAGCTGCATGTACTGGGTTATTCCGGTACCTGCGAAGAAATGGCGGCGAAATACGCTCCTTATTTCCCGGATATGCCGATCGTTCTGGTCTCGCAGGACGCGGACGGCACTCCGAAATACTGCGGCGATTCCGATTGCGTCGCTTGTCTCTCCGAACTTGGCGCCGCTTCGATCCCTTGGCAGACCTACACTTCCGTTCCGAAACAGGAACTTGCACTCCGGTGATTGCCGGAGTGTTTTTTTGTTCCCTACCGACTCGGAGCTTTTCTGTTGCCTCCCTTAATCCTGTTTTTATTCTTGTTCTTGTTTTTGTTTGATAGTTTTTTCTATTGTGAATTTTTCATGTAATGTTTTTTATTAATATTATTTTAAAAAATTCGCACTCCGCCCCCAATTAAAAAGCGGCCCCAAAACCGCGCCTTTAATTCCTCTTTCCCGCCCTTATCCCTTAATCCCTTAATCCCTTAATCCCTTAATCCCTTAATCCCTTAATCCCTTAATCCCTTAATCCCTTAATCTTCACCTATTATAAAAAGGAAAGGCGCAGCCGGCAGAGGAGAAGTCCGTGAAGGAGCGTAAGCGTTCGCCTTTGAAATCGGATTTCTACGCTTCACGTACAATCCAGGAAATCCGATTTCAACAAGCGACCGTAACGGAACTTCCCCGTCAGCCGGCCCCAACGCCTTTCCCCCCTTCTCACATCTCCAACAAATACTGCACATCGCTGCCGTCCGTCGGATAAGCGAACAGCGTGTCGCTCAGCTGCGGTGCCGTCAGCCCGTGCCGCATCGCAATCGTGAAATAGTTGATCAGATGCTCCGCTTCGCCGTTCAGGATGTGGGCGCCCAGGATCCTGCCGTCCGCTTTGTCGAGAATGACCTTCGCCCTACTCGGTTGTTCGCCCATCCGTTTGTACGTATACCAGGTCGACATATCCACGTGGTTGACCTTGATGTCTCTGCCGCTATCTTTGGCCTGCGCTTCGCTCATGCCGACGGACGCGAGCATCGGGTAAGTGAACGCAATCGACGGGATCGCCGTGTAATTGGGCTTCGAGCTGTCGGCTTGAAGCAGATTGGCCGCTACGGAGCGGGCTTCGAGTCCGGCGACCGGAGTCAGCGAAGGGCCGGGCGATCCGGATACGTCTCCTGCCGCATATACGTCCGGATTGCTGGTGCTGCGCAGATATTCATTGACGGTTACGCCTTTTTTATCGAAGTCGATTTCGCCCCGTTCCAGATTAAGTTCGTCGATATTCGGAGTCCGGCCGGCGCCGTGCACGACCGCTCCGCATTCGAGTCGCAGCGGCGTAGCGTTTTGTGTGCCTTCGAGCAGGAAGCCTCCGCCGGAGCGTGACAGCTTGGTCGTCTTCGCGTTCAGATGGAACGTGATTCCGATCTTTTTCATCCTGTCGACCAGCGCCTCTACCAGATCGGGATCGAAATTCTTGAGCGGCTTGTCGTCGTTATGAATCACGTGTACCTTCGCTCCGGCTTCGGCCGCGATATGCGCGAATTCAAACGAAATATACCCGCCGCCGATAAATGCGATCGTGTCAGGAAGACTCTCCAGGTCGAGAAAATCGTCGCTGTGAAGCAGCAGCTCTTCGCCGTCGATACCGAGCGTCGCCGGGCGGGCGCCGGTCGCAATCAGGATCTTGCCGCCGATCAGCGTATGCTCGCCGACCGTAATCGTACGTTTATCCGCAAAAGAAGCGGTACCGTGGAAATAACGGATTCCCGCCTGCTCGAACTTTTCTTCGGTCGATTTCGGAATGCCTTCGGTAAATGTATTTTTGAACGCCATCAGTTCGGACCAATCGATCGCGTTCTCGCTTTGGATGCCTTTGCCGGTCAGATTGCGGCTGCGCGCGATCAGCTCGGCGGCTCCGGCCAGCACCCGCTTGGGATCGCAGCCTCGCTGGGAGCAGGTACCTCCGAATGGACGCGGATCGATGATCGCTACGCTCCAACCCTTCTCCCGGCAGGAAGTGGCGACATTCTGTCCGGCACTGCCGGTGCCGAGTACGATCAGATCAAAATTAAAATCGGATAAGGGCTTCATAGAAAATTCCTCGCTCTCTGGGTATGGGCTGCATTTATCTTTCGCTTACCATTACCCGAATTGCCCGCTTGCGCCTTGTTTCGTCCGACGCGCAAACAAGCCCGGACAAGCGGCGATCTTCTCGCCGCCCATCCGGGCCTGTTTGCTGAACTGCGTTCTTATTTGGCTTTTTCGGCGATAATCGTCGAAACGGCATGTTTGTAAATGAGACTCTGCTTGCCGGCAGACGTTCGCACGACGATCACGAAACGGTCGAACGCTTCGATCTTCCCTTGAATACGGGCACCATTGACCGTAATGACCGTGCAGTCGCGTCCGCTCTCGCTAAGCTGCCGCAGCTGATCGTCCTGCTGAAAGCCTGTTCGTTGTTCTCCGGATGGTTCATTGGACATTGTGATCCCTCTCTCTATGTTAATGGGATAAGATTCGTCTCGACGGTGTTCCGTGTCAATCCGATTCCTGGTCATTATACCATCCCGAACCGCCCGAGTCTCAAAAAACCCTGGAGCAAATTTGCGCGGCGGCCGCCTTTTGAAATCGGTCTGCGTTCTCGGGGTGCACGAAAATCAAGAAATCTCCTGCTCGGGACTGTTCGGCCCGTTCTTCTGATACTGCTTCGGCGTTACTCCGTACTTTTCCTTGAAAATACGGATAAAATGATTCGTCGACTGGTAGCCGAGTTTCTCGGCGATCGCACTGACGGTCATCTGACCGCCCTGCAGCAGCCCCGCCGCCGCTTCCATTCGGCGAGCCGTGACGTACTCGATAAAGGTGCTGCCGGTGTTCAATTTGAACTGGCGGCTGACATAGTTCGGAGTCACTCCCAGATGTTCGGCCGCCCGGTCCAGACTGATCTCGTTGTACAGATGGTCGGCGACAAACTGCCGCACGCCTTCGACCAGATCCCGGTTGGTCCGCTGTTTGCGTTCTTCCAGATGTCCGAATGCGGTATCGAGACGTTCACTCATCCATGCGAGAAACAGCTCCGCATCGGAAATCCCGCCCGCTTCCGCGCGAATATCCGTATCGAACAGCCGCTGCGGATCCACGCCCATTCCTTTTAGCGTCTTGTGGAACGTATAGACCAATTCGCCCAACTGCTGCCGCCCGTAATCCGCCGTGAAACCGCCGCTTCGCATCTCTTCGACCGCGCCTTCGACCGCCTGGCGTGCACGGTTTCGTTCGCCGGCTTTCAGTCCATTCTCCAGATCCGCGAAGAAGCGCACCGATCCTCCCGTCGATCTTCGCTCTTCCTCGTTCAGCTCCCCGTAATCCAGGCGAAGCCGATCGGGATAGAAGAATCCGTAGCGGCCGGCTTCTATCGCTTCCCGGTGCGAACAAGCGGCGGCATCGCTTCCCTGCTGCCGGGTGGAACCGATGCAGAGGGTATACGCTTCTCCCGCCGCCGGAACGATCCGCTCCGCCATCAAGCTGCCTGCTTCCGCGGAAGACAGCCGCAGATCGACGATGCCGTACAACCTGCGGTCCGGCGCTACAATCACCCAAATCCGCGCGTCTTCGGCGGACTGCGCTTCCAGGCGCTCTGCCAATTGGTAGGCTTCCGCCAGCTGCGGAGCACCCGGTCCGACGCTTCTTGGCTGCAGGATAAAGCAGCAGAGACGGTCTCCAAGCCGTTCAAGCCCCAGAAAACGGCGCATCTCCTGCGCATTTCCGATATCGGATACGCCGGCGGCTTCTTCGCCGGGCTCCGGCGGTATCCGGTGCCCGCCGCTCAGCAGTTCCATGATGTAATGGTACTTGATGACCGGCTTGTTGACGGCCAACTGCTCGTTCAGATCGTGCAGCTGCAGCGAATAGCGCTGCAGGGTCGACCCGATCGGTCCGTATTGTTTTTTGGTCAATACATACAGCAGGGCAAGCCCTACGAGCAGAAGTCCCGCCCAGAGCGCATACATAAGATTTTTGAGATCGGCCGCTTTTTTGTAAAAAAGGCTCTTGTCCACAAGCGTGACGTAATCCCAGTTATTGACCCGCGAATGCGCATAAGCGACTACGGCTTCCCGGCCGTCCAGCTCCGCTTCGAAACTTCCCTGCTGCGGGTCTTCTCCGCCGGTCCGCTGCGCCCAGAGCGCAGCCGCCTGCGTATAAGCCGCTCCGCTGTCGGGATCCGCGTTTCCGGTCACAAGCTCTCCCTGCTCGTCCACGATAAAAGCCAGTCCGCTGGCCGGATCAAAAGAATCGGCCAGCGCCTGACGGACCGCGCTTTCTTTCAGATGGATAGCGAAGACCGCTTTCCGGCGGTCGAGAGGCGCAAAATACGGATAGCTGCGCACATAGCTGATCAAGCGCTCTTCGCCTCCGCTGGCGTCGGGCGCGGAAGCGGCATACCAGCCGACCTGGGCATCCGTTGTCAGGAATCTGTCCAGCCAGGCTGTCCGGAAGCCGGGATCGCGCCCCGATTCCTGCGGAAAATAGAAGAACCGCGTGCCGTAGAAGAAGACCGGATCCCGAAAATAATACATATCGACATAACGGATAAACGGCTGCTCCGACTGAAGGGCCGATAACGCTTCCTGTACATTCACGATTGCGGAATAGTCATGCCGGATAGGATGGGTCATCGGGTAAAACAAAGCGGTATTGTCGTCTGACAGTTCGGTCAGATTCCGCTTGGCGATCTGCACCGTCGGCATCAGCAGCTGCTCGTCGACCGTATTGCGGATCTGCTTGACGGACTGCACGTTGAACCGGTACAGCTCGGTATTGTAAGCCTGGATCATATATTGAAAAATGCCGACCTGCGGCAGGACGCCAAGAAGCAGAATCAACGCCAGATTAAAAAGAAGCAGCCGCGAGAAAAAGGCGGACTCGTTCAGCTTCCGTTGGGTCACGCGCTTTTCCTCCCTTTTTATTAGTGAATTGCCCTGCAGACAAACGTCAATTCGCTTTCGAAGCGCTGCGGAAGTCCCCGGGCGGTCAGAACCGTGCGGTAAACAATGCGCGCTTCGCCCAGGTGGGCACTCGTTTCAATCGCCTCGGTCGCTTCGGCAAAAACGGCGGGATCGTAGCGAAGTTCCACCTGCCCGTGTTCGCTTGGCCAAAGCAGCTTCCCCGTCTGCGCAATCGGACGATGCAGACTGATCAGCTGTTCCGCCACCTCATTGACGGCGGTATGGGTCTTGAATTCGAATACGTCGCGCAGCACAAGTTCCGCGAACGATTCGTTCTGCTCGCATGTCCAGGCAAACGAACGTCCGAAGAAATCCAAGCCCGCCGATTCGCCGTAAGCGCGGGTCAGATCCAGATCGAAATGCAGTACTTCCCCTTCGTATTCGCTGCGAAGACGCACTGCGCGGTATTCGCCGCCGCCTTCTTGAGCGCCGCCGTTAATGACCGGGACCGAATGGCCAAGCGAAGAGGTGTGCAGATGGGTATAGCGGGCGGGTCCGAAATAATCCTGCGTATAGACGCCCGGACCCAGGTCGGTCAAGATCGTCTCGCCTCCTGCATGAATAAGGAAATGTCCCAGATCGTTGTGGTTGTGCGGCTCGTCGTTATGTCCGCCTTTGGCCGAGAAAGCCAGCAGGCCCGAAGGAGTAAGCCTCTTGTCAATCACCCAGTCGGCATCCTGGAACAAGAAGGTGCCGGTCTTCTCTTCGCCCTGCGCCGAAGCTTCGTCGCTCCAGAGCAGATTGCGTACCTGATGCGGCCATCGGTAGCAGTGATCGTCGTGGAACGATGGCGGCAGCGGAACGGGCGGCGCGGACGCTCCGATTCGGCTGCGGAGTCGGCTGAGCAGACCCGGATGCAGCCGGATCTCAGGCGAACAGTCCGAATAATTGACACACGTGGGCACGGTCAAAGCCACGATGCCTGCGTAATCCGCGATCCGCCTAATCTTGTCCGCCTGCAGCAGATCGATCGCACCGCCGGTATAGGCATGCAGCATTTCCGCCCAATAGACATAATAACCGAACCCGTAGGTCCAGTATCCCGCTCCTTCCATGCAGCAGCCGTCGTCGCCGTAACCCGACAGGAAACTCTCCATCGCATCGCACACTCTGGCCTGCATCCAGGCCAGACGTTCGCGGTCTTCAACCAGCAGCAGCGCGGCCATCCCTACCGCACCGGCGCAGACCGCAGACCAGTTGTGCTCCGCCGAGAACCAGAAGAACGGACGCTCGCTGCGGAAGACCGGTTCGAAGATCCGGCGTTCGACTTCGCTTCTTACGCGCTGCACGATCCACGGATGCAGCCGGTCGCCGACCAGCAGCAGAGTCTCGGCCAGCGCGTGGGCCGTTTCCGCCGCGAACAAGTCGACGATGTCCGAAGGCGGCAGCCGTTCCGGTTCTCCGGCATCCGCATAAGGCAGATGCGAAGGCACGGCCCAACTGTATTCGCCGCAAATCTCCCAGATTGTCTGCTGCAGCGGCGCCAGATATCCGTTATCTTCGTCGATCAGCAGCCCAAGCGTCAAGGCCAGCAGCCGAGCGCGGCGGCGAAAGTAAGGACGCTCGGCCTCCAGCCTTGTCCCGCGCTCGCGAAAAGTCTGAATATCCGCGAAATCCAATACGGGTACCGGTTCGCAAGCAGCCTGCTGCGCTTCGGCGCGAATCTCGCCCAGCAGTCCTTCAAAACGTTTCGACACACGGATTTCCGCCCATTTCTCCGCGGTAATGACCGCTCCGGCCAAACCGGATGGATGGTCTTCCGCCTGCAGGATCGCTTCCCTTAATCGATAATACGGAATCATGGTTCTCCTCCTTTGCCGGGCGGCGCCTGCCGGCTTACTGCCCGGTCATCTGCTGATATGCTTCGTTGACGTCTTTTTCCACTTCGGAACCGCCGTTGTCCATAAACGTCTTCACGAACGTATCGAACGCGTCGACCGGCTGTTCGCCGATGATGATCTTGGTGTACGTCTCCTGCTGCAGTTTAGTCAGATTGCCGGAATACTGCGACAGGCTGTCCACAGCCGGAACGATAACGGGCGGGTAACCTTTCGTTTTGACGGAATCGCCAAATTTGTACAGTCTTTCGGAAGCCTTCTTGCCGAATTCCGGATTCTCCATCATGTTGAACACCTGGGCGCCGCGTTTGAAGCTGGCGTTGTTGTCGTTCGGATCTTCGATAGCCACAATCGATCCGTCTTCAAGCTTCTTCCAGTCCACGCCTTCTTTGCCGCGGTACACATTGATGTAATAATCATAGTCCGTAAAGCTCGTTTCGAGCATGGCCAGAATGGTCTGTACTTTGCGCGGGTCTTTCGCCGCTTTGGGGGTGATGCCGAGCGGTACACTGTTGACGCCCCACTGAGGTCCGCCCGATTGGCCTTTTGGACCGACCGGCGGCACACCAAAAGCGATTTCTCCGTCCGGCTGGGCTTTTTTGAAATTCTGGTATTGTCCGCCGCCCAGATCGCTGTCGCCAAACTTCTCGTTGCGCCAATGGTAGAACATGCCGTTGCCGGTCAGACCGATCCGATTGTTGTAGAACGCCTGGGAATCCGCCCAATAACCGCCCGTATTTTCGCCTGTAATAAACTCGGGATCGATCAAGCCTTTGTTGTACCAGTCGTTCAGCAGCGCGAGCGCTTCCTTCATTTCGGGCTGTACGGCCGCGAACTGAATCTTCCCGTCTTTGAGGACATAGTTCGCTCCGTCGGCCGGCATTCCGTAAGCGCCCATGATATACCGCAGCGCGTAATCCGACATGCCGTACGTGTCCTTTTTGCCGTTTTCGTCGGGATCGTCGCTGCGGAATTTGGTTAAAGCGTTTTCAAATTCGTCCAGCGTCTCGGGAATTTTGTTGATACCGACTTTGTCCAGCCAGTCTTGACGCCAGATCAGCGACTGCGGATAAGCGCCGCTCAGGTTGATCGCAGGCAGTCCGTAGATTTTGCCTTCGTACTTGACGGTATTCCACAGCGCAGGGCCGTAATCGTCGATCACGGACGCATACGTCGGCGCATACTTGCGGATATCTTCTTCGGAAATCTCCGCCAGAATGCCGTTCGCCACGTACTTGGGAATCTGTTCGTGCACCTGGAGCACATCCGGCATCTCGCCGGCGGCGAATTTGACATTCAGCTGATCGTTGCGCTGCTGCGCATCGACATACCAGATATTGAATTTGGCATTGAACTTCTTCTCGACCATCTTGACGATCTCCGAATCGGGGTCGGGCTGCGCATACGAGTTATAAGCGAGCCAATCCAAGGTTACCGGCTGCGAAGGATCCGAAGTTTGGCCGGATTTGGCCGAGTCTTCCCCTCCGCATGCCGACAATGTTCCTGCAAGAAGCGCCAACACGGCCAACCCTGTCCACTTTTTACCGAAAGTTACTTTTCCCATCTTATTCCCTCCAGCTTGCGGTATGTATGCGGCTTCCGGCGGCTCGTTCCGGACGATCTCCCGCATGCATATCCGAATAAATTATATCGGACATTGTCCGACCTGTGAACCCGTACTAAGCGGCAGTTACCCTTTTACCGAGCCCAACATGGTGCCTTTGACGAAGTATTTTTGCAGAAACGGATAGACGCACACGATCGGCAGAATCGATACGACCAGCGTCGCCATCTTCATCGATTCCCCGTTAACCGGGCGGTCGATCAGATCCGTACTGCCTCCCGCCGAAGGGTCCAGCGTGCCGTCGATGACGATGCGCCGAAGGATCAGCTGCAGCACCTGTTTGTGTTCGTCCTGGATGTACAGCATGGAGTCGAACCAGGCGTTCCAGTGGCCGACGGCGCTGTAGAGCGAGACGGTGGCGAGTATGGGCATCGACAGCGGCATGATGATCTTCCAGAGGATATACAGTTCGCCGGCTCCGTCAATCTTGGCGGATTCCTCCAGGCTTTCCGGCAGCGCGGCGATGAAGTTGCGGACGATCAGGAGCAGGAACACACTGACCACTCCCGGCAGGACGAGCGCCCAGACCGAATTCATCAGCCCCAGGTTCTTGATCAGCATGTAGCTTGGAATCAGTCCGCCGGAGAAAAACATGGTGAATACGATCAGCGCGGTCCAAAACGGACGGTGCGGCAGGCTTTTTTTGGACAGGGGATACGCGCCCATAAAGGTCAAAATGACGGTCAGCGCCGTGCCGAGCACGGTCCGAATAATCGTATTGCCGTAAGCGGTCCAGATGATCGACTTGCGGAATACTTCCTGGTAACCGCTGAAGTCGAATTTCGTCGGGAACAGGTGGAATCCGTAGCTGTTGATGACCTCCACGGGGCTGACCGAGACGGTCAGCACCTGCATCATGGGCACAATAATCGAGACGCACAGCAGAATCAGGACCGTATAGGCAAAAGTGACATAAATACGGTCGGACCAGCTTCGATGCTTGATTTTCATAAGATTCATGTTCCTTTCTCAGAAGATGGCCTGGTCGCTAAAACGGCGCGCAATCGTGTTGGCGGTCAGCACCATAATCAGCGCGATCACGTTCTTGAATAATCCGACGGCGGCGGCGTAGCTGTAGTTCATCTTGGCGATCCCCTCGGTGTAGGTATAGGTCGAGATCACGTCGCCGACGCTGAACACATTCGTATTGAGCAGATTGAAAATTTGATCAAAATCGTCGTTGATGATACTGCCCGAATTCAGAATAACCATGATTACAATCACAGGAGCGATCGACGGCAGCGTGATATACCAGACCTTCTTGAGCCGGCTGATCCCGTCCACCTCCGCCGCTTCGTATAGTTCGGGACTGATCCCCGCGATCGCGGCCAGGTAGATAATCGCCGAGAAGCCGACCCCTTTCCAGATATCCGTACTGACGAGAATCGTGCGGAACCAATCCGTGCTGGCGAGAAAATACACCGGCTGGAATCCCAGCTCCATCAGCAGTACGTTCAGCGCGCCGCGGCTAGGAGACAAAATCTCGATCACGATGCCCGACAGAACGATCCACGAGAGAAAATGCGGTAGGTAGCTGATCGTCTGCACAAACTTCTTGAATCTCGGCCGCATGACTTCATTGATCAGCAGAGCCAGAAGGATCGGAGCCGGGAAGCCGAACAGAATCTTGTAGGCGTTGATAATCAGCGTATTCTTCAGCACCTGCATGAAATAGATCCCGTCGAACAATTCGCGAAAATGCTTCAACCCCACGAACTCGCTGCCCGAGATGCCTTTGAAGATCCGGAAATCCTGAAACGCCATCAGCACTCCGTAAATAGGCACGTAATGGAAGATCACGAAGTACGCCAGGACCGGCAGCAGCATGAAAAAATAATACCGGTGCTTGATGTAGCTTCGGAGCGTCCTGGAGCTTCTGCGCTCCAGGGTGCCGGGTAACGCGATTGATTTGCGCTGCATGGTTCACCTCCAGATTCGAATAAAATACGCAGCCGACTCGGTCCGTGTTCGGGTCGAACACCGATTTGGAAGCGTATTCAATTTCTGAGGCCAACTCTACCGTTCCGGTCGCGGCAGGGCAATGACTCATATTCGCCTTTATGGCGATTTTTTGACGAAAACGGTGCCCGGAAAAAATGGCGATTTTTGCGGAAACGGCGGTTTTTTAAGCTGAATATCCTCGTAAAAAGGCGCAGCGGCGCGGTTTATCCTACAATAGCTCCTTGAGACCCTCGACAAAAGAACACCAAAAAAAGACCGGTCTCCAAAGTGCGGAAACCGGTCTTTCGAAGCGGTAGAGCTGCCGAATATCAACTTCTGCGGCGCCCGATATACAGGATATGCGGCGACAAGCCCAGAATATGACGGTCGTCCGAGACCCCGATCAGATGCGAAACGACCGCCGCCAACTCATCGTCGCCGCGTTCGTGCCAGTATGCCCACTGTTCGGGAGTCATCGTGCCGGCCACGCTGCTCGAAGCGACCATCTTGAGACTCTCGAAACCGCGGGCTTCCATAAACGGCTCGATCGTATCGACGTCAAAATAATAGGCGCCGGTGAATCGGCCTTCGTCGGCGTGATCGAATGCTCCCGACGCCATAAACCGGTTCAGTCCTTCCGCCGTATGATTCGGTTTCCAGGCATCGGGTTGGGCCAGCGACTTGCGCAGAAACGAGGTACGCGGCATAAAAGCGACGAAGACCAGGCCGCCGAGGCGCGTAACGCGGTGCAGCTCCCGCACGGCAAGGTCACGGTCTTCTTCCTGCTGCAGATGATACAGCGGTCCGAGCATCAGCGAAGCGTCGAAACTTCCTTCTTCGAGTCCGTTCAGATCCCGGGCATCCCGTGCATGGAACCCGTCGAACCGATCGCTCACGCCTTCCTCGCGCGCTTTGAGTTCGGCCGTCTCCACCAATCTCGGCGTAAGATCGGTGAGCGTTAAGCGGAACCCTTTCTTCGCGAGCGCCACGGCGTATTTCCCCGGCCCCGCCCCATTGTCCAGCACGCGGGCCTGCTGCGGCAGATGCGCCAGAATATGATGCATATTCACTATGAATTCGATCGGTTCCCGGTCCAAGCGGCCCCATTCGTCAAAAGCGCTATAATAGTCGATTAAATTTTTCATGGAATCTCTCCGTTCAAAGTCATTGAGTTGATTGGGATTGATGCTGTGCTGTGCCTATTTACCTCCTAGACATTGTCCACTCGCGATCTCTTTTTGATCTTCCCCCATAGAAACCCGATCGCGAATACCAGAAGCATGATGCCATAAGCATAAATCGCGACAGGAGTCTTCGGATGACGCCTTCCTCGAAGGCTAGGTACACCCAAGCGCCGGACATCACGAACGATACCGCATAATATTGGCTCCATGCGGCGAGCGCCATATTCCGGTTCGCATCATCGAGCAGTACGAACTGCCACAGGTAGAGCAGGAACGAGATCAGCCACAGGCTGTTCCCCCATACGAAATTCTTCACCGAACTGCCTTCCAAACGAGCGAAGCGCATGCCGACCCACAGCCAGAAAGCTCCGAAAACGATCTGTCCGATACGCAGCGGGAAGATCCATAACAGAACGAACGACAACGCTCCGTAGAGCAGCGGGATCAATATCCATATCCATGCTTTCTTTTTCTCGCTCACCCTTACCGCCCTCCGATCTTGGTCTGATTGCACAACTTCTCTCTTTATAGACGCGCCAGCGGACAAATCGTTGGCTCCGGCAGCCAAAACACGCAAAAAACTCCTCCGGTTTCCAACCGAAGGACAACGTGTCGAGAAAGTCGTATTCCAAACAAAGTGAGGAGGCGGAGGGAGAAATTCAGTGAAGGAACGATAGTGTTCGCCTTTGAAATCGGGAAAATTCCGCTAAAATCCAATCCTTTTTCCCGATTTCAACACGCGACCGGAACGAATTTCTCCCGCAGCCGACGAGCTTACTAAACGAATAGGACTTTCTCGACATTCTGTCCTCCGGTTTCCAACCGAAGGAGTTTCTTTTTCACCTGTATTCAATACACAAACCGCCGCTGCGCCCAGAAGCTGAAGACGAAGATCGATACCTCGGTCAGAATCTTCGCGGCCAGAAGCGGGAGAATCAGCTGTTCCTTATAGAAATACAGCAGTCCGTAATTGAGCAGCAGCACAAGCGCCACAAGCGAGAAATATTTGGGCATCGACCTGCCGATCTTCGCCGCGTGGGGGCCGCCGAAAACGTATCTGCGGTTCATCGTATAGTTGAAGACCGAGCTGCACAGCCGGGCGGCGACGACCGAGAAGAACAGGTTATGCGTCAGATACTGGAAGACGAACAGCAGCAGGAAGTCGATCAGCGCCGAAGCCGCCGACGAAGCGCCAAACGCCAGAATCGGCAGATAGATGCGCAGGGAGTCAATCAGCGGACGAAAATGGGACGATTTGTTTGCTTCCAGATAGACCGTCTCGATAAAGACTTCCCGGATCGTGCGGCCTTCCCGGCGTGCCGCCAGCAGCATATTCATCTCGTATTCGAATCGGTCGCCGGGAATCTCGCACAGCCAGTCCAGCAGCTCGTACGAAAAAGCGCGCAGCCCCGTCTGGGTGTCCTGGACTTTGCCGCCGGCTGCAATCGCAAACACGCTGCGGGTGACGCTGTTGCCGAAACGGCTGCGCAGCGGCACTTTTCCCGTAAATCTGCGGCTGCCGAGCACCAGACATGCCGACGACTCGCGCTTGATCGCTTCGGCGACTCGCTTGATATCTTGGGGCAGATGCTGCCCGTCGCTATCGGCGCAGATTACGGCTTCCTGCAGACCCCATGCGCGGATATGCCGGAATCCCGTCTTGAGCGCGCAGCCTTTGCCCAGATTGTGCGTATGCGTGAGCACCGTGCAGCCGTAGGCTTGAGCACTCTCGAAAATGCCCCGGTAAGCCGGGCCGCTTCCGTCGTCGACGATCACGATCGGACCGAGGCCGTATTCCTGCAGCTTGACGACCAGGTTCAGCAGACGGACATCGGGTTCATAGGAAGGAATCAGGATCGTCATGATCTATTCCCCCTCGCCCACGTACAGAATGTCGCTGACGCCGCGTTCTTTGTTCTCGCCCTGCGGATTGTTGACGACCCGTCCCTTAAAATACATCGTCGAAGAACCGCCGCCATCGAGATTGTACGCTTCGGTTGCGCCGAGATTCTGCATCACGGCCGCAAGTTCGTCAAGCGTCATGCCCCGGCTCTCGTCTGAACGCCCGTCGACCACCACGAATACATAATGATTGGCCGAGATCATCCCGATCGCCGTACGCGGATTGGCATCCTGGATCGAGCGGTTGCCGAAGTTCTTGTCGATACTGACGCTGCTGAAGTCCCCGACGATTTCGCCGTTTTGTATCAGAATCGGACCAAATGACAGTGTATTCAGCACGCCGGATTCCAGCAGCTCGGATGACGAGACCGCGGTCTCGTCGTAAGTCTGCATGGTGCCGTCGCTCATCAGGGCTGCCGCATCGCGTATCGGCTCGTCGCGGTACAGCGTCCCGTTCCGGATAATGACGCCGTCATCCCGGAATCCGTAGTAGTCGCCGTTGATCGCCAGAATCGCGCCAGCCTCCGAAGCGATATTCGAGGTCTTGTCGGTGATATTGGTTCCGAAGCTGTTGTTGGCCAATGCCGACTTGAGGTCGGCGGCATCCTGAAGCACCACGTCCGCCACATAATACGTGATCTGATCCGAGCCGGAGCCGGTGATGACCTGCTCGATCTGAATATCGATATCCTCGCTGCTGTAGCTCCAGTCGTCGGACACCGCGTTCACTTCGACAGCCGGCTGGGCTGTATCTTCGCTGCTTGAACTTGCGGCAGCCGTACTCAAGGAACGGTCGACAACGGCTACTTCGACGTGCGGAATCAGGTATCGGTTGGCCAGGCTGTATAAGACGGTTCCGAGCACAAGTACGATCACCATTACAATAATCGGCCATCTGCGCTTCTTGCGGGTGGATGGGGAAACGGGTTCTTCTGCTCTCATCATGGGAAGCTCACCTCTTCGTATTCTGTGATGAGTTCAGAATAAGAGAGCCGGCTTAAATGAATCTGAAATAGAAAAAAGGGAGTTCGTCTGCGATCGGATTACCCTTCGACCAATTGGTACAAACGAAGATCGCCGTCCGGCGTTTCCGCGATCAGAATGTCTCCCCGATCCTTCACCCGATATATAGGAGTTCCCGCTTTCAGGTGGTTGGCATCTCCGTTTTGGAACGAATCGCCGTCCTTGTTTTGTCGAAGCACCTCCGTAAGACGTTCGCCTCGCTTCAGCTCCAATTCGTCTACCCAAGACACGCCGGCTGTATAAATGACATCTTCGTATTGGAACACGCTGGCCTGCGCTTCAAGCTTCAGCCATTCGGCCGCGGTAGGATTTTGGGTGACGGAGATCTGCTCGGTGCGTGACTGAGGCTCCGAAGTGCAGGCGACCAGCAGGAACAAGGCAAGCGAAGCAGCGGCCGCCAGCGTGATCTGTCCAAATCCAAGTTTTCGGGTCATCTTCGTATCCACTCCTTTTGGCTTGCCTTTTCATTTATTGAACAAGGATCGATCGAAAAGCTTCGGTATAGGACGACTTCTCGGTTTCTACGCGTGCAAGATGATCGTAAAAACTATGCGAAAACTTGAAAACATGACCGAAATCCCAATCGCTTGCGCGGTAATCCTTGTTCCAAAATTCGCTCTCGGTCGGCAGTCGTTCGCTGCGTTTCGCTTGCTCCAGCGGCAGACGGTCGACAGGAGATACCAGCTTGATCGTGTCCATGGAAGACATACAGCGGCTGGCGCGCAGCGCTTTGGCCAACTTGAACAGCGGAACCGTTCCCCGATCGAAAAATTCCGGATGCCCGAGATCGTACAGAATATTCAACGCATGCGAAAAAGTCAGTAGATGGCCAATCAGGTCATGATGGGCTTCCGCACGATAAATGACAGGAAAAGACGCCAATTCTTCCAGAACAAACTCCGATAAATCTTCGGGAGTACGAATGATCGGAAAGTGGTCCTGCGGATCGATCGTCAAACGTTTCACCTCGGACGCGGTACAGCCGATCCATGAACGTCCGGGGATCGTCTTTTCGAACGAAGCGATCAGGTCGGCGATGCCCGCCATCTGCTCCCTGTTTCCCCAACCGCCCAGTTCGCGGATTGCCGACAGGCTCGCCGCGCTGTAGATCACATTGTGACCAACCCAGTGCAGACCGTCGATCGTCCGCTCCAATGCCGTTAACAGGATCGATTCGGCTTCGAGCGGATTCAGGGTCGGTCCGGCTGGATCCCGATCAGATCCTCGATCTTTTTTCGATACGGAATAAGCCATTGCTTGCGCTTGAACCAAAATGCGCTGCCGTACATCCGAATCCAACCGATTATTTTTGACGAAAAAATAGCTGCCGATCGCCGCCGCTCCGAAATGAGCCTGCCAGATATCCCCCGTTTCTTTTTTGCAGGTTGAAAGGATGGACAGACCGTCGCTTAACAAAAACAATTCAGGTTTGATCTTCTCCGCCATGATCGGCCTCCTTAGCTCGTTTGGACGATATGCACTTTCGGGCGTGGCTTTCTCCCAGGCGGCATAAATTCGGGCAGCTTCTACCAGCAGCAGTCAGACGCATAAGACGAACGAGATCCTAAGCTTCATAAGCGCCTCCGACTTCCGAGCAGGCGGTTCAGGCTTGACCTTCTCAGTCCCTGCCGCCGCAGCTCAAACACATTGAATCCCGATACGCCGTAGCTCAGCCTGAATTCGTAATAGTTGACGTATTCGAGCAGAGCGAACAGGTACAGCAGCGCTGCAAATGTCAGATCGGCCGAATTTTCAAAAAAACCGGCGATCGCGATCAATATTACAACGCCAAGCAGCCGATTGAGTTTCCGAAGCCCTCCAAACAGCATGATAAGGCTTGGATCGATTGCTGCATGATTTTTCAAACTGCGATAACGAATCAACCAGTAGGTACCGCCCTGCATCAGCAAAAAAACCAGGAAGGATAAAGCGGAAACTCCGGCAGTACCCAAGTCCCAATATGTACCCAGCATTAAAAAGACCCAGACCAAAATCATACCGGCCGCTATTTCTCCCATCCCCAAACTCAACAAACGCTTTGCCTGATTCCTCATTGATTTCCACTCTTTTCTTTATCGCCTTATCCCCCCCATTATATCTGCTCTTCTGTGGACGCACAAAAAACCGGCGTGAATGTTCGACTGAACATTCACACCGGAAAGAGTCGGGTCGTGTTACTCTTCGACGTACATACTCTGGTCCTGCAGCCGGATCAGCACTTTGCCGAATCGGCCTCCTTCATAAATTTGTACGCTGTCCGGCGGATAATTCGCCTGGATATGCGCTTCGACGAGGCTTCGGCTTCGCTCATCCGCAGGCAGATTGTGATGGCGCAGCCAAGTGAGGGTATGTTTGAGCGCTTCCTCCGGCGTATGCTGCGTTGTCTTGAGTTCGCGGGTCAGCAACGTCTCATACGCATATCCGTTCAGACCGAGCAGATGCAGCAGATAACTCATCTCCGTTATTTTCGGCTGAAAGGGTTCGCCGGTGATCAGCGGCACGACTTCGCTGACCAGGCTGCTCTCCGACGAGCTGTACGGCATGCTGATATAAGCGAACTTGCGGGCGCAGCTCAAGATCCGCTTCACGCTGTCCCAATCGTGTACGACCGGACACATGGAGACGAAGACCAGATCGAACGCTTCGTTCCACCCTTTTTCCCCGATATCGATCTGTTCGAATTCCCCCGAGACGATCTGCACCGGACGTTCCGTAAAACGGGCCGTATTCCGCTTCAGCAGTTCGACCTGCGGCGGCGACGATTCGAATGCGGTCACGTGGGCACCGCGTTCGGCAAAAGGTACCGTGAATACTCCTGACGCCGCGCCGATATCCAGTACCGATGCGCCTTCGAACGCTATGCCGCGGCTTGCCAGCCAGTTCACGATTCGTGCGCTGCGTCTGCGGCCTTCTTCGTTGAACGACTGCTCGTTGAACGTTTGCGCTTTACTGTTGAATGCCGTAGCCGGATCGACTCCCGAACGTTTCATCCGGGCCGCCGCGCCGTCTCCGTATTCTTTCCATTCCTGTTCCCAGACTGCCGGATTAAAAAAAGGCTTCATTGTCGCTTCACCCTGACCTTTCGGATATCGGATAATGTCTATTAAAGATATAATATGTCTATGATAGCTGATTAAGAAGGTTCTGGCAAGCCCGTATACAGCTGGATAGGCAAAAAAACGAAGGCCAAACCGCCGTATGACGATCTCGCCTTCGCGTTCGTGATTCAACCCAGCAGATTTCGGGCCTGTTCGGCTGTTAGACGCACGATCTCCGCCGCGGAATCTCCATCTGTCAGCAGCCGTGTCCCTTGACCTGCCCACAAAGCCATATGCTCGGCATCGCCTCGCCGTGCGGCAGCATTGCGAATTTCCCGGGTCAGCGTATTTTGGGACGGAAAAGGCAGAGGATCCGTGCCGCCTTCGTTCCATTCGCGGATAAACGTATTCTCGATGCCTCTGGCCGGTCTTCCGGAAAAAGCGTCGGTCAGTATCGTGCTTTCTTCCGTGCTGGCAAGCAGTGCCCGCTTGTATGCCGGATGCGCACCCGACTCGCGGGAGGTCAGGAAACGTGTACCCATCTGCACGCCGGACGCTCCCAGGATCAGCGCGGCCGCAAGCCCCCGACCGTCCATGATGCCGCCCGCCGCGATCACCGGAATGCGCACACGGTCGACGATCTGCGGAACGAGCGCCATCGTACCGATGTTTGCGCCCATGCGCCGGGAAGACGTATCGAACGTGCCGCGGTGTCCGCCCGCTTCGCTTCCCTGCGCCGTAACGGCGTGGCAGCCCGCTTTTTCCGCACGGATCGCTTCTTCCACGGTCGTGGCGGTCGCGATGACTTTCATTCCCGCCTGCTCCGCCCGGTTCATATCAATTTCCGACAGCAGCCCGAACGTGATACTGACAATCGGCACTTCTTCTTCCACCAATACGGCGAACTGCTCTTCGAAATGGTCGGGCGTGCGCACCTCGCTCCGAACGGGATGCGGCAGATCCAGCGAATCGCGCAGCGGATTCAGCTTCCCGTTCACTTCGTCAAAGCGGCCGAGATCATCCGGACCGACATGGGCGAACAGGTTAACGGCAAAAGGCGCATCGGTCATTTCCCGGATAGCACGGATAGAGCTTCGGATCTCTTCCGGTTTCAGATAAGCGGCTCCAAGCGTGCCCAGTCCGCCTGCTGCGGAGACGGCGGATACGAGCGGAGCCATATTGGCGAGGCCTGCCATACCCGCCAGCACGATCGGATGACGGATGCCGAGCAGCTCGCAAAGCGGGTTAGAATGGGAGAGACTCATCGGAATATCCTCCTTGATGTTATTGATTATTTTCAGCCGGGTACAGTCGGCAGATTCGATATCTCCTTTTCAAGACAGAATCAGCAGCACAACGGAAGTCTCGTCCGCTTCGCGCAGATTGAACTGCAGCACCCGGATTGCTTCCAGCATTTCCGAACCCACTTCGGCCTCCTGCGTATCGTTAAACTCGTTATAATAGGCGCTCAGTTCGTTCTCGTCGTAATTCGCAAGGTTCAGCTTGTCGAGATAGGCTTGTTTATGCTCCTTCGTCAGCACCGTGCAGAGCGCGTAATGCTCCTCGGTCCGTTCCGCAGCCAATGCCGCATACTCGGACTCTTCCAGATCGATTCCTCTTTCGGCCAAATACTCCAGCAAAGTGGAATAAACGTAACCGGACCCGTCGTATTCGGTCAGCGGCTTGGCGTGCGTTTGCAGAAAATCGTTCGTATCTCCGGCCATGCCTTCGATCGCAGCGGCAAGGCACCATTCTTCAAACTTGATCATCGGCATTTTTTTAAACTCTGCGGTTAAAGACATTCGGTTCACTTCTTCCTGATGTTGGATTTGGGGGGGATCATGGCTTCCTATCGGCTGCAGGGTATGTATTCGATCCAGAAATTCGGCAGCTTCTTTTCGTGACCGAAGAATAATGACTTCTTTTGTGTCCGTATATGGCTTAAGCGCATCCAGGACTTTTGGGCGGGTATTTTTCTTGTAATTCCATACCCAGACGGCAAATCCGGCATCCAGCTTTTCTTCGCAGCCTTCATTGAGGTCCGGGCGTGTTTTGCCATGGTACTGAATTCGTCTTTTGAACACCCGGTACAAACAGAGCATTCTCGGCATATCCAGAAAAACGATCGTATCCGCCGCCCGCAGCCGAATATCCAGCGTTCTCGTATAGTTGCCGTCGATAATCCATTTCTCCCGCTCCGACGTTTCCTTGAGAAATTCATCCCACTCCCTGCTGGGAGTCGGCGTCCAGCCGGCCTGCCAGTAGTGACTATCCAGATGGATGACCGGTAGTCCCAGACATTCGCCGATCCTTCTCGATAGCACCGATTTTCCAGAACCAGGCGAGCCGATCACCGTCACTTTTTGCATCTGGCCTCCTCCGTCTCGGTTCAAAAGTCTTCTGGATCATCTGCTGGTCTCTTCCCCCATTATCCACGTAATCAGCCCGTAGACAATTCCGAATTCAACAGCGACGACCGCCAGACACACGAAAATATAAAAAGACAATTTGGCCGACGCGATCCGGTCTTCGATATATTTCCCTTTGAACAAAGAAAAAAGGATCACCCAAGCTATTTTCGAAGTCATTCCGCCTCCCGCCCGTCTCCGCTTCCCGGGAACTCCTAGTCTTCCTATACGGGTGCGTTGACTGATTCTGCCCGATTGCTCCCGGTATATGCAAGATTGTTCCTACGATCTAAACGTTTCTTCCTAAGTCTTAGAGGTAGGAGGTAGTGGTTTCTGTCTTCTACGTCCCGCTTTCTCCCAGCCATTTTTCCATATGTTCCAGCAGCCGCCGCTCCGCTTCTGCGTCGCCGTTCTCCCGGCATGTATCCAGGAACGATCCGGCAAACAGGGCGGCGTACACGTTGGCGGCCCGCTGCTGCTCCTCGTCCAGCCCCATACACCGGCACAGTTCATCCGCATAAAAAAGCGCCTGCTCCCCGATATCGCATACGATCGCGGTCCGGGTCAGTGCGATAAAATAGAGCGGATCGCCGTAGCAGACCGTGTCGAAATCGACGATCCCCCGCAGCTCGCCTCTCTCCATGATGACGTTCTTGATCGTCAGATCGTCGAGAAAACAGACCGGTTCGATCGCCGCCAAATACGGATTCAGCCGCTGCAGCCGATCGTCGAGCAGCGCCAGCAGCTTCTCGCCGACAATCGTGCCGCTGCGTGCAAAATGATCCTGCCGATCGCGGGCAATCAGTTCGTTCCACGAGCGGAACGGACCGGGTTCGCCGATCGGCACCCAGCCGAACCCTTCACCGCGCGGGATCCGGCCGGCCATGCGTTGAAACGCAACGACCTGCTCCGCTGCTGCCGTCATCTGCGCTTCGGTCATATCCGGCAGCTCGTCGCGCAGATCGCGGCCGGGAATCTCTTCCAGAATCATATAGGCAAACGGATAGCGACCGCTGTGCAAATCGGAAGCCAGAATGCGCGGAACCGGAATCCCCAGCTCGCGCAGATCGGCCATATTGTCCGCGGTCCCGCGCATGACGGCCGGATCCGTATTGGTGCGCACGATGATCGAACGTTCGGCGGATTGGGCACGGTAGACCTCATTGCGATGTCCGAATGTCATTCGTTCAACAGACTCCGGTTCGCTGCCCAGCGTCTCGGCCGCAAGCCGGCGAATCAGGGATTCCGGGTTGGAATTAGTCATTGGTTTTCCTCTTTTCCGTTTGGCTTGAACCGCCAACTCGTCTGCTATTGAAGACTGCGCTTCTTCATCACGGCCACATACAACTGCGCCTGCTCGCCCGGAATCCGGTACATACCGATCGCGTTCAGATGCCGCACCGACATTGCCGTCAACTCGATCGCCTGCGCTTCTTCGCACTCGAATGTTTCCGTGCGGAAAACCGGACTGTTCGTCCGGACATACAGCTCCTGCAGGGCGGCCGACTGCCGCCGAATCTCTGCCGGGAAGCTTTCGTGCGCCCAGGCCCACATCCAGCTGCGCTGGGTCTCCGACCACGTTCCGATACAGATAACCTCGTACGAGATTCTTCCGGCCTCTCCTTCGATAAAATCCAGCGTGCCGTTTGCTATATCGATCCAATATTCCTCATAGCCGCTTACATTCGATTCCGTTACGAATTTCTCCTGCTTGTCGGCCAGCTCCTGCCGGGCCGCAAGCAGAAATTCCCCAAATTCTTCGCGTGTCATAGAAGCTCCTTTGTGCTTTTTTATAGAAAAACCGTCTTATTCCTTCGTTTATTGGCTCTTATCTTCCTCTGTATCGGCAAATTTCGCAAACTTGACGCCCGTCAAGTTATCGCCTGACGGATCGGCTTAGAATGAGGGCATAACTGACAAGGAGGAATTCATGATGACCCAAGCCATTTTTCAACTGGAGCCGCTCGGCTGCCCATCCTGCATTCAAAAGATTGAAACGATGTTGAAGCGGACTGCAGGCGTGGAATCCGCAACCGTGTTATTCCACGCCAGCAAAGTTAAAACCGTCTTCGATCCAAAGCGGATTGCCGCCGACGAAATCCGCACCCGGATCGAACGCCTTGGCTACCCGGTCCTTGCCGTTCGTACCGCATAACCCTGGAAGGAAAGGAGACCGATTCGAATGACAAGAAAAATCCATGCACATAAAAAAGTCTTCTTGTTCTTATCCGCCGCGCTGCTGCTGACGGCCTGGCTGCTTCATCTTGCAGACCTGGATGTGATCCGACAAGGGGCGCTGTTGACGTCAACCGCCGCCGCTTCGATCCCGATCGTCTCCCGCGCTTTGCAGGCGGCACGAATGAAACTGCCGAGCATCGAGCTTCTGGTGACGATTGCCGTGATCGGCGCTCTTGCGATCGGCGAATACCTGGAATCGGCCGTCGTGACCTTCCTGTTCTTGTTGGGCGAGTATCTGGAATTCCGCAGTCTAGCCAAGACGCGTTCCGCCTTGCAAGAATTGACCGACCTCACCCCTCTCGAAGCGCGAGTGATACGCAGCGGCGATATCCTAACGGTTCCGGCAGAGGACATCCGCCTGGGCGAGCATGTGATCGTACGCAGTGGCGAAGCGGTACCGGCGGACGGGAAGATTGTATCCGGTCAGGCTGAACTGATCGAAGCGGCGCTGACCGGAGAATCGATTCCTGCTTTCAAAAAGATCGGCGACCTTGTATACAGCGGAACTCTGGTAGACCACGGATATTTGGAAGTCACCGCACAGCAGGTAGGCGCCGACACCCGATTCGCCAGAATGATCGAACTTGTCGAAGAAGCCCAGGAGTCCAAATCCAGAGCGGCCAAATTGTTGGACCGTTTCGCCAAGGTATATACGCCGGCAGCCGTCGGCCTGTCGATTCTAGTCTATGCCTGGACACATGATCCGCATATGGCCGTCACGTTTCTCGTCGTGGCCTGTCCCGGAGCGCTTGTGATCGGAGCACCGGCTTCGGGTGTGGCGGGGATCGGCAGCGGAGCGCGCAGAGGCGTGCTTATCAAGGGCGGCGACGCGATGGACCGTCTGGCCCGTACCGACACGTTCGTATTCGACAAGACCGGAACGCTGACCGAAGGAAATCCCAAAGTGACCGATATCAAAACCTTCGATTTCCTGAATATCCGCGAGCTGCTGCGTCTTGCCGCCTGCGCCGAAACGGCATCCGAGCATCATCTGGGACGTGCGATCGTCCGGGAAGCACTGTCGCAGGGGATAACGGATCTTACGATTCCCGCAGACGTCCGAATCTTCAAAGGCAGTGGACTTCGCGCCGTTGTCGATGGACGCAGTCTCACGGTCGGCAGCCGGGAACGGATGCGTGCCGATCGAATCGTACTGTCCGAGTCCGTTCTGCGCCATGCCGACATGCGGGAACGGGAAGGACACACCATCGCTTTTGCAGCGGTCGACGGCAGACTTGCCGGTTTATTTGCCATCGCCGATCCGATTCGTGCAGATGCACCCGAAGCACTGGAGCGGCTGCGCCGTTCCGGGATCAAGACGCTCATCATGCTGACCGGCGACAATCGCCATACAGCCAAACGGGTTGCCGACCAGTTGGGTCTCGACGAATACCACGCGGAGTTGATGCCCGAAGACAAAGCCGCTTTTATCGAAAATCTCAAAGCCCGGGGACGGTCGGTCGCCATGGCGGGAGACGGGATTAATGATGCGCCCTCCATCGCCGCCGCCAATATCGGCGTGGCAATGGGAGGCGGGACCGGAACGGCGCTGGAAACGGCAGAAATCGTGCTGCTGGCGGATCGGCTGGCCTCTCTTCCGTTCGCCTACTCGCTTGCCCGGGCCACTGTTCGCAATATTCGCCAAAATCTATGGATAGCGGTCGGCACCGTGCTGCTGCTGCTGATCGGTATTCTTGCGGGTTCCGTCCATCTCGCATCCGGCATGCTGATCCATGAAGCCAGCGTGCTGCTGGTTATCCTTAACGCCGCTCGCCTTGCCCGGTACGGACACCGGGACAACCGGGCCGCGCAAGGTGTACAATAGAAACCGACCGAAATTGCAAAGGAAGTGTAATCGTGCCATCCGATCATTTCTGTGCTTCGGCTTCAGGCGACACACTGCAGGAACACGCAGGCTGCGTCGCCCGTGTGCCGATCTTCAATCATCTGAAGCCCGAAGAAATGCGGGAAGTGTCTGCCTCAATCCGCCCCATGAAACTGAAAAAAGGAGAGCTGCTCTACCGCGCCGGCGATATTTCGGATTCTCTGTTTATGGTACACCGCGGAAAGCTTCATCTTTATCGTTTGTTCGAAAATGGCAAACAACAGCTGGTTCGTGTTCTGTGTGCGGGCAGCTTCACCGGGGAGTTCGCTTTGTTCAACCGGTCCGTACACGATGGTTACGCGGAAGCGGTGGAATCTTCCGAGATCTGCCGCATCGACCGGAGCGACCTGCAGCAGCTGATGCTGCGCTACCCGGACATACCATTCAAAATTTTGCAGGAACTGTCCAGCCGGCTGGAGCAAGCCGAAAGCCGATCCGCCCGCTTCACCGCAGAAGATGCAGAGACGAGAATTGCCGTATATTTGTCCCGGCTGGCGGACGAACAATCGACTCTGGACATCGAACTGCCAATGCCACGTCGGGATCTGGCTTCGCTGCTCGGAACCACCCCCGAGACGGTCAGTCGCAAACTTGCTTCGTTCGAAGCCCGAGGTTGGATCAAGCAGAACGGCCGCCGCCGAATCCGGATTCTTGACCCGGCCTCCCTGCCTCCTGTCCCTTATTCTTACTGAACGTTCGTTCGCCGAAAAAGCCCGGGAATCTTCTCCCGGGCTTTTCGTTGTCCGATTTCCGCTGCTACAGGAGGCTCAACCGAAGAACAAATCCAGCAGATTGGATCCGGTGGAAGACTGGTTGTTGTAGAATTCCGAATATCCGCAGTTCGTGCAGCTGACAACCGTAAAATGATTATGTTCGATATCGAACATTTTGGACAAACCGGTTCCCGCCATCGATACTTCTTTGGTTTCCGCATTTGGACTTCCGCATTTGACGCAGCCTTTTTCAGCCATATCCGATTCCTCCCCGATCCTTTTTATCGTCCTCTCCTTCTTTACCCGCTGGAGGGAAAAATATGCAGAAGAATCAGCGCAGCCGCTTCGTCAAGTACAAAACCAGATCGTCGTCGATCACTTCCGTGTCACCGTACCGGGAATATTTTCCCTCTTTGTATAGGCCGCGCCCATCCGGAATATAGCCGCGCCGGGCGTAGAGAACCTGGGCCGGACCATAGTCCGAGAAAAGACCTACACCGATCCCCGCTTCCGTTGAACGTTCCGCGATTGCCTGCTCCGCATGGTCCATCAGCTTGGACGCCATTCCTAGTCTTTGGAACTTGACAAGTACGTTCAAATCGCTGATCTCGGGAATTCCCGCTGCACGAAAAGCCGGATAGTCCGATTCCCAGAGCACGTTGATATACCCGGCGAACGCTCCATCCGCTTCGGCGATAAGCGTGACGCGAGCCCCTTCCCGCTGCTCTGCCGCATAACGCTCGTACAATTCGCTTGTCTTATTCCATCCCTGCTCGAGAAAAGCCCGGGAGATCCGCGCCGCATCGGCTTCCTCCAGAGACCGGATATGGATGTTCATCCCTGATCGCTCCTTTGTGATCCGGTTTGTTTGGCCGCCCACCGCGCAATGTCTATCAAGTCCTCTATCGGCACATGACGGCAGGCAGGAGGTTCATAGACGTCGTTCTTTTTCCATAATCCGACCATTCCTATTTCGACGGCCGCTCCGATATCGTTCACCGGATGATCGCCGACAAACGCGGTCTCGCCGGGATCCAGTCCCAGACGTTCCAGAGCGCGGCGGAACAAAGCGGGATCGGGCTTGCGCAGGCCTTCCGCTTCGGAGATCAGAATCGTGTCCACCTTATCCGCGATACCCAAGCCTTCGATATTGCTCTGCTGAAAAGCGGTAAATCCGTTCGAGACGATACCCAGCTTGAGATTCAGGCTCTTTGCCTTGCCCAGCATGTCCATCAGATTCGCAAACCCGATACAGTGCGCGCCGAAACCGCTCACGTAGCCTTCCAGCAGCTCCTCCGTATGCAGCGGCCAGCCCGTTTCTTCGATCAACTGCCGGTAGACGGCATCTTTCCAGACATATCCGTTCCGGTCCAGCTCGATGAACCGCTCCATAAAGCGCTGCCGCGGCAGCGTATGCATGGCCGGAATCCGTGTATATTGATCGTCCAGAAAAGCGCGAAGCGACTTCTCCCGATCCAGCAGCGTCCCGTCCAGATCGAACAGGATCCCGCGGATCACGACGGTGTGCTTTCTTTTGCCGGATGAGTGTTCGCTTCGGTCCACGCCGTACGCACATAGCCAAGTCTCATGCCCGCGTGTTCCATATTGCGGTGGCTTTGCGACAGGAAAGCGCATTGGCCAACGACAAGTTCATTGTTTCTTGAAAAAGCTTCGCCGATCCGCCGCTCGATCAATCTGCGATGCAGTCCGCGGCCGCGGAATTCCGGCAGCGTGGCGGCAAACGTCAGCGAAGCACGGCGATCGCGCTCGAACAAGACCGCGGTCGCGGCAGGCGTTCCGTCCGACTCCGCGATCAGAAACGTCCAGCCTTCGCGGCCGTGCAGCACTTCGTTATTTTGTTGAACAGGCAGAATGCCGTGATCCGGCAGACCCGTTCCCCGGCAGTGCAGCATGGCGTAGGTCTCCATTTCGCCCGCGTGAAGCTCGCGAATGACGATCCTATCGGGATTGGCCTCGGAACCGGACCGTCGATCCGGGATTTCGCGCGGCTGTGCAATCAAGGAAGCGTGGACACCAGAAGCGTACAGTCCCAGTTCCGCCATACGGCCCAGAAAGTCCGGTCCTACCCGGGAAGGCACGATTTCCAGCTGAACTTTCCGCCCTCTCGCGCGAAAAAACTCCAGAATCGGCTCCAACTGCCCGATATCCGTATCCGCAAGTCCTTTGACGGTATTGAACGCGGGCCAAGGCATCGTTTCACTGGTAAAAGCTGTCGCGCGGCCGAAAGTTTGAATTTCAATCTTTTCCGGATTGCCCGGCCGGGACTGAATTGCCCGCATTCGATCGGTCATATAATCAATCTCCGATTGTTCGACGGATTCGATCAGGGCAGGAGACGGCAGCAGCGATCGGGAAGTTGACATAAGTTACCCCTTTTCTTTTTCAAGTTGAATGATGCGATTTGCCGCTCAATTCCGCTCTCTTCCCAGCACGTTCTCGATAAACCCGCTTTTCGCCCGCGTGTAGGCTTCCCGGTCGGCCGTGTAGCGCTCGGCCAGATCCCGCTTCAGCTCGGCATACTGCCGCACCGATTCGGGCTGCTGCCGCATAAGGTCCCGGAAGCGAAGCTGAATATCCCAGCGCTGCTCATGTTCTTGCATCAGATGCAGATGGCATTTGCGCCGATCGTTCTCCACTTTGACAAAAAAACGCCGCCATTCGTGTCCGTCCAGCTCCAAAGGCACGTAATGCCAGTCTTCTTGTTGTAAACGTGCGATCACGGCTTCCAGTTGGTCATAAGAAGGAATCTTCGCCATCAAATCCAGAATCGGCTTGGCCGGCAGGCCGGGGATCGAGGTACTTCCGATATGTTCGACCTCGCGCACGCCGTGCCAGGACAGCAGCTTGTGCAGA
Source organism: Saccharibacillus qingshengii (assembly GCF_013185195.1). GTDB lineage: Bacteria > Bacillota > Bacilli > Paenibacillales > Paenibacillaceae > Saccharibacillus > Saccharibacillus qingshengii. The sequence continues at coordinate 43,814 of NZ_JAAZWC010000026.1, forward strand.
TGCTCCGCCTCCAACTTTCCTGCGGCTGCCCACGCGGGATTACTCGGCTTGATCTCCACCGCTTCTGTCGCCCAGATCGGCCAATCGTTTGACTGTTCGGTCATGGTATCGCTCCTTTTGACCTTTCTATTTTTTAAAAAACAAAACTTTATTCGCTTCGGATCTGTCCATTCTAAGCAAGACCAAAACGGCAAGCAAAGGAGCCATATCCATGATTACTCTCCGCAAAATCACGCTGGAAAACCGGCGCGCCATTTTTAATCTGGAAGTCGAAGACACTCAAAAAGGCTACGTGGCTTCGAATCTGTCCAGCGTCGCTTCCTGCTACGTGCTGCTCACCAATGGAAGCCGCCCGTTTCCGTTTGCGATCTACGCGGACGAAGAACCGGTCGGATTCGTTATGATCATTCACGGCGACACCGGCTACGAGCTTCCGTCCATTGTGGACGACAGCTACTGCATCATGCGTCTGATGATCGACAAACGGTTCCAAAACCGCGGCTATGGCCGGGAAGCGATGGCGAAAATCCTGGAGTTCGTCCGTACGTTTCCCGCCGGACCGGCTTCCTACTGCTGGATTCCGTACGAAGCCGATAATGTGAACGCCAAGCGTCTGTACGAAAGTTTCGGATTCCGAGACAACGGCGAGTTTACCGACGGAGAGCCGATTACGGTGCTGAAGCTGTAAACGGGCGGAGCGGCTGTGCAGGTTAGGCAATCGCTTTCAATACGGCGCAGGAAAATTCCAGCGGCTTCAAAGCCAAACGTTCCGCGATGTCGGCTGCTTTTTCCCGGAAAATCACAATTCTTCCCCGCCCGTCACCGCTTCGCTGCACGATTTGGCCAAGATCCAGCCGCTTAGTCCGTAAGAGGCAGAGATGACGTACACGTTATACCCTTCCGCCTTCAGCTGGTTCTGCAGATTCTCCAAGGTGTCATAATTCATCGGCCAACCGTAATTTTTCCTTTTATGCAACAGCTCTATCGTATCCGGCCAGGAAAATAGGTCTTCCACTTCGAGGATCGAGATGTCCAGAATCAGGCTGCCCGGCAGCTCGTCTTCGAAATAATGGGCCTGTACGCCCGAGAATACGAGTTCATTCCAGAAACGCATAACTCCGTTATCGTATTCCGTATTCATCCGGATTTCGCTTTCCTTAAGGTTGATCTGATAAGAAATGATTTCGTTGTCGTGTACCCGCATTCTTCCGCACTCTCCTGTACGCCTATTTTTGCCGTTCTACGCTGTCCCCCGTGGATTCCGCCTTGTCCAGCAGCCGCCGGACCGCTTTTTGATCCGTAATTCGCAGCACTTTATCGCCATACCGAGCCAACTTTTGTTCAAAATCCGGACGTGTGCGTTCAAACTCGTTTGTCCAGCAAAACATCATCTTCAGCATGGCCAGATCGGGTTTGTAATCCGCTGTCTCCTGCCCGGTCTTCTGCTTGATCCAACGCGTGACGATCCGTATTCTTCTTTTCCACAGAGGAGGGTCGAAAAATAGGACCGTATCCGCCATGTCGTACAGATAGGAATAGGAAGACCGGTCGGTCCCTTCCAGAATCCAGGATCCGTTCCGGTCGATACTCCGTATGATTTCCAGCTGCTGCTCCGGCGTTCTTTTGTGCCCTTTTTCGCTGCGTTGATGCACCACATCGTCCAGCTCATACCAGTCGATTCCCGTTCGAGCCGACAACTGCCGGGCCAGAGTCGTTTTGCCGCTGGCCACAATACCGACGATCCATATTTTTTGCATATCAGCTCGTCAGATCCTTCCAGAACGTAATAGATTTGATCTGTTCGCTATTCATCTCCGCATACTCTTTTTCCCTGAATTCGATACCGAAGTATTCGTCCAGATTCGCTCCGTAATAAATGATGTCGGTCTGATAGACCGAAAAAACCGGATTTCCCGCTTCATGCGGCGACTCGGGCATATAGCGGTGGGAATACACGGGAATCAGCCGGGGAACGCAGGCATATTCGCGAACCGCTTTAGCCGTGGCCGCTTCCGTTTCACGGGGACGCTCTCCCCAGCCTTCGTACCAGAATGCGTTCTGCCGGATATCGAACAGTATGCCTTCCAGCGGAGCGCGCAGACGCGAGTGAATCCGAACCTGATTATTCACGGAAAAATTGCGCCACTCCGGAAATCCTTGGCCTGCCGGAAGGGCCAACGTCAGCAGCTCGCGCAGATCCGGCGGAAAACGCAGTCCGTAAAGCGTTTCGATCTGCTGGAACTCTTCTGTCGTCAGTCCCCGGTCGCAGCGAACGCCGTGACGACGAAACCGTTCAACGATAGCCGCCGCGTTCATCCGCCGCACCTCCCTTTGTCGATGGTCGAAGTTTCATGAAGACTTTTTCTCCGCCGGGCCGTTCGGCAGATCGTCGCCGGGATACTGTTCCAGATAGCCGTCGCTGAGCGCATACCGGGTGAAGAAAGAAAGATCTTCGTCGATGATTGTCAGATCGAAGATTTTCTGCCCCGTACTTTCCAGGCGCAGGTCGTAAGTGCGGATTTCTTCCTCCACATCGTCAAGCAGAGTCAAGACAACCTGTCTGACCAATTCCCCATGCTCATGCAGCAGCCATTCCAGGCGCGCCGGCATCCGATTCTCGATCATTCTGCCGTAGCAGTAATATTCAATCTCATGAGAGGGCGTGTACTCGATACAGGCGTAACGCTCTGCGCGGCTGCCCGATATGATATAGTCTTTTTGTGCGTGGTCCATATGTCATTCCCCTTTTGTATGTAAACACTCGGATACGCACAGCGCCTGCACAGGCGAGGCATTTCCTTGCCGTTCTTCGTCGGTTGGGCTACAATAATGGGTGCGCCCGGACGGGCCGAACGACCCAATCCAAGAATTGCGAAGGTGAATCCATGATCGAAATCAAACATTCCAAACTCAGCGGCGGCGAATTTACCCGCGGCGTATTCGCTACCCGGGATATCGCCAAAGGCGAACTGATCCATGAGGCGCCTGTTGTCGCTTACGACAATGACGACCATGAACATATCGAGAAAACGATACTGGCCGATTATGTATTTGAGTACGGAGCCAACCATACCGCAATTCTGCTCGGTTACGGCAGCCTGCTCAACCATTCCTATACGCCCAATGCGACGTACGAGATCAGCTTTGAGAAGCATACCTTCGATTTTTATGCCTATACCGATATCAAAGCAGGCGACGAAATTCTGATCAATTACAACGGCGAAGAAGATTGCGACGATCCGCTGTGGTTTATGGAAGAAAAGAAGCAGTAAGGCCGCCTGCTTTGGCACTTTGGCTGCTGCTCCTCTCATTTGGTTCAAAGGCCGCCCTTCGGGCGGCCTTTTTCCTGTTCTTTCCTCCATCGTAACAAAAGCCCTTGCCCGAAGGCAAGGACCGAAAACAAACGATTCCGCAGGCGGAAGACACGGACACGGCAGAAAACGAATCACGCCGGTTTACGAATCCGTACGTTTCGCTTCCACGGCAAAACGCAGTACCGTTTTGCGTTTCTCGGGCACGGTTTTTCTCGGATCCGACAAATAAATCTCCCGGTGCAGCTTGCTTTTGCGTGTCCATCCGTTTTCTTCGCAGAACGCTTCCATCCGGGCAAAGCTGGCGGGCTCGTCTTCGAATCTGCCGAGATGCATCATCTGGCAGCTAGGACCGTCTTCCAAGGTTTCAAAACGCAGGTCGTCCAGTCTCGGGTTGGGCTTTTTTTTCTTCGTTTGTTCGAAGAAACGTGCGTATTGTTCCGGGGTCAGAAAATCCGGCTGACGGATCATGATCTTGAACTTCAGATTGCTTTTGTCCGTCGAAGGTTTCGTATGGTCGACCAGATCCCAGATTCCTTCCAGCGGGAATACGGTGTACTCGTAGTAACCGGCCGGTACGTTATCGCTTTTGTAGGACATTTTTACCGCATAGGTCAAACTGTACAGCGCTCCGGTCGATTCGGCGAAAGGGGCTGCGTTCGGGTCGCCGGTTCCTTCGATCGAGATAAACGGCATAGAGGGCACATCAATGATTTCGGGCACGGTTTTGGGTACATAGAAAGCCTTGTAGTCTTTTTTGTAATCGATTTTCCCGCTCATTCCTATTCCGCTCCTCTGTCAATCCGAATGTGATAAAAAAGGATTTGGCCTGCCGCCCGGATGCGCCGGATTCGCGGCCAGCCAGTTCACCATAAAATCGAACAGCTCCAGCGAATATCGATGATCGTTCCGGCTCCCCGGCAGACTTGGTTCAATCTGCGCGACGCTGCTCTGGATATCGACCGATTCGATAAACTGCACAAGTCCCGGACAGAACTCGTTCAACGCGCGGAAATACCGCTGCTGCGGTTCGATAAAGGTGAGGTTCAGTTCGAATCCTCTTCGCTGGCGGGCTGTGAAAGCTGCCGAAGTCGTCGTCTTGCCGGCTGCGCTCGCTCCTTCCATACTGATTATCGTCATCTTGATTCTCCTTGCCGTTCCTGATTCACACGCCAAACTGCTTCAGGTGATGGTCCAGATGTTTGTACAAGCCTTTGCCCCATTCCTCGGCGGACAGCCGGCCGAAGAACGGATGCATCTGCTTTTCGCAGGACTGCGGTCCTTTTTCTCCGAGGCGCTCGATCTGCCGCAGCAGCCGTTCTTTCTCGGGATTGAACTTCCGCTCCCCGTCCATCAGAATCGCCGGAATAGTGGACATATTCAGAGGAAGCGGCTTGTCGTTGTAGAACACCGGTTTGGCAAATCTACCGATCACCCGCCCCAGCCCGCTTCGAGGAACCGTCGATTCCCCGGTCGCAATGTCCTGAAAAGCGGAGCAGTGCGCCAGCATCTGTGCCGGATTCATCTTTCCCCAGAGCGGCCGAGCATCCGGGCTCAGCCGCTCGATCCGCAGCCGGATTTCCTGCATGGCCGAAGATTCGAATAGATTGTTCATCCCACAGCTCCTTTCTAAAAACACCCAACAAGTGTTCCCATTATCATAATTCGCCGGATTCCAGAAATATCCTTCCGGCTCAGAGCCAAATTAAAAAAAATGACCTGCAGCTTTGCACAGGTCATTCGCTCTGCCTTTGGCAGCTTTTAGTCCCACCGATAACCGACCGCTTGCAGCCATTCCCGGGCGATAATCATATGTCCGGTCTGCGAAGGGTGAACCCGGTCCGCGGCCAGTTCCAGGGAATAGTGATGCTCCAGGTAACGGTCGAACGCGGATTGAATATTGACGAACCTGGTGCCCTGCCGCTCGCCGATCCGCTTCACGGCGGCCCCATACGTTAGACTCATCTGCCGAAGAACATCATCCGGGCTGCTCTCGATAAAGAAAGGGGTCATAAGCAGAATCTCACGCACGCCCGAAACTTTGGCTTCCTCAACCAGCTTCTCAAGCGTCTCTTCGTACTCGCCCAGCGAAACATGGCTTTCCGTCAGCATACGGCGGTTATAGTGCCTCAATATATCGTTGATGCCGATCATGACCGATATCCAGTCCGGCCGCAGATCGATCACATCGGACTGCCAGCGTTCCCGAAGTTCGCGTACGGTATTGGCGCTGACGCCCATATTGACCATACGCAGGTTCAGCTTGGGATAGGTCGAATCAAGGAGAGCCTGGATCTGGGAGACGTAACCGCTGCCCAGCGACTCTCCTTTGCCTTCCCCTACCGGACGCATGCGCCCGCAGTCGGTAATCGAATCGCCGATCATCACCAGCTTGGTTCCCGAAGGGATCATGGATGATGGGTCGGTTCGGCAACCGGCACCCAGGCTCCTTCCTGCGAAGCGGAAGCCGCTTCCGCCCGGATCACCGCCAATGTGGCGGCTGTACTCTCGGGCGTGCAGACCGCAATCGGCCGATCGCTCAGCACGGCGTTCAGGAAATAGACCAGTTCGCCGTAGTATCCGCTGTCCGCCGAAAGCTCGGGGACGAAGCTCGGTCCGTCATTGGGATTCACGGTCACCTCCGCACCGTCGAACTGAATGTTGGCACGCTCAAAGTTCACCCGATATCCCATATAGAAGCCGAAATCCCCTTCAAAACCGCCCATACTCAGCAGCCCGGCCTCATACCCGAGCGCGGCGGCCGTCTGCGCTTCGCCCAGAGCCTGCTCGGTCGGCCCGCATATCCCGGCTGCTTTGAGAAACGGCCGGCTCAGTTCCGCACGTTCCACTTCTTCCGCTGCCAAGCGCAGGACCGGTTCGTACAAACCGATAGACGGGTCGCGGATTTCGAACTGCGTGGAGTGTACGCCTACCGCAATGCCGCCCGCACCGGAAGCGATATAATAGCGCGTCAGCGCGCGCTGATGGCGTTCATCCAGCCTGCGCCGTTCGTCCAGAGCCAGCGGATGCGCCGGAATGACAAGACCGTCATGCAGCGCTCTGCCCATTTCGGGCGACAGGGGCTTGTAACCCATCTAAAAGTTCCCCTTTCTCTCCTGAAAATGCGTCGGTTTATTCCAGGTTTCTCCCCCGTTCAGTACCCAGTCGGTGGTCCAATCGATCATCTGCAGGAGAGACACCTGCGGGTAGCCGAACAGCTGATGCGACTTGGACGCGTTGCTGAGCAGCGCCGTATCCGACTCCGCGCCTTCGAAGACCGGTCGTCGATCCAGGCGCCTGCCGATCTCTTCGGCGGCCCAGCGGATCGACATCGTCTCCGGACCGGTAATATTAACGATATTCGGCGGGCAGCTGCAGACACTCAAACATCTCAAAGCCATCTCATTGGCGTCTCCCTGCCAGATCACATTCGCATGTCCGGTCGTGAGGGAAATAGGCTGTCCGTTTTGTACGGATCGGGCCAACTCCAGCAGCACCCCATAGCGCATATCGATCGCATAATTCAGCCGGTAGATCACCATCGGAATCCCGTATTCATGCGAAAAATGTTCAAAAATGCGTTCTCGTCCCAGACAGGACTGGGCATATTCCCCTGTCGGCGCGGGAACGATCGATTCCGTCACGCCGCCGAGGCCTACCGAAGTAAACGGATACACGTTGCCGGACGAGAATACGACGATCCGCGAATTTTTGAACTTCTCCGCGACTCTGCCGGGCAGATACGCGTTCATGGCCCAGGTAAAATGTTCGTTGCCGGTCGTTCCGAATTTGTTTCCGGCCATATAAAGAACATTTCTCACTTCGGGCAGACTTTGCAGCTCTTCGTCGTTCAGCAGATCGCAGACCAGAGTCTCGACTCCGGCTTCTTCCAGTTCGCGCCTTGCGGCTTCGTTGGAGAAGCGAGAGACGCCGATGACCCGTTTGCGGGTGCCGCCCGCACGGATCGCCTGAACGGCCAGCCGGGCCAGACTCGGCCCCATCTTGCCGCCCACGCCCAGCAGCATGAGATCGCTATCCAGTGCCGCCAGCTCGGCAATCAACTTATCCGAAGGCTGCGCCAATTTCATTTCCAATTCCGCAATCGTATCTATATCTGTCTCTCCTTTGCCGGGCCGAATGCCGGATGATTAGATCCAGTATAGCCGCTGCTTTTCATTAAAGACAGGACTTTAAATAGTCTTTAAATTACAGCAAAACAGGGAGGTTCCCCTCTTAACGGGGCCTCCCTGTATCGAATGAATTGACCGATCTTCCCGCCAACAGAACCAGCCGATAAATCTGCCGGGGTCTTCCTTTGGGTACTTTCTCCATGCCGGAAATTTCCACCAAGCCGCTCTCCATCCACTGCAGCAGCAGCCTATGCATACTCCGGACGGTGATATCGAGGATATCCGCCAATTCATGCACGGTATAGTCGGTAACGCCGGTTCGGGCGAAACGGTTCATCAGTCGACTCAAATACGCGGATGTCATGCCGGCTTCTTCGGCTGTCCGGATCAGTTCCGGGTCGGTCAGCGCCGCAGCCTGCTCCACAGGAGCCGCCATTTCGAGCGGTCCGATAATGGAGTGGTCTTCCCGCAGAATAAAGCAGGCATTGCCTCCGGCTTCTTTGGATCTGCGCAGAGCGCTTCGGGCCAGCGTACCTGCTTCGTTGGCCGAACGTCCGAAGCCCACCCCCATACTCAAAGTCAGACCCAGACGTTTATTGGCGCTGCGGGCCAGCGGAATCGACTTGTAGCCGCCGGTTTCCCGTTCGAAGATCCCCCGTGTCGTAAAAAACAAATATTCGTCGCTGCCTATAGGCGTCAGGCAGCCGTCCAGCGATTCCACGTAATCGAGCAGGGTGCGGTGGATCTCCAGCTTCAACTTCTGGATTTCGTGTTCGGATGAATGCTGCTGGACGGATTTGCCGAAATTATCGACATTCACCATGCCCACCACGATCTGCGCTTCTTTGCTTTTTCTCGTCTCGGTCGACAGCAGCGCCCGTTCCAGCGCTACCGTAATATTGGAATCGGTCGGAACCACCCATTCGTTGGGAATTCCGAGTTCCGTCAAGGCCCGCGAGACAGATTCTTCCGCCGTCAGCGCCGCCTGGCTGCCGCCTTCTTCATACTGCTGCCGATGAAACCGGATCAGCTCTTCGCTTGGCGTATAAGAAGGTCCGTCGAAATACACGGCCGTTACCAGAGTCTCTTCGATTTCTTTGAACGCGTTCTCGACCATGGGCCTGCTCAGCGTATCGATCGTCAATCGAAAAGAAGACTCCAGTCCCTGTTTGTTTTTCAACCGGTACAACGCCCGAAACAGCCCGGTATCCGTAAGCGGCACGTAATGCACAGGGATGCTCAGCCGCGTCTCCTGTCTGACTCTGCCATAAGGCATCGGTCCCGACAGAAGCAGCACTTCCGCTTCGGCTGCCGTCTCTTCCGCCAGACGCGGGACTTCTTCTTCGGTGCAGCCCCGCGCGATCGGGTCGAAAGAAGGGAAGTTGCGAATTACTGTGACCATTTTCTGAACCAGTGCCTCCGGGCCGATCAGTCCGATCGGAATCCCTTTGGCCGGCGTGCTGCTGGAGTTGGGCATCACGAGACTCCTTTCGGGCTGGATAGGTCGCCGGTATGCAGTATGCGGCGGTTCAAGCGACACGGCTGCCGGGAACTTCAGCCTTCGACGATATCCGCGCGCAGGTCGGTGGCAACCGCAATCATCCGGTTAACGACTTCTTCATCCGGCGGTGCCACATACAAATCCCCCGCATACAAGCGAAAAGGAATAAGCTTGTCGCCCTGCTGCCACATAAAAAAGTCGCCTTCGATCGACATGCGGCTCTCGGGTCCGTTCACCGTCAGCGTATCGGAATACGCAAAGCCGGGTTTGGAAGCAAAATAGTCCCGGCACTCTTCGAGAGAAAGTGCAGGATTCGGCTGGTCGGCCTGCATGGATCTGGTGATACGAAAACGCTGATTCATAACGATGATCCTCCGTTGTTTGAAATGGTTATGCTCTGTTCTTTTTGATTCTAGCATACAGCAAACCGCCTATTGCGAGTACCAGAACCGCCGCGGCTGCAGCTTGAAGAAAAAGGACAGGCTTGGGCGAATCCGCAGTCACGGAACTTCCGCCTACTTGAATCTCCTCCTGCTCTGCCGGGTTCCCTGCCTGCCCGATCGGTGAATCCGTATCAAAAGTACGGATCCACTGTTCAAAACTCTCCCGATCAGATACTCGGTTCGTATTCAGGTCCAAGAAAAACTCCTGTTCTTGATCTCGGACATAAAACCCTCTAATGGCATATCTTTGGTCGTGTACGTACTGTACAGTGCCGTTGGATCCGGCCTGCCGCTTCGCTTCTTGAAGATGTTCGACCAGATCGGACTGACTGCTGATATTGAAGATCGTCCACCCTTCCGGCTGTTCTTCCGCCTCAATCGTTCCGACGACTTCCCGATTCAGAATCAACGGAAATTCATATCCTTTTAAGCTCAAAGAAGCGTCTTCCGCCTCCACTTGATACACGGCAGCCCCTTCGCCCAACTCCGCGCGGCTGAAATCTCCATCTGTTTTAAAAGCGGCTTTATCCGTATTTAGCGAATACGCGTACTGGTCTTGAAACTGCTTCGCTATGCTTGTCTTGACCGAGTCCGGCGCGTATTCAATCGGAGAATCTTCCTGTGCCGAGACTTCGAATCCGTTCCCCGGTAGAGAGGCAAGAAGGATCGTCAAATAGATCATAATCCGAATCCGGCGATTCACCTTCCTCTTCACAGCCCAAACCTGTCTTGGATCATCCGTGCGGTCTGCTCGGCGTCCAAATCCATCGTGTTTATCTTCATATAGTTGGGATGGCTGATCTCTCCGGGACGTGAATTCAGCCGATATTTTTCGTGGGTTGCGATCAGCTGGCCTTCCGACCATTCGATATCCCGCTTGCTCGGTTTATGCCTCAATCGATTCTCGGTTGTATTGCGCTGTTTCCGTTCTTCCAGATCCGCTTCCAGCTCGACGAGATATACGGTTCCGCCTCGCGACTCGAACAAGTTCGAGATTTGCCCGATATAGTCCCAGTCACTTTGAAGATCAAATGCCCATACAAAAGTGAAGATAAGTCCTTTCAGATCACTTTGGGACACTTCCTCAAAAATCTCCTGCCTGATCAGACTGACGAGCCGTTTTCCGGCAGGCGTTCCATAATCAAAAAAGGAGGACACCAGATCAATCGACATATGGTTATGAAACAGCTTCAGCCCTGTTTTTTCCGCCAAATGCTGCCCTACGGTCATCTTGCCTACCGCTTGAGGCCCGAAAACAATTACAAAATTCATAAGCACAAGCTCCTTTTCGCACAGAAATTTATTTTGATTTCGCCTTGATAACCGGAGAGTGAGCCGTAGGCCAGAACGTTTTTCAAGACCTGAACTACGGCATCCGTACATAAGTATTTTCAATCCCTATCCTTTCCTTCAAATTTCCTGCACGCGCATAATAATGGGGTTGATCCATTTGGATGACACAGATAATATTGCCCGCTTTGCCTGGCGAAAGGTTCGTTAACTGCAAATATTCGTTGTTGTCATAGATATACGAAACCAGATAGTCATAATAGTCTTCGGATTTATCTGTCACATGGAGACCTACCCCATACAAGCGGACTGTTGTGCCTGCCCAGATCGGATCCATGTCTTGAAGCTTCTCCAGAGGAACCCAAACGTTCGTATTCATCCGTTCATTTCTCCTATCGATTCCGAAGCTGGGAAACCAAGTCATCTAACCGTTCGATCACGAGGCCTATGGCTCCGGAATCAAAAGCCCGATGATCCATCAGTTAAAGATTAATCTTCTCCGTCAGCCCCTGAAATGACGGCAGGCCACTGCCAATCAGAACAGGAGAAATCGTAATTTTGATTTTCGCATGACTACTCCTTTTAAGAAGTAGTCATTTAAAACCTTTCGACCAAAGTTCAACGCTATTTTTTACTTGAATATAAATACTCGACTTTACGATCCAGCAAATATCGATATTCAAACAGCTGCATCGTTCTTTCCCTGATTCTTTCCTTTGTAACCCGGCTTTGGCTCACCACTCCTTGCGATCCCAGATAACCGTTATAAATAAACGTATCCTCTACAAATTTCGTTTCTTTTAAATGATACTGCAGCCATTGCTTCTGCGATTCCATTAGTGCTTTTCTCGATTCGCGATCCAACTTGGCAAGAAGCTTTTTGTAGATCTGGTTCAACTCTTTATCCCAAATCTCTGCATATTTACTTTCCAAAGCTCCCCATTCCAAGGTTGTCATAATCTTGGTGGTGTTTTGAAAAGCATCGAACTCTCGTTCATAATCTTGATCGATAGGATTTCGATGCATTTCCTCATAAAATTCTCCTTTGAGCTCATAATTCCCGACGTTCATGGATAGCCGTTCGTTGTCGGAAGAATCCGCTCCCTCACCGATATTCCCTGGATTAGGAGGCTGTTCAGAAGCCGTTACGGGTTGGGCTGCGCTGTTGGAAGCAGTCGATGGAGGATGACTTTGACAAGCCGAGAGTAGTGCCGATAGGAGAAGCAATAAGAGTCCCTTAACTTTCATCAAGGATCTCCTTCATCTTCAGATGATTCTCTTTGCTCAGTGAAAACTTCAGCAGCTCGGCGTCATATCCTTTTCTCCGAAAGACATCGAGTATACTTGCAATTCGATCTTCAAGTCCTCTGTTTAGATTTGTTTCCAACTGGATTTCCAGCGGAAGTACAGGTATCGGTGTATCCTCCATGGTGACCTGCTTGATGTACGGCCAAATAGCCGGACCGTTCTCCCATATCCCCGTTTCCGGCACATATTCAATATCGTGAGCGGGCTTGATATTTGCTATTTCCACTTTGACGCCTTGAATCAGCAATCGGGCAAATGTCCATATATGATTAGAAGGATCTTCAAAAGTAAGGACACGATGTGATTTGGTGGAGATCCAAGTGGACATATCCGGATTTTCCGTGGGCTGCGGCTCTCCCAAGAAACCTTCAAACGCAGATATGAGCTTCTCGACATCCACGGGGTTTTGCAAGATCACATCGATATCGTTGGGTTGGATTGACGTACAGCCATTGATCACTGCAGCCATCGACCCTCCTATGACGTAGGGAATACCTGTTTGATTTATTTTTCTTGCGACTATAGGAAGTACATTCATGATAGGCATTAAGAGTCTCTCCTTAGCGTATCCAACTGAAGACATTCAGCGGTTCATGCAACACTTGTTCCTCGTATTCCATGTCTCCCAGCACGTGAGACACAAATTTCAATACATTTTCGGCCTTCCCTTCATCCAGACCGATTATTTTTACCTGGGTTGTGATCGATGACTGTTCTCAATGAACAAACTGTAACTGATTGGAGTTTTTCTTTTTTGCTGCCAACAAGATTTCCTGGTCTTTCTTTTCATTTTCGACAGCGGATAGGGCCACAATCTCAATCTCAGTATCTTGGAATAGAGGTTTCCAATCCGGCTGTTGTGCTCTTACCGCTATGTCTGCGAATAAATCGTTAATGATGTTTTTCTGTATACTCGCAGCCGGAATCTTCTCTCCTTCGAAACGCATCGCGATACGCACCAACTTATCCGAACTACTATAAGTATTGCCAGAAAATATTACAAACCCAGGATACTTGTTTATCAGTTCAGAGGTCGCTTCTTCTATAATCAGACTGCCTGCCTGAGTTTCCGGAAAAGGTTTGGTTTGGCTGCATGCGGGTCTATCCCGCGAATACGTAGGGCTTCCCAAATCATTATTCGCTTCGATTTCTTGAAATTGCACGGATCTGTTTTAAAATAGAGTTCCAGTCTGGAGAATCCGCATAGAATAATCGTTTATTTTCGAGTTCGGTAATCCGTTCTTCATAGTGAATTTGATCCGCAAGGATCTGTTCACGATCTATGTGTACGTGTTCCGGTTTGTTTTCGAATAAATCCGAAATTTGTTGACGCATATCCGCAGCAAACGCCTTGAAACTTTTTATTAACGAAGTCATGAATTCCTGATAATCACAAGAGAATACGGCTTTGGGTTTGTCCCAAAATGGAATCCCCTGCTCATCTCGATAGGCTGCAATCCAATAAACATACAGTTCATTCCCGTTTCTTATCAAAAAACATTTAGGCGAATCGACCAAGTATCCAAAATCCAAGCTTCTGCCATACAACCATTCCCGTGCGACTTCATAGGCTTCGTAAAAAAGGTCATTATTTTGCTCCTCCGACCCTGCAACCCAGTCTTTCAACGATTGTATATAGGCCTCCAACTTTTTCAATGAATTCACCTGTTGAAAAACCTCATCGGGAACTGGATCTTCTACAAATCGAATCCCTTCACACAGATCTTCAAATATTCTCATGAATGGGTAATCGATAAACCCTAATTCCGGATGTTCATGCCATTTACTCACGATCTCCTTACTGTACTTCGGAAATTCGACTCCTTGAAAATCAAACCAGTAGTACGAATAAGTTAAGCCAAACCAATGTAAAAACTGATTCTGACCGTCGCCCCAAGGTACAATGTCTTTCCATTCTTTTAGCTTGTAACGGATCAGTGACAGTCACTCCTATATGTTCGAGTTGGACTTGCCGGGATTTGGATAGAACCTAGCCGCCATGGTCTGCAGCGCATTCTCAAAATAGCGATAGATTTCTTCTGCCTTTCCCAGAAACTCTTCAACTTGCACATCGCTATCCAAGTAACACGTATACAGATATTCAACCAAATCGGGATCCATCTCAGAGTGGTTGATTATAGCGTTCTTCATCTTCCTAATGTCATCTTCCCAGATCCCCGTATCTTCCAAAATCAAAGAGTATAAAGCACGAAGCAATCTTTTGGAATACCCTTTTATATATCTGTTTTGCAGGGCCGGGCCATCCGCTTCGCCAAGTAAACGGTGCAGACGATCGACTTCTTCCGGAGTCTCCGTATTCAAATCTAAAATGAACGCGGGAGAAATAAGGATCGGGGGGGCTTGTTCACCCATATCCTCACCTTCTACACAAACGCAGATGATCTTAATCCAAAAACCCCACTCATGCGGTTTGCTGAATACATCGTCAATCGAGCAAATGATCGTATCAATCTTGGTGAGGAATGGATATTCTGCCAACAGCCTTTCTTTGATAGAAGACAATTTGGCGTAATCGATGTCTGCGGAATTTGCACATAAAAGAGTGAAGTCCGCATCCGACTGAAACGGTTTAGCCGTTCCTTTTGGAATGGAGCCGCACATATATATGCTGTGAACCTTTTCTTTGAATTCGGTGCGCACTTGGTCGATATACTTCGCAACAAACTCTTTATATTCGCTTTGTATATCTATGTGAGTTATGACTTTTTTCAATATCATATCAATCTCTCCTGTTCCTCGAATTCGCTCTCAAAATCCGATCTTAGTATTGAATACATTCTTTGATCTAAATATTCCCCTTTTATCTTTAATTGCTTTCTAAGTACGCCTTCCATTACCAACCCCAGCTTTTCCATCACTCGATAAGACCCTGGGTTGTTCACATTACACTGAGCTTCGATACGGTTTAGTCCAAGTTCTGAAAAACCATATTTTACAATTTGGCTGGTTGCCTCTGTTATGATCCCTTGATTCCAGTAGTCTTTTGAAAGAACGTAGCCAAGTTCTGCCTTGTTATGGATCGGATCGATCCTGATCAACCCTGTCCTGCCAATCAGTTGTCCGCTTGATTTATAGACGATCCCCCAGTGAAATCCTTCGTGTCTTTTATATTTGTCCAGCACTTTTTGAATGTACTTGATCGAGTCTTCTTTGGAAGTATGCCGTTCCCATGTCGTTTGCGAAGTTACGATTGGATCGGAGGCAATCTGATAGTAATCTTCGGCATCCATCATCGAAAACTTCCTCAGTAATAATCGATTCGTTTCGAACGTCGGAGATTCGCCAAATAATTGTTCGATTCCCATGAGTCATCCTCCCTATCCCTGATTACAATTCTTTCTTCTAATGTTCCTATATCACGGCTTTTGATGTGCTTGATTTATTGAGATCGAGATATATTCGTCATCTTTGAGCCTTGTCACCTGACAGTTTTCCCGGGCTTCAAATTCTACGATTCGCTCTTCAATGGTTTGGTTCGCAGGATCTATAAATATGTCTTCTCGATCATAATGAGGGAAAATTAGCTTGTCAGTTACACCCAATGCCGTCAAATCTGTTAACTGCAGGGTGTTCATCTCTGGAGTAAATGAATTAACGATGTTAATATTCGGCCCTAGTAATAACGTACCCGCACTTACGGCAACTATAATTACATGCTGTGCCGCCAGTGTTTGGATGATTTCGTCAGCCCCACTTTTCCTGGCGTAATACAATAAGGTAAATGGATTGCCGCCATTAATATAGATCACATCTCGATCCATCAGAATTTGCGGATCATCAAATTCGATATCCACAAAATCGATGTGCTGAAAGCCCATGTCCTTGAACTCCTGCATGGCTCTTTGCGCGTGTCTATTATTATTTCTCGTGGGAGAGGCTGTGGTAATAATAGAGACCTTTAACTGAGAAGTGTCCCGATCAATAAACCCCAGAAATTGATGTGTAATGTCTTCCGTACAAAAACCGCAACAGGTTAGCAGCAAGCGGCTCATGGAGATCCCGTCCTTCCGTAAGAGTTTTTGTAGTCGGTAGGGTTTAAACGTCTGTCCACTCCTGCTGACTGAAGTAGTACCAAATCATATGCTCTTTAACATGCTTATGTATATCAATCTGATCTTTATGGTCCTTAATGACTTTTAACGTCTCTATATCTAATTCTCCGTGCAATCCCAACTGCTCCGACAGATCCACAGAATGAATGAGTCTTTCCAATTCTTTGAGGTCATGATTTAGGCTCGCTTTTTCGATATGTTTTATAAAAGAAGAGTTCTTGATCCTGTTCTCCTCCTTCTTATAACTTAGCTAGAAAAGAATTTCTAATTGGTTGTATGAATTTAAGGGTTCTCTATCCATCAGTACATTCGGGTTCTGATCTTCGGTAGATAGGGCATTGATGATATGTAATTCGTAGTACCATTCCCCTGTGTCCTGCGAAATATGTCTTCCGTTATAAGCAATCCTGCCATATTCATTCGTTTTTAATCCAAAAGCCTTCTCCACTAAAGCATGATGAAAGCGATCCACTCTTACC
Source organism: Saccharibacillus qingshengii (assembly GCF_013185195.1). Classification (GTDB taxonomy): domain Bacteria; phylum Bacillota; class Bacilli; order Paenibacillales; family Paenibacillaceae; genus Saccharibacillus; species Saccharibacillus qingshengii. The sequence goes on from NZ_JAAZWC010000026.1 coordinate 60,349, forward strand.
GGTTTGCCACAATCGCTTGAGTAATTGAAGGTCAACAGATATTCTGAGTCTGTTCGTTCAATTTCTATATTTCCTATTCTCCAACTTTTTTGAGAAGGATCTAAAATAGGCGTTCTTTGATTGGTCATCTCAATCCCTTTTTTGTCTTGTACAATAAAAAGCTCATGGTAAGGAAGACCATAACTCGTAGAGCAGCTAAATAAGGACTCAGGGATTGGAAATGCTTTTTGATAATTATTTCGTGCAGTCGAAAAGGGCGCTCCTCTTACTTCCTTGCCCCATCTCATTGTTATGGCTTGAAGAATGAGTCTCTCCTCTTTATTTCCGGTTTTGTATTCGATATATGGATTCATATGCTGCGTTCCTTCCTCCAACTGCTACTCTAACAATAGAGCTGCTTTCTCAATCCCACATTGTTCCTCCCTGCCTGGCGTGGTCTTTAATTAGCGGGTAAACGTTTGTATGGTTTTCCGGTTTTCTATCCGCTCTTCAAATTGACCTTTCGTGTATTCATTAATCACTCTTTTCCAAAATTCCCTTGCTCCTGGATTACTCTCAATCTGATGCACTTCCCACGGCCCTTGATGTCGGTTGAAGATATCAGCTGCCACTGATTTCCCGATCCCTTCCCGTCTGTACTTCTTTAATACGAAAAATTCTGCAATCGAATACTGGCGAAGTCCAAGGTCTTCCGTTAAACGAACTAAAACAAATCCGACATACTTCTCTTCTCGCTTAATCACATAAGCAGCTTGGTCGATTCCTTCTTTAAAATAATCATCCAAAGGGTAAGGACTATACTTCCCATTCTCTTCTACATCTAAATTGAGGAACTCGGAAAAATCATAAATATAGAATTGCATCAGATTATTTAATACTTCTCTATGCCGTTGATTGACTTGTACAGGCTCTATATCCATCTATAAATAGTCCCATTCGTTACTTTAATCTTATTCATGTTTGCCCACTGTTTTAATTCTTCCACATTACGCTCTTCATCATGCTTGAATCTAAAATGTAAATGCATGGCAACGAACGTTCTTCCGGATAGTTTGATCCCAATACTCGGTATAAAATAACCTTGTATAATGATCTTTTCGATTTTGTGTATAGGAACTTCCTTATTATTGATCTTGATTGTATGTTCGGTAATTTCTAAATCTTGATTTTTATTTAAATTCCTCTTCACCAACATCACGACTTGTACAAGGCTAGCCGCCAATAAAATAATAATGAAAAATACAGATAAAACGTCATCATTTTGAAGTATGACTAGTAGTAAATAAGTAGTGAGCATGGCACCGAACATTTGGACGTAGCTGGATCGAGGTACTTTGATATTATATCTTTTGTGCATCTTTCTGTACCTCCTTCCTTCACTTAGCGTCTCTACAGGTTTATCTCCGATCTCTAACTTTCTCTTTAATTTTTCTCTGTTTCTACTTGATCTATAGTCTCAAAAACCCTACTGTAAACATCTTCAATATTAGAAATATTTAATTTGTCATTGGATAATCCGTATCCCCAATATTGGAACTGTTTATCCTTCTGCAAGTAACCGGTAACATACGTCCCATTCTGTATATCAGGAATTTCATCATAACCCTTCTCTTCGTTTATAAAAGGCAAATAAGACTTCTTAGACTCTATGAAGAAAAAGGGGACTCCTGCGTTCTTATACGTCTTCGCATATACCGGATCGGCGGCTTCGGATAAATTCTCCTTAGTAATAAAAATAGCGTCATAACCTGATGAAGAATCTACTTCTTCAAGTTGGCTAAAGGGGATCTCTTCGAAACTGACATTCTTTTCTCTGACAACTGGGGAGTCTCCTATAATGCCAACCGTTATAGGTTTACCCTCGTAAATCGGGGTGTCAACAACATCCGAGGTACATCCAGGTAAAACAACCGATACAGCCAACAAAAAAAGAAACACAACACTTTTATTCATCGATTTATTCCTCCTCTCCACTATTAACGCTTGAGATCCTCTGGTAATTGGTTGTGTTTTTCGATTTTTATTAGGGCCTGTACGCAAACTTCAAGAATGCCCTCAAATCTGTTAAATTAAAGATATGAGACGACGATACGATTTAACCGACGAAGAATGGAACGCTATTGAATCTTTTCTGCCCCCTGAACGAAAAACACAAGGAGGACGGCCTCCGAAAGATCGGAGGCATCGACTGAATGCAGTCCTTTGGGTCGCGCGTACCGGAGCGGCTTGGCGAGATCTGCCGGATTATTACGGGCCTTGGTCTTCGGCTTATAGCTTCTTTTGGCGATTGCAGAAATCGGGAACGTGGGGCAAAATCTTGGAACATGTCGCGATTGAGCCGGACTTCGAACAAATGATGCTCGATACGATGATTGTGCGCGTTCACCAGCATGGAACGGGCGCAAAAGGGGGCAGCACAAGCAAGCGATTGGAAGATCAAGAGGCGGACTGACCACCAAAATCCATGCGGTTGTCGATGCGCTGGGCAATCCGCTCAAGTTCGAGCTAACGCCTGGACAGGCTCACGACTCGGTCAAAGGATACGAAATACTATCTCAGTTCGACCTGTCCAGCCGTGAGATTTTAGCCGATCGAGCTTACGATACCGATACGATTCGGACTCTTTTAAAGGAACAAAACGCAATCGCTGTGATTCCCAGTAAGAAAAAGTGCCGTGTGAAGCAACTTACGACGTAGCGTTTATAAAGAACGACATTTAGTCGAATGCTTTTTCAATAAAATGAAAACTACCGACGCCTAGCGACTCGTTATGATAAGACAGCGAGCATGTTCAAGGCTTTTTTAGATTTAATTTCGATTCGGATCTGGCTTAAATAGGTTTGCGTACAGGCCCTAGTTTTTTATAACGTTCCTGTATTCAAGATCCGGCGTATTCCGGACCCAGGGTATGTGCCCGCAGCGTGAATATATTGTTAAGTGATGTTCCAGTCTTCATCGAATCACTCACTCACTCAATTTCTTATGTTCTTTATCTCTTATGAACGAAATAATTCAAATGCCTTTAGATCAATATTAAATTCGCCTTCAGTCAGTACATCAAGCCCCAAAAGTCCGTTTATGCTGTGATATTTAAATGAAGTAAAGTCTATGTATACATCTTTTAAAATGAAATCTCCTACCTGTATACCCTCGATCTTCTTACTAAATGCATGCTCTTTACCTCCAATCCCATAGCTGGTTATGATGTCATCTTCCATACTCACTTGTATCCCGATTTCATCCACTTCATCTTGTGAAATCAAGGTATGACTGGCTCCGGTATCGATCACGATATTCGATGTTACTTTCTTTTGCTTATTAAAATGGACTGTTATTTCCGTAAATAACAGTCCGTCTCGATATTCAATATTCATTTAAAGACTTCTCCTTAATCCTATATTTTTCCGTACTTTTACAACGATTTGATTTTTGGAAGTATGATAAACCAGCGTCTTATCTTTACTATTCAATAATTCACGCGTAGCTTCTTCATCACTGATCGGGCCAATCACGGCCACATCATCAATGATCTCTTGATTATCATTTTTTTCAGAATGAAGAACTTCAAACTTTACGAATTGGTTCGGGAAAATCCGTTGTACTTCTTGCCATTTCATCGTTGTCCCTCCTGTCTTTTGATGGTTATATTATACCATTTCGCAATCCTACAACTCTCATTGGAATTTCACTAAACGTTCCTGTATTCACGACTCGACGTATGTCGAGTGTCTGGCGAATGCCAGACCTAGGACGAATGTCCGCAGCGTGAATATTATGTTAGGTGTTGCTCCCTTCTTCTTTGACTTCGCAATATAATTCTTTTAATAAATAAACATCGATCCAAAGGTTTTACACCCTCTTTTCGATGCTCGATTCATTTATTACTGATTAAACTGATATTAGATGTCACTCTCTTGTCCTTCTGGTAATATCAATCGTGGAACCTTGTGTTTTTTATTATACTTTTCCAACTCTTCAATCTCTTTCCGAAGATTATCAAGGTTAAACTTATGAGTGTTCAGACTATTTGTGATAACACCTTTTGATTGAGCGTCTACACTGAACTTTCCTTGAGGTTGTCCGACTACGTAATAAAATGATTCTTCGTCGGGTCGACTTCCTCCATTTTGGCTAAGAAACAGAACAACTTCTTCCCCAACGGTAAGCGTAAAGTTAGTAGGCGGATCAATAATATAAATCATATCATCGCTCTCTCCACCCGCCGCCCGCACTTCTAACGTATTTCCCGGCTCTCCTTTATAAACATTTTTGACTTGAATCAAGGTATCTGTAACCGGAAATCCAGCAAAATCCGTCTCAACTTTTTGAGAAAGAACCGTTCCAGAGATAATTGTGTCAGATTCATTGACAAGTTGATTTTTTTTCATTTTTGCAAGTTGAAAATTAGAACGAACAACAGGCTTTGGACTAGGATTAGTAGTAGTTTCACTTATTTCATTTCCTAATCCTATATCATTCCTGGTGCTTCCACATGCTGAGAGTACAATTATACTAATAACCACAATCAGCAATTTGGTGTAGATGATAATCACCTCATTTTATTATGTTTATAGTATTGACGTTAGAAAACCTACAAATGTTATAAATTTTAATCCTTATTTTAATCAAAAAAATTTGAAGGTGAAAATTTTTTAAAGCATGGCTTCACCTCTGCTTTAAAAAAAGGTTTTCAAAACATTGGAAGTTACACATAACGTTCCTGTATTCACGACTCGACGCATGTCGAGTGTCCGGCAAATGCCGGACCAAGGACGTATGTCCGCAGCGTAAATATTATGTTAGCTGAAGTTGGTCACTTCTTTTTCCAAGCTATCATAGATGGTAGCCCTTTCAACTTATTATTTGCTTTATTTTTTCATCCAACCACTTCTTGATAATAAGAGGTTTGTTCCCGTAAGTGTCTCGAATTCACTATACATTTTTTCCCAGGTGGATGAGTATTTATTCGATCCTTTAATTTCGTGTTTTCTTCCATCAGTAAATGAAATAATTAGTCCCCATTGATGTCCATCTAAAATCTGATCATCTACATATTCTTCTTTCCAATCTAAAAATTCATATTTATTAGCTTTCTTTAAAAACCTTTGTATCTTTTTATCTGAAAGATTAATAACATCATCCTACCCGTTATTTTTGAGAGAACTATCTCTTTCTGTAGTATTATCAATATTCCGAGTATATGTATAAAACTTTTTATCTGCAAAATCTATATTATATTCCATATTACGCATACCAAAACTACTGTGATAGATATAGATTTGACTAACCTCATTCATTTTAGATGCATTTTCATTTTCACATGAAATAAGAAAAAAGAAAGGTACTATTATTAAAATGATATTTCGTATTAACCTCATTTTTGCGCATCTCCTTTATCTTAACGATCAGAAACCAATTAATTAGAGCACATTTTTATTTTTTATTTATTGAAGCTAAGAATAAATGATACACAGGACGAATTCTAGCTAACGTTCCTGTATTCACGACCCGACGCATGTCCGGCGAACGCCGGGCCAAGGGCGTATGCCCGCAGCATGAATATTATGTTATCTGATTCAACCATGCTTCCTGAAATACTTACGATCTTTGTTTGTATGAATTATAATTTTGAATTGTTCTTTGCAAGCTTTCTTCATCTTCTTTATCCACTATACTTTTTAGTCTCATATCCCATATAGATAGAGCCAATTCAATACTCAGCATCTTTGCCAGTGTGATTAGTGATTTTATATCTCCCTCAGGTTTATATATGTTTGTTCGTAGCGATAGCGTCCTAACCTGCTCCTCTTTAACTCCATCATTGATTTCAATTTCTATTAAATTTGTTCTATCCTTATAAATGTAGTAACAATCTTCAGCAAACGAATTCCATTGCCTTTGTACCGAGCCTTTCTTTACCTTCCCTGTTGATACTAATTGTTCAACAATCTGATCAAAAGAAAATTCATGAATCCCTACAAAATCAATGCCTTCCTCTGTCATAATCGCTTTATTATCTTGAGGATATAAAATGACTTGGTAATCCCATACTGCCATGAGTAACCTCCAAAATATAAGCTATTATGGTTGTTTCAGATAACGTTCCTGTATTCACGACCCGGCGCATGCCGGGCCAAGGACGTATGCCCGCAGCGTGAATATTATGTTATCTGAAGTTAAGTGCTTATCGAACTAATTCAAATAATTTATCTTGGTTTACCTGTCCAATCATATTTTCTGGATTTAATATTATGACAGTTTGCACATAAGCAATCGAAATCTGCATCCTCTATCTTCCCTTGAATATGATCTAAATGTAATGCTCTTACATCTGGGTAACCACATGATTTACAACGATATCTTGATTCCCTAGCCGCAGTAATAGCTTTAACTCCATACTCATTCTTTAATCTTCCAGTTGTTCTTGTAATTAACCAACGCAATACTACTTTTTCTTTTAATTCAAATAGATTTTCAATCTTGTTATACTCTTTGAGAGAGTATTTAGTTGGACCCTCATCCGTATATAGAAAAGATAATGCTTTTTCATATAAGGCTTTTAACCCTTCACGATTTAAATCTTCGGACACAAAATTTTCGATTCTTCTTTTAGGGCCTGTACGCAAACTTCAAGAATGCCCTCAAATCTGTTAAATTAAAGACATGAGACGACGATACGATTTAACC
>NZ_JAAZWC010000027.1 GCF_013185195.1 Saccharibacillus qingshengii
GGATGAACTTGCACCACAAAGGCGAACACTATCGTTCCTACACTGAATTTCTCCCTCCGCCTCCTCGCTTCACTTGGAAGCAGACCTTTCTCGACACGTTAAGGCCTCCCGGTTTATCGGGAGGCCTCTTTGCTTTGCCGCTTTAAGATCCGGGCCTGGCTTAACGCAACGTCAGCCTATTACGGTCAATTCTTTGGGGAAAGTCGTCAATACGTCCACGCCGTCCGCGGTTACGATGACATCGTCTTCGATTCGGACGCCGCATTCGCCTGCCACGTAAATACCCGGCTCGACCGTAAAGCACAGACCTTCCGTCACGAGTTCTTCGTTGGCCCCGTGCACGGACGGATATTCATGCACATCCATGCCTAATCCGTGCCCCAGGCGATGCATAAAATACGGCCCGTATCCGGCTTCGGCGATGACTTCGCGCGCGGCCGCATCCACCGAAGCGAGCGTGACGCCCGGACGGGTGTGCGCGATCGCGGCCAGGTTGGCGGCAAGCACCGTTTCGTAGATGCGGACCGACTCGTCGCTCGGACGTTCGGCTACGGCGAAGGTGCGGGTAATATCCGACGCATAGCCGTCCAGATAGACGCCCATATCGAACATAAGCATATCGCCGGCCGCGATTTTGCGTTGACCCGGATTGCCGTGCGGCAGCGCCGTTTTGTCGCCGGTAAGCACCATCGTATCGAACGAAGGGCCCTGGGCGCCGAGTTTCTTCATTTGATATTCCAGTTCGGCCACGATCTCGATTTCGGTGACGCCCACGCGCACATGCTTGATTCCTTCGGTCAGCACCGCTTCGATCAAATGGACCGCCCGGCGCAGCTTTTCGATTTCTTCCGGCGTTTTGGCGGCGCGCAGCGCGCTCAGTACACCGCCCACATCGGCGTAGTTCGAAGCTTGAAGCGCCGCGTTCAGACGTTCGAACCGGGCGACCGACAGATGATCTTTTTCGATGCCGAACGCACCCGAAATACCGCCGATCCAGCCCTGCAGCAGAGCGTACGCATCATCGGTATCGCTGTGGGTACGAATCAGCGCAACGGAAGATTGGGCTTTGGCCGCTTCCAGATCCAGTGCCGGCACGACCAGGAACGGTTCATCGTGCTTGGGAACCGCAAGTCCGAGAAACCGCTCGTGCGGATCGGAGAAAAATCCGGTCAGGTAGCCGACGTGTTTCGGATCGGTAATCAGTACGCCTTCAAGCGACTGCTGCTCCATATGGGTTCTAAGCTGTGTCCAGCGGTGATCGTTCATTCTTTATCCACTCCCGTAAATGATCTTTTTATGATTTTTTGCAAACTGCCGTGTACATCGCCTTCGAACAGTCCGCCGTGATAGCACAGCACCCGCTCGATATCGAGTTCCAACAGTTGATTCAGCGAAGCGGCGGCCTGGTCCATGTCCAGCGTAAAACGCAGTTCCGACAGTGCCAGTTCGCCGTCTGCGATCCGCAGCGCATCGCCCGCGATCAGCAGTTTGTCGTGCGGGACGTAGAGGGAGATATGCCCCGGCGTATGCCCCGGCGTATGTCCGGGCGTATGCAGCACCCGAAGCCCGCCCTGCAGCGGAAGCTGTTCTCCATGTTCCAACACTCTTGTCACGCGGCCCGGAACGAGGACATCCAGCATGTTCCGGATCGGCTCGCGCCGCTCCGGCGGTATGTTCTCAAGGTGCCCCGGCTGCATTTTGATCAGCGGCTTCTCGCCTTCGAGATACGGACGTTCGTCCCCGTGCGCCCATACTTCGACGTGCGGCAGCCGCTGCAGCAGTTCGGGCAGCGTGCCGATATGATCGGCATCCTGATGGGTCAATATGAGGCGTTTGATCGATTCGGGTTCCAGGCCGGCTTGGCGAATATGCTGTTCCAACTGTCCGAACATGCCCGGCAGTCCCGTATCGACCAGCGTCAACCCGTCTTCGTCGGCAAGCAGGGCCGCATGGAACCTATTTGCCGTTCCTCCGTCCAGCGTCAATGCCAGATCTGTTATTCCCGCTGTAATTTTCATGAGTATCGCCGGATGACCGGCCGCACCTCCTCTGAATTTCGGTTATCGCGCCGCACCTGTTCGTACGGAGTTTACGCTTTTTATTATAGACCATGAAGCGAAGAGGAGCCAAAAATACAGCGTGCTTCCAGTATCAGGGTTGACATTTTTCATAAAGACAAGCTATGATAAGTTTACTATTTGGCAAAGGAGGATGGCAGCAATGATCGTCGTTAACCGTTTGAAAGCTCATTTGACAATCGAACAACATTCTTTCGTTCTGCCTGTCCTCGACGGGTGCGGTTTGGTCTGACTATTTCGGTGCCGCCGATTCTTTTCTGTGCAGGGTTTACCTGAACAGGATAACGGGTCGCGGCTTCGCGGTCTGCTGATGTTTTCCGGTCAATTTCGATTGACGGAGGGGCGCGGCAGCCGGGAATTCCCGTCAATCGTTCAGGCCCGACCGGCATAGCCGCGGACGAGAGTTCGCGGCTTTTTGTTATGCTTTTTTACCTGTATACCTCCCGATTTGTCCAAATAGAAAGGAATGGATTTTTATTTTAAACCCTATAAATCAACACCTGCTGAAGACTCCGGCGGAAGCCGAAACTTATTACCGTGAAGTACGGCTGCCCAGCGGCAGCGTGCATGTATACGCGGATGAAGAGATGTACGCGGGACTCGATCCCCGGATTTTCGAGATGGCCGGGCGCAACCTGCAGATTCCCGGTATCCGTTATATGGGCTATACGCCGGATGTTCATGTAGGCGTCGGAACGTGTATCGGCACAACGGCGGTCTGGGACCAAGAAGGCGGAATGGTCTCTCCGTCGATCGTCGGCAGCGATATCGGCTGCGGGATGAGAGTCCATCTGACCAATCTGCACCGCAGCGATATTCAGGATCTTCGGCTGCGCCGCAAGCTCGTCAACCGGATTGAAAAATATCTGCCGATGGAAGCGCACAAGCGCGGCGCGTTCTCCGATCTGCGGATGGACCATATCGTGCAAAAAGGACTCAAAGGACTGCCCAGCAAATATTTGCCGGAAAGCGTGTCCGCCAAACGTTCGCCTTCGCTGACCCATGTGGAGCATGCTCGATTTGCTTTTGATCCGGAAGAGTTGAACGCGGTGTCGGACAACTACTGGGTCAAAGGACTGCGCCAGCTGGGAACGCTTGGCGGCGGCAATCATTTTGCGGAAATTCAATATATCGAGATCGCGGAAGAAAACCGTGCGATCGCCGAACAATGGGGGCTGCGCGACGGCCAGGTTGTGGTCATGATCCACTCGGGCTCGCGCGCCTGGGGAGCGATGGTCAGCCAGCACTACACTTCGATGGCGGCACGCGCCATGACGCGGCTTGGTCTGGGGACAGATGATCCGAGACTGGTCTTCGCGCCGCTGGATTCCCCGGAAGGACGCCGCTATACGGACATGATGGCTTCGGCGCTCAACGTCGCGGTAGTCAACCGCCACCTGATCGCGTATGCGATCCGCGAAGCGTTCCTCGACGTATTCGGTTCCAAGTTCGAAATGAATATCCTGTACGACTTGATGCACAATTACGCTTGGGAAGAACGGCACGGCGAACGCGACTATTTCGTCCATCGAAAAGGAGCGACGCGGGCGCTGCCGCCCGGCCATCCGGATAATCCCGCCATTTACCGGGATACCGGCCATCCGGCGCTTATTCCCGGCTCAATGGGAACGGCTTCCTACATCATGGCCGGCCTGCCCGGCGGGATGGATAATTATCATTCGATCTGTCACGGTGCCGGACGAATCCGTTCGCGTACCGCAACCAAAAAGTCGGTGACCGTGGATGAATTCGAAGCCGCTCTGAAAGTCGGAACCGAAGAAGAAGTGATCGTCAATCATAACTCGCTGGGCGTGATTCTGGATGAATCTCCGCAGGCTTACAAAGACGTCGATCGGATTGTCGGCAGCGTTACGGGAGCGGGACTCGCTTCCGTCGTCGCCAAATGCAGACCGCTTGCGGCAGTGAAAGGAGCAAAAGTTTAATATGGAACACAAAGTCAAAGTACGGTCAAATCAGGATCTGCCGAGCGGAGGGCAGGTGATCCCTGCCGCTCAAGAACGCGTGATTGTCGCTTACGAACCGGGCAATCCAAATATGGCCGAATATGAATCTTACGCCCGTGTGACCCGCGGGATCGAAAGTATGCTCGAGGAACGATACGGCTTGACGTACACGCTGTACGCAAGCGACGACGGCAACCACGATTATTGGGAGCTGCTTGAAGAAGATGTCAAAAAGGGCGCTCCCGAAGTGGAGTGTGCCGGCCGGATCTACGAAGGTATCGAAGGGCGGACATTCGCTTACGACGAAGACAGCAGCACGCCGGAGTACACGATTCATCCGGCTATCCGCAACAATGTATTCGTGTATCCCGATCAGGGCGTAGCGCTGGCGCGTATCCCGATGTTCCGTCAGCACGGCATTTACAGCGAAGATTTTGTATTTGCGACGGGCGACGAAGCCATCAGCTCTTTCCTCAGCGGGGTACGCAGCCGTCAGCGCAATCGAGACAAAGACCGCATTACGGTCTTTACCGATACGAATAACGGCATGCAGCGGGAAAGCGAGCCGATCACCCGTGCGGTATCGCGGGACGACGTTATCCTGCCCGAGCCGCTCAAAAAAGAAATTTACCGGTCGCTCGATCAGTTCTTCGCCTCGGACCGGAGCTTCTACCGCAAGCACAATCTGCCGTTCAAACGGGGGATTCTGCTGTACGGCCGTCCCGGCAACGGCAAGACGACGCTGGTCAAATCGATTGCCGGCAGCGTGCAGGGCCCGGCCGCTTATTGGCAGATCACGGAATATACGTCGAGTGTATCCGTACACGAAGTGTTCGAGACGGCTGCCCGGCTTGCGCCGATGGTTCTGGTGATCGAAGATATCGACTCCATGCCGCAGGGCGTACGCTCGTTCTTCCTGAATACGCTGGACGGCGCAACGTCAAAAGAAGGCATCTTCCTGATCGGCACGACCAACTATCCGGACAAGATCGATCCTGGCCTGATGAACCGGGCGGGGCGTTTCGACCGTTCGTATGAAATCAAGCTGCCGGACGCGGAACTGCGCCGCGTGTTCCTGGAACGCCGCGGGCTGCTGGAGTTCGTCTCGAAGGAAGAAATGGACCGTGCCGTATCGCTGACCCAGGGATTCAGTATGGCACAGCTGGGCGAGCTGTATGTATCGGCTGCTCTGGATTGGAACGAACGGGGATCGGCGGACATGGCCGCGATCGTTCGGTCGATGAACGGAGAACTGAGCAAAGAGAAAAAAGGAAGCTGGATGGACGGCCAAAACGGCGGAATCGGCTTCCAATTGTAATCTAACCTGTCATACACCCGTGAAAACATGAAAAACACTCACTAATTTTGTTTTAGTGAGTGTTTTTTTGCGAAAATCATATCTTCTTATGAAAATATAGCTCCCATATGTATTGTCATTCTTTTTTTTCTTGCCTATAATGCGTCGTAAAGGCTGGGCAGCAAGCAGAAAAAGAGAGAGTGGAGGCATTCTATGGAACAGTTTTTTAACGGGTTGTCAGCAGTGCTCTGGAGTACGCCGGTCATTTATACGTGTCTGGCAGTAGGTTTGTTGTTTTCGATTCTGACTCGTTTTATGCAGGTACGGCATTTTGGAGAAATGATCCGATTGATGTTTCATGGCAAAAGTTCGGCTGCGGGAGTGTCTTCGTTTCAGGCTTTGAGTATCGCACTGTCGGGCCGTGTCGGAACAGGGAATATTGCGGGCGTCGGAACGGCAATCGGGTTGGGCGGACCGGGGGCGGTGTTCTGGATGTGGGCAATCGCCTTTATCGGAGCGGCAACCGCTTATGTGGAATCGGCGCTCGGCCAGGTATACAAAGTAAAACAGGACGGACTGTACCGGGGCGGACCTGCGTATTACATAGAAAAAGGGATCGGCTGGAAATGGTTTGCGCTGATCTTCGCTCTTGCGGCGCTTCTGGCGATGAGCCTGCTGATGCCGGGCGTCCAATCCAATTCGATCGCCGTGGGTATGAATAACGCGTTCGGAATTCCGACTTGGGTAACGGGAATCGTAGTGGTCGTACTGCTTGCGGTTATTATATTCGGAGGCGTTCGCAGTATTGCGAAAGTAGCGGAAATCGTGGTGCCGTTTATGGCGATCGCCTACATGCTGATGGCGGCTGTCATCATCGTCATGAACTTCGATAAAATCCCCGATGTGTTTGGTCTGATTTTCCGCAGTGCTTTTGCTTCCGATGCTGCTTTTGGCGGTTTGATCGGTTCTGCGATTGCGTGGGGAGTCAAACGGGGGATCTACTCCAATGAAGCGGGACAAGGAACCGGGCCTCACGCGGCTGCAGCCGCTGAAGTTTCCCATCCGGCCAAACAAGGATTGGTGCAAGCTTTTTCCGTATATATCGACACGCTGCTGGTCTGTTCGGCAACTGCGTTCATGATCTTGTTCACCGGCATGTATAATGTCGCGGACGGAAACGGAGGATTTATCGTCGAATTCCTGCCGGGCGTCGAAGAAGGAGCCGGTTATACGCAGGCGGCGATCGAATCAGTGATTCCGGGACTCGGTGCAGGATTCGTCGCGATCGCTTTGTTCTTCTTCGCTTTTACGACGATCATGGCGTATTACTATATTGCGGAGACCAACCTGGCCTATCTGTTCAGAGGCAAAAAGCTGTTTTGGCCCGGTATGGTGCTGAAAGTTGTTCTGCTGGGCGCGACTTATTACGGAGCGGTCAAAACGGCGGCGCTGGCATGGACGCTGGGAGATATCGGCCTCGGCTTGATGGTCTGGTTGAATGTGATTGCGATTCTGCTGCTGGCCAAGCCTGCGCTCAAAGTACTCAAAGACTATGAGCGTCAGAAGAAAGAAGGATTGGATCCGGTCTTCGATCCGGAAGCGCTCGGGATACGCAATGCGGAGATTTGGCATGAGATCAATCCGGTCCAGCCTAGTTCGACAGCAGGTCAACCGGATATGCAAAAGTAAAAGAGTAAGCGTAAAAAGCCCCTTCTTCGCTGTTGGCGAAGAAGGGGCTTTGTGTTGAGCATACCAATCGGTCAACCGCTTAGCGGATTAGATAATGCGGCGGCGGAGCCAGCCGGAGATCAGATCGATCAGGATGACCAGGACGACGATGCCGAGCAGGATCACGCCGACACGGCTCCAGTTGCGGGTCTGAAGCGCGAAGAGCAGCGGAGTTCCGATCCCGCCCGCGCCGACGAGACCCAGAACGGTCGCGGAGCGGATATTGATCTCGAAGCGGTACAGGGCGTACGAGATGAACTGCGGAATGACCTGCGGCAGAACGGCGAAGCGCAGTACCTGCAGCTTGCTTGCGCCGCAGGCCTGCAGCGCTTCGCGCGGGCCGTCGTCGACCGCTTCGATCGTCTCGGAATACAGCTTCGCAAGCATGCCGATCGAGTGGACGCCAAGCGCCAGTACGCCGGCAAATGCGCCGGGACCGACCGCGACGATAAACAGGATCGCCATGATGATTTCCGGGAAGACCCGGATAACCGTCAGCACGAACTTGCCGCTGCCGGAGATGACTTTCAGACGGCTCATGTTGGCCGATGCCCAGAAGGCGAACGGAATACAGAGGAAGGCCGAGATAAACGTGCCCAGAATAGAGATGGTCAAAGTCTCCAGCAGGCCTCGCAGCAGATCTTCGCCTTCCGGCAGGTAGACATAGTCCCAATCGGGATGGGTGAAGCCTTCCCAGATCGAAGCCATGACCTGAACGCCGTATTCCTGGATGCCTTCGAATTTGAGTCCCGATAGCGACCAGATGAACAGGAGGATCAGAGCGACCCCGACCAGCCAGTTGCGGATGATCGGACTGCGCGATTTGGAAGGAACGGTCTGATTCATAGCAATTTCCTCCGTAGGTAAGTACTGGCGTAATCGATCAAGAGGACGATTACAAGCGTAAGAAGAATAATGATCGATGCGCGGTCATAACGCAGCGAGTTCAGCTGCTGATCCAGATGCAGACCGATACCACCGGCGCCGACGAAGCCGAGTACGGCAGCCGCCCGTACATTGACTTCGAACGCGTACAGCACATACGAGAAGAAGTAAGGCAGCGCCTGCGGAATTACGCCGAATACGATCAGTTGAATTTTGTTGGCGCCTACGGAAGTCATCGCTTCAAGCGGACCCGGATCGATCGCTTCGATCGCTTCGTACGTCAATTTGGCTACAAGGCCAAACGAGAAGAAAACGAGTGCGAGCATACCGGCGAATGCGCCGATGCCGAATACGGCAACGAAGATCGCAGCGAACAGCAGATCGGGAATGGTCCGAACCAGGTTCAACACCATGCGCACCGGAATGCTGACGATTTTTTTCGGAATGACATTGGTTGCGGCCAGCAGGGCGACCGGAACGGCCAGGATCGATCCGATCACGGTCGCCGCAATCGCGATTTGTACCGTTTCGATCATCGGTTCCCAGATATCTTCGGCATAGCTCCAATCCGGTCGGACCATTTCGCCCAGAATCCGGTTTACGTTGTCTCGCGCGTTGGCGCTGAACAAATCAAAGAAATTCGCATCGACCTGATAGAAACAGGCGATCAGTACGATAAGGAACAGCAGCCAGGTAAGAAGCGCCTTGTAGCGCTGAGGGCCTTTCGAGTCCAGAGTCGGCGCCGGTTTTTTGGAAGGCGGAGGAGGCGGTGCGCCCACTTCCGCCGATTCCGGCGTAGGAGCAGGCGTCATACGGTCACGCCTCCTTTTGCAGCCTCGGCCGCCAGCAGCTCGTCTTCATGGATCGGACGGCCGTAAATCTCGGCAAACTTGGCATCGGTCGCTTCGGAGACGGGACCGTCGAATACGACTTCGCCGGCACGCAGACCGATGATGCGGGTTGCATATTCACGTGCCAGATCGATAAAGTGCAGGTTGACGATCGTGGTGATCTTCAGTTCGCGGTTGATCCGCTGCAGATCGTCCATGACTTGGCGGGTCGTCAGCGGATCCAGCGACGCGACCGGTTCGTCGGCCAGAATGACTTTGGGTTTCTGCGCCAGAGCGCGGGCGATCGAGACGCGCTGCTGCTGGCCGCCGGAGAGCTGATCGGCGCGGATATACGCTTTCTCGCGAATATTGACGCGGCTGAGCGCGTCCAGTGCAATCTCGGTGTCTTCTTTTGGGAAGTAGCCGAACATGGTGCTGAACGTGGAGTGATAGCCGACGCGGCCCGACAGCACGTTCCGCAGAACGGTTGCGCGCTTGACCAGGTTGAAGCTCTGGAAGATCATGCCGATATCACGGCGGATCCGGCGCAGCTGCTTGCCGCCCGCCCGGGTTACCGACTTGCCGTCGATCGTAATCTCGCCGGAACTGATATCGTGCAGACGGTTGATCGAACGCAGCAGCGTCGATTTGCCGGCACCCGACAGACCGACGATCACGACAAATTCGCCCTCGTTGATCTTCAGGTTAATATTGTTGAGGCCGATCGTGCCGTTGGGATACTGCTTGACTACATTTTTGAATTCAATCATCATTGCCCGCTTTCTCCGATTTCGATCTTCTGACCCGCAGAAGCGAACCGGTTGAATTTACGCGTGCTCCAAACGCCGCACAGCGCCGCTTGCGGCTGTGAAAACCGCAAGCGGCGCTGCATGGAGAACCCGGATGAACGCGTTCAAATCGATTTTACCGAAAGTATACCATAGTGCCGATGAAGCGGTGAAGACTTAAACCTATTCGATCTTTTGGCCGACGGCTTCTGCGGATTCGCGAACAATCTTGAAGTTGGCGTCGTCGCCTTTTACGTAACCTACGTGTGTGTACACGTCGTTGATGATTTTTTGACCTTCCGGATCTTCACCCAGTGCGATGAAGGCGTCGGAGATTTTCGTTTTCCATTCGTCCGTCATGTCGCTGCGTACGCTGACGGTATCGTTCGGAATCGGGTCGGTCGAGAACAGGATTTCCGTTTTGTCGAATACGTCCGGCACGTCGCCTTTGACTGTGTTGCGGGCATCCTGGAAGACGGCAACCGCGTCAACTTGTCCGTTCAGCAGAGCCAGTACCGCTTGGTCGTGACCTTTGAGCGTTACGCCTTCGACGTCTTTGCCCGGATCAAGACCTTCTTTGATCATGGCTGCTGCAGGGAATACGTAACCGGCGGAAGACGTTACATCCTGCCAGCCCATTTTCTTGCCTTTCAGATCTTCCAGCGTTTTGATTCCGGAATCTTTTTTCACGAGGATCAGGGACTTATAGAAGTCGACTTTCTCTTCGGTTGGTGCGCCGGTTGCTTCTTCAACGCCGTAACGTTGGGCTTGCAGCAGCAGGTCGGCCGATTTTCTTACATCGTGAGCCAGTACGTAAGCGTTTGGAGGCAGGAAGCCTACATCGACTTGTTTCGCGGACATGGCTTCGATGATCGTATTATAGTTGGGAGAGACGCTGACTTTTACGGGAATGCCCAATTTGTCGCCGAGCAGTTTTTCAAGCGGTTTTGCTTTGGCTTCCAGCGTCTCCGCGTTTTGCGAAGGAACGAATTGTACGGTGAGTTCTTTTGGCGCGTAGCCTTCTGCCGTCTTGCCTTCGTCGGTGGATGTGCCGCCCGAAGCGTTATTGCTGCTTCCGCATGCTGCCAGGCTCGCCGTAATTGCTACAGACATGCAGATCGTAAGTACTTTTTTGAACAAAATCTTTTCCCCCTCAGGTTTGGTTGGTTATGTGTGTTGCATGCTCGCGGCTCGAAGCCGACAAACAGAAGTGTACCAGCATTTTCCTCGGGATGAGTAAAGTTGGAACGCGATTTTTGTTAAAACCATGTAAAACCGAAAGCCGTCCCTTGCGAAAAACACGCCGAAGTGTCATCCTATTCAAGCCGGGAAAATGGGAAACGCTTTGTCTGACAGCTCAAATAAGCGAACGATCAAGCATCCAATGTTAGTTAATGTTTTGCTTTTTCTTTAACTACCACCGGTAAATAAAGCTTCACCAAAGATAATATCACAAAAAACGAAAATTGCACGGGTTTTATCTGAAAAAGTCACGGTAAAAATTTCAAAAAATATCCAAACGAAAAACCGTGGAATGAAATCTTACATACTGGAGGAGAGTAAACTGAGTATTAAAGCGAGCCTCAGAGTGCTTGAAACGACGGACCTGCATGTTCATATGATGAATTATGATTATTACGGAGATCGTCCCGTGCTGGACTACGGATTCGCGCAGACGGCAGCCCTGATTCGCCAGGCGAGAGCGGAGTGCAGAAACGTGCTGCTGTTCGATAACGGCGATCTGCTGCAGGGCAATCCCATGGGGGATTATGTGGCGTCCGGCGGCATTCTGGACCGGACCGGGCGGATCCATCCGGTGTACGAAGCGATGAATAGTCTCGGCTACGATGCGGCGACGCTCGGCAACCACGAATTCAATTACGGGCTGGAGTATCTGGGGCAGGCACTGAAAGGTTCGGCTTTTCCCTATACGAACGCCAACTTGTATCTGGACGGGGAAGAAGGAGTGAATAGTCCGCATTATCTGCCGCCGTATCTGCTGCTCGAACGCACCATCGAAGACGAGCAGGGCGGCGTTCATCCGATCAAGATCGGAGTGATCGGCCTTGTGACTCCGCAGATCATGAACTGGGACAAAGCCAATCTGGAAGGCCGTCTGAAAGCGAAAGATATGGTGGAATCGGCCAAAACGTTCGTACCGAAGCTCAAAGCGCAAGGAGCGGATCTGGTGATCCTGCTCGCCCACTGCGGTTATGAAGAAGTGGAAGAAGCGCCGATGACGGAAAATGCGGTGCTTCATCTGAGCCGGGTTCCGGACATCGACGTTATTTTGTTCGGGCATGCGCACAAAGTTTTTCCGGGACCGGCTTTTGCGGGCAAAGAAGGGGTCGATCCGGTTCAGGGCACGATCAACGGGATTCCGGCGGTCGAAGCGGGGTATGCGGGCGACCATCTCGGCGTCGTTGATCTGGAACTGGAATGGACCGGCGGCAGCTGGAACGTGACCAAGGGCCGCGCCGAAGCGCGTCCGGTCTACGATGCGACCGCAGCGGCGGCACGGGTGCGGACAGACGAACAGGTGGCGGATTCGCTGAGCGAAGCGCATGCGGGCACGCTGTCCTATATCCGCACCGCCGTCGGCGAGTCGACGGAGCCGATCGACAGTTTCTTCGCGCTGGTCTCGGACAGCGCTTCGGTGCAGATCGTCAACGACGCGCAGCGCTGGTATTTGCAGCAAGAAATGCGGGGTACGCCGTATGAAGGACTTCCGGTGCTGGCGGCCGGCGCGCCGTTCAAGACGGGAGGACGCTACGGTCCGGCGTATTATACGAATATTCCGGCGGGGCCGCTTGCAGTCAAGCATATCGCCGATCTCTACAACTATCCCAATACCCTGTGCGCCCTGCTGCTGACCGGAGCGGAGATCAGGGAATGGCTGGAATGGGCCGCGGGTCTGTTTCTTCGGATCGATCCGCAGGGCGGGGACGGTCAGAGTCTGATCGATCCGGATTTCCCGTCGTTCAACTTCGATATTATCGACGGGGTTTCGTATACGATCGATATCTCGCAGCCGGCCAAGTACTCGGCTTCCTGCGAGCTGCTGCACGCGGAAGCTTCGCGGATCGGCGATCTTCGCTTCGAAGGACGTCTTGTGGGAGCGGATGAACGCTTCGTGATTGCGACCAATAACTATCGGGCATTCTCCACGCCGGTCGCCAATCCCGACGGACAGCGGATCATCCTCGCTTCGCCGGACGAGAATCGGCAGATTCTGACCGATTATATCCGCAGCTCCGCTTCTCTGGCGCCGACGGCGGATCACAATTGGAAGCTGACCGGCGTGCCGGCCGGATTGAAAGTCCAGCTGCTTTCGTCGCCGGACGCACGCGCAAACGGACTGCCTTCGGGGATTGTTTTCGCCGGTATGGCGGACGGGGGCTTCGCCCGCTTTGACGTCGAAGTGTCCGCCCTGGGCGGGAGATAACCTACGCCCCTCCCGATTCCATAGATCGCCCGACAACTGAAAAAGAGCCCGTTTCGCAAAATCGCGAAACGGGCTCTTTTTTTGGGCTGGACAGGAACGGCGTATGCCTGTGAATGGAACAGAGAATTCGCAGCCGGACGAGAAAAGCGTTTACTCGTCCGCCATCCGGTAAATGGCGGAACTGAGCTTGATGCGTTCTTTGAGTCCGCTGGTCGCATGGATTTGGTTATCGTCCATAATGAAAAAGGCTTCCACACCGGGCTGCTGCTCGATATAGGCCATCCCGTCTTCGAGTCCCATCACAAAAGCGGCGGTGGACAGGGCATCGGCATCCGTCGCTTTGTCGCTGACAATCGTGATACTTTTCAGGCCGTTCTGGGTCGGATAACCGGTACGCGGATCCAGAATATGGTGATAGCGCACCCCGTCTTGGATAAAGAAGCGTTCATACACGCCCGACGAATCGATGGTCTCGTCATTGATCTGGATCGTGCCGAGCTGGCTGCCCCGATTCTTGTCCGGGTCCTGCAGACCGACATTCCAATCCGCGCCGCCCGGTTTGCCGCCGACGGCTATGATGCTGCTGCCGCCGAGGTTGATCAATGCGCTGTCCAGCTGGTGGTCATGCAGATAAGCGGACACCTGGTCGGCCGCATACCCTTTGCCGATCGAACCCAGGTCGAGGACCATGCCCTTTTTTTCAAGTTTGATCGTGCGGTTGGCTTCATCGAGCGTTACGCTGCGGTAGTCCGTCAGGCTGCGCGCTTTGCCCAGATCGGTCTTGGCAGGAACCTGGGCGCCTTCGTGACCGATATCCCACAGATTGATCAGCGGACCGATCGACGGATCGATCAGTCCACCGGTATCTTTCGCATAGGCTAGAGCCATTTTGACAACATCATAAGTTCCCTGGGAGACCTTGACCGCTGATTTTCCGGCTTCGGCGTTCACTTTGTACAGATCGCTTTTTTCGTTCGTCCGGCTGAGCTCCAGATCGATTCTGCCGAGCAGGTCGCGAATTTCGTCTATATGCTGTTCGGTCGCTTTTTCGTCGTAGATTTTGATCGTCGCTACCGTATCGTATACGTAAAAAGTCGCCGACAAAGGTTGAGCCTGTTCGGTTTGCGCCGCTTGGGCCGTCTTGGCCGGCTCTTGGCCGCACCCGCTTAATGCCGTAGTGAGAAGCACAGCGGCAGCCGCCATTTTTATCATTTTTCCCGTAGATTTTCGCATCTTCAAGTCACCGTCCTGTCAGAATGGGCTTTCACCCTTCTGTCTTTTCGACAAAGGTTTGTGAAACGCCTCACATTCATCATACTCCAGGCAGCGATCCAAAAGAGAACGGAAATTAGTCAAATTTTTGATTATTTTTGATGGAAAGTTCTTTTTCCCCTGCGGCTGCGGCATCCAGCATGGCTTTGTAATCGGCGATCATGCGCTTCTCGCGTTTTTTGATTTCCCGGTCTTCTTCGGACAGCGCTTTGTGGAGCGAGACGCACATGCCGATCATAATAATGGCGAAAGGCAGGGCAACCACAATGGAAGCGGTCTGCAGGGCAGTCAAGCCGCCGCTGATCAGCAGGACGACTGCGATCGACGATTGCACGAGGCCCCAGGTAATCTTGATTTTTGAAGAAGGGTTGAGGTTGCCGTTGGAAGACAGCATACCCAGTACAAACGTAGCGGAATCCGCCGAAGTAATAAAGAACATGGCGATTAACAGCAGCGCGATTACAGCGGCAATAGATCCCAGAGGAAGGTTTTGCAGCATCAGGAACAGCGCGGAAGTAACGTCTTCCTTAACCGCTTCGGCAAGGCCGCTGTTTTGGAAGCGCTCGGAGTAAATGCCCGAACCGCCGAATACGGCGAACCAGAAACAGCCGAACAGGCTGGGAACGAGCAGAACCCCCAGAACGAACTGGCGAATCGTGCGTCCCCGAGATACACGGGCGATAAAGGTACCGACAAACGGTGCCCAGGAAATCCACCAGGCCCAGTAAAACAGTGTCCAAGCCGCGACCCAGGTGCTGTCGGAGAACGGCGTCATACGCAGGCTCATCTGGATCAGATTTTGTACGTAGCCTCCAAGTGTAACGGTGAAAGTATCGAAAATGAAAGCGGTAGGGCCAACGAACAAAACGAACAGCATGAGAACGACAGCGACAATCAGGTTCACATTGCTCAAAATGCGTATGCCTTTGTCCAGTCCGGTCGTCGAAGAGATCAGGTACAATACGGTCACAACCGCGATAATAAGCACCTGAACGACGGTAGTGCTGGCATAACCGAATATTTGCTGGATTCCTCCTGCGATCTGCAGCGTGCCCAAGCCGAGCGACGTCGCCACGCCAAAAGCGGTTGCGATGACGGCGAGCACATCGATGGTCTTGCCGATCGGCCCATTGACCCGGTCGCCGAGCAGAGGAACGAATGTGGAACTGATTAGTCCTTTGTAGCCTTTTCTAAACTGGAAGTAAGCGAGTGCGAGAGAGATGACCGAGTAGATCGCCCACGGATGCAGTCCCCAATGGAAAAAGGAATAACGCATCGCGATTCGTGCCGCCTGCGCGGTACCGGGCTCCGTATCTTCCGGCGGGTCGATATAATGGGACACCGGCTCGGCAACCCCCCAGAACACCAAACCGATCCCCATGCCTGCGCTAAACAGCATGGCAAACCAAGAGGTTGTCGAGTATTCGGGCTCATCTTCGTCTTTGCCCAACTTGATGCGGCCAAAACGGCTGAACGCCAGATAGAGGGCAAAAATCAAAAACCCGAAAGCGGAAAGCAGATAAAACCAGCCGAATTTTTCCGTGGAAAAATCCAAAGCCATCTGCGCAGAGCTTCCCAACTGATCGGGAAACAGAGCGCCCCATAAGACAAAAGCAAGAATAATCGCCAAAGCGACGGCGAAAACCATAAATTCAACCCCTTCCCGAGTATGTATTCCCAATCGAGCATCGACCGAGCAGGCCTGCTGACAGTGATTTACCCAGCAAGGAGACAAACGAAAAAAAAGCCGATCAGAGATCGGCGGCGTAGACAAGTCCGAACTGTCGGCGGGCTTCTTCCATGACTTCGGCAGCGGCGAGCGAACAGTCACGCGAATTGACGGAGGATTCGGAAGCGCCCGAGCGAATCACGTCGACGAATTCCTGGATTTCGTAACTCATGACCGGCTTGCCGGCCGGCTCGCTGATATCTTCGATACTGCCGTCGCGGTAGCGGATCTGCACGCTGCCCGGCTCACTGATCTTGTCGATCAGAATGCTGCCGAGTTCTCCTTGAATCTCCGAGGGTACGAGCGAATCGGTGATTTTGGAGAACATCACGACCGCATCCATATCCGCATAGCGGGCCAGGAGGCTGCCTTCGCCGTCTACCCCGGATTCCAGCATATAGGCATTTGCTTTGACTTCCTGCGGCCGGCCGAACAGCAGCACCATCGGATAGATACAGTACAGGCCCAGATCCATCAGCGCTCCGTTGGAGAACTCCGGTCGGAACGCATTGAGCACCATGCCTTCCTTGTAGGCGTCGTAGCGGGAAGAATACTGGCCGTAGTTGGCGAAATAACGCCGGATCGGCCCGATCTTGTGCAGATTCTCCCGCAGCAGGGCAAAGGAAGGAAGCAGCGTCGTCTTGACTGCTTCCATCAGCACGGCACCGCCTTCTTCGGCGGCCGCGAACATCTCGCGGACTTCGCGGCTGTTGGAAGCCATCGGTTTCTCGCACAGGACATGCTTGCCGTTCTTGAGAAACAAGATGGCCTGCTCCGCATGCAGAGAGTTGGGGCTCGCGATATAGACGGCGTCGATCCGGTCGGAAACGGCCATTTCATCCAGGTCCGTAAACGTAGCTCTGATCCCGTAACGGTCCGCGAATTCCCGCGCGCGTCCTTCGGTCCGCGAGTAGACCGCGGCCAGTGCAAGCCCATCCGCCTGCTGCGCCGCGTCGATAAAGCGTTCCGTAATAAAATTCGTGCCGATCATCCCGAATCGAATCATGAAGTAATCCACTCCCAGCTCATGTATTGAAGATACCGTTAACATTCCCGTTTATCATAACATGGACCGCCCGGTTCGCTTCAACTTTTTTTGATTTCGCTTCTGGCGGAGCGCATGGACAAAAAAATGAAAAAGTTCCCGGAATTTCGACGATCCGGCGCTTGGCCGGCGGCGGCTCGGGTAATAGGTCCAAGAATAAGGAAACGCTTCTGCGTTTCCGCAAGCCGGAAAGGAGCTGGAAACCATGCCTGAACAATCCCCTTGGGATCGAACGATTCGCGAGTTTGTAGCCGGTGCCGGAAGTTCCAAAGCGACACCGGGCGGAGGAAGTACCTCCGCCCTGGCGGCGGCGCTCGGATCGGCGATGACTTCGATGGCGGCAAGTCTGTCGCACCGCGGGCGTACACCGGAGCAGCAGGCCGGAATGAACGAGGCCGAACAGGAAATGCAGGGAATCGCGGCCGAATGCGAACGGTTGATGAACGAAGATATGCGCAGTTTCTCCGCTTATTTGGAAGCAAGCGAAGAGGGGGACGAAGAGGACGAAGCCGTTGCCGCCGCAGTCGAGCGCACGATTCAAGTGCCGCTGGATTTGATGAAAGTCTGCGTTCGGGGACTTCGCGGCGCACGCGGCATTGCGGATGCAACCCGTTCGCATGTGCTGTCCGATCTCGGAATCGGACTCGTCATGTTTGAAGCGGCAGCGCGGTCGGCCTATTTGACGGTCAAGATCAATCTGCCCGCCTGCCGGGATTCCCGCACGCGCGAAGCTTACGGAGACGAAGCCGACGTGCTGCTGTTGGAAGCCCAGAAGCTCAAGGAATGGGGACTGAACGAAGTCACGCGCGCGATCGAACGAAGCGCGGAAGAGAGCCGGGGCGGCAGTTGACCGAAATCGAAGGCGGATAGCGCCGGAACCCGAGGAATGGCATAATGGAGAAACAGGACCGGAACCCTCGCTTACAGGAGGCGGCCGGTCTTTGATTTGCGGACGGATGCCTTTTGAATGAAGATTCACTTAGGAGGCCGACCGATACAAGGATAACGAACAGGGAGATGAATCTATGCACGGCGGTCTGCCGGATGAAATCATAAGCGGAGAACATACTCCCGAACAATGGAAGCGGCGAAGGATGGAACTGGAGCGCTGGGCGGGTCGCGAGAAGATTCGCCGGGCTCCCAAGCGGCTGTCTGAGCTGAATGGCGTCGAAGTGGATACCGAACTGCTGGAGGCGCTTCGGCTGTTGAATGAGTCCGGCGTACAAACGGAATTTTCCTGCGCCGGTGTCAGTCCGCTGGACGAACCCGAAGAACATTCGCTGTATGCGTACGTTACGCTGGTGGAGAGCCGGGCGGCGCAGGCGTTTGTCGATTATGCGGCAGTTCGGATGGGGCGGCGTCTGCTCGTCTCCTATGAGTCTTCTCGCCGCCGCTACGACTTGTCTTCGTTCATGCTGGGGCAGAACCGTTCATTTTGTCTGCTGCTGGAGAACTGTGCCCGGGAATATGCCCGCGGCGCCTATCGAAAAGGAGGGAACTGATCCATCATGCTGAGTCTGGAAAAAAGAAGCCGGCAGGTTGTCGGGAAAATGGCCGCCCAGGCGGCAGGCCGTGAACGCCTGCCGAGCGGTCTGTGGTTCCATGACGATATACGGAATAATTTCTATTACGCTTCGTATCTGTACGCCGCCGCAGAAGATCCGGAAATTCGGGTCCGGTTCGACCGGGAACAAGCCAAAGCCACGGCGGAAGACGTATTGGGGCTTGTGCTCGATCTGCAGGATCGCGATGCAGACAGCAGAACCTACGGCCATTGGCCGCTGCATCTGGGCGACGACCCGCAGACCGCCGAACCGAACCCGCTGCCGGTCGAACTAATGGGCAGCCTGATGCTGTATTTTGTCGAGCGGTGCGGCGATTCGCTGACGCCCGGACTGCTGGAACGGTTCGAAGCGGCGCTGAAAGCCGTCTACGACAGTCGGTTCTACGATCGACCGCTGCGCGAATACGGACATCACGAAGCCAAGTATACGGCGGCCAAGCTGCTGTTCGGCACGCATTATGCGGACAAGTCTCTGCTGGAAGACGGACGGCGCTCGCTCAAGAATCTGCTTGCGCGGTTGAACGAACGCGGCATGCACGAATACGGTTCCCAGCCGTGGTTCTGGCATTGGGTCCAGGCCTTCACCTGCGCCCGTCTGCTGCTGGACGACGCGGAGATTACGGACGATCTGAACCGGATACTGGACTATCTGTGGCGCGAGCGCTCGCTGCATTATATCGGCGGAGCCTGGGCCGGGCCGCATGCCCGGCAGCTGGATTCGGATACGCCCAAAGACGGGAATGTCGTCTTCGATTATTTGCAGTATGGCGATTTCCGGCTGCCGCCGCAGCTGGTGCGGGCGGAATACGCGGGATTCCTGTTCTATGAAGCGCCCGAGGATGCAAGAATCGCGGCAATGGACCGTCTCGTCCCGGTCGAAGTCAAGAAGAAGATTCTCAAGCCGCAGGCGGACGGTTCCGCCCGCGAGCTGCACAGTTATACGTACCTGACCGACAGCTACGCGGTCGGCGGGATGTGGGAACGCTCGGAAGAGTTCGATAACGAGCAGCATCGCTGGGATGTGACGCTGCCGCTGTCTTACGAACTGGGCAGCGTCGTGAACCAGGCGTACTTTTTGCATCCGGCTTCCGGGGGTTCGGCCGATGATCTGCGGCACGCCAGCCGGTTTGAACATATTCTGCCGGATCGAGGCGTCGTTATGGCCTTGTATCCGGTGCCCGATCACGAAGACCCGACCCTGGTCGGCGTCCTGCCCAAAGGCGAATGGATCCGTGAAGAGCGGTCCGTCTTCGTGCAGGCCGGAGGTGCTTATCTGGCCGTTTATTTGCGGCACGGTTTCGAATCGGAAGAGAGCGGCGACCGGATACTGGTGCGCAGTACAGGACCTTGCGGTGCCGTCGTGATCGAAGCGGCAAGTGTCGAGGAAGCGGAAAGTCTCGATGTCGAAGACCTGGAAGGGTTCGCCGAATTGATGCGCGGCCGAGCGCCTGTGTTCGGTGAAGACGGCCGAACTGTCAGCTATCGCAGTCTGCACAGTCGGCGGCTTGCGCTTGCGCTTGGAGCAGGCGGCGAAGCACAGGCATCGATCAACGGCGAAGAAACGGGATTTTCGGACTACGCGGTCTAAGCTCCCGCAGGATCCGCCGCATGTCCGGGTATGACAAACAGTCACGTTCCTTGGAGGAACGTGACTGTTTGGGCTGTGCACAGCGCGGGAGTTCCGAATGGATTACCGCTTCGGGATCTGCTGCTTCGCCGATATTGTTGTTAAACCGGTTCGCTTTCGTTAAAAGGCGAGAGGAAAGATTTAGGTACTTCCGTTTCGAAAGTGGAGGTTCGGCCGGTGGTCGGGTGGACGAAACTCAGTTTGTGCACATGCAGGCCGAGACGGCCCAGAATACGCAGCGCCGAACCGTATTTCTTATCGCCGACGATCGGATGTCCGATGTCCTCGAACTGGGCCCGGATCTGGTTCTTGCGGTGGGTCTCGGTCGTGACTTCGAGCAGCGACGCCTGGCCGTTGGCCCGAAGGCGTTTGTAATGCAGCACGGCACGCAGACCGTCGCCTTCGGTACGGCTGGCGTACATCTTGAGCGTTTTGGTCTCGCGCAGCCAGGAAGTGACGGTATCGGACTCCGCTCTTACCTTGCCTTCGACAAGTACCGTATAGGCCTGTTTGATCGTTCCTGCATCCCATTGTTCCATCAGAGCTTCCTTGGCGGCTGTGTTTCTTGCCAGCAGCATCACACCGGAAGCGTCTTTTTCGAGCAGCTGCAGCGCGAACAATCGGCCCTGCTGGTCGCTTTGGCGAATATGGCCCATCAGCTGGCGGTACACGGTATTGTCTTCTTCGCGCGAAGAAGACATGGACAGCAGACCGGCTTCTTTGCGGATCACGATGACGTCTTCGTCTTCATGCAGGATGCGCAGGCCGCTCAGTTTGACTTTCGGTTTGGCGCGCTCTTTGCCGATGACCACGGTCTGGCCGGGCTGCAGCGGATGATCGTACAAGGTGACGACGGTGCCGTCGACCCGGACCTGTCCGTGTGCCAGCACCGACTTGACGGAGTTGCGGCCCATGCCTTTCAGATGCTCGAGCAGAAAAGCCAGAAGTTCGGCCGGCTGCGAGACCGTAAAGCTGCGGGACTGCGCTTCGGCTTTTTGACGGCGCGCTTCTTCGCGAACCGCGAAGGAATTATCTTTTTGGACACCGGGAGGGCGTTTCTTGCCGCCTGGTCGTTTATTCGTATAAGCCATGATCGGATAAGCTCCATTCTGGAAAAAGGATCGTAGGGCGCAAACGGCCGTTCGGAGAGCCGGAAAATAAGCCGTCCGGACCGGGAATCGCCGAATTCACTATACCAGAGCCGCCGTCAAAAGGCCAGGGATAACGGGATCGGGCTGCGTGTCTGCCGTCAGACCGGCATCAGCCGGGTGGCGATCGTGACCCGGCTGATGCTCGTGATCGCGACCAGAGCCATGATGAGTGCGGCCATGCCATTTTTTCCGAACCGAAGGATGCTCTTTTCCTAGGTCCCGTCGGGCGCGCCCGTGTGCATCAAGACAGTCCAAGCGAACGTGACGGATTTTGAAAAAAAGAATATTTGTTCGCGTACGGCGGTTGCCCGATCGGGGGATGCCCGGTAAAATATAGAAAGAACGCATCGATGACGCGGCGGAGAACGGTTCGGCCGATCCCGCGTCCTTGCCGAAGCTTCCGAACGAACAGCGGCATACCGAAAATGCGCAGTCCCGGAGAACGCCTTAGGCGGGAAGCGGGGCTGCATCGATACATGCCGCGATAACGGACTTCCTGCCGGGTGCCGAAGAAGAGTGAATATACGGGAATGCCGACCGAGGCATTCCCTTTAAGGAGTTTTGCATAATGGCTATCGAAGAAACGAAGCTGATGGAGCAGGCCGGAGAGCTGCTGCAGAAGTATTACGGCTATCCCGATTTTCGCGAAGGTCAGAAAAAGATCGTCGAAAGTCTGCTGACGCGCAGCGATACGCTGGGCATTATGCCGACCGGCGGCGGTAAATCGATCTGCTACCAGATTCCCGCGCTGATGATGGAAGGCCTGACGCTGGTCGTCTCGCCGCTGATCTCGCTTATGAAAGACCAGGTGGACGCGCTTGTTACCAACGGAATCGCGGCGGCCTATATCAACAGTACGCTCAGCGGACGCGAAGTGAACGACCGGATCCGTGCGGCGCAGCGCGGCGAGCTGAAGCTGCTGTATGTGGCGCCGGAGCGTCTTGAGCTGGACTGGTTCCGCGAAGAAATGTCCAACCTGCGCATCGACTGCGTAGCCGTCGACGAAGCGCACTGCGTCTCGCAGTGGGGACACGACTTCCGGACGAGTTACCTGGCCGTCGCGCCGTTCGTCGATTCGCTGCCGCACCGTCCGACCGTGGCCGCTTTTACCGCGACGGCAACGCCGCAGGTCATGGACGATATCGTCCGGCTGCTGGAGCTGCAGGGAGCCAATACGTTCGTTACCGGACTCGGGCGCGACAATCTGGCGTTTTCCGTGCTGCGGGGCGAGAGCAAGAAAGACTATATTTTCGACTATGCCAAAACGCATGCAAGCGAAGCGGGGATCGTCTATGCCGCAACGCGCAAAGAAGTGGATGAGCTGTATTCTAAGCTGTCGATGCAGGGCTTGTCCGCGGGGCGCTACCACGCGGGCATGAGCGACGTGGAGCGCGAAAGCGCGCAGGAAGCTTTTCTGTACGACGATGTGCGTGTGATGGTGGCGACCAATGCGTTCGGGATGGGGATCGACAAATCCAACGTCCGCTACGTCATCCACTATAATATGCCCAAAAATATGGAAGCCTATGTCCAGGAAGCGGGACGTGCGGGACGCGACGGCGAGCCGAGCGAATGTATTTTGCTCTTCAGCGCGCAGGATATCGTCGTCCAGAAATTCCTGATCGAGCAGAACGGACAGGAAGAAGAACGGCGTCACAACGAATACCGCAAGCTGCAGCAGATGGTTGACTACTGTTATACGACCCGATGCCTGCGCAGCTCCCAGCTGGATTATTTTGGCGAAGAACACGCGGATGAACCGTGCGGAACCTGCAGTTCGTGCCGCGACGACCGCGAAATTATCGATATTACGGTGGAGGCCCAGAAGATCTTCTCCTGCATCTACCGGATGAGAGAGCGTTTCGGCGCTTCGATGGTGGCGGGCGTACTCAAAGGCTCGCGCAACAAAAAGGTGCTGCAGTACAAGTTCGACCAGCTATCGACGTACGGCATGATGAACGGCAAAACGGAAAAAGAAATCGTCGACATGATCAATGTCCTGGCTTCGGAAGGGTATCTGGAGCTGACCGAAGGGCAGTATCCCGTCGTCAAGCTGCGTCCGCTGGCCACGGAAGTGCTCAAAGGCGGCCGTCAGGTGTTCCAGCGCGAAGCCCGCAAAGCGTCGTTCGCGGCGGCTTCCGGTTCGCGGAGCAGCCGTCCGCGCGCGGACGCCAAGCTGTCTGCGGTGGAGATCACCATCTTCGAGCAGCTGCGCCTGATCCGGCGCGAGCTGGCGGAGAAAGAACATGTGCCGTCCTATATCATCTTCAACGATGCGACGCTGAGCGAGATGAGTATCCATAAGCCGAGAACGGAATTCGAGATGCTGCGGATCAAAGGCGTGGGCGAAGTGAAATACCGCAAATACGGCCGTCCTTTCCTGGAGTTTTTCCAAAACCGGGAAAGCGATGCCGGCGGCGGAAGTTCGGATGTCGACGACGGAGGCTATTACGATATGGAAGCTCCGCCGGAAGACGACTCCAGTCTGTTCGCCTATTACGAGGATCACGATTCCTGAGAGCCGGCCGAAGGAAGAAGCTGACCGGGAGCGAAGACAGGCCCGGAGCTGCAAAGAAGCCGCCCAGGCATTTCGGTTGATAAAAAAAAGCTTCCCGCATACTGCGGGAAGCTTTTTTGTCGTGGAAAGGCGCAGAAGAAGACGCTTCCTGCGTTCTGATTTATTTCTCCGCTGCCGGGAAATGGCCGTCCAGCCAGACGATCCAATCCGCGATCACTTCGTCGCGGTTGGTCTCGAATACGAGCTCATGCCGGGCTTCGCGGTACAGCCGGCAGTCCAGATCCGCGAGTCCGCGCTGCTCGTAAGCGTTCTTCAAGCTTTCCAGCGCTTCCGCGCCGCCTACGGGATCAAGCTCGCCGCAGCAGAGCAGCACGGGGGCTTCCGGGTCGATTCGCCGGATAGATTCCGGCTGCTGCAGTTCCAGCAGCAGCTGGAAGAAGTCGCGGTAGAATCCGCAGCTGAACAGCGTCTGCCCGTAATGGCGCGCAAATTGATCGACGGCTTCCTCGTCCCGCGACAGCCAGTCGAAGCGGGTGCGGCGAGGCTTGAAGCCGCGGCCGAACGGGCCGAAGACAAGCGCGTTCAACGCAAGCGAAGCGAACGCGGGCGAGAGCAGCCGCGCTTCGGCGGCGGCCAGCGCGCCGCCGAGCTTCAGCGGCAGCGCCGCGCGTTCGCCGCCGATTCCCGTCAGGATAAAGCCGGCGTATTCCGCCGGACGGTCGGCCATCAGCTTCCGGGCGAGAAACGAGCCCATGCTGTGGCCCAGCAGAACGACCGGCGCCCCCGGGTGGCGCCGGCGAATCTCCGCCGCGACCTTGACCAGGTCGCGGCCCATACCGTTGAGCGCATCGGGCCCTGCGTAGCCCTGGCGCAGCGGTCCGGCCGGCGTATCGCCGACCGTACGGCCGTGGCCGCGATGGTCGCCGGCGTACACGGCATAGCCCGCCGCGTTCAGGGCCGCGGCGAGCGCGGCGTAGCGGCCGCCGTTCTCGCCCATGCCGTGCGAAATCTGCACGACCGCACGCGGCTGTTCCACGGGCCAGGCGCTGACGAAGACCGAGACTTCGTCGGCGCCTTCGAGCATGAACGAGCTGCCCGGATGGTCTGCCTGTCTGGGCAGGGACTGCTGGTTATCCGTACCGATTCGGCCCGGCGTTCTGGTCTTTCTCGCTTTGGGGAATTTCGGCTTGAGCGCGAATCGCGCCGAATCGCCGCTTCGTTGGCTGCGCATGGTGTGATCCCTCCCGGATGTCTGGATATCTGCTTTTCCGGCTTGGCCGAAGATGTCTTCATGCTGATGTATACCCGTTTTTGAAGGGATCCGATTGCGAATAGGCCGATATACGCAAAGAAAAGCCGAAAATCCTATAGGAGCGGCGCTCCGGATTTTCGGCTGGATCTGCTTATTCGTTAGATTTTATAAGTCGTTTGCACGCTGTCAGCTACGGGTTCTTCGCGGCAGACCGGCTAAATCTTCTCGACCGCGATCAGATAAGGGGCTTCCGGCCGCTGCGGCTGCCGGTAGACAATCACCCGCGCCGCGGAAACCGGCAGGCCGCCGGCCCAGGCTTCGACTGCCTGCGCTTCGGCGCCGCCTCCGTCATGCCCCGGATACAGCACCGCGGTCAGAATGCCTTTGGGACGCAGCAGCGACAGCGCCGCTTCCAGAGCGGGCAGCGTCGATGCCGGCGTCGTCATGACGCTGAGATCTTCGGCTCCCGGCAGATAGCCGAGATTGAACATGACCGCGCCGACCCTGCCATGGGATTCGGCCGGCAGCGCCTGGGCCATTTCCGCGTGGCTGCGCAGCAGCAGCTCGGCATAAGCGATCCTGCCGCCTGCTGCAGGGCGACGGCCCGGACCGCTTCCCTGCGCTTCCTGCTCCAGACGCGCCCGCGCCCGATCCAGCGCGCTCTGCTGGATATCGAATCCGTAGACGCGCCCCCGGGCTCCGGCAAGCCGGGCCAGAAACAGCGTGTCCGCACCCGTACCCACGGTAGCGTCGACAGCGATCTCGCCGGGCTGCAGCCTTTTTTGAATCAGCTGCTGGGCGAAGTTAAGCACCGATACGAATCCCATACGATCAACCTTTCCAGTGCTTGCCCTGCCAGGTACCGCGACGTTTCAGCTCGTCATCGATCCCGTTCAGCACTTCCCATTTCTTCAGGCTCCACATGGGACCGACAAGCAGATCCCGAGGCGCATCGCCCGTCAGGCGGTGTACGATCATTTCCGGAGGAAGCATCTCCAGCGTATCGGCGATCAGGCCGATATATTCGTCCCGCTCCAGCAAACGGAGCAGTCCGGCTTCGTACTGCTTGACCATCGGCGTTTTGCGCATGAGATGCAGCAGATGGATCTTGATGCCCTGAACGCCCATATGGGCGACGGCACGTCCGGTATCCAGCATCATTTCGTGCGTTTCCTGCGGAAGACCGTAAATGATATGCGCGCAAACGCGGATTCCCCGTGCGCGCAGCTTGGCAACCGCTTCTTCGTAGCAGGCCGTATCGTGCGCCCGGTTGATGAGCACGGAAGTCGATTCGTGGATCGTTTGCAGGCCCATTTCGACCCACAGATAAGTTCGTTCGTTCAATTCGGCCAGATAATCGATGACTTCGTCGGGCAGGCAGTCCGGCCGAGTAGCGATAGCAAGCCCGACAACGCCCGGCTGCTTGAGGATTTCTTCATAATATTCGCGCAGCGTCTCAACCGGCGCATACGTATTCGTATAGGCCTGGAAATACCCGATATATTTGGCGCTCGGCCATTTCAGGTGCTGGCGGTCGCGGATATTGTTGAACTGGGTAACGAGATCGTCGCGGCGGCTGCCGGCGAAATCGCCCGATCCGCGTGCGCTGCAGAAGGTGCACCCGCCTTTGGCGATCGAGCCGTCACGGTTGGGGCAGGAAAATCCGGCATCGAGCATGACCTTGAATACTTTGTCTCCAAATTGGTCGTGCATTTCGGTATTCCAGGTATGGAATCGCTTGTCGCTCCAGAGCAGCGGCGCTGCCGGTTCGATCGTCGGGATAAGGGAAGACATGGGTCGAACTCCTTTCGGTATCAGTCAATCTTTAATTCTAGCAAAATCGGCAGGAAGAAAAAACATCAATTCGGTGAACACCGTTTTGAACCGAAAAATAAAAGTTAAAAAAATAAATTTTGCGCTTGATATATATTACATGGATGTGTTATATTTATCCCGAGATCGGAAGACGGGTTAAACAGCGTCGCATCAACAATGGTAACGCTATCAATAAAGCCCGGCACAAGCCGATTATTTTATAGAAATGAAGAGGTGATTGACGATGACAACTCAATTTGCAGCGAATCATGCGGACGAGAAAGTATCGGTTGAACTGACCCGCGAAGAAGCGTTGGCGCTGACCGGCGTACGTTTCCACAACGGACATAAGATTGAAGTGGATGCCCGCAAGAAAATTCGCAGTGCTTTTGAAAAGGCATTCGATATTGCCGAGGATCGCGCGGAATAAACGAGACTGGGGTTCGAATACGTGCCCTTTCGGTTAACCGGATTATCTGTCCCGGCATAGATGAGCGGTTTCGGCAAACGTTTTGTTCGCCGGAAGCCGCATTAGGAAGCCCTTCCTCGAGGAAGGGCTTCTTTTTCGCGCGGAAAGGCGTTGGCGGGGTTCATCGTCCGTTTTTGATCTTTACTTTTCGCGGGAACTTGGGCACAATAAGGCGGAGGCTGGCCCGGAAGCGGACATCGATTCGAACGAAGCGGGAGGCGGGCGACAAAGACGATCGGAATCGTCGGCAGAACATGGCGCCGGCAGCCGAGGATCGGGTTTGCAGCCGCCGAGCCGAGATTTTTATAGCGGAGGAATGACATGCGTTTACGCGGAAGAAAAGGAATCCGGGAAAACCTGGAGGCACAACCGGAATTGGTTGTTCTCGAACCGGAACAGTATAAGGGACGTTGGGCCGAGCTGTTCGGCAACGACCATCCGATTTATGTGGAACTTGGCATGGGCAAAGGGCGCTTTATCAGCGGCACAAGCGTGCGCAATCCCGAAGCGAACTTTATCGGTATCGACATGTACGACGAGCTGGTTCGCCGGGCAAGCGAGAAAGCGAGAGCGGCCTGGGCGGAACTCGGCCACGAGACGCCGCCGAGCCTGATGCTCGCGCGCGCCAACGTCGAGAAGCTCGAAGATATTTTTGCGCCGGGCGAACTGGAACGCATTTATTTGAATTTCAGCGATCCCTGGCCGAAAAAGAAACATGCCCGCCGCCGCCTGACGCATCCCCGTTTCCTGGAGATGTACAAGCGCGTGCTGAACACGGACGGACAGATCCATTTCAAGACGGATTCGGAGACGCTGTTCGAATTCTCGCTGAATTCGTTTGCGGACTCGGGACTGCAGATGACCAATATCAGCTTGAACCTGCACCGCGACGGTATCAACGAAGAACACGTCATGACGGAATACGAACATAAATTCATGGGCAAAGGCATGAATATCCATCGCTGCGAAGTCGTGATCGGCGAGCGTGCGCTCGAACGCTACGACGAGATCCGTATGGAGCCTTACCGCATCTCGCCCGACGAGAGAGCGGCCCTCGCCGCCGAAGAAGCCGAGGAGCAGGCGCAAGCTTCCGAAGACGAGAAGTCCGGAAGCGAAGCCTGATCTTTTGGTGCAGTCTTAAAAACTTGCCTTCGAGCTTGAAGCTAAAAAACGAACTTGAAGCATGTTTTTACAACCAAGGGCAGGCCGTTCACGGGAAGTGTCACTCCCGAACGACCTGCCCTTTTTTCTTCTGCTTTTTCCCCTATCCCCAAAAAGAAAAGGCGCCTTCCCTGAATCGCTCAGAGAGACACCTTATTCGTGGTTTCCAATATTTCGATAATGCGCTTGGCGCTCTGCATCGGCCGCAGCTTCTCGATGTTCAGACGGCTTTCCGCGCGGCGCCTCGCAAGCTCCGCATATTCATGTTCGTCCGTGAGGCGCGACATCCATTTGCCGACCACCTCAAGCGAAGACAACCGTTCTCCCCAACCTTTGCTGGTGAAGTATTCGCAGTTTTCTTCTTCCTGACCGGGAAGCGGATTGTGGAACAGCATCGGAATGGCTTTGGCCAGTCCTTCGGTGCAGGTCATGCCGCCCGGCTTCGTAATAAGCAGGTCGGAAGCTTCCATCAGTTTGTCGATCTCTTTGGTATAGCCGATCACGTGGACATTCTCATGCTGGAAACGGGGATCTTTTTTCAGCTTCCGCATCGCTTTTTCGTTGCTGCCGACGCAGAAGACCAGCTGGATATTCTGGCGCCACCGGGTTAGATAAGGATTGAGTACGTCTCCGTTCATCAATCCCCAGCCGCCGCTCATGACGAGCACCGTAGGCATATCCTTGAGTCCCATGTCCTGCAGAATGCCCGCTTTGACAGGATGTTCCCAGAAGCTCGGATGAACGGGAATACCGGTCACGTCGATCCGCAGCGGCGAGACGCCGCGCTGCAGAACCTTGGTTTTGACTTCCTGCGTGGAAACCAGGTAGTGGTCCACGCCCGAACTGATCCAGGTTCCGTGCGCGTCGTAATCGGTAATGACCGTGCAGAGCGGAACTCGCAGGCCCAATCGTTTGAGCCGGGAGATGACCGCGCTCGGAATCGGATGCGTGCAGACAACGAGATCCGGCTTGAGCTGCTCGACGACTTCGCGCGCGTGCGCGTAGAAAAGCCGGTGCAGAGCAAGCGTGGTCAGACGGTTCAGCGATTTCTTGTACTGCTGTTTGTACATCATGCTCACGAACCGGGGTTGGGTAACCACCGTTTTCTTATAGGCGTTGATGAACAGCGGCGCGACTTTGGGGTTCAGAAAGCTCCCCAGTTCCAGCACCCGCGCCTGAACGTCGGGAGAAAGCTTGCGAAGGCTGCCGGACAGGGCGTAGGCGGCCCGCGTATGCCCGGTGCCGAAACCTTCCGACAGAATCAGCACTCTGTATTTGGACACGTTTTTCGTCACCTTTTTCGCAAAGGCCCGCTGCCGTCGTCCGTGACGCGGAAAGACGGGCCCATTTTTCGATTTGCCTGTTTTTGCAGGCGGCTACCCTTCCTACGATAGCCGCTTTAAGGCCATAATGCAACCGTAAGCCAAGCGGTCAGAGAGCCGATCACTCCCCCTGCCAGCACGTCGGACGGATAGTGCAGACCGAGGTACATGCGGGAGGTTCCTACAATTAACGCGATCGGAAGCAGAATGGCCGTTGTCCAGGGAATCAGGATCATGATCGGGACCGTGACCGAGAAGATGGCCGTCGTGTGTCCGGAAGGGAACGAATGGTCCACAAGCGGATTACGGAACGTGTTCGTTTCCGGCAGCGCAAGATGGGGCCGCACGCGCGGGTACAGCTTTTTGACGATCGCGACCGGCACATGGCTGACGGCAAGCGCCACAAGCGAATGCAGAGCCGCCGAGTTCCATGGAGCTGGAGCGAGCCAGGAGGCGAGGACGGTCGCCGTGATCGTGAAGGTGGCGCCGCCCAAATGCGTCAGGTAATAAAGCAGGATACTCAAGACGCGGTGGTGCAGACGTCCATTGACCCATTTGAAAAGGCGCTGGTCCAGTTGGCTCAGCTTAATCAGCAGGCTACGCATAAGATACCTCCGGAGAAAGAGCCCGAGCGATTGGAGAAGGCGACGGGGCTATCTTTTTTTGCTGCGAAACGACGGTTTCCATAGCGGGTGGCAGTTTTGACTCTATCAACCCCGAATTATACAATGATTCAAGGGAATTATAATAGGGTTAAAAAAAATTAACCGAATTTGCCCAACTTTTATCATCCTTTCACGTTTATTATTAAAGATGGGAAGAACGGGAGGTGGGCGAATCCCGAGAGTCCAAGCTTTTTCAGGGCCGAAAGCTCGAAAGCCGGCGATATCCGTACGAAATGGCGCTGCGGAAGCGAAACGGCAGGGTGCTGCGGCGAATTTGAAGGCAAGGGCTTCTTTTTTTGCCCCGCATCACGAATTCACGCTTTTGACAAATGTCCGCAAAATCGCCAGAATCGAAAAGAACGATTTCTAACCGTCTACAAACAAAACAGGGTCATGCAAGGTCGCTGCGGAACACAAGGCACAGAAAACACAAAAAAAGAATCTTTCTGTGAACATAGGGGTAACAAAAAGGGGGTTCAACCAATCATGCTGCAAGGAATATTCATGACGCTCCAGGTGCTGCTGGCCATAATCGGAGTGTATCAGTTTGGTTTCGCACTGTTCGGATTGTACAAAAAGAAAAAGCAGGAACCGTTTGAACCGCAAAAGTCGTTCGCCATTCTGGTGGCCGCCCACAACGAGGAGCAGGTCATCGGGGCGCTCATGGAAAACTTGAAACGTCTCAAGTATCCGAAGGAATTGTACGACGTATTCGTCATTTGCGATAACTGTACGGACAAAACGGCGGAGATCGTGCGCGAACACGGCTGGAATGCCTGCGTACGTACGAATCCTAACCTCCGGGGCAAAGGATACGCCATCGAGTGGATGCTGGGAGAGCTCTGGAAGCTCGACCGCGAATATGACGGCATCGTGATGCTGGACGCGGACAACCTGGCCCACACGGACTTCCTGATCGGCATGAACGACGATCTTTGCCGGGGAGCCCAAGTCATCCAGGGTTACATCGATACGAAGAACCCGAACGATTCGTGGATCACGGCCGCTTACGGGATTTCGTATTGGTACATCAACCGGTTGTGGCAGCTGTCGCGCCATAACCTGAACATGGCCAACTTCCTCGGGGGCACGGGCATGTGTTTCGACAACAAGCTGCTCAAGGAAATGGGCTGGGGCGCAACGAGCCTGGTCGAGGACTTGGAGTTCACCATGCGGTGCGTCGCGCGCGGCGTATATCCGAAGTTCAACTATCACGCGAAAATTTACGACGAGAAGCCGCTGACGTTCAAAGCTTCCTCCGTTCAGCGTCTGCGCTGGATGCAGGGACACTTCACGGTAGCGCGCAAATACTTCTTCCCGCTTCTATGGAAAAGTATCCGCGATCGCAGCCTGGTGAAGTTCGACATGGCGCTGTACGCGGTCAACGTGTACAGCGTGCTGCTGACGCTGATGCTGACCGTCGTGCTGTACGGCGACATCGTATTGTTTGACGGCCCGCATCTGGTGACCATGTATACGTACATGCCGCTGTGGGTAGCTGCCGGAGCCATTGTGGCCCAGGTCGCTGTATTCTTCGTCGCCATGATTCTGGAAAAGGTCAAATCGTGGAAAGTGTATGTGTATATGCTGCTTTTCCCGATCTACCTGCTGTCGTGGTTCCCGATCACGTTCTATGCGTTCTTCACGCAGAACAACAAGCAGTGGAGCCACACCAAGCATACCCGGGTCGTTAGACTGGACGAAATGCAAAGCGAACAAAGCTAAAAAGAAACCGGAAAGCCGCACAAACAATTTTCGAAAAAGGTCTTTACAAGAATGCGACTTTCCGGTATAGTAGTCAAAGTGTTGTTTAACCATTAGGATTCAAAAGCAGAAGCTCCGCTTCTCACCTACCCGGCATTGTCGGCTGGTTCCCGATCCGATCGTTTATGAAGAGTTTTTCCTCATGAAGATTGAAGATCACCGGGATGCGGACAGTTTGTCCGTATCCCTTTTATTATGGGCAAATAAGCCCCTGCAACAAACTCGA
The DNA here is from genome assembly GCF_013185195.1 of Saccharibacillus qingshengii. Taxonomy (GTDB): domain Bacteria; phylum Bacillota; class Bacilli; order Paenibacillales; family Paenibacillaceae; genus Saccharibacillus; species Saccharibacillus qingshengii. The sequence continues at coordinate 32,596 of NZ_JAAZWC010000027.1, forward strand.
TTCGGAGGTGGACGGTTATTAGTAAGGACCATATGATCAATGAGGAAATCCGGGCGCGCGAAGTACGCCTGGTAGGCGCGGAAGGCGAGCAAATCGGAATTAAGCCGATTCGTGAAGCGCTTCAGATGGCAGCAGACCTGAATTTGGATTTGGTGAACATGGCGCCACAAGCGAAACCGCCGGTTTGCCGGATTATGGATTACGGCAAGTTCCGTTATGAGCAGCAAAAGAAAGACAAGGAAGCCCGCAAAAATCAGAAGATCGTCGAACTCAAAGAAGTTCGCTTCAGCGCGAACATCGAAGAAAACGATTATCAGACGAAATTCCGCAACGTGGTGAAGTTCCTCGAAGCCGGCGACAAAGTGAAATGCTCCGTGCGTTTCCGCGGCCGCGAGATCACGCACGCATCGCTCGGCCAAAGAGTGCTCGAGCGCGTTCGGAACGAAGTGGCGGAATTGTCCGTCGTCGAGCGTCAGCCGAAGCTTGAAGGCCGCAGCATGATTATGATTTTGGGTCCGAAAAACCAATAGGGGGAAAGTACAATGCCTAAAATGAAAACACACAGCAGTTTGAAAGGCCGTTTCAAAATTACCGGTACCGGTAAAGTTACCCGTTACAGCTCGCACAAAAACCACCTGCTCTCGCACAAATCCAAACGTGCAAAGCGCAACCTGAAAGCCGATCATCTGATGGCTTCGGGCGACGTTAAGCGTCTGGCACAAGGACTCAAGCAACTGAAATAGTTTTCAACATAACCGACTGGGAGGTCTTTAGATATGGCAAGAGTGAAGGGCGGATTTGTAACACGTCGTCGTCATAAAAAAGTATTGAAATTGGCAAAAGGTTATTTCGGTTCCAAACACCGCATTTTTAAAACGGCAAAAGAACAGGTCAACAAATCGTTGATCTACGCTTACCGCGATCGTCGTCAGACGAAACGCAACTTCCGCAAACTGTGGATCGTGCGTATCAACGCGGCAGCACGCCAAAACGGTCTTTCGTACAGCAAAATGATGCACGGCCTGAAACTGGCCGGTATCGACGTAAACCGTAAAATGCTGGCTGATCTGGCTGTAAATGATCTGACGGCGTTCAACACGCTGGCATCCGCAGCAAAAGAAAAAGTCAACGCTTAAATCAAGCGTAAACGAGGCTCTTTACCCGAAATGCGAATTTCGCGGTGAAGGGCCTTTTGTATGTTCTGAAAATGATGAAAGAAGATAAAATCTCTTTTCATATTATTTAGCACTTTAAAGCGTTTTAACGATGTTTCCTTAAACGATCAAAGGGATTGTTCGTTATTAAGTCGCAACAGGTGTGAACTATCCCGGTCGTAAGCGATTGCAGTTCAAAAAAAACGAATTTTGTGTTGGAATTCAATTTTTAATAGTAGATTTTGTGGCGGACTGAATGTATAATCTGTAAAGCGAAAGCATCCTGTTGAGAGAGACGCTTACGGTTCAGTCCAGACCGTTTATACAACCGGCGCTCGCCTTATGCAGGCAAAGATTCTAAGGGGGAACTATCCAAAATGAAAAAAGCTGTAAAATTCTCGCTTTTCATGCTGTTGGCCTTCTCGCTCGTTCTGGCCGCATGCGGCAACAATAAAAGCGGCGGCACCACTTCGACCGGCAGTGAAGGCGAAGGCGGCAAGACGGGCAGCGACATCAAGATCGGTATGGTTACCGATACAGGTGGCGTAAACGACAAGTCGTTCAACCAAACGTCGTGGGAAGCTCTCCAAGCGCTTGAAAAAGAACAAGGAATCAAAGTCGAGTACCTGCAAAGTAAAAGCGAAGCGGACTACCAGCCTAACCTCAACCAATTCGTCAAAGGCGGGTTCAACCTGACTTGGGGAATCGGGTTCGCACTCGAAAGCGCATTGAAAGATATCGCAGCTCAAAACCCGGATGCCAATTTCGCAATCATCGATGCTGCTGTTGACGCACCGAACGTAGAATCCGTTCTCTTCTCCGAGAATGAAGGCGCGTTCCTGGTCGGCGTAGTAGCCGGCAAGATGACAAAAACCAACCAAATCGGTTTCGTTGGCGGTATGGATTCCCCAACAATCAAGAAGTTCGAAATCGGCTTCAAAGCCGGGATCGAAGCCGTTAATCCAAAAGCCAAATTCACTTCCGTATACGCAAGCGGATTCGACAAACCGGATGAAGGTAAATCGGCTGCTGCAACCCTGTACAACGACGGCGCGGACATTGTGTTCCAAGCTGCAGGCGGCACGGGTACAGGCGTATTCAACGAAGCCAAAGACCGCAAAGCCCAAGGTCAAGAAGTATGGGTAATCGGCGTAGACAAAGACCAATCGCTGGAATTCGGCGACGACATCACTCTGACTTCCATGATCAAGCGCGTTGACGTAGCCATGAAGACCGTTTCCCAACAGGTGATCGACGGAACATTCAAAGGCGGCACAATCACCACTCTGGGTCTTAAGGATGATGGCGTAGGCATTGCCGACACATCGAGCAAGAACGTTCCCCAGGAAGTTCTGGACGAAGTTCAATCGTACAAAGAAAAAATCGTGAGCGGCGAAGTTAAGGTTCCTACTGTAGAATAATCGCTACGCACGATATAATACTTGTGACAAGGCCGGTTCCTTGAACCCGGCCTTGTCGTTACGTTTAGGGTTAAAATTGCAGAACTCCCGCGCTGCCTGTCAGCGCACCACTACGAAATACGAAGGGTGATTCCATGGCTGCTGCAGCTCCCGTAGTCGAGTTAAAGCAAATTACAAAGCGTTTTCCCGGAATCGTCGCCAACGATTCGATCAGCATCCAGCTGCAGAAGGGCGAAATTCATGCCCTGCTCGGCGAGAACGGCGCCGGCAAATCGACGCTGATGAATATCCTGTTCGGGTTGTACCAACCTGATGAAGGACATATCGAAATCAATGGAGAACAGGTCGCGATCGACAGTCCAAACAAAGCGATTGAGCTCGGAATCGGGATGGTGCATCAGCATTTCAAGCTGGTTCAGCCTTTTACCGTGACCGAAAATATCATTTTGGGCATGGAGCCGTCCAAAGGCGGTATTCAGATCGATTACAAAACAGCCTCGGAGAAAGTCAGACAGCTGTCCGACCAGTACGGGTTCCGTGTCGATCCGAACGCCAAGATCGAAGATATTTCCGTTGGGATGCAGCAGCGCGTCGAGATTCTCAAGACGCTTTATCGCGGTGCCAATATTCTGATCTTCGACGAACCGACCGCCGTATTGACTCCGCAGGAAATATCGGAGCTGATCGAGATTATGAAGCGGCTTGTCGCCGAAGGTAAATCGATCATTCTGATTACCCATAAACTCAAAGAAATCATGTCCGTATCCGATACGGTAACGATTATTCGCCGCGGCAAAGTGGTGGGATCGGTCAAAACGAGCGAAACCAGTCCTTTTGAACTGGCGGAGAAAATGGTCGGCCGCAACGTTTCGTTCAAAGTGGACAAAAAACCGGCCGAGCCGGGCAGCGTGGCGATCGAAGTCAACGACGTTCGGATCAAAAACAAAGAAGGCATCGCGCTGCTCGACGGCATGACGTTTGATGTCCGCCATGGCGAGATTGTCGGCATTGCAGGCGTTGACGGCAACGGGCAGACCCAAATTATCGAAGCTTTGTCGGGCCTTCGCAAAATTGACAGCGGTTCGATCAAGCTGAACGGAAAAGAAATCGGCAGCCGTACTCCCCGGCATATTTCCGAAGCGGGCGTCGGCCACATTCCGGAAGACCGGCACAAACACGGCTTGGTCCTGGACTTTACCGTCAGCGAGAATATGGTTCTTGAGAGCTACTACAAAGAGCCCTATACCAAACGCGGTTTCCTGAATTTCCGTGCAATCAACGATCTGGCCAAACGTTTGGTCGAGAACTTCGACGTGCGTACGCCAAGTATCCAGACCAAAGCACGTTCATTGTCGGGCGGCAATCAGCAGAAAGCGATTATCGCACGCGAAATCAATAAAAATCCGGACTTCCTGATTGCGGCTCAGCCTACCCGCGGACTGGATGTCGGCGCGATCGAATTTGTACAGTCGCAGTTGATCCAGCAGCGCGATCAAGGGAAAGCGGTTCTGCTTGTTTCGTTCGAGCTGGACGAAATCCTGAATGTCTCGGACCGGATTATCGTCGTGTACGAAGGCAAGGTCATCGGCGAAGTGCGTCCGGAAGAAACGAATGACCAGGAGCTGGGCCTGATGATGGCGGGCAGCCGGCAGGGAGGATCCGCAAAATGAATAAATTTCTGAAATGGTTTGCGAGCGATTCGTTTATCGTCTCGCTGGCGGCCATCGTGATGGGCCTGCTGCTCGGCGCCGTCGTCATGATGATCGGCGGCTATAATCCGATCACGGCCTATATGGCCCTGCTCAACCGCGTATTCGGAGATACCTACGGGTTCGGCGAAGCGCTGCGCGAGATGACGCCGCTCGTTCTGACCGGCCTTGCGGTCGCTTTCGCTTTCCGGGCGGGCATGTTCAATATCGGTGCGGAAGGCCAGGTGCTGATGGGCATGACCGGCGCTTCGCTGATCGGGATCAAAATTACCGGTCTGCCGGCACTGATTCATGCGCCGCTGGCGATTATCGTAGGGGCATTGTTCGGCGGTTTGTGGGCGGCTCTTGCCGGTTACATCAAAGCCAAACGCGGTGTCAACGAAGTGATTACGACCATCATGCTGAACTGGACGGCACTGTTCCTGTGCAACTATATCGTTCGTACGTTCCTGCTGATGCCGGGCAACCAGCGTTCGGTCGAAATCCAGTCTTCGGCCTGGATTTCGATCGGCTGGCTGTCGGAAATGATGGGCAACGCCCGTGTCCACTGGGGAATTCTGCTCGCCTTTGTCGCTTCGACCTTCTTCTATTACTTCCTCTGGAAAACGAAGCAGGGATTCGAGCTGCGGGCGGTCGGCAGCAATCCGGAAGCCGCACGTTACGCAGGGATCAACGTCAACAAAAACATCGTCAAAGCGATGTTTATCAGCGGCGTGTTCGCCGGTCTTGCGGGCGCATTCGAAACGCTGGGCGTGTTCCATTACCAGAGCGTGTACGCTTCTTCGCCGGGTTACGGGTTTAACGGAATCGCGGTTGCCCTGCTTGGGATGAATCATCCGTTCGGCGTATTGGCCGGTGCGGGATTGTTCGGCACGCTGACCTACGGTTCCGCGGGGATGAGCTTCGATGCGGACGTTCCGCCGGAAATCATCCAGATCGTGATCGGTTCGATCATATTCTTCATCGCGGCCCAGGGGATCGTGCGCTTTATCCTCAAGCCCGTTTACAAGCGTAAGAAAGAGAAGGTGTTGTAAATGATCGATCTTCTTACATTCGGCAACCTGATCAATACGACGCTCGTCTTCTCGACCGCCCTGATCTTTGCCGCACTCGGCGGCCTGTTCTCGGAGCGTTCGGGTATCGTCAATATCGGTATCGAAGGTCTGATGGTATTCGGCGCTTTCGCTGCCGCAGTAGGAACGCATTATGCGGAAGAAGCCGGAATGGGCGCGTCCGCTCCCTGGGTAGGCCTGCTGACAGCAGTCGTTGTGGGCGTATTGGGGTCCTTGATCCATGCCGTTGCGACCATTACGTTCAAAGCAGATCAGACGATCAGCGGTGTCGTCATCAACTTCCTGGCGACGGGGATTACCTTGTACCTGGTTAAGCTTCTGTTTGACGGCGCAGGCGAAACTCCGCTGCTGGCGAATCGTCTGGCGAAATTGAGCTTCCCGGACTTTGCGGCGATTCCGGTCATTGGACCGATTTTCGGAGCGGGCGTTCTGAACTCCTATCCGACGACGTTTATCGCGATTCTGCTGGTATTCGTCACGTATTACGTCCTTTATAAGACCAAGTTCGGCCTTCGGCTGCGCGCGGTCGGGGAACACCCGAGCGCGGCGGATACGATGGGCATCAACGTAAATCGGATGCGCTACATCGGCGTTATGCTCAGCGGAGCGCTTGCCGGTCTCGGCGGAGCGACCATCACGCTGACGACAACCGGATTGTTCTCGCATACGACGATCTCCGGCCAAGGCTTTATCGCGATTGCCGCGATGATCTTCGGCAAATGGAACCCGCTTGGCATTTTCGGTGCGGCTCTGTTCTTCGGCTTCTCGCAGGCGATCCGCAACTATGTGCAGCTGTTCGAATGGTCGGCCAGCATCCCGCAGGATTTCATCCTGATGCTGCCTTACGTGCTGACCGTTATTGTACTGGTTGTCGCGATCGGCAAATCGAGAGCTCCTGCAGCGCTGGGGGAAGCTTACGACCCCGGCAAGCGTTAACGGGCGAAGCGGAGTTTCTTGGGGGCTTGGCGCGTCCTTGGGACGGCGACAAGTGCTTGTACGGAATTACCGATTCAGAAAGTATTCTACCGCTTTTCTACCGGGTTTACCCGGCGGGAGAGCGGTTTTTTGTCTTCCCTGGGCGGACAACCGTTCTATGATGAAAGAATGGCTCAGGCCGCTTTTTTATGATTTATTGAAAATAGGTGTTGACTTCGCTAAAACTAAAGTCATATAATAACCCTAACATTCAGCAACAAGCAGTGAGAATAACTGATCGGCTATGAAGAGGACGAAGTTTTAAGGGCCCTTTTGCCAGAGAGCGGGGAAGTAGTACGCTGTAATCCACCGCCAAAATCCCTTATATACGAGCTCACCTCGGAGCCATTTTCCTGAACAGCGAACAACGATCCGTTTTGTGCGGAGAAGAGGCGTTCGGCAATTAGGGAAAATCGTGGGGTTCGCGTTATGGACCGCGAGTTTGGAATCGAAGGTTTCGATTTCTGACCCGCTTGAGGCTGTGCACCGAGAGGTGTCGGCAAATTTGGGTGGTACCACGTGAGGATAATAACCTTTCGTCCCTCGAAGCAGATTTTCTGCTTTGCGGGGCGGAAGGTTTTTTGGTTTTTATAACGACTGCCTGACGCGGATCCGCACAACGAAGAACGGGAAAATCCGTTTTGGCGGCCCTTTGCAAACTGACGATGTAAGATTGATGTGATCTTTGGGAGGAGGAAGTAACGATGAGCGCGCAAATGCCAGAAGCAAGATCGACGGAAGAATTGAAAGAAAAATGGGTGGATAAACAGGAAGTCTTGACCGGTTCGGATATCCTGCTTCGCAGTCTGGTCCTCGAAGGTGTAAAGTGCGTATTCGGATATCCCGGAGGAGCGGTGTTGTATATTTACGACGCCATGTACGGCTTCAAAGACTTCCATCATCTGCTGACCCGCCACGAACAAGGAGCGATTCATGCGGCCGACGGTTATGCACGTGCAGCCGGAGAAGTCGGCGTCTGTATTGCCACTTCCGGACCCGGAGCGACCAACCTGGTTACCGGTATCGCGACAGCCTATATGGACTCGACGCCTCTGGTGGTTATTACCGGCAACGTCGCTTCCACTTTGATCGGAACCGACGCTTTCCAGGAAGCCGACATTACGGGGATCACGATGCCGATTACCAAGCACAGCTATCTCGTTCGCAGCGTCGACGAGCTTCCGCGGATCATTCATGAAGCGTTCCATATTGCAAATACGGGCCGCAAAGGTCCTGTCTTGATCGATATTCCCAAAGACGTATCGGCCGCAATGACTTTGTTCCAGCCGCATACGGAACCGGTAGCGCTGCGCGGATACAATCCACGGATGATGCCGAACAAGCTGCAGGTGGAACGTCTGGCCGAAGCGATCTCGCAGGCCGAACGTCCTTTGATTCTGGCCGGCGGCGGCGTGGTTTACTCCGGCGGACATGAAGCCCTTCTGGAACTGGTCGAAAAAACGGGTATCCCGATTACGACAACCCTGCTCGGACTGGGCGGTTTCCCAAGCGGCAACGAGCACTGGCTCGGTATGCCGGGGATGCACGGAACCTTCGCGTCGAACATGGCGATTCAGGAATCCGATCTGCTGATCAGTATCGGGGCACGGTTCGACGACCGGGTAACCGGCAAACTCAACGGATTTGCGCCGAAAGCCAAGATTGCGCATATCGATATCGACCCGGCCGAAATCGGCAAAAACGTCAAAACGGACATTCCGATCGTAGGCGATGTCAAAACGGTACTTGAACTGCTCAACAAGTCGGCAAAACGCGCCGAATTGGCGGACGAATGGCGCTCGCAGCTTCAACAATGGAAAGCGGAGAAGCCGTTCCGTTATAAAGACGAGTATAAAGAAGACGAAGTCGGGCTGAAGCCGCAGTGGGTGGTCGAGCTGCTGAACGAGACGACCAAAGGCGAAGCGATCGTGACGACCGATGTCGGGCAGCACCAAATGTGGGCCGCCCAGTATTACAAATTCAACAAACCGCGTTCGTGGATCACTTCCGGCGGCCTGGGTACGATGGGCTTCGGTCTTCCTTCCGCGATCGGGGCACAGATGGCTCAGCCGGAACGTCTGGTCATCTCGATCAACGGCGACGGCGGCGTGCAGATGTGTTCGCAGGAACTGGCAATCTGCGCAATCAACAATATCCCGGTCAAAGTCGTTATTTTGAACAATCAGGTACTGGGCATGGTGCGCCAATGGCAGGAACTGATCTACGACAACCGGTACAGCCATATCGACCTTTCCGGCAGCCCGGACTTCGTGAAGCTGGCGGAAGCCTACGGGGTCAAAGGCCTGCGGGCGACCACCAAAGAAGAAGCCCGTGCCGTGTGGCAGGAAGCGCTGGATACTCCGGGACCGGTCGTAATCGACTTCGTGGTCGAGAAGGGCGAGAACGTGTATCCGATGGTACAGCAGGGCAAGACGCTGGATCAAATGCTGATGGGGGACGAGTGACCATGACGAATACGACGCAGACCAAACATACTATTGCGATCTCGGTGAACGATCAGCCGGGGGTCCTGCAGCGGGTATCCGGATTGTTCGGCCGCCGGGGATTTAATATCGAGAGCATCACCGTAGGACAATCGGAAGAACCGGGACTTTCCCGGATGGTGATTGTCAGCACCGGAGACGACAAAACGATCGAACAGATCGAAAAGCAGCTGTACAAGATTATCGATGTCATCAAAGTCGTCGATTTGAGCGCTAATCCGATGGTTGGCCGGGAACTTGCCCTGATCAAAGTCAAATCGGAACCGGGAACACGGCCGGAAATCATGGGCCTGGTCGAAACGTTCCGGGCGGCAGTCGTGGATATCGGCACGCATAGTCTGATGGTACAGGTTGTCGGCGATACGGAAAAAATCGATGCGATGATCGAACTTCTGTCTCCTTACGGAATCCGGGAACTTTCCCGAACCGGGGTTACCGCGATGATCCGGGGCAACGCCTGAACGTAAACACCTGATCGGCATTTGATAGAAACCACATAAGAACGTCGGCTCGACTCGCCTTAACGGGCGGGGAGCTGAACGGAACCGGACGGTACACGCTTGGCTGCGCGCCGGTTCCGCTGAGCTACCCGCTTGTTTGGGCAGGGTTGAGGCTTTATACACAAAGGAGGAAATAAGAATGGCAATTACGACTTACTACGAAAATGATGCGGACCTGAACGTACTTCAAGGCAAAACGATCGCGATTATCGGCTACGGAAGCCAGGGACATGCGCACGCGCAGAACCTGCGCGACAGCGGTCTGCAGGTCGTTGTCGGTCTTCGCGAAGGCAAATCGGCAAACAAAGCAAAAGAAGACGGGTTCGAAGTCCTCTCGGTTGCCGAAGCGACCAAGCGCGCCGATATCGTTCAGATCCTCATGCCGGACGAAACGCAAGCCTCCGTGTATAAAAGCGAAATCGAACCGAACCTCAAATCCGATGCGACCCTGCTGTTCGCGCACGGCTTCAACGTTCACTTCGGTCAGATCGTTGCCAAAGAAGGCAATGACGTCCTGCTGGTCGCTCCGAAATCGCCGGGCCACATGGTTCGCAGAACGTATGAAGAAGGCTTCGGTGTACCGGGCCTGATCGCGATTCACCAGAATGCCACGGGCAAAGCGAAAGATATCGGCCTGGCTTATGCCAAAGGCATCGGCTGTACACGTGCAGGCGTTATCGAAACTTCGTTCCGCGAAGAAACCGAAACCGATCTGTTCGGCGAACAAGCCGTACTGTGCGGCGGCGTGAGCGCGCTGGTCAAAGCCGGATTCGAAACGCTGACAGAAGCCGGCTATGCGCCGGAAATGGCTTACTTCGAATGTCTGCACGAGCTGAAACTGATCGTCGACCTGATGTACGAAGGCGGTCTGTCGACGATGCGCGATTCGATCAGCAACACGGCGGAATACGGCGACTACGTAACCGGCCCGCGGATCGTAACGGAAGATACGAAGAAAGCAATGAAAGAAGTGCTGACGGATATCCAACAAGGTAAATTCGCACGCGACTTCATGCTGGAGAACCAATCGGGACGCGCGTTCCTGACGGCTACCCGCCGCAACGAGTCCGAGCATCAGCTCGAAGTCGTAGGCGCACAGCTGCGCGACATGATGCACTGGATCAAAAAGTAAAAGTCAGCCAATAAGGAAACGGGGCTATCCCGGGCCGCGTGAAAAACGTGACCGGGGCAGCCCTTTTCCGTCTTACCATTCTTTATCCAAAAAAAAGGAGGCGCAATCCGTGCGAAAAATTCATATCTTCGATACGACGCTGCGTGACGGCGAACAATCGCCCGGCGTCAACTTGAATACGCGTGAGAAAGTCGAAATCGCGCATCAACTGGAGAAACTGGGCGTTGATCGAATGGAAGCCGGTTTCCCGGCTGCATCGCCCGGCGATCTGGCCGCGGTGAACGCCGTGGCCCGCGCTGTCAAAAATGCCAGCGTCGTCGGATTGTCGCGTTCCCGGGAAGGCGATATCGATGCGGTCAGAGAAGCACTGAAAGGCGCGGTCGATCCTTGTCTGCATGTCTTCCTGGCGACTTCGCCGATCCACCGGAAGTACAAGCTGAAGATGGAGAAGCATCAGGTACTGGAAGCGGCCCAGTCCGCGATTCGGTATGCGAAGAAATATTTTTCGAAAATCGAATTCTCGCTTGAAGACGCAGGCCGGACAGAAGCCGATTTCCGCGCCGAGATGGTCGCCATGGCGATCCGAGAAGGCGCTTATGTCGTGAATATTCCGGATACGGTCGGCTACTTGAATCCGGCCGAGTACGGTGCGATTTTCCGTCATCTCAAAGAAACCGTGCCGGGGATCGAAAAAGTGCAGCTGAGCGCGCACTGCCACGACGATCTCGGTATGGCGACAGCGAATACACTGGCCGCCATCTTGAACGGAGCGGATCAGATCGAAGGTACGATCAACGGAATCGGCGAGCGTGCGGGCAATACGGCAATCGAAGAAATCGCGATGGCTCTCGAGACCCGCAGCGATTACTTCGGTGCCAAGACCAGTCTGGTGCTGAGCGAAATCGCGCGGACAAGCCGTCTGGTTAGCAAGCTGACCGGCATGAATGTACCGGGCAACAAAGCGATCGTCGGAGCGAATGCCTTCGCGCACGAATCGGGCATTCATCAGGACGGCATGCTCAAAGAGAAAACGACTTACGAGATTATGTCGCCGGAAACGGTGGGCTTCAAAGAAAGCAAGCTGGTCCTGGGCAAACATTCCGGCCGTCATGCTTTCCGGGAACAGCTGTTTGAACTGGGCTATACGCTGGAAGAAGCGCAGCTGAACGAAGCTTTCGCCAAGTTCAAAGATCTGGCGGACAAGAAAAAGGAAATCACCGACGACGACCTGCTGGCGCTGCTCGAAGAGCGTCTGCCGGATGCGCCGGAGAAATACGCGCTGGAGTCGCTGAGCTTCTCGTTCGCAACCGAAGCGGCCCCGAAAGCCACCGTTACCGTATCCGTCGAAGAAGAAGGCAGCCGTACGGCCGAAGCGAGCGGCAACGGTACGGTGGATTCGATCTACAATGCAATCGATCAAGCGGTCGGCGAAGAAGTCACGCTGGTCGACTATTCCATTCAGGCGGTTACGCTTGGCAAGGATGCGCTCGGCGAAGTGCACGTGACCATGCGGCAGGGCGAGATCGAAGTTCGCGGCCGCGGTGTCAGCACGGATGTGCTGGAAGCGAGCGCCCGTGCTTACGTCGATGCGCTTAACCGTCTGGCAGCCAACCGTCGTCTGCCAAGCGGACGCAAAGGCGCCGAGAAAGTCTGGTAGAACCGGCATCGAAGAAGTCACTGCTTCTGCACAAGGCGCGGCACCGATCTCCCGGAGCCGCACCTACGCAAAAAGGTCCCGCAGTCCGAAGTTCGGACTGACGGGACCTTTTTGTGTACTTCTGGTTTTTATGTGCTTACAGCAAGCCCGGCGTCCTGCTGCGAACTCCGGGTCGGCTGTTCGGGCTATGCCCTGCGGCGCCTTACCAGGCGTAGGCGTTCGGAGCGGATCCGCCCGGGCCCGGGAAGATTTCGTCCAGGCGTTTCAGCTCGGCTTCGCCCAGCTTCAACTCTACGATACGAAGAGCATCTTCGAACTGCTCGATCGTACGCGGCCCGATAATCGGCGCGGTCACGGCCGGGTTGGCCAGCAGCCAGGCCAGCGCAACCGTATCCTGCTGCTCGCCCAGTTCTTCGCTGAGCGTCTTGAACTGCTCCAGCTGTTCTTTGTGTTTGTCCACCAGCTCGGCGTTGCCGCCGCTGCGGGAACCTTCGATCTTCTTGAGCGCGTTGCGTCCGAGCAGCCCGCCGGCAAGCGGGCTCCACGGAATCACGCCGAGACCGAGTGCATGCGAAGCCGGCAGCACTTCAAGTTCCGGTTCGCGGGTCAGCAGGCTGTATTTGTGCTGTTCGGAGATCAGTCCGAGGAAGCCGCGTTTCTCCGCTTCCTTCTGTGCAACGGCGATATCCCAACCGGCAAAGTTGCTGGAACCGACATATCCGATCTTGCCCTGGTTGACAGCCACTTCAAATGCGCCCCACAGCTCGTCCCAGGTAGCGTTGCGGTCGACGTGGTGCATCTGGTACAGCTCGACATGGTCGGTCTGCAGACGCTTCAGCGAGCCTTCCAGATGCCGGCGGATCTTGTAGGCGGACAAGCCGCGATCTCCGTTCGGTCCGTCGTTTTCGTCGCCCATGCCTCCGTAGACTTTGGTCGCCAGGACAACTTTTTCCCGGCGGCCTCCGCCCTGTTTGAACCAGCGGCCGATAATCTCTTCCGTCAGGCCGGCGTTGTCTTTGCCTCCGTAAACGTTTGCAGTATCGAAGAAATTGACACCGGCGTCAAGCGCCGCGTCCATGATGCGGAACGATTCTTTTTCGTCGGTTTGCCCTCCGAAATTCATGGTGCCCAGACAAATTCGGCTGACTTTAAGCCCCGACTTTCCCAGATACGTGTATTCCATGTTGTTCGCTCAGCTCCTCGATAAGTGGTTTGGCCAAACAGCTTTCTGATCCTATTACCCTATTTATTGTAACAATCCACCGAATCAGAATCAAATTTCTTAAGGTAAGCGTAGAGCGGCGCAAAACGTTTTCGATCAAACATCCTTTTTGCAAGCGGATAATCTTTTATAGGCAAAACCTATCAAGGTGATAGTTTCTATATCTTGGTCAATCTCTGACGGAGTATGTTACTGTTTGGGAATAGAGGTTCAGACCCGGAAGCGGCGACGGAAGGCGTAAGCGTTTCGCCGGCGGGAATTCGACAAGAAGAGGGAGTGCGACACATGGCTGAAACGAAAAAGATCGCGGTAATCGCGGGAGACGGCATCGGACCGGAAGTGGTAGCCGAAGCGGAAAAAGTACTGCAAAAAGTCGGCGAGGTATTCGGTTACACGTTCGAGACGGAGCACGCGCTGTTCGGAGGCATTGCGATCGACGAAAAAGGTACCCCGCTTCCGCAGGAAACGCTCGACGTGTGCAAACGCGCGGACGCCGTGCTGCTGGGTGCGGTCGGCGGTCCGAAATGGGATAACAACCCGAAAGAGCTGCGTCCGGAAACGGGACTGCTCGGTATTCGCAAAGAGCTCGGTTTGTTCTCGAATCTGCGTCCGGCCGTCGTATTCGACTGTCTCAAAGACGCTTCCACGCTGAAACCGGAAGTGCTGGAAGGCACCGACCTGATGGTTGTGCGCGAGCTGACCGGCGGCATCTACTTCGGCGAGAAATTCCGGCGGGAAACGGAGTTCGGCGAAGAAGCGGTCGATACCTGTGCCTACAACGTGATGGAAGTGGAACGAATTGCCCGTCAAGGATTCGAAATTGCCATGAAACGACGCAAAAAGCTCGCTTCGGTCGATAAAGCCAACGTGCTCGAAACGTCGCGTCTGTGGCGGGAAACGGTCATTCGCGTGTCCGCGGATTATCCGGAAGTGGAACTGGAACATGTACTGGTCGACAACTGCGCCATGCAGCTGCTGCGCCGGCCGTCGAGTTTCGATGTCATCGTGACGGAGAATATGTTCGGAGATATCCTGAGCGACGAAGCCGCGATGCTGACCGGTTCGATCGGCATGCTGGCCTCCGCTTCGCTGGGCGAAGGCAGCTACGGTTTGTACGAGCCCGTGCACGGTTCCGCGCCGGATATCGCAGGGCAGGGCTTGGCGAATCCGATTGCCACCATTCTGTCGACCGCTCTGATGCTGCGGTTGACGTTCGGATACGGCGAAGCGGCGGATGCGATCGAGCGGGCCGTGGCCGAGGTATTGGACGCCGGACACCGCACAAGCGACATCGCTGCGGGCCGCGCTGAAGCGCTGTCGACGACGCAGATGGGCGAGCTGATTCTCAATGCAATTCGCAAATGATAATTATTATAAATAAATAAGCGTTACAATCTTGACTTCGAAAAATCCCGGTGATAACATAGTGTCATGGTTTCAGAATATACAGAAAACATCCGTCACCGGGTGTCATTTTGAAGGAGGATTTACACAATGGCAGAACGTTTGGTAGGCAAACCGGCTCCGGCCTTTACAATGGAAACTGTATCCGGAGACGGACAGGATTTCGGCAAAGTATCTCTTGAAGATTACCGCGGCAAATGGCTCGTATTCTTCTTTTATCCGCTTGACTTCACATTCGTGTGCCCGACCGAAATTACGGCGCTGAGCGACGCTTACGGCGATTTCCAGACGCTGGATACCGAAGTTCTTGGCGTGAGCATCGACTCCGTACACAGCCACAAAGCATGGATCGCGGCTCCAACGGAAATCGGCGGTCTCGGCAAAATCAACTTCCCGCTCGCCTCGGATATCACGAAAAAAGTGGCTAGCGACTACGGCGTCCTGATCGAAGAAGAAGGCGTAGCTCTGCGCGGCCTGTTCATTATCGATCCGGAAGGCGAACTGAAGTACCAAGTCGTGAACCATAACGACGTGGGCCGCAGCGTAGAAGAAACGCTGCGCGTGCTTCAAGCGCTGCAATCGGGCGGTCTGTGCCCGATGAACTGGAAACCGGGCGACCAAACCCTGCAAGGGTAAGGCTGCGCATCGATCCGTCGATGAGCTGCGGTTATGAACAAAGTCTTCTTTCCGGCTTCGGTCGGAAAGAAGACTTTTTTGCATCTTTTTATCTGGTACCGTACAAATTTACATGCTAAGATGAGGCCATGAAACCGTCACAAATGACAGTTCAAATTTAAACATTATTCAAAGTTCCGTCGATGGGTTGATTGTTAACATAGGTATAAGCCAACATAGGAAGGGTGAACAGCCATGAGTTTTTGCTGCGGAGCCAGTATGATCGGAACAAAGGGAACGCTGACCCACTACCGGACGCAAGTTCACAACGTTCCTCTGCTGTATTGTCCAGTGTGCCAACGGATGGAAGTTCATTACAAAGTCGAGAACGAATATGAAATACTGGCCGAATATGCGCATGGCGACGGCGAATCGGAAATCGATTTCCAGGATTACATTCTGGAAGACGATGCGGAGATTTTCGCCAACTGCGTCAGTATCGAAAGCGACGACAAACTGGAATCGGTCCGCAACCAGATCGATTTGTCCCTGGATCTGCTCGCCGTTGCGAAACAGATGGGCGACAAACGCTGGCAGCTGGAGCTCAAGCGGCGCCTTGCGGTGATGAGCCAGAAGCTGGAGAAGATTCAGCAGAACAGCAACGGAAAAGCCTGAGCAGGTCTTTGCCCGAATAAATTCAACAACCGGAAGCGATCGTACCCGATCCTTCCGGTTTTGTTTTATCATCGGCTGCTAAATTTGGAAAACGCTATCGTCACGCTATCGTCTTTGTTAAAATGAATAGTGAGGAAGAAACAGGAAAACAATAAGCTAAAGCTTCGTTACATAAGCCGGAATGCGTTATTTCGATTTGTACGGAAGCCGCCGCAAAAAGACGGAGGAATGTTTATGCCAAACGTACAGGAACTCGCTTCGAAACTCAAACAAAATATTGGAACCGTTATTGTAGGGAAAGATGCGGAGGTCGATCTGCTGCTGACCGCTCTGCTCGCTTCGGGCCATGTCCTGCTTGAAGATGTACCCGGAACCGGCAAAACGATGCTGGCCAAAAGTCTCGCTTCTTCGCTCAGCCTGACTTTTCAGCGGATTCAGTTCACGCCCGACCTGCTGCCGTCCGATCTGACGGGTATCCATTTCTACAATCAGAAAGACGGCGAGTTTCATTTCCGCCCCGGACCGCTGTTTGCGCGCATTGTATTGGCGGACGAGATCAACCGGGCGACGCCGCGTACCCAGTCGAGTCTGCTCGAATGCATGGAGGAGCGGCAGATCAGCGTAGACGGAGAGACCATGAAACTGGAACAGCCGTTCATGGTCTTGGCTACGCAGAACCCGGTCGACAACCAGGGGACTTTCCCGCTTCCGGAAGCCCAGATGGACCGATTCATGATCCGTATGAAGCTCGGTTATCCGTCGGCTCCGGAAGGCCGCGAAATTCTGCGCCGTACCGTGCAGGTCGGCGGACTGTCCGCGGACTCGGCTGCGCTGACGGCTACGGCGGAAGAAGTGCTGGAAGCCCAGCAGGCCTGCCGCCGCGTCACGATCGCTGACGATCTGCTCGATTATATCGTGGCTCTTGCCGAAGCGTCGAGAACCCATCCGGAGCTTGCGCTGGGGATCAGTCCCCGGGGAACGCAATCCCTTCTTCGCGCCTGCCAAGCCTATGCGGCGCTCAAAGGACGCGATTACGTGCTGCCGGACGATATCAAAACGCTGCTCGTACCGGTCTGCGCCCATCGTCTGGTGCTGAACAACCGCTACGATCTGCAGGACAATCCCGCCGAACGCATACTGGCCGAACTGACGGACAGCATCCCTGTTCCGAGCGAAAAGGGACTCGAAAGCGAAGTGAGATAAATGGCGCTGTTTGGGCTGCTGCTCTTGGTCGGACTCATTGTGATTGTGCAGGGCTGGCTGCTTGGCAGGCCGGCGCTGGCCCGGCTCGATTACAAGCGCGATTTCAGCAAATATGCCTGCCGGGCGGGAGAGAAGATCGAGATGGTCGAGACGCTCTCCAACCGCAAGCCGCTGCCGGTACCGTGGCTGAGGCTGGAAGCGATGCTGCCTTCGGCCCTGCTGTTTGCGCGCAGCGACGATACGAATGTCAGCGAAGGCAACATTTATCAGAACCATACCAGTTTGTTCACCCTGCCGCCCCGAACCAAGATTACGCGTACGCACCGGATCGTTTGTCAGAGCCGGGGCATTTATCCGATCGAATCGGCAACGATGACGGGCGGAGATCTGTTCGGGTTGTATACGCCTTCAAAAAAGGTCGAGCTGCATATGCGTATGGTGATTTATCCCCGTCTGTTGGGAGACGGCGAACTGCCGATCTCCTGGAAAACGTGGCAGGGAGAACTTGCGGTCCGCCGCTGGATCGTCGAAGATCCGTTTCTGATTACGGGAGTCCGGGAATATGCGCAGGGCGATGCGATGAACCGGATCCATTGGAAAGCAAGTGCGCGTACGGGGCAGCTTCAAGTGCATAAAAGCGGTTATTCCGCCGATCCCCGCGTCATCATTCTGCTGAACGTCGAGGATTCGGAGTCCATGTGGAGCGTTGTAACCCGGACCGGGTTGGTCGAGCGGCAGCTGTCGCTTGCGGCGACCTGTGCCGCTTCTCTGATCGGGCAGGGGATGGCCGCAGGATTTGCGCACAACGGCGGTTCCCAGCTTGGGGAAGACGGCTGCCGCCTGGAATCGGATTACGGTCCCGTCCATTTGAATCGGCTCATGGAAACGATGGCTGCATTCGAACTGAAGTCCCGTCTGCCGTTTCACGAGCTGATTCAGCTTGAAGCGCAGCGCGAGTTCAGGGAACCGATCGATTATCTGGTCGTGACGGCCCATCGCTCGGAGAAAGTCGAAGAAGCGATCGCTTCGCTGGAACGCTTGGGCCACCGGGTCGGGGTTACCGGGTTCACGGCAAACGAGCCGGGCCTGGTTTCGTCCGGTGTCCGCTCCTCGCAGCGGCGCGGCCCGACATCTGCAGAGGAGGCCGTATTATGACCAAGGCGGAACGTTCATCAAACCGGTCGGCATCTGTGCCGCTGTTAAAAGGCTTCGGCCGGCCGGCCGCTTATTCGCTGCTCGAAACGCTGTCGGCCTACGCGGTCGTGGTACTGTTGGCGCACTACGCATTGAAGCTGTCCGATCTGCTGCTGCTTCTGCTTGTATTCGCTCTGCATGTATCCGCCAGTCTGATCGGCCTGCGCCAAGCGGAAGGGCGCATGGCCCGCTGGCCGGCGCTGCTGCCTTTTGCAGCCGCCCTGCTGATCGCGCTCCTTCTGCCGGGAGGATGGCTGCCCAAAGCCGCCGGAGCCGCCGCCCTGCTTCTTGCGGCGCTGCGCGGACTGCTCACGGGCCGGCGTCAACTCTGGGACAATATGCAGCTTCGGGTTCCGCTGACCGGGGTTGCCGCGCTGCTGATCTTGTACGTGGCAGCCGGGCGCCTACCCGATCTGGCCGGTTATCGTCCTCTGCTGTACAGCGTTTCCACGCTGATTCTGGCGCTGACGCTTCTGCTGTTGAATGGAGATCGGGTCCGACATGCCGCCCAACAAGAAACATCGGCTCTTGCCGGGGTACTGACCGCCAATCGGAGATTGACCTGGATCGTGGCGGCCGTTATCGTGCTGGCCGGCGTGATCGGCGGTCCGACCGGAGCCTTGAATGCGCTTCGGGAATGGTGGTTGTCGATTTTCGGAGGTTCTCTTCCCGGCAGTCCTTCGCAGCCGGAGACCGCTCCGCAGATGCCCGGGGCCGATTACTCCCAACTGCAGGAGTTGGGAGGCGCCAAGGAAACTCCTTTATGGCTGAAGATTGTCGGATATATTTTGTTGGCTTTATTCTGGTTAGGGGTTGGCCTCGGAATCTTTTGGCTGCTCTATCGTCTATTCGGACGCTGGCTGCCGAACGGAGTCCGCAACCTGATCCGGAACCTGGCTGCCAAGTTCGGCATGATGCGCGACATCCGCGCTTCCCAGTCCGACAAGGCCTACACCGACAAAGCCGAGAAGCTTTCCGCCGAGAAAACGGGGGGGCTCAAACGCTTCTTCCGCCGCAGCGGCCGAGAAGCCGGGTATACCGGCGACGATCCGCGGCTGCGTTATCGAAGCGTAGTGCTGCAGGCTGCCCGCAAAGGCTTCCCGCTTCGGCCAAGCCGGACTCCGGCGGAGAATGGGCGGGAGCTTGCGAATCCTGCGTACAGCGAGCTTTCTTCCACCGAGCTTGAGCAGCTGGTCGACCGCTATAACGATGCGCGTTACGGCCCGGCAGACGACCGGGATTGAAATCCCGGAGTGCGGCATGCCCGCGCTCCGGCCGTTTATCGACTTTGCCTGCTTTCGTCCGTTCCGGTTACAATGGAGGAATAAGGAAATTCCGGCGGAAGACCGTCTTGACGAAAGAGGGGAAAGGATTGGCTTTATTCTGGATGATGTTGACAGGAACGCTGCTGATTGCCGCGCAGGCCTGGCTGATCGGCCGCTCTGCCCTGCACGGGATCCGTTACACCCGCAGCTTTAACAAAGATCGCTGTCATGCGGGAGACGAACTTCAGTTGGTTGAGGTGATCGAGAACGATAAAAAGCTTCCGGTTCCCTGGCTGCGCATGGAATCCGAATTCCCCGCCGCTTTTCGATTTCGGGGAAAGGCTTCGATGAAACTGGAGATGGGCAGCGTCTATCAGACGCATACGAGCGGCTTTACGCTCATGCCCCGAAGGCGCGTCACGCGAAGGCATTTCGTGAAATGCGAAGGCCGGGGTATTTTTCGGCTGTCGACGGTATTTATGACGTCGGGCGATCTGCTCGGTTTCGTCCTGCGTTCGCGTTCGGAGCAGATCAGCAACTCCCTGATCGTGTATCCGCGTCTGCTGGACGACCGGCATCTGCCGTACGATTGGCACAGCTGGCAGGGCGAATTTGCGGTGCGCAGATGGATTCTGGAAGATCCGTTCATGATCGAAGGTTCGAGGGAGTATGCGCCGGGGGATCCGATGAACCGGATCCACTGGAAAGCGAGTGCCCGAACCGGAGGACTTCAAGTGTACCGTCAAGGGCATACCGCCGATCCGCACGTTATTCTGGTCCTTGATATCGGCGATGTCGTTCTCGGGCTTCAACACGGCGGGGGAGAAGCGGAGGCCGAACAGGCCATCAGTCTGGCAGCGACCATAGCCGTTCGGCTGATTGCAGACGGCGTTTCGGTCGGGTTTACGCATAATGCGCACACGGTCTCCGCAGCGCGTATTCCTTCGGGCGCGGGCTCACTCCATCGTCATCTGCTGATGGAAGCGATGTCGGGGATCCGGCTGAAGCGCCGTCGGCCGCTCGCCGTATGTCTGGACGCGGAAGTGGCAGAACGGGGGGCTCCCTGCGATTATCTCGTGATCAGCACATCGAAGGAGCCTGCCGTTCGGCAGGCGGCGAAACGGCTGGAGAGATTGGGACACAAGGTAAGCCTGATCGATCCCGGGAACGAATGGTCTGCCCTTTCCGTCGAAACGGCCGGAAGCCGGTCTTGGGAAGTATCCTTGGACAAGGAGGGAGCAGGCGCATGAGTAGAACGATTGGAAAAGCGCTGGCTGTCGCCTCAGGGGATACCGTGTTCCTATATCCGTGGATCCTTCTATTGTCGCTGTATCTATTCGAATTATCTCCTTATGCGGCGGCCGCGATCTGTTTCCTCAGTTTGGCGTGCGGTGCTGCTGCAGGCAGGCATCTGCCGCGTCAGACGGCTTATCTGGCGGCGATGGCCGTTCCGGCTGCAGCTTCCGTACTGTTCGCCGTCTTCGCCGGACTGGGCCTGCGCACGGTTCCGCTTCTGATCCTGCTGGGGGCAGCCGGTGGACGCGGCGTATACCGGGAGATCGGGGCCGCCGCCGGCCGCCGTCAGACCTTGATCTTCGTCTGCGGCCTGCTTGCGGGGGTTGCCGTCTATGCGGCAGCTCTGCGTACGGAGCTGATGCAGCCGTATGCGTTCTCGGTCTATGCGGCCTGCACCGGGATGCTGCTGACCCAACTGCTTCGCTGGAATGCGGGGCGAGTCCGCGAAGCCATGGGCCTTTCCCAAGAAGCGGAGATTCCGCCGGGACGGCTGCTTCGAATCAATCGGGGATTTATGACCGTTCTGCTGCTGGCGATTCTGTTGGTCGGCGGGGCGACCCAGCTGTCCGTTGTGCTGGAATGGCTGTATCGTCTGTGGCTGACGCTGCTGTACGGAGGTGTCGACCTCGATTATGTTCCCGAGACGTCGCCCCCTCCTCCCGAACCTGCTCCTTTTTCCGAGCCTTATGTGCCCGAAGAAAAGCTGGAAGACGACGGAGAAGGTGGGCTGGACCGGTGGATCATCTACGCTGTCGCCGGAATCATTGTAGCGGCTGTTGGAGCTTTTGCTTTTGTCTTGCTTCGTTTGGGTTACGAGATTTTGTCCAAGTGGCTGCCCGACTGGCTGAAGCGTCTGCTGCAGAATTTGCGGATTGCCGCGAAGTCTTCGGATCCTTCAGAAGAAGCGGCTTACGCCGATACAACCGAGAAGTTGGAGTCCAAAGCGCCCGCCAGGAAAAAAGGTTCGCCGCAAACGTCCACTGAACCACCGGAAGGTGCGAGGCGCGAGTATGCCCGGTTGATTCGCGGCGCGATCAGCCGGGGATACCGGTTCCGCCCTTGGCTGACTCCAAGCGAGACGGGCAAAGAAATCGCCGGCAGTTCGGTTTATCGCGAACAGGAAGCCGAGCAGATCGAAGAGCTGGTGGAACGCTACAATCAGACCCGATATACGCAAAAGGAAGACGGCCAACGGTAAGCCCACGTATTCTTTTGCTGCGAAAGAGCGTCGGATGGATCGGCGGCTGCCGCAAACGCGGCACGTCTGCAAAACCTGCAAACCCCCGAACGAATACGTTCGGGGGTTTTTTTGTGTCTGCCTAGCGGATCAGACAAAGCAGACCGGACAGATCCGGATGGAATCCGTCCACTGTCATCGTTCTGCCGGTGCATAGGAATCAGTTCCGATCCGCGCGCCGCCGCTGACTGTTCTTTTTTAAGGCGTCCAGGGCTTCATCCGGCAGTCCCGTGATGCAGCCGGGGCAGCCTGCCGGCGTTCGTCCATCCGATTGAATCGTGCAGCCGGAACAGGCTCCTTTTTTGCTTTTGTTCCAGAAGCGGACCAGCACATAGCCCGAGTAGATCAGTGCCAGTCCGATAATAATCCAGTTTATCATAAGCCATCTTCCTTTCCCTGCGGATTCAGGCGAAGCCGATCCATTTGCCGCCCTGATAGATCACAAGTGCGACCGCATAAGCGAGTACAAGCGAATAGCCCATCGAGAAAAAGGTCCAACGCCAGGAAGCCGTTTCTTTGCGGATCACGCCGACGGTTGCCAGACAAGGAATATACAGCAGAATAAACGTCACGAAGCTGAACGCCTGCAGCGGGGTGAAAGCCGCGGCGACCTGATGTTCCAAGCCTGCCATGTCCGGGACCTGATAAATGATATTCATGGTCGAGACCACGACTTCTTTGGCCATGAAGCCGGTAATCAGCGCCGCTCCCGCCTGCCAGGTTCCGAAGCCGATCGGCGCAAGCAGACCCGAGAGAGCGCCTCCGATCGAAGCGAGGAAGCTGTCGTTCATATCGACGCCGAAGCCGCTGCTGCCGGTATTGGACAAGAACCAGATGACGACGGAACCGGCAAGAATAATCGTTCCCGCTTTGCGCAGGAATCCTTTGACTTTTTCCCACGTCATGCGCAGCAGCGACAGCGGCTGCGGCATACGGTACGGCGGAAGTTCGACGATAAACAGCGACGGTTCGCTTCTCAGCAGCGTTCGGGAGAAGAGCTTGGCCAGCGCAAGCGCGAGTACCATACCGAGCACGTACAGTCCCATGACCACAAGAGCCTGATTTGAAGCGAAAAAGACACCGGCGAACAGCGCGTAAACCGGAAGCCGTGCGGAGCAGGACATCAGCGGGACAAGCAGCGTGGTCAGAAGCCGGTCTTTGCGGTGCTCCATCGTCCGGGCCGCCATGATGGCGGGCACGTTGCAGCCAAAGCCGATAATGAACGGGATAAACGCTTTGCCGCTGAGTCCGACCGCTTCCATCGTACGGTCCATCAGCAGGGTGATCCGCGCCATATAACCGGAGTCTTCGACAAACGAGATCAACAAGAACAAGATGCAGATCTGCGGCAGAAAAACGAGTACGCCGCCGACTCCGCCCACAATGCCGTCGACGACAAGCGCATGGGTGAACGGAGAAGCGCCAAGACCGCCCAGAGCGGCGGAAATCCACCCGCTGAGCATACCCGAGATGAATCCGTCGAGCACATCGGACAGCAGGCTGCCTACCCAGTCGAACGTCAGCTTGAAGATGAGAAACATCATGGCCAAAAACAGGGGGATGCCGAGAATTCGGTGGGTCAGAATCGCATCAATGCGCTCGGTGGCGGTATGCACGGCCTGATCGGAACGCTGGACGGCGGCGGTGCATATCCGGGCAATCCGCTGCGTGCGCACTTGGCGTAGGTGAGCGGACACATCGCAGCCGAACCCTGCCGCTTCCAGCTCCCGGCCGGTCTGCTGGAGAATGGAATCCAGCGCTTCGCCGTCGATCCGACCGGCAAGGGCTGTCCGAACGGCCTCGTTGCCTTCGAGCAGTTGCAGCGCCGTCCAGCGGGGAGCCGAAGAGGAGGGAAGAGTCCGCAGCAGTATGCAGAGGTCCGACACCCCCTGTTCCACCGCCGGGCCGTAGTCGAGGCGAAAGCCTTCCGATCCCGGAGCGGTCAGACTGCCCAGGGCATGCAGGACGTCGGTGCATCCCGTTCCTTTGCGGGCGATGATCGGAAGCACCGGTACGCCGAGTTCCCGCTGCAGCACTTGCGGATCGACGGAAATATGGCGGTTTCGGGCGACGTCGATCATGTTGAGTCCGATCAGCATGGGCCGGCCGGATTCCAGCAGCTGCAGTGTCAGATAGAGATTGCGTTCCGGCTGGGAAGCATCGACGATATTGAGAATGGAGGCAGGAGTTTCTTCCATTAAAAAACGTGCCGCTACGCCTTCGTCTTCCGTGAGAGGCAGGAGCGAATACAATCCCGGCAGATCCACGATTCGTCCGCTGCGTCCGCGCAGCGTGCCGATCCGTTTCTCCACGGTTACCCCCGACCAGTTGCCGACGGTTTCGTAGGACCGGGTGAGCATATTGAAAAGGGAGGTTTTTCCGGTGTTCGGATTTCCAAACAGGGCAAATTGATTCATGCGGGAGCGACCTCCATACGCCCCGCGTCTTCCCGGCGAATACCGATGTGCTGTCCGGCACATTCAAAAGTCAGCGGGCCGCCGAAAGGACCGAGCCGAAGCACTTTAAGTCGGCTGCCTTCCGCCACGCCGAGATCGCGCAGACGCCTCCGCAGCAGGGGACTGATTGCGTCGAGTGCTTGGACCGTGGCGAAGGCACCCGGTTTAATATGGACCAGCGCGGAGCACCGGCTGTTCGAAATTTTTCTCTGGTACATTCGGAACCCTCCCGTGACCGTGCGCGTACCCAAACCGCGAAACAGTCAATTTGCTTGTCATAAATGAGAATGAATATCATTCGCTTTTTTTGTAATGTACCATCATATAGGGGGAATGACTGTGATTTTTGTCGCATTTCGTCAAAATTCCGCTTTACTTTACAGAGGGGCTTGAGTATGATGAAAAAGCGAAAAATGCCTCTCTTCCTGATCTTGGACGGACGGAGGCAGAGTGAACGGAGATCAACAAAAGGAAGGTTCCGACAGGGAGCCTTTTTTATGCTTCAAAAAGAAAATATCCGGATTTGGTGAGGCCAGGCAGGAGAAAGCAAGACGGCGTAGAATCTATGACGAAGGTGAGACTGATCGATTTTATGACATCCCAGCAGGACGGAAGTGAGTTCATGCATACAACCCCGGCGATCCGCCAACTGAAGCTCTACACCTTTTCCGTCTTTCTTCTCGTTCTTGCATGCGAAGCTGTAGAAATGTTCTTCTACGCCGCAGGCGCCGACAGCCGATGGGCCCCCGCTTTATCTCTACTGACGGCCTGCTTTTCGGTTACGGCCTGCTTGACGGTTTATTTCCATGCCACTCCGCTTTTTGACCGCAGGATCGGCAGCTACAGCAAACGCATGGTCAAGCTCATGGGAGCGGCCGGTGCGATCGAACTGCTGTACCTGCTGACTCATTTATATGCTTTTATAACCGAGACGAAGCCGGGAAGCTCCGGCACGGAATGGCTGCTCTCGCTGGCGGCTCTTGTCTATTCGCTTGGACTTGTACTCTTGTTCGCCCTTCCCGATCGACAGGGACGGATTCCCGGCCGTTTGATGTATTTCGGACTCCCTTTGGCTGCATTGGCTGCAGCGGGATTGCTGTTCTTCGTGCGCTCCGCGCTTCCTGCCGATCAGTGGAGCGGCGTTGAGCGGGTCTTGACGATCCTGGCTCTGGCAGGGGCCGGAATCGCCGCGGTCCATCTGTGTGTCCGTTATGTTCGCCTGCGCATCAAAGCGCTGTGGGTCGCGGTGCAGTCTCTGGGGATCGTGGCGATCGCCCAGATTCTGATGCTTCAGGCAGCCGCCTCCCCTGGAGTTGCGCTGCTGATCGCTTCCGCGCTTCATGCGCTGGCTTATGCCGTTCTGGTAAGCCAGGGCCTTCGCCTGGCGATTGCCGAACCTCTGCGGGAACAGCGTCAGGCGGAAGATCGGATCGAATTCCTGGCTTATAATGACGAACTCACGGGTCTGCCGAACCGCCGAAGTCTGTATGCGAGGCTGAACACACGGCTTGAAGAAGCCTATTCCGGCAAGACGGCACTGATGGTGCTCAATATCAACCGTTTCAAGACGATCAATGATTCGCTCGGTTACGAGGCGGGCGATCGTCTGCTCGGTATCGTCTCGGAAACGCTGCAGAGCCGCCTCAAAGGGAGCGAAGAAGTATTCCGTACCGGCGGAGACGAATTTGCGGTCGTTCTGCCGGAAAGCGGAGGCGAGGAAGCCATGCATCGTGCACAGGCGCTGCTCGAAGAGTTCGAGCGTCCGGTCAACGTAGGCGGAATGGAACATTATGTCGCCTTGTCCGCGGGTATCTCGGTCTACCCGGAAGACGGTCATGCCGCAGACGGACTGCTGCAAAGCGCCGATGCGGCCGTCCATCTGGCCAAGGAGCAAGGCTCCGAAGTTAAACGTTTCTCCAAAGGCATGACGATGATCGCCCGCGAGAAGCTGATTCTGGAAAGCGATCTGCGCAAAGGATTGGAACGCGGCGAATTCTTCCTGGAGTACCAGCCTAAAATGTCGGTCGAAAACGGCGGGATTTTGGGCATGGAGGCGCTCGTGCGCTGGAATCATCCGACGCGGGGACCCGTGTCTCCCGGCGAATTTATTCCTTTGGCGGAAGAATGCGGTCTGATTGTGCCGCTGGGCGAATGGGTGCTGCACGAAGCCTGCCGGCAGAACAAGGAATGGCAGTCCAAAGGATATGCTCCGCTCTGCATGTCCATCAATCTGTCGATCCGCCAATTCCGACAGCCCCGGCTTGCGGAACAGATCGGACAGATGCTCGAAGAGATCGGCCTCGATCCGCAGTATGTGGAACTTGAGATTACCGAGAGCATGACCGTGGACAAAGATGCCGCTTTCGAGCAGCTCAAGCGCTTCAAGCAGCTCGGCCTGCATATCAGTATCGACGATTTTGGCACAGGGTACAGTTCGCTGCATTATTTGAAAAACATGCCGATCGACCGTCTCAAGATCGATCGTTCCTTTGTCAGCGAAGTGATGAGCGGCGAGAGCGATGCAGCGATCGTCTCGACGATCGCTTCGATGGCGCATCACCTGAAGCTGAAAGTAACGGCGGAAGGCGTGGAGAACGAAGAGCAGCTTGCGTTCCTGCGCAGCCAACGCTGCCATGAAGCCCAAGGATTCCTGTTCAGTCGGCCGGTCCCTGCAGGGCGATTCGAACGAATGTTTTTGCAGCAAAAAAAGCTCGGTTAAGCGGCTTGAGACTGCTGCATCAGCAAGTCAAGCCAAAAGGTATACGGCCGATTCGAATCGGCCGTATACCTTTTTTGAAATAATGCTTGCAAACTTTTTCTGGGCGTGGTATATTATTTCTTGTCCTCAAGAGGACGTGACAGCCAAAAGGCAATACACAATGTCGGGACGTAGCTCAGCTTGGTAGAGCACCTGGTTTGGGACCAGGGGGTCGCATGTTCAAATCGTGTCGTCCCGACCATTATTTTTTAACAACATCATATTGATTTGTGCGGGTGTAGTTCAATGGTAGAACTCCAGCCTTCCAAGCTGGTAGCGTGGGTTCGATTCCCATCACCCGCTTTAGAGCAAGTCTTGCAAGAAACCGCTGCGATGCAGCGGTTTTTGTTTTTTAGGAACGGGTCATTTAGCCTGTCATAAAAAGCCCACTTTAGTCACTGACTAAAGTGGGCTTTTTATATGCGGTCAGAAACTTGGCGGTCATCTGCCAATAAACGAAAAAAAGAGGATGCTTGCATTCTTTATACCTTTTAAAAGCTTATTTAAGATATGAAGTAGGCAGGATGACATCGGTAGGCAGATCGAAGGCAAGTAGATAAGATTGAATCTTGAGTTCTCTTATACCTGCAATATTGATGTCGTAAGATTGAATACCTTCTCCGACTTTTGCGGAAAAAGAAAACAAATCTTTGTTCGTGTCCGCATCAATTATCGTGTAAGCGGAAGCATCTCCTTGTTGAGATTCTGTTTGAGCTACGTCTTGTAAAGTAGCAACTTCCAAATGAAGCGTTTGATAACCTGCCTTGGGTTTCAAGTGAAGGGTGCGATATCCGTGTTCTTCGGCAGCAAGCACGCTTGCAAAAGACTTACCATCGATATTCGTGTAAGCAGGATTTTTGGTGGCTTGATATTCATTATAATTTGTAATCAATTTTTGAAGTGGAGTGTTCATGTTTTTCTCGCCAAATGTAATGGTTTTGGATTTTGAATCGACTGTTAGGTTAGTTTGAGTTCCTTCCTCAACCATTTCGATGGGGAGGTACGTTTTTCCGTCAACTGTAATCGCCTGCGTTTTTGAAGCCGCAGTTGTAGATTTCACGTTGTTAACTACATAATGATAGGCTAGAACTGTACCTTTAACAATTGAAGAAGAGGCGGCATAAGCTGCTGGAGCACCTACAAGAAGAAGAGCGCTAACAAGTAGGATAATTCTTTTCTTTCCATTTTTCATAAAAAATCTCCTTTACCTAAATATATAACTTCTTTTGTACTATAAATATAGTTAGCAAGCAAAACAATGAAAAAACTCATACTACCAAAAGTGTTGGAAATAGTAAGCGAAAAAAAGACGAACAAAAACCGCCTAGAGTTCTCCGGCGGTTTTTGTTCGTCTAACGGTAAAATCATATTCAAGTTAAATACACCGAATCAAGCCATAACTTCCGCTGTTACTCGTACGTCGAGAACGGTCTGCTGACCTGCCGCGACGATTCCTGCCGGCCGCGGATATACGTCCAGTACGGCATCAAGCCCGTCAGGAACGATCACCGGCGTGACGGACGAGAGGCCTGCCGCATGGATCACATCCAGATCGAATTCGAGCAGCGGCTGCCTCGACGTTACGCGTTCGCCGCTCTGGACGTGGACGGTGAACCCGGTCCCTTTGAGCGATACCGTATTGATCCCGACATGGATCAGAAGCTGTGCGCCGCTGTCGTGTTCCAAGATTACGGCGTGCTTGCTTTTGTCCATTACATGCGCGCCGGTGCAGTCGAACGGAGCCACGACCAACCCTTCCGACGGCACGATGGCCAAGCCCCGGCCCATATGTCCTTCGGAGAAAGCCGGATCGGGAACTTCCGATAACGGAACCGCGCGTCCCGTTATCGGAGAGAGGACCGAAAGGGACGAGAACGGAACTTCATCCGGATCGCTGGATAGAGCGTTCTCTCGGGCTTTTGCGGATACGGGGGCAGGTGCTGGGATCTCCGCGTTCATTGGCGCTTTGGCGGCCGGAGTTCCGGCTGCAGATACAGCGGACATGCTGCCGGTGTTCAGGCGTTCTGCTTCGACCGCAGGCTCGTCTTTGTAACCGAACAGCCAGGTCAACGTAAAGGCGACTGCCGCCCCGACTACGTTGCACAGGATGTACATCGGGAGCTGATCGTTCAGATACAGCAGGGCGCCCGGAATGACGGTGACCGCCATGCCCGTGCCCGCAAGATGCAGCAGCGAAGCGAGGAAGCCGCCAGCCGCGCCGCCGATCAGCCCCATGACGAACGGTTTCATGTAGCGCAGGTTGACGCCGAAGATCGCAGGTTCGGTAATGCCGAGGAACGCCGACAGCGAAGACGGCAGCGCGAGCGCTTTGAGCTTGGCATTCTTGGTCTTCAGGCCAACGGCCAGACAGGCCGCGCCCTGAGCCGCCATGGCGCAGGTGATGATCGCGTTGAACGGATTGGAACCGGTCTGCTCCAGCAGTTGGATCTCCAGGAAGTTGAAGATATGATGCACGCCGGTGACGACGACGATCTGATGGAAAAAGCCGATCAGCAGGCCCGCGATGCCGAAAGGCAGGTCGAGCAGGTACGTGGTGCCGTGCAGGACGACGTTCTCCAGCGAGTGGAATACCGGTCCGATCGCGAACAGTCCAAGCGTGATCATGACGAGCAGCGTGACGAACGGCGTCAGAATCAGATCAAGCGCTTCGGGTACTCTTTTGCGTAGAAATTTCTCGAACTTCGCGCCGAGCAGGCCAACGAAGAACGCCGGCAGCACGGAACCCTGATAGCCGACAACCGGTATGAAACCGAACATCGTCAGCGCTTCGGCGCTGCCGTCGGCGACGGCGTAGGCATTCGGCAGCGCCGGATTGACGAGCATTAGGCCCAGCACGATCCCGAGCACGGGACTGCCGCCGAAGACGCGGAACGCGGACCAGGCGACGAGCGCCGGCAGGAACGCGAACGCCGTGTCGGTCAGCACCTGCGTGAACAGCAGGAAATTCGGCGGGATGCTGCCCGGCGTGAGGCCGAACCATGACAGGACCAAATCCTGCGTCAGCAGGCCGCGCAGGCCCATGAACAGGCCGGTCGCGACGAGCACGGGAATGATCGGGACGAAGACGTCGCCGAACGTGCGGATGGCACGTTGGAACGCATTGCCCTGTTTTTTGCCTTCGCTTTTGATCTCTTCTTTGGAGGTGCTGTCGATGCCGAGCCGTTCGACTTCTTCAAATATCCGGTTGACGGTGCCGGTTCCGAAGATGATCTGATATTGGCCGGAATTGAAAAAGGCACCTTTGACTTTGTCGGTATTCTCGATTCGATTCTGGTCAATCTTGTCTTTGTCGCGGACCATGATGCGCAGCCGGGTTGCGCAGTGCGCGAACGAGGCGATATTTTCTTTGCCGCCGATAGCTTCGACGACTTCGCGGGCGATGTCGCGGTTTTCGGACATAAGAGTCATTCCTTTCCGGATAGGGGGTGGAGGGGCTGCGACTGCATAAGGGCTTCGACGGCGGCGCGTTCCGGCAGAGCGGAAATGGCGCCTTTGTTCGTGGTGGTCAGGGCTCCGCTCGCATTGGCGAACCGGAGGATTTCGGCATGATGTTCGTCAAGCACGGCCGTCAGATTCGCAGGATTGGCGCCGCATTCCAGCAGATGCAGCAGCAGTCCGCCGACAAAAGCGTCGCCTGCGCCGGTCGTATCCTGGGCATCGACGGTGAAGCCGGGAGCGTTGTAGCGGCCGGCGGCCGTATGCAGCTGCGCTCCGCCGGGGCCGCGCGTGTAGACGACCGCCTGCACGTCACCGCGGAATAGCGAAGAGATCGCGGTCTCCTCGTCTTCGATGCCGGTAATGAACGTCAGTTCTTCGTCCGATATTTTGACCAGATGGGCTTTCGGCAAAAATTCCAAAATGGCGCGTCGGCAGTCTTCGGCGTGTGTCCACAGCGGAAGCCGGACATTGGGATCGAAGCTGACGAGGCCTCCGGCTGCCTTGACGGCGCGAATGGCTTTGCGGTGCGCCTGTTTCATCGGGCTTTCGACAAGGTCGACCGAGCCGAAATGCAGGATATCGCCGGCTTGGAACAGCTGCGCGTCGATCTCGCTTTCTGACAGCAGCAGGTCGGCGGACGGATTCCGATAGAAGGAGAAGTCGCGTTCGCCGTTTTCTCTCAGCGAGACGAAGGCAAGCCCCGTATTTGCTTCGTCGGTACGCAGAATATGGCGTGTATCCACGCCGGCCTGCCGCAGCGCTTCAATCAGGAAGTCGCCAAACGCATCGGTGCCGAGTTTGGTCAGGACGGCGGCGGAAGCGCCGTATTTGGCCGCGGCGGCCGCTACATTTGCGGGAGCTCCGCCGGGTGCGCGTTCGAATGCAGTCACGTCTTTGAGCGCGCAGCCTTTTTGCAGCGGAATAAAATCGATCAGCACTTCGCCGATCGCGTACAGCCGGCTCATGGTCTCACCTTCCCGTAGTCGGCCAAGCCGGCTGGCAGTCCGCGCGGAATCGCGCCTGCGTTGTACGGCCAATATGAACCTTTGAATGCCGCGCTGCCCCCGTCCGCAAAAAACGTAATACCGGTGCTGGCGGAATCGGGGAACAAGCGCGCGGTAAAGACTTCTTCGCCGTCGTTGACGAAAATTTCGACGGATGAGGTGTCCACGAATAAGCGGAACTCCACAGCGGTGTCGCCGGGTTCGCCGCCCAGCGTGCAGCTGCGCGTCGTTCCGTAGTCGAGGCTAAGCGGAGGGCCGGAGCGGGAACGGTCGAGCGTGACCGTACGGCTGCCCGCGTCATAGGTCAGCACCGTGCGTTCCTCGGCGCCGGTGCGGAATTCGACGCCGAACCGGCCGCTTCCGCTCTCGGGGAGTCCGTCTGCGTGTCCGACATCGGAAGCGCTTGGGTGTGCAGGCGTTATCTCCACCAGCAGCTCGTAGGCGGTGCCTTCGATTCCGTCGAAGCTTCGGCGTCCGTCAGCCCAAGCGGCGGAGAAAGAGCGCGACTCGCCGCGCAGATTCCGCAGTCCGGCCGCCGGCCGCTGAATCAGCCGACCGCCGCGCAGCGACAGTTCCCTCGGCAGAGTCAGGCAGTGCGCCCAGCCTCGGTCGTCCGTCGGATACGTCAGGTCGGGAAGTCCCATCCAGCCGACCAGGATTCGCTGTCCGCCAGGTCCTTCGGTCGTCTGCGGCGCATAGAAATCGAAGCCGCGGTCAAGTTCCGCGAAGGCCCCGTGCTTGAATGTGCCGTTCTTCGTATTCAGGGGATCGCCAAGCAGATAGCCCGACTGGTAAATGTTGCGGAAGTGTTCGCCTTCTGGTTCCACGCCCTGAGGGCAGAGCAGCAGCAGACCGGCGCCGTCCAGTTCAAAATAATCCGGGCATTCCCACATATAGCCGAAATCAGGCAGCGAAGTCTTGATCTCGCCCGCGAACGTCCAGTCCAACAGGTCGGACGAACGGTACAGCACCGCGGCTCCGGTCAGATCGCTGCGCTGCGCACCGATCACGCACCAGTAGGAATCGCCGTCTTTCCAGACTTTGGGGTCGCGGAAATGATCGGTATAGCCGCCGGGAACGTTCGAAAGGACAGGCAGTTCCCGTTTCGTGATTGCTCCCGTTTCGTCCATGATGGCGAGGCATTGATAGGGACGGCGTACCCAGTCTTCGTCGCGCGTGTTGCCGGTATACATCAGATACAGCCGGCCGTCTTTTTCGATCGCGCTGCCGGAGTAGGCTCCGTGCGAATCGTACGGACCGCCCGGCTCCAATCCGATGCCGGCATCGGTCCAAGAGGCCAGATCCGTAGAGACAACGTGGTACCAGTATTTCATTCCGTGGTCCGTCCCCAGAGGGAACCATTGATAGAACAGATGATACTTGCCGTTGTAATAAGCAAAACCGTTGGGGTCGTTCAGCAGTCCGGCGTGGGGTTGGATATGGTACGTCTGGCGCCAGCCGCAGCCGTCCGCCTGTTTCGCCAACCTCTCCAACTCGCCAGGTTCCGTCTGCCGGAGCAGCCGGTATTTTTGTTCGCGCGTCATGTTCATAAGAGTAGGCATTCCTCCGCATTTATTTCGGGAACCGGTTCCGTTTTTATTTGACGGATTGTCAATCCAAGTGCAACACTTCGTCCTGAAACGATTCGTGTGTAGACTTCCAGCCTAGACATTTGCGG
>NZ_JAAZWC010000028.1 GCF_013185195.1 Saccharibacillus qingshengii
CTTTATTCTACACGAATCCGGCCATGAGCCCTTTTTGTATTCAGTTCGAGGTGTTGCACTTCATTTTACAATCCGTCTTATACTTTGTTTTTGACATCTAAAGAATAATCGCACCAAAAGACGAGTGGAGAGATAAGTATGGAAAGAAGTAAAAAATTCCTTTTATTATTGTTTCTGATGGTGTTTACTTGTTTGACAGTTGCTCCAACTGTTAATTTTGCAGTTCATGGTAATGAGATAACAGCAAAAAATGGGGTACTTGATTTACGTGATATAAATTTTGAAGAACACAATTATGTAGAGATGAGTGGGGAGTGGGGTTTATATTGGCATAAATTCCTCAAACCAGAAAAAGTACCGGATAATCCTTCAACTTTTGTTTCATTTCCTCATATGTGGATGGGTTCTGAAATAAACAATGAGACATTACCAGGTGAGGGACATGCCACATATACACTTAAAATAAAAGTAAATGAGGAGAGCTTATCAACTCCTAAGGGCCTTTATATACCGCTTATTTCGAATGCATCGAAACTATGGATCAATGGGAAATTAGTGAGTCAAATTGGTGAAATTGGTATGAGTTCAAAAGATGAACGTCCAACCTATAATCCACAAGTCATCACTCTTGATTTAGATAAGCCAGAATTTGATCTAGTTTTACAGGTTTCTAATTACTCTGAACGAAACGGTGGAATTTGGGGAGAGTTTTTGTTCGGAAATGCAGAAGAATTAATAAGTATGGCTGAGAAACGAATGCTTAAAGAAATGTTTATTATTGGTGGTTTAACTATTTTCGGATTTTACCATTTTGTTATTTATATTCTACGTAGAACAGATCGAGCTGCTCTCTATTTTGGGATTCTTTGTTTACTAATTGCTCTTCGCTCGCTGGTAGTTGGCGAGGTAGTTTTAACCGATCTACTCCCTAATTTCTCTTGGGAATGGCACAGAAAAATCGAATATTGGACGATTTCAATCGCGTTTCCAGTATTTTTATTGTTTCTTAATGCAATGTTTCTTAACTATATTAAAAAATCCGTTTTACAAATATCCTTTTTTATAAGTTTACTTTATTCTTTATTTGCCTTGTTTACACCTGCTAAAGTTTTTTCGTATACGATTAACTTTTATCAACTGATTATGACAGCGATGATGTTGTATGTACTTTTTGAATTGACCAAAGCGTGGAAGCGAAATGTTCCAGGTGTAAAGGTTTTATTAATCTCAACCGTCATTTTTACTTGTACAGCCTTAAATGATGTCCTTTATTACAATGAATGGATTCATACAGGTGATTTTACAAGTGTTGGATTATATATCTTTATCTTTGCTCAGTCCATCGTTCTTGCTATTAAATATGCATCTACCTTTCAAAAAGTTGAAACCCTGTCTACTCGTTTAGGAGAACTAAATAACACCCTTGAGGAAAAAGTGCAAATAAGAACTTCTGAACTGGAGCGATCCCAAAATGAACTAAAACAACTGAATCAGAAGCTCGAAATTCTTTCAAACATTGATACTCTAACAAATGTTCCGAATAGACGGTCACTCAACCAAAATTATGAAGAGGTTTGGGAGATGAACAAGGATTTATTGAAACCAATTACGGTATTTATGATCGATATAGATTGTTTTAAGCTTTTTAATGATACGTATGGTCATCAAAAAGGGGATGAGGTGCTAAAATTAGTTGCTCAATCATTGAAAAATAGATTGGATATGGTTGGAGGGTTCTTTGCAAGGTATGGCGGAGAAGAATTCTTTGCTTTATTAGATGGGAAATCCGTTGAAGAAGCCGTTGATATAGCTAAAGATATGAATGATGTCATTCATAAATTAAAAATCCAACATAAAACTTCAACGGTTACAGATACAGTAACAATTAGTATCGGAATTGCCCATTCTACTTCTGCAAATCTAGTAGAAAAAGATCAACTAATTAGTAAGGCTGACGAAGCTCTTTATCGTTCAAAACAAATTGGCAGAGATTCCATATCATTGTTTTATCAGAATGAAATTAAACATCTGTAAGCATCTCGATATTGTGGAGAAAATCTAACATAACAGACTAAATTATATTGGAATTCAAAAATATATCCCTGTTCTCTTTTTAAGATGTAATGTACTGACATATTCATTTACATTTCATGATTATTATCGGTAACCATTTCTAGCATGTATTGTTCACTATCATTATATTTGATTATTTCTATTTCACTTACAATAGCATGTACACATAAACTCACTTTAAGATTCTTTAATGGAATTTAAATATTGGTAATACTTTCTAAGTAGTGCTGATTCGTAAATGAAGAGCCTAACCCATTTTGATTAAGATTTAGGCTCTTTCTAGAATTGTTCTGTTAAATTATACGATGGCATGCTAGTTCCTATGCACCATGTTCACTCAGTATTAACTATATTTCTATCCCCATCTAATTTAAATTCACTGCATACCTGATACAATAATAATTTTAATGACCTTAAAAAACCTCATTTACTTGTGGTACGGTTCACTGTATCACTCTAAATGCGAAAAAAGAGGCTGCCTCAAAAGTCATAGTAATGACTGAGGGGCTGCCTCTTTCTTATGTGCGACAATGAAAGCAGTCTGCGTTGCGCTCGGGGTTTCCGGGAAATTGCCCTTGCCCTATTAAACCCAGGAAAATGATTGAATCAGCAATATATTCTTTCTTTACATGTAATTGTAACCTTTTAATTGGGCTTACCCTCTACTTCGGAGTTTTGCGGTGCCTCACTCCATCGCTTTAACCTTTGTTTCGATGAACGTAATTTCCTTTTCATCAAGCCCGTATTTAGCGTATAACTGACGGTCGATGTCCGGAATAGATTTCGTCCAGTCGATGTCGCTTTGCGGCGTAAAGTCTTGTAAGGGGACTTTCGCCCATGTAGCGCGAGAATTGTGTTGTGTTATTTTCAATACTCCTAACAACACACGCGTAAATTTTGTTTTAATATATTTCAGAACGGCGTTTGCTTCAGCCTCAGTATCAAAGGCTCCTACAGTTAAAAATGTATCAGTATGCGCGACTAATGGAAGGCCTATGAGCGGGCTACTTAAAGTTTCACCGAGGACACCAGTATTATTGGTTTCTGCAATAATCACACGGAACTTTTCAAAAGACTTGGGAAGAACAAGATACTTCGACGAAATCCATTTGTACTCTCGCTTGCCGCTGACCAAGCCCAACATACTTACCTCATCAGAAGCTGTTTTTTCGTTATGAAAAGCAAAGTCCATCTGAGAGAACGACTTGGAAACTATTTTATTCTTAGTTCCTTTCCCTTGCATGTCTTCTGCTTGTGGGTACTTAGTGAAAAACAATTCAGAAAAACGATATATTCCTTGCGGTTGAACAATAGTAGAAAAATTCACTTCACTAAGTTTTGCGGTTTTACTCACGATAGAATTCAACTCTTCATAATGAGTGAAAACACCAATACCCCCATAAACTTGTTGACTATTACGATAAACGATTGCTATGCCACCTTTTATATCCGTATTAGCAAATACACTTGCGCTGTTTTGCTCGTAAAATTTGACTTTTAAGTGTTTGTCGTCGAGCATCTTTGCATTCCATGTCTTAGGGGTTTGGCCAGCATTAAACAGAAAGCGAGCAGGCGAGATTAAGCAGTATCTTTGTGAAGTCTGTTCTGCAAGGTCATAAAAGTAGTGATAAATTGGCTCATCTCTTGCTTCTCCACTTACCTGATACGGCGGGTTACCGACTACGACATCAAATTTCATTTCTGAGTTTCCCCCGTTCTTCGCCGCTTCAGTCAAATCGCGGTATTCTAAATGCGAATCGTTGATATTGGCAAAGTTACCAAACACAAAGTTTCTAGCTATATTATAGATTATCTCGCTCGGTGCAAAGCCGTAGACTTGATGCTCAAGGATGTGTTTCAACCGATCGTCCTTGTCAGGGATAATGTCCTCAAGCCCGACATATAGGCGTTTTACGATTTCGGTCAGGTATAAACCGGACTTGACATACAAATCGGCAAAGGTTATATCCTTGTCGGTGAATAAGTTGGGGTCTTCTTCTTCCAACTTATCAAGCATCAGCTGTACAACCTTTTTTGGCGTGTAAATCTGGTTAGTGTGTTGCGGCGGAATATAATCGAAGATATCCTCGGTCTGGCTGTCGTCAAAGTAATTCGCCAGTTCCTCTTTTTTGTGTAGAAACTCCTGAACAGACTCATCAAAGACGACCGGGTCAAAGAAATTGTATTTATCACGCAACGCCCTGAACTGGTCAAGGGTAATGCCCGTGACTTCCTTGAAGACTGAGTCTTTGATATTCACGTCGAAGTTTGTAAGCGTCGTGGACGATTTGCCGTATGCCATCAGGAACGACGGAATTGTGCGGGCGAACCCGCGTAAACGAGCGCGAATGTCGTCTTCAACAGTGATTTTCTTTTTCTCCTGGGCTTTTTGAAGGATCTCCTCGGTAGATTTCTGCGTTAGTTCCTTTGTCTTCTCCGCAACCTTACTGACGAGGTCTTGTTGCAGGTTTTCGGCGATTGCCCGTTGCGCCGCTTCATACTGTGCCTTGGCTTCAGCTATAGCATGACTATCATTTGAGGCGGTTGCCGCCGCTTTCTCCTTATCGTATGTGGTTGCCGCCTCGGTTTCTCGAATTTTAGCCTGCTTCTTGACCATTTCCACTTCGCGGGCGAGGACATTGGCGTTATGCTTCACGATCTGCTCAGCTTGGGTCGCGGTTACGGAATTCTCTTTTGCGATTTCCTTCACCGTATTCAGTATGCCATGGGTAAAGGCGTTCGTTATGTTACTTGTCAGCGATGATGACGGCTGTTCTGCGGCTTGCCCGGCGATCTCAGTAACATCAGCATAGATCTTTGCCCCGAACCGTGCATCCGTCAACGCAACGACAACAGTTGGGTCAACAACTACATTCCCATCGCCATCCACTTCCACGTCTTTCGTGTCAATCGTGCTGCTTGTTTGACTGGGTATAACCTTACCTGGTGCAACAGGGTTAAGCTGTTCCAGAATCTCACGCGCCTCGCTGGAGGCGAAGATACCCGAGATGTTCTGGAATAGTAGATTAGACATAAAGCCACGCTTGACGACTTCCTGGGCTTTGATTGTCTTTGGAATCGTCAGAACTTGTCTGACGTCCAGTTCAATCATCTTGCCCTCATCGTCTTCAGCGATTACAGGGAAGAAGTTGAGTAGCTTGCGGATATTTGCCTCGCGGCAGGATGTAGGGCCACTTCCGCCAGCCGTCTCGCCGTTCAGGTTGTTGGCAAACTCGTCGTAGATGATGAGCGTCCGCTCAGGCGCAAAGTCAAAGACGTAGGCGTTCTGTTTGCGGCGCTTCTCGCCTTCAACATCATAGCTCCACGAATTTTGAGCGCGAAAAGCCGCTTGCATATAGAGGCCTGGGGATTTGAGATTGGAGAGCATCAACACGGCAGTCCATTCGGGAACGGTCACGCCCGTTGTCAACTGCCCGACCGAAAGCGTGATCGTCCTATCGTGGGCTTTGATGGCCTTTCGAACCCGGTCAAGCGACTTCTGCGTTGCGGCAGGATCATCCTCGTCGGTTCTGCCGTCCCCGGCGGCTAAAATAACCTCGTAACGCTCAAACACAGGGTGTTCGCGGAGAAGTTTCTCCATAGCCTTTGCGCTCGCCACACGGTTCATCAGCCAGAAGGTATGTTTCAATTCCGCTCTCAGTTCGGATGTTGAGAACGGGTACTTCTCGTTACGCGTTAAGGTGTCAAGCCACTTCCGAACCTCGGCTTCGTGTACGAACTTGCCGCCTTCTCCTGTGACAAAAAACTCATTTAAATCAAAAGCAAAGTGGATGTCTTTGCCTTCAATCTTCGCGCCCCTGTTCACCTCATCGGTTATCATTTGACTCATTTGGTAGGAAAAGAGATTCAGCCGCGGCAATCCCTCGTAGACATTGTTCTCCTCACTACTCTCCGGCCACGATTCTTTCGCTTCCTGTTCATCGGCATATGTCCAGTTATAAATTTGCTCCTTGGAGAACTTGCCACTTGCAACCGCTTTGAATGGAGTACCAGACAGGTGCAGAGTGAAATGGCGCGCGATATTGTTAAAGGCGACATCCGTCTTAAAGGTATCGACACCTTCGTGCGCTTCGTCTATGACGAGCAAATCCCACACCAGCTCCTTGACCCATTTCAATTTGTCGTGGTAGCCGCCGAAGCTGATTGCACCTTTCAAATCTTGCAGTGAAATGAAGGCGACACAGCCGGTATGATCCCCTTCAGGCTTTCCGAAGTTTTCGGTGAAGAATTGTTCACGAGTTAGCACAGGGCGTTCTTTCAGCGTATCGGCAGTTGAGACAAAGCGATAATTTGTCTGCCATGCGATAAAGGTCTGAAAGTCGTCAAACCACGAGTTGGCGATTGCCGGACGGTTCGTGACAATCAATACCTTTTGCGCTCTCATACGGCGGGCAAGGTCATAAGTCGTGAGCGTCTTTCCAAAGCGCGGCTTTGCATTCCATAGGAACTCGCCGCCCTTATGCGTCTCGACGTAATCAAGCGTCGTCTGAACAGCCGCTTCTTGCTCGGTACGAAGTTGATATTCGAGTCCCTTACGAACTTGACTGTGTTTCTTGTACCGAAACTCATCGAAGTCGGAGTGAGCCTGTTCGGGAGTTCCGTTGTAATAGAACCATTCTGTATTGGGCCGTTGTTTGATTTGCTTGAACCTACGCAGATAATCGTGGAGTTGCTTATCGAAGAACCACTCGTCAGAGTCATGAAA
Source organism: Saccharibacillus qingshengii (assembly GCF_013185195.1). GTDB lineage: Bacteria > Bacillota > Bacilli > Paenibacillales > Paenibacillaceae > Saccharibacillus > Saccharibacillus qingshengii. The sequence goes on from NZ_JAAZWC010000028.1 coordinate 6,800, forward strand.
CTTTGCCGGTTCAGACCATAATTTTGAATAGGAAATACCTGCCGTTTGCGTCTGCTGACGAATACGCTCATCAACATTTCGACGTTCGGTATATCCAATTTTAATCCAACCCTCGTTCGGCTTATATTCGGGGAGAACATAAGCATAAATCTGAGGATAAACTGTTTTTGTTGTTTTAATGATTGTGTTTTCGCTCATCCTTTTTTACCCCCTTATCAAAGAACTCCATTTTATTGGTATCCCAATTCATAATTCTGACGCGCTTGCCCGGAACGATTATCCACTCCTCTTTCTCGGGTTCATCCAGATCAAACAGCGATAACTGATATTCCTGAACCTGTTCTTTTGTTCCAGACAGTGGAATGGTGTAAGTAAGCCCGTCCATCTGGAAGACGTTATAGCTGATGATTACGGCGATAGCCTTAAACAGCCCGTAAGTAGGAGGTTCTCTCCACTTATCCATATAATAGTCGCGGTATGTGTATAGCAAATTCTCACGTGCTAGTAAAAGTGAATCTCCGTTCCACTCGAATCCATAGCTTGACTTGTACGCCAATTCGACTAATCGCTGCCACTCCGCTTTGTCGACCACCTCAGTGTTGATTCGTGCGAGTTTGCGGTCCAAAAAGCCTTGCCGCCCCATAAGTGGTATTACTTCACCGATTTCCATATCATAGCGTGTCGCCATGTATGGCGCTTCTCCGCAGGCTATCTCAAGCCATTTGCGACGGGTATACGTTTCCAAATCGTCGGCTTTGTAGTCGGCGTCAATCGCATCATTTTGCAATTTTACGATCCATGTCGGAGTGAATACTTCTGCTTTTGTTTTTGTGCGTTTCTTTTGTAGTTCGGCTGTCTTCAGGGCTCGAGGCATGATCAGTTTGCCACGCTTGCCTGTGATAAGTTCCTGACGTATCTGAGCTGTAGCCGCATATGATTCCGAGCCGTATTCATTATAGTTGTCATTTGCCCAGATGATATTCTTTGCGCGTTTGGTAGAGGAGGTTGTCCTGTCAAGCAACAGGATTTCGAAAATATGCGGCATCTGTATATAGAGGTCGTCTTCTATGACATCCGGCAATAAATTATCGTTCGGTTCTGCTATTTTTTGCATTACGCCACACCTCCCACTTTATTATGACAAACAGTTTAGAGCTAGTCCACGAAAAATAGAAGTAAAAGTTCCGCCCTACTTATGATACGGTTCATTCCTGTTAATCTTCACCGCCCGATACACCTGCTCCAGCAGCACCAACCGCATCAGCTGGTGCGGCAGCGTCATGCGCCCGAAGCACAGCTTCTGCTGGGCGCGCTTCAGGACATCGTCGCTGATCCCGTGGCTGCCGCCGATCACGAAGACGACGTGGCTGCTGCCGTAGGTTCCCAGCCGGTCCAGCTCGGAGGCCAGGTCTTCGGAGCTCCACATCTTCCCGTCCAGCGCCAGCGCGATCACGTGGGCGTCGGGCTTGATATGGCTCAAGATCCGCTCGCCTTCTTTGTCTTTCACGATCTTCACTTCCGCGTCGCTTAAGGAGTCCGGTGCTTTCTCGTCGGGCACTTCGACGATCTGCAATTTCAAATAAGGCGTCAGCCGTTTGCTGTATTCCGCGATGCCCTGCACCAGGTATTTTTCCTTCAACTTGCCGACTCCGATGATTTGAATAAACATAAGTCCTCCCGTTGTCCGTTCGTAATATGCGTCTGCCTCTATTATACGACAGCCCGGACGACGCGAACGAAGGAAAATAAGCAATCTTCCGCCGCCTATCTCCCTTTCCCTCCGCACAGCAAAAAGACGTCCGCCCCGCGTATCCGCCGGTCAGCCGTCTTTTCTTTTCCGATCTGTTCAGCTTTGAACGCCCATCCTGCCCAAGCGCAGTTCCCTACGAGCCTTTGACTTCCAGCAGCTCATAATGAATCGTGCCCATCGGCGCGTCGACGTTGATCTTCTCGCCGACTTTTTTGCCCATCAGCGCTTTGCCAAGCGGGCTTTCGTACGAGATCTTGCCGTCTACAACGTCCGCTTCGGCCGGTCCGACCACCTGGTATTCCAGCGTGTCGCCGAACTCGATGTCTTTGAGGACGACGTTCGAACCTACGCCGATAATGCCGGAACTGCCGCTGCTTGCTTCCGCGATCCGTGCTTTGATCAGCATTTTCTCCAGAATGATAATGCGCGTCTCCATGAAAGCCTGGTCGTCCTTGGCCGAATGGTACTCGCTGTTTTCCTTCAGGTCGCCGTAGCTGATCGCAAGCTTGATGCGCGCGGCCAATTCTTTGCGTTTCACGTATTTGAGGTCGTCGAGCTCCGCCTGGAGCTTGTCGAATCCTTCTTGAGTCAGTACTACTACTTCTTCGTCTGCCATGCTTTTGCTCACCCCACTCGAATTTCTTCTCTCTCTAGTGTACTCTTTTTCGCGCCAACAATCGACTTATTCGAAAATTAGACGACAAGCGAGCGATTTGACCACCAGAGAGCGAGGGCCATCAGGCCGAACAGAACGACCACGGTACCGAGCAGAATAGCATGCCATTTGCGGTACATGGACAAGATCGCGACGTACTCGCGGATAAACGCGTTCGGCAGATAATAGAAAGCCGTTTTCGCTCCGATTCCGTCGGCTTTGAGTCCCGCTTTGCGCGCATAGACGCCGGCCCGGAACAGGTGGAAGTTGTTGGTCGCGAACACGCACGTATACTTTCCTTCCCCGCTCTCCGCGTCCATGATCCGTTTGGAAAAAGCCATATTCTCCAGCGTATTCACCGATTGGTCTTCCATGCGGATCTGCGAATCGGGAATGTTCTGCTCCAGCAGATAATTGCGCATGGCGGCGGCTTCGGAGATCATCTCGTCCGAACCTTTGCCGCCGGAGACGACGAATACGGGCGGCACATACAGCAGGTCTTCCTGCTTCCGGTAAAAAGCGATCCCCCGCTTCAGCCGTCCGGCGAGCAGCGGCGTGACTTGGTCGCCTTTGAGTCCGGCGCCAAGCACGACGATATAATCGCGCGGCACGCGCGGACGCACCAGGTTATACAGGACGCAGGAGACCAGATAACACAGAAACACGAAGCCCAGGTAGCCGACAATCGTCGTAGCCAGTGCGATCGGGAGCGCCAGCTCTTCATGGGGCGACCACAGCGGAGACGAGATCAGCACGCCCAGGAATACAAAGATCAGCAGGCCGAGACCCAGCGTCAGCAGATTTTTGGGCTTTAAGCCTTCTTTTCTCCATAAAATACGCGCGTTGTAGATCAAGCCCGCCCCTGTTCCGATCACCAGCAGCGGCAGCAGAACCACGAAAGCCAGCCCGCCAAAAGCGGCGGCGTACATGACGGCGTCGCTGTCGCTGGCCGCCTGCAGGAGGCTGATCATCAGCGAGAAAGCCAACAGCAGCAGACCCGAAGTCAGCAGCATGCCTACGCGAATCCGGCGTTTGTCGCGTATGTAGCTGACCACAAACGCCAGCAGGATCAGCGCGGTCAGTCCGTAACTAAAAAGGAAGATCATCGGTTGTCAAAGCTCCCTTTCGTTCCGAAGGCCGAATAGCCGTCCACGGATCCGGCGATGCCGGATTGATGCGGACGGCCTGTCGGTCGGTCGTATGGTATGAGATTTCGAGCCAATCTCCGGACAAACGCCGGCTAGTACCTTGTCAACACTAAAGGTAAGGTTACGCTCCCCTGAGATTTCGTACTTGAAGCGTGTACGAAGTCTCCGACGGAATTGTTAGTTCAGGAAAACGTAAACCTCGGATTAAGAGTTGAAAGGGTACTAGACCACCAGCACGATAGCCGGTTCCTCGCAGTGCGCGCATTTGAGCGGCGGGTCCCAATCGGAGAATTCGGTCTCCTGCAGATTCACAAGGTCCGGTGCTTCTTCGTATTCGTCCAGAAATTGTTCAAGCGCATTTTCGATATGTTGTTTGCATACACAGTACATAAAGGACACTCCCGATTATTGGATTTGAATACACAAGGCAGGCGCTGCAAAAAGCGGTCTACTTGCCGGCGTCCGGACGCTCCCCAAGCGTCACGGTCGCTTTCTGCTTTTTGCCGTCGCGGTAATAGCTGATGGTCATTTTCTCGCCGATCTTCTTGTAGCCGTACAGATACTTGCGCAGCATCAGCGTGGAATCGATCGACTGGTTGTCGAAGCCGACGATAACATCGTTCAGCTTGATCCCCGCTTCTTTGGCGGGTCCGAGCGATTCCAGCACGACAACGCCTTTCTCCACGCTGCTCGGCAGCTTCAGCTTATCGACCTGGTCTTCGGCCATCGGCGAGTACGGATTGCTCAGATCCAGTGAGTAGACCCCCAGATAAGGCCGGCTGATCCGTCCGCTCTTCTGCAGCTCGTCGACCGTTGTCATGACCTGATTGATCGGAATAGCAAAACCGATGCCTTCGACGCCGGTGCTTGCGATCTTCATCGTGTTGATGCCGATCAGCCGGCCGTCGAGATCGACCAGCGCGCCGCCGCTGTTGCCTTCGTTGATCGCGGCATCCGTCTGAATGACCTGCTGTTCCCAATCGTAGACGCCGTCTTCATTGAGCGAGACCGGCATAATCCGCTTGGGATAGCTGACGATGCCCGAGGTCAGCGTATCGCCGAGACCCAGCGGATTGCCAAGCGCGATCACCGTCTCGCCGAGATCCAGCCGATCCGAATTGCCGATCTCCGCGACGCTCCGAACTTTTTTGGCGTCGACTTCCAGCACGGCCACATCGGTGATCATATCCGAACCGATCACTTTCGCTTTGAGGCGGGTCCCATCGATCAGCACCGCTTCCAGCTCCTCGGCGTCGGCGACGACATGATGATTGGTAATAATGTAGGCTTTGCTCCCCTGCTTCTCAAAAACGACCCCCGAACCGAGAGCGGCGCTCTCCAGGGTCAGTTCTCCGGCGGTTCGGTGGTTGACGATACTGACCACCGCAGGGCGGGCCGAAGCCGCGGCCTGCACAATGCGATCATAGGGATCCGGCGAAGCGGAAGCCGACGCGAGCGAGGTTCCGCCTATGCGGGGCAGCACGAACGCCGCAAAGATTCCGCCCAGCAGCAGTACGGTCAGCAGCGAACCGATCACCGCTCCCAAGAAAGCCGGAGCGGCGCCGCGCGTTCCGCGTCCGTAGCCGTTTCCGCCGGAACGTCCCCGGCGGCGCGGGTTTTGTTCGCTGAAGCCTTTGCGGCTGCCGCTGCCGCGGTAATACTCGTCGTCAAACAGGCTCATGGTCACCCTTCCTTCCATCTATGCCAACCGTCTGCCGCAAGCCCGGTTCCGGCCAAGCCGGATGGACGAAGCGGCAGCTTCGGACGTTTGTTCTGATGCCGATAGTCCCCTATCCATTAAACCGATTGCTTGTCCGCCGACGCTGCGTTTATTCGCCGCTTTTGCTGCCGACTTCGTCCCACGGCGTCGGCATGTTCCAGTACGTATCGCGCAGTTCGAATTCGCTGTCCTTAAAAAAGACGCCGCTGTCTTCCATCGAGCAGCGAACCGTCATTCTTGCGATATCCAGCATATTGTGGTCGCGGCTGAGATGGGCCAGATAAGTCCGCTTCAAGCGTCCGTTCAGCAGCTCCCCGAGTGCTTCTCCGGCCGCATTGTTGGATAAATGGCCGATATCGCTGAGAATCCGCCGTTTGATATTCCACGGATACCGGCCCATGCGCAGCATCTCGATATCGTGGTTCGATTCCAGTACCAGCACATCCGAATCGTAGATCGCTTCCTTGACCCGGTCGCTCATATATCCGAGATCGGTCGCCAGGCTCAGCTTGTTGATCCCGTCGTCGAACGTATAGCCGACCGGCTCCGCCGCATCGTGCGAGATGCCGAACGAAGCGGCGCGCAGCGAACCGAAATCAACAGCCGTGCCGGTCTCCAGAATCTTGCGCTGGTTCGGTTCGATCTGGCCGACGAATTTCTTCATGCCTTCCCACGTCTTCTCGTTCGCATAAATCGGCAGTTTGTATTTGCGCGCAAGCGCACCCAGGCCTTTGACGTGATCCGAGTGCTCATGCGTAACCAGAATGCCGCTGAGCTGATCCGGCGACACGCCGCGCTCGCGAAACAGCTCTTCCAGTCTTCTGGCACTGAGGCCCGCATCGACCAGAATCGACGTGCCGCCCAGTTCGATCACCGTGGCATTGCCCGTCGATCCGCTGGACAAGACGGTAAAACGCATTCCCATACTCATTGATAATCTCCTTCTCTCTGCTGCTCAAGGACTGATAACGTCTCCGCTTGCCCCTTGTACATAATACACGCTGTACGTCGGCGAAGCGCTGTTTTCGATTGTGAACCGCCAGACCGGGGCCGCCACCTGTGTCTCGGAGTCGAACGTCTGGCCGTAGAAGCCCAGCACGATCTCTTTCACGACCGCCCCTTCGGGCAGATAATTCTCGATCAGGGTGCCCAGCGCTTTCTGCGCCGGAAGCACTTCCGCCTCACCGCCCGCATCCTGAATCTCCACCGGAGCGCCGCGGTAAGCGGTAATCTTCTGATCCGTATAAAAAAGTTCCAGGTTCGCGTTAAACAGCGGCCACTGGCTGCCGAACAGCGGGTGCAGCGTGAACGAACCGTCCCCGCTGCCGCCTGCGGCAAACGCATCGTAGCTGTATTGGCCGATCTCCGGGATCTCGCTTTTCAGCGCCGCGGCCAGATCGCCGGGAGCGAAGATCAGTTTGCTGTCCGCCGGAACGTCCAACTGTATCGGCTTGCTGCTTGCCTGTCGGGTATATCGGTACGAAATCTTAGGCAGTGCCGGCGTGTCGGCCGGAACGGACGTCAGCACCTGGATATTCTTCTCTTCCATCGCGCGCTGGGTGCTCTCGCTCAGCGAGTCGAAACCGAGGCTGACTCCGCGCTGCTCCCGCACATCGCTCCAGAGCTGGTAGCCCAGCACCAAATTCAGCAGCAGAAACGCATAGATCAATACGTTTTTCGCCCTTCCCCAATCCAAGGTCCGCTTCCTCCTCTCGCCGGCCGGAACTGCCTGCCGGTTCGTTCACGCTCAGCTGAATGTCGCGATCGAGCCGTCTTCCAAGGCGACGACCCAACCGGGGACAAGCCGAAGCGTGTCGCCGTTCATACGCGGCGTATACGCCGGGTAGAGGTCCACCACCTGCTGGCCGTGTACCTTTTCGATATTGGTAATCCGGTTGATCAGTTCCTGACCGCCGGGCAGGGTATACTGCGGACCCTGTTTGCCGGCTTCCGGCGTCTCCAGCAGCGACCGTTCATAGAACGAGACGGTTCCCTGCTGCAGAATCAGATTCATATAGCCGTAGCGCACGGTACCGCTGCCGAGGATCGGCAGCGAACCGTAATACTGCTGGAAGCGTACGCCGAGATTCGACTCATCGACCATCTGGGCCATTTCCGCCCGGTAGCGGCCGTTCCATCCGCCGTGCTGATTGATAAAGTCGACGGCCGACAGCATGCTTTCGGTCGCATCGGCACGCATGGCCGGCGCGGCGGCCGGGTCGGTATAGGTCATCCAGCGGGCTTTGTCTTCGATCTGGAGGCTGCGCTTGCTGTCGGTATAAATCTCCGAACCGTCCTGCTCGTGGATATTGCGCGTCACGGCCGGATCGGCGAACAGATTGCGCTGCATCTGGTCGCTGGTGAACGAATCGGTCGCAAGCACCGCTTCGGCCAAAACGACCGGTTTGGACGGCACGTACAGCGTATGTTTTTTCAACGGGGTGTACGGCATCCATTCTTCGCCGAATGCCACATGCTGAAGCACGTCCTGCACCGTCAGATCCAGCTGCTTCGCTTCATATACTTCGCTGCCTTTGGCGCTGAAGAAGAACGCCCGCGGCTTCTCTTCCCCGCTTCCCGTGTAGATCCAGATCCGATCGATCAGAGCCGTTTCGAACGCGGGATCCGCGGCGATGCGCATCGTTTTTTGCAGCAGCGGCACGGGCAGTCCGGTACCGAACGACAGCTCGATACCGGGATTGTCGGCTGCGATCTTTTCCCAGTTCGCATCCGAGATACGCTGCACCTGAAAAGCGGCGAAGTCGCGCGCCTGAATCCGTGCGTAGATCAGCTTGTAGAACGCCGAATCGGGATAAAAAATCGTATGCCGGTCTTTGCCCATATGGATCAGCATCCGGTCGGGATACAGGGTATCTTCGACTCCCTGCTGCTCGCCCATCTCGTCGGTACGCACATAGCCGGCCGACGAGACGGCAGCCGACCCCGTACCCGGCAGCCGGTAGATCAGCAGATAGCTCTGTACCAGGCTGACGGCGACGAGCAGCGTGAGCATCGCCGTTTTGAGCCGCTCTTTCACTTGTCGCCGCCTCCTTCCGTATAGGCGGGCAGCGTAAAGGTCACGCGCGTACCCTGCCCGAGTTCCGATTCGATCGCAATTTCTCCGCCGTGCGCCTCGATGATTTCGCGCGCGATGGCAAGCCCGAGCCCGGTGCCTCCCATTCCACGCGAACGCGCTTTTTCGACCCGGTAGAACCGCTCGAAGATCCGCCCCAGCTCTTCTTTGGGTATCCCGATCCCGGTATCCGATACGACGACCGCATACCGCAGCCCTTCTTCAAGCCGGTACGCCTCCAGAGTCACTTCTCCGCCTTCGGTCGTGTATTTCATGGCGTTGGAGACGACATTGTCCAGCACCTGATCGATCTGGTCGCGGTCCACGTCGACCATGCCGAGTTCCGGCGAAGCTTTGAACCGGATCCCGATGCCTTTGTCCATAAGCGGAAACGTAAAGCGTTCCGTCACTTCTTCGACCAGTTCGAACAAATCGGTCTTCTTGCGGCGCAGCGACGTTTCCTTGGAATCCATTCGCGACAGCTGCAGCAGATCCGTAACCAACCGGATCATGCGCTCCGTCTCGTTCTGGATAACCCCGACGAAACGTCCGGCCACCGCCCGGTCGTCCAACGCTCCGTCTTCCAGCGCTTCGGTGTAACTCTTGATCGTGGTCAGCGGGGTCCGCAGCTCATGCGACACGTTGGCGACGAATTCCCGCCGCAGCGTGTCGAGACGCTCCTGCTCGGTAATATCCTGCAGCACCGCGATCGTACCGCTGACGCCGATCTCCGTTCCGCTCTCGCGCCGATGGATCGGGCTCAGCGTCGCTTTGATCGTCAGGTCGCCGAGGCCGGACGGGCCGCCGGGCGAATCCGGCGTACCGCCGCTGCCGCCTAGAATCAGGCTGCGCAGTCCGGCGGACGGCAGTTCTTCGTCTTCTTCCGGCAGATCGAGCAGCTCCGAGATGCTCCGGCCGATCATCTCGACTTCGCGCATTCCGAGCATCGCGCTGGCCACCCGGTTCACGAGAATGACCGAGCCCGATTCGTCGGCGGCGATTACGCCGTCGCTCATATTGGTCAGAATCGAAGCCAATTTTTCTTTTTCTTCTTCGTTCAACGACAGCACGCCCTGCAGGCGGTTCGTCATATGGTTGAACGCTTCGCCGAGCTGGCCGATCTCGTCGCTGCCGAATACCGGCATCCGGACATGGAACTTTCCTTCGGCGACGGCGGTTGCCCGCTTGGTCATCTCCTTGATCGGCTGCGTGACGGTATGCGCCAGAATAACGCCGAGCACGGCGGTCAGCCCAAGCGCGATCAGTACCCCGGAGATAAAGATCCCGTTGATCCGCTGCATCGTATCGTAGAGGCTCTGCATCGAAGCGACGATATAGATCGCCCCGACGATCTTGCCGCTGCTGACCACCGGCTTGGCGACGACCTTCTTGCGCAGATTGTCTTCGTCGATGATGTATTCCTCGTTATCGTCGATGCCCTGCAGCGCCCGGCTGACCACGGTCTGGGTGTTCTTGCTGTTCACCAGATCCGCATGCGTGGACAGCGACGTGATCAGCACGCGGCCGCTGACGTCGAGCACCTGGATCTCGCCGCTGCTCATGCTGGAGAAGTTGTCGACCAGCGTGCGCAGACTTGCCGCTTTGTCTTCGGCCGCTTCCCCGCTGCCCGACCAGTTCTGCCCGGCCAGTACGGACAGGAGTTCGGCCTGCTCTTTGAGATCGTTGGTAAAGTTGTTCGTCAGCGACGTCTTCATCGCGCTGACGAAGTAAACGCCGATCAGCTGCATCGCAATCAGGATCAGCAGCATGTAGACGATAATCAGCTTGGCCTGCACGGAACGAAAAAAGGAAGCTCCGCGAAACATGGCCTAAAACCCTCCGGGCTTGTTCGAACGCATCATGTAGCCCAGACCCCGGCGCGTCAAAATGTATTCCGGCTTGCTCGGGTCGTCTTCGATCTTCTCGCGCAGGCGCCGGATCGTCACATCTACCGTGCGTACGTCGCCGAAGTATTCAAAACCCCATACTGCCTGGAGCAGATGCTCGCGGGTCATGACCTTGCCGGCGTTTTTGCCCATATAATACACCAGTTCGTATTCGCGGTGCGTCAGATCGAGCGGCTCGCCGTTCTTGTACACCATATACATATCCGTATCGATAAAAAGAGCATCTACGGTCAGTCCCTGACGCTGCTGCGGCTGGGCTCCCGTGCCCGGATGCAGCGCAGCGCCCGGTTGATGCCGGCGCATCTGCGCTTTGACCCGGGCCAGCAGTTCACGGGTGCTGAACGGCTTGGTGACGTAGTCGTCCGCGCCCAGCTCCAGACCCAGCACCTTGTCGATCTCGCCGTCTTTGGCGGTCAGCATGATGATCGGCACCGACAGATGCGTCCGCACTTCGCGGCAGACGTCCATGCCGTCTTTGCCCGGCAGCATCAGATCCAGCAGAATCAGGTCCGGACGCTCGCTGAGCGCAAGCTCGACCGCCCGAATCCCGTCAAACGCGCAGATGACCTCGTAGCCTTCTTTTTCAAGATTGAATTTTAAAATATCCGCAATCGGCTGTTCGTCGTCCACAACCAGGATTTTGCCCTGCATTTCGTTTGGCCCCCTTGCTCGACTCCCCGTTCTTCTTGGGATCTTTACCGGGGATATCTTCGTTATTTTACCATAGGAGACGGGAAAAAGCGCCGCCGGGAAAGGTCCGGGACGCGGAATGTCGTGAAAGTTTCGTTGTGGGCGGGAGGCGTGGGAGAGCTCCAGGGGAATTCGTTTCGGCCGCGTGTTGAAATCGGGAAGCTGGATTGGACTCAAGTGGAGGCTTCCCGATTTCAAAGGCGGACATTACCATTCCTACACGAACTCCCCTTCCGCCCAAGCCTTTCGCAGCACAAAACCTTCCAGACATGAAAAGCGCCGCCGGAAAATACCGGCGGCGGCTTTTTTTAAGAGCAAAAGGCTTGGCCTTGGCGCGGGAAAAAGCCTCGGCCTGCCTGCATCAGATGCAAAGACTTCAAGAACATCAAGACACAAAACACTCAAATATTAAAGCGAAAATCACTCTAGACAGACTTAACAGTCTTAAGGCAGATAAGACAAAGGATTTTCCGGCGAGCCGTTTTTACGGACCTCAAAATGCAGATGAGTGCCGGTGGAACGGCCGGTATTGCCCATCACGCCGATCGACTGGCCGCGGGATACGGATTGGCCCGAGCTGACGTTGATACGGCTCAGGTGGCCGTAGCGGGTCTCGAATCCGTCGCCGTGGCTGATGATCACGATACTGCCGTAGCCGTTCATCTCGCCGGCATACGTGACGGTACCGGGTGCGGACGCCATAATAGTGGACGGGCCTGTCAGATCGACTCCGGCATGCAGCTTGCCCCAGCGGGTGCCGTAGGTGCTGGAGATCGAAGCGCCGCTGACCGGCCAGCTGAAGCCGCTGCCGCCGGAAGTCACTTCTTCCTGGTTGTCGCTGTCCGAAGAAGATTCGGCCGCGGCTTCCTTTTCCGATGCCTCGGATTCCGACGAAGAACGTTCGGCAGCGGGTTCTTCCACGGTCGGCTCGTTTGTTTCCTCGGCTTCTTCCACCACCGGCTTTTCTTCCACGATCACTTTGGTCCCTTTTACAATAACGATCGGAGCGGAGCGGCGCACCACTTCCTGTCCAACCCATTCTTCGCGCACAATCTCGCCGTTTTCTTTGGTCAGGCGGTAATCGACGCGTTTTGCTCCGCTTTTGCCGGGGGAAGCGACGATCCGCTTGCCCTCGGCCAGATCGGAATTCCGGCGAATGACCAGCTCCGGTGCGGTCGGAATCACTTCCGATACCGATTCGACCGTAGTAACGGTAATGAGCGGGTCGGGCAGGGTGATTCGCAGTTCTTCGCCGATCTGCAGCGTGAATTCCTTGATATCCGTATTGTTGGCGTAAATGTCGTCCTGCGTAATCCCGAATTTGGCCGCGATAGAGCTCACCGTATCGCCTTCGGCGACGGTGTAGGTCACTGGATCTTTTGGACCGACCGTCAGCAGCTTGTAGGCTTCTTCCTCGGTCAGAATCCGTGTCGGCGAAGTCTCCGTTTCACTGTAATCGATCTTCTCGTTGATCCGGATCGAGTTCAGCTTGGACGACGAAGAATCCGCCGCGGAAGAGCTGCCTGTGGAAGCCAGCTTTTTCGCCGCGGTTCCGGCGGTTTGGGTTCCTTTTTCGATGTACGACTTTTCCGCTTTGGCTACCAGCTTCTTCGCCGTCTGTTCGTCTTTGACGATTCCGATGACTTTGCCGTCCACGACCAGCTCGACGCCGGTGGCGTAGGCTTTGATTGTGCCTTCCAGCTTACCCAGCGTCGCGGCGGTGTCCGGTACGACTTTGTAGCCTTCGGTTTTTTCCGCGCGAATGTTCGCCGTAAACAGCTTCATGTCGGCGTTCGGATATTTGGCTTCGAACTCCTGCCGTTTTTTAGCGATCAGCTCGTCGAGTTGTTTCTTGTCGGCGATCGTTCCGATCTCCGCATCTCCGGCATACACCGTATAGTAAGTGAACGTATGGGCTTCTACATATTTGAATCCGCCGAAAGTCAGCCCGCCCGCCAGCACGACACCGCTCGCGATTCCTGCCGCCCAGCGGCGAATCTTTCTCGGCTTTCCCCCTGCCAAGACGACCTTGCTCCCCTGCTGCATCTCCGACTGCCCGGAGGATACGGCCTCGCCCTGACTGTTGTTGTTCAAGCTCTTCATGTTCTTCGATCTTCTCCTTTGCCCAGCAGCTTACCGACGAAATAGTGTCAAAATTTTAACCTTTTAAAAACCTTCGTCTACTTTAACACAGCTTCGGTCGGTAATTCAACTTTGCAGCAAAGCAAAAAACCCGCGCCGGGCGCGGGTTTGGACGTTTTGAGCAGCTTGATTTGCGCACAAAGCGCGGCACTGCGGGAACGCCGCGTTGGTTAAACGTAGATCGGCAGGACCGGATTAGTCTGCTCGCGATTGCGGCCGACCGAGAAGATCGCAATCGGAATACCGGTCAATTCGCTGACGCGGTTCACGTAATTGCGGGTCGACTCCGGAAGGTCTTCGAGCGTCTTGGCACCGGTGATATCTTCGCTCCAGCCCGGCATTTCTTCGTAGACCGCTTCGCATTCGGCCAGCTGCTTGAGGCTTGCCGGATAGTGCGAGATGATCTCGCCGCGGAACTTGTAGCCGGTGCAGATCTTGACGGTGTCGAGACCGGTCAGCACGTCCAGCGAGTTCAGGGACAAGCCCGTGATGCCGCTGACGCGTCTGGCGTGGCGAACGACGACGGTATCGAACCAGCCTACGCGGCGCGGACGTCCCGTTACGGTGCCGTACTCGTGGCCCGTCTCGCGGATCGTGTCGCCGATTTCGTTATGCAGCTCGGTCGGGAAAGGACCGTCGCCGACGCGCGTCGTGTAGGCTTTGGCTACGCCGATAACCTGGTTGATGCGTGCCGGGCCGACGCCCGAACCGATGCAGACGCCGCCCGCGGACGGGTTGGACGAAGTTACGAACGGATATGTGCCTTGGTCGATATCGAGCATAACGCCCTGCGCGCCTTCGAACAGCACTTTTTTGTCCTGATCGATGTACTCATTCAGCACAACCGACGTATCGCAGACGTAAGGACGCAGAATTTCGGCATACTCCAGATAGTCTTTGAGGATTTCTTCCACATTGACCGTTCCGCCGCCGTAGACCTGTTCGATGATATGGTTCTTTTCTTTCACCAGATGGCGCAGCTTAAGCTCGAACTCTTCGGCATCCATCAGGTCCGCCATGCGGATACCGATGCGGGCCGCTTTGTCCATGTAGCATGGGCCGATGCCTTTGCCGGTCGTTCCGATCTTGTTCGGGCCTTTGCGTTCTTCTTCGAGCGCGTCCAGCACCATATGATACGGCAGGATGATATGCGCGCGATCGCTGATGGACAGGTTCTTCGTCGTGAAGTCGTTATCGTGAATATAGTTGATTTCCTCGATCAGCGCTTTCGGGTTGATGACCATCCCGTTGCCGATTACGCAGGCTTTGTCCGTATAGAAAATGCCCGATGGAATCATCGTCAATTTGTATTTTTTGTTTTCGATCAAGATGGTATGGCCCGCGTTGTTGCCGCCTTGATAACGGGCGACCACGTCGGCGCTTTCCGCCAAATAGTCCGTAATCTTGCCTTTTCCTTCGTCTCCCCACTGCGTTCCCACTACGACTACCGTTGACATTTTACATTCCTCCGTGGGTGCCTTTGCACCTTTGTATTGGTCGTCCGTCCTCTATCCCGGCAGGAATTTCGTCAGTGGAAAATACCGGCGGAGAAGCGTGCTAACGGACGAGCGGAGACGGCTTTTGTACGTATTTTTGCCCGAAAAAAAGGACGAAAAACACGGAAAAGCGCTCCTTGCGCTGCTTTAACGCAGCAATTACAGTGTACCAGCCCGTTTTTTCAAAGTCAAATAAATAACGAACGAATAAGAAGCAGAAGGAATTTAATGTTCGGAAATGAGGAGGGAGCAAGCAAAGCTTACGCCAAGAAAACGCAAAAAAGCGGAAGAGACAGTCTCTTCCGCTTTTTGCAGTCTGCTTCATACCGTCGCTTAGGCCTTTGCAGGCCCAAGCGCCGTCGTTCCCTCCCCACGAAGGAAAAAAGCATGTATTTATCAGAGGGCCGGCCGCTCTTCGGGTACCGGAACCTTCGACGCTCGAAGTCCGGATCGCCCCCGAAAAGCGGTAGCATTGATACTGCTGCCGTGCAAACACAGCGGCGTCTTTCCCCGCGACCGGGTCGCTGCAAAGAACCGCCTGGCTTGATTTGTTGTAAGAACTAAACTTAAGTATAACACTGTTAATTGAAATTCGCATTATTGTTTGCGCAATTTTTTCTTTTCATTCATTTCTTCTTTTCATTTCCATAAAAGGGTTTCAATCCGCGTGATCGGTTTAAAATAAAAATAACAAAAACAGCGCTGTTACTTATTTGATCCAAACCTTTACATCAGCAGGAAAAGACAACGAAGAGAAGGTGAAGAGATGACTAAGATTGCTGTTAAAATGCTGGTCAACGCCATTGTCGTGATCGGATTGACGATGTGGTTCGGAGAAGCCGATTTTGTGAGCGCGTTAATCGTAACCGTCATTCTGGGGGCTCTTGCCTACGTAATCGGCGATATGTTTATTCTGCCCGCTGCCGGCAATACAGCCGCAACCCTGGCCGATGGCGCTCTGACGTATGTCGTACTCTGGGCCGCTTCGTCCCTGTTGGACTGGAACCTTTCTTACTTCGACATGTTCGTCATTGCCTTTGTCGTCGGTATCTTCGAGTTCTTCTTCCATATCTGGCTGCTGCAAAACGGAATTCCCGGACGCAAAGACAACGCCGGACATGCCCGTTTCCGTGCGCAGCGTTAAGCAAACTCTGCTGATTTCCGAATTTATAATCTCTCACCCTTATCTCCAAAAAAAGAGCCGCCGGATTTCTCCGGCGGCTCAACGTGTCGAGAAAGGTCTGCTTCCGAGTGAAGCGAGGAGGCGGAGGGAGAAATTCAGTGAAGGAACGATAGTGTTCGCCTTTGAAATCGAGAAAATTCCGCTGGAATTTAATCTTTTTCTCGATTTCAACACGCGACCGGAACGAATTTCTCCCGCAGCCGACAAGTTTCTCCTACGAATAGGACTTTCTCGACAACCTGAGCCGCCGGATTTCTCCGGCGGCTCTTTTCTATCCGGCAAACGAATCCGAATGGGCCCGCTCGTAATTGACGAATTTGTTGAAGTTCTTGAGAAACACGAGCTCGACGGTCCCGACCGGCCCGTTCCGCTGCTTGGCGATAATGATCTCGATGATATTCTTTTTTTCCGTATCGGCATTGTAGTAATCGTCCCGGTACAAGAAAGCGACGATATCGGCATCCTGCTCGATCGAGCCGGATTCCCGAAGGTCGGACATCATCGGACGCTTATCCTGACGCTGCTCGACGCCCCGGCTGAGCTGCGACAGCGCGATAACCGGCAGTTCCAGTTCCCGCGCAATCTGTTTGAGCGTCCGCGAAATATCGGAAACTTCCTGCTGACGGTTCTCGCCCGATTTGCCGCGGCCCTGGATCAGCTGGAGATAGTCGATCACGATCATGCCGAGTCCCCGCTCTTTTTTGAGCCGGCGGCATTTGGAACGAATATCGGCTACCGTAATCCCCGGCGTATCGTCGATATAGATTTCGGCTTCGGACAGCGACGCAATTCCCATCGTGAGTTTGGTCCAGTCCTCGTCCTTGAATTCGCCCGTACGCATCACGCTCGCATCGAGGTTGGCTTCGGCGCAAATCATCCGCTGAACGAGCTGTGCCGCCGACATTTCCAGACTGAAAATGGCTACCGTCTCTCCCGCCCGTACCGATACGTTCTGCGCAACGTTCAGAGCAAAGGCCGTCTTGCCGACCGAAGGACGCGCCGCCAAGATGATGAGATCGTTGCGCTGGAACCCGGCTGTCATCCGATCCAGATCGACAAAGCCGGACGGAATGCCGGTCGAATTGCCGCTATTCTGATTCAGCATTTCGACGCGGTCGAACACTTCCATCAGCACATCGCGAATCGCGACAAAACCGCCGCTGGAGCGGCGGTTGGAAATCTCGAGAATTTTGCGCTCCGCATCGCTCAGCATCAGCCCAACGTCTTCGCCGCCGGTGTAGCCTTCGCTGACGATTTGTGTCGCGGTGCGGATCAGCCGGCGCAGCATCGCTTTTTCTTCGATCATCTGCGCATAATATTCGACGTTGGCGGCCGTCGGAACGGCATTTGCCAGTTTGGCCAAATAGCTGACCCCGCCGAGATCTTCCAGCTGACCCCTGTCTTTGAGCAGCGAGGTCAGCGTCACGAGGTCGATCGGCTGACTCTCTTCCCCGAGCTGGACCATAGCCTCGAATATCATCTGGTGCGACTTGTCGTAGAAATCGTCGGCCGTAATTTTCTCCATGACTGTAATAAGTGACTCGGCCTGAAGCAGTACCGCACCCAGCACGGCCTGCTCCGCTTCCAGATTTTGCGGCGGAACCCGGTCGAAAAAGAGATCCTCGCCCATCTTATTCCTCCGAAACCTGAACCTTGAGCGTAGCTTTGACGTCCTTGTGGAGTTTAATCAAGATCTGAGTGACGCCCAGCGTACGGATCGGCTCATCCAGCTCGATTTTGCGCTTGTCGACTTTGAAGCCCTGCTTGGATAGCGCTTCGCCGATTTGTTTGCTTGTGATGGCTCCGAACAGACGGCCGCCTTCGCCGGATTTGGCTTTGATCTGGATTGTGGCTTCTTCCAGCTTTTTGCCAAGCTCCACGGCTTCCTGTTTTTCTTCTTCTTTGCGTTTTTCTTCGGCGGCATGCTGGTTTTCCAGCGTTTTCACGTTGCCTTGGGTAGCCGGTTTGGCGACGCCGTTTTTGAACAGGAAGTTCTGTGCGTAACCTTCCGATACTTCTTTCACTTCACCTTTTTTGCCTTGTCCTTTTACGTCTTTCAGAAAAATAACCTTCATTCGAATAGCCCCTCTTCCTTTTCGATATCTTCAAGCACGGCGATCAGCTTCTTCTCCGCTTCCTGCGGGGAAATATCGAGCTGTACCGCCGCATTGGTCAAATGTCCGCCGCCGCCCAGTCGTTCCATGACGACCTGAACGTTGATCTTCCCGAATGAACGGGCGCTGATTGCCGTCAGCCCGTCCGGGCGGCTGCCGATCACAAACGATGCGTTCACATCGGTCATGTTAAGCAGCGTGTCGGCCGCCTGGGCGATCAGCAGCTGCGGAAACTGCCGGCCTTCGTCGGTTACCGCGATCGCCACACCGCCCATGATGATGCGTGCATTCTTGATAATTTCTGCTTTCGAGATATACTCGCCCAAATCCTCTTTGAGGATACGCTGTACCAGAATGGTATCCGCTCCGCTCCGGCGCAGGAACCCGGCAGCCTCGAAGGTGCGCGAGCCGGTATGCAGCGTGAAATGCTTGGTGTCCATCGTAATGCCGGCCAGCAGCGTGGTCGCTTCGAGCGGCGTCAATGTCATATTGTCGTGAATATACTGCAGCAGTTCCGTCACCAGTTCACTGGCCGATGAAGCGTACGGTTCCAGATAGACGATAACGGCTTCGTTGATAAATTCTTCGCTGCGGCGGTGATGGTCGATAACGACCACCTGCTTCGCCCGCTGAACCAGCTTGGGTTCGATCGTCAGCGACTGCTTGTGCGTGTCGACCACGACCAGCAGCGTTCGCTCGGTCATCAGCGCAAGCGACTCCTCCGGCGAAGTGAACCGGTCCGCAAGCGTGGCGTCGGTACGAATACGCTCCATCATCTTGGTGATGGACGGATTATCGCCGTCAAGCACGATGCTCGCTTCGACTTCCAGCTGATCGGCGGCTTTGAGCATGCCGATCGCTGCACCGATCACGTCCATATCGGGATTCTTGTGTCCCATAATCAGCACCCGGTCGCTGCGCTTCATCAGATCCCGCAGCGCGTGAGCGATCACGCGGGCGCGAACGCGGGTCCGCTTCTCGACGGCGTTGGAACGCCCTCCGTAAAAAGACAGCCGCTGCCCTACTTTGACGGCAGCCTGATCCCCGCCGCGGCCGAGTGCCATATCGAGACTCGACTGCGCCAGCGCGCCCAACTCGCTGATCTTCTCGCTGCCGCAGGCCAGACCGATACTGAGGGTCATCGGAACTTTCAGATCGCTTGTCGATTCGCGTACTTCGTCAAGAATAACGAAACGGCTGTGCTCCAGCTTGTCGAGCGAAGCCTGATTGAGCAGCATCATATACCGCTCGCTGGACAGCCTCCGCAGATAAACGTCGTACTGACGGGCCCAGCCGTTGATAAGCGTCGTTGCTCTGGCAATCGTCAGCGTGCGCTGCTGGTCGTCCATTCCCTGGAATGCTTCGTCGAGATTGTCGAACAGCAGGATGCCCAGAGCCAGACTTTCTTTCTCGTAGCGCTCCCGCAGTTCGGCCATTTCCGTCATTTTTTGCAGATAGATCAGTCGTTCTTCCGGGTAGACGTGGACATCGTATGTCTGCTTGCCCACTTCGATCTCTGCCCGAACCAGATTGAGCGGCTCTTTCGAACCGTCTTTGCGGTCCCGGCTCAGCGGAGGAAGACCCGGCAGCAGTTCCGCGAGCGGAAGGCCTACGGCCGTTTCGACTTCGAACAGCTGGGCGACCTGGCGGTTATGCCATTCGACCGTCCGTTCGGCGTCGTAGAGCAGCAGCCCGAACGGCAGCCGGCTTGCGATTTCGCTTTCGATACTGTGCACGCGGTAGGAGAGGGTAGACGTATATTCGGCAAGCCCCTGCCTGAATTTAAGCTCGGCCCGCAGCATGACGAAGACGACGGCAAAGACCAGACATAAGGACACCAGGCCGAGCAGCCAGTTATAGATCGACACGAAAACCGTCAGCGTCAGCAGCAGAAGAAACGCCCAGACCGTCCGATATCCGTACCAGCGTTTCAGCAAAAAGTTTGGCATGGTTTCCTCACCCTATCGTCTAGGTCTCGTAATGTACTCGCGCAGCGGGAAAGCCAGATCGATAATCCCTATGATTCGCATCGGCGGGAAAATAACCGTGACAATCGCCAGCAGAATAGAAATCACCCGATGCCATTTTTTGACGTGCCCCAAGAAGAACCAGAAACCGATAGCCTGTATGATAAAACAGAACTGCAGCAGCGGAAGCAGATTGACGGCCGCCGCTTTCCAGAATCCATCCGCCTGATTGTAAGTCACCATATCCACGATCAGAACGATGAAATAATAAAAAATCAGCGCGCGCGGAAGTTTCCATTCATGCGCGGGACGAAGCTTCGGCGAAGCGACGCCCATGGAAGCCAGCAGCGGCCGCACGATCGCGTGCGTGACGACGGCCAGAATGAACGAACTGACGGTCATCCCGAGCGGAATCATCATGACGGTCTGGTTGGCCAGCGCAAAGATAAAGTCCGGACTCCACTGCCCGCTCAGCACCGGATTCATCTCCGCTACGGCCAACAGCGGATCGAACGTCTGATGCACGAAGTCGCTCACATAATCGGACAGATTGAAGCCCAGTATCAGTTTGGCGCCGGCCAGCAGCACCAACAGCATACCGAGCAGCGTTCCCGTTCCATAGACGATGGTCTGCAGCGCCGGAGCGCGTTTCTTGTACAGATGGCCCATCACGATACCGGGCACGAGGAAATAGACGGCCAGAATAAGCGTATAGGGAGCCAGCGTACCGGAAAAGACGGCCAAAATCGCCAAAACGGGTAAAACATGCAGCCAAAAAACGTTTACGCGCAAAGAGGCGTAAAGCACGGCTGCCGGAACGACCATCACCAAAAGAGTGATCGCGGACAGCGGCGTTAACAGCGAGAGCAGGACCAGCAGATACAGGATCGCCCACATCGCTGAAGATAAACGCAATTTCAAATCGATTCACCTCTTGTGCGGATACGAATACCGCTTACCGAACGTGCGGCATGCGAGATTCCTTGGGATCTAAAGTTTTGACAATCATTATAGCATATTCGCGGCGGGCGCCGATACCGAGCCCCCGGAACGTTACCTGCTTTGGGGAGCGCCGTTCTGCTTGGCGACGAAACTTGCACAGTATTCGATAATCTGGCTGCGGCGAACGATCCCGATGAATCGGCCGCGGTCGTCGACGACCGGTACGAAGTTTTGCGTTTTGGACAAGGTAATCAGGTCGGCCATATCCGATTCGATCGATACGGGCTTGTTGTTCATGCGCAGCGGGACTTCTTTTAAGGTAAAGCGTGAAGCGTTCTCAAAAGTGATCCGTCCTTCGGAATGCTTCATGTGCCAAAGAATGTCTCCTTCGGTCACGGTACCCGCGTACTCGCCTTCTTTGTCGATGATCGGAATAGCGGTGTATCGATGGTGTTCCATGCGTTCGATGACCTGGCGAAGTGTGGCATCGAGTGTAACAAAGGCAACTTCGTGCTTCGGCAGCAGGAAAAAAGCAATATTCATAGCGGATTTCTCCTTCTCTATTCTGTTGTCTCCGCCCGATATTCCCTTGTCGCTGCCCAAGTCCTTGCCTTTCAAATAAAGGAATCACGCAAAACGAACAACAGATCACGTTGAGACAACGTACTGGTGTTAAACGGTTGGCGGTTGACGATTCTTCTGTTCATCACCCCGAAAATACCGGTCTTAATCTGGCCGCGCTTCCGGTTTGTCGGTCCGCCTTTCTATTATAGCGTAAAGTGGGTGCGGAAAGTAAAAATCAGCGGCCGTCGAAACGGCCGCTGATTCCCAAATGTTCCTTTTTGCTGTGTGAAACTCCGGCTCGGCGGCCGGAAAATATCCGCTCAAACGAGTTTCAGCCAGGACGCCGCACGGTCGGCGAACGAAGCGGAACGCGCATAGCCGTAATCGAGCAGCCGGCTGGCCGCCTGGAAACTTTTCTCCCGGCTCTCGGCCCCCATAATGACGACGATCAAGCGCTGTCCGTCCCGCTGGGCGGTTCCGGCAAGCGAGTAGCCCGATTGTTCCGAACCGTAAGCTTTGAGCCCGTCCATTCCCCGGTAAGCGTGCGGCCCCGCAAAATCGGGCAGCATGGCGTTGCTGTTGGTCAGATAGATCCCGCGCGAACGGATCTCCGTCTGCGTCACCGAAGACATGCGCAGCACTTCCGGGTGGTCTCCGATCAATTCGCGGCACAGCTTGGCGGCATCTGCAGCCGTCGTCCGGCTGCCCGCAGGCTGTCCGTCGGAAGAAAAGGCCGCTTCTTCTTTACCGGGTCCCGGCTTGAACAGCGTCGAACCCGACATGCCGATCCGCCGGGCTTTTTCGTTCATCATCCAGGCAAAAGAAGCTTCCGATCCGGCAGCGTACCGGGCCAGGGCCTGCTCCGCTTCTGGCGAAGAAGATACCGCGACTCCCATAAACAGCTCGTTCAGCGGGATTTGGTCGTCGGCCCGCAGCGGAATTCGATTATTTGGCGGGCCGGCATGGGGTTTCGAGACCTTTACCGCTTCCGCTTTACCGCCGACACGGACCGGATCTTCCCAACCGATCCGTCCGCTGCGAACGGCATCGAGCACCAGCCATTCGGTCATCAGCTGCGTCATCCCCGCGGCCGGAAGCACCCGGTCTCCCTGCACCTGCCACAGCACTTTGCCCGTCTGCGCATCGATGAGAACGGCGGCCGCCGCATCCACTTTGGGACGACCCGCCAGCAGCTGCTGGGGGATCAGCAGCAGGGCCACAGCCAGCACAATCAATATCGCTTTTTTATGTATGCCACCGCTCATCACCCAATCCGCCCCCTTCCTTATGCTTATTAGACGTACGAAATTCAGTTTTAGTCTGCAAAAACCAAAATTTTTTCGTTTTTTTTCGCAAAAAGAAACTTTTTCGGATGAATTTCTTCAAAATCGGTAACCGAGTTGGACGCCGGACGCACTTAAAGGCGGAAAAGGGCTGCAGAAGCACGCAAAAAAGCCGAACTTCGAATGAAACGTTCGAAGTTCGGCTTGAATGACCGCGACAGGTCCTCACGCGGAAAGTTCTAAGCGAAGTGACAAGCGACGAAATGTTCGTTGCCCATATTGCGATACTCCGGTACCTGTTCTTTGCAGATATCCGAAGCCATCGGACAGCGGGTATGGAACTTGCAGCCGGATGGCGGATTGGCCGGACTCGGAATATCCCCCTGAAGTACGATGCGCTCGCGTTTCAAGGTCGGGTCCGGTACCGGAATAGCCGACATCAGGGCTTTCGTATACGGATGCAGCGGATTGCTGAACAGCTCATCCGTCGGTGCCATCTCCATCATCGTACCGAGATACATCACGCCTACGCGGTTGCACAAATGCTCGACTACGCTGAGATCGTGGGAGATGAACAGATAAGTCAGCTGCTTTTCGCGCTGCAAATCGCTCATCAAGTTGATGATCTGCGCCTGGATCGACACATCGAGCGCCGAAACCGGTTCGTCGGCTACGATAAATTCCGGATCCATGATCAGCGCGCGGGCAATCCCGATCCGCTGACGTTGGCCGCCCGAGAATTCGTGCGGGAAGCGGTCGTAATGATAATCGGCCAGTCCGCAGATTTTCATCGTTTCGATGACCCGATCCTTCAAGTCTTTGCGGCTGACAAGACCGTGATCGAGCAGCGCCTCGCCAATAGCTTCTCCGACCTTGATCCGCGGATTCAGCGAGCTGAACGGATCCTGGAACACGATCTGCATCTTGGTGCGCATGTGGCGCAGTTCGGACTTGGACAGGGCATGCAGATCTTTGCCTTCGAAATGTACGCTGCCTTCCGTCTTGTCGTTCAAACGGAGCAGAGTACGGCCGATCGTGCTTTTGCCGCAGCCCGACTCGCCGACCAGACCGAACGACTCGCCTTTATTGATCGTAAAAGATACGCCGTCAACGGCTTTGACGTCTCCCACCTTGCGCTGGAATACGCCGCCCATGATCGGGAAATACTTTTTCAGGTTTTCGACCTGAACGAGGGGTTGGAGTGAGCCGCTTCCGCTATTCCGCTGTTGTTCCGACTGAACCGACGTTTCGCTCATTGCTCTTTCCCTCCTCTTCGTACAGCCAGCAGGCTGTCTTGTGTCCGTCCGCATGCGCGCGCAGAGGCGGAGTTTTCACTTTACAGATTTCCATGCAGAATTCGCAGCGATCGTGGAAGTGACAGCTGTCTCCCAGATTGACAGGGTTCGGAACCTGCCCCGGGATCGAATATAGCCGTTCCTTCCGCTGGTTGATGATCGGCTTGGCTTTGAGCAGTCCTTGGGTGTAAGGGTGCTGAGGATTCTTGAACAGTTCCAGTACGGGCGCTTCTTCGATGACTTTGCCGGCGTACATGACCACGACGAAGTCGGCCATCTCGGCTACAACGCCCAGATCGTGCGTAATCATCATGATCGAAGTGTTCAGCTTGCTCTTGATATCGCGCATCAGATCCAGGATCTGGGCTTGAATCGTCACATCGAGCGCCGTTGTCGGCTCATCGGCAATCAGCAGTTTCGGGTTGCAGCTCAGTGCGATCGCAATCATGATCCGCTGACGCATCCCGCCGCTGAGTTCATGCGGATACGAATCGTAGATTTTTTCCGGACGGGGGATGCCAACCATCGTAATCAGTTCGATCACGCGCGCCTTGGCTTCTTTGTGGGTCATGCCCAGATGGTGCAGCAGCGGTTCGGCAATCTGCTTGCCGATCGTGAAGACCGGGTTCAGGGAAGACATCGGTTCCTGGAAAATCATTGCAATATCGTTGCCGCGCAGCCGGCTCATGTCTTTCTTGCTGAGCTTGAGCAGATCTTTGCCTTCGAACATAATCTCGCCGCCGACGATTTTGCCCGGAGGCGATTCGATCAGCTGCATCAGAGACATCGCCGTCACGCTTTTGCCGCAGCCGGATTCGCCTACGACGCAGAGCGTTTCGCCTTCACGAATGGAAAAGCTGACATCGTTAACCGCTTTGACAGTGCCTGCGGACGTTTTAAAATGGGTCTCGAGGTTTCGGAATTCGACTAATTCTTTTGCCATTTCGTCTCTCCTACTTCTTCAGTATGGACTGCTTTATCTATTCTTCATCTTCGGATCGAGCGCGTCTCGCAGACCGTCGCCGATCAGGTTAATTGCCGTAACGGTAATCAGGATACAGAGACCGGGAGGAATCCAGGTCCAGGGTCTTTTGCGGAACTCGATCAAACTGTTGGCTGCGGTGATCATGTTGCCCCATGATGGAGTAGGCGGTACGACACCCAGGCCGAGGAAGCTCAATACGGATTCGGTCAAAATGGCTCCGGCAACGCCGAGCGTCGCGGATACGATAATGATCGGAACGGTGTTTGGCATGAGATGAAGGAAAATTTTGCGGCTGTCGCGCAGACCAAGCGCTTCGGTGGCCTGCATGAATTCCTGCTCGCGCAGGGTCAGAATCTGGCTTCGCACAAGGCGGGCCAGACCGACCCAGCCCAAGAGGCCAATAATCAGCATCAGGAAGTAAATCCGTTGATCCGGCGCAACCTTAAGGTCGGACAAAATAGCGCCAAGAGTAATCAGAATCGGCAGCGTCGGCAGAGCCAGGAAAACATCCGCGATCCGCATGATGATCGTATCAGCATATCTTCTATAGAAGCCCGCAACAGCCCCGAGCGTCGCTCCAATCGCGACGGAAATCGCCGTTGCGACCAGACCTACGGTCAACGAGATTCGTCCGGCCAGCATGACGCGCAGCAGAATATCGCGCCCCAGCTTGTCCGTACCCAGCCAGTATTCGGCACTTGGTGCCAGGTTCTTGTTCTTGACATCGGTCTGGTTCAATTCATAAGGCGATAGGAAAGGTCCGATAACACAGATCAAAGACATGAGTACGAGAATAATCAGTCCGACCAGAGCCAGTTTGTTTTTGGCAAATCGCCGGGCCGCAATTTTCCACGGAGATTCGGGTTTGACGATTTTGAGCTGCTCCTGAAGCTGCTCCATACGATTTTGCGGCTGTTCCACTTTCAATCTCCTCCTACTTTAGACGAATTCTCGGGTCTGCAACCCCGTACAGAATATCGGAAATCAGGTTCCCGAGAAGCGTCAATACCGCCAGGAACATCGTGAATCCAAGCATCAGCGGATAGTCCCGCATATTGATCGAAGCCAGATAAATCTGGCCGATACCCGGCCAGGTGAAGACGCGTTCGAGGATCATGGCGCCGCCGAACAAAGCAGGCAGCTCGAACCCGAGCAGCGTAATAGCCGGAAGCAGGGCGTTGCGGAATGCGTGTTTGAAAATAACGGTTCGCTCGTTAAGTCCTTTGGCGCGTGCCGTACGGATGTAATCCTGACGGATCACTTCCAGCATGCCCGTACGGAAGTAACGGGTCAAACTGCCGACGCTGAGCGTAGTCATTACGGTCACCGGCAGTATCATATGGCCAGCGACGTCTTTGATATAAGCCCAGCCGCTGGCATTCAATCCGGCCGTGGTCATCCCACCGGTCGGAAATAATTTCAAATCGAGAGCAAAATATTTGATGGCGAGCAGCCCGATAAAGAACGAAGGCAGCGACATCAGGAGGAACACAAGCAGCGTCACGACTTTGTCGAAGAAAGAGTATTGAAACTGCGCAGAAAAAACACCGACAAATGCGGCGATTACCCAACTCAGAATCATCGTAACGAAAGCGATAATGAACGAGTTCCATACATAAGTATTGATGACTTGGGTAACCGGCATCTTGTGCTGGAAGGAATCTCCCAGGTTACCGGTTAACATATTTTTGGCCCAAATAAAATACTGCTGGACAGCAGGTTTATCCAACCCGTAAATAGCCCGCAGTTGTTCTGCCCGCTCGGCGGTCATGTTCGGATTCTGCGATGCGGTGATATAGTCTCCCGGAACCATCTGTGAAATAGCAAAAACAATGATCGATATACCGATCAAAGTCGGGATCATCTGCAGCAGCCGCCGGATGATATACTGACTCATTGACTCGTCTCCTCCTGGCATATAAATCGATATGCCCAGCTCTCTCGAGCTGAGCATATCGGATGTCCAAATATCGGCCTGTGCGGCTATTATTGAGCAATTTCGACTTGGTTCAAGCTGTGTTGGTATTCCTTGTAAGGAGTAATGTCCCAACCGTCAAGTCTGCCGTTGATCGCCAGCATGTTCGTTCTTTGGTACATCAGGATTTCAGGAGCGTCTTCGTTGATCATTTGGTAAGCCTCAGCATAGATTTCTTTGCGTTTTTCGAGATCCAGCTCTTTTTTGCCTTTGGCATACAGTTCGTCGACTTTAGGATTCGAGTAACCGGAGTTGTTCTGGGCACCGTCCGTGATGTACACGGTCGTGTCCGGATCCGGAGTCAGGCCCCATGCGGCGAAGAACATATCGTAATCGCCTTTATCCTTTTTCTCCATGATGGCATTGAAGTCGAGGGTTTCGGTAACGAGCTTGATGCCCAGTTCTTGATAGTTTTCTGTCATGATCGGGATCAGTGCATCGACAACCGGGTTATCCGCGGTAGCGGAGAAGTTGATTTCGAATTTCTTGCCGTCTTTTTCGCGGATGCCGTCGGCGCCTTCTTTCCAGCCGGCTTCGTCGAGCATCGATTTTGCTTTTTCCAGATCGTAGTCGTACGCTTCGATATCTTTATCCGTGTAAGCCCACGATACGTCGGACTGCGGGATATTGATGACTTCGGCATAAGGACCGTAAGCCGCTTCGACCACTTCCGCACGGTTCAGACCGAAAGTCAGAGCCTGACGAACTTTTTTGTCGGCGAACAGCGGTTTTTTATTGTTCATGGCTACATAGCCATAACCGTTGTTTTTCAGAACGTTAACGTCCAGGAAGCCAAAGCTTTTCAGTTCTTCAACGTTGTCTTCGTTAACCGTTACGTTATCGAGGTCGGTCTCGCCGGACTGCAGCATCGCCATGTTCGTTGTATCGGTCGTCACTTTATAGATCAGGTTCGGAATCTTGGCCGCTCCGCCGTGGTAGTTCTCGTTAGCCTGCAGATCGACTTCCTGGCCTGCCGTATACTTGGTCAGTTTGTAAGGACCAGGTCCCATCGGTTTGTTATTGAGCTGTTTGACGCTGGTCAGATCGCCCTGTTTGTAGCCTTTGCCGTAATAAGCTTCCGACAGAGGAGTCACGGCGCCCAGGTTAACCTGAGTCATGGCATCGTAATCGCTAACCGTCACGGATACCGTTTTGTCGTCGATGACTTTGACACCGGAAATGTCTTTGGCCGTACCGGCGTTATATTCTTTGGCACCTACTACATTCCAGCTGAGCGGATCGGATTGTCCGTCATAGCTCGAATCCATGTACAGTTTCATCGTGAACAGGTAATCCTTTGCCGTTACCGGAGTACCGTCGCTGTACTTGGCGTTATCTTTGATGTGGAACGTATACGTTTTGTTGTCTTCGGAAATTTCGATATTGTCGGCCAGATCGTTCTCGTACGTGCCGTCGCCCTTGATTTTGATCAGGGAAGAGAAGATTGTATCATCGATGGCAACGTCGTAAGCAGTCTGGTGGAACAGCGGGTTGAATACGCCCTGCGGCGCTACCGTACCCAGAATGGCGGAGTCCGTACGTGCTACGGCAGGAGCCGGATTCAAACTGATGTCTTCCGCTTCTGTCAAGCCGATCGCGCTTTCCGCACCTTCTGCCGGTTCCGCTTCTTCCGTACCCGTTTCGGCAGGTGTCGTCGTGTCTGTCGTTTCCGTAGGCGTCGTCTCTGCCGGTGCTGCTTCTTCTCCACCACCGCAAGCGGCCAAAATCGAACCAAAGGCCATAATCGTCACAAGCATCAAAGATAATCTCTTTTTCATGTAGATCCCCCTAATCGAAGTTTAAAAGCTGCAAAAGCTATAAAAATAATCGGAAATCATCAAGCATCCTGATTATTTTAGCCAAACCTTTGACGACGGGCAACAAGCGGACTAGAAACGCTTCTCTCTAATCCCAACGACAGGAAACGAAAACCTTTCCCGATCGGCGGGAATGCTTGCCGGCAGACTGTTCACAACCTGCTAATCCGGCTTAGCATAAATGTATAAAGCATTTTCAGACCTTTACATTTAACCTTTGGTCGATTTAAAACCGCACCACTGCTTACTTTAGTGCGTCGGCTTAATGAGCCAACGGTAAATTTAATGTAAATACTACGTGTAAAATATACTCACGTCAACACTTTTTTTGAGAAAAAACACCTTTTTATACTGTGTTTCTATAATCAATATGTATATTTTATCTCTTTTGTGCATAAAAACACTATGTTTCCTACACAAAAGAAACCTTTTAACGTCAATCATGCAAATCAAATTCTTTTTACGTCAGGTAACATGACAAGAATATGCGATGAAAGGAAAAGGTTTGAGGAAGATGTCTTTAAAACAGGGAGTTTTTTCATTTTAGCACACTGTCCGAAAAAGGATAGTCTTTTTTGTCACCGGGTTTTTTAGCTTCCTTCTATTATAAGAACGTTTTCGTATTTGTACAGCTTTTTTTGTCCCGGTGAACGATCCTCTTTCTGCACAAAAAAAGAGACAACCGGCAGATGCCGATCGTCTCTTGGGAATTCGTACTATTCCGTTGTGTAAGGCAGCAGAGCTACCTGACGCGAACGTTTGATAGCAACAGTCAGCATGCGCTGATATTTCGCGCTTGTGCCTGTTACACGACGAGGCAGAATTTTACCGCGCTCGCTGATAAATTTACGGAGCAGGTCCGTATCTTTATAATCGATGAAAGTGATCTTGTTTACTGTGAAGTAACACACTTTACGACGCTTGTTGCGACCACGACGGCCGCCGCTTGGACGTCTTTCGCCGTCACCGGTATCACGTTGTTTAAATCCCATTCGATTCAGTCCTTTCTGTTGTTAGAATGGCAGGTCGTCATCCGAAATATCGATCGGTCTTCCGTCATCGGAAAAAGGATCCTGATTATTGCTGCTGCCGCCTCCACGAGGAGCTTGGCTGCCACCGCCGCGATTTCCGCCGCCTCCGCCACCACCGTAAGATGGTTCGGGACGATTTCCTCCGTTGCTGCTGCCACCACTGTTGCCGCCTCCGTTGGAAGACGACTCTTCGCGGCCCGATCCGCCGCCGCCTTCGCGGTTCGGCGATTCCAGGAAACGGACGTTATCGGCAATAACTTCGGTTACGTATACACGTTTGCCTTCGTTATTCTCGTAATTCCGTACTTGAATACGGCCTTCCACCGCCGTCAGGCGTCCCTTGCGCAAGTAGTTTGCACAGGTTTCCGCCAATTGGCGCCAGGTGACTACCGGAATGAAGTCCGCTTCGCGTTCTCCACCCTGGCTCGTAAACGGACGGTCGACTGCAATCGTAAACTGGGTTACGGCTACGCCCGCAGGCGTGTACCGCAGCTCAGGGTCACGTGTCAGCCGGCCGATCAGAATGACTCGGTTCAACATCTCGGTCCCCTCCTTTGCCGGTAGAGCCTGCGTTTTCATACAAGCGGATGGCTTCGGTATGAAATCAGGCTCTAAGTTCGACGATTACTTCGTTGGTACTGCGGTAATCAGATAGCGGATGACATCATCGGAAATTTTCATAACGCGTTCAAGTTCAACGATAACTTCCGGCGCTGCCGTAAAGTTAGTCAGAACGTAGAATCCGTCACGGAATTTCTTGATCTCATACGCGAGGCGACGTTTACCCATAGCATCGTGCTTGGTAATTTCGCCGTTACCGTCAGTGATAACGCCAGAGAATTTATTGATAGCAGCGTCTACCGCTTCTTGTTCAACGTCTGGACGAATGATGTACATCACTTCATAGTTACGCATATGTTTCACCTCCTTTTGGTCTAAGGCCCCCAATCGGGTTGGGAGCAAGGAACGGGCGATAAGCCCGGACCGTATTATTATACCAGACTTCTTTATCGCAAGCAATAAAAATTTCCAGTCCGTAAAAACAAAAAAACGACCCATGGTCGTTAGTCTGAGTAACAATATGGCGGAGAGGGTGGGATTCGAACCCACGCACGCTTTGACACGCCTAACTGATTTCGAGTCAGCCCCCTTGGGCCTCTTGGGTACCTCTCCACGAAGCAAGTTTCACAACAAGATTTATTATATAGCAGGCTTCGGACGAAATCAAGCGCTTTAGCGAAATTTCCCGTTTTTTTGATGATAAAAAGAAGAGCCCGGTACAGCCTGCCCCTTCTGCCCGGGCAGAAGTTTGACGAAGCTCCGGACTCTTTTCCCGTTATCGCCCAGAGGCGAATTATTCGGGCTGTTCTTCCGCCGCGGCGGCTTTGAGCACTTTCTTCATGTTCTTCTCGAACTTCGCGCGCGGAATAAGTACGCTGTGCTGGCATCCGGTGCATTTGATCCGGATGTCCATGCCCATACGAATGATCTCCATTTCGTTGCTGCCGCA
The DNA here is from genome assembly GCF_013185195.1 of Saccharibacillus qingshengii. Lineage (GTDB taxonomy): Bacteria > Bacillota > Bacilli > Paenibacillales > Paenibacillaceae > Saccharibacillus > Saccharibacillus qingshengii. The sequence continues at coordinate 38,047 of NZ_JAAZWC010000028.1, forward strand.
CGGATGCGGCTTTTTCATCTGTACGATGTCCCCCAGAGCGAATACTTTACGTTCCAACCAGACCACCCCCTTTCCTTACTGCGCCGAATGCGGCTTGTCTTCCGTGTTCGGCGTTTTCTCCGCATCCGTCTTCTCGGACTCCGGTTTGCCCCGTCCTTCCGGCTTCTGCGGAACCGGAGCCGTGTCCGCTTTTGCCGCTTCCTCCGGCTTGGCCTTTGCTTCGTCTTCCGTCTGCGCATTGCGCTCGGATTCTTCGGCCAGCGCCTGCTTAAGCGCATCGTCGCGTTCCATGGCCCGCTTGATCTCTCCGCGGATCATGCTCTCGACTTCGGCCTGGGCGTTCGGCGAACAGCTGACCGAGATGCGCAGCGTGTACTCGCCCGTCGTCATCGCCTGCACCCCGAGGATATTCGGCGGAGCCAAGACTTTGGCGTTTTTGTCGTGTACTTTTTCCAAAGAACGGGCTACCAGGTGGGTCGCTTCGTCAAGCGGGCGCTCCGCACTCATCGGAATATCGATGACCGCTTTGGCATCGGCGAGCGAGAAGTTCGTCACGTTCGTAATGATGCCGTTCGGGATGACGTACACTTCCCCGTTCCAGTTGCGCAGCCGCGTCGTCCGCAGGCCAATCACTTCGACCGTGCCTTTGAACGTGGTGATCTGGACGACATCCCCGACCGCAAACTGATCTTCGAACACGATGAAGAATCCGGTAATGACGTCTTTGACCAGACTTTGCGCCCCGAAACCGATCGCGAGGCCGATGACGCCGGCACCGGCGATCAGCGGAGCGAGATTGTAACCGAGTTCCGAAATAATGAGCAGCATCATCATGAAGTTGAGCACGATGACCACCATATTTTTCAGCAGCTTGCCGATCGTCACGAAACGTCTCGGCTTCACGCGGAACCTGCTGTCCCCGGTGTCTTCTTTTTGCCGCAGCAGCGCCCGGTCGATGATCTTGTACGTGACCCGGATCGCGATCTGCGCCAGCAGAATAATCAGCACGATGCGCAGGGCCGTATCCGCCAAGCCGACCCAGGTTGCGGCGTCCGTCAGCTTGTTCCACAGTCCTTGCGTAAACGATACGGCCTTGTCCACCGTTTCGCTCGGCGTGTTCGGTACTTCGGGCGATGTGCCTGGCGACCCGTCTTCCGCTTTGTCTCCCGTCGCCGCCGTTATCGCATTCAAAAATCCATAGATCATTCCAGCTCTCCTTTCTGGCACCGCGCCCGGAAAACAAGCCCTTTACGATCCAGGGATGTCTTCCGGGCGCGGGCATTTTATTCGAGTTGATTCAGACCAGCTGTTCGTAATTGGTACCGTTTGAACGAAAAATCCCCCGGATCTCGATCTTCTCCGCTGCCACCACATGCCGCACGCGATCCAGAGCCTCCGTATCAAAAGCCAGGCTGATCGCGCAGCCCGCCGTAATGGCGCCCGGCGTGGGAATCAGATCGAATTCAACCTGATTTTCGTCCATCAGCATTTCGGCACGCAGCGCCTGCTGGGACGAATCGAAAGCCAGCACCCATTCGCGTTCGCTCAAGCCGATCCCTCCCGGCGCGCCAATTCGACCGCTTCTTTTTCTTCCGGAGACAGCGCATATTTCGAACTGCCCTGCTCGAGCGGCTTGGCATACACATAGGAACTGTCCCGGTTGTGCAGGCCGCTGACGATAATCCCGTTATCCAGATCGTCCATCAGCGCAAAAGAAAAGCTGAGGGCGCTTCCCTGATCGGAAAAAGCGTTATAGCGCTTCATGCCGAGCTTCGTCTTCGCCATCCGCTGGCGCTGTTCGATCAGCGTCATCGCCCGGCGCTGCTTCTCCTGCTCGTCTTCCACCGAATCGGTCTGCATTTTGAGGTTCAGCAGCAGCGACTCCAGGTCTTCGACGCCCGCACCCGACATCATGCGTTCGTACCGTTTGCGCAGCCGGCCCAGTTTGACGGACTGCACCACCACGATAATCAGAAACAAAAGGACCAATAAAGCCAGTACGGCAACCACCACGAACAAATACTCGGAAATCAACTCATTCAATTCTGCCATGCTTCGACTCTTTCCCTTCTGTCGCTTGTCTAGTGGAGTTTGTAAAATCGGCGCTTTTTGGCTTCAGTCGGGTGCATCTCCGGTATTTACCCGGTTTTTCCTGTTCCCACACGCACTCCCCGCAAAAGGAAAAGCCGCTCGGCAAAAAGAAAAGCTTCTGCCTCAAGAGCCGTCTTTTACAAAATCCCCCGATGGTTCATCAGAAAACGGATCGCACAATTTCCCGTACGGCTTCCGCCAGGGCCTGCGTGTCCGCCTCGGTGGTCGTGAAACCGACACTGCTTCGGACCGCTCCGCTGCCGATCGTATTCGCGGACCGATGGGCCAGAGGCGTGCAGTGGTAGCCGGCCCGTACCGCGATCCCGTAGTCCCGGTCCAAGCGAAACGCCATGTCCGCAGAATCGATCCCGTCCACGGTAAAGGACACAATGCCCGTTCTCGGTTCGCCAAGTTTGGGTCCCAGCATATTCAGTCCTCGCACGGAGGACAGTTGTCCCATAAGCTGCTGGGTCAATTCCCATTCCCTCTGACCGATTGCCGACGGACCTTCCTCCAGCACCCGGCGCACTCCCGCACCGAGACCGGCAATTCCTACCGTATTCGGTGTTCCCGCTTCATAGCGGTCGGGACGTACGGAAGGCTGATCGGCTTCTTCCGATTGGCTGCCCGTTCCTCCATGAATCAGCGGTACGAGGTCGATCGAAGGATCCACATACAGTCCGCCGGTTCCCTGGGGTCCCAGCAGTCCTTTGTGTCCGGGAAAAGCCAGCATATCGATCCCCATTTTCCCTACGTCGATCTCCATCACCCCGGCGCTTTGGGCGGCATCGACCAGCAGCAGCGCTCCGCAGCTTCGCGCGATATCCGCAATGTCCGCGATAGGAAGAATACTTCCGAGCAGATTCGAACTGTGATTGCAGACGATCAGCCGGGTTGCCGGTCTGCAGAGCGAAGAAAGCTCGTTCAGATCCATCTTCCCCAATACGTCGACCGGCACATAATCGAGTTGAATGCCGTGCTCTCTCCGCATATATTCCAGAGGACGCCGAACGGAATTATGCTCGGTCATCGTCGCAATCACATGGTCCCCGGGCCGAAGCAGTCCTTTGATCGCCTGGTTCAAAGCCGCTGTCGTATTGGGCATAAAAGCGATATCGTTCGGATTGGCCGCTCCAAACAACCGGCCGAGCAGGATGCGGGTGCGCACCAAGACCCTTCCGGCCGAGATGGCCATACGATGGCCGCCCCTGCCCGGGTTGGCCGCTTCTTCCTGCAGCGAATGCTGCATGGCCGCAAGCACCGTATCGGGTTTGGGCCAGGACGTCGCCGCGTGATCCAGATAGATCACCGGTTTTTCCGTCTGTCTCAACCGCAGCTCCTCCTTCCGCTATTTAATTAATGAAGAAACTTTTTGAACAAGCCGGATTACTGCAGCAGATCAAGCAGACGCTGCAGATCCTGCTGATCATAATAGCTCAGCTCGATCTTGCCTTTTTCCTTGCTGCCCGGCTTGATCTTGACCGTCGTTTTGAAATGCTCCCGCAGCGAGTCTTCGACGTCGGCGATATACGGATCGCGTTTCTTGGTTTTGTTTTTGGGTTTGACGCCGGATTGGGCTACCGCTTCCTGAACGGATTCTTCCAGCTCCCGTACACTCCAGCCTTCACGGATCGCTTTTTCCGCAAGCTCGATTTGAACGGCCGGATTTTTCAATCCGACGATGGCTTTGGCGTGCCCCATCGAGAGCGTTCCACGTGAAACATGCTCTTTTACTTGCTCTGGAAGCGACAGCAGCCGCAGGAAGTTGGCGATATGCGAACGGGACTTGCCTACTTTCGCGGACAATTCTTCCTGGGTCATTTTGAACTCGTCCATCAGCGATTGGTAAGCGACGGCGATCTCCATGGCGTTCAGATTTTCCCGCTGCACATTTTCGATCAAAGCGATTTCCATCACCTGCTGATCGGTAAACTCGCGCACCACAGCCGGAATACGGCTTTTGCCCGCCAGTACCGAGGCACGTGTCCGGCGTTCGCCGGCGATGATCTCGTACCCTTTGAGCACGCTGCGAACGATGATCGGCTGGATCACGCCATGCTGACGGATCGATTCCGCCAGTTCGCGCAGTCCTTCTTCGTCAAAAAAATGCCGGGGCTGGTACGGATTGGCGCGAAGCTGGTTGAGCGGAATCTCGACCACCTGATCGTTTTCCCCTACGGAGAGGGACGGAATAAGCGCATCCAGTCCTTTTCCAAGCCCTTTGCCCAATCTTTTATTCATACGTCATCACTTCCCTTGCCAGCTCCATATAGTATTCGGCTCCCTTGGAACGGGGATCGTATGTCATAATCGTCTGACCGTGCGAAGGGGCTTCGCTTAAACGCACATTGCGGGGGATGATCGTCTCGTAAACTTTGTCCTGAAAATACTTTTTCACTTCTTCGATCACCTGGATACCCAGATTGGTCCGCGCATCGAGCATGGTCAGCAGCACGCCTTCGATCTGCAGTTCGGTATTGAGCTGTTTCTGGACCAGACGCACCGTGTTGAGCAGCTGGCTGAGTCCTTCAAGCGCATAATACTCGCATTGGATCGGAATAATGACCGAATCGGCGGCCGTCAGCGAATTGATCGTCAGAATCCCCAGAGACGGCGGGCAATCGATCAGAATATAATCGTAATCTTTTTTGATCAGATGGATACTCTTCTTCAGCCGAAGTTCCCGCGACATGACAGGAACCAGCTCGATCTCCGCGCCGGCCAGCTGAATCGTGGCGGGAATGACGTCGAGACCTTCGATATGCGTAGAGACGACGACTTCTTTCGGATGAACTTCGTTGATCAAGATGTCATAGATGCAGTGCTGCACATCGGCTTTGTTGATTCCGACTCCGCTTGTCGAATTGCCCTGCGGGTCGATATCGATCAGCAGCACGCGCTTGCCCAGCTTGGCCAGACCCGCGCTCAGATTGACGGATGTCGTCGTTTTGCCGACTCCGCCTTTCTGATTGGCGATTGCAATGATTTTGGACAATCGGATTCACCTCGGTTGGGATGGGTTTGTTCCGTACCGGCATGAATTCCGCAGCCGCGCTCCGCAATCAGGACTTTTTGGGAATCCGAATCACGATTTCGTAGTGATCTCCCTGGTCGGCTTCCGTGGTCCGGATGTTCATCCCCGATCCCGACACCATGTCAATCGAATGACGGATCGTATTCAGAGCCAGCCGGACGTCTTTGCTGTAAGAGACGCGCTTGGATTTCTTGACCTGAACGGTTTCTTTGTAAAAAGCGACCCGGGCTTCCGTCTGCTTGACGTTCAGCTCTTTGGCGACGATTTCCTTCAGCAGCTTGAGCTGAAGTTCCTCGCTTCCGAGCGGCAGAAGTGCGCGGGCATGGCGTTCGGTAATCCTGCGTTCCATCAGTGCCTGCTTGACCGGCCCGGGAAGCTGCAGCAGACGCAGCTTGTTGGCGATCGTCGACTGGCTTTTGCCCAGACGCTGGGCCAGACTTTCCTGCGTCAGCTGATGCAGCTCGATCAGCTTCTCGTAAGCGGCCGCTTCTTCGATCGCGGTCAATCCTTCGCGCTGCAGATTTTCGATCAGCGCGATCGAGGCCGTCTGCGAATCGTTGAATTCGCGCACTATAGCCGGAACCGTCGGGAGGCCGAGCTTCCGGACGGCGCGCCAGCGCCGCTCGCCGGCAATAATCTCGTATTTGCCGCCGCGCAGACGCACGACGATCGGCTGGATAACGCCATGCGTCCGGATCGTCTGGCACAGCTCCTCGATCTTTTCTTCATCGAAGATCGTTCGCGGCTGATAAGGGCTGCTCACAATCTCATCGACCGGAATCTGTTTGACTTCGTCTCCGGCCGCACGTTCCGTCAGCCCGAATAACTTGGAAAATTGCTCTTTCATTCCGACCATGACCACCTGTTCCGGGAAAGCGGCAACTTAAGCCGTCCTTCTCAAGAAATTTCAACTCCCGGCCCGACCGTACGCGGATCCGGGCGGAGACCGGAAGCCTATGCGTTCCCCCCGCATTCTGGGCTTCCTTGCGTTTCCCGCCTGTGACCGCGCCTGCCAAGCCTGTTCTTGCCGTTTTTGCAGCGTGTATCTTCCGGAACCGGCGGCTTGGGCCGCCGGTTCTTCCTGAATTGCAAATCCTGGGCAGCCCGCGGAAATTCGGCGGGCAGACAATTCCAGTTTATCACTTTTTAGCGGTGAATCCTATCCTGAAATCCGCCGCCGATCCGCCTTCAACTCTCCCCGAAAAAGGCAGTCCAAGCCAAAAAAGCGCCGCCCGGAGGCAGCGCTTTGGTTACCCGGACATCGGGTCAAAATCTTTAAATTTTGTGTTCCACGTGAAACAAGCCGGCTTAAACCAGAGGCTTTTTCATCGGAAGACCCGGCGTACGCGGATACTTGTACGGGGTAATCGCGAATTTCGACACCCGGATAATATGGCGGTCCGACTCATCAAATGGCAGTTGGAACGCTTCGACGCCCAAGATCTCGCCCCGCAGCTCGCGCAGACTCTTCTGGGCATCCGCGATTTCTTCGGTCGGATCCGTACCTTTCATCGCCGCGAAGATGCCTTCCGGCTTGACGAACGGCAGGCAGAACTCGTTCAGTACAGCCAGGCGAGCAACCGCGCGGGCCGTTACCAGATCGAACGAATCGCGATATCCGCGCTTGTGTCCCCATTCTTCGGCACGGCCGTGCAGGAACTCGGCATTTGTGAGCCCGAGTCCTTCCGACAGCGTCTTGAGGAACGTGATCCGTTTGTTCAGCGAATCGATAATGCACAATTTCAGATGCGGAAAAGCGATTTTGAGCGGGACGCCGGGGAAGCCGGCACCCGAACCGATATCGGCAAGGCTGGTTACCTTTTTCATATTGACATAGAAAGCCAGCGTCAGCGAATCGTAAAAATGCTTCTCATACACCTGCTCGCGTTCGGTAATGCCGGTCAGGTTCATCTTCTCGTTCCACTCGACCAGCAGCTTGTAATAAGTCTCGAACTGTTCCAGCTGTGTTTCGTTCAGGTCGATTCCGCGCTCTTTCAAACGCTCCGTAAACCGTTTCTGTATCTCGTCCATACTTACCCCCGTGCCGCCGCTACCCGATTAACCTGTTCCAGGTAAACGAGCAGGATCGAAATATCGGCGGGCGTTACGCCGGAAATACGCGAAGCCTGTCCGATCGACAGCGGCCGAATCGCGGCCAGCTTCTGCTTCGCTTCCATCGCCAGACCGCGTACTTCTTCGTAGGCGAGGTCTTCCGGAAGCTTTTTCTTTTCCATTTTCTTCAAACGTTCCACGTGCGCCAGCTGCTTCTCGATGTAGCCGGCATATTTCACCTGAACTTCGACCTGGTCTTTCATCTCTTCGTCCAGCTCGATTTCGGTCGGTACGATCGGCGCGATCTCCGCATACGTCACTTCCGGACGGCGCAGGATGGTCAGCAGATCGGAGCCATTGTTGATTACGGCCGATCCGATCCGTTCCAGCATCGGGTTAACTTGATCCGGATGTACTTTCGTTTTGCGCAGACGTTCGATCTCCGCTTCAACCTTGGCTTTTTTATCAAGGAACGCTTCGTACCGTTCTTCTCCGATCAAGCCGATCTCGCGGCCGATTGGCGTCAGACGAAGATCCGCATTGTCGTGACGAAGCAGCAGCCGGTATTCGGCGCGCGAAGTCAGCAGCCGGTAAGGTTCGTTCGTCCCTTTCGTAACGAGGTCGTCGATCAGAACGCCGATGTACCCCTGCGAACGATCGAGCACGATAGCGTCAAGACCCTGGGCTTTGCGCGCGGCGTTGATACCGGCCATGATCCCTTGTCCCGCCGCTTCTTCGTATCCCGACGTTCCGTTCAGCTGCCCGGCGGTAAACAGACCCGGCAGCAGCTTCGTTTCGAGCGTCGGCCACAGCTGCGTCGGTACCATCGCGTCGTATTCGATCGCGTAGCCGTTGCGCATGATTTCGACTTTCTCCATGCCGGCGATCGTACGCAGCATGCTCAGCTGGACGTCTTCCGGCAGGCTGGTCGACAGACCCTGGACGTAATACTCGGCCGTATTCTTGCCTTCCGGCTCCAAGAAGATCTGATGCTTCGATTTGTCGCTGAAGCGTACGACTTTGTCCTCGATGGACGGACAGTAGCGCGGACCGGTCCCTTCAATCAGACCCGAGAACATCGGCGCGCGGTACAGGTTGTCGTTGATGATCTGATGCGTTTCCGGCGACGTGTAGGTCAGCCAGCACGGCAGCTGCTGATTGGTCGACCCTTTTGTTTCGTAGGAGAAGAACTTCGGCTTGTCGTCGCCCGGCTGAATCTCGGTCTTCGAGAAGTCGATCGTATCCTTGTGCACGCGCGGCGGCGTTCCGGTCTTGAAGCGAACCAGATTGAATCCAAGCTCACGCAGATGCTCGGCCAAACGCACGGACGGCTGTTGGTTGTTCGGGCCGCTCTCGTACATCAGCTCGCCCATGATGATCTTGCCGCGCAGGTACGTGCCGGTCGTCAGCACGACCGATTTGGCCGTATACCGCGTGCCCGTTTTGGTTACGACGCCCACGCACTTGCCGTCTTCGACGATCAGTTCTTCGACCATCCCTTGGCGCATGGTGAGATTGCGTTCTTTTTCCATCGTTTCCTTCATCGTCTGCTGGTAATCGAATTTATCGGCCTGCGCGCGCAGCGCGTGAACGGCCGGACCTTTACCGGTATTAAGCATCCGCATCTGGATAAACGTCTTGTCGATATTGCGTCCCATTTCGCCGCCGAGCGCATCGATTTCGCGCACGACATGGCCTTTGGCCGGGCCGCCGATCGACGGGTTGCAGGGCATGAAGGCTACCATATCAAGGTTGATGGTGACCATCAGCGTCTTGCAGCCCATCCGGGCTGCGGCAAGCGCCGATTCGACGCCGGCATGTCCGGCCCCTACGACGATTACATCAAATTCTCCGCCTGAGTATGTCATTGGTGTTTCCCTCCTTAAGGGGTGCTCGCACAACAGGCTGCGGGCGCAAAAAGTTCCTTCAATCGCTTCCTGCCTTCGGGATGCCTGATTGAATTGGGCAGGGAAGCATCCCGAAGACAGAGGCGAACGCTTCGCTTTTCCGGAATCTTGTTGCCCCTTCGCCTGCATGCTCGCATAAGTTAAAAACCGGCTTCACGGTAGTTGTAAAAGAAAAAGTGGCTTCGGCTTATTTGCCCAAACAAAACTGGGAGAAGATCTGATCGATCAAGGAGTCCTGGGCGGTATCGCCGACGATCTCGCCGAGCTGTTCCCAGGCCATCCGCACATCGATCTGGATCATGTCGATCGGCACGAACATCTGAGCCGCTTCGATCGCATCGTGCAGCGAACGCTTCGTCTGGTGCAGCAGCGCAATATGGCGTACGTTCGACACATAAGTCAGATCGGCGCTTTCGAGTTTGCCGGCGAAGAACAGGGAAGAAATGGCTTCTTCCAGACTGTCGATCCCTTCGCTGTCTTTAACGGTCATCGGCACAATCAGCTCTTCTTTGTAGAACCCGCGCACTTTTTCCGTCTCGATTTTTTGCGGCAGATCCATTTTGTTCAAAATGACGATCGACTGTCGGCCGCTGATCTGTTCCATCAAACGTATTTCTTCGTCATCCAGTTCGTCGCCATGGCTGAGTACGAGCAGAATCAGGTCGGCTTCGTTCAGTGCGGTGCGCGAACGTTCGACCCCGATCCGTTCCACAACGTCCAGCGTCTCGCGGATTCCGGCGGTATCAAGCAGCTTGAGCGGGATATTGTTGATGGTAATAAATTCTTCGATGACGTCGCGCGTCGTGCCCGGGATATCGGTCACGATCGCCCGGTTCTGACCGGACAGGGCATTGAGCAGCGAAGATTTGCCGACGTTTGGCCGTCCGACAATCGCCGTCGTGATACCTTCGCGCAGGATCTTGCCCTGGTTCGACGTCTTGAGCAGACGTTCGACTTCTTCCAGCACGGCCCCGCATTTTTCCTGGATAAACAGCGACGTCATGGATTCTACATCATGCTCCGGATAATCGATATTGACTTCGATATGCGCCAGCGTCTCGATCAGCGTCTGCCGCAGTTCCTGGATGCGGCGGGACAGATCGCCCTCCACCTGCTTGAATGCCACGGAAAAAGCTTTGTCCGATTTGGAACGAATCAAATCGATGACCCCTTCCGCCTGAGACAGATCGATCCGGCCGTTCAGGAAAGCGCGCTTCGTGAACTCGCCCGGTTCGGCCAGTCGGATCTTCTGCTTCAGTAGCAGTTCCATGATGCGCCGGACCGAGACGACGCCGCCGTGCGCGCTGATCTCGACCACATCTTCCGTCGTGAACGACTTGGGCGCGAGCATCAAGGTCACCAGTACTTCTTCCAACTTTTCCTTTGTTTCGGGATCGACCATAAATCCGTAATGCACCGTATGCGTAGGCGCTTCGGTCAGTGGTTTGGCGCCGCGAAACAGCCGGCTGACTTCCCCGACCGCTTCGGGACCGCTGACGCGGATAACGGCAATCCCGCCTTCGCCGACGGCTGTTGATATCGCTGCAATCGTATCGCTAATCATCTGCTTGTCCCTCTCTTTCTCGGCCTGCCTTGCCGCACGCCCTATATACAAGAAGAAACGGACCCCTCCGCGCTCTTACACATCCCGGAAGTTCTGGGCATCCGTTTCTTTCACATTCAAATTTAATGCAGCGGCTCCCGAACGGCAGAGGGCCCTCTTCACCGTGAAGGCAAAGAGGGCGCCGTTCTGCCGGGAACTGCCGGCTTATTTAAGCGTGATTACAACACGCCGGTTTGGTTCTTCGCCCCGGCTACCCGTCTCGACTTCGGGGTGGTTCTGCAGCCGTGCGTGAATGACTTTGCGCTCCTGCGGAGGCATAGGTTCCAGCACGACTTCCTTGCGCGAACGAACGACGCGCTCAGCCAGACGGTCCGCCAACTCTTCGAGCGTTTTGGCCCGGCGGCGGCGGAAATTTTCCGCATCCAGCGTAAGCCGGACAAAACGGTCCGAATCTTTGTTCGCTACCACGCTTGCGAGCAGCTGCAGCGCATCGAGCGTCTGGCCTCGGCGCCCAATCAGCATCCCCAGCTCGGGGCCGGAAATATCGAGCAGGCCGCCGTCGCGGTTCTTGCGAATATCGACTTCGACTTCAAGCCCCATGGACTGCGCAACGTCGCGAATAAACGCGGCGGCTTCTCCGTAACGATCTTCCGGTTTCGACTCGGACAAAACGGTCACTCCGTTCGCCGAATCTCCTTCGCCTGCCGTTCCCATAGGAGCCGGCGCGGCCGGATTCGGACGGGAACGCCGAGGCGCATGGGGATCCGCTTGACCCGGCGTGTTTGCATGGACCGGACCGGGAGCAGCCGGATTCGGACGCTCCCGACGCGGTACCTGTTCATCCCCCGGATGGCCGGGCCGTTCGCGTCGAGCCGTCTTTTCCGTTTGGGGAGAAGGTTCGGCTGCATCTTCAAGGACGCGGTTCGATCGGATCAACGTGAGTTCGACTTTTGCCTTGCGGCTGCCGAACAGGCCCAAGAAACCTTTGGAAGGGTGCTCAAGCACATTGACCTCGACACGATCTCTCGTTACACCAAGCTGTGCCAGCCCCTGTATTATGGCCTCGTCTACCGTTTTTCCCACAGCCGTCACTTTGCTCGTCATCGAATCCGCGCCCCCTTGTGTTCACGCTTCGTCTTTTCACATGCCAGTCAGAACGGTTTTTCTATCTGAAAATCAACGTTTTTTCTTTTTCTTTTTGCGGCTGGAGACCGGGCCTGCGCCCTTCGACAGACTTACGCCGCCACCCGAAGGTTTCGATCCGCCCTGCTGCGCGATAACGGCAGCTGCGGCTTTCGGGTCGTTGTTGCGGTACAGGAAGAAGTTCTGCACAATCGTGTACACGTTACTCATTGCCCAGTACAGCGGCAGAGCGGACGGAAACTGATAACCCATAAAGAAGATCAGGATCGGATATACAAACAGCATAAACTGCATCGGTCTCTGCTGCTGCGCCGGATTCTGACGCATCATCAGCCAGGTTTGCAGGAATGTCGTTGCCGCTGCGAACAGCGTGAGCGGAATATCGGGTTTACCCAGCTGCATCCACAAGAAGGAATGCTGTGCCAAATCGCTGTTATAGATGATAGCATTATACAAAGCGATAAAAATCGGCATCTGGATAATCAGAGGCAGACAGCCGGCAGCCGGATTTACCTTGTTCTCTTGGAACAGGCGCATCTGCTCCTGCTGCATACGCTGCGGATCGTCTTTGAATTGTTCTTTCAGCTTTTGCATTTCCGGTTGGATCTTTTGCATCGCTTTGGAACTCTTGACCGACTTAATGGTCAGCGGCAGAATCAACGTACGGACAATCAACACGAGCAGCAGGACGGCGAGGCCGTATTCGCCTCCGAACCATCTGGCGAACGTGTCGAGCGCCAGCGAGAACCAATACACCACGTTGCTGCGCCAGAAGCTTCCGCTGTTTCTCAAGTCTTCCGTCGTATGCAGCGCCGTATTCGTCGGCGTACAGCCCGCAAGAACGGCAATCAGCAGGACAGCGGCGATAACGAACAGCCATTTGCCTCTGCGTTTAAACAAATGAGACACTTGATAACCCCTCTCTTAACCTTCATGTTCCTGCACTCCCGTGAGGCTTCTTGCCGGATCGGACAAATTGTCGGCAGTTGTGAAAATCATACCATAATTAGCACGCTATTTGAAACGCAAAAAAGCGCTTCATTTGCGTATCCCCCAAACCGTCGTTCAACGGACTTTGCGCTTGATCAGCGAAGATTTGCGAAGCACATGCAGTACGCTCTTCTCCAGCTCTTTGTAGTCCAGATCCAGCGCGCCCTTGCGGATAATAAACACAAGATCGACATGATCGACGATTTCGTCGGCATGCTGCCTGACAATTTCTTTCATCAAACGGCGCATCCGGTTGCGGACAACCGCATTGCCCACTTTTTTGCTGACCGACACGCCCATGCGAAAACGCTCGACGTCCCGTTTATGGAACCAGTACAAGACCAGCTGCCGGTTCGCGAAAGACTTGCCGTGACGGTATACGCGAGTAAACTCGGCCCGGTTCCGTAATCGTAGCTTTTTTTGCACTTTTCCTCGCGTCCCCTTTGTTTTAAGAAAAAAAAGACCACCTCCAGGTGGTCTTCGCTCATGTGCCTGAACTTACGCGCTCAGCACTTTTCTGCCTTTGAGACGACGAGCAGCCAGCACCTTGCGGCCGTTTTTCGTGCTCATTCTTTTACGGAATCCGTGCACCTTTTTGCGCTTTCTGGTGTTTGGTTTGAAAGTAGGACCCATTACAATAGCACCTCCTTTTACGGTAGTACAGGTTTTGCAAAATCGCTAAACCAATATAGTTTCACACATTCGTTCTTCTTCTCGCAGAACATGCCTTTTATCATTTAATCATGCGTTTCCAGCAAAGTCAAGTCATCTTCTTGCGATACCTTCCTCTTTTTTTTAGAAGAAAACAGGTCCGAAAAACCTCTATATAAGGTAGGGAAAATTTCGTCGGCACTCCAAGCAGGCAAGCAATCTTCGCGTTATGTTCATTTTAACGGCTGGAAATCGTAAGCTGCTGCCTCCACTTCTCCCTCTTTTCGGCGTATTGTTCGTTACCTGGCCTTACTAGACGAGTCGTTCTCCTTCTCCATACTCCCTCTTTGGCTTCCGGATCCGTGCCTTCCTCGGAACCTTCTTTTCGCTCCCCCTCTTTCGTCGCCTGCTTCCTTTTTCATGATTTGGGCTATTCGCGGTCTTTTTGCGGCCCCAAAGTTATCCACAGACGCTCATCCCGTTCCTGTCCAAGCTTCCTGTCCGGAATGACGTTTTTGCGTAATCGACTTTTCCACCGTATTGCCTTTTGGCCTGTGTATAGTTTTGGGCAACCGATTTATGCACAGGCGAATTCTGAACACGTTATGAACAATATCTTGTGGTGTGGATATCTATTATGCACAAGGTATTGGTATTGTGGATAATATAACGCCAAACGTTGAAATGAACGGCTTCTTTTGCTATGATTAGATTACTTTTCGGTGTGAATATCCGGTTTTAGCCTCTATATTATCAACAGTCTGTGGATAAAGTTGTGAACAAGTCAATTTATCCTTCTTTTTTTGTTCCCATAATTCTTGGCAGTGGGGATAACCTCTCTCGGCTTTCCTTATTTCCGACTACTTTCGGCGGATGCTCCGGCTTAAGCCACATCGTACGATTTCAAAGGAGTGACAGTTTGTGGACAGCCATACCGCTCAATTGTGGCAACAAATTCTATCGATCATCCAAACCAAGCTGAGCAAACCGAGCTTCGACACCTGGTTCAAGGCAACCGAAGTCATTCAGCTCACCCAGGGCGCGCTGACCGTATCTGCGCCCACCACATTCGCTGTGGAATGGCTGGAAAGCCGCTATACCAAACTTGTCGCACAGGTAGCTTTCGATGTGCTTGGACGCAATGTCACGGTGAGATTTGTGATCGAGGAACCCGGACATGAAGAAGAGTCTCTGCAGAAGCAATCGACTCCGCCGCCAACGCCGGTCCAGGTCAGCGTCGAGGCGAATACGAACATGTTGAATCCGAAATACACATTCGACACGTTCGTCATCGGCTCGGGCAACCGTTTTGCCCATGCCGCATCGCTCGCCGTCGCCGAGGCGCCGGCAAAAGCCTATAATCCGCTCTTTCTCTATGGGGGCGTCGGGCTTGGAAAAACGCACTTGATGCATGCGATCGGCCATTACATTTTGCAGCACAATCCCAGCAGCCGTGTGGTGTACATTTCTTCGGAGAAGTTTACGAACGAGTTCATCAACTCGATTCGCGACAATCGCGGGGAAAGTTTCCGGAACAAATACCGGAATATCGATATCCTGCTGATCGACGACATTCAATTTATCGCCGGCAAAGAATCGACGCAGGAGGAGTTCTTTCATACCTTCAACGCTCTGCACGAAGAGAGCAAACAGATCATCATTTCCAGTGACCGGCCTCCGAAAGAGATTCCGACCCTGGAAGAACGCCTGCGTTCAAGGTTCGAGTGGGGGTTGATCACCGACATCCAGCCGCCGGATCTCGAGACGCGGATTGCGATTTTGCGAAAAAAAGCACGTGCGGAGAAGTTGGATGTACCGAATGAAGCGATGATGTACATTGCGAATCAGATCGATACGAATATCCGGGAGCTCGAAGGCGCCCTGATCCGTGTCGTGGCCTACTCTTCCCTGACCAATCAGGACGTAACCGCGCATCTGGCGGCCGAAGCTCTGAAAGACATTATCCCGTCCAGCCGTCCGCGGATCATCACGATTCAGGATATCCAGCAGCGGGTCGGCGAATACTACAATTTAAAAATGGAAGATTTCAAAGCGAGAAAACGGACCAAAGCGATCGCGTTTCCGCGTCAGGTGGCTATGTATCTGTCACGCGAACTGACCGATTATTCGCTGCCGAAGATCGGCGAAGCATTCGGCGGACGCGACCATACGACCGTGATCCATGCGCACGAGAAAATCTCCCAGTCGTTGAAGATCGATCAGGAGCTGACGAAAGTTGTCCACAGCCTGACCGAAAAAATCAAAAATCCGTCCTGAATAAGCGAAAAGCCTATGCACAACTTATACACATGTGGATAGGCTTCGTTTGTTATGTTTTCCGGGCTCTTTCACAGGTTATCCACATATTCAGTGCCCCTACTACTTTTACTATAAAGATCTTAAAGAATATATTATCTATTACAGGAGTGACGAGATGAAGATCAGCATTTCCAAATCCCACCTCAGCGAGGCTATCCAACACGTATCGAAAGCCATTTCCAGCCGGACGACCATTCCGATCCTCGGCGGTATCAAATTCGATGTGGCCTATCACGGGGTTACCCTGACAGCCAGCGACACCGATATTTCTATTCAGGCTTTTATTCCGGCGGAACAAGACAACAAATCGGTGGTCACCGTGGAGAAAGTCGGCAGCGTTGTGCTTCCGGCCAAATTTTTCGTGGAAATTATCAAAAAGCTGCCGACCGCTGAGATCGAAATGGAAGTGGGAAGCGGCTTTCAGACCTTTATCCGCGCAGGCGCAACGGACATTCAGCTCGTAGGTCTGGATCCCGAAGAATTCCCGGTGCTGCCGAGCATTGAAGAAAACCGCGTCCTGTCCGTTCCCGGCGATCTGCTGCGGCATATGATCCGTCAAACGGTATTCTCCATTTCGACCCAGGAGACGACTCCGATCTTGACCGGCGTGATGTGGAGCCTCAAAGACGGCCAGCTTAAATTCGTCGCTACCGACCGCCACCGCCTGGCCACCCGGACGGTCCGCCTTGAAGGCACGGAAGATCTGGAATTCAACAACGTCGTCATTTCCGGCAAAACGCTGAACGAACTGGGCAAAATCATTCCCGACCAGAATACGCTTGTGGATATCGTCGTCGCCGACAATCAGGTCCTGTTCAAAGTCGACCGCGTCCTGTTCTATTCGCGGATTCTCGACGGTCTGTATCCGGATACGTCGAAGATCATCCCTTCTAGCCACAAGACGCGTCTGCTGCTCGACACCAAAAACCTGAGCGAGTCGATCGACCGCGCTTATCTGCTCTCCCGCGAAGAAAAGACGAATATCGTCCGGATGCAGACGCTCGAAGCGGGCGGCATCGAGATTTCGTCCAGCTCGACGGAACTCGGACGCGTACAGGAAGAAATTCAATTGGCCGAGTTCGAAGGCGAACAGCTCCGGTTGTCGTTCAACTCGAAATATATGCTCGATGTACTCAAAGTCATCGAAAGCGAGCAGCTGACGATCCGGTTCACCGGCGTCATGAGCCCGATCATTATCGAACCGACCGACGACAGCAACAGCCTGTACATCATCCTCCCTTACCGGACAACCAACTAAATTTTTAAAAATATAGAAACCCAGTTCTAGAGAAAAGCTAGAGGCAGAGGAGAAGTTTCAGTGGAGGAATGTAATGTTCGCCTTTGAACCCGGGAAGATTCCATAGAATCCAATCACTCTTCCCGGGTGAAACAGCGACCGAAACGAAACTTCTCCGGCGCCTCCACTGCCTTTTCTTTTTGACACAACCCCGAAAGGAAGGCAAAATGATGAATGAAGTATCGATTCGTACGGAATATATCAAGCTCGACACCTTTTTGAAGCTGGCCGACTGCATTTCTACCGGAGGCAGCGCCAAAATGCTGATCGCCGAAGGTCTGATCAAGGTAAACGGAGAAAACGAAGAGCGCCGGGGCCGCAAATTGTATCCGGGAGATACGGTAGAGGTAGACGGAGAAGGCCCGTATAAAGTCGTGCGGGAAGACTGAGGTCTTTTGACGGGAACAGCTTTTATCCCAAGCGGCGAAACAGGTCCGCCCTGGGCGGGTTATCCACTATCCACAGCAGACGGGGCAGCTTTGCGGCGTGCAAATGCGGCCCCGTCTTCATTTTGCGGCGGCGCACAGGAGGCATCGAAATCACGTGCTAGTTAGAGACATCGCACTCAAAAATTACCGGAACTACGGCGAAATGAAACTGGAAAACTTCGGCGGCGTGAACCTGATGATCGGCCGCAACGCCCAGGGCAAAACGAATTTGCTGGAATCGCTGTTCGTGCTGGCACTGACCAAATCCCACCGAACGGCCAAAGATCGGGAACTGATCGCTTTCGGCGAGGACTCGGCTTATGCGGGCTGCCATGTGGAAAAGAAATACGGAAATGTCCACCTGGAGCTTTCTTTGTCTCCCAAAGGGAAGAAGGCGAAGATCAACGGCCTGGAGCAGCGGAAGCTGAGCGATTTTATCGGCACGCTGAATGTGGTAATGTTCGCGCCGGAAGATCTGGAGATCGTCAAAGGGACCCCCGGCATTCGCAGACGTTTTCTCGATATGGAGATTGGACAGGTCCAGCCGAGCTATCTGTTCCATCTGCAGCAGTACCAGAAAGTTCTGCTGCAGCGCAACAACATGCTCAAGCAGTCGTACGGCAAAACGCCGGATCCGGTCATGCTGGAGATCTGGAACGAACAGTTGGCCCAACACGGAGCCAGCATCGTACGCCGGCGCAAGCGGTTTATCCGCAAGCTGCAGGTATGGGCGCAGGATATCCACAAGGGGATAACCGGCGGCAAGGAACAGCTCCTTCTGCGCTATGTACCTTCGTTCGGCGAAGCCGAGGAGGAAGATGAAGCTGTTTTATTGGAACAATTTATGATAAAATTATCACAAGTACGCGAACAGGAAATCCGCAGGGGAACGACACTTGCCGGCCCCCATCGGGATGACCTGACTTTTTTCATCAACGACAAAGAAGTACACAATTTTGGTTCTCAAGGCCAGCAGCGCACCACCGCGCTTTCGCTGAAGCTGGCCGAGATCGAACTCATTCACGAAGAAATCGGCGAGTACCCGATTCTGCTGCTCGACGATGTGCTGTCGGAGCTCGACCCCTACCGGCAGACCCAACTGATCGAGACTTTTCAGAGCCGGGTGCAGACGTTCATTACCGCGACCGGAATCGAGACGATCCACGCGGAGAAGCTGCAGGGTGCGCATATTTACTCGGTCAGCGAGGGGCATGTAGAATTCTAAAGGTGTGACTCAAGGAGGCTTCGAGTTCTCATGTATATCCATATCGGCGGTGAAAAAATCATTCGTTCTTCGGAACTGATTGCCATTTTCGACGTTTCGATCGAAAAATCTTCGCGTATCTCCAAGCAGTTCACCACGGCCGCCAAAGAAAGCAAACAGGTCGAAACGATCGGCGAGGAAGAGGCCAAGTCCATCGTCGTCACCAAGTCCGTCGTCTACTATTCGCCTATTTCTTCCGCGACGCTAAAAAAGCGTTCCAAAACATTTAGCGCAGGCCTCTAAATAAAAGTTTCGGATGTCGGATTGAATCGGTTTTATCTAGGAATTCCTTATACGCCGCCCTTCCCTCTGCCTTCGGTAACAGGCTTTGGGAGCGGGCGTTTCGTATTCTTTTCTCAAATTTTCACAAACTACAGGAGTGGGTGAACGAAGCATGTCAATGGATCAACAATCGTATGATGCCAGTCAGATACAAGTCCTCGAGGGACTGGAAGCGGTACGCAAGCGGCCGGGGATGTACATCGGTTCGACGAGCGCCAGAGGCCTTCACCATCTTGTTTGGGAAGTCGTGGACAACAGCATCGACGAAGCGCTCGCCGGGCACTGCGACCATATCCAGGTTATTGTGCATGAGAACAACAGCGTTACGGTAATCGACAACGGCCGGGGGATTCCGGTCGGCGAGCACCCGAAAATGAAACGTCCGGCGCTCGAAGTCGTCATGACCGTCCTGCACGCGGGCGGCAAATTCGGCGGCGGCGGGTACAAAGTATCCGGCGGTCTGCACGGCGTCGGCGTATCGGTCGTCAACGCGCTGTCCGAGAAAATTGTCGTTCAGGTTAAACGCGACGGCAAAATCTACGAGCAGGAGTACCGTTACGGCGCTCCGCAGTATGATCTGCGCGTCATCGGGGAAGTGGCGGAAGGCGAAACGGGCACGATGACAACGTTCCAGCCCGATCCGCAAATTTTCACCGAAACGCTTGTGTACGATTACAACACGCTGCTGACTAGAATTCGCGAGCTGGCGTTCCTGAACAAAGGCATCATGATCTCGCTGCTCGACGAGCGGACAGGCGAGAACGCTTCGTTCCACTACGAAGGCGGGATCGGCGAATATGTCCAATTCCTCAACCAGAACAAAATCGTGATCCAGGAAAACCCGATCTACGTCGAAGGTTCGCGCGACATGATCGCGGTCGAAATCGCGATTCAGTATAACGACGGCTACGCCGAGAGTATTTATTCGTTCGCGAACAATATTCATACGCATGAAGGCGGTACGCACGAATCCGGCTTCAAGAGTGCGCTGACGCGTATTATCAACGATTACGCGCGCAAAGCGGGCGTCATTAAGGACGCGAACAGCAACCTGACCGGCGACGACGTGCGCGAAGGTCTGACGGCGATTATCTCCGTCAAGATCCCGGAGCCCCAGTTCGAAGGACAGACGAAGACCAAGCTCGGCAACAGCGAAGTTCGGGGCATCGTGGAGTCGCTCTTCTCCGAGAAGCTGACGGACTTCCTGAACGAGAACCCTTCCGCTGCGCGCCGTATTCTCGACAAAGCGCTTCAGGCTTCTAGAGCCCGCGAAGCGGCGCGCAAAGCCCGCGAACTGACGCGCCGCAAGAGCGTATTGGAAGTAAGCGCGCTGCCGGGTAAACTTGCCGACTGCTCGTCCAAGGACGCTTCGATCAGCGAAGTCTATATCGTCGAAGGAGACTCCGCCGGCGGTTCGGCCAAACAAGGCCGCGACCGGCATTTCCAGGCGATCCTGCCGATTCGGGGCAAGATCCTGAACGTCGAGAAAGCCAGACTTGACCGTATCCTGTCCAACCTGGAGATTCGCGCCATCATCACGGCGATCGGTACGGGAATCGGCGAAGATTTCGATATCGCCAAAGCCCGCTACCACAAAGTCGTCATCATGACCGATGCGGACGTCGACGGCGCGCATATTCGTACGCTGCTGCTGACGTTCTTCTACCGCTATCTGCGGCCGATCATCGAAGCCGGCTACGTGTATATTGCACAGCCGCCTTTGTTCAAGATCGAGCGCAACAAAACGGTCATCTACGCGAACTCGGAGAAAGAGCGCGACGAGATCATCGAGAGCTTCGGACCGGGCGTCAAAGTCAACGTACAGCGCTATAAAGGTCTGGGCGAGATGAATGCCGGACAGCTGTGGGAAACGACGATGGATCCGGAAAGCCGGACCATGATGCAGGTATCGATCGGCGATGCGATGCTGGCCGATACGCTGTTCGATACGCTGATGGGCGACAACGTCGAACCTCGTCGTGATTTCATTCAAGAGCATGCCCGCTACGTAACCAACCTGGATATTTAACACCGGATTTCTCCCTCCTGGGGGAGAGGGCGAAGAAGAGGCGGCCCGAAGGGGGCGTCTCTTCTTTTTTTGTATGAAAAACGCAGGAAAATGTGAAACAATGCTCTTTTTAACGCTGTTTTTCCACGACAAAATACGGACATCCCGACGGATTAATGGTATAATAATAAGGATGTGGAAGCCGCATATTCCGGCGTTTGCAAGATGATTTCAAGGCTTTACTTTCAAATACAAAAGCAGCAGCCCACGTGATTATGCAGGCACCAACGGTACAGGGTTCGAGTCTTTCCTTTTCCCGGAAGCGGGCAGGCCCGAACCTGTGTCCAAATAGAAGGAGGCAGTCATGGCGGAAGAACAAAGATCGCAGGTCATAGATCGGGATATCGGCGTTGAAATGCGCGAGTCCTTTATGGATTATGCAATGAGTATCATCGTCAGCCGCGCGCTGCCGGACGTCAGAGACGGCTTGAAGCCGGTCCACAGACGGATTCTCTATGCGATGTCCGAACTCGGCATGTCGCCGGATAAGCCGTTCAAGAAGTCGGCGAGAATCGTCGGCGAAGTTATCGGTAAGTATCACCCTCACGGGGACACCGCAGTATACGAGACCATGGTCCGCATGGCCCAGGATTTCTCGATGCGCTATATGCTGGTCAACGGACACGGCAACTTCGGTTCCGTCGACGGCGACGGCGCCGCAGCGATGCGGTATACGGAAGCCCGTCTTTCGAAGATCGCAATGGAAATGCTGCGCGATATCAACAAGGAAACGATCGATTTCCAGCCGAACTACGACGGCGAAGAGCATGAACCGGTCGTTCTGCCGGCCCGCTATCCGAACCTGCTCGTTAACGGGGTATCGGGTATTGCGGTCGGTATGGCCACCAATATTCCTCCGCACAACCTCGGCGAAGTCATTGACGGCGTTCAGGCGCTGATCGAGAACCCAGATCTGACGCCGATGGATCTGATGGAATATATTCAAGGTCCGGATTTCCCGACCGCCGGCTTTATTCTCGGACGCTCGGGTATCCGTCAGGCTTATCAGACGGGACGGGGCTCCATTACGATGCGGGCCAAAGCGGAGATCGAGGAATTCGGCAACAAAGCGCGGATTATCGTGAACGAGATCCCGTTCCAGGTCAACAAAGCGCGGCTGGTCGAGAAGATCGCCGAGCTGGTTCGCGAGAAGCGGATCGACGGCATTACGGACCTGCGCGACGAATCCGACCGCAACGGCATGCGGATCGTGGTGGAGCTTCGCCGCGATGTGAACCCAAGCGTTGTACTCAATAACCTGTACCGCCATACGGCGATGCAGTCGACGTTCGGCGTCAACATGCTGGCGATCGTCAACAACGAGCCGAAGATCCTCAATCTGCGGGACGTGCTGTATCACTACCTGGAGCACCAGAAGGTTGTCGTACGCCGCCGTACCGAATTCGATCTCAAAAAGGCCGAAGCACGGGCTCATATTCTCGAAGGTCTGCGTATCGCGCTGGATCATCTGGACGAAGTTATCGCCTTGATCCGGGGTTCGCAGACGGCCGATGCCGCTCGCGAGCAGCTGACCGAGCGTTATTCGCTCAGCCAGGAACAGACTCAGGCCATTCTGGATATGCGTCTGCAGCGCTTGACCGGACTGGAACGCGAGAAGATTGAAGGCGAGTATAACGAAATTCTGGAGCGGATCGGCGAATACCGCGCCATTCTGGCGGACGAGAAGCTGCTTGTCCAGATCATCAGCGACGAGTTGAACGAGATCAAGGAGCGTTTCGCGGACAAGCGGCGTACCGAAATCACGGTCGGCGAAGACAGCATTCTGGACGAAGACCTGATTCCGCAGGAAGAAGTGGTCATCACCATTTCGCATACCGGCTACATCAAGCGTCTGCCGGCAACCACATACCGCAGCCAGAAACGGGGCGGACGCGGCGTAATGGGAATGGGAACCAAAGACGAAGATTTCGTCGAGCATCTGTTTGCGACCAATTCCCATAATCATCTGCTGTTCTTCACGGACCGCGGCAAAGTATACCGGCTCAAAGCCTACGAGATTCCGGAACTCAGCCGTACGGCACGCGGAACTCCGATCATCAACTTGATCCAGATCGAACAGGGCGAATCGATCAATGCGGTCATTCCGGTACACGAGTTCAAGGAAGACCGCTTCCTGTTCTTTGCTACGGGCCGGGGTATTGTCAAAAAGACGCCGCTGACCGATTATGCCAATATCCGCAAAGGCGGTCTGATCGCGATCACGCTGCGCGACGACGACTCCCTGATCGGAGCCAAGCTGACCGACGGCGAGCAGGAGATCATCATGGGCACGTCTTCCGGTCTGTCGATCCGATTCAAGGAAAGCAACGTGCGCTCGATGGGCCGCGGCGCGACAGGGGTCAAAGGGATCTCTCTTGAAGGCGAAGACACGGTCATCGGCATGGACGTCGTCAAGACGGACCGCGAAGTGCTGATCGTCACGAGCAAAGGCTACGGCAAGCGTACGCCGATTGGCGAGTACCGGGTTCAGACCCGCGGCGGCAAAGGGATCAAGACAATCAATGTCACCGATAAAAATGGACCGGTGGCCAGTCTGAAAGTCGTCAAATCCGAAGAGGATCTGATGATTATTACGACCAGCGGTACGCTGATCCGTACAAGCATGGACGGCGTTTCTTCGATGGGACGCTACGCACAGGGTGTAAGACTTATTCATATTCGCGATGAAGATGCGGTGGCTACCGTCTGCCGAATCGACAAGAGCGAAGAGATTGAAGACGACGAACTGGGCGAAGGCGAATTGTCGGAAGAGCAGGCGGATACGGTCGTGGCGGACGTTGAAGCCAAGGCTCTGCTGGAAATGATGGATAACGATCCGGGGGCGTCGGAGTAAGAACCGAGCGGCGCTGACAAGCCAAGGGAGTCCTCCGGGACTTCCTTTTTTTGCGTGAAAATCCCCTTTTACTTAAAAGAGCGCATAGAAAACCGATTTCGGATATTTTTGGTATTGTTGCTCTTGGTATCACGGCATATAATCGAAATGGTAAGCAAGCGGTTTGCGTACGACAATCAGACGGCATTTATCCGAGCTTAAGGATGAATATCCGATTTCGGAAGCCCGAACGACCGCAATAGAGGAGGTGTGTACCATGGTAAGTGTATCCGTAACGGAACTTGAGGCCGGCAAAAAAATCGCAGCCAACGTTTATACCGATAAAGGCAATCTTCTTTTTCAAAAAGGCAGAGTGCTGCTTCCGAGAGATCTGGAGATCCTGCACGCCTTTATGATCGATCAGGTAGAACTTCAGGGGGCTTCGGGAGAAACCGGCAAAAAAGCAGCGGAACAAGAAAATAAAGAATCAGCTCTTCCAAACGGTGAGACTGTTCGTCCGAACGTGAATCGTAAGGAAAAAGGCTTCATCGAAGAGTATGATCAGATGGTAGCGTTGATTAAGACAGGTTTTCCATCCGTAATTGCTATGGAAATTCCGATCTTTCAATGGCGTGCACAGTTGGAGAAGCTGATCGATCAAATTCAAGGATACCGGATTCTGGGCTTTACGCCGCGTATGCCGGATAAGCACGATTATATGTATCATCATGCCGTATTGTGTGCTTTAACTTCATATATGCTTGCCCGTTGGTTGGATGTTCCGCAGAAGAACTGGATTCAGGTATCGCTGGCCGGTTTGCTGCATGATCTGGGTAAAGTCAAAATTTCGCCGACGATTCTGCATAAACCGACGTCGCTGCTTCCGGAAGAAAAAGCGGAGATGGACAATCATACGACGTACGGCTACCAGATTCTGAAAAATGCGACGGCCCTGCAGGAAGGCGTTCTGTTGGCTGCGCTGCAGCATCACGAACGGATCGACGGAAGTGGATACCCGTTTGCATTGACAGGAGAAAAGCTTCACCTCTATTCAAAGATCGTAGCTGTTGCAGATATTTTCCATGCGATGACACTGGACCGGCGTTATCGCGGAGCCACTTCGCCTTATCTGGTACTGGAGCAGTTGGAACAGGATTCTTTCGGAAAGCTCGATCCGGCGATTGTCCGTACGCTGATCAAGCATACGACCCAGCTGTCGCTTGGAACACGCGTGAAGCTGAGCAATCGGAAAATGGGCGAGATCGTTTATGCCGATGCCCACCAACCTACCCGGCCGATCGTATCGATTAACGGAGAGATCGTTAACCTGATTCAGGATCGCAAACTGTTTATCTTAGAGGTGCTATAGAACCCGCAGCAAGCCGGCATCCCAATGCCAAGACAAAGACTCTCAAGTGATTGGGGGCCTTTTTGCTTTTAATGATACTTTTCTTAAAAAAGTGCTTGCCTTCTTAAACTCAGCATGATATATTCTAGGAACGGCCTTGAGAGAGTGACCGTGCGGTTCGAACAAGTGAGCGAGTCCCAACCGGAATCGGACAAGACGCTTCGCAAGAAGCTGACAAAAAGATTTCAAAAAAAGACTTGCA
>NZ_JAAZWC010000029.1 GCF_013185195.1 Saccharibacillus qingshengii
GCAGGGTCCTGGGAGAGTAGGAAGCTGCCAAGCCGAAGAGAAAAAGCCTTTACCGCAATCGCGGTAAAGGCTTTTTTGTTGTTTTCTTTTCCAGAAATGCTTTGAGTTTTCCACAAAAGATCCACATTATTCTCAAGCGGATGTCTTCGAGACCTGCTTTATAACCAATTACCGCAATTCTATCCACATATTCTCCACATTCAACTTAATTCCCACTTCGATTTCAAAGCCTAAACCGTAAGCTGTCTTGATTTTCATCTATTTACCCACAATTTATCCCCAATTTGTTTAGGGCGCTTCAAATACGTTTTATATAACTATAAAAAAGAGTAAGTTTGGGAATGGAGGAGAAAGATGAAACACAAAGGAACCAAAGAAAAACAGAGGCCCTGGCTGTCTTTGTTGGTATGGGGAACAGCCGGAGCGATCTTTTTGCAGGGGATAGGCGGAGGTGCCGGGACAATCGATCAGGCATTCGCCAAAGAAAAGACGGCTCCTTCGGTACATAGCCTGAAGCCTGCCAATTCCATATCCGTAACGGCGTATGGAGCGGTAGGGGACGGGAAAACGGATTCGTTGGCGGCTTTTAACAAAGCGATCAAAGCGGCACGCAATCAAAAGAAAGTGCTCTACGTGCCTCCGGGCAACTTCCTGCTCAGCGCTAAGCTTCAGGTTACGGGGGTGCGAATCATCGGCGCCGGAGCGCAGCGCAGTATTTTGACATCAACGAATCCGTTAAACGGATCGATTAATCTAAAAGGAAAAAGTCCGGCTTTGGAAAATGTGACGCATATTTATAAAAGCACGAGTTCCCGCGATGGAGCCGACTCGAAAAACAGCGTTACCGTACTGGGCGCTTCCAACTTTTCCATTCGTAACGTGAGGGTGGTAGGGGCGAGCACAGCCGGTATTTTGGTGCGCGATGGATCAACCGACGGTGTGATTTCGGGGAATGTAATCAAAAACACCAAAGCCGACGGCATTCATTTGACGGATGGAAGCAAACGGATTACGGTCGAGAACAATACGGTTAAACAAACCGGAGACGATGCGATCGCAGTCGTCAGCTATCACAAAGATCCGGAGCCGGCAAGCGATATCGTGATACGCGGGAATTCGGTAGGATACTCTTCGAAAGCTCGCGGAATTTCGGTGGTCGGCGGCAGCGGAGTGACCATCGAGAACAACAAGATCAGCAATACCGAAATGGCCGGGATTTATATTGCCGTTGAGGAGAACTGGAATACACGCGATGTTAAGGATGTGACCGTCAATACGAACACCATTGTAAATGCCGGGACCCGTCCGACCAACGATCATCCCAACATCCTTGTTTTTGCCGACCAGGGCAGGATCGATGAGGTGCGGTTTACAGGGAATATCATCTCCGACTCGGTCAATGCGGGAATTGGCATCTGGGGAGACGGAGAGATCGGCAATATTTATTTTACTTCCAATGAAGTCAACAATCCGGGAGCGTCAGCTACCACGTTCAAAAAAGGCCGGATTCACGCCGAAGGCAACAGAGGGTTTTGATTGGATTTTTCGACCGCGGGCAGCCGCGGTTTTTTGCTGTCTTCTTTTGAAGAGGACTCTTGGCAACAAAAAAATATATGGTATAATAGATAAAAAGTCAAAGAAAGTCAAAGTCAACTGTGTGTATTTATTTTGATGCCCTGCGACATGCCGCACACGAATGGTGCCTCGCACCTTGAACAGGTTTGCTCAAGAGGCCAAGGTGCCTGAAACGACCAGACGTTTCTTCCTTTTTGCGGAAGGGTTATTTTAAGAGTAGGTTCCACATCCGTACAGCGGCTCAGGCAGATAATGGAGGGTGGATCGATGCGCAATATTTCCGATGTCATCGAACATTATTTAAAAACGGTTCTGCAGGAAAGTCCGGGAAGCATGATCGAGATTCAGAGAAACGATCTGGCCGATCGATTCTCCTGCGTACCGTCTCAAATCAATTACGTAATCAGTACGCGCTTTACTTTAGAAAAAGGATATTTGGTCGAAAGCAAGCGCGGAGGCGGAGGGTATATCCGGATCCAGCGCATAGAGCTTCCGACCCATTCCGAGCTGCATGCCCACGTTCATGAAACAATCGGAAGCGAAATGAGCCAGTCGGCGGCCGAAGGGCTGATCTACCGGTTGGTGGATGCGGATCTGATTACCGGACGGGAAGCGGCGCTCATGCGCTCGGCTGTTCTGCGCAACACGCTGCTGCTCAAACTTCCCTATCGGGACGAAATGCGTGCACGGATTATGAAGGCGATGCTGATTGCGCTCATGGGACAACAAGGGTAAGCCTTATTCTTTTTGAATACGTGGCGTTTATTTTGTGAAGGAGGTGAGCGAGTGCTTTGTCAGGAATGCCAGCAGAGACCCGCAACCCTGCATTTTACGAAAATTATCAACGGTGAAAAAAACGAATTCCATATTTGCGAGCACTGTGCGAGAGAAAAGGGCGAGATGATTCCGGGGACATCGGGTGGATTTTCGATTCACAATCTGCTGTCCGGATTCCTCGACTTCGATATCGCAGGCAAGTCGCAGTCGGGAAATGCCGCCCAGCCCCAACAGCTTCGGTGCGACGAATGCGGGATGACCTACGCGCAGTTCCGCAAGATCGGGCGGTTCGGCTGCAGCTCCTGCTACAAGCATTTTGACGACAAGATCGATCCGCTGCTCAAGCGTGTCCACGGCGGAACCGTACATGTCGGCAAAGTGCCCAAACGCGGAGGTGCCGATCTGCAGGTGCAGCGCGAGATCGATACGCTCAAGCAGGAACTGCAGGAACGTATCGAGAAACAGGAATTCGAAACGGCTGCTCAGCTGAGGGACCGCATTCGCGAACTCGAGCTGCAGCGGTCGCAGCGTTAAGGGAGGTTACGGGTCATGTCGGATTTTTCTTTTACGGAACATGCGCTCAGCAGTTGGATGAAAGCGGACGGAGACGAGTCCGATATTGTCATCAGCAGCCGGGTGAGAATTGCACGCAATCTCAGAACTTTCCCGTTTCCGCTTGTCGCCAATGAAGAGCAGGCCGAGCAGGTTCGCAACCGGGTCGTGGAAGCGGCCAGGCAGGCTTCGGAAGAGCTTGGGCTGCTGTATCCGATCCGGCTCGACGAATTGAACGAAATCGAGCGGCAGGTGCTGGTAGAAAAGCACTTGGTAAGTCCGACGCTTGCCAACGAATCGCAGGAAGCGGCAGTCGTCCTAAGCGAGGACGAATCGCTCAGTATTATGGTGAACGAAGAAGACCATATCCGGATCCAGTGCCTCTACTCCGGTTTCCAAGTCAAGCGGGCCTGGGAACGGGCTACACTTGTAGATGATGCACTGGAAGCCCATATCGATTATGCTTTCGACGACCGGCGCGGCTATTTGACCAGCTGTCCGACCAACGTCGGTACGGGACTGCGGGCTTCCGTGATGATTCATCTGCCCGCCCTCGTCATGACACACCAGATCGGGCGCGTTCTGAACGCTATTTCCCAGGTGGGACTTACCGTACGGGGCATCTATGGAGAAGGCAGTGAAGCCCAGGGGAATCTGTTCCAAATCTCCAATCAGATTACGCTGGGTCAAAGCGAGAACGAGATTGTGGACAATCTGGAAGGAATAGCGGCCCAGATTATCGAATATGAACGTCAGGCACGCAGCAAGCTTGTCGCCGAATCGAAGATTCGTCTCTATGACCGTGTGATGCGTTCGTACGGGATTCTGACCCATGCGGCGATCATCGACGGCAAAGAGGCGGCCCAACGGCTGTCCGATTTGCGTCTGGGGGTCGACCTGGGATGGATCGACAAGCTGACGACTACGCTGCTGAATGAACTTACGATTTTGACCCAGCCGAATTTCCTTCAGAAAACGTTCGGTGCTACAATGAATACAGCAGAGAAGGACATGTACCGGGCGCAGTTGATCCGGGACAGGCTGCTTAAAAACAAGGAATAACACCCCGTTCGGCGGCCGGATGCAGGTCCGGTCGTAAGGTTACTACTTTGTGGAGGTGCTTTGCATATGATGTTTGGCAGATTTACGGAACGTGCGCAAAAAGTTCTCGCTCTTGCTCAAGAAGAAGCGGTTCGACTCGGACACAACAATATCGGAACCGAGCATATCCTGCTGGGTTTGATTCGTGAAGGCGAAGGCATCGCAGCCAAAGCGTTGATCGGACTTGGCCTGGGTCTGGAACAGATCCAAAACGAGGTCGAAACGCTCATCGGACGGGGCCAAGAACAACCGACCAATATCGCTTATACCCCGCGCGCCAAAAAGGTCATCGAACTGTCGATGGACGAAGCGCGTAAACTCGGCCATACCTACGTGGGAACCGAGCATATCCTGCTGGGCCTGATTCGCGAAGGCGAAGGTGTCGCGGCTCGCGTACTGAACAACCTCGGGATTAGCCTGAATAAGGCCCGCCAGCAGGTTCTTCAGCTGCTGGGCAGCAGCGAAGCCGTTTCGAGCCATCACGGAACGCCTGCCAACGTCAGCACGCCAACGCTGGACAGCCTGGCGCGCGACTTGACGGCTTACGCCAAAGACGGCAACATCGACCCGGTTATCGGCCGGAGCAAAGAGATCGAACGCGTGATTCAGGTGCTCAGCCGCCGGACCAAAAACAATCCGGTTCTGATCGGCGAACCCGGCGTCGGCAAGACGGCGATCGCCGAAGGTCTCGCACAGAAGATCATCAACAACGAAATTCCGGAAACGCTGCGCGAAAAGCGCGTCATGACGCTCGATATGGGTTCGGTCGTGGCAGGTACCAAATACCGCGGCGAATTCGAAGACCGTCTCAAAAAAATCATGGATGAGATTCGCCAGGCAGGCAATGTCATTCTGTTTATCGACGAGCTGCACACGCTGATCGGCGCGGGCGGGGCGGAAGGCGCAATCGATGCGTCCAATATCCTCAAGCCGTCGCTGGCACGCGGAGAACTGCAGTGTATCGGAGCGACAACCCTAGACGAGTACCGCAAATATATCGAGAAGGATGCTGCGCTTGAGCGCCGGTTCCAGCCGATCAAGGTAGAACCGCCTTCCGTGGACGAAGCCATTCAGATCCTGCACGGTCTGCGCGACCGCTACGAAGCGCATCACCGGGTGAAGATTACGGACGAAGCGATCGAACAGGCCGTGAAGCTGTCGGACCGTTATATCACGGACCGCTTCCTGCCGGACAAAGCGATCGACCTGATCGACGAAGCGGGTTCCAAAGTCCGCTTGAATTCGTATACGGTACCGCCAAACCTGAAGCAGTTGGAGAACCGTCTGGACGATATCCGCAAAGAGAAAGACTCGGCGGTTCAAAGCCAGGAATTCGAAAAAGCGGCCGCTTTGCGTGACACTGAGCAGAAGATCCGCGAAGAGCTGGAAATGACGCGCAACCAGTGGAAAGAGAAACAAGGACGTACCGATTCCGAAGTGACGCCCGAAGATATTGCGGACGTGGTCGGAAGCTGGACGGGCATTCCGGTCAACAAGCTCAAAGAAGAAGAAACCGACCGTCTGCTGAACATGGAGAGCCTGCTGCATGAACGGGTCATCGGCCAGGAAGAAGCAGTTGTTGCCGTCAGCCGGGCCATTCGCCGCGCACGTGCGGGTCTCAAAGATCCGAAGCGTCCGATGGGCTCCTTCATTTTCCTCGGTCCTACGGGCGTAGGTAAAACGGAGCTGGCCCGCGCGCTGGCCGAATCGATGTTCGGCGACGAGAACGCGGTTATCCGGATCGATATGTCCGAGTATATGGAGAAGCATTCGACTTCGCGTCTGGTCGGAGCGCCTCCGGGATACGTCGGTTATGAAGAAGGCGGTCAGCTCACCGAGAAAGTACGCCGCAAACCGTACTCTGTGGTGCTGCTGGACGAGATCGAAAAAGCGCATCCGGAAGTATTCAATATTCTGCTGCAGGTGCTGGAAGACGGACGCCTGACCGATTCCAAAGGCCGCGTGGTCGATTTCCGGAATACGCTGATCATTCTGACGTCCAACGTCGGCGCGGATGCGATTCGCCGCAACTCGACGCTCGGCTTCACGGCCGCGGTCGACAGCGGAGCGGAATATAAGAACATGAAAGGCAAAGTCATGGAAGAGCTCAAGAAAAGTTTCCGTCCCGAGTTCCTGAATCGGATCGACGAAACGATCGTCTTCCATTCGCTCGACGAGAAGCATATCGCCGAAATCGTAACATTGATGTCGGAAGAGCTGCGTAAACGTCTCAACGATTACGGCGTAAACTTCAAACTCACGGATGAAGCCAAAGCTTTCCTGGCGAAAGAAGGCTACGACCCGGCTTACGGCGCGCGTCCGCTGCGCCGTGCGATCCAGAAGCATATCGAGGACCGTTTGTCCGAAGAACTGCTGACCGGCAGCATCGTTAAAGGCGATTACCTGGTGATCGACGAGAAAGACGGGGCATTGTCTGTCGATAAAGCCGAAGAGCCGGCAGTATTGATCGAAAAGCCGGAATAACCAACAGCCAAACTGTATAAAAGGCCCGGTCCGGGGAATGCTTTGCGCTTTTCCGGTCTGCCGGCCGCCCCTAGCCGGGCCGCGGAATTTCGTTTCCGCCGGTCCGGCTTTTTTCGCATGACCCGACGTTTGGAGAATGGAATGACCCTTACTTTTAACCGCGATAAATGATAAACTTTTAAGGAAGAGCTTTCCGTATTTGCCGGAGGCGAACGGACGGTTTCGGACTGCCGGAGAGCCGGTGAGAGAGGAGACCCATGGCCAAGACAAAAACCAAGTTTTACTGCACCGAGTGCGGCTACGAGTCGACCAAATGGTACGGAAAATGCCCCGGCTGCCAATCGTGGAACTCCATGGTGGAGGAAACGGTCAGCAATGTGAAAACCCAGGGAATGGGCGGCATGAATTCTTCCCTGCTGCAGGGAACGCAAAAACCCCAATCCATTGTCGATATCGAAGGCGGACAGGAACCGCGGGTAGATACGAAGATCGGAGAATTGAACCGGGTGCTCGGCGGAGGCATGGTGCCGGGTTCGCTGATTCTGGTCGGCGGGGATCCCGGGATCGGCAAATCGACGCTGCTGCTGCAGACGTCGCATTCGTTGGCCGCTTCGGGCCTGAAAGTGCTGTATATTTCCGGGGAAGAATCGGTTAAGCAGACCAAACTTCGTGCGGAGCGGTTGGGCGCTTTGTCGCCTCAGCTGTATGTGTTGTGCGAAAGCAATATGGAGCAGGTGGAGCTTGCGATCGAACAGATTGCTCCGGATTTTCTTGTGATCGATTCCATTCAGACGGTGTACCAGCCGGATGTGACGAGCGCGCCGGGCAGCGTCTCTCAGGTGCGGGAGTGTACGGCCCGCTTTATGCGGATCGCCAAGAACGGTGGAATCGCTACCGTTCTCGTCGGCCACGTGACCAAAGAAGGCGCGATTGCCGGACCGCGTATGTTGGAACATATGGTGGACTGCGTCCTGTATTTTGAAGGAGAACGCCATCATACTTACCGGATTTTGCGCGCGGTCAAAAACCGTTTCGGTTCGACGAACGAAATGGGCATTTTCGAAATGCGCGAAGATGGGCTCGACGAAGTCACGAACCCGTCGGAATTGTTCCTGTCCGAGCGGGCGATGGGCGTGTCCGGCACGACCGTCGTCGCCAGTATGGAAGGCACAAGGCCGGTATTGGTCGAACTGCAGGCGCTGGTGGCCACGACGCATTTTCCTTCGCCCCGGCGAATGGGAACCGGGATCGATTACAATCGTTTGAACCTGATCATTGCGGTACTGGAAAAACGTATGGGCTTGTACATGCAGACGCAGGACGCTTACGTCAATGTGGCGGGCGGCGTACGACTGGACGAACCGGCGGTTGACCTGGCCGTAGCGGTCTGTCTCGCCTCGAGCGTTCAGGACAAGCCGACGCGCCCCTATGACGTCGTGTTCGGCGAGATCGGGCTCACCGGCGAAGTTCGGGCGGTCTCGCGGGCGGAACAGCGTGTCAAGGAAGCGCTGAAACTCGGTTTTAAACGGGTCATTATGCCCACAAAGAGTTTAAAAGGTTGGAAGCACCCAAAAGGGATCGAATTGATTGGTGTCGAGACCGTTTCACAGGCGCTCAAAGCGGCGCTAGAGTAGGGCGTTAACCGGGGGTTGACGCAAGGGGAGGCAGGCAATGAAAGAATCGGAATCCACAAAAATGAACGAACTGCTCAAACTCGTCGCACCGGGAGCTCCTTTCCGCGACGGGCTTGAGAATGTGCTGCGCGCCAAGACCGGTGCTCTGCTCGTCGTCGGTTACAGTCCCGAAGTGATGGAAGTCGTCGACGGGGGATTCTCCATCAACTGCGATTTTTCGCCGAACTATTTGTACGAGCTGGCGAAGATGGACGGGGCGATTATTTTGAGCGAAGATCTCAAACGTATCCTGTACGCCAACACGCAGCTGATTCCGGACTCCGCCATATCGTCGTCGGAGACGGGAATCCGCCACCGGACAGCGGAACGCGTAGCCAAGCAGACGGGTAAACTTGTCGTATCCATCTCGCAGCGCCGCAATATCATCACGCTGTATCTCGGCAATTTGCGTTATACGCTCAAAGAGATCGGAGTTATTCTCACCAAAGCCAACCAGGCGATCCAGACGCTGGAGCGGTACAAAGCCGTACTGACCCAGGCATTGACCAATCTGACCGCTTCGGAGTTCGAGGAACTGGTTACGCTGGCGGAAGTGGTTGGCGTCATTCGCCGCGTCGAAATGGTGCTGCGCATCAAGACGGAAATCCAGCGTTATGTCAGCGAACTCGGTAATGAAGGCCGCTTGATTTCCATGCAGATGGAAGAGCTGGTCGGCAATACCGAACGCGAAGTTCTGCTGCTGCTCAAAGACTATACGGCCCAGCCCGGCGACGAAAAAGCCAAAGAGATTCTGGCGTCGCTTCGCCGTTCGACCGACGATGAGCTGCTGGATACGGCGCATATTGTGCGTCTGCTCGGCTACTCCGCTTCGCTGTCGGTCAGCGACGAGATGCTGGTTCCGCGCGGTTACCGCGTATTGAGCAAGATTCCGCGTCTGCCCAATGTCATTGTGCATAATTTGACCGAACATTTCGGCAAATTGGCGGATGTGATGCGGGCGGAACTGGAAGAGCTGGATGAAGTGGACGGCATCGGAGGAGCGCGCGCCCGTACGATCAAGGAAGGGCTGCGCCGCTTGCAGGATCAAGTGTTTATCGAACGTCAGGTTTAGGTTTAACGGCCGCGGCGTAAAAAGAGGCG
Source organism: Saccharibacillus qingshengii (assembly GCF_013185195.1). GTDB lineage: Bacteria > Bacillota > Bacilli > Paenibacillales > Paenibacillaceae > Saccharibacillus > Saccharibacillus qingshengii. The sequence goes on from NZ_JAAZWC010000029.1 coordinate 9,264, forward strand.
TCTTCCCGTGGGAAGGCGCTTTTTTGATCTGTGTGCCGGCAAGTTTTCAAGAGCGATTGTAGTTTTCGAGGTCTGCCGCGGGTATACTAAAGAGACGCGGGAATAGCGAAACGGGTATAAAGGCGGGCGTAGACGAATGGAGCGAAACTTGAGCGTAATCGTGGTTGCGGCCGGACGCGGCTCTCGTATGGGTACGAAAGAAAGCAAACAGTTCCTCGAGCTTGATGGACGTCCGCTGTTTCTTCGGGCGATCGAGGCGTTTGGACGTTTCGGAGCGACGGCCGAAATTATTGTGGTTACTGGGGAAGCCGATGTCGAGCGCTGCCGCCGTTATATCGAAGAAGCGGACTGTCCGCTTGTGAAAACGGTAGTGGCCGGAGGGAAGGAACGCCAGCACTCTGTCCATGAAGGGCTTAAGGCGGTTTCCTGCCCCTGGGTCATGGTCCACGACGGCGTACGGCCGTTTATCTGGGAACCGGACATCGAAGCCTGCTACGACGAGATGCGGCGCAGTGGAGCGGCTGTGCTGGCCGTCCCGGTCAAAGACACGATCAAGACTGTGGGAAAAGGCGGCCTGATCGTCGATACGCCCGACCGCAGTCTGCTGTGGGCGATTCAGACTCCGCAGGGGTTTCGCACGGAAGAACTGCTGCGCGCGCATGAGCGTGCGGCCGCCGAAGGATTTCTCGGGACCGACGATTCGATGCTGATCGAGCGTCAGGGAATCCGGGTAACCGTCGCCCGGGGGGATTATACGAATATCAAGATTACGACGCCCGAAGATCTGGATTACGCGGAGTTTTTGCTTCGGGCGAAGCCGAAGGAGAGAACATGATGATCAGAGTGGGACAAGGATTCGACGTGCATCAGCTGGTGGAGGGAAGGCCCTGCATCATCGGAGGCGTAACTATTCCGCATGAAAAAGGCCTGCTCGGACATTCCGACGCTGACGTGCTGCTGCACACGATCAGCGATGCGATTTTGGGGGCGCTTGCGCTGGGCGATATCGGACGTCATTTTCCCGATACCGATCCGGAGTTCAAAGACGCCGATAGTCTGAAGCTGCTGCAGCACGTCTGGAAAATGGCGGAAGAACGCGGGTACGTGCTCGGCAATGTGGATGCGACAATCATCGCGCAGCAGCCGAAGATGGCGCCCTATATCCCGCAGATGGTTACCGTAATCGCGGGTGCGTTGGGTGCAGAGGAATCGCAGGTCAACGTAAAAGCCACGACCACCGAATGGCTCGGTTTCACCGGACGGGGCGAAGGCATCGCGGCACAGGCCGTTGTCTGCTTGACGAAGGGTATGCTATCATCTTGAAAGAATTTTAGAAACGATACGGGAGGCACACAATCATGAGTCAGGAAATACGCGTACGTTACGCACCGAGCCCTACGGGCCATCTGCATATCGGCAACGCCAGAACGGCACTGTTCAACTATTTGTTCGCGCGCAGCCAAGGCGGCAAATTCATCGTGCGGATCGAAGATACGGACGTCAAACGCAATGTGGCGGGCGGCGAAGAAAGCCAGCTCAACTACATGAAATGGCTCGGAATCGACTGGGACGAAAGTATCGATGTCGGTGGAGAGTACGGACCTTACCGCCAGACGGAGCGCCTCGACATTTACAAGAAATACTGGCAGGAGCTGCTCGATAAAGGTTTGGCCTATTTGTGCTACTGCACCGAAGAAGAGTTGGAAAAAGAACGCGAAGAGCAGATGGCCGCGGGCGAGACGCCCCGCTATTCCGGCAAGCACCGCGATCTGACGCTGGAGCAGCGCGAAGCTTTTGCGGCGGAAGGCCGCGTACCGAGCGTGCGTTTCCGCGTGCCGGCGAACAAGACGTACACGTTCGACGATATGGTCAAAGGCGAGATTTCCTTTACCACCGAAGACACGGGCGATTTCGTTATCGTGAAGCGGGACGGAATCCCGACGTACAACTTCGCCGTCGTGCTCGATGACCATCTCATGAAGATCAGCCATGTGCTGCGCGGGGAAGACCATATCTCCAATACGCCGCGCCAGCTCATGATCTACGAAGCGCTGGGCTTCGAGCCGCCGCGCTTCGGCCATATGACGCTGATCGTGGGCGACGACCACAAGAAGCTCAGCAAACGCAACGAGTCGATCATCCAGTTCATTTCGCAGTATGAAGAACGGGGTTATCTGCCGGAAGCGCTGTTTAACTTCATTGCGCTGCTCGGCTGGTCTCCGGAAGGCGAAGAAGAGATCTTTACGCGCGAAGAACTGATTTCGATCTTCGATGCCAAACGGCTGTCCAAAAGCCCTGCGGTGTTCGATCCGAACAAACTGGCGCACATCGACAACCATTACATCAAAAACGCCGATGCACAGCGGATCGCCGACCTGGCGATTCCCCACCTGCAAAAAGCGGGCCTGCTGCCGGAAACGCTCGATGCCGACCGCAGGGACTGGGCGGAACGGCTCGTGGAGCTGTATCGCGAGCAGATGAACGCCGCTTCCGATATCGTGTCGCTGTCCGAGATGTTCTTCCGCGACGAAGTGGAGTTCGGCGATGAAGAACGCGAAGTGCTGGCCGACGAGAAGGCGCCGGTGGCGCTGGCCGCTTTCCTGGCCAAAGTCGAAGCTTCGGACGAGTTCTCGCCGGAACGCATGGCTGCGCTGATCAAGGAAGTGCAGAAGGAGAACGGCATCAAGGGCAAGCAGCTGTTCATGCCGATTCGCGTCGCGCTGACCGGGCAAATGCACGGGCGCGACCTGAACCGGACGATCTACCTGCTCGGCAGAGAACGCGTGATCGGACGCTTGAAGGCGCAGACGGCCTGAACCCTGCACGATTCGGATTGTCAGACCGCGTCGATTCGTTTATAATGGCTAAACAACATCTATCCAACTACGTCTTTAATCGAATATTTCTATAGCGAAGAACAGGAGAAGTACGTCGTACGCCGAATCCCCCAGAGAGGACGGCCGCGAACGGATGCCGGGTCGGTGTCCGTTTGCAGGCTGGGAGCCGTCCGGGTTCGGCAGACGGAAATGCGCCTGGGAGCTGCGGATTCGAAGCCCGGCCCTCTCGAGGGAGGTCGGGGTCTAGAGTCCGCCGGCCGGTCCCCGTTACGGGCTTTGAACGAGATGGACGCCGATTGATGGTTGTCCAAGCAGAGTGGAACCGCGGTCTAACGCCTCTGCAGCATAATGCTGCCGGGGCGTTTTTATTTTGGGCAATGGAAGCGAGGAAGCGTGATGTTCAAATCGGTCAAGTCCGATATCCGTGCGGTATTCGACAACGATCCGGCGGCGAGAAGTATGTTTGAAGTCGTTTTTACCTATTCGGGATTGCATGCGATTTGGGCTCACCGGATCGCGCACAAGCTGTACAAGTGGCGGCGTTTCACTTTGGCGAGAATCGTATCGCAGACCAGCCGCTTTTTCACGGGGATCGAGATTCATCCGGGTGCGACAGTCGGACGCCGGCTGTTTATCGACCACGGGATGGGCATCGTCATCGGCGAAACCTGCGAGATCGGCGACGACGTGGTCATCTATCAGGGGGTTACGCTCGGAGGAACAGGGAAAGAAAAAGGGAAAAGGCATCCGACCATAGGCAATAACGTCGTCATCGGCTCGGGCGCGAAAGTGCTCGGTTCTATCACCGTCGGCGATCAGAGCAATATCGGTTCGAACTCTGTTGTACTCAAGGAAGTGCCGACGAACAGCACGGTGGTGGGGATACCCGGTCAGATCGTACGCCAGCACGGCCGCAAGGTCGACAGGCTCAGCCATCAGATGCCCGATCCTTCACACGATGCGCTCTGCGAGCTGCGCCGCCAGGTGGCGCAGCTGCAGCAGGAGCTCAGAGAGGTCCGCCGGGATGCGTCGTATGTAGAGCCGCCCCGTGCGGCAGGCCGCGGAGACAGCCAGCAGTAAGCAACAAGAACGAGAGAGGAAAGTGGACAAATGACCCTGCAAATTTATAATACGATGACGAGAGAAAAAGAAAAATTCGTGCCGGTGGAACCGGAAAAAGTGAATATGTATGTGTGCGGTCCGACCGTATACGACTATATTCATATCGGAAACGCCCGGCCGGTGATTTTTTTCGACGTGGTACGCGCTTATTTGGAAGATCGGGGATATGCCGTCAATTACGTGGTTAACTTCACCGACGTGGACGACAAGCTGATCCGCAAAGCCGAAGCCTTGAATACGACGGTTCCGGAAGTAGCGGAGAAGTTTATCGCGGCGTATTACGAAGATCTCGAAGGACTCGGCGTCGAAAAAGCGACCCTGAACCCCCGCGTCACGGAGAATATGGACGACATCATCACTTTTATCGGCGAATTGGTCGACACGGGCCATGCCTACCCAAGCGGCGGCGATGTGTATTTCCGTACCTCGAGTTTCGAAGAATACGGCAAACTGTCGCGTCAGAACCTGGAACAGCTGCAGTTCGGCATCCGGATCGAAGTCGACGCGCGCAAAGAAAACCAGGAAGACTTCGTGCTCTGGAAAGGCGTAAAGCCGGGCGAAATCTCTTGGGAAAGTCCTTGGGGAGAAGGGCGTCCGGGCTGGCATATCGAATGCTCCGCGATGGCCCGTCGTTATCTCGGCGACACGCTCGATATCCACGGAGGCGGCCAGGATCTTCAGTTCCCGCACCACGAATGCGAGATTGCCCAATCCGAATGCCTGACCGGCCACCCGCTGTCCAACTACTGGATGCACAACGGCTATGTCAATATCGATAATGAAAAAATGTCCAAATCGCTCGGCAACGGCATTACGGTGCAGGACCTGCGCAGCCGCTATAAAAAAGAAGCTCTGCGGTACTTCGTCCTGTCTACGCACTACCGGAACCCGCTCAACTTCAGCCAAGACAACATGGATCAGGCACTCAACAGCGTCGAACGGATCGAAAATGCCGTCGGCGCCATTCATCATCGTCTGGGAGCGGCAACGGCCGGCAGCCAAACGGTAACGGATGCGCTGCGGACGAAGCTCGATGCCGTATTGAATGATTTTTACGCGAAGATGGACGATGACTTCAATACGCCGGACGCAGTGACTTCCATGTTCGAATGGGTAAACGAAGCAAACCGCGTACTGCGGGAAGATATCGCTTATCAAGCCGATCTGGAAGCGCTGCTCGAAGTCTTTGCGAAGATGAACAGCGTACTGCGTATTGCGGCCGAGCCGGGAACGGAACTGTTGGACGAAGAAGTCGAGCAGCTGATCGCCGAGCGCACCGAAGCCCGCAAAGCGAAGAATTGGACGCGTTCCGACGAAATCCGCGATCTGCTGGCCGAGCGGGGCATTGCTCTGGAAGATACGCCGCAGGGCATGAGATGGCGGAGAAAATAAAATGACCGGACACGATAAGACGGAAGAGACGGGCGGAGCGCCGGAAACCAATCGGAACAACGGGCAACCGGGCAGAATGCTGTTCGATTTCCCTCCTTCAAAGACGCCGGGGCTGCTGCCTCCGATCGTACTCGCTTATATCGGCGATGCCGTATTTGAAGTGGCGATTCGGCAGTATCTGATCGGTCATACGAATCTGCGTCCGCACCATCTTCACCGGGAAGCGACCAAGCTCGTCTCGGCCGGTGCGCAGGCGCGGATGCTGTTTCGAATCGAAGGGGAACTGACGGAAGAGGAAGCGGATATCGTCCGGCGCGGCCGCAATGCCAAGTCGGGTTCCATTCCCAAAAACGCCGACGCGCTCGAATACCGGCATGCGACAGCGCTTGAGAGTCTGGCCGGCTATCTGTATTACAGCGGCCGTACGGGGCGATTGGAACAGCTAATCCGTAAGGGAATCGAACTCGGCGAAGAAGCAGTCTCGGGAGGATCCGCGGATAAGCCGGATTCGCCTCCTTCGGCGGAACCGCCCGAACGGAAATGAACACAAAACTAACCAAGCGGCGGCCGAACGCCGCCGGCGGAAAGGAACAACCCACATGGAAGAAGAATTGATTGCCGGCAAGCACTCGGTCGTCGAGGCGCTTAGAGCCGGCCGCAGCATCAACAAGATCTGGATCGCGGAGGGAACGCAGCAAAAGCAGATGCAGCCGATTCTGACGGAAGCCAAATCGCGCGGAATCATCGTACAAACAGCCGATAAACGCAAACTCGACACGCTTGTGCCGGGAATCCAGCATCAGGGCGTTGTTGCCCAGGCCGCTCCTTACATCTACGCGGAGGTCGAAGACCTGCTCGCGGCTGCGGCAGCCAAAGACGAAGATCCGTTTCTGCTTATCCTGGACGAGATCGAAGATCCCCACAATCTGGGCTCGATTCTGCGTACGGCCGACTGCACGGGCGTACACGGCGTTATTATTCCGAAGCGCCGTTCGGCGCAGGTGAACGTAACCGTCTCGAAAACAAGTGCGGGCGCGGCGGAATACGTGCCGGTCGCACGGGTGACGAACCTCGTTCAGACGATGGAAAAGCTCAAAGAAGCCGGTGTGTGGATCGCCGGTACCGATGTGCGGGCCGAAGGCGAGATCTATGAGACGGACGTGTTCAAAGGACCGCTTGCGATCGTGATCGGCAACGAAGGGGAAGGCATGGGGCGGCTCGTCCGCGAGAAATGCGACGTGCTCATCAAACTTCCAATGCAGGGACGCATCAATTCGCTGAACGCTTCCGTTGCCGCAGGCGTCGTCATGTATGAAGTGCTGCGCCAGCGCAGCGGCAGAAAGTAGTGTGAACCATGGCCGATTTGCGGGACGTACTTCTGGTGGACGGCTACAACATGATCGGAGCCTGGCCCGACCTGGCTCCGCTGTCGCAAATCGACATGAACGAGGCCCGCGACCGCCTGCTCGAACGGTTGGCCGATTATCAGGCGTACACGGGGCGAAGGGTCATTGTGGTGTTCGATGCTTACCGGGTGCCGGGTAAAGGCAGAACGCTTGAGCAGAGCCGGGTCGAGGTTTACTTTACACGGGAAAAGGAAACGGCGGACGAAGCGGTGGAACGTTTTGCCGGGCAGTTCCGCAGAAAGCGGCGCGACGTTTATGTGGCTACGAGCGATTTTGTCGAGCAGAGCGTCGCTTTTGCGCAGGGCGCCCTTCGGCTCCCCGCTTTGGAGCTTCTGGTCGAAGTCGAACAGAGCGAGAAAGAAATCGGGAAAAGAATCGCGGAACAGGCTCAAAAAGAAAGCCGCAATACGATCGACGGCAAGCTTACCCCCGAGCAGCTGCGGTTGTTCGAGCGCTGGCGGCGGCAGTGAAAGAAGGGCTTTGGGCCCCAAAAGTAAGCGTTCTTTTACAACTCCGTGTACAAAAAGGAATTATCCGGCACAAGGCCCCTCTTTTGGTCGTTCTGCGGTTGACGGTGTAAGGTGACATAATATATACTGAGGCTAACTTTTAAGACAGGCTCGAAACTTGCGCCGCGGCCGGAGGGATTGCTGGTGAGTGTAGATCTCAAAGACGTCACAGTTTCATCTTACGATTTCCAATGCGATGAAGAAGTCGTGGAAGCGGTTCGTGCCGGCGATAGTGAGGCACTGGAGTATTTGATCCACAAGTACCGGAATTTCGTGCGTGCGAAGGCCAGATCTTATTTCCTGATCGGAGCCGACCGCGAAGATATCATCCAAGAAGGCATGATCGGTCTGTACAAGGCCATACGCGATTTCCGCGGGGACAGACTCGCTTCGTTCAAGGCTTTTGCCGAGATCTGCATTACGCGTCAGATCATTACGGCGATCAAGACGGCGACTCGTCAGAAGCATATTCCGCTGAATTCTTACGTTTCTCTCGACAAACCGATTTATGAAGAAGATTCGGACCGTACGCTGCTTGACGTCATTTGTGTGTCCCAGGTATGCGATCCGGAAGAACTGGTTATCAATCGCGAAGAGTTCACCGGTCTTGAGAACAAGATGTCGGAGATCTTGAGCGAGCTTGAACGCCAGGTGCTGATGCTGTATCTGGATGGGCGTTCGTACCAGGAAATCGCCGTCGACCTGCGCAGACACGTGAAGTCGATCGACAATGCGCTGCAGCGGGTAAAGCGGAAACTGGAACGGTATTTGGAAGTTCGGGATCAGATGTGACGGGAACAAGCAGGGATCTACATAAACAACAGGGCTGCCCGCCAAGCGGGCGGAACGCAAAGACTCCGTCAGCGGAGTCTTTTTTTTTGCGAAAAAGAAGAACGAACCCCCTTCAAGCTTTTCGTTGACAGCCAATACCAGCTATGCTAAAGTGTTTTAGGTAGGCCTAAAATCATGATTTTAGGCTCAATACGAGTTCTTCTTGATTGAAGGATATCTTCGGGAGGTGTAAATCTATGCGGGTTATTATCACGTTGGCGTGCACGGAGTGCAAACAGCGCAATTATACAACGATGAAAAACAAACGTAATCACCCTGACCGCATGGAGATGAAGAAGTATTGCAAGTACTGTAACTCGCAAACTCCTCATCGCGAAACCAGATAGTCTGTTGGAGGTGTCATGGGCGTGAAAAAAAGCTTCAAGTCTATGTTTTCCTTTTTCTCCGAAAGCTGGGCTGAACTTAAAAAGGTTCGCTGGCCCAATCGCAAAGAACTGACCAATTACACGCTTGTTGTTTTGGGAACGATTGTTGTGATGGCTGTATTCTTTTGGGTAATCGACATCGGACTCTCCTATGCGATTGAAGCGATAATTTAAGGAAGGGCCTGTAGGTGGCTTGATATGGAAAAAAGATGGTACGTCGTTCATACCTATTCCGGGTATGAGAACAAAGTCAAAGCCAATTTGGAAAAACGCGTAGAATCGATGGGCATGGAAGACAAGATTTTCCGGGTTCTTGTTCCGATGGAAGAAGAAATAGTCGACAAAGACGGCAAGAAAAAAACCGTCATGCGTAAAGTCTATCCGGGATATGTCTTGGTGGAAATGATCCAGACCGATGACTCGTGGTATGTTGTCCGCAACACGCCGGGTGTCACGGGATTTGTAGGTTCGACGGGTTCCGGTTCCAAGCCGACAGCCCTGCTTCCGGAAGAGGTAGAACAAATTCTGAAGCACATGGGCATGTCCGAACCGAAACCGAAGATCGAATTCGATCTGAAGGAATCCGTGCGTATCAAAGTTGGTCCTTTTGCGAACTTTGTCGGAACAGTGGAAGAAATTCTGCTCGAGAAAAGCAAGCTCAAGGTTCACGTCAACATGTTCGGGCGGGAAACGCCGCTTGAGCTGGATTACACGCAAGTCGAGAAGATTTAACTAAGCGCAAGGAGGTGTTTCTCAATGGCAAAGAAAGTCATTAAAATGGTGAAACTTCAAATTCCTGCAGGCAAAGCTAACCCGGCGCCTCCAGTAGGTCCAGCACTGGGTCAAGCAGGTGTGAACATCATGGCATTCTGTAAAGAATTCAATGCTCGCACAGCGGACCAAGCAGGTCTGATCATTCCGGTCGAGATCTCCGTATTTGAAGACCGTTCGTTCACTTTCATCACGAAAACTCCGCCGGCTGCAGTTCTGCTGCGTGTCGCTGCGAAGATCGAGAAGGGTTCGGGCGAACCGAACAAAAAGAAAGTGGCTACCGTTAACCGCGATACTGTTCGTCAAATCGCCGAACAAAAAATGCCTGACCTTAACGCAGCGAGCGTAGAGTCCGCTATGCGTATGGTCGAAGGTACTGCCCGCAGCATGGGTATCACGATTCAAGACTAGTTCTTGATCCATCGTTCCAAAGCCGAGCCCCAAGGCAGTGCGGCATATGTGGGAGGGTAACCCGCTAACACCACAAAGGAGGAATACACAATGGCTAAACACGGTAAGAAATACGTAGAAGCTGCTAAGCTGTTCGACAGCGAAACAGTTTATGAACCAGCCGAAGCTGTAAGTCTTGTCAAAAAGACAGCAACAGCTAAATTCGACGAAACTGTCGAAGCGGCAGTGCGTTTGGGCGTAGACCCACGTAAGCAAGACCAAGCCGTTCGCGGCGTCGTTGTCCTGCCACACGGCACAGGCAAAACGCAGCGCGTACTGGTATTTGCAAAAGGCGAAAAAGCAAAGGAAGCGGAAGCTGCCGGAGCTGACTTCGTAGGCGATCAGGACATGATCAACAAGATCCAACAAGGTTGGTTCGAGTTCGACGTCTGCGTAGCAACGCCTGACATGATGAGCGAAGTCGGTAAACTGGGTCGTCTGCTCGGCGGTAAAGGCCTCATGCCTAACCCTAAAGCAGGTACAGTTACTTTCGACGTTACCAAGGCTGTGCAAGAAATCAAAGCCGGTAAAATCGAATACCGTCTGGACAAAGCGGGCCAAATCCATGCACCGATCGGCAAAGCGTCGTTCAGTGAGGATCAGTTGAACGAAAACTTGAAAGCACTGATGGAGGCGCTCAACCGCGCTAAACCTGCTGCTGCCAAGGGCGTTTACCTGAAAGGCGTAGCCGTGTCCGCAACGATGGGACCGAGCGTTCGCGTTAACACAACTTCTTACAAATAAAAAAGTGTTGACTCCGGTCGACATTTTCGATACATTGTAGAAGCTGTTTCATTCCGTTATTCGTAACGGTCTGGTAAATTTGAATATGCTTACCGTAGACAGTAGGTGCTTTCGGGCTTAATTTCCTACCGAGGTGTGTGATAGAATGTCAGCTCTGCTGATTTCAGTCAAGCCTTCGTACTTCTGCGGAGGCTTTTCTTATTGCATGCGCCGCACGTTAAGTTTGACTTGAATGTGGCAAAAGTGGGAGCGGCCGGCTCGCCCGCAGCGGTGGTCCGGCGTTTCACTCGAATTCAACAGGAGGTGTACGATTTGGCTAACGCAAAAGTGATTCAAACGAAACAAGAAGCGGTAGACGTAATCGCCGGAAAACTGCGCGAAAGCGTATCGACCGTCGTTGTCGATTATCGTGGTCTGAACGTTTCTCAAGTTACCGAGCTGCGTAAGCAGCTGCGCGAAGCGGGCATCGAGTTCCAAGTTCTCAAAAACTCGCTGGTTCGCCGTGCGACTGCAGCTGCCGAACTGAGCGAGCTCGACGCAGTCCTTACAGGACCTACGGCGATCGCTTTCGGAACGGAAGACGTAGTAACTCCAGCCAAGATCCTGAGCGACTTCGCAAAAGCGAACGAAGCTCTGGAACTTAAAGGCGGAGTTGTAGAAGGCCGTGTAGTGGGTGCCGACGAACTGAAAGCACTAGCTTCCCTTCCTTCCCGCGAAGGTTTGCTGTCCATGCTCCTCAGCGTGCTTCAAGCTCCAGTGCGCAACTTCGCACTGGCAGTCAAAGCCGTTGCAGACAAAGACGAGCAGCAATCCGCGTAACAAGTTCCGAGAATCGCATAGGCGTACCGAAAAGATCGCATAGGCTTGCCAAAGCGAATCTTGAGGTCGAATGGAGCGGACGAAGTCCGAAACGTTCATACGTGCCGAAGCGATTTGAGGAACCGAGTATTCAAGTTTGCTTGAATACTCGGAGTTTTTATCCAGATTCAAAACCGACAGCCTTAACCGGCTGATCCCACATACCCTAATGGAGGTTCAATCATGAGTAACGAGCAAATCCTTGAAGCCATCAAAGGCATGACTGTATTGGAACTGAACGACCTGGTTAAAGCAATCGAAGAAGAATTCGGCGTAACTGCAGCAGCTCCAGTAGCAGCAGCAGGCGGCGCAGTAGCAGCAGAAGCTGAGCAAACTGAATTCGACGTTATCCTGACAGGCGCTGGCGCTTCGAAGATCAACGTTATCAAAGTTGTTCGCGAAATCACAGGTCTTGGCCTGAAAGAAGCAAAAGAAGTTGTAGACAACGCTCCAAAAGCAATCAAAGAAAAAGTATCCAAAGAAGAAGCAGAAGCCGTTCAAGCAAAACTGGCTGAAGCTGGCGCTTCCGTAGAAGTTAAGTAATTTCTTCTCAAATTAGCATTACACAGGGCAGACCCTCGAAGTTATCCTGCTTCGGGGGTCTGTTCTCGTATTTAAGCCTCGGACCAACGGCAAAGGGGTGGAAACAGTTGTCGGATCATTATTACGCCAACCGTCCTTCTGCGGCACATGACCGCAAGACGGTCGAAGTCGATCTGCGCGGCAGAAAAGTTCGACTCGTTACCGACGCAGGGGTGTTTTCCAAAAACGGCCTGGACTACGGAAGCCGCGTGCTGATCGAAGCATTGGATTTTCCGGCAGGAGTGGACGTTTTGGACGTGGGATGTGGTTACGGACCGATCGGAATTGCCGCCGGAATCATGGGAGCCTCAAGTGTCGTAATGCTGGACGTCAACGAGAGAGCCGTAGAGCTTGCACGTGAGAATGCGGCGGCCAACGGCCTGCTGCAGATCCAGGCGATGCAGAGCGATCTGCTGGAAGCGGTGGCGGAAAAGCGTTTCGATATCATCATCAGCAACCCTCCGATTCGAGCGGGCAAGGAAACGGTACACCGGCTGTTCGAACAGGCTTTTTCCTGTTTGAAAGCAAACGGTTCGTTGTGGATCGTCATTCAAAAAAAGCAGGGTGCCGCATCGGCAAAAGCCAAGCTGGAAACCATGTTCGAACGGGTAGAGGAAATCACGAAAGACAAAGGGTACCGGATCTATAAAGCATCCAAAGGAAGCGAAGCGGGGAATTGAAATTTTTCGTGGAAAAACGAAGAAGGTATTGACCTGCCCGGAACACCGTGTTATAGTTACAAAATGTCAGTATAGAATGCCCTACGTGGCTTTAGCATATTAAAACGTTGAGAGGCTCCGCAAAACAGCAAAGAAGCGCGGTTTTGTTTGGGGCTTACTATTTTGATGTGCCGAGGTGCGTATATGGACATTTCTGAAGACAGCGTGAAAGACACGCAGCGACGTTTCAGTATCCAGCATTGATTCATTTGATCCGGCCATGCGACGCTCTTTTTTCGAATAAACTCGATAAGGGCTTTTCTGCATGTAAGGGGCGTGCCTGTTTTGAGTTCATTATACGTGATTCAAAGTGCGGGCCGCAATGGAATTTTTAAACTCGGCATTTTCATCCAAAAAGTGCCTAAAGTTGAGTAGACATTGAGGGGTGAGTATAGTTGACGGGACATCTTGTTCGATATGGTCGACGCACTCGGCGGAGTTATTCGCGAATTCATGAGGTGCTCGAAGTTCCGAATCTGATCGAGATTCAGCAGAAATCTTACGGTTGGTTTCTTGAAGAAGGACTTCGGGAAATGTTTCATGACATTTCGCCGATCCAGGACTTCACCGGAAATCTGATTCTGGAATTTATCGATTACAGCCTCGGGGAACCGAAATACACGACGGACGATGCCAAAGAGCGTGACGTAACGTACGCGGCACCGCTTCGTGTGAAAGTCCGCCTGATTAACAAAGAAACGGGCGAAGTCAAAGAGCAGGAAGTGTTTATGGGTGACTTCCCGCTGATGACCGAAACCGGTACGTTTATCATAAACGGTGCGGAACGGGTTATTGTCAGTCAGTTGGTTCGCTCTCCAAGCGTCTACTTCAATAATAAAGTGGACAAAAACGGAAAGAAAACATACAGCGCGACTGTCATCCCGAACCGCGGCGCTTGGCTCGAGCTTGAGACGGACGCCAAGGACATCATCTACGTCCGGATCGACCGCACACGCAAAATTCCGGTAACGGTACTGCTGCGTGCACTCGGCTTTGGCAGCGATGCCGAAATCCTGGATCTGCTCGGCAACGACGAGTATATCCGCAATACGCTCGACAAAGACAACACGGACTCGACAGAGAAAGCGCTGATCGAGATCTACGAACGTCTGCGTCCGGGCGAACCGCCTACGCTGGATAACGCAAGAAGCCTGCTTATCGCACGTTTCTTCGATCCGAAGAGATACGATCTGGCAAACGTAGGCCGTTACAAAATGAACAAAAAGCTTCATATCAAAAACCGCTTGTTCAACCAAAAACTTGCCGAAACGCTGATCGATACCGTAACGGGTGAAATCATCGCGGAAGCGGGGCAGATGGTAGACCGTCGTCTTCTTGACGAAATTCTGCCGTATCTGGAAGGCGAACACAGCGTGAAAACTTATCATGTCGCGGGCGGCGTTCTTGACGCTAACGATATTCCGATGCAATCGATCGAAGTGTTCTCCCCGATCGAAGACGGAAAAGTCGTTAAAGTCATCGCCAACGGCTTGATCGACAAAGGCGTCAAAAACATTACCCCGGCCGACATCATTGCATCGATCAGCTACTTTATCGATCTGCTGCACGGTATCGGCGATACCGACGATATCGACCATCTGGGCAACCGTCGTCTGCGTTCCGTCGGCGAACTGCTGCAGAACCAGTTCCGTATCGGTTTGTCCCGTATGGAGCGCGTTGTGCGCGAACGGATGTCGATTCAGGATTCGAACGTGATCACGCCGCAGGCTTTGATCAACATTCGTCCCGTTATCGCATCGATCAAGGAGTTCTTCGGCAGTTCGCAGCTCTCCCAGTTCATGGACCAGACGAACCCTCTGGCCGAGCTGACGCACAAACGTCGTCTGTCCGCACTCGGACCCGGCGGTCTGACACGCGAACGCGCCGGTTTCGAAGTTCGAGACGTTCACGCCAGTCACTACGGCCGGATGTGTCCGATCGAAACGCCGGAAGGACCAAACATCGGTCTGATCAACTCCTTGTCCACGTTCGCGCGGATCAACGAGTACGGGTTTATTGAAGCGCCTTACCGCCGTGTCGATCCGAAGACCAACAAAGTAACGGAACATATCGATTACCTCACAGCCGACGAAGAAGACAACTATGTGGTCGCACAGGCAAACGCCCAACTGACCGAAGATGATGCCTTCGCCGACGACATGGTTATCGTCCGTTACAACAAACAGGCCGACAACATCCTGCCGATGCCGAGTGATCGCGTCGACTACATGGACGTTTCGCCGAAACAGGTCGTATCCGTCGCGACGGCGCTCATTCCGTTCCTCGAGAACGATGACTCCAACCGCGCACTGATGGGATCGAACATGCAGCGTCAGGCCGTTCCTTTGCTGATTCCGAAAGCGCCGCTCGTCGGCACCGGTATGGAACACAAATCGGCCAAAGACTCCGGTGTATGTATCGTAGCCAAGCATGACGGTTATATCGAACGTTCGACTGCCAGCGAAATCACGCTGCGCCGCGTCGAAATGGTTGACGGTCAGGAAGTCAAAGGCGACCTGGTTACTCATAAATTACACAAATTTATGCGTTCCAACCAAGGAACATGCATCAACCAACGTCCGATTGTACGTGCGGGCGATGTTGTGAAAAAAGGCGACATCCTGGCGGACGGTCCTTCGACCGAAATGGGCGAATTGGCTCTGGGCCGCAACGTTGTCGTAGCCTTCATGACTTGGGAAGGTTACAACTACGAGGATGCGATCCTGCTGAGCGAGAAGCTCGTTAAGGAAGACGTATATACTTCGATCCATATCGAAGAATACGAATCCGATGCGCGCGATACGAAGCTCGGACCGGAAGAAATTACGCGCGACATCCCGAATGTCGGCGAAGAAGCACTGAAGAACCTCGACGATCGCGGCATTATCCGCATCGGCGCGGAAATCGCTGCCGGCGATATCCTCGTAGGCAAAGTGACGCCGAAAGGCGTAACGGAGCTGACGGCGGAAGAACGTCTGCTGCATGCGATCTTCGGTGAAAAAGCACGCGAAGTGCGCGATACTTCCCTGAGAGTGCCTCACGGTACGGACGGTATTGTCGTGGACGTCAAAGTCTTTACCCGCGAAAACGGGGACGAGCTGCCTCCGGGCGTTAACCAGCTCGTACGCGTCTACATCGCGCAGAAACGCAAAATCTCCCAAGGCGACAAGATGGCGGGACGTCACGGTAACAAAGGTGTCGTATCGCGTATCATGCCTGAAGAAGATATGCCGTTCCTGCCGGACGGCACGCCGGTTCAGATCGTACTGAACCCGCTGGGCGTACCTTCGCGGATGAATATCGGACAGATTTTGGAAGTCCACCTCGGCATGGCCGCGCAGCGTCTCGGTATCCACGTAGCCACTCCGGTATTCGACGGAGCGAACGAATACGACGTATTCGATACGATGGAAGAAGCCGGCATGCAGCGCAATGGCAAAACGATTCTGTACGACGGCCGTACCGGCGAACGCTTCGAGCGCGAAGTTACGGTTGGCGTCATGCACATGATCAAGCTGGCGCACATGGTCGACGACAAAATCCACGCCCGTTCCACGGGTCCTTACTCGCTCGTTACGCAGCAGCCTCTGGGCGGTAAAGCACAGTTCGGCGGACAGCGTTTCGGGGAAATGGAAGTATGGGCACTGGAAGCCTACGGCGCGGCATACACGCTGCAGGAAATTCTGACGGTCAAGTCCGATGACGTGGTCGGCCGCGTGAAAACGTACGAATCCATCGTCAAGGGCGAGAACGTTCCGGAACCTGGCGTACCGGAAGCGTTCAAGGTTTTGATCAAGGAACTGCAGAGCTTGGGCATGGACGTCAAAATCCTTGGCGAAGACGAGCAGGAGATCGAAATGAAGGAATTGGACGACGAGGAAGAACCGACCGGCGGCGACAAACTGGGCCTCAACCTTGAAGGTTCGGAAGTCACCGCAGAATAATCTTTTTTAAAAATCAGGAACCGCATATAGGGAGGGTTGCTCCTTGTTGGATGTAAACAACTTCGAGTTTATCAAGATCGGGCTCGCTTCGCCGGACAAGATTCGTTCTTGGTCCCGCGGCGAGGTGAAGAAGCCGGAAACGATCAACTATCGTACGCTCAAACCGGAGAAAGAAGGTCTTTTCTGCGAAAAGATCTTCGGACCGACCAAAGACTGGGAATGCCACTGCGGTAAGTACAAACGGGTACGTTATAAAGGCGTCGTCTGCGATCGCTGCGGCGTTGAAGTTACCCGTGCGAAAGTACGCCGCGAGCGGATGGGCCATATCGAGCTCGCCGCTCCGGTTTCCCACATCTGGTACTTCAAAGGGATTCCGAGCCGTATGGGCCTGGCGCTGGATATGTCGCCGCGCTCGCTCGAAGAAGTCATTTACTTCGCTTCTTATGTCGTAACCGATCCGGGCGAAACGCCGCTGGAAAGAAAGCAGCTTCTGTCCGAAAAGGAATACCGCAGCTACCGTGAAAAATACGGCTACGGATTCCATGCCGGAATGGGTGCCGAAGCGGTAAAAAAACTCCTTCAGGATATGGATATCGAAAAAGAACTGGAGTTCCTCAAAGAGGAGCTTCGTACGACGCAAGGGCAGCGCAGAAGCCGGGCGATCAAACGTCTGGAAGTCATCGAAGCTTTCAAAAGCTCGGGCAACAACCCGGACTGGATGATTCTCGATGTGCTTCCGGTCATTCCTCCGGAACTGCGTCCAATGGTACAGCTGGACGGCGGCCGCTTCGCGACCTCCGACCTTAACGATCTGTACCGCCGCGTCATCAACCGGAACAACCGTCTGAAAAGACTGCTCGATCTGGGCGCTCCGGACATTATCGTACAGAACGAAAAGCGCATGCTGCAGGAAGCGGTAGATGCCCTGATCGACAACGGCCGTCGCGGTCGTCCGGTCACAGGTCCGGGTAACCGTCCGCTCAAATCCCTCAGCCATATGCTTAAAGGTAAACAAGGGCGTTTCCGTCAGAACTTGCTCGGTAAACGGGTCGATTACTCCGGCCGTTCGGTTATCGTCGTAGGTCCTAACCTGAAGATGTACCAATGCGGTCTTCCGAAGGAAATGGCGCTTGAGCTCTTCAAACCTTTCGTTATGAAAGAACTGGTCAATAAAGGTCTGGCCCATAACATCAAAAGTGCAAAGCGCAAAGTTGAACGCGTGAGTGCCGAGGTATGGGACGTACTTGAAGAAGTGATCAAGGAGCATCCGGTTCTCTTGAACCGTGCCCCTACGCTTCACCGTCTGGGTATCCAGGCATTTGAACCGATTCTGGTCGAAGGCAAAGCGATTCGCCTTCACCCGCTCGTATGTACGGCTTACAACGCCGACTTCGACGGTGACCAGATGGCCGTGCACGTTCCGCTGTCCGCGGAAGCACAGGCGGAAGCCCGCATCTTGATGCTGGCCTCCGGTAACATCCTGAACCCGAAAGACGGCAAGCCAGTCGTTACCCCTTCGCAGGATATGGTTCTCGGTGTGTATTACCTGACCATGGATAATAATCAGGCGATGGGTGCAGGCATGATCTTGCGGAACGTCAATGAAGCGGTGTCCGCTTATCAGCGCGGCACGGCCGAACTGCATGCTCGCGTAGCCATTCCGGTTAAAGCGCTCAACAAAACAAGTTTTACCGAGAAACAGCAGGACGCAATGCTGATTACGACAGTAGGTCGGATCATCTTTAACGAGATTTTCCCGGCAAGCTTCCCGTATATCAATGACGCGACCCGTGCAAACTTGTTTGATGGTGTAGCAGAAGACTTCTTTATCTATGAAAAAGGTGAGCATGTTACCGATCGCATCATGAACGCTCCGCAAACAAAAGGCATCGGCAAAGAGTATTTGGGCGAAATCATCGGACGCTGCTTCGAGATTTACCAAACGACTCAAACTTCGATGATCCTCGACGAAATCAAACAGCTCGGTTTCACGTACTCGACTCGTTCGGGCGTAACCGTAGCCGTTTCCGATGTTGTCGTACCGCCGGAGAAAAAAGCGCTGATGGAAGAGTCGGACAAGAAAGTCGCGGTTATTACCAACCAGTATCGCCGCGGTTTGATTACCAACGAAGAACGGTATGATCGGGTTATTGAAATCTGGTCGCATGCCAAAGATCAAATCAGTGATATTCTGATGAAATCGATGGACCGTTATAACTCCATCATGCTCATGGTCGATTCCAAGGCACGGGGCAACAAATCGCAGATCACCCAGTTGGGCGGCATGCGTGGACTGATGGCTAACCCATCGGGTCGGATCATCGAGCTCCCGATCAAGTCCAACTTCCGCGAAGGCCTTACGGTCCTCGAATACTTCCTGTCCACACACGGTGCGCGTAAAGGTCTGGCCGATACCGCGCTTCGTACCGCCGACTCGGGTTACCTGACCCGTCGTCTGGTTGACGTGGCCCAGGACGTAATCGTCCGCGAAGATGACTGCGGCACGGATAAAGGCTTTAGTGTAAGCCGAATCCAAGATGGCAAAGAAGTCATCGAAGATCTGTACGACCGTATTGAAGGCCGCTACTGCTTCGAGACCGTTCGTCATCCGCAAACCAAAGAAATCATTGCAACCCGCAATGAATTGATCACTTCCGACAAAGCGGAAGAAATCATCAAAGCGGGTGTTGAAAAACTGCAAATCCGTTCCGTACTCAGCTGCCGCGCCCGTCATGGCGTATGCAAAAAGTGCTACGGACGAAACCTGGCGACAGGCAAACACGTCGAAATCGGCGAAGCGGTCGGCATTATTGCGGCTCAATCGATCGGTGAACCAGGAACCCAGCTTACTATGCGTACGTTCCATACCGGCGGCGTTGCCGGCGATGACATCACGCAGGGTCTGCCGCGTATCCAGGAGTTGTTCGAGGCCCGTAACCCTAAAGGTCAGGCCACGATCAGTGAAATCGACGGCGTCGTGAAAGAAATCCGCGAAGCGAAAGACCGTCGCGAGATCGAAATTCAGGGCGAAGCCGAAAGCAAAACGTATCTGGTCACCTACGGTTCCCGTCTGCGCGTACGCGAAGGTGTGACTGTAGAAGCCGGCGACGAGCTGACGGACGGTTCGATCGATCCAAAAGAAATGCTGCGTATCAAAGGAATCCGCGGCGTGCAGAACTATATCCTTCAGGAAGTTCAGCGCGTATATCGGAACCAGGGCGTAGAAATCAACGACAAGCACGTCGAAGTCATGATTCGTCAGATGCTGCGCAAGATCCGCATCGTCGATGCAGGCGAAACGACACTGCTGCCGGGATCGTTCGTGGAAATTCACGAGTACGAAAAAGCAAACAAAGAAGCGATGCTGAACGGCAAGGATCCGGCTGTAGCCAAACCAATCCTGCTGGGTATTACCAAAGCGTCCCTGGAGACCGATTCCTTCCTGTCGGCCGCATCATTCCAGGAAACGACACGGGTACTTACCGATGCTGCGATCAAAGGCAAGGTCGACCAACTGCTCGGCTTGAAAGAAAACGTGTTGATCGGTAAACTGATTCCTGCCGGTACCGGTATGAGTCGTTATCGCAATGTGCGTTTCGAAGATCCGGAAGGTACAAAAAGCGGGCAAGAGTCTCTTGAACCCGTGACTACCGAGTAACATCGGAGTAGAGAGATCGGGACGGAGGGGAAGAGCAATCTTCCCTCAAGTCCTGAAATTCTTTGCTTGACATAAAGCTCCGCCAAGTGCTAATATAGCAAAGGTGCGTGAGCAGGTAGTGCTGATCCTGTCTTTTGGAGGATATGCCGAATGTCTAATGATAAAGGACTCCAGGATGCTCATGTCAAAATCGGTACCAAGCAGACTGTGCGAGCGGTCGAACTTGGAGAAGCTTCCGAAGTTTATGTAGCCATGGACGCAGAGCAGCGGATGATCGCAAAGATCACATCGTTGTGCAGCAAGACCGGCGTAAAGATCACCGAAGTGGAAACGATGCGAGAGCTCGGCAAAGCTTGCGGGATTGAAGTCGGGGCGGCGATGGTTGCGGTTCTGAAGTGAGTAAGCCATAACGATGTAAGAACGTTTTTGTTTCGGGAGCGTCAAGCGGTCGAGACAAGAACTTTCATTTGTTCTTTTATGAACCGCCTGGGTCTGTGGACTTGGGAAGCTGGTTTGTAACAAGGATGTTTACCAATATAGGAAGGGGGTGGCAATGAAAATGCCAACTATTAACCAACTCGTCCGTAAAGGACGTCAAGCGAAAGTCGTGAAGTCGAAATCCCCAGCTCTGCAAAAGGGTTTCAACGCACTCAAACGTGAAGAAACGAACCTGAGCGCCCCGCAAAAACGCGGTGTCTGCACTCGTGTAGGTACGATGACTCCACGTAAACCAAACTCCGCGCTTCGTAAGTATGCCCGTGTTCGTTTGACGAACCGTATCGAGGTGACTGCTTACATTCCGGGTATCGGACACAACCTGCAAGAACACAGCGTCGTGCTGGTTCGCGGAGGTCGCGTAAAGGACTTGGCGGGTGTACGTTACCATATCGTTCGCGGTGCTCTTGATACTGCAGGCGTAAACGGACGTATGCAAGCCCGTTCGAAATACGGCGCTAAGCGTCCAAAAGAAAAGAAAAACTAATTTGAGCGCCTGAGGGCGTTCAACTATCGGAGAAAGGGGGATATCCATGCCACGCAAAGGTCCAGTTACCAAAAGAGACGTACTGCCGGATCCGGTGTACAACAGCAAACTGGTTACTCGTTTGATCAACCGCATTATGATCGACGGTAAACGCGGTGTAGCTCAAAACATCCTTTATAACTCGTTCAAATTGATTCAAGAACGTACGGGCAACGACCCGATGGAAGTCTTTGAAGCTGCAATCAAGAACATCATGCCGGTTCTCGAAGTTAAAGCCCGTCGTGTAGGCGGCGCCAACTATCAAGTGCCGATCGAAGTCAAGCCAGAAAGACGGACGGCTCTCGGTCTCCGTTGGCTCGTCAACTACTCCCGCAACCGCGGCGAGAAGACGATGGAAGAGCGTTTGGCGGCTGAAATCATTGATGCATCGAACAACACAGGCGCATCCGTGAAGAAACGCGAAGACACGCACAAAATGGCTGAAGCGAACAAAGCGTTTGCTCACTACCGCTGGTAGGATTTCGGCTTAGCAACCAAAACTGATTTTGAAGGGAGAATCCCATTCATGGCAAGAGAGTTCTCCTTGAAAAATACACGTAACATCGGGATCATGGCGCATATTGACGCTGGTAAAACAACGACTACGGAACGGATTCTGTTCTACACGGGCATCACGCACAAAATCGGTGAAGTACACGATGGCGCAGCGACGATGGACTGGATGGAACAGGAGCAGGAGCGCGGAATCACGATTACTTCCGCTGCTACGACCGCTCAATGGCACGGTTACCGCGTCAATATCATTGATACCCCGGGACACGTCGACTTCACAGTTGAAGTTGAACGTTCCCTTCGTGTATTGGACGGGGCAGTAGGCGTATTCAGTGCCAAAGAAGGTGTCGAGCCTCAGTCGGAAACCGTATGGAGACAGGCTGACCGTTACGGCGTTCCTCGGATCGCATACGTCAACAAAATGGACATTATCGGTGCGGACTTCCTGAACGTTGTCAAAGATATGGGTGAGCGTCTCCAAGCCAATGCGGTAGCAATCCAGCTGCCAATCGGTGCGGAAAACGACTTCACGGGTATCATTGACCTCGTCGAGCAAAAAGCTCATATGTACAGAGACGATCTCGGTCAGAACATCGACGTTGTCGACATTCCGGAAGAATATCTGGCTCAAGTCGAAGAACTTCGCGCGATCCTGATTGAGAAAGTTTCGGAACTGGACGAAGATTTGACAATGAAATACCTGGAAGGCGAAGAAATCTCGGTTGACGAGATCAAAGCCGCCCTGCGTAAAGGCGTTGTCGATGTTAAGATCTTCCCGGTTATCTGCGGATCTTCTTACAAAAACAAAGGTATCCAGCTTATGCTGGACGCTGTTGTTGACTATCTTCCAGCTCCAATCGATGTACCTGCGATTCAAGGTACGCTTGAAGACGGTACAGAAGCGATTCGTCATTCTTCGGATGAAGAGCCGTTCTCCGCACTTGCTTTCAAGATCATGACAGACCCTTACGTGGGTAAACTGACGTTCTTCCGTGTATACTCCGGTACGCTTCAATCCGGTTCGTATGTACTGAATGCATCGAAAGGCAAACGTGAGCGGATCGGTCGTATCCTGCAAATGCATGCCAACAGCCGTCAAGAAATCAGCGTTGTATACTCCGGTGACATCGCTGCAGCCGTTGGTTTGAAAGATACGGGTACAGGTGATACACTGTGTGATGAGAAGAACCCGGTCATTCTCGAGTCGATGAACTTCCCGGATCCCGTTATCGAGATCGCCGTGGAACCGAAAACCAAAGCCGACCAAGATAAATTGGGCGTCGCTCTTGGTAAATTGACAGAAGAAGATCCGACCCTTCGTGCTCACACGGACGAAGAAACCGGCCAGACGATTCTGGCAGGTATGGGTGAACTCCACCTTGATATCATTATCGACCGGATGCGTCGGGAATTTAAGGTAGAAACCAACGTGGGTAAACCACAGGTTGCTTACCGCGAAACTTTCCGTCAAGCAGCCCGCGTAGAAGGCAAGTTCGTTCGTCAATCCGGCGGCCGTGGTCAATACGGTCACGTATGGGTTGAGTTCGAACCGCTGGAGCCGGGTACAGGCAGCCAATTCGAAAGCAAGGTAGTCGGCGGTTCGGTTCCTCGCGAATACGTACAGCCAGCACTTGCCGGTATCGAAGAACAGATGAAGAGCGGCGTTATCGCGGGCTTCCCGCTGGTAGACGTTAAAGCGACAATCGTCGACGGCTCTTATCACGATGTCGATTCCAACGAAATGGCGTTCAAAATTGCCGGTTCGATGGCACTCAAAGCAGCGAAGGAAAAGTGTAACCCTGTCCTGCTTGAGCCAATCATGAAAGTCGAAGTAACGGTTCCCGAGGAGTACATGGGCGACGTTATGGGTATGCTGAGTTCCCGCCGCGGCCGTATCGAAGGTATGGATTCCCGCAGTGGCGCTCAAATCATCCGTGCGAAGGTGCCTCTCTCCGAAATGTTCGGTTACTCGACGACTCTGCGCTCCGGTACGCAAGGACGCGGCGTGTTCTCGATGGAACTTTCTCATTATGAAGAAGTGCCTAAGACAATCGCCGAAGAAATCGTATCGAAGAACAAAGCAGGGGAGTAATCCTCGTTTTCACCGCCGGTCGACGGACTCTTTCGGGAATTCGTCTTCCGGATTCAGTTTAACCCAAATAATCTTTCTACATTAAGGAGGAACTGTTTCAAATGGCAAAAGCTAAATTTGAACGTAATAAGCCGCACGTCAATATCGGTACTATCGGTCACGTCGACCATGGTAAAACGACTCTGACTGCCGCAATCACGACTGTACTGTCCAAAACCTACGGCGGTGCCGCTGTAGCCTTCGACCAAATCGACAAGGCTCCGGAAGAAAGAGAACGTGGTATCACGATCTCGACGGCTCACGTTGAATACGAAACTCCAGCTCGTCACTACGCACACGTAGACTGCCCAGGACACGCCGACTATGTTAAAAACATGATCACCGGTGCTGCCCAAATGGACGGAGCGATCCTGGTTGTATCCGCAGCTGACGGCCCTATGCCGCAAACTCGCGAACACATCCTTCTCTCCCGTCAAGTAGGCGTTCCTTACATCGTCGTATTCCTGAACAAATGCGACATGGTTGAAGACGAAGAGCTGTTGGAACTGGTTGAAATGGAAGTACGTGACCTGTTGAGCGAATATGACTTCCCAGGCGACGACACTCCAATCATCCAAGGTTCCGCTCGTGAAGCGCTGCAAAACCCTGATGGCGAATGGGCTCAGAAGATCGTTGAAATGTTCAACATCATCGACGAGTACATCCCGACTCCAGAGCGCGACACTGAGAAGCCTTTCCTGATGCCAGTCGAGGACGTGTTCTCGATCACTGGCCGTGGTACGGTAGCAACAGGCCGTATCGAACGCGGTACAGTTAAGATCGGCGACGAAATCGAAATCGTTGGTATTGCTGAAGAATCCAAAAAATCGGTTGTTACGGGCGTAGAAATGTTCCGTAAACTGATGGATTCCGCTCAAGCCGGCGACAACATTGGCGCCCTGCTGCGCGGTGTAGACCGTCAGCAAATCGAGCGTGGACAAGTTCTGTCGAAACCAGGTTCGGTTAAACCGCACACGGAGTTCACAGCTCAAATCTACGTTCTGACTAAAGAAGAAGGTGGCCGTCACAAGCCTTTCTTCACAGGATACCGTCCTCAGTTCTACTTCCGTACAACTGACGTAACGGGCATCATCAACCTGCCAGAAGGTACGGAAATGGTAATGCCGGGCGACAACATCACAGTTACGGTTTCGCTGATCGCTCCGATCGCTATCGAAGAAGGAACTAAGTTCTCCATTCGTGAAGGCGGCCGTACAGTAGGCGCCGGTGCCGTAGCATCGATCCAAAAATAATACGGTGAATAACCGTTTATAAAGCAACAGTGTACTGGAACGAGCAACATTGTACTGTAAACGAAAGCGCGAAAGCGGGGCGATTATCCCGGTGTCGGGATAATCGCCCCGCTTTATTTTTGTGTAATTTTAAAAAGGTATTGCATTGTCGCGACTTCTTTTATATAATAATGAATGTTGTTCTGCGACGTTGCGATGATGCGAGAGGTTACCGACACACCCGGCTCCTTTGCCATAGTAAGTGTGCGCGGAAAATTTTCGCGGAGTATGTCCGATACCAAATTGGGCGATAGAAGGAGGGAATTTGAAATGGCAAAGCAAAAAATCCGTATCCGTTTGAAAGCATATGATCACAGAGTTCTGGATCAATCTGCAGAGAAAATTGTTGAAACAGCAAAACGTTCGGGTGCCGGTGTTTCCGGACCGATCCCGCTGCCAACTGAAAAACAAATCATTACCGTTCTTCGTGCGGTGCATAAGTACAAGGATTCGCGTGAGCAGTTCGAACAGCGTACACACAAACGTCTGATCGACATCGTGAACCCAACTCCACAAACCGTGGACGCTTTGATGCGTCTGGACCTGCCGTCCGGCGTGGATATCGAAATCAAACTGTAAGACTCCTGAATAAGGACATAAATGAAAAGAGGTGTCAACATGACTGGTATCTTAGGGAAAAAACTGGGTATGACCCAAGTGTTCACCGCTGAAGGTAACGTCGTTCCGGTAACGGTTATCGAAGCAGGCCCATGTGTGGTTCTGCAGAAGAAAGACCTGGAAAATGACGGTTATGAAGCGGTACAAATCGGTTTCGCGGACAAGAAAGCTAGCCGTTCCAACAAACCGGAGGCAGGCCACGCCAAAAAGGCTGATACTGCACCTAAGCGCTACATTCGCGAACTTCGCGGTGTTGACCTCGGAAGTTACGAGGTTGGACAAGTGCTTAAAGCGGACGTGTTTGCCGAAGGGCAATTCGTTGACGTAAGCGGCGTATCCAAAGGTAAAGGTTTTGCCGGCGTTATCAAACGTTGGGGACAAAGCCGCGGACCAATGGCGCACGGCTCGCGTTACCACCGCAGACCGGGTTCGATGGGTTCCATCCAGGCTAACCGTGTACCGAAAGGTAAACGCCTGCCAGGACACATGGGCCATGACTCGATCACTGTTCAAAACCTCGAAATCGTAAGAGTCGATACGGAACGCAACGTACTGCTGGTTAAAGGCTCCATTCCGGGTCCTAAAAACGGCTTCGTAAAAGTCCGTGCATCGATCAAGAAATAATAAACCTTTAGAAGAAAGGAGGAACATGAAATGCCTAAAGTAGCAGTCTACAATATCGAAGGCAGCCAGGTCGGCGAGATCGAACTGAGCGATTCGGTATTCGGTATTAACCCTAACGGACACGTGCTTCACCAAGCGGTTGTGATGCAACAAGCATCGCTGCGCTCCGGTACGCACAAAGTCAAAGGACGTTCGGAAGTTCGTGGCGGCGGTCGTAAACCTTGGAAACAAAAAGGTACAGGACGCGCACGTCAAGGCTCCATCCGTTCTCCACAGTGGAGAGGCGGCGGTATCGTCTTCGGACCAACTCCGCGCAGCTACTCCTACAAACTGCCTAAAAAAGTTCGTCGTCTGGCGATCAAATCGGCACTGTCTTCGAAAGTGATCGCGAACGAAATCATCGTTCTGGATACACTGAACCTGAGCTCGCCGAAGACAAAAGAATTCGCGGGAATCCTGAGCAAATTGAACGTAGACCGTAAAGCCCTCGTAGTGGCTCCGGAATACGACAACAATGTAGCTTTGTCCGCACGTAACATCCCGGGCGTGAAATTCGTCCAGGCTGATGGCATCAATGTTCTTGACGTTCTTGTGCATGATAAACTTATCATCACTAAGGACGCAGTTCAAAAGGTAGAGGAGGTATTCGCATAATGAAAGATCCTCGCGACCTTATCAAACGTCCGATCATCACGGAGCGTACGGCTGAAGCAATGAGTCAGTCGAAATATGTGTTTGAAGTTCAAATGAGCGCAAACAAAACGGAAGTGAAAAAAGCGGTAGAATCGATCTTCGGCGTGAAAGTGTCGAAAGTCAACGTTCTGCGTGTTCCGGCTAAGCCGAAACGCTACGGCCGTCACTCCGGTTATACGAGCGAATGGAAAAAAGCGATCGTAACGCTGACTCCTGACAGCAAATCGCTCGAATTCTTTGAATCTGCAGAGTAAGGAGGGAAACTAACGTGCCAATCAAAAAGTACAAACCTACATCCCCGGCTCGACGCGCGATGAGCGTATCGACTTTCGAAGAACTTACAACGAATCAGCCGGAGAAATCGTTGCTCGCGCCGCTCTTCAAAAAAGCGGGTCGCAACAACCAAGGTAAAATTACGGTTCGCCATCACGGCGGTGGACACAAACGTAAATACCGGATTATCGACTTCAAACGTACCAAGGACGGAATTCCGGGTCACGTTGCTACAATCGAGTACGATCCAAACCGGACTTCGAATATCGCACTGATCAACTATGCGGACGGCGAGAAACGTTACATCATCGCGCCTAAAGGTCTGAAAGTTGGCGATACGATCTACTCCGGCCCTGAAGCCGACATCAAGATCGGTAACGCACTCCCACTGGAAAACATTCCGGTAGGTACAGTTATCCACAACATCGAGCTTAAACCTGGTAAAGGCGGCCAAATGGTCCGCGCAGCCGGCACAGAAGCTCAGCTGTTGGGTAAAGAAGAGCGTTACGTATCGATCCGCCTGTCTTCGGGCGAAGTTCGTCGCGTTCTGAAAGTTTGCCGCGCTACAATCGGTTCGGTAGGCAACCAGGATCACGAGCTCGTGAAAATCGGTAAAGCAGGACGTAACCGCTGGTTGGGCAACCGCCCTCAAGTCCGCGGCGTAGTCATGAACCCTAACGATCACCCACACGGTGGTGGTGAAGGTCGCGCTCCAATCGGACGGAAATCCCCGCTGTCGCCATGGGGAAAACCGACGCTTGGTTACAAAACACGCAAGAAAAACAAATCTTCGGATCAATACATCATCCGTCGCCGCACGAAGTAATGCGCTTATCCCGCATTGCTTCGCCGGCTAGGATTATGGAACAAGCCAGCTGAAGGGAGGACTACAATCGATGACACGCAGTCTCAAAAAAGGCCCTTTCATTGACGGATACCTGCTCAAAAAGGTAGAAGTACTGAACGAAGCCAGCAAAAAGGCCGTTATCAAAACTTGGTCCCGACGCTCTACGATCTTCCCACAATTCATCGGACACACTTTCGCCGTTTATGACGGACGCAAGCACGTGCCGGTATACGTGACGGAAGACATGGTCGGACACAAACTGGGTGAGTTCGCGCCGACGCGTACTTACAAAGGCCACACCGACGACGACAAGAAAACAAGACGCTAAAACGGACATCATTAAAGTCCGAAGGGAGGTTATGATAGCATGGAAGCACAAGCGCATTTGAAATATTCCCGCATTTCTCCACGTAAAGCGCAACTGGTCGCTGACCTGATTCGCGGCAAACACGTGGGTGAAGCTATCGCAATTCTGCGCCACACTCCGAAAGCGGCATCCCCGCTCATGGAGAAGCTGCTGAACTCGGCGATCGCCAACGCAGAACATAATCATTCGCTGGACGTCAGCAAATTGGTTATCTCGCAAGTTTACGTCAACCAAGGACCGACTCTGAAACGTTTCCGCCCTCGGGCAATGGGACGCGCAAGCCGGATCAATAAACGCACCAGCCATATCACTTTGGCTGTATCCGAAAAGTAAGGAGGGACAACTGTGGGACAAAAAGTAAATCCGGTCGGACTCCGCGTAGGGATCATCCGTGACTGGGAATCCAAATGGTACGCCGGTAAAGACTTCGGCACACTGCTGATGGAAGACGTGAGAATTCGCGAATACCTGAAAGCTAAACTTAAAGAATCCGCTGTCTCCAAGATCGAGATCGAAAGAGCGGCTAACCGCGTAAACGTGACGATCCACACTGCTAAACCGGGTATGGTAATCGGACGTGGCGGCGCAGAAGTTGAAGTACTGCGCGGAGAGATCACTAAGATCTCGAACGGCAAAAAAGTACACATCAACATTGCGGAAATCAAGAACCAAGAACTCGACGCTATTCTGGTTGCAGAAAGCATCGCACAACAGCTGGAACGTCGCGTATCGTTCCGCCGTGCTTTGAAACAATCGATGCAACGTACAATGCGTTCGGGCGCTAAAGGAATCAAAACTGCGGTTAGCGGACGTCTCGGCGGCGCTGAAATCGCTCGTTCGGAAGGCTACAGCGAAGGAACTGTTCCACTTCATACCCTGCGTGCCGACATCGACTACGGTACAGCTGAAGCGCACACGACTTATGGTCGTATCGGCGTTAAAGTATGGATCTATCGTGGAGAGATTCTTCCGCCAGCTAAGAAACAAGCTGCTCAGGAAGGAGGCAACTAATCATGTTGGTACCTAAACGTGTAAAACACCGTAAACAGCAACGCGGCAGTCTGGCCGGGCGTGCTAAAGGCGGTACTGAATTGAACTTCGGCGATTTCGGCCTGCAGGCGACTGAACCTTCTTGGATCACGAACCGTCAGATCGAAGCTGCTCGTATTGCCATGACTCGTTACATCAAACGGGGCGGTAAAGTCTGGATCAAGATTTTCCCTGACAAGCCGATTACTCAAAAGCCTCTCGAGGTTCGGATGGGTAGCGGTAAAGGTAACGTTGAGAAATGGGTAGCGGTTGTAAAACCGGGCAAGATCATGTTCGAACTTGCTGGCGTATCCGAAGAAATCGCTCGTGAAGCGATGCGTCTTGCTTCTCACAAACTGCCTGTCAAAACCAAGTTTGTGAAACGTGAAGAAGTGGGTGGTGAAGCAAATGAAGGCTAAGGAACTGCGTGACCTGACTACTGCCGAAATCGAACAGAAGGTCTCCGGATTTAAAGAAGAACTCTTTAATCTGCGCTTTCAGCTCGCTACCGGTCAGCTCGATAACCCGACTCGCATCAGCGTTGTCCGCAAGGAAATCGCTCGTGCCAAAACGGTTCTGCGTCAAAGAGAACTCGGGATCACTTCGTAATTCTTTTTAACCCTCCGGGTATAGACCCGTTATTCAGGAAGGAGGCTAACCATGACCGAACAACGCAACTCGCGTAAAGTGTTGGTGGGTAAAGTCGTAAGCGACAAAATGGACAAGACGATCGTAGTTGTTGTAGAAACTTACAAAAAACACGAACTCTATCATAAACGTATCAAATCGACTAAGAAGTTCAAAGCGCATGATGAGAACAACGAAGCTAAAATCGGCGATACGGTAAGAATCGTTGAAACGCGTCCGTTGTCGAAAGACAAGCGCTGGAGACTGGCTGCAATCACTGAAAAAGCAATCATCATCTAATGAACGATAAGCTCGTCCGAAAGGAGGAAATATAAATGATTCAACCATTTACACGTTTGGCTGTAGCCGATAACTCCGGCGCGAAGGAACTGATGTGTATCCGCGTCCTCGGCGGTACGGGACGTCGTACGGCTAACATCGGCGACCTGATCGTTTGCTCGGTAAAACAAGCAACACCAGGAGGCGTTGTCAAAAAAGGCGACGTAGTTAAAGCGGTAGTTGTTCGCACGAAGCGTTCGGTACGTCGTAAAGACGGATCGTACATCGCATTCGACGAAAACGCAGCAGTTGTGGTAAAAGACGATCGCGGCCCGCGCGGCACGCGTATCTTCGGACCAGTAGCCCGTGAACTTCGTGACAAGGACTTCATGAAAATCGTTTCCTTGGCCCCGGAAGTTATCTAATATAATGCACGATTTTCTTAGCGGCCTGCCGGTCGGTAAGTCATAGGAGGTGTACCTGATGGCAAGAGTGAAAAAAGTTCTGGAATCCCACAACAACAAACTTCACGTAAAAAAAGACGATGTCGTTATCGTGATCAGCGGTAAAGACAAAGGCAAAAAAGCGCGTGTAATCGCCGCTTATCCTCGTGAAAACCGCGTGTTGGTCGAAGGCGTGAATATGGTGAAGAAACACCAGAAGCCAAGCCAAACGAACCCACAAGGCGGAATCGTGGAACAAGAAGCTTCGATCCACGTATCGAACGTGATGCACGTTGATCCTAAAGACGGTGGCAAAGTAACCCGCGTAGGTTACAAGACACTGGATAACGGTAAAAAAGTGCGCGTTGCGAAACGGTCCGGAGAAATCATCGAATAATATCATTTTTATGGAAAGGAGGTTCATCTTTCATGGTAACAAGACTGAAAGAACGTTATTTGAACGAAAGCACTCCTGCTCTTATGCAGAAGTTCAACTACACAACGGTAATGCAGGTTCCTAAGCTGGAGAAAGTTGTGATCAACATGGGTGTCGGCGAGGCCGTATCCAACTCCAAGATCCTTGACACTGCCGTAGCTGAGCTTGAGCAGATCGCAGGTCAAAAGCCTGTAATCACTCGTGCCAAAAAATCGATCGCAGGTTTCAAACTGCGTGAAGATATGCCGATCGGAACAAAAGTTACACTGCGCGGCGAGCGCATGTACCAGTTCCTCGACAAATTGTTCAACGTTGCGCTTCCACGCGTACGTGACTTCCAAGGTGTATCCAACAAAGCCTTCGACGGCCGCGGTAACTACACACTAGGTCTGAAAGAACAGTTGATTTTCCCTGAAATCCAATACGATCAAGTGGACAAAGTCCGCGGTATGGATATCGTCATCGTAACTACGGCGAAAACGGACGAAGAAGGCCGCGAGCTGCTCGCAGGTCTCGGAATGCCTTTCGCAAAATAATATCGGCCAGTATCTAGGGCCATGATCCATGACCCTGTTCTTCCGAAACTATCCAGGAGGTGTCAGGCTAAAGTGGCAAAAACTTCGATGAAAGTTAAACAGCAACGTACACCTAAATTCAAAGTGCGTGCTTACACGCGCTGCGAACGTTGCGGTCGTCCACACTCGGTGTTACAAAAGTTCAAGATCTGCCGTATTTGCTTCCGCGAATTGGCTCATAAAGGCCAGATTCCTGGCGTTAAAAAAGCAAGCTGGTAATTACCGCATAACAAGGAAGGAGGTTCACATATTATGACTATGTCCGATCCGATTGCAGATATGCTGACACGCATTCGCAACGCGAACGTGGTACGTCACGAGAAAGTCGAAATGCCGGCTTCCGCGATGAAAAAGCAAATTGCCGAGATCCTCAAACGCGAAGGTTTTATCCGCGACGCGGAATTCGTACAGGATAACAAACAAGGCATGATTCGTATTTTCCTGAAATACGGTCAAAACAACGAACGCGTCATTACTGGTCTGAAAAGAATCAGTAAGCCTGGTCTGCGCGTGTACACGAAGAGCAACGAAGTTCCTCGCGTACTGGGCGGCCTGGGTATCGCGATTATCTCCACGTCTAAGGGAGTTATGACCGACAAAGAAGCTCGTCAAGCGAAAGCTGGCGGCGAAGTAATCTGCTACGTTTGGTAATTACGTCAGAACACAAGGAGGTGCAACACATATGTCGCGTATTGGTCGCAAACCAATCGAAGTACCGGGCGGCGTTGAAGTAACGCTGAACAACACGGCGATTACGGTCAAAGGTCCTAAAGGTACTCTCACTCGTGAACTTCATAGAGATATGAAAGTAACGGTGGAAGCTAACACAATTACGGTAGAACGTCCTTCCGACAACAAAGAGCACCGTTCCCTTCACGGAACGACCCGCAGCGTTGTCAGCAACATGGTAAGTGGTGTAACGGAAGGATTCTCCAAGTCGCTTGAACTGGTCGGGGTCGGATACCGTGCCAGCAAGTCCGGAGAGAAGATCGTCCTGAACGTAGGCTACTCCCACCCGGTTGAAATCACACCGGAATCGGGAATCGAGTTTGAAGTTCCTTCGAACACGAAAATCATCGTTCGCGGAATTGACAAAGAGCGCGTAGGCGCTTATGCTGCTCAAATCCGTAAAGTACGTGAGCCTGAGCCGTATAAAGGCAAAGGTATCAAGTACGAAGGCGAACGCATCATCCGTAAAGAAGGTAAAGCCGGCAAGAAGAAATAAGCCGACGCCTTTCGAAATACCCTTAGCTTGTTCATGTGAAGCTGCTTAAATAAGCAGATCGGGAAGGAGTGAAAGTACTCATGATTACCAAAGGTGATAAAAATAAAGCTCGCTTGAAAAGACACTTGCGTGTACGCAAGAAAATTCAAGGTACGGTTGAGCGCCCTCGTCTGAACGTATACCGTTCGGAAAAACACATCTATGCCCAACTGATCGACGACGTGAACGGTGTAACCATCGTTTCCGCATCGACTATGGACAAAGAGCTGAAGAGCGAAATCACAAACGGCGGCAACGTTGAAGCTGCTGCTAAGGTTGGCACACTGGTTGCAAACCGTGCCAAGGAAAAAGGTCATGCCGTTGTCGTCTTCGACCGCGGAGGATACCTCTACCATGGACGGATTCAAGCACTGGCCGACGCAGCCCGCGAAGCCGGACTGGAATTCTAAAACGAAAAAAGGAGGTTAACCACTTGCGTGTAGATATGAGCACTGTAGGAGAACTGACGGAACGCGTTGTACACATCAACCGCGTTGCTAAAGTTGTAAAGGGCGGTCGCCGTTTCAGCTTTAGTGCACTGGTTGTCGTAGGCGACGGCCAAGGCAACGTTGGAGCAGGAATTGGCAAAGCCGGAGAAGTTCCGGATGCGATCCGTAAAGGTATCGAAGATGCCAAGAAAAACCTGATCCACGTTCCTCTCGTCGGAACAACAATTACTCACCTGGTCACAGGTAAATTCGGAGCGGGCAGCGTACTGCTGAAACCAGCATCCGAAGGTACCGGCGTCATCGCTGGCGGTCCTGTACGTGCTGTACTGGAACTGGCAGGCGTAGGCGACATCTTGACAAAATCCCTGGGTTCTTCGAACTCCATGAACATGGTCAACGCGACTTTGGAAGGATTGTCCCGTTTGAAGCGTGCCGAAGATGTGGCAAAGCTTCGCGGAAAATCCGTCGAAGAACTGAGAGGCTAAGGAGGGAACAACAATGGCTAAATTGGAAATTACCCTCGTACGCAGCCTGATCGGACGTCCGAAAAACCAACGCGCGACCGTTAACACGCTGGGACTGCGTAAAATGCATCAAGTAGTCGTTCAAAACGACAACGCTGCGATGCGTGGTATGGTTAACCAAGTCAAGCACTTGGTTTCCGTAAAAGAAATCGAAGCTTAATTCCATCGCTCCGCAAGGAGCGAATCAATAGAATGAATCAAGGAGGTGCAACGAACGATGAAGTTACATGAGCTTTCTCCTGCTCCAGGTTCCACAAAAGAGCGGAAACGCATCGGTCGCGGTACGAGTAGCGGTACGGGTAAAACAGCCGGACGCGGTCACAAAGGCCAAAACTCCCGTTCCGGCGGCGGTGTTCGTCCAGGTTTCGAAGGCGGTCAGAACCCACTGTATCGTCGTTTGCCGAAACGCGGATTTGTTAATCCGACCCGTAAAGAATATGCCATCGTGAACATCGAAGAACTGAACAACTTTGCAGAAAATACCGAAGTCACTCCTGAGCTGCTGAAGGAACAAGGTATCGTTAAAGATACGAAGAGCGGTATCAAGATCCTCGGCAATGGCGATGTGACGGTGAAGTTGACTGTCAAAGCAAACAAGTTCTCTCAATCTGCGGTGGAGAAAATCGAGGCTGCCGGCGGTAAAACCGAGGTGATCTAATGTTCAACACCCTGAAGAATATATGGCGGGTCGACGACCTCCGTAAACGGATCCTGTTTACGCTGATGGTTCTGGTGATCTACCGTATCGGTACGTTCATCCCGGTTCCGGGAGTAAACACGGACGTGCTTCAGTCGGCTAACGAAGCCGGCAGCCAGTTGATGGGACTGCTTAACACCTTCTCCGGAGGGGCGCTCATGCAGTTCTCGATCTTTGCGCTCAGCATCTACCCGTACGTTACGGCATCGATCATCGTACAGCTGCTGTCGATGGATGTCATTCCGAAATTCACCGAGTGGTCCAAACAAGGTGAACACGGGAAGAAAAAGCTGGCGCAGATCACTCGATACGGCACCATAGTTCTGGGTTTGGTTCAGGCGTTCGCCACAGCAATCGGCTTCAACCGTATTTATAATGCGGAAATGATTCCGAATGCTACGACCGTCGATTATATTCTGATTGCGGTTGTCCTGACTGCGGGTACATCCCTCCTGATGTGGATGGGTGAACAGATCACAGAAAAGGGCATCGGCAACGGGATTTCGATTCTCATTTTTGCCGGGATCGTCGCAAACATTCCAGGTTACATCTCGACAACAGCTCAATCCGATTTCATCGTGGACGGTCAAACGTTCCTTAACGTAATGAAAACCGTGATTATCGCTCTCGTCTTGATCCTGATCATTGTCGGTGTTATCTTTATTCAGCAGGGGATCCGGAAAGTTCCGGTCCAATATGCGAAGCGGGTAGTCGGCAATAAAATGTATGGCGGTCAAAACACTCACATTCCGTTGAAAGTTAACGCTGCGGGTGTCATTCCGGTCATCTTCGCCGTATCCCTGCTGCAGTTCCCGGTTATCCTTGCAAACTTCTGGGCAGGCTATGCCTGGGCAGAGTGGGTGCAAGCCAACCTGAATTACAGTCAGCCGCTTGGCATGGTCCTCTATGCGGTCATGATCATCGGCTTCACGTTCTTCTACACCTTCGTGCAGATCAATCCGCAGCAGATGGCGGAGAACATGAAGAAAAACGGCGGATATATCCCTGGAGTTCGTCCGGGTAAAGCGACCGAGAAGTACATCACTCGCGTGATGTCGCGTCTCACCGTTACCGGCGCAGTATTCCTCACAGTCATTTCTTTGCTGCCGATCGCGTTCGGTTCGCTCTCTGGTCTTCCCCAATCGGTTCAAATCGGCGGCACTTCGCTGCTGATCGTCGTCGGGGTTGCGCTGGATACGATGAAGACGATTGAAAGTCAGCTGATTAAACGGCATTATAAAGGTTTTATCAATAAATAGCTCAGGTTCCGGACGGGTCCGACTCCATGCGCTCGCCCGGCGCCTTTTGTGCGGTTAGGCATGGGTAAGACGTAAGGAGTGGACATGACGTGAACATTCTATTCATGGGGCCTCCCGGGGCAGGTAAAGGAACACAGGCGCAGGTCATTGTCGATGCATTTGGGCTTCCACACATTTCAACAGGCGATGCATTTCGTCTGGCGATCAAAGAAGGAACTCCGATTGGTGTCAAAGCCAAAGAATACATCGACCAGGGACTGCTCGTACCGGATGACGTAACGAACGGTATCGTCCGCGAACGGCTAAGCCAGCCGGATTGCGAAAAAGGTTTCTTGCTCGACGGATTTCCGAGAACTCTGCTGCAGGCCGAAGCTTTGGATACACTTTTGCTCGAGTCTGGCCGTAAGCTTGATCATGTTATCAACCTGAATGTCGATCCGGAGAAGCTTCTTGTCCGGATTACGGGTCGTCGGATCTGCAGAACTTGCGGGACGACTTATCATGTGATCTTCAACCCGCCAAAGCAGGAAGGCGTGTGTGACAAAGACGGCGGTGAACTTTACCAGCGTCCGGATGACAATGAAGAGAGCGTACGCACGCGGCTTGAGGAATATGCAAGCAAAACGGCGCCTCTGATCGATTACTATGCAAACAAAGGCTTGCTGCGGCAGATCGACGGAGACCAGGAGATCGGTACGGTATCGGAAGGTATCCTATCCGTACTGCGAGGTTAACTGTAATGATCATTTGCAAGTCCGAAACGGAGCTCGGCTTTATGAGAGAAGCGGGACGGATTGTGGCTGAGACTCACCGTGTGTTGGCAAAAGCGATCAAGCCGGGCGTTACGACGTCCGAACTTGATGCGCTGGCCGACGCAACCATCCGCAGCCAGGATGCGGTGCCGTCTTTCAAAGGCTATAATGGTTTTCCGGCCAGCATATGTGCGTCGGTCAACGACCAGCTGGTTCACGGATTCCCCAGCGAGCGCAAGCTTCGGGAAGGCGATATCGTCACTCTCGATATCGGCGCGCAGTACCGCGGTTATCACGGCGATTCCGCCTGGACCTACCCGGTAGGGCGAATTTCCGATCAAGCCCAGCGGCTGCTGGACGTTACGGAAGGCTCCCTGTACGCAGGACTGGCACTTATTAAGCCGGATGTGCGTCTGTTTACCATTTCGCATGCGATTCAGCGATACATCGAAGCATCCGGAATGTCGGTTGTTCGGGAATTCTCGGGTCACGGCATCGGCCGGAACCTGCATGAAGAACCGAATATACCGAA
Source organism: Saccharibacillus qingshengii (assembly GCF_013185195.1). Classification (GTDB taxonomy): domain Bacteria; phylum Bacillota; class Bacilli; order Paenibacillales; family Paenibacillaceae; genus Saccharibacillus; species Saccharibacillus qingshengii. The sequence continues at coordinate 46,718 of NZ_JAAZWC010000029.1, forward strand.
CTACGGTATCGAAGGTCGCGGTCCCCAACTGAAACCCGGTATGGTGCTGGCTATCGAACCGATGGTCAACCTCGGCGGAAGACAAGTTCGGACGCTCGAGGATCAATGGACAGTCGTGACGGTCGACGGCTCGCTGTGTGCTCATTTCGAGCATACGGTGGCGGTCACCTCAAACGGATTGGAAATTTTCACAAAATTGAGCGCGTAGGTGATAAACTTGAAAAAGGAACATCCCCTGCAGATCGGTCAACTCGTGAAGATCCGGAAAGGCCGCGATGCGGGGCAGGCGGCGGTGGTTGTAAGGCTGGACGAAGAACAAGGGATTTGGATTGCGGACGGACACAAACGCAAGTTTGACCGCCCGAAGAAAAAAAACCGGCTTCATCTCGAGCCCCAGGCCACGATCAGCAGCGAAGTCGTAAACAGTTTGCAGGAGAGCGGCAGGGTTACGAATGCGAAGCTGCGTCATGCAGTGAACGTATTTCTGGAATCCGACGCACACAATGTTAAGCAGAAAGGAGAATGATTATGGCCAAGGAAGATGTCATTGAAATCGAAGGCGTGGTTATCGAACCACTGCCGAATGCGATGTTCAAGGTGGAACTCGAGAACGGTCATCAAATTCTCGCTCACGTTTCCGGTAAGCTGCGCATGCACTTTATCCGTATTCTGACGGGAGATAAAGTGGTCGTACAGTTATCGCCTTACGATCTGACTCGCGGCCGTATCACTTACCGCAAATAAGGATACGTCGCTTTTTGGATATACAACGTTCTGGTGCAGGGAACGCTTCCGGTCTGGCCGGCACGTTCCGGCACGATCAAACCGAATGCTTTTGAGGAGGTAATAATCATGAAGGTTAGACCGTCGGTCAAACCAATGTGCGAAAAATGCAAAGTCATTCGTCGCAAAGGAACTGTCATGGTAATCTGCGAAAATCCGAAACACAAACAAAAACAAGGATAAATTAGAAGGGGGTGTAGCGTAATGGCTCGTATTTCTGGTGTGGATTTACCACGTGACAAACGCGTTGAGATCGCCTTGACTTATATCTTCGGAATCGGTAGAACGACTTCCCAAAAACTCCTGAGCCAAACAGGAATCAGCTCCGAGACTCGTGTTCGCGATCTGACTGAGGATGAGGTAGGCAAGCTGCGTGAAGCGATTGACGCTGATGTAAAAGTAGAGGGCGATCTTCGCCGTGAAGTTTCTCTGAACATCAAACGTTTGATCGAGATCGGTTCTTACCGCGGTATCCGTCATCGTCGTGGGTTGCCCGTTCGTGGACAACGTACGAAGACGAATGCTCGTACTCGTAAAGGTCCTCGTCGTACTGTAGCGAACAAGAAGAAGTAAGAAAGGGGGATAACTGACAATGGCTAAACCGAAAAAAGTCGTACGTACGAAACGTCGCGACCGTAAAAATATCGAATCCGGCGTGGCACACATTCGTTCCACGTTTAACAATACGATCGTCACGATTACGGATCCGCACGGAAACGCGATCTCCTGGGCAAGCTCGGGCGGTCTCGGTTTCAGAGGTTCCCGTAAATCGACTCCATTCGCCGCTCAGCTTGCTGCCGAATCAGCTGCTAAAGCTGCAATGGAGCACGGCCTGAAAACCGTTGAAGTTATGGTTAAAGGTCCTGGCGCAGGCCGGGAAGCGGCTATCCGCTCCCTGCAAGCTACGGGTCTGGAAATCAACCTGATCAAGGACGTAACACCGGTTCCTCACAACGGATGCCGTCCTCCTAAGCGTCGCCGCGTATAGTAATCATAAGCATTGTGCATTCAGTATGCTTTGTTTCACGGAAGCGACGTTTTGAAGGAGGGGTATTGTAGTGATAGAAATCGAAAAGCCGAAAATCGAGACCGTCGAGATCAACGACGGAGGCACGTACGGTAAGTTTGTCGTTGAGCCTCTGGAACGTGGATACGGTACGACGCTTGGAAACTCGCTTCGTCGCATCCTGCTGTCGTCGCTTCCCGGCGCAGCGGTCAATTCGGTTCAAATCGACGGCGTTTTGCACGAGTTCTCGACGATCCCCGGCGTTACGGAAGACGTAACGGAAATCATTCTGAATCTGAAAGCTTTGTCGCTGAAGATTCATTCCGATGAAGAAAAGGTACTGGAAATCGACGCGGAAGGCGAAGGCCTGGTAACGGCTGGAGACATCCGCGCCGATAGTGATGTGGAGATCCTGAATCCGGATCTTCATATCGCCACTCTGGCACCGGGATCGAGATTGCATGTGCGCATCTTCGCAGGCCGTGGCCGCGGATATGTTCAATCCGTCAAAAACAAACGTGACGATCAGCCGATTGGTGTTATTCCGATCGATTCGATCTACACCCCGATTTCCCGCGTGAACTACGCGGTTGAAAATACGCGGGTCGGACAAGTCACAAACTACGACAAGCTCACTTTGGAAGTCTGGACCGATGGCAGCATTCGTCCAGAAGAAGCAGTAAGCCTTGGCGCCAAAATTTTGACCGAGCACGTGCTGCTCTTCGTAGGTCTGACCGACGAAGCCCGCGACGCGGAGATTATGGTCGAAAAAGAAGAAGACAAGAAAGAGAAAGTATTGGAAATGACGATCGAAGAACTCGATCTTTCCGTACGCTCTTACAACTGTCTGAAACGTGCCGGTATCAATACGGTACAAGAGCTGACTACGAAATCGGAAGAAGACATGATGAAAGTCCGCAACCTGGGCCGCAAGTCTTTGGAAGAAGTTCAAGAGAAGCTCGAAGAGCTGGGCCTCGGTCTTCGTCAAGAAGACTAAGAACGAAGAGCATGATGTAGAAGGAGGGAAAACAATGGCATACCAAAAGTTGGGACGTAACTCCAGCGCTCGTAAAGCACTGCTTCGCGACCTGGTAACCGACCTGTTCCTGTACGAGCGCATCGAAACAACGGAAGCGAAAGCAAAAGAAGCTCGCTCCGTTGCCGAGAAACTGATCACCCTTTCCAAACGCGGAGACCTGCATGCACGCCGTCAAGTGGCTGCATATGTTCGTCGCGAAACGATCGACGGTGAACAGGATGCAATCCAAAAACTGTTCGCAGATCTGGCACCGCGCTACGCGGACCGTCCGGGCGGATACACACGTATCCTTAAACTGGGACCACGCCGCGGAGACGCAGCGCCTATGGTTTACCTGGAACTGGTTGACCGCGCCTAGTTAGCCGCCGGTTAAACCGTTTATGGCAGGGGTAACCCTGCCTGCGGGATTCCGAGAAACGTATGCCGCCTGTCCAAGGCGGCAGAGCCGTTTCTTTTTTTTTGAACTTCGAAGAGATATGGAGGCGATTCCTTGCGCAATTTGTGCATGACCGTCGCCTACGACGGCACGAATTACAATGGATTTCAGACGCAGCCGATCGGCAGCACCGTTCAGGACGAGCTGGAAGCATCTATCTTGTCTCTGACGGGTGACAAGCCCAAGATCATTGCTTCGGGCCGTACGGACGCCGGTGTGCATGCCTATGCCCAAGTATTCAACTTTCATACGACTTCGCAGATCCCCGCGGATCGCTGGCCGCTCGCGCTTAATGCCCGACTGCCGCAGGATATCGTCGTGACCCGCTCCTGGGAAGTTTCGCCGGAATTCAATTCCCGTCATGCGGCCAAGCGCAAAACGTATCGCTATACGATTAACGCCAACCGCCATCCGGACGTATTCCAGCGGCATATGCAGTTTCATCATCCGGCTCCCCGGCTCGATATCGGGGCGATGGAAGAAGCGCTGCAGCATCTGGTAGGCACGTACGACTTCACGTCGTTCGCCTCCACGCAATCCCAGAAAGCGGATCACGTACGGACGCTGCTCGAAGCGCATATCGAGGTGGATGCCAGTACCTGCCGGCCGGGAACGGTCGATCAGGGCTTCATTCACATTTTCCTGACCGGTACCGGGTTTTTGCAGCATATGGTCCGCATTATTACGGGAACGCTGCTTCAAGTGGGAGAAGGCAAGCGTAAACCCGATGAGATGAAGAACATTTTGCTGGCTTGCGACCGTGCAGCGGCAGGACCGACCGCGGTGGGGAAAGGCCTCGCGCTGTGGAATGTCGATTATGGCGATCTGCTGCCCGAGTAACCGAAAGTTCTTTTGAGAATCGTTTCAAAATCTATTGCAGTTTGAGTAAGGATCATGTAGAATAAAAGTTGTGTTTTCTTGAAGGCTTCCCACGGCCCCCAATCAAGAAAAACGCGTAGAATCAACCGATTTTAACTTTTACTATCCATGATCGCAAATATACATCGTTCCGGCAGCCCCGGATCTTAGCCCGGCGGCATGGAACGTTTTGACACCGAAAATGAATTTATTGCAAAGATTAGAAGGAGGAACTTATTCATGCGTACTACCTACATGGCTAAGCCGAGCGAAGTTGAGCGCAACTGGCATATCATCGACGCCGAAGGCAAAACGCTGGGCCGTCTGGCTAGCGAAGCAGCTGCCCTCATCCGCGGCAAGCACAAAGTCCAATTCACTCCACACGTTGACGGCGGCGATTTCGTTGTTGTAATCAACGTAGAGAAGATTCACCTGACAGGCAACAAACTGCAGGACAAGAAGTACTATCGTCACTCGATGCACCCGGGCGGTCTGAAAGTAACAAGCGCGGGCGAAATGATCAAAAACAAACCTGAACGGATCCTGGAACTCGCCGTAGCCGGCATGCTTCCTAAGACTCGTATGGGCGACAGAATGAAACTCAGACTCAAAGCGTATGCCGGAGCAGAGCATCCACATGCAGCCCAAAAACCGGAAGTTTACGAACTTCGCGGCTAAATAAAAGGAGGACCCTTTCATGGCAACTGTACAATACTATGGGACTGGTCGTCGTAAACATTCGGTAGCACGTGTTCGTCTCGTACCGGGTGAAGGACGCATCGTCATCAACAAACGTGAAATCGACGAATACTTCGGTCTGGAGACGCTCAAACTGATCGTCAACCAACCGCTGAACCTGACTGAAACGATTGGCAAGTACGATGTAATCGTACTCGCACACGGCGGCGGCACTTCGGGCCAAGCCGGCGCAATCCGTCACGGTATCTCGCGCGCTCTGCTCAAAGCAGATCCTGAGCTGCGCGGTTCGCTGAAAAAAGCGGGCTTCCTGACTCGTGACCCACGTATGAAGGAACGCAAAAAGTACGGCCTCAAAGCCGCACGTCGCGCTCCACAGTTCTCGAAACGTTAAGAGATTTCTCTTATTACCCAAACAGCCTGCTTCCGATATCGGAGGCAGGCTGTTTTTTTTGTTTTCCTGGGACTTACAATTCGAATTTGGCAATCGTTTTTTCAAGACTGGAGCTGCTTTGTTCGAGATGTTTGGTAGTGTCCGAGATTGCTTTGGAAGCTTCCAACTGCTGGACCGCCAACTGCTGCAGAGAGTCGCTGTAATCGGAAGCCGCTTTGGAAGTTCGGGAAATCTCCTGAATGGAAGAAGAGACTTCTTCGGAACCGGCAAGAATTTCTTCGGCAGAAGCCGAAAGTTCCTCCATGTGAAGAGCGATTTCGTTAAACCGGACAACGTTATGTTCGAACAACTGGCCGACTCGAGTCGAAAGCTCGCTGCTTTTTCTTATCTCGGCACTTTCTTCATTCATCCGTTCTCCGATCGTCGAAGTTTCCCGACCGATCTTGGTCAGCAGCCCGGCAACATGGGAAGCGGAGGTCGAAGACAACCCGGCAAGCTTGCGAATCTCTCCGGCCACTATGGCGAACCCGGCGCCTTCTTCTCCGGCTCTGGCGGCTTCGATCGAAGCATTCAGGGCCAGGAGGTTAGTTTGGTCGGCGATGCTTGTGATAGCCTGCAGTACAGGTTCGATCTCTTTCATGTAATCATGAAGCGTTTCGACGGAAGCTGTCGTATGTGCGACGAGCTTCGACATTTCTGTAATTTGCCGCTGCAGGCTGTCCATCGAAGTTTTGCCCTGCACAGCAGCTTCCAGCACTTCCGTAGAAACGGAGGACACGTTGGCTGAGGAATGCGTAACGCGTTCGATAGCGGAAGTAATTTCCTGCATTGAGCGAGCAGACTCTTCGGCACCTGCGTATTGACTTCGGGCTTCCAGAGCCAAAGTGCCGGCGGATTCATTCAGCTGATGGTTCATATGCAGCAGCAGATTCGCCTCCGAAGTAAAACGCTGCGAAGATTGAACCAGGGTCTGTGTCGTATGCTGCATATCGCGCATCACATAGCCAAGGGTTACTCCGAGCCGAGCACTCATTTTGACCATGGCTTCATAGGTTTGACCGATTTCGTCTTTGGAAGGTTTGCCTACAGCGCTTAATACCTGATTGGCTCGTCCGATTTCTCCGGCGGCTATCGCCTGCGCTCCCTGCACGATGAAGCTCAAAGGCCGCAGCGCCCGGTAAAGGAACCAAGCAATGACAGCAAAAACAATCAACGTTAGAGCCCCCATCAGCAGATAGAACAAAAAGCTGCTGTCGATAAACTGCTTGGAGATTTGATTGGCTACGGCCACGTCGGTGTCGATTCCCAAAATACCGATCACGGTGCCGCCGGCATTGCGCAGAGGGACATAGGAAGAGATGTAGCTCCCGTAGTCGGGATGAACGAGTATGCCGGTTTTGGCCGCATTGCCTTTGAGCAGCTCTTCGATCGCTTCATCGGGAATATCCGTGACTTCCCCGATCGGCGAAGCGGTCTGCGAATCCGCAGGCTGTCCGTCGATAATCAGAATAGGCTGTTTGCTGGAATCGATACGGACCGTATACACATACATAGCTCCGATTTCCGTTCGATACCGGTCCAGTTTTTCACGCAGCTGCCAATACTGTTCGTTCTCCTGGGTGTCGGATAAATAGTCTTCGTATTCCTTTACGTCAAACTGGGTAACAAACGCTTCGGCCATTTTCAGGTTAAAGCTGCTGATCGTGTACTCGCTCGCTTTTTTGACGTTTTCATTTTGCATGTAGACGAATACCGAGAACAGCACCGCCAGTACAAGAAGAATGACCAACGCCAACTTGAAGGCAAGTTTTTTAGTAAGAATTGACATGAGTTCCATCTCTCTGATTTCTCTGTGTTCATTGTACTATGGCTGCATTTATTTGATAGGGGCCCAAAAGTTTTTGTCATTTTGAAATAAAGAATTGATTGTTGCCGCGTAAAGTTTTATACTTATAAATAATTCAGATTAGAATAGTTGGTTTTACCCGTTAACGTACTGATTTGCCCGTAGATGTACGTCCTGTCCGGCTTCCTTCTTCTTATCTGCTGCCGCACGGGCGCTTCAATCCTTATTCAATTTGCCATTCAGAGATGGAGGGTTTTTAAGATGAACTTATTGGAAAAAGAAGAATTCGCACGTGTAAAAGCCGAAGAGCTGGAACAGCTGAGCGCGGAAGAAGTAATCCGTTTCGCCGCGCAGCAGTATACAAGTTTGACGTTTGCCTGCAGCTTTGGGGCGGAAGATGTAGTAATTGTCGATATGCTGCAGCATGTCAGTCCTTCTACGGATATTTTCTATCTCGATACGGACTTTCATTTCCAAGAAACCTACGAGACGAGAGACCGCATGGCAGACCGCTACGGTCTGGAGTTTGTCCGGGTCTCTCCGCTGCTGACGCCTGGGGAACAAGCTGTGAAGCATGCTCCCGAGCTGTGGACGTCCGATCCGAACCTCTGCTGCAATATCCGCAAGGTGGAACCGCTGACCCGCAATCTGTCACGCTACGAGGCTTGGATTACCGGAATCCGCCGCGATCAGGCTCCAACCCGTGCCAACTCCAAAAAGGTCGAGTACGACTACAAGTTTGGTCTGATGAAATTCAATCCGCTTGCGGACTGGACCAGTGAAGACGTCTGGAAATATATCCGTGACAACGATGTGATCTATAACCCGCTGCACGACCGCAATTTCCCGAGCATCGGCTGCGAGCAGTGCACCCGCCAGGTTATGCCTGGCGAAGATCCGCGCGCGGGACGTTGGGCCGGCAATGACAAGACGGAATGCGGACTGCATAAGTAAGGCATAAGACCGAATTCCGTACTCTACCATCCGATAAAGGAGCGACTCCCCATTATGACTGCCATCAAGCCGCACGGCGGCACGTTGATCAACCGTCTCGCCGAAGGTGCGGAACGCGATACTCTTTTGGAAGAAGCGAAAAGCCTGCGTCAAATCCCGATCAACACATGGGTGCTGTCCGACCTCGATCTGATCGCGGTAGGCGCATTCTCCCCATTGACCGGATTCCTGAATGAAGAAGATTACCAAAGTGTGGTCCAGCGGATGAGATTGGCGGATGGCACGGTATGGAGTATTCCGATCACGCTGCCGCTCGAAGGGGCGGACGCCGCGCTTCAGGGAGAACGTGTGGCACTGATTGGGGAGAATGACGGTATCGTGTACGCCATCCTGGACGTGGAGAGCGTCTACACGATCGATCGCAAGCAGGAAGCGGTCAATGTGTTCAAGACGGACGATCCCGAGCATCCTGGCGTGAAAAAGCTTTTTGAGCGTCCGGTAGAGCGGATCGGCGGATCGGTACGTGTGCTCAATCGTCCGCAGCCGGAACGGTTTAACGAGTTTTACTTTGACCCTTCGGAGACGCGGCGTCTGTTTGCGGAAAAAGGCTGGAAGTCGGTTGTAGGCTTCCAGACCCGCAATCCGGTACACCGCGCGCACGAGTATATCCAGAAGTCGGCGCTTGAGACGGTAGATGCGCTGTTCCTGAATCCGCTCGTGGGCGAGACCAAATCGGACGACGTGCCCGCCGATATCCGGATGCGCAGTTATCTGGTTCTGCTGGAGAACTATTATCCGTCTGCGCGGACGTTTCTGGGCGTCTTCCCCGCGGCCATGCGATATGCGGGACCCCGGGAAGCCATTTTCCATGCGATTGTCCGTAAAAACTATGGCTGCACCCACTTTATCGTCGGACGCGACCATGCGGGAGTCGGCGATTACTACGGCACCTATGAGGCACAGGAGATCTTCTCGAACTTCGAACCCGAGGAACTGGAGATCACGCCGCTCTTTTTCGAACACAGCTTCTTCTGCACGCACTGCGGGAATATGGCGACAAGCAAGACCTGCCCGCATGGGAAGGAAAAGCATCTGACCCTGTCGGGGACCAAAGTGCGCGCCCTGCTGCGTAACGGGGAATGCCCGCCGCCGGAGTTCACCCGTCCCGAAGTGGCGGAGGTGCTGATTGAAGGCATGCGGGAACGGGCAGTGAAGTAGGCAGCACCCATTTTGAACACCGGATCGTTTTCCTTGCGGGGAAGCGGTCCGGTGTTTTCGTTTCATGTATAATAAGAACAGATTTCCTTTACGGGTAAAAGAGAGGATGAACAGGATGGTAACAAGAGAAGAAGTTGTGGAAGCGCTTGAAGCGGTCATGGATCCGGTTTACCGTGTACGATTATCCGACCTGCGATTGATTCGCGACGTCGTGATTCGGGAAGGGCGGGTATCGCTGAGCGTGGTATGCCTGGATAGCGAAGAAGAGAACCGTCAGGGGATCGAAAGGCAGATTCGTTCCGTGCTGCAGTCGCTCGAAGTGGAAGAAGTCCATATCCGCTTCAAGGAAGCGACGGAGTTGGAGAAAGAGCGCAGCCGTGCCATCATCGAAGACAGCCGGATCGATCGGGACGAGCAGGAAGAAGACGACGATCCGGTACTGGTCAAAGGCCATGCGGCGGGATTGGAAAATCTGCCGATTCTGAGCCCCGACTCTCCGACCGTATTCATCTCTATCGCCAGCGGCAAAGGTGGAGTAGGCAAGTCGACGGTCGCCGTCAATCTGGCTGTGGCGCTCGCGCGTGCAGGCAAAAAGGTCGGTTTGATCGATGCGGACATTTACGGCTTCAGTGTTCCGGATATGATGGGCATCGAAGAAGGGCCGGAAGTCGTGGACGGACTGCTGCGGCCGGTCGAACGTTTTGGAGTCAAAGTGATCTCGATGGGCTTCTTTATCCGCGAAAACAATCCGGTTGTATGGCGAGGCCCTCTCCTGGGACGGATGCTGAGACAATTCTTTGAAGAAACCGAGTGGGGAGAGATCGATTACATGCTGCTGGATCTTCCTCCCGGTACGGGGGATATCGCGCTGGACGTCCATCAGATGCTGCCTCAGAGCAAACAGATCATCGTGACGACCCCTCACGGTACAGCGGCCTTTGTCGCGGCGAGAGCGGGCGCTATGGCGCTTCAGACCGGACATGAGATTTTGGGCGTTGTGGAAAATATGGCGTATTACGAGAAAAACGGAGAACGGGACTATGTATTCGGCCGCGGGGGCGGGGGGCGTCTTGCGGAGACTCTGCATACCGAACTGCTGGCCCAGATTCCGCTCGGCGTACCGGACAACCATGTCTCGGAACCCGACTTCTCTCCTTCGGTTTATAAAAAAGAAACGATAGCCGGGGGCATGTACGACGAAGTGGCGCAGGCGGTTATCCGAAAAAGCGGCAAGTCGCAGTAAGTCAGCTGCGCGCAGCAAGGGGTAGTCGCCTCACAGGAGGAGGGAACGGATGAAGATTCTGTCGTTCAGGCGTTTTATCAAAGGTCTGGCAGAGAACAAAGGGTATATGCTGGTAGCGTCCGCTTTGTTTATTGTGGCGATCGCTTTGGGCACGCTCAATGCGGACGGACTGCAGCGTCTGCTGATGTCCCAGTTGGAAGGCCTGAAAGGAGTCGTAGGAACTCTCGAAGATTCGGAGCATGTAGAGCTGAGCTTCTTTACTTTTATATTTCTGAACAATGCGATCAAGTCTCTGCTTGTCATACTCCTGGGTGCTTTTTTCGGACTGGTCCCGCTTGTATTCCTTCTTCTTAACGGAATGGTGTTGGGTTTTGTCGTAGGACTCGCGAACGAGCAGGGACAAAACGTGATGGAATTGATCTTCCTGGGACTGCTTCCTCACGGGATCATCGAACTTCCGGCCATCGTGATTGCCTGCGCGTACGGACTCAAATTCGGCGGGTTGGTACTGGGAAGCTTGTTCAGCCTCGGAGCGGACAAAAGAGAACGACTGGGAGCACGCTGGGAGCACGGAATGAGACAAATGCTGAACGCCGCTATTTGGATCGTTATCCTCTTATTCGCAGCTGCGATTATCGAAAGTACGCTTACCTATCACCTCCTTCGCTAGTTTTGTAAAGTTTTAACGGGCGAAGAGTTATCCCTGCTCCGTTTTGGGTTAAATCAAAGTTGAAATAGCAATTCAATTTTGAGAAAGACCGGAAGCGGAAGGAGGGACTTAAATGCTTGGCATGATGTTCAATGAAATGGAATGCAAAGAATACGCTTATGTACTGCGCAAGGAGCTGGACGAGATGTTATTCGATCTTGGCGACAAGCGTTTGGATAAAAATATGCGTCAGGCGATCTCAAAACGATACCAGACGATTTTTCGGATGTACGCGAGAGTAGCCCCTGCCAAAGAGCTTTCCAAATATGCACGAGATAAAAGACACGGCGGAGAAAGATAACCTTTCTGCAAGCACTTATTAAAGAAACGGAAAGCGGTCGGAACGTTCCGAACCGCTTTTGCTGTATAAGGGACTATGGCGTATTCAAAACCCGGAAATCATTTTTGAAAAGGTATTGACTTGCTATGTTGCTGTGTGATAAATTATTAAACGGCTCTTCGAGAGAAGATCATCACAGCCAACCGGCAAATAAGCACTGAAAAAGAATTCAAAAAAAGTGCTTGACGAACTACTTGCCGCTGTGATAGGATATAAAAGTCGCCGCTGAGAAACACAGCGCCGAACGAAAGAAACCAAATAAACGAGTTTGTTCCTTGAAAACTGAACAGTAAGTGAGTCGCGATGATGCAGATCATCGTGAGAATAAAGGTTCTTGAGCAATCAAGAATCGCCACGTTTTAACGAGCACATGGTGCTTTCTTTAAAAAGCGAAGATCGAGAGATTGCTTCGTCCAAATGAG